>DATJYO010000001.1:0-25661 GCA_035499555.1 Bryobacteraceae bacterium
CTCGATGGCGTTGCGCATCTCGCGCACGTTGCCGGGCCAGTCGTGCGAGAGCAGCAGTTGTTCGGAGGCAGGCGATATGCCTTCGATGCCGCGGCGGAACTTGCGATTGTAGTGATCGATGAAGAAGCGCGCCAGCGGGACGATGTCCTCCGGGCGTTCGCGCAAGGGCGGCAGCACGATCTGGATCACGTTCAGCCGGAAATAGAGGTCCTGGCGGAAGGCGCCTTCCTTGACTGCCTCGCGCAGGTTCTTATTGGTGGCGGCGATCACGCGCAGGTCCAGTTGAATGTCCTTCAGTCCTCCCAGCCGGCGGAAGCATTGGTCCTCGAGCACGCGCAGGAGCTTGGCCTGCAGCATCAGGGGGATCTCGCCGACTTCGTCGAGGAACAGGGTGCCCTTATCGGCCAATTCGAAGATGCCGCGTTTCTGCTGGCGGGCATCGGTGAAGGCGCCTTTCTCGTAGCCGAACAATTCGCTTTCGAGCAATGTTTCCGGGATGGCGGCGCAGTTGATGGCGATGAAGGGCTCGGCCTGGCGCAGGCTCTGGTAATGCAGGGTCTTGGCGATCAGATCCTTGCCCGTGCCGTTCTCGCCTTCGAGCAATATGGTGGTGGCTTCGCTGGCGGCCACGCGGCGCACGAAGTTGAGCGCCTCGCGCATCAGGGGAGACTCGGCGATCACCTCGCGTTTCTGCGGCGCGGCCTCTTCGGTGACGTCCTTGATGGTGGCGACCACGCCTTCCAGGTGGCCATCGCCGTTGAACATCTGGTTGGTGCGCATCACCACCAGGCGTTCCATGCCGTTATCGGTATGCAGCCGGATGGTGCAGTGGGGCGCGGCGGGGCTCTGATTGAGGCCCGCCAGGACGCCGCAGCCCGGGTCACAGACGCCGCAGCGGAAGACTTCCTGGCAGTGGCGGCCGATCATCTCTTCGGATGTCATGCCGAAGAGTTTTTCGGCGGCGTGATTCACCCCGGTTATGGTGAAATCCGGCGAATAAAGGACCAACGCATCCGATAATTGATCGAAGACCGCTTCGAGGATGCGGGACTGTTGCCAGTCGGGCGTCAGCTTGGACATCGCTATAGGCTAAGTTTAATTATATCTTGATCAGTGACCGTGCGTTAATTGGCCCAAACGGGCAGAGAGAGAAGGGGGCAATTCACCCGGAAAGAGACGATTCCAGCGGGCAAAGCCCGAGCAAAATCGGCCTAATCCTGGGTGGTCAGGTAATTGCAGTCCTGCGGGCGGAGGTTTCATGTCGAAGATCAAGTACATCCTTCCTACTGCAATTCTGGTTGGCGGGTTTCTGGTGAGCTCGACGTTGTCGTTCGGCAAACCGGAATACGTGAAGACAACGAAGAAGTCGTGCGCATTTTGCCACGTAGATTCCAAGGCCAAGCCCAAGGAACTGACGGGAGCCGGCAAGTACTTCAAGGAGCACAAATCCTTGGACGGCTACCAGGAGTCCAAGTAGGAGCAAGACCCAGGCGGAGCGAGCATCATGCAGACGATTCAGCTCGCGATCACGGACCCGGCGTACGAAGCGGCCCTGCGCGATGCGCTGGCCCGCAGCGGCCCCTGGCATGTGGAGAGCGTCGAAACGCCGCGACCCGGAGAAAGATGCGTTCTGGTGATGGATGAGGCCAGCCTCAGCCGGGTGCCACTGCCCCTGCCGTATCCGGAGCGGGTGGTGCTGTTGACTCGTAAAGACCCCACCAACCTGTCGCACGCCTGGGAGGCGGGGATCGTGTCGTTGGTTTCTCCGGACGATCCTCCCAGCACGGTTCTGCTAGCCATCATGGCGGCCGCTCTGCGTGTTCCCAAGTCGCAACCGGCCGCCGTGTTAGGCGGTAATTCCCCCAGTAGGCCTGTCAGTGCTGCGCCATTATCCCCAGAAGCCACTCTGGTCGGCGCAAAACGCTACAAACCACAATAGATATAAGTTGGACCCTAGCGTGCATCGCTTTGGATTTCCAGGAGGGAATCACATGGAACGGTCTCTAAGCGAGTTGGAGGCCCTGGTCCGCAACCGGATTTGTGGGGTTTGCACAGATCGCAAGCCGGATGGCACATGCGGTTTGGACCGGCCGGTGGAGTGTGCGCTGTTTCGCTTGTTTCCGCAAGTAGCCGAAGCCATTCAGTCGACCCATAGCGACCGGATGGAGGATTACATCGACGCGATCCGGCTTAAGGTCTGTTCGGTTTGCCAGACGCAGGATCAATATGGCGACTGCACCGCGCGGCAGGAAGTCCAGTGCGCCCTGGACGCTTATCTGTTGTTGGTGGTGGAAGCGATCGAAGAGGCTACAGGCCGGGATTTTGGGCGCCCGCTGCCCGGCAGCGGGAATCAGGGACCGGTGAGGGTCCAAATCTAAAGGAGGTCACAAATGAACGTCAATTTACTGCCGTATGCCGCGTTTTGGGCTTTGCTGGCAATCGCGGTTATCAGCCTGATCATCTACCGGAAGTCGGTCTCCTCGCAGGAGGACGACTCCATCCACCTGGAAGGCAACATGCCGTCCGAGCAGACCGCCATGGCCCACAAGCTGGCTTCCATCGATCGCTGGGGAAAAACGCTCACTGTTATCACGGTCGTATATGGCCTGGTGCTGGCCGCGATTTACATGTATCAGATCTGGAACAACGTTCCATCTTACTAACTAACTTTCCGCCATTCCCCGAAAGGTTGAGATGAGTCAGGCACGCAATCGCGCAGGTAGGATTTGTGTGGCCGGCACCGGTCTCTTGTTATGGGCCGGGGCGGCTCTGCCGGCGGCATACGCGGCGGATAACTCCGCGTGTACCGCGTGCCACGACGACCAGGGCGCCAAGCTCGCCAAGAGCGCCCACGCGTCGGTGGCCTGCGCGACGTGCCACGTCAAGCACGACGAATATCCGCACCCCACCAACATCCCCAAGCCGGCGTGCAGCCAGTGCCACGCCGCCCAGCAGGCCGACTTCGACCGCGGCGTGCACGGCCAGGCAGCCAGGAGCGGCAACGGCGCGGCGCCGGATTGCGGTGTGTGCCACGGCGCCGCCCACGAGCTGCTCCCCTCGAAATCCGCCGAGTTCCGCGCCAAATTGCCGGAGACCTGCGGGATGTGTCACGACCAGGTGCTGGCCCAGTATCGCGCCAGCGTGCATGGGCAGGCGCTGGCCAAAGGCATAACCCAGGCGCCCATCTGCAGCGATTGCCATGGCGAGCATTCCATTCTGGCGCCCGCCAACAAGAACTCGCCGGTGCATGCCGAGAACATCCGGGATACCTGCGGCAACTGCCACGGCAATGTGCGCCTGTCGCGCCGGTTCGGCCTGCCGGTGGACCGGGTAGTCAGTTTCGACGCATCCTATCACGGCCTGGCGGCCAAGGAGGGCAACGAGACGGTGGCGAACTGCGCCAGTTGCCACGGCGTGCACAACATCCTGCCTTCCTCGGACCCGCGCTCCACGATCAATCCCAAAAACCTGGCGACCACCTGCGGCAAGTGCCACCAGGGCGCCGGAAAGCGTTTCGCCATAAGCCAGGTGCACGTCATCGACGGGCGCCGGGAAGCGCCCGCGCTGCGCTGGGTGCGCGAATTTTACCTGCTGCTGATCCCCTTAACCATCGGCCTGATGCTGCTGCACAACGGCGGCGATTGGGTGCGGAAACTGCTCCGCCTGCGGGGCAACGGCGGCGTGCCGCGGCGGACGACGCTTCCCGATTTTCCGGGCCGGCCCAACGTGCGCATGCTCCCGTTTGAGAGGGTTGAACACGCGCTGCTGGTGGCCTCGTTCCTGACGCTGGTCTGGACCGGATTCGCGCTGAAGTATCCCGATCAATGGTGGGCTCGTCCGCTGATGTTCCGCGAGGGTTACCTGCGCGGTATCGTTCACCGTATCGCCGCCTTGGTTTTCATGGCGGTCACCATTCTGCACGTGGCCTCCCTGATCGTGAACCGCCGCCTGCGCCGGCATTGGATGGAGATGTTCCCCAACATCGCGGATGGCCGGGAAGCACTGGCCAACTTCGCCTATAACGTCGGACTGCGGACGGCGAAGCCCGGACGCTCGCCGCACAGCTACGTCGAGAAGGCCGAATACTGGGCCGTGGTATGGGGCGCCATCGTGATGATCGCGACCGGCCTGATGCTGTGGGGCAACAATCTGATGCTGGCGCTCTTCCCCAAACTCTGGCTGGACGTGGCCACTTCCGTCCATTTCTATGAGGCGCTGCTGGCCACGCTGGCGATCGTCGTGTGGCACTTCTATGGGGTGATCTTCGATCCCGACGTTTATCCGATGGATACCGCGTGGCTCACCGGCGTCAGCGTGAAAGAACCGGAACAACAGCCGGCCCACGAAAACCATTCCGATTCAGATACGACCGAACCGGCCGAAACCGCGGCCGGAAGCCGCACACTACACCAATGATTGCGCCGCCCAAGGCCAAATGGCCCTCTCAACTTTCACCCTTAGTACACCTTTCCAACAACTGGATCAGCCTGATCGGGGTGGTGGTGGTCACCACCGCCACGGTATTCTGGCTGTTCCTGCTGCCGACCACCCTGCGCGGCGAAGTCCATAACCCGTACAACGGGATCCTGGCGTTTCTGGCGCTGCCGGGCCTGTTCTTTCTGGGGCTGATCCTGATCCCGCTGGGCATCTACCTGAGGAACAAGCGGGAGCGGCGGCACGGCCTCTATCCGGCCACCTTTCCGCCACTGACGCTGAAGAACGTGGAGTTCCGCCGTCTGCTGACGTTTATCGGCGTCACCACCTTCGCCAATATCGTGATCGCCAGCCAATTGGCGTACGGCGCGGTCTCCTACATGGAGACGGTGTCGTTCTGCGGGCAGACGTGCCACACGGTGATGCAGCCGGAGTTTACGGCGTATCAAAGCTCGCCGCATTCGCGCGTGGAGTGCGTGCAATGTCATATCGGGCCGGGAGAGTCCTGGTTCGTGCGCAGTAAGCTGTCCGGCATCCGGCAGGTCTTTGCGGTCACCTTCCACACCTACGAGACGCCCATCCCCACGCCGGTGCGCAGCCTGCGTCCCGCGCGCGAAACCTGCGAAGCCTGTCACTGGCCGCAGAAGTACGGCGAGGACCGGCTGCGGGTGATCGACAAGTTCGGCGACGACGAAAACAACTCGCCCGCCAAGACCGTGTTGCTGATGAAAATCGGCGGCGGCAACCACGGCATCGGCATCCACGGCACGCACCTGGGCGTGGGGGTGAAGATCCGTTACGGATATTCCGACGCGCAACGGCAGACGATTCCCTGGATCGAGTACGATGGGCCGGGGGGCAAGACGGTCTATCGGGCCGAGGGCGCGGCCGCCGACGGCAAAGGCTTGACCATCCGCGAAATGGATTGCATGGACTGCCACAACCGGCCGTCCCACAGTTATAAGCTGCCGGAAAGGGCCGTGAACGAGGCGATGGCCGCCGGCGACCTGTCCGCCAGCCTGCCCTTCGCCCATAAGAAGAGCATCGAAATCCTCAAAGCCGGTTATCCCACCCGCGAAGCCGCGGCGGCGCGCATCCCCGCCGACTTCGAGGCCTTTTATCGGAATACCTATCCGGCCGTCTTCAAAACGCGCCAGGCGGAAGTAGTGCGCAGCGCGCAGAACTTACTGGCTATTTACAACCGAAATGTGTTTCCGGAAATGAAAGTCACCTGGGGAACTTACCCGAATAACATCGGCCATACCGATTTTCCAGGTTGTTTCCGGTGTCACGACGACAGTCATGCGAGTGCCGACGGGCGGAAGGTGACGCAGGATTGCGGCGCCTGTCACAGCCTGCTGGCGACGGAAGAGTCCGCGCCTAAGATTCTCACGGACCTGGGTGTGGTCGAGAGTAAGGCGCAAAAGTGAGGCGGTTATGAAGTCATTAGCGAAGATCCTGCTGCCGGTGGATTTCTCGGAGCGATCCCTGGGCGCGGCCCGCTACGCCCGCACCCTGGCTGAACATTTCCACTCGGAACTTACCCTGTTGCACGTGTTGACGCCGCCGCATTACGAATTCGGCGCGCTGGAAATCGGCGGATCGATGTTGACCGAACTGTACGCCAATCGCGGCGCGCAGGTGGAGAAGGAGCTGGAGACCTTCCTGGCCGGCGAACTGCAGGGCCTGGAAGCCCGGCGGGTGGTGCTCGAAGGCGATCCGGCGCGCCAGATCGTGGGCTTCGCGCAGGAAGAAAACGCCGGCCTGATCGTGATGCCGACGCACGGCTACGGGCCGTTCCGCCAGTTCATCCTGGGCTCCATCACCGCCAAGGTTCTGCACGATGCGGACTGCCCGGTCTGGACCGGCGTCCACCTGGAAGAGGCGCCCGCGGCGCGGACGGTCGAGTTTCGCCACATCGTGTGCGCCATCGATCTGGGGCCGCAGAGCTGCAGCGCGCTCACTTGGGCGGCGGCGATGCAGAACGAGTTCGGCGCGCGCCTCACCGTGCTGCATGTGATGGCCACGGCGCCGGGCGGAAACGGGGAGAATGGCAGCCGGCGGGAGGAAATGGAATTGACTGTGCGCGATGAATTGGACCGCCTGCAACAGCGCACGGGCTGCCAGGCCGAACTGGTCATCGAACCCGGCGATCCGCCCAAGACGGTCTGCGAATTGGCCGCCAACCGGAATGCCGACCTGCTGGTCATCGGGCGTGGTTCCGCGGCCGGGGTTTTCGGACGGCTGCGCACCAACGCCTACGCCATCATTCGCCAGTCGCCCTGCCCGGTCGTCAGCGTCTGACGGACGCGCGGACGCCGGCGCTGCCGGTTAATGCCCGGCGGCCTTGGCCCGATCCACGTACTTCAGATTCTCCACGTCCAGGCGGATCAGGTCCCCGGCTTTGATGAATTGCGGCGCCATGATTTCGATGCCGTTTTCCAGGCGGGCGGGCTTCCAGGTGCTGTCCTGCTGCGCGTGCACCGGCGGCGCCGTCTCCGCGATACGCACCTCCAGAATTTCCGGAAACAAGACGCTCATCGCGCGCTCTTCCACGAACTCCACGGGCAGCTTCATCTGCGGCTCCAGAAACTTGGCCTGCTGGCCCACGACGGCCAGCGGCACGCCGATCTGTTCGTACGTCGCGGGATCCATGAAGTAACAGCGGTCCGCATCGGAATACAGAAACTCGAGGGAGCGTTTTTCGACGGGCAGAGTGTCCAACTTCAGATCGGCGCGGAAGCTGTGTTCCCACAAGGTCCCGGTCGTCAGGTTCTTCAGGCGGGTGTGAGAGACGCCCCCCATCTTGCCCTGTCCCGGATGATATTCGCTGGATACCACCTTATAGACTTGGCCGTTGTATCGAATGGCCATTCCGGCACGCAGTTGCGATGCAGTGACCATGGGACAACCTCAAGCCCACGCTATCACTTTTTCGCGCGGGCGATCGCTTCGGCGCCGGCCGCGGTTTCCTGCACCAGTAGTCCCATACGCGGATGGGAAGGCTCCAGATCCGCCTTCACGCCGGCGTCGTCCAGAGCTTCGCTGGTGGTGGGACCGATGGAGCCGACCACGATCCTGCGCAAGGCCGCCCGCGCGGCGTCTTCGATCCTTTCTTCGGCCGCGACGCGCAACAGGTGTACGATCTGCATCGCAGTCGTAAAAAGCGCGACGTCGATTGCGCCGGCCGCGAGAAGTTGCGCGGCCTGGCGCAAGGGCCGGGTATCCGCGGGCAGATCCCACTGGTAGACGCGCACGGAGACGGTTTCGTCGCTGCGCTGCCGCAACGCCTCCAGCAGATCGGAGTTGGAGCGGCCGTACTCCTGCACCGCGATGCGCCGCTCGGGCCGGTCCGCGATGGCTGCCAGCAGTTCGCGCCAGGTGTTCGGCTCCGGGACCGTAACGGTCACCGGCACGTCCATGGCGCGCAGCACGGCGGCGGGCTTGGGCCCGCGGGCTACTACCGTGATGCGGCGCAACGCCTCCGCAAATTGGCCGGCCGGGTATCGCGCGCTCAGCGTCTGGTCCAGCAGACGTGTGCCCACCCCGGTGAGCAGGATCATCATGTCGAACTCGCCGGCGAACAGACGCTCGGCGAAGCGGAAGGCTTCGTCGTTCTTTTCGAGCGGTGCTTCGCGCATGGAAGGCGCCAGCACGGGATCGCCGCCCTGTTTGCGGATCAGCTCGGCGATTTCAGCGGAGCGGCGGCTTTCGAGCGACAGGACTCTCATGCCGGCGAAGGACATGGCGCCGCTCCGCTCAGGCAGGCGTCCGCCCGCCCGCGCGCCGGATCTCGAGCAACAAAACGGCTTCTTGGGCGAGCTGCCTCAGAATCGCGCCCTGTTCCGGAGTCAACTCGCGCGGCTGCTGATCGAGGACGCAAAGAGTCCCCAGCGCCAGTCCTTCCGGTGAGCGCAGGGGCACACCGGCGTAAAACCGGATGCACGACGCGCCGGTCACCAGGGGATTGTCGGTGAAACGCTCGTCCGCCAAGGTGTCTCCCACATACAATTCGTCCTGGCAGACGGCGTGCGCGCAAAACGAAGTCTCACGGGGCATTTCCCGCAGGGACAGTCCCTTGTTTGATTTGAACCAGACCCGATCGCGATCCACGAAGGTCAGCAGGCTGACCGGCGTTTCACACACCGCGGCGGCGCGTTCCGTGATCTCATCGAAGACCGCCTCGGCCGGCGTGTCCAGAACGTCATACTGCCGCAACAACTCCAGGCGCATATGTTCGTTCAGCGGGACCGGTGGTTTCATCGGACTCTCCATTATAGGAGACTGCAATCCATCCGGTAGCGGCTCGGCATCGTCTCCAGGCATCCAGGCTAGCCGGATTGGCGAGTTACGGCCGTGCGCTTCGGCTTGCCTAACTCCGTTTCCGGGTCGACCATCAGCCATGCCAGCGATCCGGCGGCACACAGCGCCGCGGCCACCAGAAAGGAAGCGGTCCAACTGAATTCCCGCGCGATCAAAGGCGTGAGCGAAGCCGTCACGATGCCGCCGATCTGTCCGCCCATGTTCATAACCCCGGAGACGGCTCCGGCGGAAGCGCCGGCCATATCCGCGGTCACCGACCAGAAGGAGCTTTGCGAGAGATACAACGCGCCGGCGCCGCCGGCCAACACCACGCTGGCCAGGCGCGCGCTCGCCACCTGCGTGCCCAAGGCGATGAAGACGGCCGCCAGCGCGATGCCCACCACCGCCAGCCAGCACCGCCCGATGCGCTTCCCATGACGCCGGGTCAGCGTGTCACTGATACGCCCGCCCAGGGGCGAACAGACCGCCATGGCCAGGAACGGGAGCATGGAGTAATAGGAGCTGGACTTCAAATCCAGTCCCCGTACTTTGCTCAGATAGATGAAGAACCAGGCAAAGAATATCCACGCGGCGTAGCCGTAAGTGAAATAGCTGGCGGCAATGGCGGCCACGTCTTTGCTGAGGAAGATGGTGCGCCAGGGCAAGGTATGGCCGATGGTCAGTTCGTCGGGCGGCTCGGGCAGCCCGGCTTCGATGTGGGCGACCTCAGCCGGCGTCACCCAGGGGTGATTCTCCGGCCGGTCGCGCGCAATCCAATACCACACCAGGCCCGCAACGAGTCCAAGCACGGCGCTCATCCAGAACGACGACCGCCATCCGTAATGCAACACGATGTAGGTGACCAGCGGCGGTGTGATTCCGGCGCCCGCGCCTACGCCGGCGAAGATGATGCCGTTCGCCAAGCCGCGCTCGTGGGTCGGTATCCAGTTCGCGACCAGCCGGTTGGAGGCCGGAAACATGACCGCCTCGCCGGCTCCCAGGGAGAAGCGCACGGCCATCAGGACCAGCAGCAGCCCGGCGATGCCCGCGGGCACCAGGGCGGTCAGAGCGGTGAATAGGCCCCACCAGATGGTGCCCAGCATCAGGACGAGGCGCGGTCCGAAACGGTCGGCCAGGCGTCCCGCGGGCGCTTGAAATATGGCGTATCCCACCAGGAACACGCTGAACACCGGGCCGAGCTGGACGTCACTGATATGAAACTCCTGCTGGATGAAACGGCCCGCGATGGAGATGTTGACACGGTCCAGAAACGCCACGGCGCTGATGGTGAAGATCCAAAAGATAAGAAGCCAGCGAATCCGCATAGAGAATAACAATCATAGGCGAATGTCAGCCGGCGGGCGGGATGGCAACCGATTATCTGACGCGATTGTCACAAATCGTACCCCCCTTGACAACGGCCCCTGACCGTGATTAATCTAGCGCGACGTGCGCAGTTAGCATTGCACGCTTTCGGAGGGGGTATGTCAAATCGCTTGCGACTCAGTCTGTCGCTATTGTGCATTGCAGTATCGGCTCTGGTTCCGGTCCGGGCGCAGGTCCCGGTCGGATCGCTCAACGGCATGGTGCATGACCAGAGCGGCGGACTGATGCAGAACGTCGCGGTTACGGTGACAAACAAAAATACGGGCGTGGAGCGCCAGGTGGTCACGGGCACCGATGGGACTTTCGGGGTCGCGCCGCTGGCGGCCGGAACCTATGTCGTGAAGGCCACGGCATCGGGATTTCGGACCATGATCCAACAGGCTACCGTGCAGGTAGGCCAATCCACCATGGTGGACATCGTGATGCAGGTCGGGGCGGCCACCGAAGTAGTCAGCGTACAGGGCGAAGCCGCCCAGATCGATTACGACACGCATACCATCTCCGGCGTGATCGACCGCCAGCAGATCGAGAACCTGCCGCTGAACGGCCGCAGCTTCCTGAACCTGGCCATGCTGGAGCCCGGCGTTTCCGTCTCGGCGAACAGCGTCGGCCAATACAACCGCCTGTTCGACGTCAATATCCTGGGCGCGGATTCCGGCAACGGCAGCGTGCGGATTACGGTGGACGGCGCCACCATCGCCGACTCCGTCACGGGCGGCACACAACAGAACTTCTCGCAGGAAGTGGTGCAGGAATTCCAGCTCTCCTCGACCAACATGGACCTTTCGAATGCCATCGGGGCGGGGGGCGCGGTGAACATCGCCACGCGCGGCGGCACGAACGATTTCCACGGCGCCGCGTTCTTCTACTTCCGCGACCATAATATGTCGGCGTATCCTTACCTGCAGCGCGTCGCCACCGAACCGGCCAGCCCCTTCTTCGCGCGCCGCCAGTCCGGTTTTGACGTGGGTGGTCCGATCGTCAAGGACAAGCTGTTCTTCTTCTCGGCTCTGGAACACACAAACCAGGTGGGCGTATTCAGCGCGTTTCCCAGCGATCCCCTGTTCCAGCAATTCGCGTCGTATGCCGCCAGCCCGTTCCACGAGAACGAGCTGAACGAGCGGCTGGACTGGACCATCAACGCGAAGCACACCGCCTCCCTGCGTTATTCGCACGACGGCAACAATGGCTACGCGCCCTCCGGCGGCGGCGATCTGCCGTCGGATTGGGACGTAAACACGAACTGGGCAGATTCGGGAGTGTTCGCGCTCACCAGCGCGCTCAGTCCCACCACGGCCAACGAATTCCGCTATTCGTACACTTATTGGTCCAACACCAATAATCCGCCGACCGCCTCCATCTGCCCGGCGCCCTGTATTGGCTTAGGCATGCCGAACCTCAGCATTTACGGCGTGTCGAACTTCACCATCGGTGACGCCACCAACGCGCCGCAGAGCCGGGTGCTGCGGCGGCATATCTTCTCCGATAACGTCAGCAAGATGAAGGGCGGCCATGCCATGAAGTTCGGCGCTTACTGGGAGTATCAGAAAGGCATCGGCACTTACGCCTACGCGGCGCCCGCCGCGGGAGTTCTCTACTCGCCCGAGATCGTCCAGTACTTCAATTCGCAGGTACCGCCGCCCTTCCAGTTGAGCATTCCGTCTTCCTTCAACTCGATCAACGACATCCTGCAGCTTCCGGTGGCCGGCTTTGCGATGGGTGTCGGCGACATCAATCAGCCGCCGCTGTGGAATCGCGGCAACGCGGATCACGACAACACCTTCCACTTCTTCTGGCAGGACAATTGGCGGGTCAAGCCGCGCTTCAGTCTGAATTACGGGTTGGCCTGGACTTACGAGAGCAACGCCCTCAACTTCGATCTCACCAAGCCGGACTACCTGGCGCCGGTCTACGGTTCGGGTAATCTGGGGAACGAGCTGCACTCGCCCCACGACTTCAGCCCCATGTTGGGCTTTGCCTGGACCGTCGACAAGCAGAACAAGACGGTGATCCGCGGCGGCGTGGGCGTTTACTACGATACGATCAACATCGAAGTCCGCCTCATCGAGCGCGCCATGTTGGGACCCGCCGGCACCGGCCGCGCGCTGTTGGGCGACAGCGTTTTCTTCCCCACCATCGCGCAGATCAACGATTTTGGCGCCCTGCCCCCGCCGCTGCAACCCTCGGCGCTTTCGAGCCAGCCGACGACGTTCACCGGAGCGGAACTGGTTTCGCTGATCCCGACGTTCTACGCCGGCGCGCAGGCCGAGTTGGGGCCTCCCGGCAACACCAGCCTGGCGATTCGCAACATCAACGTATTCAAGACCGGCACCGAAATGCTGGCCCACAATTTCCGGCCGCCGTATTCGGAACATGCCAGCATCGGCATACAGCGGGAAATCCGCTCGGATTTCGTGGTTACGGCTGACTTCGTGTTCCGCCAATATCTCCACCAGATGATTCGCGACACGGATCTGAACCACTTCTACAGCGCGGCCGGCCCGGTTATTCCGGCATGCCAGGGAGCGCAGGCCTTGGATCCCACCGCGGAGTGCTCCACCGGCGTGATCCAGGGGATCATCAGCGGCGCTCGCTCGCACTACAAAGGCCTCCTGCTCAAGGCCAACAAACGCTTCTCGCACCGGACCGCGGGGCAGTTGTCCTATGCTTATGCCAGCCAGGTCGGCTACAACGGGCTGGTGGACGACAGCAACTGGTTTGCGAGCTGGGGACCCCAGGCGGGCCACCAGATCCTGACCGGATCGTTCATCGTGGATCTGCCGTGGGGCTTCCAGATCTCGGGCATCGAGTCCTTCTCCAGTGTGGGACCGATCGAGCCGTCCATCTCGGGAGTGGACCTGAACGGCAACGGCGCTGTCGCCGCCGGCGAGACGGGCGGATCGCCGCTGCCCGGCATCGGCTACAACGAGTTCAACGTCAGCGCCGGCAAGGCGCAGTTGATTCAACTGGTGAATCAATTCAACCAGACGTACGCCGGCAAGTCCACCACCACGGGCACGATTCCGACTATTGCGCTGCCATCCACATGGTCGTTCCCGCGCAGCTTCAACTCGCAGGATGTGCGCGTGACAAAGACGTTCAACCTGGGCACCGAGCGATTGAAGCTGAAGCTGATCGGCGAATGCTTCAACATTTTCAACATCGCCAACCTGGGCGGATACAGTTACAATCTGACCTCGGAAGGCGCCGGCTTCGGGGTACCGACCAGCCGCGACTCCAACATTTTCGGGTCGGGCGGTCCGCGGGCTTTTCAGTTGGCGGGAAGGTTCGAGTTCTAGCTGAACTAATCGGTGCGGATGGCCGTCATGGGGTCGATCCGGACCGCGCGCAACGCCGGCAAAAAGCTGCCCAGCAGGGTCATCAGCCCGCATAGCCCCATGGCGCTGGCGAAGGTCAGCGTGTCGCCGGGCTGGATGCCTGCCAGCAGGCCGGCCATGGCCCGGCCGCCGGCGTAGGCCAGGAGGATGCCGGGCGCGATGCCGGCCAGCGCCAGGACCAGCGCCTGCCGCATGACCATGCGGACGATCCCGGCGGGCCGCGCGCCCAGCGCAATGCGCACGCCGATCTCCTGCCGGCGGCGGGAAATCGCGAACGAGAGCAGGCCGTGTATTCCCACGGCGGCCAGCAGGAATGCCAGCATGGCGAAAGCGCCCAGCACGCGCACCTGCGCGGCGCGCGACGCGGTCTGGTCATCCACGATGTCGGCCATGGTGCGGACATCCGAAATCGGTTGTTCAACGTCGGTGCCGTGAACGATCTGGCGGACCGCGGGCATTAGCGCCGCCGGGGAAGCGGACGACTGGATCACCAGACTATGGGGCGAATAATAGACCAGCTCGTTGTCCGGCACCTGGCGGTATGGCAGATAAACCTGCGGCTCACTGGGGCGCTCCAGGCCGCGAACGCGAATGTCGTGGACGACGCCCACCACGGCGCGATCGTGCAAGCCGAACTTGAAATGGCGGCCCAGCGGATCCTTGTCCGGCCAATAGCGGTCCACGAATGACTGGCTCACCACAGCCACGAACTGCGTGGTTGCCGTATCGGACTCGGAGACGTCCCGGCCCCGCAACAGTGGGATGCCCATGGTGGCAAAGAATCCCGGCGTGACGAAACGGAGGCTGGCGGTGTGCGCCGCGGATCGCTCCAACGGATGGCTATCGACTATCACCGGCCAGATGCCGCCCGTCGCCACCATGGGCAAGAAGCTGATGTAGGCGGCGTTCGCGACTCCCGGCAGGCTGCGCACCTGCGACAGCACGCTCGCATAGAACGCGGCGCGGCGCGCGGTCGCCTGATACTTCGGCATGGGAAGGACGGTCTGGAGGGTGATGACGTCCGACACGCGAAATCCGGGATCGGCAGCCTGCACGCGCCACATGGCGCGCAGCAGCAGGCCGGCGGAGACCAGCAGCACCACCGAGGCGGTTACTTCGGCGATCACCAATGCCGAGCGCAGCCTTTCTTTATGGCCGCCGCCCGCGCGGGCGCCCTCCCGCAGTCCGCTCAGATCGGTAGACCGGCTGGCCTGCCAGGCCGGCAGGACGCCAAACGCGATCACGGTGATCAATGTGAGGACGGCGGCAAAGCAGAGCACGCGCCAATCGAGCGCCGGCGTCCGGGCGATGGGCAGCGAGCGGGGAATCAGGCGGGTGAGCAGAGGTACCGCTGCCCGCGCGACCAACAGGCCCAACGCTCCGCCGCAGACGGCCAGCACCAGGCTCTCGGTCGCCATCTGGCGCACCAGGCGCTCACGCCCGGCGCCCATCGCGGTGCGCACGGCCAGTTCTTTCCGGCGCGCCAGCGCCCGCGCCAGCAGCAGATTTGCCAGGTTCGCGCAGGCGATCAAGAGGACGCAGACCGCCGCCGCGCTGAGCGCGAGCAGGAGCATGCGCGATTGTTGCGTCACTTCGTCCCGCAGCCGGATCACGGTGGCGCCGGTGTGCTCCAGTTCCCGGGCATATTCGCGCCGCAGGCGGCCCATCACCACGGCCGACTCGGAGCGCGCCTGCGCCAGCGATACACCGGGGCGCAGCCGGGCGGCTACCTGCAGGTAATTATCGTTGCGATCCTGAAAGGCGTCCTCCGCCAACCGGGCCGGCATCCAGAGTTCCGACGAAGGCTGGGGAAAATGGAAATCCGGCGGCATGACGCCGATCACCGAATAGACTTCGTTATCCAAGGTTATGTGCCGCCCGATCACGCCCGGCTCGCCTCCAAACAACCCCTGCCAAAGGCTGTAACTAAGGACTACGGTTCCGGCCGCGCCGGGCCGGTCGTCGGCGGCGCTGAATACGCGGCCCAACAACGGCTGCACTCCCAGCACCGGAAACAGGTTGGCGGTCACCGAGGCGCCCTCCAGGCGTTCAGGATTGCCCTGCCCCACCAGGTTGACCGATACGTAATTAATAAACGCACCCATGCCTTCAAACGATTGGCACATGCGCTGGAAGTCCCGGTAATTCGCGGGGGAGAACTCCATGCGGGCGTATCCGGGGGTAGTTTCCCAGAGCTTTACGAGCCGATCGGGCCCGGCGAACGGCAGGGGCCGGATCAACACGAAGTCGGTCACCGAGAAGGCTGCGGTGTTAGCCCCCACACCGAGCGCCAGAACCAGGATCGCGGTCGCGGCAAATCCGGGGGAACGCGCCAGGGTGCGGCCGGCGTAGCGCAGATCCTGCGTTAGGATGTCGCCATGCACGGCGGCAGCGTTGCCCAGCGTCTCGAAAAGGGCGGATAGCCACAAGCCAGCTATGGCGAACAGACCAGCCGCGTCGCGCCGCCGGCGCTCCCACACCGCGCACATCTCGCTCCCGTAGTCGTCGCGAAACGACTTCGGGTATAACCCTAATAAAATACGATAGGCGCGGCTCATGCCATTCGCTCCATCAGGCCTTGCTCCCGCGCCATTCTGACGAGTTGGCTCAGACGTTCCGCCTCGGCCCGCGCGACGGCTTCGCCGAGGGGTGTGATCCGGTAGTAGCGGCGGCGCTCATCGTCCAACTCCGGTGCGGGGCGCTCCGCGGTTTCGGTCAGCAGGCCTTGTTCGAGCATGCGCTGGATGGATCGGTAAAGTGTTCCAGCACTGAGCTTTAGCTTGCCATTCGTGCGCACGGATACGTCCTGGATAATGCCGTAGCCGTGACGCTCGCGGAGGGCCACGGCGAGGAGAATGTGGAAGGTAGCCGGGGGCAGGGGCAGCAGTAAATGGGCCGGAGTCACCTCGTTTGACATACCTAATTATATCCACTATGGATATAACTGCAACGGATAGACTGGCTCCGGAGATGGGACTTCGTGACGAAAAGTACCAGTATCAAAGACACAGAAAATAATTTGTTTTATGCTTTTCATTCGATGGCAACTTGGGGTAGATTACCAGAAGGAGGAAGTTCCATGTTTTCGGTCGCGGGTTCGCGAGGTGTTATTCTCTGCCTTCTCGTCGTAGTGCTCTTAACCGGCATACCTGCGTTTGCGGGAACGGTTGACATCTTCAGCAATCTCACGAATGAGTCGAATAACATCACTGGAACGGACGTGGCGATTCCAGTGTCCCCCGCATGGGCTCCCGCGGGTTCCGGCTATGAATGGATCTCTTACGGCAATACCGGTTGCAATTCCTACAACTCGTTGACCGGAATTTGCACGCCCGGACCGCAGAATCCGGCAGGCGTAGTGGGCAATATCACCGAGCCTGATCCGGTGGCTCCGACTGCCATTTTCTACAAGACGTTCACCATCACGGATCCTTCCGACACCGGCTTCCTCAATATCTGGGCGGATGACACCGCGCGCGTGTGGCTGGATCCCGGGACCATCACCAGTGGAGACGGCAGCGGCATTTCGGGTGGAACTATGCTGATCGACGCCAATCCGAATTCGGGTCCGAACTGCGCGGATGCACCGATCGGTTGCCTGCCGGGCATGGATGCCACCTTCGGATTAACGTTGACCACCGGAACTTACACGCTGGTCATCGATGCCTATCAGTTCGTAGGCGGCAGCCCCTTCGGTGTGATGTACGACGGCGTTTTATCGTCCAGCACCGTTCCGGAGCCCACCACTTATATGCTGCTGGGCCTGGGTTTGGCCGGCCTGGGAATCCTGGCGCGGCGCAAGCGCGCGTAAGCACTTTTCTTAACCGCTTCTACTCAGCCTCGTGCGCCAGTACGAGACCGGAAGGTAATTCCTCCCCGAAGATGCGTCCGAGTGCCTGCTCGCTGGGTTCCTCTTCACCCTCGAAGACACTAAGATAACGTTCGGCCTGTGGCAGGCTCTGCAATCTGCGCCGGATCGCCGTCAAAGTGGCAACCGCCAGGTCCCGGGTAGGATCTTCGGTACGCCTTCCGACGGCCGCCAGTGCATCGCCCGCGCCGGGGGCATCGAGCGGCAGCAGCGCTTCAGCCCAACGGCCCGCGGCGGACGGCGGCACCACCTGGTTGATCGGCCCGTAGAACAGTTCGCGCGCGCCGAGGCGTGACAGGCACCAAAGCTCGCTTTCGCGGAAGTCGCCGGCCTTGACCCGCTTGACCAGCGCGTCACCCAGCTCCACCTTGGTGCCGATGGGCAGCAGTTCCAGACTTGCGGCGGTACGCCACATCTCGCGCAACAGGCTGCTATTGAGGCGCTGCTTTTTGGCTCCGCGCGGCAGAAGAAAACCGGACAGCCGCTGGTAGATATCGTTCTGTTGGTTGCGATTGAGACCGCCGGCCAGCCGGCCCCAGAAGATCCACCAATCGATTTCGCACTGCACCTGGTTTGCGTATTGAATGCCGCCGGAATAGATGCGGCGCGCCTGGTCGATGCGGAAATCGTCGCCGGGATAGCCAAAGCCGGGACGCAGGCAGAAACCGCACAGGTTGAGCCAGCGGGCCTCGTAGGCGGGGCTTTTCCTGCGCCCATTCGACGCGGCGAGAAAGGCGTCAGCGAGCTGCCGGATGGCTCCCAAGGGCCAGGAGTTCTTGCCCAGTCCCAGGATCTGCTCCAGCTTCGCGGGCAGTTCTTCGGGTGCGATGGGAGATTTGGCGCCCGTCGAGAACACCGCTGGAATCAGTTCCAATGCGTGGGCCAGGGCTTGCTCCGCGATCACTGCCGCGGGCTTGCGTTCGGCAGGCTCAGCGGCGGCCTTGCGCAGCTCGAACTGCAGACGCCAGCGGTTATCGCTAATCTTCGACTCACACCAGGTTTCGAGCGTGCCGATCTCGGTGAGCCGCGCGCCCAGCTTCACCGGAATCAGACGCTCGCCAGCTTTTTTGCCGAACCGGATCACGGCGTTCAGCGGGGCATGGGTGTGGAGATCCGCGCCCAGCGATGTCAGCTCGACCATGTCGCCGAGCCGGTCGTCCGCGCGCGTCAGGGAGCTGTACAAGCGGAACGATACGGGCTTGTTGGCGACCAGCTGCAGAGCCTCGTTATCCACTTCCAGGGTGGCGCCTTCTTCGGCCCCGCGCGGCACCAGGCAAACAGCCGACGCATCGCCGATGCCGATGAAGTAGGTCCGCGGCAGGCCGCCGCGCACCAGCACGCCGCTGCCCGTGGATCGGACGTACGAATAATACGCCGCGCCGGTGGCCACCGCCAGGTCCAGATCGCGGTTGTCGAAGACCTCTGGCCGTTTGCCATACCAATGCCCCACGGCGTCGGCGACGCGCTGGCGCAGAAGCTCGGGAATGAAGAATCCGCCGTTGAACAGGATGGCGTCCGGAGGCTGGGCCGCGGTTTCGAGGAAGGCATTGAGGTGCTTGGTGACGGCGGGATCGGAGACATACGGCAGCCCGAGCTCGCGGAACAGGCTGCGCTTTTCCTCCTTGGGCATCTCGCCGCGCGCGGTGACCGGCAGGAAGCCGTCGAGCGCGAGTTCCAACACCTCTTCGCGCAGGACCTCGGTCTTCAACGCCTTGCCGATGAGCGCGGAGCCCGATCCGAGCACGGTTATTTCGACGCTCTTCAGATTGGGATCGCTGAGCAAGCGCTCTTTAGCATTGGTGCATTGCCGCCGCAGCCCGCTGCGCTGGCGGATGGAGAGCGGCACATTCAGCTTGGTTTCGACGAGCCAGGCGATGGTCAGATCCAGGTTGTCGCCGCCCAGCAGCAGGTGTTTGCCGACTGCCGTGCGCGTGAAGTTGACCAGGTCGCCCTGACGCTCGACGCGGATCAGGCTAAAGTCGCTGGTGCCGCCGCCGACATCGCAAACCAGCACGATCTGGCCATCGAACAGCAGCTTGCGCGATTGCGCCAGGTTGTTGGCGATCCAGGAATAGAAGGCCGCCGCCGGTTCTTCGAGCAGCGTCAGTTTAGGCAGGCCGGCCTGTTCGGCGGCCATCACGGTGAGCTCGCGCGCCTCTTCGTCAAACGACGCGGGCACCGTCAGCACGATATCCTGATCGGCCAGCGGAAGCTGTTTGATCCGGTCCCAAGCCTCGCGAAACGCGGCGATATAGCGCGAGGAAACTTCCACCGGCGAGAGAACGCGCCCGGTTTCCGGCGAGTCCCAAGGCAGGATCCGGGCGGTGCGATCGACATCCGGATTCGACAACCAGGACTTGGCGGAGTGCACCAGCTTGGTGGGGACCACCGCTCCCTGCTCGCGGGCGTAGACGCCTACGGGCTGCCCGTCTTCCAGGAACAGAAACGAAGGCAGCGTGCGTCGCGGCTCGGTGCGTCCGGGCGCCACCAGTTGGGGGGTTTCAAAGATATGGATGGGAGGAAAATCGCGATCCTCCGCCTCACGTTCGTCGATGTAGGCCAGGGCTGAATTGGTGGTGCCGAGGTCGATACCGATTTTCATGGCTCGGGCGGAGTCTCATATCACGCCAGGGCGCGGAAACTCCAGTCCCACGATAGCACGGCAGGCGCGCATAACTAATCGGTCATGCAGGCCGTGAACATGCACGTACGGAACAGGCGGGCATCTTCGACGTGGTGTATGGCGTTGCCTTGCCAGTCGCGCTGGAACCACTCCGGGTAAACGGCGACGGCGTCTTCCCAATTCAGATCCGGACTCATGCGCGCGATCACTTGCAGGCCGCGCTTCCTGGCCGCGGCGCTGCACGCGCCGAACGCTGACCAGCACGGCGTCCACTTGCAGGCTGGCCCAGTAGTCCGCCCACTGTTCGATGTCCAACACCACGGGATCGTGTTCGGTCATATTGGTTTGGCCGACCCAAGTCCAAGTCCTCAACCCTCCCGTTGCCATCCTATCGTGCGCGCGCGGCCACCACGGTTTGAACACTGGCTTACCGGAATGGGTCGAGCATCCGGATATCGGCATTCGACACCTGCTCCAGCCCGTAGAGCATGCGCGTTCCATCGGGCGACACACAGAAGTCGGGGCGGGAGCCGAATAGTCCTCCCTGGATCTCGGCGGCCTTGGTAACGCGGTTGGTTTCGAAGCTGAAAAACATGACTGGTTTGGAGTCCGCTGCCAATCCCGCGGGTTGCATGTTCACAAAGAAAATTCCCTTCGCGGTAATTGCCCAGTAGCCGTGCCAGACGGGTCCGAGAACGTGGCTGGCTGAGCCTCCCGCCACGGGCTGCTTCCACAACTCATTCCGGCGGGTGTAATAAAGGTACTCGCCGTCGGTGGATTCGTAAGACTCCATGCCACCTCCGTCAGTCACTTGCACGGGGTCCGGCAGCGGCCCGGGGGCGTCCTTCGCCGGGATCCGCCAAACCTGCCTTTCGCCGGAACGGGTCCAGAAAAAATAAATCCGCCGCCCGTCGCGCGACCAACTGGGCCGGCCAACTTCCCCCCAAGCTGTCAACCGGACTGGTGGTCCGCCGGCCGTATTTACTATGTAAATGGCCCGGCCCTGCCGTTCCAGGTAGTCGAAGACGATGTGCGTGCTGTCCGGCGACCACCGCGGCGAGCCCGCCGAACCGTTATGGAAGAATGTCAGTTGCATTGGGTTCGAGCCGTCGGAGTCGCACAGCCAGACTTCGTCGAAGCCGGAGCGCCCGGAGATAAAGACAACCCGGCGGCCGTCCGGTGAGTATTGCGGGCTCGAGTCGACGCTGGTGGATGCAATCACGCGCCGGGAGGCGGTCCGACGCGAGGCGCCCGGCAAAGTCAGGGGCGCCTCCCAAATGTCGGTGTCGCGGCTCATGTACACATACGCCAGCCGCATATTCGAGGTGCTGAAACCGGCCCGCCCGATCGCCGGGTCGGTCACATTATCGGCCGTGCCCGGCACCTCGGTGGGCTCGCCGAGCGGCGACATCGGCAAGCGCCACAGCTTCGAGCCGTGCATCGGCCCCGCCGCGTAAATGATATCCCGCCCATCCAGCGTCCACGTAAGCCCTGCAGCGCAGTCCTTCAGCTTTTTCAATGGCCGCATGGTTCCACTGGACAGAGTGAGCAGGGACAAATCGCAGTCCGTTCCGGAGCGCGCGACGGCCAGTCTACGTCCGTCCGGGGAATACGCCATCCAGAAATCGCCGCTACCGTCGGGCGGCGAAGTCAAGCGGCGCTTCTGGCCGCCGGCCAGCGATACTTCGAAGATGCTCAGCGGACCCCCGGAGGCCGGCGTATCCACGATGGCCAGGGATTTGCTATCCGGCGCCCACGCGAGCGAGGGATAACCGGCCTCCGCCACCTTCCGTTCCGGACCCCCCAGGGGAGAGATCAGCAGTACGTCGCGGTGATTGCGCACGAATGCAATCCAGTTCCCGTCCGGCGACCAGACGCCGGCGAAATCCTTGCCCGGACCACTGGTCAGCGGCCGGGGCGGCCCGCCGCTGGTCATCATTGTGTAAATGGACGCAACATGGGACGGACCGCCGTCCCAAGAGAACACCAACTGGCTGCCGTCCGGTGAAAAGCTGGGCTGGACCTCCCAGCCTGGGAAGCTGGTGATATTCACCTCGGCGGGCGGGCTATCCGCGGAGTGCGGCTGGCGCAGGATTATCCAGGTGACGGCGCCGGCCAGGAGGGCGCCGGCCGTCCCCACCGCGACCAGCCTGCAGTTCCACTGTCGGGGCGGTTTCGTAGCAGCCGCGATGGGCTGAAGACGCGAGGGCATCGCCACCACGGCGGAGTCTCGAATCTCGAAGGCCGGCGCGTACCCTCCTTTTGGAATGGAGATGCGCACCGTTCGGCTGGCGTCGCCGGTGCCGTAGTAAGCATCCAGGTGCGACCGCAGGCGGCGCGCTTCGATGCGCACGATCGGTTCCAGTTTGGGATCATATCCGGGCCGCCGGTCGAACACCTCCATGCCGATGACGGTTTCTTTGAGGTCGTCCGCATTACCCTGCAGGCTCTGTTCTACAACGAATTCCAGAAATCGGCAAAGGCGCTCGGATCCGGCAAATTCAGGGCTGACAAGAATAGCTCGAAGCGCTTCCCGAATTACATCAGCGGGGTCCCGGACGGGCTGAGCGGCGCGGGGACGCATAAAACTTTGTGTAATTCTACCATACGTCCTATCACCATTAATTCGATCATTGTTATCAGTGACATACTGGTTAAAATCGGGTTATTTACCCGCTTCCGCTTACCCGCAGGTTACCCCATCTTACTCGCGCCGCCCGCCTCAAACATAGGAGGCTGAACATGACGGTCTGGAAACATTACACCCTGCGGAAAGGACACTTTAAGATGGACTCCAAGCCATGCGCCATAGAGCTGCCGAGGACGAACCTAAGGCCTGCCGGGATCCGACACGCGGATTTCTGCGCGGCGGGACAGCCAGCACCGTGCCCCGGCTATTTTTCCAACGATATCTTGCCCTGTGTTTGCGGCGCCACCGGCGATGTCTTCGCCGCGCTGGAATTGGTGGCCCTCCCGATGCCGCTTGCCGGCAACCCACCACCGAGACATGGGTCCACACCGGCCGGGAGCACCGAGTTCCATGCCGCCGGTTCCCGGGCAGCCTGATCCACGATGGATCCTTAAAGACTCACATCCTGGGGCGATCTCCACGATGAAGCCCCGCTATCTGTTATGGTGGCTGGCAAGCTATGAGATATGGTTTCGCACTCACCTGCCTTTTGCTTGCCGGAGGGGCATCGGCGCAGACACCCGGCGCGGCGCCTCCCAGCCAGCCGGCGCCGATGGCGCAGACACCCAATACCGATATCTACTACCGGCTGGCGGTTGACGCCATACCGGCGGAGGGCGTGCCGAAGGGCGAGATCAAGGGACCGTTCACCTTGCCGAGCCAGGCTTATCCGGGGACGCAGCATACTTATTGGGTCTACGTGCCGGCGCAATACGATCCGGCGGTCCCGGCCAGCCTGATGATCTACAACGACGGCCAGGCATTCATGGCGCCGGAAGGCGACGTGCGCGCGCAGGTGGTGATGGACAACCTGATTTTCCGGCGGGAGATTCCGGTGATGATCGGCGTCTTCATCAATCCGGGCCGGCGTCCCGACCAGCCGGAACCGACGCCGAGCAACTGGGGCGATCGCGACACCAACCGGCCGACCGAGTACAACACGCTGGACGATAAGTACGCGCGCGTGATCGTGGATGAGTTATTGCCCGTGCTTTACAGGGAGTACAACATTTCGCGGGATCCGGAGCGGCATGGCATCGGGGGATCGAGCTCGGGCGCCATCGCGGCCTTCACGGTGGCTTGGGAGCGGCCGGACCAGTTCCGGAAAGTGCTGAGCAACGTCGGCAGCTTCACCAACATTCGCGGCGGCGACGCGTATCCGGATATCGTCCGCAAGAGCGATAAGAAGCCCATCCGCATTTTCCTGGTTGACGGCCGCAATGACAATCGCGCGCTGCGGGTGGACGGCAGCTACGATCCGCGGCGGGACTGGTTCTATCAGAACGTCCGCCTGGAGCAGGCTCTTACCGAGAAGGGGTACGACGTCAATTATTCGTGGGGCATCCAGCGGCACGGCCAGAAGATGCTGCAGACGGTGTTTCCGGAGATGATGCGCTGGCTGTGGCGCGACCACGGCGTTTCGACGGACGTCCACGACATGGTGGAGCGTTCGCTGAACGCGCCCAGGAAATAACGGGCGACAGGGCGCTTTCCCTCGTACTTCGACAGGAATCCGTGATACATTACTGTCGAAGCGATAGGGGAGGTGCATGCTTTATGTCCGAGCGGATCGAGCTTCCGCAGGGAACTTTGGACCTGCTGATTCTGAAAGCGGTGGCTTTGGAGCCGCTGCACGGTTGGGCCATCTCAGAAAGACTGCAGCAGATTTCGAACGAGGCGCTTCAGGTGCAGCAAGGATCGCTCTATCCGGCCCTGCATCGCCTGGAGCGGCGCGGATGGATTGCGGCCCGCTGGGCGGCCACGGAGAACAATCGCCGCGCGAAATATTACGAGCTGACCCGCCAGGGGCGGAAGCAACTGGCGGTGGAGACATCCGCGTGGCGCCGGCTGACGGCGGCCGTGGACCAGGTTTTGGATCTGGGCTGAGGCGGCTATGTTATCCGACCTGCTCTACCGGCTGCGGGCGCTGTTTGCGCGCCGGGCCGTCGAAGCCGAGATGGAGGACGAGCTCCGGTTCCATCTGGAAAGCGCCGCGGAAAGGTACCGGCGCGCCGGCTTGCCCGCGGAGGAAGCCAGGCGACGCGCGCGCCTGGACCTGAACGGTACGGAACGCGTACGGGAAGCATGCCGTGACGCGCGCGGAACGCGCTGGATCGAGGACGCGGCGCAGGATCTGCGGTACGCCGCGCGCGTGCTCCGGCAGAGTCCGATTTTTGCGAGTGTGGCTGTGATTTCGCTGGCGCTGGGGATCGGCGCGAACACGGCCATCTTCAGTGTGATCGATGCCGTTCTTCTGAAGCCGCTGCCGCTACGCGATCCGCAGAGCCTGGCCTCCCTGGGTCAGGACGCCAGTGATGACAGCGCCACGTACGCACTTTGGCGCGAGATGCGCGAGCACCAGGACCTATTCAGCGGCATGTGCGCTTACGGCGGCGATGAATTCGATATGGCCGCGGGCGGAGAGCGAAGGCCGGTCGGGGTTTCCTACGTGAGCGGATCGTACTTCAGCCTGTTGGGAATCGGCGCGCACCTCGGCCGCACGATTTCGGAAGACGATGACCGCCGCGGCGCGGCGGCGGTGGCGGTCATCAGTTATGACTTCTGGCAGCGCCGCTACGGCGGCGATCCGAACATAGTCGGGCACACGATCCGGTTGGACAATCATCCATTCCAGATTGCGGGAGTGATTCAGCGGGGATTTTTCGGCATGTACGTGGGCGAGATGATGGAAGTCGCCGTGCCGATTGCAGCCGAGGCGCTGCTTCATCCGAAGGCCCCCTGGATCGATGGGCCGCATTATTGGTGGCTGACGATAGTCGGGCGGCTGAAGCCCGGCTGGGATTTCCAAAGGGCCTCGGCGCGCTTGGACGTTCTGATGCCGCCGATATTCCACCGCTTGTTTCCGGAAGACAGGCGCAAAGAGGGTGTCCCGGCCGTAGTTGAAGGTCGGCAAGGGCGGTCGATTCATCTTAAGCTACTTTTTCCTTCGATGGCTTGACTCCAGCAGTTTCCCGGCCGAGGATCGCGGCCAGTGCCCAGAGATCCGCGTGACCGTCGATG
>DATJYO010000002.1:0-9905 GCA_035499555.1 Bryobacteraceae bacterium
CCTGCCCAGGAAATCAAAAAGGAAACTCAGGACAAGATTAACCGCATCCTTCCGGTGCCGGAACTGAAGCCGCTCAACCCGGAGCCGATTCCCGTCCAGAAGATCAATGGCCAGCCAGTGAAGGTCCTGTACGAAACCATCGGTAAGGTGGCTGGGATCAATGTTCTGTGGGACCCCGAGTTCCAGCCGCCGCCGCGCAACACCTTCAATATCGACTTCGGCAACTCCACCTTGGAAGAGGCGCTGGACTACATCGCGGTCATCACCAAGACCTACTGGAAGCCGCTCTCTTCCAACACCATCTTTGTTACCAATGACAACCCGAACAAGCGGCGCGATTACGCCGAGATGGTGGCGCAGACGTTCTATCTGAGCAACGTCAGCTCCGCGCAGGAAATTCAGGAAATCGTCAACGCGGTGCGCTCCATCGCCGAATTGCAGCGCGTGGTGGCGTTCACCTCGCAGAACGCAATTATCGTCCGCGGCGAGCAGGACCAGGTGGCGCTGGCAGCGAAGATGATCCACGATCTCGACAAGCCGCGCGCCGAAGTTGTGGTCGATATCATGGTGATGGAGGCCAGCTCGGTCTTCACCCGCCAGCTCACCACGGCCATCGCCTCCACTGGCCTCAACGTTCCACTGAACTTCACGCCGCGGTCGTCGTTACAGGTGCAGAGTTCTTCTACTACCAGCACGTCGACGACCGGCACCGCCACAAACGGCACGACCTCGACCGGCACGACCACCACTGCCACTGGGAGCAGCACCAGCGGTCTGGCGATCCCTCTCGCCAATCTGGGACACCTGAGCAGCCAGGACTTTTCCCTCACGCTTCCCAGCGCGCTGCTGCAGGCGGCGCTGAGCGATACCAAGACAAGGGTCCTGCAGGCGCCGCAGTTGCGATCCGTGGACAACGTCAAGGCTGAGCTGAAAATCGGCGAACGCCAGCCCACCGCCACCGGCAGCTTCCAGCCCGGGATCGGCGGCGTGGGCATCAACCCGCTGGTAAACACCCAGTTCAACTACATCGACGTTGGCGTGAACGTTGTCATGCAGGCGCACGTTCACGACAACCAGGACGTCTCCATCCACATCGAGCTCGACATCTCGACCGTCTCCGGCTATGCCAACATCGGCGGCATCCAGCAGCCGATCATCGGCCAGCGCAAGGTGACCCACGATATCCGCATGCACGAAGGCGAGGTCAACCTGCTGGGCGGCCTGATCAATACCTCGGACAGCAAACAGATCACCGGAATTCCGGGATTGGCCAGCATACCGCTGCTCGGGAAGCTCTTCACCGGCAACAGCGTGGACCGTGAGCGCGATGAACTCATGATCGTTCTGATCCCGCACATCGTGCGGCAGCCGGATCTCGGTCCGGGCAACCTCCGCGGCATCGCGGTCGGCAACCAGACGGCGATCAAGCTGAATTATGCTCCCAAGGAGAGCGACATGGTTTCTGCCACCGAGGCGGCCGCAACCATTCGTGGAACCAAGCCGGCCGCGGCAATGCCGTCTCCGGCCACGCCGCAACCCGCCACGCCCCCGGCAACCGCTCCCGCGGTGAACCCGGCCCCGGCCGGTCCGGCAAACCCGGCGTTGCCCCCCGCCACCGCTCCCCCGATTGCTGTTCCGGGCGCGCCGCCCGCCGCTCCGACGGGAGCTGCTGCTCCTCGCGCCGAGGCTCCGGCCGGCGGTCCGGCCCGCGTCCTGTTCTCTCCGCCCGTGGTGCAGACCGGCGTGGGCTCCACGGTTTCGATCAGCGTGACGATGGAAGGCGGAACCGACGTCTCATCCGCGCCGATGCAAATCAGTTGGGATCCCAAAATCCTGAAGCTGAATGACGTGGTTCGCGGCGATTTCCTGTCGAGCGACGGCCAGCAGCCGGTGTTCACCAAAAATGTCATGAACGATACCGGCACGGCCACCGTTCAGCTCGGCCGCCAACCCGGCACGCCGGGCGTAAATGGCTCGGGTGTCCTGGTAACCCTCAACTTCCAGGCGGTTGGGAAGGGCTCGACCCCGGTGTTCATTCCCAACCTCTCCGTGCGGAATTCCCAGGGACAGCCCGTTGCCGACGGAAGCCCGCGCATGACCGTCAACGTCCAATAGCCATATGAAGAAGCGGCGCAACGAGCGAGGACTGACGCTGGTGGAGCTGATCGTGGCTTTCACGATCATGATCATTCTCAGCAGCATGGCCGTGCCGTTGGCGCGCGCCCGCATTCGCGTGGAGCGGGAGCGTGAGTTGCGTTACGACCTCCGCACGATCCATGCTGCGATCGACAAGTATAAGGATTTCTGCGACGCAGGATATCTCGGGCCGATGAAGGTCGGCACCGATTGTTATCCGGAATCGCTCGAACAGTTGGTGGAAGGCGTGAAGCTGGCCAACAACGCCGACGGCAAGAAAGTGCGCTTCCTTCGCGGCATCCCCAAGGACCCGTTCACGGGCAAGACGGAATGGGGCATGCGCAGCGACCAGGACGATCCCAAGTCCAGCAGTTGGGGCGGCCAAAACGTGTTCGCGGTCTACACGAAATCGCAGGAGAAGGCATCCGATGGTACGCCCTATGCGGAATGGTAAATCCCGCCTCGGCTTTACATTTGTAGAGCTGATGGTCGTGATCACCATCATGGTGATCATCATCAGCATGGCCATCCCGATCTACCAGCGATCGATCACCCGCGCCAAGGAAAGCGTGCTGCACAATAACCTCACCACCCTGCGCACGACCATCGACAACTACACCTACGATAAGCAGAAGGCGCCGCAGAGCTTGAACGACCTTGTGAGCGAAGGTTACTTGCGGGAAGTTCCCATTGATCCCATGACCGGCGCGGGCGACTGGCGCACCATCATGGAAGAAGCCTCGCAGGCCGTAAACCAGTCGGAGCCCGGGATCTTCGACGTGAAGAGTAGTTCAGATAAAATGGGTCTCGATGGGACCCCTTACAATACGTGGTAAACGGCTCTGGCGCCTGTTTGCCATCGTAAGTCTAGCATTTAGCGCCACTTATGCTCAGACGCCACCGGTCTCCGGAACGTGTGCGGTTACCGCCGTCCCCAACCAGGTTCGCGCGGAAGGGCTCACCGAACGGATCGGCGACATTTTGCTTCAATGCTCCGGTTCGAATCCGGGGGCGGTGTTGACGGGCAATCTCTCGGTCTTTCTCCCGGTTGCAGTGTCGAATCGGGTGAACTCCAACGGACAAACTACAGATGCCGTAATTTCGGCCGATCTCGGCAGTGGGACGGTGCCGCTTCCGATCGCCGGCCAGATCACCGGCGTCAGCATCACCTTCGCAGGCCTCAATCTGACGGCGCCCGCTTCGGGCAGTTTCGCCATCCGGATCTCCAACCTCCGGGCGGACGTCTATCAGCTCGGCCCGACCAACACGACACCGATCCGCGCCCAACTTACGTACGCCGGACCCAGCTCGATCACCGTCAACCAGTCGAACGTCATTGTGGCTTACGCGCAGCCCGGACTTCTGACGACCCTCTATGACCGCGGCAACATCACCTGCGTTGGCTCGCCGCTTCCGTCCACCCTCACGCTCACGAACCTGTTCGCGCAGGGGACGAACTTCGCGTCGGCGCGGCTGACTGAGGGGTTCGCCTCCGCGTTCCAGGTGCGCGGCCCGGGTGACGACACCGGAACCCGCTTCCTCATCCAGTACTCCGGCTTCCCGGCGGGGGCGCAGCTGTACGTGCCGGACATGGTGGCCGGCTCCACGGCAGCCGTTCCGACATCGGGCGGTGACCTCGGCCTGCCGCGGGCCGTCGGACAGTATGTTCCGGGCAGCGGCACGCTTCTGCTTGTGCGAGTACCATACGCGGATTCGACCGGCGCCGGCTATCCCGTTGGGGCTCCGACGGGCACCGGTCCAATCCTCCTCGACACCGTTAGCCAGGTGACCCTAACCAACGGCTCGGGATACGTGGTATACGAAGTGGTAGACGCCAATCCGAACTTGAGAGAGAGCGCCCAGATCCCGACCTTCATCGGCATGCCAGCCAACACTGCGCCAGCTTCGGCCATGGAGTCCATCACGCTGGCGCCGGTCTCGCAGGTCACGACAGCATCGGCTACCGCGCCGATTCCGCGCTTCTGGGCGGTGACGCCCGGCAGTGACTGCACTGCGCTTGGCGATTGCTCGGCGGGCTACTTCCCGCAGCTTTCCGTGAAGGCCGCCGGCCCCATTCAGCTGACCGCAATTGCCGGTGGCGCGATGAACAGCGACCCCGGGTATATTCCGATTCAGAATGCCGCCGGCGGGATCATGCCTTGGACCGCAACGGTTCAATACCTGAGCGGCTCCGGCTGGATCACGTTGGACAACACCTCGGGCACGAACAACGGATCGGTCCGGGTCTATGCCAATCCCAAGGGCCTCGCCGCCGGGACCTACACGGCGAATGTGGTCATCGACGCGGGCGCTCTGGCTGGCTCGGTCAAGGTGCCGGTTACTCTTACGGTTTCGCCGGCGCCGAGCTCGGGTTCGAGCGGCAGCGGCAGCGGAACAGGCACGGGCTCCGGAACAGGTTCCGGGTCCGGAACGGGCTCGGGGAGCGGCAGCGGAACGCCGACCTCGGGTCCTTCGGTCACGGTCTCCCGCATCGTGAATGCGGCGACCTTGAACCCGACGCCCCTAGTGGCCGGATCGCTCGGCACCGTGATGGGGTCGAACCTGAGCGGCAAGTCCGTCACGGTGACGTTTGACGGCCTGACCGCGAACCTCCTCTACGTGAGCGCGACCCAGATCAACCTCCAGGTGCCCGCCGGGCTCGCCGGAAAGAACTCGTCCAGTATGCTGGTTACCGTGGACGGCGCCTCCAGCGCTGCGCAGACGGTCATCCTGGCTCCGGCCTGGCCCGCGATCTTCGCAGGCGGGGTGCTGAACCAGGATTACAGCGCGAACGCCGCGGGCAGCGGGGCGACGGCAGGAAGCTACATCAGCATCTGGGCGACGGGCATTCCCGACGGCGCCACCGTCTCGGTGCAAATGGGCGATCGCCAAAACCTGGTTCCCGCTTACGCCGGTGCAGCGCCCGATGTTGCTGGTGTGCAGCAGGTGAATGTGGCAGTTCCAAGTGACATGCCCGCAGGGACCACGCCGCTGGTCGTTTGCGCCGCGACAGGCTCGCTGACCGCCTGTTCGCCGGCTTACACGCTGGTGGTGGGGCAGTAGTGCGGGGATTCGGGGTGCGGGGGGCGGGATTCGGGATGCGGGACTGCAAACCGAATCCCGAATCCCGCACCCCCAATCCCGTATCCCGCATTTCGACATTGCTCATCCCGGCGCTCATATTCCTGACCGGCTGCGGCTACGTTGGCGAGCCGCTGCCGCCGCTGCGTAATATTCCGGCGAATGTGAGCGACTTGGCCGCGGTGCAACGAGGGGGGCGCATCATCGTCCACTTCACGCCGCCGGGCAAGACTACGGAAGGCCGTCCACTCGGCCTGCCCGTCCGGTTCGACCTGCGCATCGGGGCCGCGTCGCCTCCGTTCGACGCGCAGACCTGGGCGGCGCAGGCGAGGGCGATTCCCCGGATCGATATCCGGAACGGCCTCGCGCAAACGGAGGCTCCATCGACAGACTGGACAGGCCGCGACGTGACACTGGCGGTCCGCACCATCGGACCGAACGGCAAGGAGAGCGGCTGGTCGAATTTTGTCAATCTCACGGTTGTGCCGCCGCCGCAGCGTCCGGCAGCGCTGCATGCGGAGGCCTCGGCGGACGGCGTTCGCCTCACCTGGGAGGGCCCGGCCGGCGATTTCGTCGTTCTGCGCCGCGAGGGCAAGGAAGGCGACTTCGCGCAGGCGGCAGAGGTGCAGCAGCCGGAATGGCTGGATCGCACCGCCGCATTCGGAAAGCCCTACACCTATCTGGTCCAGCGCATCGTCAAGGTGGGCGAGGACCGCGCCGCGCAGAGCGAACTGTCCGACGAAGCGTCCATAACCCCCAAGGACACTTACCCGCCCGCGGCGCCGAGCGGCTTGCGCGTGGTGGCCGGGCCGAACTCGATCGAACTGGCGTGGGACGGAAATACCGAGCCGGACCTGGCCGGCTATCGCGTCTACCGCTCGGTGGCCGAAGGAGCGTGGCAGAAGCTGGCAGATGTCTCGCAAGTGCCGGCGTATTCGGATCACCAGGTGGAGTCGGGCAAGACGTATCAGTACGCGGTTTCGGCCATCGATCAGGCCGGCAATGAGAGCCCGCGCTCGGCTCCGGCGGATGCGGCGGCGCAATAACGTTCGGGCCGAGTCCGCCACGCAAACACGACGATCCCCACGAGCGATAGCAGGCTGATCCCTTCGCCCCACCGGCGAGCGGGCGAACGGCCGAACGCGACCTCAACGGAGTGGGTGCCCGGGGGCACACTGAACTCGATGAGCCCGGAGCCGGGAGATGGACCGGCTTCCGCGAGCTTTCCGTCGATGCGAACCGTCCACCCGGGAAACCAGGCGAAGGGCATCCGGACGCGCGACGGCGTCCGGGTGGTCGTCTGGCCGGCGGAGGAGAACGGTGTCCGGCCGCCATCCTGCCACTGCCCGTCCGGGCTGATCGTCACTCGGGGGTCGTAGGGCGGGACGGTCTCCATCCAGCGCGGCGTCACTTCGCCCAGCGTGGTGGATTCGAAGCCGCTGGCCGCCAACTGCGCGGGCGTCCAAAGGGCCGGGTCGACATCGACAATCCGGGGCGGAGCCAGGTGCGTCAGGTTCGGAACGATCAGGAAAGCGAGCGCGGCGGCGAGGGCCGGCGCGCGCCAGCGACGGAGCGAGTCGATGGCCGGCGCCAGGCCCGCGGCAAGCATGGCCACGCACAGGACGGCAGGTCCCAGCATTCGCCAGGGAAACTCGACAAACTGCAGCAGAGGCAGATGCTCCCAGAGGAATCTGGCGTCGGGCAGCATCAGGACGCACAGGAGAAGGGCCGCAGTGCTGAAGAACTGGGTCAGCCGCGGGTCGCCGGATTTCGGCCGCCACAGAATCCAGGCGCATGCGGCGGCGGCGATCAGCACATGGCTCCAGCCGAGCGAGAACGACATGCCGTCATTTGGACCGGGGACGGAGCCGCCATATCCCCACTTCCAATCGAACAACTGCAGGGGATATACGAAGTGATTGACATACTGCAAGGGGCCTTCGACCAGCCGCCCCATGGAGACGTCGGCCTTCTCCAGCATTGCCGGCAGCCAGGACCAGGCACCCAGTCCCAATGCGGCCGCGAAGGCTGTTGTCTGCGCCCCGGCAACAAGCCAGGACCGGGCCATTCGCGCCGTGAGTACGATCCATGCGACGAGCAGCGGCGTGAACAACAAGGCAGCAGGAAAGTGGCAGAACATCAGGGCTGCCTGAGCCGCCGCGCCCAGCAGCCAGTCGCGGCGACGGCGTGTCTTCGCATAGGCGCCGAAGCCACAGATCGCGAGCGCGAACAACGGAAAAGCGGCGAACTCCTCGAGGGCCGAGCGTACGTAAAGGTCTACGGCGAAGTAGGGCGCGTAAAGGTAGGCAGCGGCGGCCAGCCAGCCGCCGGTGGCTCCGTAGTAAAGACGCCCGAGCCGATACATGGAGGCAGACGCCGCCAGGACGAGCAGCGCAGCGGAGAGATTCACCGCGGTTACGAAATCGAATCCGGCGAGATGCCACAGCTCTGAGATCCAGTAGAAGAACGGCGGACGGAAGAGAAAGAGCGGTTGGCCGTAGCCGTGGCCCAGGTCCGGAGCCCAGCGCAGGAGCGCGATGCCGTTTTGAACGTTGCGGTGGGCTTCCATGACTCGCGGGAAATACTCGAAAGCATCGTGGCCCGCCAACACACCCGAGTGGAGCAGCGGCAGGACAACAGGTGCGGCTAGTGCGGCAATTCCGGCGGCGGTGGGCAGCCAGACTGGCCTGTTCGGTAGCGTGGAGGACTGATTCTCTGAGCGAAGCGGCGGGTCCTGGAGGACCCGCGCAGACCTGGAGGTCTGCCCCACACCGAAAAGTCCGAGCAGCAAGGTGAGCAGCACTCCGGCGATGGCCAGAAGCGGTTTCTCCGGTCCAGGCTCGTAACGGAATTCGAGGCGATGAGGTCCCGGATCGAGATGCACTCCGGCGTAGCCGGGCGAGAGCATGACGGTGGGCTCCCGCGTTCCATCAACGTAGGCATGCCAGTTGGGATGCCAGCCCATTTTGAACAGGGCGTAGGTGGGGCGGGCCACGAGGCACTCGGCGCGGTAGACCTCGCCGTCCTGTTTCTCCGATACCACGGCGCCGGCCGCCGGCGGCGCCGGGAGATTCGGAAGCGAGGCTTCGGGTGCGAGCCGGCGTGAGCCGGGCGGAGCGCTGCCCTGCCAATCGAGCAACAGGTAAGTATGTTTGCCGGGCCAATCGCTTTGCAGCCACCGGTGGATGACGTCGTAGAAATTGCGGCGGGTGGTTTTGACGGCGGCGGCGACGTCCACCAAATCGAAATATCCGTCACCCGGAGCTTCATAGGTCTGTAGCTCGCCATAACGGCTTTGCGGCTGAAGGAACCCGGGCAGATTGACTGGCCGGTTAGCCGGGGCGATGACGGTGCGGATGTTCCAGAGCCGGTACTGCTCGGCTGACTGGTCGTTGAAGTCCACCATCACATCGCCCGCCAGAGCCATGGCGTGGTACAGAAAGCCGACGGCGGGGACGTGCGCTGTGGCAAGCGAGGCGTACACCGGCACGGCGCCGATTTTGAAGTTTGCGCCCCAGGTGGCGGCGAGACCGGCATAAGCTCGGCCGCCGCGGGTGCGGGCTTCGGCGATGGCACTTTCGAGGTCGTGCAAACTCGCGGCGTGGACTTGCAGGTTCGCTCTGCCCCAAGCCGCGTTCTGTTCGAGGTTGACGGCTCGCTCGTGGAAGGCGGGATACACCAACACGGCTGTTGCCGCGGCTGCGACTATGGTGCGGCATTGTCCCATCGCTCGCCATCCCTCAGCCAGAGCCATCGCCGCGAGGAAGACGAGGAAGACGTGGGCGCCGCCGATGACACGGTGAAGGTGCATGTCTTCGGAAACGCCGAACAGATCCAGCAGAGGGCCCCAGAACGGGCGGCCGAAAAACATCGCGATCCAGAAAGCGGCGCCGGCAGCCAGGAATGCGTGGACCGGTGTGCGCCTCCACCAGTAGAGCGCGGCGCCCGCAACAGCCAGGAGCGTCAACACAGGGAGACGCCCGTGATCCAGGAGTTCTCCGGTGAAAAGCCACCGGAGAACCTGGCAGGCGCCGAACGAGTCCCATTTCCAGACCAATTCCCAACGGCTGTGGCTGATCAGGGCGGAATCCCGAATCAGAGGCACGAGTTGAAACGCGGAAAGCAGAAAGGCGACGGCGCCGACGTAGAGTAGGCGGCGCAGGCGTGTGAGGCGAGATGCGACCTCGTCGGGGAGCGCCACCAGAAGGAGCAGGCTGAGGGCCGCCATATAGCCGTAGATCAAATGCGAGACCATAGCCAGCGCCACCATCACTCCGGCGACGATGACGCGCCGGCCGCTGCGCACGGCGGCCCAGCCGAACCCCAGCGACAGCACCAGAAAATGGGTGGCCACCGATTGCGGGAAGAGGCCTGAGCCCGCCCAGGTGAAACTGCCGTACTCCATGCCGTAGAGGAAGTTTGTGGAGACCAAAGGCGCCAGCAACGCGGACGCGGCGGCCACAGGCCGGGAAAGCCCCATCAGGCGAGCCGCCGCGAAGAAGCTCAGGGGAAGGAGCACAATGCTCAGGTAGCGCTCCACCAGGAAAAGGGTCAACAGCGGGATGGTTTTGCCGAGCGCAAACCAGGAGGCGGCCACCAGCAGGTGCGCGAAGGGCTGATAGATGCGCAGCACGGGAAAGCCGAGCGCCCACTCCGCGGACCAGCAATCCAGGGGATTCTCACCATGT
>DATJYO010000003.1:0-25973 GCA_035499555.1 Bryobacteraceae bacterium
CCGTCCTTGCCGACGATGAGCGACACGTCCACGGTCACGGTACCATTCAGCACCGAGGGATCGATGCGGGAGACGCGGCCCTCGATCACCCCGTTCCGGGTATCGACTGTGGCATGTTGGCCGATGCGGACATCCTTGGCCTGCGTTTCCGCGATCTTCAACTCTGCCTTCAGTTTGGACGGCTGGGCGATTTTCCCCAACGAGGTACCGGCAGAGACGCGCTGTCCTTCTTCCACCGGTGTGGGAAGCTGCTGCAGCATGCCATCGAAACCGGCCTTGACCTTCAATTGATCGAGCTGGCTCTTTTTCAGGTTGTATTGCCCGCGAAGCTGCTCCATCTTCACCTTTTGGGCGCCCAACTGCGCCTCTTCCTGGCTGGTGCTGATCTGCAGCCGCTCTTTTTCAATCTTCACGCGATTGGTAAGTTCCTGCGCCTTGACGGCGGAGATCTTGGCATCGACCTCGCTGAAGAGACCTTCTTTGGCGAGAGCGGCATCGCGGTCGGCCTGCAGCTTGGCGGTGTTGGCGTCGGCTTCCACCTGGGCGAGCATCGACTGCATGTCGAGCCGGGTCTTGTCGAGGGTAACTTTGAGATTCTGGTAGTCGGCTTCGGCCGCCTTGACCGCGAACTCGGCGTCCAGCGTGCTGGTTTCGAGTTCCGGGCTGCTCAGGATCATGATGATCGAATTGGCCCGTACCTCGGTGCCCGGCCGGATCAGAATGCGTTCCACCCTGCCATCGGTGGTGGCCGGCACAAGCATGGTCTGCTCCGGCACAAGTGTGCCGAGGCCGCGACGCTCCAGAGTGATCGGCCCGCGCTTCACGGTATCCCGCCAGACCACCGAGCCGTCGACCGACGGCGGCGCCGGCTTGAGCCGCTTGAGCGCGAACGAGGTTCCAACTACCGCGATGAGCACCACCACCCCCAGCACGATCCGGCGAATCAGTCGCTTACGGCTGGCGTCTTTACGTGGTATATCCATTTAGATTTCCAGTGCCGTAAAGGCACGGCGCCTGCCAACTCGCCGACCAGCGTAACATATGACGTTTCAAAAGGAACCGGGGATAGGCGGCAATTTGGGGGTGTCCGGTTGTGGGACGGAATGTGCGGGCGTGGGGCGGCCGCCGAATTGCCAACCTTTCCTGGTTTCCGGGCGTCCAAGAGGCTAAACCATGCTGAAAACCCTTGTGCAAGACTTGCGTTACGGGGCGCGGCAGCTCCGGTCCAATCCGGGCTTCGCCGCGGTGGCGGTGCTCTCGCTGGCCCTGGGGGTAGGAGCGAACACGGCGATCTTCCAACTGGTGGATGCCGTGCGGCTGCGGTCGCTGCCGGTCAAAAATCCCGAGGAGCTCGTGACCATCGATTTCGCCAAGAACTCGTCCCGCTCGGGATCGTGGTCCACGCGCAGCGCGCGCTTTACCTCGGTATTGTGGGACCAGTTGCATGCGCTGACCGAGCCGTTCTCCGGCATGATTGCCTGGAGCGCAGCACGGTTCAACCTGGCGCAGGGCGGCGAGGCGCGTTATGCCGAGGGGCAATACGTGAGCGGCGATTTTTTTCCGGTGCTGGGCGTGCCGCCGGCGATCGGCCGCACGCTGACTCCGGGCGACGACCAGGAAGGATGCTCGACGCCGGGCGCGGTATTGAGCTACGCCTTCTGGCAGCGCGAGATGGCCGGCGACGAGCGCGCGCTCGGCAAGGATCTGCTGCTGGACGGGAGGCGGTTCACCGTGATCGGCGTGATGCCGCCGCAATTCTTCGGGGTCGAAGTCGGCAACCGGTTCGACGTGGCCGTGCCGCTGTGCGCGGACCAAAGGAAGCGGGCCAAGTCGCGCACGCAATGGTGGCTGTCGGCGATGGGACGCCTGCGGCCGGGTTGGACCGAGAAGCGCACCGCGACCTACATTCAATCGGTCTCGCCGCGCATCATGGAGGCCACGCTGCCGGAATCGTACCGCCCGGCGCAGGCAAAACGCTACCTGGCGAACAAGCTGGAGGTGGAGAGCGCCGCGACGGGTGTGTCCGGATTACGCCAGCAATACGAGAGTCCGCTCTCGCTGCTGCTGGCGGCGACCGGCCTGGTTCTGCTGATCGCCTGCGCGAACCTCGCGAACCTGCTGATGGCGCGCGCCAGCGTGCGCGAACGTGAGATCGCGATCCGGCAGGCGATCGGCGCGTCGCGGGGAAGGCTGGTGGGGCAACTGCTCTCCGAGAGCCTGCTGCTGGCGCTGTTGGGAACGGCGCTGGGCGCCGGACTGGCGCAGGCGCTGAGCCGGATCCTGATCTCGTTCCTGAGCACGCCGCAAAATCCCGTGTTCGTGGGCCTCATGCCGGATCTGCGGATGCTCGGCTTCACGGCGGCGGTGGCGGCCGGAACATGCCTGCTGTTCGGACTGCTGCCGGCCATGCGCGCGACTCGCATCGCTCCCGCGGCCGCGATGCGCGCGGCGGGCCGGGGGCTGAGCGCCGGCCGCGAGCGGTACGGACTGCGGCGAGCCCTGGTGACCGCGCAGGTCGCGCTATCGCTGGTGCTGCTGGTGGGAGCGCTCCTGTTCGTGCGCAGCCTGCAGAAGCTGCTCAGCGTGGACCCGGGATTCCGGCCGGAAGGAATCGTGGCGCTGGATGTCGATACCAGCCCGGCCAAGTATCCCAAAGAAAGGCGGCCGGCGGTGTTCCGCGAAGTGCAGGAGAAGCTGAGCGCGGTGCCGGGCGTGGTTTCCGTGGCGCAAGTGAACATGACGCCGATCAGCGGATCGGGCTGGAACGAGTCCGTACGGCCGGATGCCTTCACCGGCGAGGCCAAGAATTCTTTCTTCAACCGCTACTCCCCCGGATACCTCAAGACAATGGGCACGCGCCTGATCGCGGGACGCGATTTCGACGAGCGCGACACAGTGGGCGCGCCCAAGGTCGCGGTGGTCAACGAGGTCTTCGCGAAGAAGTTTTTCGACGGCGCCAATCCCGTGGGGCACACCTTCCGCGTGGAAGGCAGCGCGGGGCAGCAGGATCGGGTGTACCAGATTATCGGACTGATCAGCAACACCAAATACTACGAGCTGCGCGAGGACTTCATTCCGATCGCGTTCTTTCCGGTGGCGCAGGACGAGAATCCGGACTCCGACGCGCTGCTGGTGCTGCGCACTGCCGGCCGGCCGCAGGACGTGATCCGGTCGGTGAAATCGGCGATGGCCGCGGTGAATCCCGCCTACGTGCTCGAATTCCGGATCATGACGACGCAGATTGAAGAGTCGCTGATGCGCGACCGCCTGATGGCCGCCCTGGCCGGGGCGTTCGGAGTGCTGGCGGCGGTGCTGGCGGCCATCGGACTGTACGGCGTGATCGCCTACATGGTGGCGCGGCGGCAGAACGAAATCGGCGTGCGCATGGCGTTGGGCGCCGACCGCGGCAACGTGGTCCGGCTGGTGCTGCGCGAGGCGCTGCTGCTGTTGGGCGTCGGGCTGGCCGTCGGCACCGGGCTCGCGCTGTGGGCGGGACAGGCTGCGACCAAGCTGCTCTTCGGACTGGCGCCGAACGATCCGGCGACCTTCGCGGCGGCGGCGGTGCTGCTGGGCGCGGTAGCGGTGACCGCGGGGTTCGTGCCGGCGCGCCGCGCCTCGCGCATGGACCCGATGGAAGCGCTGCGGGTGGAGTAAGGCAAGCGGCGCCGCCGCAGGCGCGGAAGCCTGCCCCACGTAGGCTAACCTGTAGGTTGCTGCCTTCGCTGACTCCGGAGCGGCGCGCGCTGATCGACCGCTGCCGGCCCACTATCCGCTACCTGATGGAGACCGAGGCGCACGTGTACGCGCTCGCCATCAGCGCCAGCGTGCTGCTTTCGTTTTTTCCGTTCTGCAACGTGATGCTCAGCTTCTGCCGCAACGTGCTGCACTGGCGCGCGGCGGAAGACGCGATCTACCTCGCGCTGAACGACTATTTTCCCGGCGAGATGGCCGCCTTCGTCAAGCGCAACCTGATGCTCAAGGGCGACCTGCACCTGTTCAGCATGCTCCTGCTGCTGTTCACGGCCAACGGCATCTTCGAGCCGCTGGAGGTGGCGCTGAACCGGACATGGGGCGTGGCCACCAACCGGTCGTACCTGCGCAACCAGCTCGTCTCGCTGGGCATGATTTTCGCGTGCGGCGCGCTGGCGCTGCTTTCGGTGCTGTTCACGGCGATGAACCGGGGATGGGTGACGTCGGTGGCGGGCTCGTTTCATGGCGCCGGCAACTGGCTCAACCTGCTCTTCTTCAAACTGGCCGCGGTGCCGCTGTCGATCCTGAGCCTGTTCCTGATCTATTGGCTGCTGCCCAATCGAAAAGTGCCGCCGGCGCGGGTGGCTGCGGTGGCCGTGTACGTCGGGCTCGTTCTGGAGGGGATGAAATACATCAACCTGGCGCTGGCCCCATGGCTGGCAGCCAAACTGGAGCACGAGTACTTCATCTTCCGCCACTCGGTGACGATTCTGATCTGGAGCTTCCTGGGCGCGCTGGTGGTTCTCGCCGGCGCGGAGTGGACGGCGCGCGAAGGCGCGATCGATCCGCTATCGTAGTCCTGATGAGAAACTGGAAAGCTATCGCCGAAGGGCATGGGTTGGATCAGACCGCGTCCGATCTCGATCGCGTTGCGGGCGCGCTGTCTGCGCTGGAGGAAACGTTTCGGCCGCTGGCCGAGCGGCTTTCGCCGGACCAGGAGCCGGATACGGAGCTGCGACTGGACGGAGAGGGCCAGTGATCCGGGGAACCGGTGCGGACCTGCGGGCGCGGCGCACCTCGTCGGTGGAGCTGGTGGCGGACGCGATCGCGCGCATCGAGCGCCACGGCCAGCAGCTTCGCGCTTTCATCACCGTGACCGGCAAGCAGGCGGAGGAGCAGGCGCTGGAGGCGGATCGCGAACTGGCCGCGGGCGTCGATCGCGGACCGCTGCACGGCATCCCGATCGCGCTCAAGGATCTGTTTCTTACGCGTGGCGTGCGCACCACCGCGGGCTCGCGCCTGTACGAGAACTTCGTGCCGGATTATGACGCCACCGTAGTGGAGCGCCTGCGCGCGGCCGGCGCGGTGATTCTGGGCAAGCTGAACATGCACGAGATGGCGTACGGGATTACCTCGGCGAACCCGCACTTCGGGCCGGTGCGCAATCCCTGGAACCCGGAGCACAGTCCCGGCGGATCGAGCGGCGGCTCGGCCGCGGCGGTGGCGGCGCGCATGGTCTACGTGGCGATGGGCAGCGATACGGGCGGATCGATTCGCATTCCCGCCGCGTTCTGCGGAACGGTGGGGTTGAAACCGACCTACGGGCGCGTGAGCCGCTACGGCGCACTGCCGCTGGGCTGGAGCCTGGACCACATGGGGCCGCTGACGCGCACCGTGCGCGACGCGGCGCTGGTGCTGAACGCCATCGCCGGACGGGATCCGAAGGACCCGACCTCGTCGCGGCGGCCCGTGGCGGACTATGTTCCGGAGGAAGGCTGCTCGATTCGCGGGCTGCGGGTCGGAATCCCGGAGAATTTCTACTTCGAGCGCGTCGATGCGGACGTGGAGCGCGCGGTGAGAGGCGCGATTGCGCGCGCGGAATCCCTGGGCGCGAGTGTGCGTCCGGTGCAGCTTCCGGATGTCGCGGCGTTGAATGCGGTGGCGCGCGTGGTCCTGCTGGCGGAAGCCTCGGCGATGGCCGGGCCGGCGCTGGCGCGGCGCGAGTTGTTCGGCGGGGACGTACTGGCGCTGTTCGACCAGGGACGCCTGGTGCCGGCGACCGATTACATCGACGCGCAGAGGCTGCGTAAAATCATGCGCCGCGATTTCCACCGGATCTGGAACGAGATCGACTGCCTGATGACGCCGACCACGCCCAACGTGGCGCCGAAGATCGGAGACACCACCGTACGGCTGGGCGGACGCGACGAGGACGTCCGGCTGGCCACCACGCGACTGGTGCGCGGGATCAATGCGCTCGGCTACCCGGCGCTGTCGCTGCCGTGCGGGATCAGCGGCGGCGGACTGCCGATCGGAGTGCAGATCGTGGGGGCGGCGTTCGCGGAGGCCACGGTGCTGCGGTTGGGAGCGGCGCTGGAGGACGGCGGGGTGGGGATTCCGCCGTGCCCGATCGGGTAAACCAATCGCGTGTCAAAAAAAACGGGGGAGCCTTGCGGCTCCCCCGGGGGACAGGCTGAAGCCTGTCCTACATCAGAAGGTGAATTTGGCCGAGACGGTGATGCCTCTCGGGTTGCTGGAGAATACCTGCGACGGCTTGTGGAAGACCGACGTCGACGGGATGGTGAAGTTGTGGGTCGCCGTATCGGTGAATCCGATCGGCGCGACATCGCTCAAATAGCCACCGACATACTGCGGGTGATTGAGGATGTTGAAGAATCGTCCGGCGAACTGGAGCTTGTACCTTTCCGTGATGTTGATCGACTTGGCAATGGTGGCATCGAAGTTGTTGGTCGGGTTCATGCGCTCGGTGTTGCGCCCTGCGGTTCCGAGGCCGCCCTTCGGGGTGGTGACGTACAAGGCGGCGGGATTATTGATCAGAAATGCTACGGTATCGCCGGCGCTGTTCTTCAGAGCCGTAGTGCCGGAGCCGATGTTCGGGTTGCCGCCGGCGTTGAGATAGGCGCGGTCGCCACCGGAATCACCGTTCAGATTGGAGTCGGTACCGCTTTGGACCGTGAACCAGTTGCCGGTCTGGTAGGTGTAGATGGGTGCGATCTCCCAGTTGCCCACCAGGTTCTTGAGCGCCCAGTTGGACGACTTGTTGTACCACGGAGTGTCGTACAAGACCGACAAGGTCACGCGATGTCGATGGTCCAGAGCCGAGCTGGCGCGGTCGGCGGAGAGGTTGCGAATGTTCTGCGGACGGCGCGGCGTAGTGTAGGTGCTGAAAACTTCAGCCGTGGAGTCGTCGATGTTATGGCTGAAGGTGTAGGCGCCGATGATCTGGAGGCCGTTGGAGAAGCGGCGTGTGAATTGGTTCGCCCAGCCGTGATAGGTCGAATTGCCCCAGGGCTGGTAGGAAGTGATAATGCCCGTGAACCCGGCTGCCAGGTAGCGTGGGTCGACGTATGCCTGCGCGGCATAGGCCGCGTTGAGGGCGTTCAGCGAGGTGCCCAGGCCGTTGAGCGTCGCCTGGCTGGGGGCGCTGGTGTAGAAGGGCAGGGCATTGGAGCCGTTGACCACCGGCACGCGGTTCAACTGGGCCTGCACGGGCAGATGGATGCCGCGCGTTCCGAGGTAGCGCGATTCGAAGGTGTAGTTTTCTTTGAAGACATGCTGCACGCCGAAGTTCCACTGCAGAGACTGGGGGCGCACCTGGTCGGGCACATAGCCGCCGGTGCCCGCGCGCGCCTGCGCCTGCGTCAGGCTCGACCCGGTGGCGCTCGGTGGAATGCCGCCGCCGGCCAGGAAGCCGCCTTTGGCCTCGCCTGTCACGTCCACGGTGGTCGTGGCCTGAGGAGGCAGGGTGAGCAAGCCGAAGTTATCCACCAGCACGTCGAAGCTGCGGCCGAAGCCGGCGCGGATGGATGTCCGGCCGCTGGTGCCGGGCGAGTAGGCGATGCCGACGCGCGGCATCCACGCGGTCTTCATCGGCTGCGGCTCCTGGAAGACGATCAGGCCGGGCACGTTGGAGATCGCGTTGCGGGTCTGGAGCCTCTCGCTGTAGGGTATGGTCTGGTATTCGTAGCGGAGGCCGAGGTTCACGGTCAGGTTAGGCGTCACCTTGAAGGTGTCGTTGGCGTAGAAGCCGACGAACACGCGGTCGCCGTAATAGGCCGAGTTACCGAGGGAGCGCTGGGCGATATAGTCCGGGTAGTAGTCGAACAGGTAGTCGGATAGGTAGCTCCACTCGTAATCGCCGCGGGAGCGCTGCGTGAACGACTGCGGCGAGATCTGCTTCCAGCCGTCGGCTCCGAATTTCAGGGTGTGCTTGCCCTTGGTCCAGGTGAGGTTCTCGGTCGCCTGATACTGGTTCTGAATGCCGAACTGAGGCGCGTTGCCATCGGGACCAAGCTGCGCGTTCAACTCGAAGATGTTGATGTTGGGGAACTGGTCGAGGCCGGGCCACTTCTGATCGCCCACCGGGTAGTTGTTGGAATAACGGTTGTAGCCCAGGCGGAACTCGTTGGTCAGCGTCGGCGAAAAGGTGTGGTATTCGGTGATGGCGACCAGGTAGTTGTTGGAGGGCACAGTTTGGAAGAAGACCGGCAGGCTGGCGGCCGTATCGATGAAGCCGCTGCGGTTCAGAATGAAGCGCCCGCGCAGGCTGTCCTTGTCGGAAATGTTGTAGTCCACCGAGGCCACGCCAGCTTCGGCGTTGGAGTAAGCCGGAGAGCTGATGCCCAGGAGGCCGATCTCGACGGGCTTGGCGGTGGCGGCAACCTGTTGTCCGAGGCTGGCGTTGCCGGGTCCGACCATCGGGTATCCGCCAACGCTGGCCGCCGATACTGCGCTCGAGGCGGTTCCCAGGTAAGTCTTTAACTGGGTCAAGCTGGTCTGGTTGATGGTGGGGAAGGATGAGATCGTGGCCCAGCCGGCGGCGGTGGGAGCGTAGAGCTGGCCTGCGGAGGAACTCCGTCCGATCGGATTGTATTCATATAGTCCGTAGAAGAACAGCTTGTTCTTCTTGATGGGGCCGCCCAGCGCGCCGCCGAAGCGGTTGTTGTCGTAGCGCGGGTGAAGCGGATCGCCGTTGACGGCCGAGAGATTGTCGGCGGCGTTCATATCGCGGTTCTGCAGGTATTCGTACGCGAGGCCGTGGAAGCCATTGGTTCCGCTCTTCACAATCTGGTTGAACTGGCCGCCCGAGGAGTGGCCGAATTCGGGCGAAACCTGGTTCTGCTGGACCGAGAACTCGGCCACGCCATCGTTGGGAATGGTCACAAGCGGGCCGGTGACGCTGCCGCTGTTATTGTCGATGCCTTCGATGGTGAAGTTGTTATTTCGCGGACGCTGGCCGCCGACCGACGGGCCCGAGCCGAGACCGATCGCGCCACTGGTTCCCACGCCGGCGTTGAGGAGGGAGAGGTTAATCACACCGCTGCCACCTGCTGCTACGGGCAGGTCGGCGAGGGTGGTTTCCTGAAAAGCGGTGGCCACCGACGCCGTGGTGGTGTCGATTGCCGCTGACGCGGCGGTCACCTCGACCGTCTCCGTGGCGCTGGCGACGGCCATCTTCACATTGGTGGTCGCGGTCTTATTCAAAGTCACTTCGACCGAGCGAATCTCAGTTCTGGTAAAGCCGCTGGCGGTCACAATGATCGTGTAAAGGCCCGGGGGCAGATTCGACAGATGATATTCGCCGGTAGCGGTTGTCTTGGTGGTGGTCTCAACGCCGGTGGCCTGATTTCTGCCGATTACGGTGGCGTCGGGTATCGCCGCGCCAGTGGGGTCGAAGACCGTGCCGATCAGGTCCCCGTTTACGGACTGAGCCCACGTGCTCAGGCACACGGTTAAGGACAGCGCAATGAATCCAATTAACCGTAAGATCTTGGTCGTCATGATTCGTACCTCGGTTAAGAATTTTCCGGCAGTTTGCACAAACCACGCACACCTGTCGGTTTGGTGACCGGTAAAGCAAGCGGTTTACCAGGTTAAGGCGGAGTTAATTTACCTTCGTTTCCAAGGACTTCCCGCGATTTCGGCGGCGAGCCCCTCCATCACACCACATCGCGGGTGGGGACGAAGGGTGGACATTGGGGGCGTCAGTTTCGTCTAAGACGATGAACAAGCTGTTACTTATCGCTTCTATGAGATTCCAGAGCGTCAATCTTCTAGATCAAGGAGAGAATCAGTCCTAAAAGTGGGTTTTGGGACCTTTGACTACTCAAAATAGCTAGTACCCTGGTACTCCGAAATTCGCAGTCCCCTTCATTCCGGCGGCCGTGCCATAATCGACCATGCCAAACCGCAGACAGGTGCTCCAGTATGCAGCCGGCCTGAACGCCCTGGCGATGTTCGCCGAAGAGGGACGGCTGGCCAACGGTGTCGTGGAAGGGAACCAGGCCAAACTTGCCAAGGAAGATTTCGGAGATCTCCGTACCTATTACGATGGTCCCACGGCGCAGTTGAAGTCGGTGACCGCCGGCAGCCTGCGGCTGAAGCCGGGCAAGTCGCCTCATCCGCCCCACGAACATCCCGAGGAGGAGTTCATGGTGGTCACGGAAGGCAGCGGCGAAATCTCGGTCGAAGGGAAGGTGACCAAAGTCGGCCCCGGCAGCATGATGTACTGCGCGGCGGGAAAGCTGCACGGAATCGTGAACACCGGCGGCACGCCGCTGCTGTTCTATTTCTACAAGTGGCGGGCGTAAGCGAAAGACTGCGAACACTTCCGGACTGACTGTCAAAGTGCTGGGGTGTATCCTGTATGGGGGCGCCGCCCTTCCTTTTAGATGCCACTGGGTGGACAGAGTATGCGTGTTGCCGCATTCGCCGTGCTGCTGGGCGGGCGGCTATGCGCACAGGCGGTGATCACGGGACGCGTCCTGGACGAGAACGGGATGGGGGTGGACGGCGCCCGGGTCGAGTTCAAGGCAGCGGACGGAGCCGTTGCGGTGGCCTCCTCCGATCCGGCCGGTAATTTCCGCGCGAGCCTGCCCGGCGGGGGGAGCTACTCGATTCGCGTCGAGCGGGCCGGATTCTTCGTCTACACCAACCGCGCACAGGAACTGGAACCGGGCGCCAGCCAACTCACCATCCGGATGAACCATCAGCAGGAATTCGCAGACAGGATCGATGTTACCTACTCGCCGCCGGCCATCGATCCGCAGCAGACCAGCGAGCGCAAAGAACTGACCAACACCGAAATCCAGAGCGTCCCCTATCCCGCGCCGCAGGATTACCGCAATGCCCTGCCGCTATTGAATGGCGTGGTCGAGGACAACGCCGGCCGGGTTCACTTCAACGGCGGCGACACCAACCAGGCTAACTACACGCTCGACGGCTTCAACATGTCGGACCCGGTCACGGGGCGTCTGGAGACGCGCCTGAACATCGACAGCATCCAGACCATGGACCTGGAGAATAGCCGGTACTCGGCGGACAACGGGCGCGGATCGACGGGGGTGCTGGATGTGAAGACGAAGCGTGGCGACGATCGTTTCCGCTTCGGCGCCACAAACTTCATTCCGGGACTGACCTCGGATCACGGCGTGTATATCAACAAGTTCACGCCGCGATTCGAGTTTTCCGGGCCGATCGCAAAGGGGCGCGCCTGGTTCTTTAACGGACTGGACGCTTTCTACAGCAAGGACACCATCTCCGGCCTGCCTAACGGGCAGAATCGCACCAGCAGCCTGACCGTCAGCGACCTGACGCGCGTGCAGGTGAACGTCACGCCGGGCAACACGCTGACGCTGGGATTTCTGTACAACCTCTCGGACGTAAACCACAGCGGCCTGAGCGTCCTCAATCCGGTGGAGACCACGACCAACATCCGCCAGCCGCTGTATATGAGCACCATCCGCGATCAACACTACTTCGGCGGCGCTCTGCTGGACCTGGGTTTTTCCGATACGCGGATCACTCTCCACAATCCGCCGCAAGGCGACCAGATCTACCAGATCACGCCGTCCGGCAACAGCGGGAATTTCTTCAGCGGCGTCGACCGGCATTCCTATCGGCAGCAGGAGATCGCCAACCTATTCCTGCCGACGGTTCGCTCCCACGGAGAACACCACTTGAAATTCGGCATCGATTTCGAGCGCGAGAGTTTTCACGAGCAGGTGACCCGGCACGATTACGAAGTGCTGCGCGACGACAATTCCATCGCCCGGCTGGTGTCGTTCGAGGGTTCGCCATTCCGGGCGAGGAAGAATTTCGAGGCGGCGGAGTACATTCAGGACCACTGGGTGCCGCTCGAAGGCCTCACGCTGGAGGCCGGCGTTCGCGCGGAGTGGAACGAAGTGGTCCGCGACTACGAGGTGGCTCCGCGGGTAGCCGTCGCCTGGGCCCCGCGGCAGTTGCGCGACACCAAGATCAGCGCGGGATGGGGCATCTATTACGACGCCATCAGCCTGAGCACGATTACGCGCCCGAACCAGGTGAGCCTTTCGACCTTTTACCCGCCGGATGGTCCGCCGATCGGCCCGGTGCCGACATCGTTTCAGGTGAACGACAGCGCCCTGCGGACGCCGCGATTCCAGACCGCCAGCATGAATATCGAGCGCAAGATGCCCGGGGATTTCTACCTGCGCACCGGGTACACGTGGCGCGTAGGCAACCAGGGGTTCGTGTTCGTTCCCACGGTGCCGCAGTTCGGAAACATGTTCTACCAGGGCTCGACCTACCAGTTGAGCAACCTGCGGCGGTCTCGCTACGACGCGGTCGACTTTGCCATCCGGCGCACATTTGGCGGCCAGTTCCAGTGGTTTCTCGGCTATACGTGGTCGAGTACGCGGTCGAACGCGGCGGTGGATTACAGCCTGGAGAATCCGGTCTTCGCGGTGCAGGCGCCGGGCCCTTATCAGTGGGACACGCCCAACCGCGTCCACATGTGGGGCTGGGTCCCGCTGCCCAAGCGGGTGCTGCCGCAAAACTTCCAGTGGCTCTTCCGGAACACGATCGCCGCGTACCTGGTGGAATACCGGGCCGGCTTTCCTTTCAGCGTGGTGGATGAGCAGGGATTCATGGTCGGCCTCCCCAACTCCTACCGGTATCCCGATTACTTCAACATCAACCTGCACTTCGAGCGCACCTTCCACGCGGCGCACTATCTGTGGGCGTGGCGCTTCGGCTACAACAACATCACCGGCAATCTGAATCCCAACGTGGTGAACAATGTCGAAGGCACCGCGAAGTTTCTGACCTATTACCGCGGGCAGGCGCGCGCGTTTTCAGTGCGGCTGCGGCTTCTGGGACGGAAATAGCCGCGTGTGGTACCATTCCGCCCAATGACCAGGCTCGTTCTGATTTCCTGTTTGGTTCTTCCGCTGTCTGCTCAGCCGCCCGCGAGCGGGCAACAACCGCCTGCCGCCCCAGCCCCCGCCGCCGGCCCTCAGGTAGCCGGGGCTCCCAACGCCGGCAACGACGAAATCCTGAAGCGTATCGACGACCTGATGTGGCGCCTCTCGCTGGGCGACATCGCGGAGATCGACAAGATCGAGTACACCAGCCTGCCTCCGGCGCGCATTTCCAACCCGAAAGCTCCGGGCGCCGGGAATCCGATCATCATCCGGGCCTATACATTCATCCCCAGGAACCTGGATAAGACCCGCAAGCAGCCGCTGATTGTCTTCTGCCACCAGGGCGTGCACGCCAACGAGGACACGCGCGACGCCCACGTCTTTCGCGAGCTTCTGGAGCAGGGCTACTCGATCATCTCGGCCGATTACCGCGGCAGCACCGGCTATGGCCGCGGCTTCTACGAGCAGATCGATTACGGCGGGCGCGAAGTGGACGACGTCTATCTCGGGATGAAGTGGATGCTGGAGACGTACAGCTTCCTGGACCCCAAGCGCGTCGGCATCATCGGCTGGAGCCACGGCGGGCTCATCACGCTGATGAATATCTTCGAGCACCCCGACGCCTATGCGGTCGCCTACGCCGGTGTGCCGGCCAGCGACCTGGTGGCGCGCATGGGCTACGAGCCGCCCTCCTACGCCGCGCTGTATTCCGCGCCCTATCACATCGGCCGCACGGTGCGGGAAGACATTCAGGAATACCGCAAGCGTTCGCCCGTCACGCACGCCAAGGAACTCCAGACTCCGCTTTTGATCCACACCACGACGAACGACGAGGACGTGAACTACCTGGAGGTGGAGCACCTCATCCAGGCGCTCAAGGCCGAAGGCAAGAAGTTCGACTACAAGGTCTACGACAACGCGCCCGGCGGCCACTATTTCAACCGGCTGGATACCAAGCTGGCGAAGGATTCGCGCCGCGAGATCTATCTGTTCCTGGCGGGGTATCTGCACCCGGCAAACCCAGCCAAATGAATTCAGTTTTGGCAGAACCACTCTGCGACCGACACAGAGCCGCGACCGTCAGCGAGCGGTGTGGCCCCGGCTTCAGCCACCGCTCCCTTACGGTCGCGGCTCTGTTTGCGGCCCAGATCGCTTTCGCCCAGTCGCCCGAATGGCCCGGCTACGGCCACGATCCCGGCGCCGCGCGCTACTCGCCGCTGAAGCAGATCGACACTACGAACGTCGCGCGCCTGCAACGTGCCTGGACGTATCACACGGGCGAATCCGGCAACTTCGAGACCACGCCGATCGTGGTCGATCACGTCCTCTACTTTTCGACGCCGCACCAGCAGATCGTCGCGCTCGATCCCGAAACCGGGCGCGAGATCTGGAAGTTCGATCCGCACGCCCGCACCCGCGAGCATCGGGGCGTGGCGTATTGGCCGGGCGACTCGCGCACGCCGCCCCGCATCGTCTTCGGCACCTCCGACGGCCGCCTGATGGCGCTCGACGCCAAGTCCGGCCGCCCGGCCGCGGGCTTTGGCGATAACGGCACGGTTGACTTGCGCGCCGGCATCACCGACGCCTATGGCGACGCGCAATACGCCATCACCTCGCCCCCCGCCGTCTGGCGCAATCTGATCATCGTCGGGCCAAGCACGCAGGAAACCGTCAGCCGTGGCCCCTCCGGCGATGCCCGCGCCTTCGACGCCCGTACGGGCAAGCTGGTCTGGCGCTTCCACACGATTCCGCAGCCCGGCCAGCCAGGCAACGACACCTGGGGCCCGGACGGCTGGAAGGACCGGGCGGGGCCCAGCCTGTGGGGTCCCATCACCGTAGACACCGAGCGCGGCATGGTCTTCCTGCCGGTGGGCAATCCCGCTGACAGCTTCTACGGCGCGGACCGCAAGGGCGCCAACCTCTACGCCAACTCCGTGGTGGCGCTGAATGCGGCCGATGGCAAACTCCTCTGGTATTACCAGATCGTCCATCACGACATCTTCGACAACGATGTGGACGCGCCGCCCGCTCTCGTCCAGGCCGGCGGCAAACCTGCAGTCGCCGAGATCACCAAGATGGGGCTGTTGTTCGTTCTGGACCGCCTCACCGGCAAGCCGGTCTTTGGCGTTGAAGAACGCCCGGCGCCCGCGAGCGACGTTCCAGGTGAAGCCGCCTGGCCCACGCAGCCGTATCCTCTCAAGCCGCCGCCGCTCGCGCGGGTGAGCGTCACCGCGGCAGAAGTCCGTCCATCCTGTGCCGGCCAACTCGAGCAATTGGTGAACCAGGGGCCGTTCACGCCTTTCGGCATGAAGACCATCCTGCGCTTCCCCGGGACGATGGGGGGCGGCAACTGGGGCGGTGTTTCGTTCGATCCCACCCTTGGCTACATCTTCGTCAACACCAGCAGCCTCGGCGGCACCGGTCGCATGGCCGAAGCCCCCGCGGGCGCGCCCATGCCGTACCGACCCGTCGGCGCATACACCCGTTGGGTGGACAAGGACGGCTACCCCTGCCAACAGCCGCCCTGGGGCGAGCTCACCGCCGTCAACGCCGCCACCGGCGACATCGCCTGGCGCGTTCCGCTCGGCGCCTACGATGGCATCCCGAATTCCGGTACGCCCAACCTCGGAGGCTCCATCGCGACCGCCGGAGGGCTCGTGTTTATCGCGGCGACGCTCGACGGCCGCTTCCGCGCCTTCGATTCCCGCACAGGCAAGGAACTCTGGAACACGAAGCTCGATGCCGCGGCCGACACCGTTCCGGCCACGTATCTCGGCCGCGACGGCCGCCAGTACGTGGTGATCGCGGCGGGCGGTCCCGGCCGCTTCCGCAGCATCGATGCCAGCAAGGGACCCGACGCCGATAGCGTCATCGCCTTCGCTCTGCCGCCGTCCTGGCAGCCGCGGAAGAGCGGCACCACAGCCTCACTGCGCGGTGTTGACATTGCCGCGGACGGCACGGTCTGGGCGAGCGGCACCGGCGGTACGTACCTCCGTAACGGGATCGCCGCGCAGGTTCCCGGCGCCGAATCGCTGGATTTCCGCGACGTCCACGCAGTGGACGGCCGCACTGCATATCTGCTCGCCAGCGGTTCCGGCGACAAGGCGCGCATCTACAAGACCACCGACGCCGGGGCCCACTGGACTCTGCAGTTCACCAATCCCGATGCCGCAGGTTTTCTGGATGCCATCGCCTTCTGGGACGCCACACACGGCATCGCGCTCGGCGATCCCGTGGACGGCCGCTTCGTCATCCTCACCACCTCCGATGGCGGCACGCACTGGCAGAGTCAGCCCGGCCCCGAAGCGCTTCCCAAGGAAGGCGCGTTCGCTGCAAGCGGCACGTGCCTCATCGTCACGGGCCCGCAGGATGCCTGGTTCGGCACCGGCGGAGCGCGCATCTTCCATTCCACCGATCGCGGCCTCACCTGGACCGTGGTTGAAACGCCTATCCGCCATGACGGCCCCGGCGCCGGCATTTTTTCGCTCGCTTTTTCCGATCCGCGGCACGGCATCGCGGTCGGCGGCGACTACACCAAGCCCGACGCCGCCGAACACAACATCGCGATCACCAGCGACGGCGGCCGCACCTGGTTCGAACCCGCCGGGCAGCATCCCGCAGGATACCGCTCCGCTGTTGCGTATGATGCGGCGCGAAAGGCATGGATCGCCGTGGGAACCTCGGGTTCCGACATCTCCTACGACAACGGCCAATCCTGGACCCGCTTCGACAATGGAGCTTACAACGCCGCGGCCTTCGCGGGTGGAGCCGGATGGGCCGTGGGGCCGAAAGGTGTGCTGGCTGCGTTCCGTCCGCTGTGACGAACCGTGATGATCCACAGTAGGGCGACGCGACGCGACGCCAACCGGCCGCCGCTACCTGAACGCCGCTAGCGCCCGGCAATGCACGGCGATGGCAGCCCGCTGCGGTTCGTGGTGAGCGGCATCGGCCCTTGGGAGCCGCGGCGGCCGCCGTTGTAACGGGAGAATTCGGCATTGTTCTCGGAGCTCACCACGTCCGCTCCAGCGTCCCTGGATGGGGGTTTGGGGGTTCTCATTTCCGCCAGTTCCGCGCCCCGCCGTCCGCTCCAGCGGTCGAGTTCGTCCGTCGGCTGGCGGTCGAATTTCCCGAACACCGCATCCGCCAGGGAGAGAATCCGGCCGGCCCCGACGTCATAGTCGCGTTCGTTGCTACGGACTGTGGCCCGCCCGGCAAACACCTTCAGCCGCTGCGGCAGAAAGTCCATGCGGTACACGCCGGCCCTCGCCATCGTGACCAGCGCCGAACGCGCCTGCAACGCAACGTCCGACTCCCGGGCGATCGCGGTAATGTCCACCACGGCCGACCCGTTCAGCAACTCCAGCCGCGGATGCACCGGGCTCGCAGCCATCAACCGAATCGAGCTGTAATGCCCCAGTCGCACGGCCGAGCACGGTCCCAATAGCACCTCCGCTAAGCCGCGGCCCGTCCGCAATACGGAGTTTTCCTTGATGTCTGGAAAACGCGTGCTGGAAACCTCGATGACGTGGCCGTCAACGGACACACGTCCCAGTGCGTAGGAGACCAGGCCGGCCTTCGCCCCGATGACCGGCTGTGCCGACAACCCTCCAACTGACAGAACACAGAGCCAACAGAGCCGCGACCGTAAGGGAGCGGTACACATAGCCTGGGTAGCAGTGTACCGCTCCTTGACAATTGCCGTTCTGACAGCCCGGCTAGAATTTACAACCCATATCCAGTGGCGCGCGGCTGAAGGTGCCAGGCGCCGACCTCCTCGGCACCGGATCAATGCGCTGCATTCCACCTGGCCCTTCCACGCTGGCATCCCAGGCCGCCGTGTGGGCGGCCTGGGCCAGATCGATCATACTGAGCTGCCGCCGTCCCCGAGCCCGCGCCAGCACGATGGCCCGCTGGTGATTCCACAAATCGAGGCCATCTCCGTCGCGGACATCGAACTTCTCTGGTGCAGGCGAATCGAACGCCAGGGTTCGGCCGGCGGCGACTTCGATCTTTCCGTCATTCCGTTCGACACTTGCGCGGCCATCGTAGACCTTCAACAGTGCCGGCGAGTAATCGATCCGGTACGTCCCCTTGCGCGCCAACTCCACCGCCGCGCCGTTCAACTGCAAACGGACGTCGCTTCCCTTCCGGATTCCCGGCATGTCTACCACCGCCGATCCGCCGACGAGTTCCACGCGCGGATGCAACAGGTCCGTGTCCAGCATTCGGATGGAGCTGTCCTCGTCCACGCGCAGCACCGCGCAGGGATTCAGCAGCACCTCAGCCCTCCCACCTTCGGTGCGAAGGACGGACTTCTCCTTTACCTCCGGAAAATGCGTGGGCGAGATGTCGATCGCCTGGTTGTCCAGATAGACCTTGCCGATGGCAAACGACACCACCCCCGCATGTGCCCCGACCACCGGCTGCGCAAAGAGGGGCGCCGCCAGAATCAGCAGCGCCGCCGCGTACATCACTTGCCGCAACCCAGTGCTTTCCCGATGAACTCCCATACCTCTTTCTTCGTGAAGTCCTTCGCCTGTTCCTTGAATTCCGCCGGCCAATTCGCCTGATCCGCCCACAGCTTTCGCAGGCCGGCCGTGATCTCCGGATCGCCCATCGTGAACTGCCCGGCCAGAGCCCGCCAGCGTGCGGCCAGTTCCTGTGCCTTGGGACCCGCCGGATCTTCGTTCAGGTTGGCTTCTATTTCGCGAAACAACTCCTGCCATTCCCGGTTCGCCTGCGACCAGTCGCCCGTTCGCGCTTCGATCTTCGCCCGCGCTTCGGGCGAGTAATACTTCGCCTTCCAATCCGTATTTTCCTGCATTCCGATCACCTCGATGATTTTTCGCAAAAGCGCGGGTTTCGGCGTTTGCTCCGCTTCCCGGATGGCGCGAATCGCCCGATCCAGCAGCCGGCGCCGCTCTTCCAGAACTTCACGCTGCATACGTAGCGCCCCTGGAAGATCGTCTCCGCCACAGTCCAGCAGTTTCCGGATCTCCCCTAACGGCAGCCCCAAAAACTTCAAAGCCACGATCTGCTCCAGCCGCTCCAGATCGCGTTCCCGATACATCCGGTAGCCCGACCCGTTGCGGCCCGGCCGCAGCAGCCCGAGGCGGTCGTAGTGATGCAGCGTCCGCACCGTCACGCCCGCCATTTCCGCAAACTCTCGCGCTTTCACGTTTCGATCATCGGCCCTGACGTTACGTCAGGGTCAAGCCCATCTTTTTCTGAGCAGCACGACGGTACACAAGCCCTGCCGCCGCAACGTCTTCCACCGCCAGTCCCAGCGATTTGAACAACGTTACCTCGTCCGTCCGCGTGCGCCCCGGCTTACTGCCCGCAATCACCTCGCCCAACTCTGCCGCCACGTGGTCCTCGCCAAATAGCCCCGCGCGAATCGGCCCTACGATGTCTCCCGCTTCCACGAGGGCTGCCGCGCGCGAATCCACCACCAGACGCGCCCGCGCCACCAGCGCCGGATCGAGTTCCTGCTGCCACGGCCGGGATGCGCCAATCGCAATCACGTGAGCGCCGTCCGAAACCCACGCCCTCGAGATCGCCGGAGTGGCTGACGACGTCGCGACCACCACAACGTCCGCGCCGCGCACCGCATCCTCGGCGGATGCCGCCGCCACAACACCGGGATGCTCGGCCACGAACCGCGTCAGATTCGCACACGTCGGGCTCCACACCCGCACCTCACGGAACTCCCGCACGCAGGGCAGCGCCTCCAGATGGCTGGCCGCCTGAACTCCGGAGCCCAGAATCCCGAGCACTCGCGCGTCCTTGCGCGCCAGGTGCCGCACTGACACCGCGGAAACCGCGGCCGTCCGGACTTCGGTAATGTACCGGCCGTCCATTATTGCCAGCAGTTCGCCCGTCACCGAATCGAACAAGGCAATCGCCGCGAGGTGCGTATGCAGGCCCCGCCCCGCATTCTCCGGGACTACCGTCACTAGCTTCGAACCCATCACGCCCTGCCCGCCGTAGAGTGCCGGCATCACGAAGAAGAACGACCGGTCCGTCATTTCCAGAGCCGTACGTACAGGCTGGACTACCTCGCCCGACGAGAATGCCGCCAAAGCAGACTCCATCGTGCCGATCAGCTCGGCGGGATCCAAAACCGCACGCACGTCCGCTTCATTCAACCAGACCGCCATCGGGATTATTATCTGTCACAGAATGTCCCCCACCGGTGTTGATACAGTGTGAACGCGCGCCCGCAACCGCTCGCCGTCATGGAATCCGCCGATCAGCCGCTCGACTTCGAATCCGTCTTCCATCTCCATTACACCCAAATTGCGCGCCTCATCGCCCGGCTGGTCCGCGACACGGCGCGCGCCGAGGAGCTGGCCGTAGAAGTCTTCTGGAAATACTGGCGGACGCCCCGCGCGCAGGGGCCCAAGGCCGGCGGCTGGCTCTACCGCGCCGCCGTCCGCACCGCGCTCAATGATCTCCGTGCCGAAACCCGCCGCGCCCGCTACGAAAGCCTCGCCGATCCACCGAACGGTTTCCCTACCCCCGAGCAGGCCCACGCTGCCGCCGAAGAGCGCGAGCAGGTGCGCCGCGTTCTGGCCGTTCTCGACGGCCGCCAGGCCGAGCTGCTGCTCCTGCGCGGCAGCGGCTTGAGCTATGACGAAGTGGCGGCGGCGCTCGAATTGAACCCCGCCTCGGTGGGAACCTTGATCGCCCGCGCGCAGCAGGCCTTCCGAAAGGAGTATCTCAAGCAGTATGGAAATCCCTGACAGCCGTTGGACTGAAGACCGCCTGGCTTCACTCGACCCGCCTGCGTCGTGGAGCCCGAACCCCGCCCGCGCGCTGGCGCGGATCCGCCTCCGGCAGCGCTCCTGGCGCCGCCGCATTGCCGGTGTCGTCCTCGGCGCCGTTGCCGCGGCGGTGGCCTGTTTCGTCCTGATGGCGGCGTCCGCGCCGCAGGCCTGCGCCACGCCGACCAGCTGCGCCGAGCATTTCTGGGAAAAGGTCTTCCCCAAGCGCCCCGCGGCTCCGCACACGCCGGCCGTGTGGCTGAGCGCCTGACGCGCGCGCTACTTCTTCTGCGCCCGCAGGGGCTTCTCGATGGCCTCGCGCTCGGCGCCCGTCATTCGCGGCGCCGACTTGGAGAGCAGCACCATGAACCAATCGACCTCATGCGGCTCGTACGGGTGGCCGATGTTGGCGGCCTTACGCCCGTTTGCCGCGGGCGCGATCGAGTTGCCGATCATCTCTCCCGAGCCATCGAGAAACGCGAAAAACGGCACGCCTTGCGATCCGCCACCCACCCGTGTCAACAGCCCTTCGCCGCCGGGCGTGTTCAGATTCTTCTTCTCCTCGGCCTCTTGCACGTCCACGTGCACAACCACGAGATACTTCTTCACAATCGGCTTGATCTCAGCGGACTCGATGAAACTATCGAGTTTTTTGCACCACCCTCACCAGGAAGCGTGGAAGATCACCCAGACCGCGCGCTGATCGCGAACGGCCTCGGCGCGGGCTTTGACGACCAGGTCGGCCGCCGATGGCGGCGCATCCGCGGCGGCGGCGACGCCGGCCGCCAGCAGGGCCAAGGCAAAACCGGATAGCTTCATGTCAAGATCATAGCCCCGCAGCGCCTGCGGTAAAATCGCCCCAAGCATGAAGATTGTATTGTTTCTCCTCACCGCCCTGGTCGCCCATGCCGCCGACTACAACCTCAAAGCTTCGCCCCAGACCGTCGTCTGGGGCTACTACTGGTCGGCTGCAAAGCCGGTCCTGACGATTCGTTCCGGCGATACGGTCACTATCCAGGCGATGGCCACCTACAGTCCCACCACGCTGCGCAACGGCGGCATCAAGGAAGAAGATATCGAGCCGGAGCTCAAGGCTATCTACGAACAAGTCAAGGACAAGGGTCCCGGCGGCCACATCCTCACCGGTCCCATCTTCATCGAAGGCGCCGAACCCGGGGACACGCTCGAAGTCCGCATCCGGAAGATCAAGCTCAACACTCCCTACGCCTCGAACGGTTTCAGCCCGAACCGCGGCGTGCTGCCCAAAGAGGACTTCGAGCGCGGCCGCAGCAAGATCATCCCGCTCGACCGCGACCGCATGATCGCCCGCTTTGCTCCGAACATCGAACTTCCCCTCCACCCGTTCTTCGGCAGCATGGGCGTGGCGCCGCCCGAATCCGCCGGCCGCATCAGCAGCGCTCCTCCGGGCATTCACGCGGGCAACATCGACAACAAGGACCTTGTCGAGGGAACCACCCTCTACATCCCCGTGCACGTCAAAGGCGCGCTGTTTGAAGTCGGCGACGGCCACGCCGGCCAGGGCAACGGCGAAGTCGACATTACCGCGCTCGAAACCTCCCTCACCGGAACTTTCCAGTTCGTTGTGCGCAAGGACATGCACCTGAAGGGTCCGCGCGGCGAAACGCCGACTCACTGGATCGCCATGGGTCTCGACCCCAGCCTCGATCAGGCGACGATCTACGCGGTCCGCGACGCCATCGACTTCCTCGTCACAGAAAAGCACCTCTCGCGCGAAGATGCTTACGCCCTGTGCAGCGTAGCGGTCGATTTCAACATCACGCAGGCCGTGGATGGCACCAAGGGCGTCCACGGCATGATCCCCAAAAGCATCTTCAAATAGCGGGAGCTCGCTCGTACGCAGCCAGAAAACTACGGTTTACAGGCACCCAGTCGAAGCTGCTGGCCTCGTATCGCGGCGACGCATATTCGATCCACCGGTTGTGATCGGTATTGATCACGAAGTGGTTCTCGCGGACCAGCCGGTCCACCCCCCGCGGACCCACCACGAGCGCGGCTTCGATCTCCCCCGCCAGCGTGGGATCATCGAAGCGATTCCCCAGCGCCGCGCGGCGGGCGTCTGTGGCCGCCAGTGGACGGCTGGCCGCGACCATCATGCCTTGTCCGCCGTAGTACCACACCGCTACGTACGGGAACACAGCGCGGGCTGTCGCGATTTCCGACCCGATCTCCCTCGGACTCATGTGATGAAACTGCACCCACTGCTGCAAAACTCCCTCTGGGCTCAGACGCTGGCGCGCTAACTCGTAAAACTCCTTCGAATAGAGGTTCGTGGCGCCGGCAAACCAGACGCTCGTGACCTCCACGGTAATCAGGTCATAGCGCGCGCGGGCATCCGCCAGCAGTACGTTCCGGCCGTCTTCCAGAAACAGGTGCACCGCGGGTGAGGACAAAACGCTGCCATTCAATCCTGCGAAGCACTCGGCGGCCGCCTGCTTGATTCCCGGAGAGAACTCTGCAATATCGACGTCGCGATATCCCGCGCGAAGCAGCGTCGACGCGCTATGGCCTGTGCCAAGACCGATCAGCAGCGCCCGGTCGTGCCGATCCACGAAAAGCGAAGGAATCGCCGCAAAGCCGAATTGAGCGCGTCCCTGCTGGTTGTCGTCGCCCTGAAACTTGCCGTTTGTGAGGAGCGTGCGGATGGTCCGCGAAGAACTGCCCGCCGTGACGGTCTGTTCCACTACAGTAGTCATGCCGCCCTGTACGCTCTCGTTGCCGAAGATGATTCGCGCGGGAGTGCTGCGTTCGTCGGATGCCGGCGCGGAGGCCTCCAATGTCTGTCCAAAGTAATTGCCGCGGCCCGAGGTCAGCTTATCCCAGTCCCAGTGCCAGGCTCCGATTCCCGCAAGCAACACGGCCGCCGTGCCTGCCGTCCGCAGGAGGCGCCCTCGGCCGCCGGGTTCCCGCCGCTCAAAGAGCAGCCAGAAGACCGCCAGGACCACGATGATCAGCTTCAGCGAGAGTTCCGAGCCGGCGGCCGGAAGCAGCACGAAAATCCCGAGCAACGCTCCGGAAAGGCATCCCAGCGAATTCGCGGCGCTGAGGTACCCAGCCAGGTGCGAGTTACCCTCCCCCTCCAATTGCGCGCTGGCCAACAGGCGCGGATAGATCAGACCGAGGACAATAGATGGCGGCATCAGCAACAGTACCGCCAGCCCGAGCTTGAACGTCTCGGCGAAGTAAAAGGATTCCTGAAAGATGCCGGGCGGCGTAAACCCGAATGCGGCCGGCGCCATTTCCCATGCGGTCAGTTGGACCAGCAGCAGCACTGCCGAAACCTGGAACAGCACCGAGGGCTTCGCGAAGCGCCCCCTTTCGGCCAGGCGTGCGCCCCGCAGGAGGCCCGCCAGAATCGCCACCAGCATCCATGAAAAGGCGTAAACGCTGCAACCGATCACCACGCCGATCAGATGCGTCCAGACTACCTCCAGGGCGAAGAAAACGGCGCCCGAGGCAAACGACGCGGCCAGCAGCAGCCGGATGCCGCGAGCAGAGCCGGCGGTCGCGCGAGCAGCTTTGCCAAGCTTCACCGGCAGGCGATTGGAGATTGCCACGGCGCCCACCGCCACGCCCGTGTTCGCCGCGCAACACAGCCAGAGCGCGCCGCGCAATCCGATCAGCGGCAGAATGGCGAATGGCGCGGCCAGCGCCGCCGCCAGCGCTCCGGCCAGGTTGGCGGTGTAGGCTTGCGACCAGCGCTTCTTTCCGGCCGGATGGCTGGCGTCCAGCGCAGCCGCAATCAGCGGAAAGGAAGCGCCCATCAACGCTGCCGTGGGCAGCACGAGCAGGCAGCCGCACAGGAATCGAACCTGCGTCTGCATCGCTACACCGCTCACGAATCCCTGGAGAGGCGCCAGCTTCGCCATGATCGCGTGAAACGAATACGAAAACACCACACATGAAACTCCCGCGAGCCCTTCGACGATGCCATAGACCGCGAGCGGCCGGCGTATTCGCCCTTGGTTTAAAAACCGCGCCGCCGCCACACCTCCCACGGCAAATCCGAGAAAGTAGGTGAACAGCACGACCGCGGACGCCGTTGCCGTCGCGCCCACGAGCAGCGCCATATAGCGTTCGAATCCCTGCTCGGCCAGCAGCCCGCTGAACCCCGTCACGGCATACAGAGTGAACAGCCACGCCGTGAAATCGCGCGCGCGGTCGACCGCCGGCCCGACTGCAGGCTCCTCGGCAAGACACGCACCGCTGAGCTCGTATGACATCCAGGCGAGGGTAGCATGTATGGGCGCCGCCGCAGATACTAACCTCGGTTAGTCCTGCGACGCTTGCCTGGTATATTTTCCTTTACTTACGGACCTATCGTTATGCAACTGCCGGCGGTCGGTCCACGAACCCGGCGAACCGCACGGAACGGGCGCTTGCCCGCTATCTTCGGTAAACAGCCGCTCCCCTCACCAAGTCCGGGATAGACGGCACCGGCTTCCCGTGGGATTCTGGCCTTCAACCGGCATGGTCCTTGTGTACCTTCGCGAGCTGAAACACCGTGCTCTGTTTGTGGCCGGCACGACCGGCGTGCTGCTCATAGCGTTCATTCTGCTGCAGAGTCCGGCCAGCCTCGATGACTTCCGCCCTTTCTATCGCGCCGCCGGCCTGCTCGGTTCGCCCGATCTGTTCACCCAAACGCAATATCACGCGCAGGGTCTGATGTTCCTCCGCACCCCGTTCTACGCGGCGCTCCTGCGTCCGCTCACAGCCCTGCCTTACGAGGTCGCGCACACCGTCTGGACCTGGCTGATGGCCGTTTGCTTCGCGCTCGCCTTCTGGCTCTGGCCCGGCAGCCGTCCGCGCACGGCGCTGGCCGCCTGCTGGTCCGTGCCGGTCCTGATGGCGCTCGCCATGGGCCAGGATATCGCCCTGATGCTCCTGATCGCAGCCGTAGCCCTGCGGCTCTGGCAGTGCGGTCGCCCGGCCACTGCCGGCCTCATCGCGTCCCTTCTCGCGCTGAAAGCAACGCTCCTCTTGCCGGTAGCCATTGTCTTCGCCGCCCGTTCCCGCCGCGGCCTTATAACTCTTCTCGCCGGCGCTGCCCTTCAGTTCGCCGCCTGCTTCGCCATCCAGGGCCCCGGCTGGATCCAGCAATACCTCGCCGCCATTCGTAGCCCGCTGCTCGACCAGGTCCCCGCCCGCATGCCGTGTCTTGCCGCCTTCCTTGCCGGCGCGCCGTTCGTCGTTCTCGCCGCCGCCGTTTACGCCTGGATCTGGTGGATCGCCCGGCGCGAAACCATCGCCACTGCCATTACCGCCGCCCTGCCTC
>DATJYO010000004.1:0-323251 GCA_035499555.1 Bryobacteraceae bacterium
CGAGCGGGGACTGCGGCTTTCCACCATCCGGGAGGAGCTGGCGCGTTCCCAGAGTGAAAAAGTGGCGTCCGCGCGACCAAAGGAGAGTTCGCTGCTGGCTGAGTTCAGCCGCGACCTGACCCAGGCCGCCATGGACAACTCTCTCGATCCCCTCATCGGGCGCGACTTCGAGCTGGAACGCGTGGTCCAGATCCTCTGCCGCCGCACCAAGAATAACCCCGTCCTCATCGGCGAGCCCGGCGTCGGCAAGACCGCCATCGTGGAAGGCCTGGCGCAGCGCATCGCCGAAGGCGACGTGCCTTCGTTCCTGGCCGACAAGCGTATCCTGGCGCTGGATCTTTCCCTCATCGTCGCCGGCACCAAGTACCGCGGACAGTTTGAAGAACGTCTGAAAACCATCATGAAAGAGTTGATGGAGAATCAGAACGCCATCATCTTCATCGACGAGTTGCACACCCTGGTCGGCGCCGGGTCGGCGGAAGGCTCGCTCGACGCCGCCAACATCTTGAAACCCGCGCTCTCCCGCGGCGAGATCCAGTGCATCGGCGCCACCACCCCCGGCGAGTTCCGCAAGTCCATCGAGAAGGACCGCTCGCTCGAACGCCGCTTCCAGGCCGTCAAGGTCCCCCCGCCGAGCGAGCAGGATGCCATCAAGATTCTGTTCGGCATCAAGGATCGCTACGAGAAGTTCCACGCCGTCGGCTACACCGACGATGCCATCGAAACCGCGGTGTTCACCTCCAGCCGCTACATCCCCGACCGCTTCCTGCCCGACAAGGCCATCGACTTGATCGACGAGGCCGGCGCGCGCGTGAAACTGCGCCAAACCACCCTTCCCAGCGACCTGGCCGATATCCAGAAGCGCATCAAGTTCATCGTCCACCGCATGGAGAACGCCATCGCCAATCACGAGTTCGAGAAGGCCCGCTTCTACTCCGACGAGGAGCGCAAGGAGCGCGAAAACATGCGCCAGTTGCGCGAGAAGTACAACCTGGACGACACCTCCACCGGCATCGTCACCAAGGACGACATCGAAGAGGTGGTGGCGCGCTGGACCGGCGTGCCCATGACCGCCATCAAGGAAGAAGAGATCACCAAGCTGCTGCGCATTGAAGAAGAGCTGCACAAGCGCGTCATCAGCCAGGAGAAGGCCATCTCGGTTCTGGCCCGCGCCATCCGCCGCTCGCGCGCCGGATTGAAAGCCAGCGCGCGGCCCGCCGGATCGTTCCTGTTCCTGGGCCCCACCGGCGTCGGCAAGACCGAAGTCGCCCGCGCCCTGGCGGCCTTCCTGTTCGGCAGCGAAAAATCCCTGATCCGCTTCGACATGTCCGAGTTCATGGAGAAACACTCGGTCTCCAAGCTGATCGGATCGCCTCCCGGATACGTGGGCTACGAAGAGGGCGGGCAGTTGACCGAGCGCGTGAAGCGCTCCCCCTATTCCATCATCCTCCTGGACGAAATCGAAAAGGCCCATCCGGACATCTACAACATCCTGCTCCAGGTGTTTGAAGACGGCCAGTTGACCGACGGCCTGGGCAACCAGGTGGACTTCAAGAACACCATCATCATCATGACTTCGAATCTGGGCGCGCGTTTCCTCGAGAAACGCGGCCACCTGGGCTTCTCCGCCCCGGCCGCCGAGGGCATTCCCTCCAAGATCGAAGACATGGTGCGCGGCGAAGTGAAGCGGGCCTTCAATCCCGAGTTCCTCAACCGCCTGGACGACATCATCCTGTTCACCTCGCTCAATGACGACGACCTGCTGAAGATCATCGACCTGATGGTGGGCCAGATCAACCAGAACCTGGAAGCCAAGCAGATCAAGATCACGCTGCTGCCGGACGCCGCCAAGTACCTGTTGGAAAAGACCTGCGCCGACCGTAGCTACGGCGCGCGCCCGCTGCGCCGCGCCTTGCAGAAGTTCATCGAAGACCCCCTGTCGGAGGCGCTCATCCAGGGCTCGCTGCCGCGTCCCGCCGACCTCGAAGTCTACCTCGGCGACACCGGCATCTACTACCGGCCGGTCAACGCCGAGCAGCCCGTAGCCGCGGGCGACGCCCCCGCCGAGCCGGTCGCGGGCGTGCCCCTGTACACGTTCTAAGGGCCGGCCCTGACTCTTGATTACGCCCGGCTGCGCGCCGCCGCGCCATGAACCGCCCAGCTCCGCCCGGCCTGAGGGCCGTCGGCATATTCCTGCTGTTCGCGGCCGTCATGGCCTCGCTCGCCGGCGTCACCTTGATCTGGCGCCATGCTCCGCTCACCCGGATGTGGCGGCTCAATCCGCGCGCCCACACCGTGCTGGCCCCGCTTGGTGCCGCCGCGGGAGTCCCGTTTCTGATCCTGGGTATGTGCCTGGCGGCCGCCGCGGTCCTCTGGCTTCGGCATCGCGTCTGGGGATGGCGCCTGGCCGTGGTAATCGTCGCTCTCCAGACTTTGGGCGACCTGGTCAACATGTTCCTGGGCCGCGTGATCGAAGGCGGCGCCGGCGTAGCGATTGCCGGTGCGCTGCTCGGCTACCTGCTCTGGACGCCGGTGCGCGCCGCGTTTCGGCGGCCGCCATCCTGACTGCCCGCGCACGGCGTTTCTGCTATACTCACCCGCTATGCTGATCCGTTTCGCGGCTGTCCCATTTCTGCTGCCGGCAGCTATCCTGGCGCAGGGGCCATTGACTCCCGGCGTCAAGCCTTTCGTCTCCGTGGATGATCCGGTGGTGGCGCTCGAACACGTCCGCGTCATCGACGGCGCCGGCGCCCCGCCGCTGGAAGATCAGACCCTCGTGATCGGCCACGGCCGCATTCTGTCCGTCGCACCCGCCAGCCAGGCGCACGTTCCGGAAGGCGCGCGCCGCATCGACCTGCCGCGCCACACCGTGATTCCCGGACTGGTCGGCATGCACGAGCACCTGTTCTATCCGTCCGGCGGCGGCGTGCCGTTGTACAACGGTCACGGCATGAGTTTCCCCCGCCTTTACCTGGCCAGCGGCGTGACCACCGCGCGCACCGCCGGCACGCTCGAGCAGTACACCGACCTCAACATCAAGAAGATGATCGACGCCGGCCGCATGCCGGGTCCCAAGATGTACATCACCGTCGGTTACCTGGAAGGCAAGGGCAGTTTCACCCCGCAGATGCCCGAATTGGCCGGACCCGAGGACGCGCGCCGGTTCGTGGAATACTGGGCCAGCCAGGGCGCCACGTCGTTCAAAGCTTATATGCACATCACCCGCGCGGAACTGGAAGCGGCTTTGACCGCCGCGCATGCCCGCGGGCTCAAGATCACCGGCCATCTGTGCTCGATCGGCTTTCGCGAAGCCGCCGCGCTGGGCATCGACAACCTGGAACATGGCATCGCCGTCGATACCGAATTCATGGCCGGCAAACAGCCGGATGTCTGTCCGCCCGGCCCTACCGCCGAAGACTTATCGAAGCTCGATATGAACGGCGAGGCCGTCCAGCAGACCATCCGCGAACTGGTCGGCCATCACGTGGCGGTGACCTCCACGCTGGCAGTCTTCGAGGCGGCGCCGCCGCTCACCGGGCGCTTCATCGACGCCCTGTCGCCGGATGCGCTCCGCCTTTACCTCACCGGCCGGGACCGGCTGCCCGATGCGGTCCGCAGCCGGAGCGCCCTGCGGATTCGGAAGGAATTGGAATTCGAGCGCGCCTTCGTCCACGCCGGCGGCCTGCTCATGGCGGGCTGCGATCCCACCGGCAACGGCAGCGCCGTGGCCGGATTCGGCGACCTGCGGAACCTGGAATTGCTGGTGGAGGGCGGCTTCACTCCCGTGGAGGCGATTCGGATCGCCACCCTGAACGGCGCGAAGTTCCTGGGAATCGACGACCGGACCGGATCCATCGCCGCCGGTAAAGAGGCCGACCTGGTGGTCATCGACGGCGATCCCGCCAGCCGCATCGCCGACGTCTCGAAGGTGCAACTCGTGTTCAAAGACGGCGTGGGCTACGATCCGGAGAAGCTGCTCGAATCCGTGCGCGGCCAGGTGGGACTGCACTGAGGGCCGATGGCGCCGGCCCGACCCGTTGTCTGCGCCCTTTGCCTCGCGGCGGCGATGCTGGCGCCGGCCCGCGCCCAGGAGCCCTGCACCGTCACCCGGCCCACGGCGCAGTTCCGGATTCCGCACGTCGCCGGCGATCCGCCGCTCGACGCCGACACCGCTTCTCCGGTCTGGCGTCACGCCGCGATCACGAGTCTGTCGAAGGACTGTAGTAAGCAGGCCGACTACCCGTGGCTGCGTACCGAAGTGCGATCGTTCTGGACCGACAGCCATCTCTACCTGCTGTTCAGTTGCCCTTACCGCGAATTGAACGTCTTCCCGCCGGCCGTGGGCGGTGGACCGCGCAATCAACTGTGGGACCGCGACGTGGTCGAGATCTTCCTGGGCGACGACTGGAAGAACATCCGGCACTATCGCGAATTCGAGATCGCGCCTACCGGCGACTGGATCGATCTGGCCATCGATCTGGATCGCGAGAATTATGACCGGAACTGGCGCTCCGGATGGACCACCGCCGCGCGCACCGATACCGCGCGCCACATGTGGTACGCCGCCGCCCGCATTCCGCTGCGCGCCGTCAGCAACGCGCCGGTAACACCCGGAACCGAATGGCGCGCCAATCTCTACCGCATCGACGGCCCGGGACCCGATTCGCAGCGGCGTTTCCTTTGCTGGCAGCCGACCTGCGTGGTCCATCGCGATCCCAACCACGTGCCGGAGAACTTCGGCACCCTGGTCTTCACCGGCGATCCCGAGGCGCTGGAGCAGGGCCGGCGCCGCTTCGAAGCGCGCTGCGCCGGCTGTCATGGCGGCGACGGCATGGGAGGCGAGCGCGCGCCGGCGATCGGCAGCCGCGATCGCGAGCGGCTGGCTTCCGACGCGAGCGTGCGCGCGCTGATCCGCGGCGGCATTCCGGATGCCGGCATGCCGGCTTTCCCGCTATCCGAGCCGGAGTTGTCTCAACTGGTCGCCTTCGTCCGCTCGCGTGTCACTCCCGCGCGCGAGAGCAACCCGCCGGGCGATGCGGCGCGGGGCGAGGCGTTCTTCTTCGGCGAGGGCCGTTGCGCGCAGTGTCACACCATGCAGGGACGCGGCGGCGTGACGGGTCCGGACCTGAGCCGCGCCGGCGAGGAACTGACCCTGGCGGAGATCGAGCAGTCTCTCCGCCATCCGGCATCCCGCCCCCAACGCGGCTACCAGGTGGTCACGCTGCGGCTGCGATCCGGCGCGGCGTTGCGCGGACTCCTGCGCAACGAGAGTCTCTACGATCTCCAGTTGCTGGATCTGGAGGGCCGGCTGCGCCTGTTCCGCCGCGACGAGATCGGGGCCATCGAGCGCCAGTCAGCGCCGTACATGCCGCCGGTGCGCGCCGATGACAGCCAGTTGCAGGATCTCATCGCCTACCTCGTGAATCCGCCGGAACGCCAGCCGGTGGCCGGTGACACCGCGCGCCCCGGCGACATCGCCTGGGAGCGCATCGCCCATCCGCAGCCCGGCGATTGGCCCACCTATCACGGGCAGCTCAGCGGGAACCGCTACAGCAAGCTCGATCGGATCGGCCCACGGAACGTGGCCCGCCTGGCGCCGCGATGGATGTTCCCCGTCCCCGGCGCGCGCCATCTGGAAGTGACCCCGGTGGTGGTGGACGGCGTGATGTACGTGACCAACGTCAACGCCGCGTGGGCCCTGGACGCCGCCACGGGCCGCCGGATCTGGCACTACGAACGGCCGCGCAGCCAGGGCCTGGCCGGCGACGCGGCGGGCGGCATCAACCGCGGCGTGGCCGTGCTCGGCGGCCGCGTATTCCTGGTCACGGACAATGCCCATCTGCTGGCGCTCGATCGCGTCACCGGCGCCCTGCTGTGGGACACCCGGATGGCCGACTCCGCCCAAAACTACGGCGCCACCTCCGCGCCGCTGGTGGTCGGCGATCTGGTGATCTCCGGCACCTCCGGCGGCGACGAAGGCATCCGCGGATTCGTGGCTGCCTACGACGCGGCCACCGGCAAACGCGCCTGGCGCTTCTGGACCGTTCCTTCGCCCGGCGATCCGGCCGCCGCCACCTGGGTGGGCCGCGCGCGGGAGCATGGCTGCGCCTCCACCTGGCTCACCGGCACCTACGACGTCGAGACCGCCACGTTGTTCTGGCCCGTCGGCAATCCCTGCCCCGACTTCAATGGCGACGAACGGCAAGGCGACAACCTCTATTCGGACTCCGTGGTGGCGCTCGACCCGCGCACCGGCGCGCTGCGCTGGCATTACCAGTTCACCCCGCACGACCTGCACGATTGGGACGCCACCGAGACGCCCATGGTGGTGGATGCGCCTTTTCGCGGACGCGGCCGCAAGCTGTTGCTGCAGGCCGATCGCAACGGCTTCTTCTACGTCATCGACCGGACCGACGGCCGCTTCCTCAGCGCGGCGCCGTTCGTGCGCGCGCTCACCTGGGCCAGCGGCATCGGCGCGGACGGACGGCCGGTGCTGATGCCCGGCAGCGAACCCACGCCGGCCGGCGTGCGCGCCTGCCCATCCATGGACGGCGCCACGAACTGGATGTCCACGGCGTTCGATCCCCAGCGCCGCTTGTACTTTGTGATGGCGCTCGAGAAGTGCAACATCGTGGCCAAATCGTCAGCCGTGTGGAAGGCCGGCGAGTCGCTCTACGGCGGCGGCGCGCGCGAGGTGCCGGGCGAGACCCCGCGCCAGTATCTGCGCGCCCTGGACCTCGATAGCGGCCGCATTGCCTGGGAGGTTCCGCAGACCGGCGCGGCCGAAAGCTGGGGCGGCGTGCTGGCGACCGCCACCGGGCTGCTGTTCTACTGCGACGACGCGGGCGCGTTCGCGGCCGTCGACTCCGCCACCGGCGCGCCGCTCTGGCACATGCACCTCAACACATCCTGGAAAGCGTCGCCCATGACCTACCTGGCGCAAGGCCGCCAATACGTGGCCGTGGCGGCCGGCGGCAACGTGGTGGCGTTCGCCTTGCCCGAATAGCGCAACCGCGGCTACTGCACGTACAGCGGAACCTGGGCGCTGGCCCCGGGACCCGCGGCGATGATCACGAAGTTCTCCCCGGAGTTCAACCCCGACGGCACCACCGCGTTGATCTGGCAGACACCCGTGATCAGGCCGGGAGCCGGACCGCCGTACAGCAAGTGCATCGGCACCGGATTCGCGAACAACGGATTCTGACTGATGCTCAACTGGATCGAATAGACCTGCGTGGCTACCGGCGGCACGTTGACCATGCCATCCACTCCGGCCGGCGTGGTCTGCCCTAAGCCGGTGCCGTACATGGTGACATACGTTCCAGCCGGCGCCGGATGCGTGGGCCCATTGATGGTGCCGTCCTGATTGACGATGGCGCTCGGAAAGATCGCGGGAGCGCTGCCGATGGAACTGACGTTGGTGGTGGAGGCGGTGCCGCCCGGCGCTACCACGCGCACGGTCTGCAGGCCGTTGGCGACTTCGTACGGTGCGATGACGTTGATCTGCCCGGCGGTGACATAGATGATGGTGGCCGGCACATCGTCGAAAAAGACCTGCACGCCGGCATCGGGATTCACGGCCTTGTTATTGGATACGCTCCAGTAGGCCGGCGTGGACGGGCCCAGGTAGTGCCCGAAGAACGAGACCAGCTCGCCGGGGGCGATGCCGCCTCCCAGGAAGCTGGCCGAACTGACCAGTTGCGAGAAGGTGGGAACACCCGGCATCGCCGGGGGCGTGTCGGGCGTGACTCCGCGTATGACCGCGGCCTTGCCGTCGGCGATGTACAGCGTGCTTCCCGTCACCGCAATCGCGGTGATCGAACGCAGCTCCGCGCTGGCGGCCACTCCGCCGTCGCCGCTGTATCCGGCCGCGCCGTTGCCGGCCACCGTTTGGATGATGCCGGTATCCGCCGCGATGCGCCGCACGCAGAAGCAGGTGGTGTCGCTCACGAAGATATTGCCGGTCGCATCCACGGCGAAGCTGTTGGGCTGGCAGACCGCGGCCAACGTGGCCAGGCCGCCATCGCCGATGTAGCCGCATCCGCCTACGCCTCCCAGGATGGATACCGCTCCCGCCGCTGAGATCTTCAAGAGGTAATAGGTGTTGATGCCTCCGATGTACATGTTGCCGCCGCCGTCCACGGCCAATCCGGCCACGTCGCCGATGCCGAACTGCGTGGCGTTGGAGGTGGTGCCGCTGAAGATCGCCTGCCCGTTGCCCGCGACCGTGGTGATGACGCCGGTGCTGGTGTTGACCTTGCGCACGCGCTTGTTGCCGGAATCCGCGAACAGCAGGTTGCCGGATGGATCGAACGCCATGGCGCTGACGTAACCGATCTTGGCGCTGACGGCCGCGCCGCCGTCCCCGGAGAAGCCCACCGCACCGGTGCCGGCTACGGTGCTGATGGTGCCGCTCGCATCGACTTTGCGGATCAGGCCGCCCTCGCCGATGAACAGGCTGCCCGCCGAATCCACCGCCAGGCCTACCGGATTGAGTTTCGCCAGCAGCGCCGAAACACCGTCCGCCGTGCTGTTGCCGCCGCCGGCGAAAGTAGTGATGATCCCGGTGGCCTTGGTTACCTTGCGAATCACGGTGCCGCTGGAAATGAAGAGATCGCCCCCGGCATTCACGGCCACGCCCGTCGGATTGTTGAGCACGCCGCCGGGAGCCAGTCCGCCGTCGCCGTTCCCCGTGGTCCCGGCGATGCTGGTAATGATGCCGGTGGTGGCGGTGACCTTGCGCACGCGCTGATTCCCGGAGTCCGCAATATACAGATTGCCGGCGCTGTCGAGCGCCAGGCCCAGGGGCGAAGTGACTTCGGCCTGGGTGGCCAGTCCGCCGTCTCCGGTAAGCCCCGACGAGCCGTTGCCCGCCACCGTGGTGATGATGCCGGTGGCCGCGGCGATGCGGCGGATACGGTCTCCGTCGATCAGCGACAGGTTGCCGTGGCTGTCGATGGCCAGGTCGCCGAGTCCGCTGAAGGTGGCGTTCAGCGCGCTGCCGCCGTCGCCGCCGGAGGGCGGGTGGCCGGTGCCGGCGTAAGTGGTGATGATCTGCGTGGTGGCCGCGATCTTGCGGATGCGCGCCTCGCCGTAATCGGAGACATACAGGTTGCCGGCCGAATCGACGGCGATGCCCTTGGGCTGCACCAGCGCGGCGGCGGTAGCCGGTCCGCCATCGCCGGCGAAGATCGAGCTGCCCGTGCCGGCGATCGTGGCGATCACGTTCGAACCGGCGGCGATGCGGCGCACGTAACCCGCCAATTCGGCGATGTAGATATTACCGGCCGCATCCAGGCAGAATTGCTGCGGATTGTCGAGCAAAGCGCTGGCCGCCGGTCCGCCGTCGCCCGTGTGGCCGTTAGTCCCGGATTGGCCGGCGATGGTGGTGACCGTGCCTTGCTGCAGGTTGAGTTCGCGCAGCATGGAGCTGTCCAGGAACAAAATGTTGCCCGCGCTATTGACGGCCAGATAAGTGGGCACCATGCTCACCGACAGCGCCGGCCCGTCGCTCTTGCTGGACGTGCCGGGCCCCGTGCCCGCGGCCACCGTGATGATGGTGGTGGAATGGTTCAACTGCAGAATGCGGCCGGAATCGGCGATGTAGACATTGCCCGATGCGTCCACCGCCACGCTCTGCGGATTGGAGAGATGGCTTTCGAGCGCCGGCGCGTTGTTCACGAAACCGCCGCCGGCGACGGTAGTGATGATAGCCTGTCCGTGCGCGTGGGCGGCGCAGAAAACGGCCGCCACTACGCAGAGAAGGCGCGAAAGGAGATGGGAAGATGAGTGAGTGAACATAGATCGCTTCGTCCACCATAGCACTCGCGATTCCGTACGACAGGCTTTTGCCCGCTACGGTCTGCGCCCAGACGCGGCTGGAGCGGCGGGTCCAAGAGACTCACCGCCGTGTCGATGTGGCGCACGGGCCGCTTATTCCACGCGCAGCGCGCGGATGGGATCGATGGCCGCGGCACGCCGCGCCGGCAGATACCCGGCCAGCACCGCGCACGCCGCCAGCACCCCGGCGGCGAGAGACAGGATCGCCGGATTGTACGCTTCCACACCATAGAGCTGATGCGCCAGCAAACGCCCGCCGGCCAGGGCCGCCGGGATTCCGATCGCCAGGCCCACTGCCAACTGCAGCAGCGCGTCACGCAGAATCAGGGTGACGATATTGGGCCGGTCGGCGCCCAGCGCCATGCGTATGCCGATCTCGCCCGTGCGGCGCGCCACCGCATAGGCCGTGATGCCGTACAATCCCACGCAGGCCAGCATGAGGGCTAAGCCGCCAAATATGCCGGTGAGCCGCGCGATCAGACGGTCCTGGTTGAAATTGCGCGCCAGTTGCTCGTCCATGGTGAGCATGTCGAGGACCGTCAGGTTGGGATCGATTTGGGCCAGCGCGCGGCGCACCGCGGCGTTCAGATTCTCCGTGGGGCCGGCCACCCGCAGCTCAATATCGCCGATGTAGTGCGAGGCGATCATGAACGACATCTGCGGGTCTTTCGAGATCTGCAGGAACGGCATGAAGAATGTCGGATAGGCAGGCCCGCGGGCATCCTGATACTTGGTGTCTTCCACTATGCCCACGATCTCGAACTCTCCGCTGTGCCGCGGATCGCCCATGCCGAAATGCTTGCCGATGGGATCTTCCTTGGGGAAAAACTTGTGCGCGAATGCCTGATTGATGACGGCGACTTCGGGTGAGTTCGGCGTGTCCGCCATGCCGATGGTGCGGCCGCGCAGCAGGTGCGTGCCCAGCGTCTCAAAGTAGCGGGGACCGATGCGATTGAAGGATGCCTCGGCCTCCTCCTCCGGCGGACGGCCCTGTATATGGATGCCGAAGCTCCAGTTGTCGCCGCGCATGGGGCTGTAGATGGAGTAACTGGCGCTGGCCACGCCGGGAATCTGCGTCAGGCGCGTCTCGATCTGATCGTAGAGGACGCTCAGTCTCTCGGGCTTATAGCCGGCCAGCGCCGGGTTCACGCGCACCACCACGCGGCCTTGCGGCTCGAATCCGAAGCGCTGATTCTCGAGATTGCGCAGCGACTGGGTGAGCAGGCCGGCGCCGATCAGCAGCACGGCGGAAAGCGCCACCTGCATCACCACCAGCGAGCGCTGCGGCAAAGAAGTGCGATCGCGCGTGGAGCGCCCCGCGCCGCGCAGCGCTTCGGCCGGATCCGAGCGCGCCGCGATCCAGGCGGGCGCCAGACCGAAGACCATCCCGGTGAGCAGCGACAGGAGAAAGGCAAACCCCAGGACGGCCAGGGAAGGACTGGCGTCGATGGGGACATAGTGCGCGCCGCGGAAGAACACCAGCAGGATGGTGCGCGTACCGGCGAAAGCCACCGCCAGGCCGGCCAGTCCGCCGGCGACCGCCAGCAGCACGCTCTCCATCAACGTCTGGCGGATCAGCCTGGCGCGCGGCGCGCCCAACGCCACCCGGATGGCGGACTGCACCCGCGACGCCGCCCCGCGCGCCAGCAACAGGTTGGCCACGTTGGCGCAGGCGATCAACAGCACCAGCCCCGAGAGAATCATCAACAGGCGCAGTCCGGCGGACGTCTCATCCGCCATGCTGGAAACCCCGCCGCCGGCCGGCGTGACCGGGATCTGTTGTCTGCCGATCTTGGCGCGGTCCTGGGCCGACAAATCAGGCCGCGCGGCCAGCCATCGTTGAAGCATCGCCGTCACCTTGGGCTGGATACCGGCCGGGTTCACACCCGGCCGCAGGCGGCCGATGGCGTAGAGCCAATAGAATCCGTCGCGGTTCAGGATCGAATTCGGACCGTGGAGCATCGGCTCTGTGGCGATGGGGATCCAGAAGTCCGGCGGATCCGCGCGCAGGCGGTCGCCGAAGAATCCCGGAGGCGCGATGCCGGCGACGGTGTACGGCACCTGGTTGATCGTGAAGGCGGATCCCACGACGGAGGGATCCAGGCCGAAGTGCTCCTGCCAGGCGCGGTAGCTCATCACCGCTACGGGCGCCGCATCGGGCTGGTCGTCGGCAGGCGTGATCGTGCGGCCGGCGAATGCGTTCACCCCGAACGTGGAGAAGTAATTCCCGGAGATCATCTCGCCTGCGAAGGGCAGCGCGGGGGCGTTCGAACCGTTGCGGCGCACGCTCAAATCCGTTTGGCCGCCTTCAAAGGCGGCGATCTCGCGGAACTCGGGTGTGTGATCGCGCAACTGCCGGTAGAAGGCGTACGAGAAGATATCCCAGCGGTCCTGCATGCCGCCCAGCACGCAGCAATTCTCGCCACGGCCCAGGCGGTATAGCTCGTGCGGGTTCTTCACCGGCAGGGATTTCAGCATGACCGCGTGGATCAGCGTAAAAATGGCGGTGTTGGCGCCGATGCCCAGGGCCAGCGTCAGCACGCATGCCACCGTAAAACCGGGAGCCTGCCGCAACCGGCGGAATCCGTAATGTAGATCGTTTTTCAGAGTCATCAGGGCGTCGTCCCCCGGACCGGCGGCGAGCCCGCCCGCGTCTCAAATCCTAACTACGAGGACGTGCTCAAGCAGGTTCCGTTAGATTGCCGGGACGGCGCGATGCAAAGAAGGATTGCAGCAGTTCCACGCACTCGGGCGCCCGCACGCCTTCCACGATCTCCAGCCGGTGATTCAGCAGGTCCGAGTCGGCGATCCGGAATTTGCTGCGCACGCCGCCGAAACGCAGGTCGCGCCCGCCGAAGACCAGCCGGGAGACGCGCGCGGCGACCAACGCGCCGGCGCACATGACGCAGGGCTCCAGCGTGACATAGATGGTGGCGCGCTCCAGGCGGTAGTTCGCCGCGGCGCGGGCGGCCTCTCGCAGCGCCAGCATCTCGGCGTGCGCGGTCGGATCGTGCAAGGCTATGGGCGCATTCCGGCCGCGTCCGACAATCTCGCCCTCGATCACGATCACGGCGCCGACAGGCACTTCGCCCGCCTCTCCGGCTTCGCGGGCCAGTGCCAACGCCTCCCGCATGAAGATGTCATGCATTGTCCTTTTAGCATAGAATGGGAAAAAACCGCTATGTTCCGATACCTGCCCCTGATCGTCAAGAATTGCTGGCGCAATCGCCGGCGGACGGTCCTCACGGTCCTGAGCGTGGGCGTTTCCATGTGCCTGCTGGGCGTGCTGATCGCGGTCTATCACGCGATGTATATGAGCGATGCCACGCCCGAACAGGCGCTGCGGCTGGTGACGCGCAACCGCATATCGCTGACGGTCGAGATTCCGCAGTATTACCGGGAGCGCATCCGCAAGGTCCCGGGGGTCAAGGAAGTGATGGCGTCACAGTGGTACAACGGCGTCTATAAGGACGCGCGCGATCCCAAGAATTTCTTCGCCCGCTTCGGCGTGGACCCGGAGAAGCTCTTCACCATTTATCCGGAGCTGCGCATTCCCGAGGACCAGAAGCAGGCGTTCATCCGCGACCGCACCGGCTGCGTGATCGGCCGCGACCTGGCCGACAAGTTCAACTTCAAAATCGGCGACCGCATCACGCTGACCGGCGATATCTTCCCCGGCACGCTGGAGCTGACCGTGCGCGGCATCTTCGACAGCCCGCGCATGAGCCAGATCCTCTACTTCAACTGGGCGTACGTGCGGGAGGGCCTGCCCGCAACGCGCCAGGGCGACGTGGGAACCTTCAATATTCTGTGCGACAGCCCGGCGGTGGTGACGCGCGTGGCGCAGGCCATCGACAATGAGTTTCGGGATGCTCCGGTGCAGACTCGCACCGAAACCGAGCAGGCCTTCACGCTGAGCTTTGCCTCCATGCTGGGCAACGTGAAGATGTTCCTGTTCAGCATCTGCGCGGCGGTGATGTTCACCGTGCTGCTGGTTTCGGCCAATACCATGGCGATGTCGGTGCGCGAGCGGGTGCGCGAAGTGGGCGTGCTCAAGACGCTCGGGTTCACCGGCGGCAACATTCTGCTGATCATTCTGGGCGAAGCCTGCGGGATTTCGATCGCGGGCGGCGCCATCGGTTTTCTGCTTTCCACCATACTCACCAGCGGCCTGCGCAAAAGCCCGGCGGGGTTCTTTCTGCCGCCGATCCACCCCTACGATCCCTCGGTGGCCGCCGCTTGCATTCTGGTGGCCGCGGGCATCGGCCTGATCAGTTCCTTCGTTCCGGCGTGGGGCGCGTCACGCACGCCGATCGTGGAAGCGTTGCGCAGCACCGATTAGGATCCGCCATGGCCATTCCCATCGCCTACAACCTCCGCAATCTGATTGTCCGCAAGACCACCACGCTGATGACCGCGCTGGGGATCGCGCTCACCGTGGCGGTGCTGCTGGCGATCATGGCGCTGCTCGCGGGCCTGCGCACTACGCTCGCTTCGAGCGGCGACCCGCTGCAGATTATCGTGATGCGCAAGGGATCGGATTCCGAGCTGGTTTCCAATTTCACGCGCGAGCAGTTTCAGGATCTGAAGTTCAAGGCGGGCATCGCCCGCCTGCCGGACGGCGATCCCATGGCATCCCTCGAAGTGGTGACGATCATCAACCTGGCCAGCGTGGACGCGCCGGACGGCATGAACGTGTCGGTGCGCGGGCTGCTTCCCGTCGGCATTGCCATGCGGCGGAACCTCAAGCTCGCGGCGGGACGCTGGTTCGAGCCCGGCAAGCGGGAAGTGGTGGCCGGCAAGTCGGTGGCCCAACGCTATCCCGGCGCGGCCATGGGCAAGCGCCTGCACTTCGGACGCGGCGACTGGACGGTGGTGGGCGTTATGGATGCCGGCGCCAGCGCGCAGAACAGCGAGATCTTCGCCGACTTGAACCAGGTCAGCTCCGACCTGCAGCGCACCGAGGTGCTGAGTTCTGCCCTGGTGCGCGCTACGGACGAAACCGCCGCGCATGCCCTGATCAACAGCATCAACGACGACCAGCGCCTGAATATGGGCGCCATTTCCGAGAAGGATTACTACGCCGAGCAGACCCGCTCCGCTTTGCCGATCGAATTCATGGGCGTCTTCGTATCGATCATCATGGCGGTCGGCAGCAGCTTTGCGGCCATGAATACGATGTACGCGGCGGTGGCGCGGCGCTCCCGCGAGATCGGGACCCTGCGCGTGCTGGGCTTCTCGCGCGGCAGCATCCTGTTCAGCTTCTTCGTGGAATCCGTGCTGCTGGCCGGGTTGGGCGGAATTCTGGGCTGCCTGCTGGTGCTGCCCTTGAACGGCGTCACCACCGGCATCGGCAGCACCACATTTTCCGAGCTGGCGTTCGCCTTCCGGGTGACGCCGGCGATCATGCTCCTCGGTGTGGCGTTTGCGACCGTTTTAGGCGCGGTGGGCGGACTGTTCCCCGCGCGCATGGCGGCGCGCAAAGAGATCCTGGTGGCGCTGCGGGCGGTTTGAAATGGATGCCGAACTGAAATCTCTGCGAATCGACCGCGACAAGAAGCGTGCGGACGAGCCTTCGAAGTGGGCCACGCGCTGGATCGTGGGCGGCGTGATCCTGTTTCTGCTGGCGGGCGCGGGGCGGTTTGCCTACAGCCGTCTGACTGCCGCCACCGAGGTCGAGGTGCAGCGCGTCAAAGCCATCAGCACCGGCGACGCCGCGCGCGGCGTGGTGCTCAACGCCACCGGCTATATCGTAGCCGCGCATAAGATCGAGCTGGCCGCCAAGGTGATCGGCAAAGTGAAGTGGATCGGCGTGGATAAGGGCGACAAGGTGCGCGAAGGCCAGGTGATCGTGCGGCTGGAAGATGACGAATACCGCGCCCAACTGCAGCAGGCCAAGGGCAACCTGGCGAACCTGGAAGCCCACCTGGCGGAACTGGAGCACGGCTCGCGGCCGGAGGAGATCGCCCAGGCGCTGGCCAATCTGAACTCGGCCAAGGCCGACATGGAAAATGCCCGCGTGACGCTGGAGCGCACGCGCAAGCTGGTCAGCCAGGCGGTGATGTCGCAGCAGAACCTCGACGACGCCCAGGCCCGCTACGACTCCGCGGTGGCAAAGGCCAACTCGCTGCGCAAAGCCTACGACCTGGTGCGCATCGGACCGCGGCAGGAAGAGATCGACGCCATGCGCGGCCAGGTGGAACAGGCGCGCGGCGCGGTGGCCTACGCCGAGACGAATCTCTCCAATACCATCATCCGGGCGCCGGTGACCGGCACGATCCTGGAGCGCGCGGTGGAGATCGGCGAGTTCGTCACCACCAGCTTCGTGGGCGACCGCGGCGCCAAGGGATACGTGGTCTCCCTGGCGGACCTGAACGATCTGGAAGTGGAGCTGGATATCAGCCAGAACGATTTTGCCAAACTGCACATGGCCCAGAACGCCATCGTCAACACCGACGCCTTCCCTGACCGCAAGTACGATGGCTTCATCCGGGAAGTCTCGCCGGAGGCCAACCGGCAGAAGGCCACCGTGCAGGTGAAGGTAAAGGTCGCGCATCCGGACGACTATCTGCGGCCGGAGATGAACGCCAGCGTGGCTTTTCTCGCCGACGAGAAGAACAATGCCGCCGCTCCCTCGCAGCCCATGGTGGTGGTGCCGGCTTCGGCCATCCGCGATAACCAGGTGTTCGTGGTGCTCGACGGACGTGCCGTCACGCGGCCGGTCAAGGCGGGGCCGGCCAACAGCCAGGGCGTGCGCATCGAACAGGGGCTGATCGGCGGCGAAGATCTGATCGTCAATCCGCCGGCGGCTTTGAAGAACGGCGACCGGGTGCGCCGGAAGGTCTGATCCGATATGAGCGAAACCGTTATCGAAACGCGCAGTCTGACCAAGGAGTTCGTCCGCGACGAGTTTCACGTCGTGGCGCTGAAGAACATCGACATACGGATCGACAAGGGCGAGTTCGTGGCGCTGATGGGTCCGTCGGGATCGGGCAAATCGACTCTCCTGCACTTGATCGCCGCCATGGACCAGGCCACCGGCGGCGAGATCCGGGTGCTGGGCCACAACCTGCGCGAGCTGAGCGACAGCCAGATCGCGCACTGGCGCAACGAACACGTGGGTTTCATCTTCCAGCAGTTCAACCTGATTCCGGTGCTGACCGCCCTCGAAAACGTGGAACTGCCGCTGAAGCTGACGAACCTGAAAAAGCAGGAGCGCATCGATCATGCGGCGACCGCGTTGAAACTCGTGGGGCTGGGCGATCGCCTCGGGCACTATCCGCGCCAGCTCTCCGGCGGCCAGGAACAGAGAGTGGCCATCGCGCGCGCCATCGTCACCGATCCGGCGCTGATCCTCGCCGACGAGCCCACCGGCAACCTGGATGCGGCATCCGCCGACGACGTGCTCACCATTCTGTCGAAGTTGAATAAGGAATACGGCAAGACCGTGGTGATGGTGACGCACGATCCGCACGCGGCCCGTTTTGCCACTAAGGTGCGACATTTGGAGAAAGGGGAGCTGCTGGCCGAGGATGCCGTCCCGGCGGCGCGCTGATTTATGGCTGAACTGGAAATCCATCACGAGGGTGGACACGAACATGACCGCACCGGCCAGTTGGTCGGCGTCCTGGCTTCCGTGCTGGCCGTGTGCCTGGCGGTGGTGACCATCGCGTCGCATCGCACGCACACGGAAGCCATCATCAAGAAGTCGGAATCCAACGACCAGTGGCAGTATTACCAGGCCAGCCGTCTGAAGTTCCACAACCTGGAACTGGGCGAACGCCTGATCGCGGCGCTGGGACCCAATAGCCCAGCGGCGCAACAGACCCTGGCGCAGTTCGCCAAGGACAAGGTCAAGTACACCGAACAGGCGAAGGAACTGCTGGAGAAGGCCCGCGGTACGAGCGAAGCGTCGGAGTCCGCTGAGCGGCGCGCTTTGCGCTACGACTTTGGCGAGGGTCTGCTGGAGATCGGGCTGGTCCTCAGCTCGCTCTACTTCATCGCGCGTAAAAGGCTGTTTCCGGTGGCGGGCGCGATCGCGGGCGTGGCCGGGATCGCGATCGCGGCTACCGGGTTGATGATGTAACACGGATTCATTGTTCGCCGCGCGAGATCGTGACCGAAACGTCAACATCCTGTAACTCCGTTGAAACTGTCGAAATCTATAATTACCTCTGACGTTCCAGATACAAGCTCGTATCCCTGGACCATAGGAGGTTTCGATGAGAAGAACAGTTCTGTTGTGGGTTCTGTGTCTGACCGCGCCGCTGCTGAGGGCGCAAGATCGCGCGGCGCTTACCGGCACGGTGACGGATCCGACGGGAGCGGTGGTGATGAGCGGCATCGTCAGCCTGCACTCGCCGGTCACCGGGCTGCACCGCGAGACTCTGACGAATGCGTCGGGTATCTACGAGTTCTCGTCGCTGCCGGTCGGAAGCTACGACCTGGCCATCAAGAAAGACGGCTTCCGCGTCTTTGAGACCCGGCAGATCGATCTCCTTTACGGGCAGACCCGAACCATCGACGCCCAACTCCAGGTGGGAAATCTGATGGACACCATCAATGTCACCGCCACCGCCGACTCCGTGAACCGGAGCAATGCCGAGGTGGGCGGCGTAGTGGAGGCTCCCCAGATACGCGAAATCCCCATCGACGGGCGGAATTGGGCCACCCTGATGACCCTGGCTCCGGGCGCCGTCAACACGGGCGATGGCGCGCAGCGCAGCATTAACTTCGACGGGCACTCCCTGGATGACAGCAACTTCACCTTCGACGGCATCGACACCAGCGGCGTCCAGGAACAGACCCAGAAAGCCGACACCAGGCTGAACGTTTCCCTGGATTCCATTCAGGAGTTCCGGGTCAGCTCCGCCGTCTACACCGCCGAATCGGGAGCCGCCGGCGGGGCGCAGATCAATGTGGTCTCGAAGAGCGGGACCAACGACTATCACGGATCGGTCTTCGAATACCTGCGCAACAACGTGCTGGATTCCCGGTCACCGTTCGATCCGACGGATATTCCGCCGTTCCGCCTGAACCAGTTCGGCGCCCAATTCGGCGGGCCGATCGTCAAAAACAAAGCCTTCTTCTACGCCAACTACGAGGGCCTGCGCCAGGAACTCACCAACACCATGATCGGCTTCGTGCCGAACGCGGCGTTCCGGTCGCAGGTGGTCGCGACGTCGCCGGTGCTGGGGCCCATCGTGAACGCGTATCCCGTGGGACAGACGCCGGTGGACGAAAACACCGACAAGATCACGGTCGGAGAAAAGAACACCACGCGCGAAGATTCGGGGATGTTCCGCTTCGATTACCGCTTCTCCGACAAATCCACGGCCTACGCCCGCTACAACATCGACAACGCCTACATCGACAACCCGAGCGACGCCCTCGGCACCCGCAACGTAATCCCCCACGTGCCGCAGAATCTCGTCCTGGAATACCAGAGCATCATCTCCCCGGCCCTCATCAACGAGGTCAAGTTCGGCCTGAACCGCGCCAACTATCACAATTGGACCTACGGCACGTCTCCGATTTCGATGACCACGGAAAGCTTCGATGCGCTCAGCGACAATACGCTCGACTCCGAGATCGGCACCACGTTTTCCTACATCGACAACCTGACCTGGTCGCGCGGCCGGAATAACTTCAAATTCGGCGTCGATATCCGCCGCATCCGGCTGAACAATTCGGGCAACACCATCACGGATTCTTCCATCGACTTCGCCACGCTGGACGACTTCATCAACAACCGCGCCGATGATATCCAGGTGCTGGCAGGCGAAGGAATCCGCGGCGACCGCCGGACTTTCTACATGGGCTACGCGCAGGACGAACTCAAACTGACTCCCCAACTGACCCTCAACATCGGTCTGCGCTATGAGTATTACAGCGTGGCGCACGAGATCCTGAATCGCGCGGCGGCAGTCGATATTTACGGTTGCGGCGGATTTTGTCCCACCGGCACGCCGTTCTACAGCCCGAACACACACGATTTCGGACCGCGCTTGGGACTGGCCTGGGCGCCCGCGGCCTGGCACGGAAAGACGGTTCTGCGGACCGGCTACGGAATCTACTACGGCGGCAATCAGAACGATGACTTCAGCGACCCCATGGAAAGCGCCGTCCCGCGTTACAACGTCACGTCCGACGACGTCCCGAATCTGTCCTACCCCATCAACCCGTTCATCGAACCGCAATACGCGCTCTACAGCCCGAAGGCCATCGACCGGCATCGCAAGGACCTGTCCTACCAGAACTTCAGCTTCGCCCTGGAGCAGCAACTGCCCGACAGCTTCATGGGACAGATCGCTTACGTGGGCGGCCTGGGACGCCATCTGTTCGACAAGTACCAGGTCAACCTGATCGATCCCACGACGGGCCAGCGGCCCCTGGCGCAATTCTCGCAATTCGGCCTGAAGGCTAACGACGCGAACGATAGTTTCAACGCCATGCAGGTCTCGGTGCAGCGCCGCTTCGTGAACGGTTTCCTGTGGCAGACTCAATACATGTGGTCGCATGGCATCGCGGATGGTTCGATCGGCTCCGGCACCAGCGTGGGTTTCGAGGATATGGCCTGCCGGGTCTGCGATCGCAGCGACTCCCCCATCGACGTGCGGCACACCATGACGTCCAACGCGGTTTACCAGCTTCCATTCGGCCGCGGACGCCGCTATCTCAACTCCAACAGTCTGCTTTCCAACGTAGTGGGCGGCTGGCAGTTGTCCGGCCTGGCCACGGCCAGCACGGGGCGCCCGGTGAACATCACCATCAAGCGCAAGGCCGGCGCGATGCTGGACGGCAACACCAGCAGCCAGCGGCCCGACCTGGTCCCCGGGGTCTCCATCTACGCGGCCAATCAGACCATCGACAACTGGTTCAACCCGGCGGCATTCGCCGTTCCCGCCGCGGATACCTGGGGCGACCTGGGCCGTTACACCGCGCGCGGTCCCGGCTATTACGAGATCGACACGGCGCTGCAGAAGGCGTTCCCCATCAGCGAGCGTTTCGCCCTGAACTTCCGCGCCGAAGCCTTTAACCTGTTCAACCATCCCATCTACGACAGCCCGTCGGGCAACCTGTCGTCGGGTGGTTTCGGGCAGATCACCTCGATCCTCAACACGGGCGCGGTGGGCACCGGCACGCCGCGGCGCATCGAGTTTGCCCTCCGGCTGGATTTCTAGGTGCGGCGGATGAAGCCACTGGTTCTACTCTTTTTCGCGGCCACGGCGATGGCCGTATGCGCCGCGGCCGAAGACAAGGTCGTGGGCGGTCCGTACGCTGTCAACGTAGGAGAACGGTCCGCCACGGTAGTCTGGATCGTCCAGAGCGGGCAGGTCTCCGCCGGCACACAACCGGGCCAGGCCGACATCAGCCAGCCGGTGCTGCACGCCGAGCGGGTCTCGTTCACCGGCCTGAAGCCGGGCACGACCTACTACTACAACGCGACCGGGACCCCGCAGGGGCAAGGGTCTTTCAAGACGGCTCCCAAAGGCCCGGCGCCGTTTCAGTTCGTGGTCTACGGCGACACACGCACGCGCCACGACGTACACCAGCAGGTGATGCAGGCGGTTCTGCGGCACAGCAATCCGGAATTCGTCCTGCACACCGGAGACCTGGTCGCCAACGGCGCCGACGCGTCCCTGTGGCCGGTGTTCTTCGACATCGAGCGCGCGCTGCTGCGCCAGGCCGCCTTCTTTCCCGCGCTCGGCAACCACGAACGCAACGACCGGAATTTCTACGATTTCTTTGACCTGCCGGCGACGCCGTATTACTCGTTCGATTGGGGAGCCTGCCACTTCATCGTGCTGGACAGCGACATCCACAACGCCGCCCGGAGCGAGGGCGCGCGCCAGGCATTCTGGGCCGAGCAGGTCCGCTGGCTGGAAGAGGATTTACAGAAGAGCCAGGCGGCCGGCTTCCGCTTCGTGATTGCCCATCATCCGCCCCTGACCGCCGTGCAGCGGCGCCAGGGCAGTAACCCGGAGATGACGGCGCTGATACCCATGTTCGAGAAATACAAGCTGACGGCCGGCTTCTTCGGGCACGATCACAACTACCAGCACTATCTCAAGAACGGGGTGCACTACTTCATCACCGGCGGCGGCGGCGCGCCCTTGTACGACGTGGATAGCCCGCCGCCGGGCATCACCCGGAAAGTGGCGCGCACGGAGAACTTCCTGGTGGTGAACGTGAAGGACGCCAGCGTGCGCGTCGAAGCCTTCAAGCCGGACGGCGAGACACTCGACACGGCCGAACTGAGCAAGTAAGGTCTGGGGGCCGCGGCCCTGCTACGGCTGCGCGCCGAAGGTGGTCCACGGCCGCGACGGCATATCCTTGAGAATCGGCTTCTGCCAGGCAAATTCGCCATGCTTGCGCAGGTGCGGGGCGGCCTTGAAGCCGATGCCGCAGGAATGCCCCAGCGCGGCGCGGAGCGTCATGGCCTCAGCCATGGCCGCATCCGTCACCTTGGATTGCACCGCGCCGGCGGTGGCGTAGGGCGGCTGCCAGGGCAGGTCGCCGCGCGGCGACAGGTCGATATGCCCGCACAAGGTGTGTTCGTCCGGGTCCACCTTGCCTTCCACGGTGTCGAAATGGTCGGCCAGGAAGCGCTGCGCGGCCGCGACATCGATCTTGCCCTTGTTCGCGTTCATCAATTGCAGCCAGCGCACGTGCCGCGCGTTGGCGCTGTCGTTGGGGTCCTTCAGGTCGAAGTCGGTCTCCTCGCGCGCCAGCTTCTCATTGATCGGAAAATTGGACCCCACGAAATAGCCATCCTTGGTGCGGTCGAGCGTCACGTTCTTCAGGCCCAGCTCCAGGCTGGCGATCTCGTTGGTCTTGCGGTCGGCCACCAGCCAGTCGTTGGCGTAGCCGCCGTTGTTGCCTTCCTTCATGATGCGCGCGAAATCGTCGATGGATGCCGCATACTGCATGGCCTTGCGCGCCCGCACGAACTCCGGAATGCCGTTGGGATCGAATCCGTTGAAGCGGCTGATGGTGGTTTCCGTAATCATGATCCCGGCGGAGTTGATGCCGAAATCGTCGCCGCTGTGGATCAGGCCGGCCATGCCGTCCATCAGGATGCGGTTGCCTTTGGCCGGCACGATATCGAAGATGATGTTCCAGCGCTCGCCGGTCTCGTAGCTGGTCCAGTTGTTGTGGCCGATCACCACGCGGCCGTCCCTGGTGTAGCTGCCGGTGGCCACGAACGCGCTGCAATGTTCGCCCACGGGCGGCAGCGCGGGCAGATCGTGCTGCTTCGCATCCCACTTATCGAAGTACGGAAACTCCAGCCAGGCATTCAGCGCGACCACGTCCCAGACGTCCAGCTTCACGCCGCGCGCCGCCGCGCCATCGGCGATGCCCTGCAACTCCGCGCGGTATTCAGCTTCCACGTGCGGCCACAGCATGGTCCGCGCATGGTCGCGGAAGAACTGCCAGTCTTTGTGCTCCTCGTGTTGCATCTCGAAGGAGATGGTGTGCAGCGTGTCGCGGATCTCCGGGGCCAGCAGGTAGCCGTGCTGATAGCCGATCTCGGAAGGGTTGCCTTCCAGATGCACCCAGATCCAGCCGTTCTGTTCGGCATGGCGGGAGGCACGTTTCAGGCGCTGATCCATCTCGGGTTCGCGGGAGGCCAACAATACGGCCAGTCCGGCCAGGAAAACCACAAGCACGACGGCGGTTCGACGCATCCCGTTATTATAGTAAGGACGCCACCGCCATGTCCGACACCACACAACTACGTAAACTGACGGCGCACGTGAAAGCCGCGGGTTGAGCGTCCAAGCTGAGTCCAAAGTTGTTGGACCGGATCTTGGCCAGCATGCCGCGGGTGACGAACGAAAACGTGCTGGTGGGCTTCGACACCGCCGACGATGCCGGGGTCTACCAGTTGACGGCGGAGCTCGCCCTGGTGCAGACCGTGGATTTCTTCACGCCCATCGTGGACGATCCATTCACCTATGGCGCCATCGCGGCGGCCAATTCGCTCAGCGACGTGTATGCCATGGGCGGGCGGCCGATCTCGGCGCTATCGATCCTGGCCTATCCGTCCAAGGGCGATCTGGACGACCTGGCGGAGATCCTCAAAGGCGGCGCGGAGAAGATGCGCGAAGCCGATTGCGCCATCCTGGGCGGCCATAGCGTGGCCGACGACGAGATCAAGTTCGGCTATGCGGTCACCGGCACGGTGCATCCGCGGCGCGTCAAGGCCAATGCCGGCGCGACGGCGGGCGATGCGCTGGTGTTCACCAAGCGCCTGGGGACCGGGGTGATCTCGACCGCCTTAAAGCGCGGGATCGCGCGCCCGCCGGATGTGGCGGCGTCCATCGCTTCGATGCTGGCCCTGAACCGGGGCGCCTGTGAAGCGATGCTGGCCTACGAGGTGCACGGCTGCACGGATGTCACCGGCTTCGGCCTGATCGGGCACGCGCGGGAGATGGCGGCCGCCAGCGGCGTGACCCTGGAGATCGCGGTGGATCGTCTGCGGTTCCTCTCCGGGGCGCTCGATTACGCGCGCCAGGGGGCCCTTCCCGGCGGATTGAAGAACAACCGCGAATTCGCTTCCTGCGCGGTGGAAGCCGCGCGCGAACTGCCGGCGGAGGTGGAAGATCTGCTGTACGATCCACAGACTTCCGGCGGCCTGCTGATCACCCTGCCGGCCGCGCAGGCGGCGGCCCTGGAGCGCAGCTACCCGGAAGCATACACCGTCGGGCGCGTTCTGCCGCGCCAGGCGAAACCGATTCGACTGATATGACCGAAAACCGGATTATCGTGGCGCTGGACGTAGACTCGGCCGCCGAGGCCCGCACCCTGGTGACGCGGCTGGGCGCGCGGGTCGGCTTCTACAAGGTCGGCATGGAGCTTTATGCCGCGGCCGGCATGGACTTCGTGCGCGAACTGGTGGGCCAGGGCAAGGACGTCTTCCTGGACCAGAAGTATTTCGACATCGGCGAAACCGTACGGCGGGCGGTGCGCGTAGCGGCGCGCGGCGGGGCGCGCTTTCTCACCGTGCACGGCAGCAGCCAGGTGATGCGCGCGGCGCGCGAAGGCCGCGGCGACTCGGCCCTCAAGATACTGGCCGTCACCGTGCTCACCAGCTTCAACCAGGACGATCTCACCGACATGGGATACGACCGGCCCATCGCCGACATCATCGCTCTGCGCGTACGCCATGCCATGGAAGCCGGCGTGGACGGGCTGATCTGCTCGCCGCTGGACGCGGCGGTCGTGCGCGCGCTGGCCGGCCCGAAGTCCATCATCGTAACGCCCGGGGTTCGTTCGGGCGGCGCGGCCCAAGGCGATCAGAAACGCGTCGCCACCCCGGCGGAAGCTATCGCCAATGGCGCGGATTACGTGGTGATCGGCAGACAGATCACGCGCGCGGCCGATCCGGCGGCGGCGGCCGCGCGAGTGGCCGAAGAGATCGCCGCGCCGTGCCGTTAGTCGGGCTGATCTCCGACACGCACGGACTGCTTCGTCCCGAAGCGCTGGCGGCGCTGGCCGGAGCGGAACTGATTGTCCACGCCGGCGATGTCGGCAAACCGGAGATACTCGACGCCCTGCGCGCCATCGCGCCGGTGGTTGCGGTCAGGGGAAACGTGGACCTCGGCGCGTGGGCGAAGAAGCTGCCCAAAACCGCGGTGGCCCAGGCCGGAGACGCCCTGGTGTATGTGCTCCACGACCTCGATGAGCTGGATCTCGACCCGGCCGCCGCCGGCTTCGCCGCGGTGGTCAGCGGCCATTCCCATCAACCGCGGAGCTACCGGCGTGCCGGCGTGCTCTACATCAACCCGGGCAGCGCCGGCCCGCGCCGCTTCCGCCTGCCCGTCACGGTCGCGCGGCTGCATGCAAACCAGCCGCCCTGGCAGGTCGAGATCGTGGACCTGATCGCCCGCTGAAAGCCATTGAATCTGCCCCCCACCGGGACTACTATATGAGTGGAAGGTATTGAGATGAGAATATCCTTGTTGATATTGGCGGTCCTTCTATTTTCGCCTGGCGTGCCCGCATTTTGCCAGGCGGGAGGAGCCGCTCCCCTCATGAACACCGTGGAACCGGAATCCGGAACGATCGGCGACATTTTGACCGTTCACGGAGAAAGACTGGGAGCCAGCCAGGTAGCCGCGCTGTTTTTGACGGACGGCAAGCACGATACCAAAGTAGTGATCACGGAGCAGACACCCACGTCCATTCAGTTCAAGATCCCGCCCGAAGCGAAGGCCGGTCGTTTCGCATTGATGGTCCTCACCAAGGGCGAGAAGGTGGAGTACATCGAAGAGCCGGTAAAGGTAACCATCGAGGCCCCCCCGGGCCGCCCGGAAACCTCGCCGCCGAACCAATAGAGGTAGCTCAATGTTTGACAGTCTCGAACAGAGAATCAAGCAGGATGATGCCGCGGAGATTTCGAGCAAGGAACGAATCTTCAAGATCGCACTGATTGCCCTTCTGTCGGTGGTGTTGTTCGGAGGACTCTACCTGGCTGTCCAACTGCTTCAATAAGGACGGGCTGCGGCCGCTGCGGAAACGCCAGGGGGATCGTTGCGCCATTTACCGGTTTGTTCCGCTGGAACTGCGCCGCAACGTCAGATCGAGCGTCTTTTTCTCTCCATCCGCCAGGGTTACCTTGGTGATCCGGGCGGCAAATCCGCGCGCCGACCCCGAGAGTTCGTATTCACCCGGATTCAACGAAAGAATGTAATGTCCCGCCCGGTCCGTTTCACCGGCGGTCACGCGGCCGGTGGTCACGTGGGTCGCCGAAACGTGCGCGCGGGCGATGGACTCGCCCTGAAGTCCCCGTACGGTTCCGGACAGCGTCGCCGTGGCGGCGCCGGCGAGCCGGGTGGCAAGCATCGCGGCGCATAGCATCAGCATGCGGCCCTGCACGTCCATTTGGATGCGGACCCGCGCGCGAATGTTCCTGGATTTCTATTGACAGATCCGCCGAATCGTGGCATTCTTCCTATAGACAGCTATAGGAACAGCCGGTCATGGGAACCAACAAGAACGACATTCTCCAAGGCAGCCTGGCGCTGCTGGTCCTGAAGACCTTGCAGTACGGACCTATGCACGGCTGGGACATCACACTGCACATCCAGAAGATCTCGCACGACGTTCTGCGCGTGGAGGAGGGTTCGCTTTACCCCGCCTTGCACCGCATGGAACAGGAGGGCTGGATCTCCTCGGCGTGGGGCCTTTCCCAGAACAAGCGGCGCGCGCGATATTACCAGCTCACGGCCGCCGGGCGCCGCGAGTTGGCCGGCGCGGAGGCAAACTGGCGCGAGGTGACCAAAGCCGTGGCGCGGGTACTGGCGTTCGAGGCTGGAAAGGCATAGCGGTCATGGGATGGATCCGCCGAGCCCGCGCCCTGTTCCGCCGCGACGCACTGTCCGCGGAGATGGAGGAAGAGTTGCGCTTCCATCTCGCGATGCGTGAGGAACAGAACGCCGAGGAGGGCCTGCCGCCGGAGGAGGCCCGCGCCGCGGCGCAACGGCGCTTCGGCAACGCTACGGGCGTGCGCGAGCAAATGCGGGAGGCCGACCTGCTGACCTTTGTGGAAAGCATTGCGCGCGACCTGCGCTTCGCGGCGCGGATGCTGGCCAAACACCCGGGATTCACGGCGCTGGCGGTGTTGGCGCTGGCGGCCGGCATCGGCGTGAACACCGCGGTCTTCACGGCGTACAAAGCTTTTCTGCTGCGGCCCCTGGATGGCGCGCATCCGGAGGAGCTTTTCAACATCTATCACAGCCGGCCGGAGCACGCCTACGACCCCAGTTTCAGCTATCCGGATTTCGCGGCGCTGCGTGACCATGACCGCTCGTTTTCGGGCATCCTGGCGGTTACCGGGGACGAACTGACCATGACTGAGGCGGGCGCGGCGCCGGAAGTGCGTCCATCCTTCGGAAGCTCGGTGGTGACGGCGTTGGGATTCCGGCTTCCCACCTTGCTGCGCGGCGGCGCGGAATATGTGAACGCGGCCATGGTATCGGAGAACTTCTTTTCCGTCCTGGACGTGAGCGCGGTGCGCGGGCGCGTGTTTCTGGAGCGCGACGCGGACGAACTGGGCCGCCGTCCGCAATTGTTGATCAGCGAGAACTATTGGGAGCGGCGCTTCGACCGCCAGGCTTCGGTTTTGGGGAAGGTGGTCAAGCTGAATGGCACGGCATTCACCATTGTGGGAGTGACGCCGCGCGATTTCATGGGCACCTTCACCACGCAAGTCCCGGACTTTTGGATGCCGCTGCGCCTGGAGCCTCGCGTGGATCGCCACTCCGACCTGCTCACGAATCGGGAAAAGCCGTGCTGCACCCTGATCGGACGGCTGGCCGCCGGAGTCACGGTAGCCCAGGCGCAGGCGGAAACCGACGCACTGGCCAACCGGCTGCGGGTCTTGCATGCGCCGGGTTCCGCGGGCAGCCAACCGCTGACGATCCAGGTGGCGCCGGGGTCGCCGTTCCAGCGCCCCGAACAGGATCCCAAGCTCAGGCTGGTGGTGGCTGTGACCCTGGGCGCGGTCGGCCTGGTGCTTTTGATTGCCTGCGCCAATGTGGCAGGCATGCAACTAGCGCGGTCGGCGGCGCGGCAACGGGAGATCGGGGTGCGCCTGTCTCTGGGGGCCAGCCGCCAGCGGCTGATCCGCCAGTTGCTCACCGAGAGCGCGCTCCTGGGCCTGATGGCAGGAGTTCTATCGATGATCCTGTCATTCTGGTCTTTGCGGGTATTAGTCACGCAATCGGCCGCCGCCATGCCGCTCGCCTGGGGAACTTTCGCGCTGCACATCAATCCGGACCACGCCGTGTTTGCCTACGTTTTCCTGGTCTCGCTGCTGGCCGGCATTCTGTTTGGACTGGCGCCGGCGCTCGAATCGTCGCGGCCGAATCTCACCGCCGCGCTCAAGGAGGAGGGCGCCCGCTTTGCGTTCCGCCTGGGCAACCGCCGCCTGCGGAATGCGCTGATGGCCTTTCAGGTGGGCGCATGCCTGTTTCTGCTGGTGATGGCAGGCCTGCTGATTCACAGCTCCGCGCGTGCGCTGGACGTCCAGCCGGGTTACGAATCCAGAAATGTTTTGGAACTGGATGTCAGTTTCCCGGCCGCGTTCGACTACGGGCATGCCCGGCAGCTCGCCGAGGTCTATCAGATCCGGGAGAAGCTTCGCGCGCTCCCCGAGGTCACCGGCGTGACCGTCGGCCGGTCGCCGGACGGCGGTGGACTGCGCATGGCGAAAGTGGCGCACGCCGGCCATACCGTTTTCTACACTTTCGTTCTGCCGAACTACTTCGACACACTCGATATCCCGCTGGCCGCCGGGCGGGCGTTCGACGGCCGCGCGGACAATACCGTAGTCGTGAGCGAGTCCGCCGCCCGGCGCCTGTGGCCCGGCGTGAATCCGATCGGACGGACGGTCACATTGGATGTCTCGGGCGAGTTCCATCCCGACGGCGAACTGGCCCCCGGGAGCCGGCCCTACGTGGTGTCGGGTGTCGCCCGAGATACGCGCGGCGTACTGCTGGATGGCTCCGATTCCGAGAAGATCTATCTACCGCTGCCGGCGGATCGCCTGGACCAACTCCCCATATTGATGCGGACCGGCACCGATCCCATGTCCCAGATTCGGGCCGTCGGCATGGCCCTTCACGAGGTGGATCCGAGCCTCAGCGTGGACGCCATCACCCTCCAGGATGCGCTCAGTAACAGTCCGCAGTTTGTGCTGGCGCGGTGTTCCGGACTCTTCGCCAGCCTGATCGGGCTGTTGGGCCTGCTGCTGGCATCGGCCGGCATCTTTGGCAGCGTGAGTTACGCCGTGGTCCGGCGGACGCGCGAAGTCGGCATACGCGTGGCTCTGGGCGCGACCGAGCGGGATGTAATCCGGCTGGTGCTGGCGGAGACGGCGCGGCCGGTTGCGACCGGCCTGGTGGCGGGGCTGGCGGCGGCCGCCGCGGCAGCCCGGTTGCTACGCGCTATGCTTAACGGGTTGAGCTCGCTCGATCCGCTGGCATTCGCCGGCGTATCCGTGTTCTTTCTGGGAATCGCGATGCTGGCCGCCTTCGTCCCGGCGCGCCGTGCGCTGCGCATCGATCCCATGGCGGCTTTGAGGTGCGAATGAAATCTCTGCCTGCCTGGCTGGTTGCGGCCGCGGCCGCCATACTCCTGCTGGCGGCGCCGCCCGCGCCGCATTACACCTGGAAGCATCTCTCCACCGCGACCGGCGATCTGCCGGCGCCCAATCGCGGCACGGAGCAGACCTCGGCCACCGTCGCCGATTTCGACAACGACGGCGTCAACGATTTCGTGATCACCGAGCGGACCGCCGCCGACTCGGTAGTCCTGTTCCGGCGCGGACACAACGGCTGGTCGCGCTACGTGATCGAACCGGAGCCGCTGCACATCGAGGCCGGATCGGTGGCGGTGGACGTGGATGGCGACGGCGATCTGGACTTCATCGCCGGCGGCGACTGGAAGAGCAACCAGATCTGGTGGTGGGAGAATCCGTACCCGAAGCTGGATCCGGCCAAGCCGTGGCAGCGGCATCTGGTCAAGAACTCCGGCAGCCCCAAACATCACGATCAGATTGCTGCCGACTTCGATGGCTGCGGCAAACCCGAAATCGCGTTCTGGAACCAGGATGCGCACGGGTTGTTTGTCGCCAAGATCCCGCCCGATCCGCGCGCGGCGGAATCCTGGCCGATCACGGAAATCTACCACTATTCCGCCGACAGCGAACCGGTGCCGCGCGGCACACCGGCATCGTTTCGCGGGGTGAATGAGCACGAGGGTCTGACCGCCATCGACATCGACGGTGACGGCCGGATCGACATCGTGGGCGGGGGACGCTGGTTCCGCAACCTGGGTGGATTGAAATTCGAAACCAACCTGATCGATCCCAGCTACAGCTTTTCGCGCGCCGCCGCCGGGCAACTGGTCAAGGGGGGCCGGCCGGAAGTAGTCTTCGTGGTCGGCGACGGCGACGGTCCGCTGAACTGGTACGAGTGGGTGAAGGGCACCTGGATTCCCCATCGCCTGGCGGACATACATTACGGCCACAGCCTGGCGGTCCTGGATGTGAACGGCGACGGCAACCTGGACATCTTCTGCGCCGAGCAGCGCCTCAACGGCGCAAACGCGGACTCCAAGATCTACATCTTCTACGGCGACGGCCAGGGCGGCTTCACGCCCACCATCGTCGACCGCGGCTACGATCTGCACGAAGCCAAGATCGCCGACCTGAACGGTGACGGACTGCCGGACATCCTGGGGAAACCCTACGACTACCGGACGCCGCGCCTGGATATCTGGCTCAACCAGGGCCAGACTCGTTGAGCACATCGCGCCATATGGTGGCGTCCGGACCCGACAGCTTGCGGAACAGCGCGAAATAGGCGGCCGACTCGCGGCGCCGGCCTTCTTTGTCGAGGGTCACGCCGCGCAGCCAGAACAGGCGGGGAAAGTAGAGCGAGTAGAGCACCGGCAGTCCGACCGCCTGGGGCAGCGGGGTGAGACGCAACAGCGGTTCGGCCTTCTGCCATTGTCCGGTCTCCACGTAGGCCCAAGCCAGCAACAGGGACAAGCCGTTGTCCAATTCGCCCGTCGGCTGCGCGTAAAGGTGTTCGAGCGCCGGGGCCGCAGGCTGAAACTGTTTGGCGAACAGCAGCGCGTAGGCGCGGGCATACTCGTTGAGGACCGGCGGGGAGGGCGGCGGGGAGACGCCGGCCAGGAAAGCTATCAGCGAGGAGACGGCGGCGCTGGCAGGCGTGGCTTCGGCCACGGCCTTCCGGGCATGTTCCGCCGCGCGCGCGCCATCGTCCAACTCGAGCCACCAGAGGGCCAGTTGGGTATCGACTCGAGCGTCATTAGCGGCCAGGCGTTCCAGGTTGCCGACGGCGGCCCGGCGTGCTCCGGTGGCCCACTGCCATTCCGCGGCCTGTAGAGCCACATCCGGATCGCGGGCCGCGCGGCGCTCACCGGCGTACCGGCCGAAGAGCGCATTGGCGCCCGCGATGTCGCCGGTCATCAAGCGGGCCTGGGCGGCCTTCAGCAGGGTGCCGCCGTTCAGAAACGCGGGCGACCGGGTGTGCGCGGCCAGGTAGAATTGTTCGGCTTCGGCGAAGTGCCCGAGCACGAAGTGGACATCGCCCAACGAGTCCAGCGGATTCGGTTCCTTGGGGCGAAGCTGCTCATAGCCGCGCAGGACGCGAATGGCGGTCGGCAGGTCGCCGGAGAAGGCCGCCGCATATCCCATGCTGTTGAGCGCCAGGAGGTCATCCGGCCGGAGGGCCAGGGTGCGCCGGAACTCCACGATGGCTTCGGTGTAATCGCGGACGCCCATCAGCGTTTCGGCCAGCGCGCGATGGTGGTTCGGATTGGCCGGATTGAGGCGCGCCAGTTCGCGCCGCGCCTGGATCTGGGCGCGAAAGTCGCCGCGCAGCAGGGCTGCGTCCAGGTCCAACGCCGCGCGTTGCGGTTGGGCGAAGCGGTTCGCGTGCAAGCGGGCTTGCGCCGCAATCCGGTCCGCTCCGGCGCGATCGCGCCCGGTCATGGTGGTGTCCAGCCAAAGCACCCAGGCCCGGCCGAAATCCGGATCCGCGGCAATGGCTTGCGCGAAATCCCGGGCCACCGCGGCCGGATCGTGTCCGCCGACGCTCGCATCCAAGGCAGCGGCATATGCCTGCAAGGCTTCCGTGCTGCGCGTGTCGAAGGACTCGGCCGCGCCCATCTGGCGCGCCAGGGCATCGGCCAGCGGGAAGATGCCGCCGCCGGCCGGTCCGCGGGCGGTGGCCGTGCGGATCATCTGTTGGGTGGCCAGATCTTCCTCCACCGCGGTGGCCTCCAGCGTGCCGCGGGTTACCGAGAAATATCCATAAATGGCCTGATTGGCGCCCGCTACCAGAGCCCCGGTCCTCTCCGTCGAGATTCCGGGGGCGGCGGGCCGGGGGCCCAGCGAACTGTCGAACGCATGCAGCGACGGAAATTGAATCACGCCGCGTTGCAGAGTGCCGGCCAGTTCGCCGGCGAGTATTTCGGAGAAGCCGCGGCCCATCCACTCGAGCGCCGGATCAGCGGAGAGATTCTCGAACCGCAGAACCGCCACCTGGGGCACGACCTGGGGGCCGCGGCGGCCGCAGCCCGTCATGAATGCGAACAGAGAACACAGCAGAGCCTGGCAGGCGGAAAGCCCGCGCCGCCGGCTACAATACACGCGGCTCCAGCTTGAGCAACTCCTGGAACGCGGGCAGGTCCCGCATGGTGGCAAACTCCGGATCCTGCATCAGCTTCTTGCGATCGTTGAAGCCTTCCTCCAACGCCTTGCGGATATACTGCAGGGCGCGGTCCTTCTGGCCCTCCTTGGCGTAGACCTTGGCCAGATAATAATGGAACTTGGCGCGCTCGTCCACGGTGCGCTCCTGCAGCAGCACTCCGTAGGCACTGTGGTGCTCGAAGACTTCGGGATCAAGTTGCAGGGCCCGGTCGTAAGCCACGGCAGCCTCTTTGTATTTCCTTTCCGCGAAATACGCGGTGCCCAGGTTGCTATAGATCGACGCGGAATCCGGCGCCAGGCGCAGGGAGCGCTTGTACATGCGGATGGCCCGCCCGTAGCGCTTCTCGGCGTAATAGACGGTGCCCAGGTTGTTGATGGCCTCCGGATACTTGCCATTCAGCTTGATGGCCCGCCGGTAGCGTTTGGTGGCAGCGTCCAATTGCATCATCTGGTGGTAGGCGATGCCGATCTTGTTCCAGATGATCGCCGAGTTCTGGGGCGCCTGTTCGTAGACGTCGATGGCTTCGCGATACATCTTGCGGGCCATCAAGACATCGCCGCGCTGTTCGAGCGTCAGTGGTTGCGGAACGGCGTTGGATTCGGTGGGAGTGGCATTTGCCGGCGGGGCGCCGGGAGCGGAAGTGGCCTCTTGGGCGCGAACGCCCGAAACCAGGAAAACTGCCAAAGGTACGACAAGGTAGCGAGCGGAAACCATACGGCCTCCCTTTGCCTTCTATTTAAACACACCCAGAAGGCGGCGGAGCAGGCTCTTTTTCGGTTTGGGCTTTTCGGCGGGCGCGGGCTGGACCGGCGGCGGAGGCGGCGGGCGCCGCACCGCGACCGTGGTAGGCGGAGGACTCACATGGGGGGACACTTCCAGCGCCGGGGGCGGGGTGGGCACTTCCCAGCCGGCCACGTTGGTGACGCTCCGCTGGCCATGGTTGTGCAGCGGGCAAGTAGTCACCGGCTGCGTGCCGGAGATGTAAACTTCGCTGATGCTCTCCGGACAATTGGGCGTAGCCAGCATGCCGGATTCGGGATCGATCTGCGCCGAGACGATGCCGTCGGGAGCTGCGAAAGGACGCACATCGCTGTACTCGCGGTACTTCAGCGCCTGCTTCATGAAGGCCGTCCAGATGGGGAGAGCCGAGTGGGCGCCTTCGAGGTCCAGCTCGCGGTTGTCGTCAAAACCCACCCAGACGATGCAGAGAAGGTTGGAAGTATAGCCCGCAAACCAGCCGTCGTGGGAAGTGCCGGTCTTACCCGCGGCGGGCGCGGTGAAGCCCAGCGAACGCACGCCAGCGGCGGTGCCCGACCGCATCACCTCTTCCATCAGATTGGTCATCAGATAGGCGACTCGCGGGTCCAGCACCTGGCGTTTCTCGATCTTGTTTTCGTAAATCTCGCGGCCGTCCTGGGAACGCACCATGTTGACCACGCTGGGTTCCACGCGCACCCCCTCGTTGGCGAACATGGTGTAGGCGCCGGCCATCTCCCAAGGCGTCACGTCGTAGGAACCCAAGGCCACCGCCGGAGTGGGTTCGATATCGTTTTTGGAGTCCGGGCAGATGGGCGAATCGGCCGCGCTGCACAGGTCCTCCTTGGCCAGATCCACCACCTGGTCGAAGCCCACCATCTCGCCCACCTTCACGGTGGCCACGTTCATGGATTTAGCCAGCGCCTGGCGCAGGGTAACGGTGCCGTGAAACTCGTGCTTGAAGTTGCTGGGTTCGTAGGGCTTGTTGTCGTACCAGAAGGTGGTGGGCTCATCCACCACGGTGGTGCTGGCGGTCAGAATCCGCGGGCCGCCCTGGATGGTGGTATTCAGCGCCGCGGCGTAGACGAATGGTTTGAAGATGGATCCCGGCTGGCGTTTCGCCATCACATGATCGAGCTGGCTGACGCCGTAATTGGTGCCGCCGGAGAGCGCCTTGATTTCGCCGGTATGCGGATCGAGCGCGATCAGCGCGCACTGCGCCTCCGGGATGGTCTGGCCGCGGAACCGCCGCTGCTTGCGGACCAACTCGTTCACCGCGCGCATGCCGGTGCTGACGGCCTCGGCCGCGGCCCGCTGCAAGTTCAAATCGAGCGTGGTGTAAACGCGGAACGAATTGGACTGGAAATCATAATCCTGGAACTGGCGCTGCAGGAAATCGTTCACTACATCCACGAAATAGCCGAAGTAGGGAGCGTCCAGAGACTGGCTGACGCCGGTGGCCAAGCTCAGGTCGGACTCCACGGCCTGCGCGTACTCGCGGTCGCCGATCTCGCCGTTCTGGCGCATCAGCGACAGCACGATATTGCGCCGCTCCTTCACGCGGTCCGGATACCGGTATGGGTTGTAGTAGCCCGGACGCTGGATCATGCCGGCCAGGGTGGCGGCCTCCGGGAGTTTGAGCTGGCTGATGTCCTTGCCGAAGTAGGCTTCGGCGGCTTCGCCAAATCCGTTGATGCTGAAGCTGCCGCGGCGGCCCAGGTAGATCTGGTTGGCGTAATATTCGAAGATCTGCTGCTTGGTCAGCGTCTGCTCCAGGCGCAGGGTGATCAGCAACTCGGCCAGCTTGCGGGTCCAGCGCTTCTCCGGCTCCAGCCAGAAATTGCGGGCCAGCTGCTGGCTCAGCGTCGACGCGCCCTGCTCCTTGCGTCCCTCCTTCAGATCCACATACGCCGCTTTGACGATGCGCAGCGGATCGAAACCCTGGTGCTGAAAGAAACGCTTGTCTTCGGCGGAGGTGACCGCGTCGATCAGGACTTTGGGAATGTCGGCGAACTTCACCAGCCGGCGCTTCTCGCGATTGCGGTCGAAGAGGTTCGTGATGAGCTGCGGTTCCAGGGGATATTCGGGCCGCGCGGTATTGTCGCGCAGGGAGACGATCTGCGAAATGCGGCCGCCCGCGAACTTGATGACGCCGGCTTCCTGATCGAAAGCCTCGGGCCCGGGATAGATTTCGATCGAATCGCCGCGCAACTGGTAGCAGCCCACGGCATTGGAATGGGATTCGGAATAACCGGCCCGGTGGAGCTCATCGGCGATGTCCGCCGCGGTGATGACGTCGCCTACCGCGACCAGGCGCGGTGCGGCGTAGATCTTGGAAGTATTGGCAAAGGGTCCGGCGCGCAGTTTCTGATCGATCAGCCGGGAGTACCTGGTGTAGTAGTGAACCAGGACGCCGGCGCCCAGCAGAAACGCCAGGGTGCACGATATGGCGAGCGTCTTTCCCAGGGGGTGGAGCAGAAACCGGACCAGGTAAGCTCTACGTGGTACCCGGACACGCACCTTCTTCCTGGGGTCGGATCTTTTTGCTGCCACCAACTACAATTCTCGCACACGTGCCGAGCCTGCCTATGTAAGGTTCCGCAGGGTTGGGCGCTCAATGGCTGCCGGCGCCAGGATAGAAATGCAGATCCACGGTGTAGAGGGGCAGATCGACATGGACGATGTAGCGCACGTCCAGGTGCACGGTCCCGGGCGCGCGCTGGATGCGGATGTTGTTGGAGGTCACTGGCAGTTCCAGATCCGCGGCTTTGGCCAGCACCCAGGAGCGCAAGACATCGTCGGAAGCCGCGGGAGCCGCCGGGCGGCGCGCGACATCCGCTACGAACCGCTGCAACTCCTGATCGTGCAGGTAAATAGGAACCAGCTTGACGCCCAGATAAACCAGAATCGCAAGCACCAGTACGCCGGCGGCCTGACGCAGTCGGGCAGAGATCACGGACGCTCATCCGCGTCGTGCGCGGAGGCGCACAACTCGTCCCAGATTTCGCCGTGGGGGTTCCACTCGGGATTCTCCAGGCCGGAGATCTGCAACTCCTCGAGTTTCAGCGTGCCATGCCCGTAGGGGCAGATGTACTCGATACGGGGCCGCCCCAGCAGCAGCATGGCGCCCCACGACCCGGTTTCCACCGGCATGCGTAAACGCCGCAGGCAGACGCGGCAGCGCAGGCGCTGGTCCCGGATGCAGAGATACAACAGGCCGCAGCCCAGCAGAAACCAGAGTCCGGTCAATAAGGTGTACTGCAGGTCGTAGCCGAAGCGAGGCGGGGCGAAATTGAGGAATCGCGGCGGCGCGGGCCAGGAATGGTTCAGCCAGCGCAGCAGGCCGTACATCACAGCCGCAGACACACCGAGCTTTGCCGCCAGATAGCCCCAATACCGCATAAACGTTAGATGCCGTTAAGCAATGCCAAGTTCCGCGGCCGCCGCTTAACTGCGGAATAAGTTCCGCGCCAGGAACAGGACGTTCGCCGGACGCTCCGCCAGGCGCCGCATAAAGTATGGATACCACGCCCCGCCGTACGGCACATAGAGGCGCAGACGGTAACCTTCGTTAACCAGCCGCCGTTGGATATCGCGGCGGATCCCGTAAAGCATCTGAAATTCGAAGGAGTCGCGCGAAATCTTGCGCGACTCCACGAACTGTCTGGTCTGTTCGATGATTTTTTCATCGTGCGTGGCTATAGCCGGATAGACGCCCTTCTCCAGGAGAATGTTCATTAATTCGACGTAATTACGGTCCACGTCGGACTTGGCCTGAAAGGCCACCGCCGGCGGCTCCAGGTAGGCGCCCTTGCACAACCGCACGCGTATCCCGCGCGCGCACAACATCTCCACGTCGCCGCGGCTGCGGTGCAGGTAAGACTGGATGACCGTGCCGGTGGCTTTATAGCGCGCGTGCAGATCGCAGACCAGTTCCAGGGTGCGGTCGGTGTATTCGCTCGATTCCATGTCCACGCGCACGAAGTTACCCATGCGGGCGGCCTGTTCCACCAAGGCTTCGACGTTGGCCCGGCATTCACTGAGCGACAGGTCCATGCCGAACTGCGTCAGCTTGAGGGAGACATTGCCGTCGATCCCCAGAAGTCCGATTTGGCCCAGCGCCTTCAGGTAAGCATCGCGCGAGGCGGCGGCTTCCGCCAGCGAGGTCACATTCTCGCCCAGATGATCGAGGGTGACGCTGATGCCCTCGGCGTTGATCCGCTGGCAGGTGGCCAAGGCGTCGGGTAAATTGTCGCCGGCCACGAATCGCGCCGACAATTTGCGGGCGAGGCGCGAGGTCTCCATGAACTTTCGCAAGTGCTTCTGGCGCGAGAGAAACAGGAAAAAAGTGCGCATGCTACTCCACCATACCTCGCCGGCGTTCGGAGCAGCGCTTCTGGCGATTCGAGGCCCCCTTGCCATATGGCGAATAAAAGGCGAAAATAGGGAATGCCTGAATTGATCGGCATCGCCAAAATGGCGGCCCGGAGCGAACGGCTCCAGGCCAAGTCCGCTGTCGAATACTTCGAAATCGAAGCCCGCAGCATTCTCAACCGCACCAAGCCCAATATGCCGTTCCAATGGACCATCAATCCTTACCGCGGCTGCGAATTCGGCTGCCAATACTGCTACGCCCGCTACACCCACGAATTCATGGGCCTGGAAGACGGCCGGGAATTCGAATCCAAAATCTACGCCAAAGCCGGGACCGCGGACCTGCTGCGCCAGGAACTGCGCCGCATTCCGCGCACCGACCACATCGCCCTGGGCACCGCTACGGATCCGTATCAGCCGGCCGAGCGCCGTTTCGGCCGTACCCGCGCGCTACTGGAGGTCTTTGCCCAGGAGAAGGGCTGGCGGCTGTCGATCACCACCAAGTCCGACCTGGTGACGCGAGACCTCGAGTTGCTCGGCGAAATCGCCCGCCGCAACGTGCTGGCGGTCAGCATCACCATCACCACGCTCAACCGCCGCCTGGCGCGGCAGCTCGAACCGCGCGCGCCGCGTCCGGATCTGCGCCTCGCGGCTGTCCGCACGCTGGCCGCGGCCGGCCTGATCGTGGGCGTCTACCCCAATCCGGTGATGCCCATGATCACGGATGCCGAGGAAAGCCTGGACGCGCTGGCATCGGCTGCCAGCGGGGCCGGCGCGCGGTATTTCGGCGGCGGTCCGCTGTTTCTGATGCCGGCGGCGCAGAAGATCTTTTTTCCGTTCCTGGAACAGCGCTTTCCGAAGCTGGCCCGCCCGTATCGCCGGCTGTACGCGCGCGGCGCGTACCTGGGTCCCGGCTACAAGGCGGAGTTGCGCGACCGCATCGCCCGCATACGCGACCGCTACGGGCTGGCCGCCGCGCCGCTCGAATATCGCCCCGAGCTGTGGGAAGGCGAAGAGCAAGGCGACCTGTTTCCGTTACATTGAAGCTGAATGGATCTTGCCGAGTTCGACTACGCGCTGCCGGAAGAGCTGATCGCGCAGACGCCCCTCGCCGACCGCGCCGGCTCCCGCATGCTGGTCATCGACCGCGCACGGGGCACCTGGGAAGACCGCCGGTTCCGCGATCTGCCGGGCTACCTGGGGGCGGGCGATTGCCTGGTACTCAACGATTCGCGCGTTTTTCCGGCGCGCCTGTTCGGGCATCGCGCGGGCGTGCACGCGCTGCCGATCGGCAAGCGGAACCCGGCGCGCCGCGAGTATCTCACCGGCCAGGTGGAAGTGCTGCTGCTGCGTCCGCTGGACGCCTGGGCGCGCGAATGGGAAGCGCTGGTCCACCCGGGCAAAAAGATGCGCGTGGGCGAGCGCGTGAGCTTCGCCGCGGACCTGGAAGCGGAGGTGATCGCCCGCGGAACCTTCGGGGAGCGCACCCTGCGCTTCCACACCCGCGGCGACGTGTACGAAGCTTTTGAGAAGATCGGCCACGTGCCGCTGCCGCCATACATCCGGCGGCAGGACGAAGCCGCCGACCGGGAGCGCTACCAGACCGTCTTCGCGCGCGAGCGCGGATCGGCCGCGGCGCCCACCGCCGGCTTGCACTTCACGCCGGAGGTATTGGACGCCTGCCGCGCGGCCGGTGCGGAACTGGCGTTCGTCACGCTGCACGTCGGCCTGGGGACTTTTCAGCCCATCCACGGCGGCCGCATCGAAGGCCATCGCCTGCACCGCGAGCACTATCGCATCACCGCGGAAAACGCCGCGCGCATGGCAGCGGCCCGCCGCCTGGTGGCCGCCGGCACGACCAGCGTGCGCACGCTCGAAAGCGCCATGCGGGCGGGAGGCCTGCGCGAATCCGCCGGCGAAACGGACCTGTTCATCTACCCCGGCTTCGAGTTTCGCGCGGCCGGCGCCATGCTGACCAATTTCCACTTACCGCGCACCAGCCTGCTGCTGCTGGTCTGCGCCTTTGCCGGAAAGGATCTCACGCTGGCCGCGTACCGGCATGCCGTAGAGGCGCGCTATCGCTTCTACTCCTACGGCGATTGCATGCTGATTGTGTGACTACACCACGCCGCGCCGCGCGATGGTATCCCGATAGAACTCGGCGCTCAGTTTCGGCGTGCGCTCCTGCGTATCGAAGTTGACGTAGTAGATTCCGAAGCGCTTGGTGTAGCCGTCGGCCCACTCGAAGTTATCCACCAGGCTCCACAGGAAATAGCCGGTCAGGGGCCAGCCCTCGGCGACGGCCCGCTGCGCCAGGGCCAGGTGGTTGCGCAGATACATCACGCGGTCGGTGTCGTAGACGTGTCCGTCCGCCTGGAGATGGTCGTCCGCCGAACAGCCGTTCTCGGTGATCATGACGTTGTTCACGTTCCAGATCTCCTTCAGATGCCGCGGCGCCCAATACAGGATCTGCGGTCCGAAGTAGATCCATGGCGACGCCATGTGCGGATAGGATGACGGATTCGGCACCAGGGCAAAGCCGCCCTTGGTCTCGGCGGCGCGCACGTAGGCCGGCGCATAGCAGTTCAGCCCCACGAAATCGAGCTTGCCGCCGATCGTGCGCATATCCTCGGGGGTGAACTCGGGCGCGTTGGCGCCGGCGGACGACAGATATTCGTCCATGTACTTGCCTTCCAGAACGGCGGTCAGGAACGGCGCATTCACCTCACGCATGGCCTTCCGCGCAGCCGCGATGTGCGGTTCGGTCTCGAGCACCGGCACGCACATGGTGGGATTCTCGGCCAGGCCGACCTGGACCGGCCGCCGGGCGGACGCGCGTATGGCCGCCAATCCCAGGCCGTGGGCCAGCAGCCCGTTGTGCCGCACCTGGTTGACCTGGCGCGGTGGCAGGCGGAGCCCGGGCGCGAACACGCCTACGGCATATCCCAGGTCGGTGAAGCAGGAGAACTCGTTGATGGTGAAGAAATGCGAGACGCGGTCCGAGAGCCGGCGCGACACGAAACCGGCATAGCCGGCGAAATAACGCGCCGTATCGCGCGACTGCCAGCCGCCGATGCGGTCCTGAAGGGCCTGCGGCAGGTCCCAGTGAAACAGGGTGACGTACGGCTGAATGCCCGCGCCCAGCAGCGCGTCCACCAGGCGTTCGTAATACGCCATGCCTTTCTCATTGGGTTGGCCGTCGCCGTCGGGGAACACCCGCGGCCAGGCGATCGAAAAGCGGTAAGCCTTTACGCCCAGCCCCTTCATAAGCTGTATGTCCTGCGCGTAGCGGTGGTATTGATCGGCCGCTACGTCGCCGGTGTGGCCCTGGGCGATGTGTCCGGGCTGGTGGGTGAAAGTATCCCACACCGAAGGCTTGCGTCCATCTTCGTGGACGGCGCCTTCCACCTGGTACGAAGCGGTAGCGCATCCCCAAACGAATGAGTCGGGGAAGCGGTAAGCGGCAGGCAAATCGGCGGGCGGCGCGGCGCCGGCCAGGCTCTTTCCCGCGCCGGACGCCAGGGCGGCGGCTCCGGTCAGGGTGGCGAATCTACGTCTAGTGGTTTGCATGATTAACTTTCAACATATTAAAAAACGCCAAAAAAGTCTTTGACAGTGCGCCGCGGAGTGATATACTCGCTCAAAATACAGTTCGGCGTCCTCGCCAGCGTGTAGCGGAGCCCTCCTGAACGCCGGATACCAGAGGGGTGGGGGCGGGCATTGCTCGCGCGGGATCAAGTCCCGCAGCGTGGCCCCTCCCGCCCTGAAGATCGGACCACTTATCCATCAGAACGGCCACGGCCGCCAATTGGACTTTTTGGGCGCGGCTTGGACCGGGGCAACGCCGGAGAAGTGTCCCGGCGGCAGAGTGCCGAATGCCACTTCGCCGGCTTTGAATCGCAGGGGCCGGTCCGTGACCATTTCGACCGTGCTGCCCTTGGCCAGCACCGCGTCCGGACCGCGCGTCAGCAGCACCGTCATCAGTCCGGCCCCGGCGCCCGCGGCGGCCCCGATGCCGCCGCCCATGGCGTAGTGCCGGGTGGCCGAGCCGGCGATCAGGCCGACGGTAGCGCCGGCGCCGGCCATCTCACCCACGGTCTGCGCATCGCCGGCTTTGTTTCCTTCGCTGATCACCTTGCCTTCGTTCTTGTTGAACTCTTCGCCACCGCTACCGTCGATGCCGCCCAGGCGCGCCCGAAAGTCGCGCGTGACGCCGTTGGGCAAAGTGAGCGAGTCGAATCGCAGGTACAGCTCGGCGCGTCCTTTGACCCGCCCCGGACGCTTGAATTCAGTGATGGTGCCGGCTACGTAGCTCCCGGGCGGGATCACGATGCGCCCATTGGCCAGAATCGGAAACACAGTTTCCAGGTAGACGCGGTCGCCCACGGCCGCTGTTTTGGTGGTCACCGTGTTGATCAGGCCCAGCGGGATGCGGGTTCCCGGCGGAACCACATATTCGGTGGGCGTATCCTGCGCCGTCAGGATACCGGATGCGAAAAGGACAGCCGCCCCAACCAGTCGCCGCGACATACAAGCCCCCTTCTGCCATCTTACGGCTTCGGACGCCGGCGCGTTTCGGGGTTCGCTCAGCCGCGGTACTTAAAAACAGCCTCGCGCAGGGGAATGCCCACCAGTTCGATCTTCCCCAGGTCCCGCGGCCCCACTCCCAGAGCCTCGGCCAGTTGCAGGGTGCTGTCGCACTTTTCAAACGGCGGGGCGCCGCGCACGGCCAGGGGATCGAAACCCATGAGGGCCATACACACGGCGTCCGTAGCCACACAGTTGGTGCCGGCTATGAGCAACCCCGGCTGGATCGCCCGCGAAGGCCGGATCCAGGGCCCTTCGCCGCCGTTCATGGAATGCACGGCCTCCACGATCGCCAGGTCGATGGGCCGCGCCGCGACCACATCCGCCACGATGCGCGGGATCCGCCAGGTGTCCTCCCGCGGCGTGGTGGGATCGTTCTCCGCCGGCGCCGATTTCGAAGGCTGGCGGCTGCCCAGGTGCATGATGCCGCGGCCGCCGTGCGGCTCGATCGACGGCTCGTCGACGCCTGCGCCGTCCCCGTAAATCGTCACCGGCAGGATGCCGAAACAATTCTTGATCGAGAGCGTTACGCCGGCGGTGGCGTGCTCTTTCATCTTGGCCAGCGAAACGAAGACGTCGCAGTCCCGGTAAGAGTGATTCAGGTCGAAGGCGCGGAAAATGTGGCCGCCGTGGGGCGTCGGCAGGCGCACGTAGCTCTTGGCGCGGCCCAGGTAGTTCGTGTTTTCGAACTCCACGCGCGGCGCCGCGTTCAGAATATCGCGCGGCTCCCAATTCGCCTGGAGCATGAACTCTTCGAACGGCGCGGAAGTCGACCAGCAGGATTCCAGCACACGGATGCGCTGCGCGCCCGCCCGGCCCATCAGGTGCACCGCGGCGGCGACTACCCGCGGATGCGTGTAGTGCGTATCTTCCGCCGGCAGATAGCCGAGGCGGTAACTCGTATCGCCGGTCATGTTGACCTTGATGGCGACCGTCTTGCCCTTGACCAGACGCTCCAAACCGCCGAGATGATCGAACATGCGCTGCATGGCCGGCAGAAGCTCCGGACCATAGTCGCGGCAGCGGGTCACCGCGACGCGCGGCGCCGGGCCAGCCGCCGCGGCAACGGGAAACGGGCGCACGAGGGCCGCGCCTGCCGCGGCCGCCAGCCATTGTCTGCGCGTGCAATCAGGCATGTTCCAGAACCTCCAGTTCGATGCCGCCGTACACATCCAGCGGCGGCAGATGCACCTCGACGCCGCCGCGTTGAGCCGCCATCCTGAGCGGCTGCGGGCCGCCGTGCTCGAACGACCAAAGCCGGGCGGAGCGGAACTCTCCCGCCAGGCGCGCGCTCGGCGGATCGTCACCCGCGCCGCCGCCGTAATTGATGACATGCGCCAGGCGGTGCTTTCCGTCCGGTGCTTTCGTGCAGTATCCCGCCAACAGAAATCCGTTAAAAAAACGCACCCGATCGTAGCGGTGGCTCAGCAGAATCTGGGCATCCTGGGCCACTTCGTAGGGATCGGATGGCGCCTCGCGGGCCACGGCGATGGTGCCCTTGCCCAATCGGCGGATCTCATAGCGGGGATGCGATTGCACGGGGGAGACGGCGCCCGGCAGTTTGCCGAACGCCGGCACGGCGATCAACAACCCGCCGCGCTCCACGAACTCGAGCAGACCCTGCCGCAGATTCGAGGCGGGCGCATCCGTGTCGGTGTAGAGCACCGCGCGCAGGCCGCGCCACGATTCCGGGACCGCATGGCTCTTCTCCACGATGTCATAGGTGACGTTGGTGCGGGCCAACAGGTTCAGGAGTTCGTGGCTGAAGAATTCGTTATCGCCGGCGAAGCTCGACACCACTGCCAGCACGCCGTCCGCCGGCCAGATCCCCCATTCCGCGTGCGCCTGAAAGAATGCCACGGCGGCCATGAGCTTGCGCCAGCCGTCGCGGTTCGCGGCTAATTCCCGGTCCGGAGCGATGGCCCAACATCCGCCGTGCGCCGCGCCGTCCGCCACCGCCACCAGGTGCCGCGACAGCGGAATGATTTCGCTGGTCTTGGGCGGATCCGCGATCACCCAGACGGTGGCGCCGGGCTTTTGGACGCGCGTCAACCGCACCAGCCAGCCGTTCGAATCGATCCAGAGCGCGCCGGTCGGTCCGGCGGAGGCATCCCCCTGGCCCGGCGTCATGCGGATACCCGGCCACTCTCCCTTCACGATGGCGACACCCGCGGGCGGATGCTCCGGATCGCAAACCGTCAGCCCCTGCCGGCGCGCGCGCTCGATCACCGCGCCGTAGCCATCCGCCGCCGGCAGGATAAGAGCACCGACACCGGTGTCCTTGAGTAGGTCCAGCAAGGCGAGGTCATGCCAGCCTGCCGGCCAGCGCAGAGGCCAATTCGGATGCACACGTCTATTATATCGGGCCTCGGCCGCGGGAGCCGTTTTGCCATACCATGACAGAGTGGGGAGCAGGAAGCTGACCATCGCCGCCGCGCAGTCGCAGTCGCTCCCCGGCGACATTGCACGCAACGTCGCGCACCATTTGCGCTTCGCCAGGATCGCTGCGGAGCACGGAGCCGTGCTGCTGATTTTTCCCGAGCTGTCTTTGATCGGGTACGAACTCGCGCTGGCCGCATCGTATCCGCTGCTCCCGGACAGCCCGGCACTCAATCCCTTGCGGCGGCTGGCGGAGTCGGCCCGGATGGTCGTCGTGGCGGGCGCCCCGCTGCCGGGAGCGCGCGGCTTTTTGCACATCGCGGCATTTGCCGTGCATCCGGATGGCTCGGTACAGACCTACACGAAAGAGCACGTCCATAGCAGCGAGGAACCGGTTTTCACTTCCGGCCCCGGCGGACCCCCGCTGCACGTGGCAGACACCGTGGTGGCGTTGGCCATCTGCCGGGACGCGTCCCAGCCGCAGCATGCCGCCAAAGCCGCGGCAGGCGGAGCCAAGGTGTATGCCGCGGGTGTGATGGTCGACGATCCCGGTTACCCGCGGAAGATCACGCTCTTGCAGAAATACGCGTCGGAGCACCGGATGGCTGTTTTGATGGCGAATTACAGCGGAACCACCGGCGGGTCGTTATCGGCGGGCCGCAGCGCGATCTGGTCGGACGATGGGCAGGTTGTAGCCGCCAGCAGGGGAACCGGGGAGTGCCTGGTCATCGGCCACAAAGACGATAACGGCGCTTGGCACGGCGCCGTCATACCGGTATGACTGTGTGGGGACCGATCGCCAAGATGCGCGCCACGCCGGGTCCGCGCGATAGCCGATCAGGATCCTGATCGAAGGCAAGCTGGCGATGCCCGGCCTCTGGTGGCCGGCATGGAAAGCCGGGCGATCGCCGCGCCGGTGGGTGGAATCGGGATTTCCAGTATCCCTTAAGAGAAGTCCGCTTCCGCCCGGCCACTCTTTTCGGTGCTGCGCCGATCCTGCCTCGCCGGTACCATGACTGCGATGGTGTGCCTGATCTACTGGTGCGGCTGCCTGGGGTGGGCCGATCGTCTGGCGCGTGCCGGCGATCCGGCCGCAATGCGGCTGGCGCCGGGCGACGCGGACATCCGGCTGCGCCTGGTGGGAAATGACGTGGCCGGCCTGCAGGCGGCTGCCGCGCTCGATCCGGGCAATGCCGACGCCTGGATCCGGTTGGGACTGGCCGCGGAAATCCACGGCGACGACAGCACAGCGGAACTCGCCCTGCTGGAGGCCGCGCGGGTCAGCCGGCAATATGCGCCGCGTTGGACACTCGCCAATTACTACTTCCGCCGCGGCGATCGCGCGCACTTCTGGACATGGATGAGCGCGGCGCTGCGCATGGGCTACGGCGAGCTGGATCCCGCGTTTGCGCTCTGTTGGAGCATGAGCCGGGATGGCGCCGAGATCCGCCGGCTGGCAATCCCGGAACGCGCCCCGGTGCTGAACGCGTACGTGCGATTCCTGCTGAGCACCGGCCGGCTGGCGGCCAGCGAACCGATCGCGGCGTCCCTGGCGGCGCGGGGCGGCGCGGATGACCTTTCCACGCTGGGGGCGTGGTTGAACTTACAGTTGGATCGCGGGTCTGTGCCGGTCGCGGTGACGGTCTGGAACACGCTCTGTGCCCGGCGCCTGCTGCCGTATGCCGCGATCGACACGGAGCGCGCGCCGCTGACCGATGGCGATTTCGGAACCGCATCGCCGGTGAGCGGCGGCTTCGCCTGGCGGTTGCCGCCGGTCAACGGCGCCGCGGTGGCATGGGACCGGCGCGGACGGTGGCTTCGTATCGATTTCAGCGGGGACCAGCCGGAGGCCTGCGCGCCGTTGCTGGAATATGTTCCTTTGAGGGCCGGCCGCATCTACCGCCTGCGGTTTACATACCGCACGGCGTATATCGCGCCGGCCAGCGGCCTGAGCTGGAGCGTCTACGATGCGCGCACCGGCGTGGATCTGGCGCAAGATTCGCCGTTTCTCTCGAGCGACGAGTGGAAGCCCGCCCAGGTGCGCTTTCGCGCGCCGGCCTGCGGATTGGTGCGGGTCACCCTGGTGTGCCGCCGCGTTTCGGGGCAAACGCGCATCGCGGGGTGGGTCGAACTGCGGGCGGCATCGATGGAGCCAGGCATATGACCGGCGCGGCGATGCTGGCAGCCCTATTGAGCTACGCCATCCTCACGCTCTGGGTCGGCGCGGATTGGGCCTGGCGCGCGGCCGAGATGGCAGCCTTCGGCGGCGTGGCGTGGTGGGCGGCGCGGCAATGGCGGCGGGCATCGCCGGTGCGGTGGAGCGCATGGCTCGTTCCTCTGGCCACGGCGCCGGTCTGGGGACTGGTGCAGCTTGCTTCGCGGCGTACGGTCTATCGCTGGGGCACCTGGAACGCCGTGCTCAACTGGACGGCATGGCTGGCATTATTCTTCCTGGCGTTGCAGGCTTTCGCCCGGCCTGAGGCGCGCCGCTGGTTTCTACGCTTCGCGGTATGGTTCGGCGGCGGGCTGAGCATCCTGTCCACGCTGCAGATGCTCACGGCGCACGGCCGCATCTACTGGCTGTTCGCCAGCGGCTATGCGGATTTCGTGATGGGACCTTTCGTGAATCGCAACCAATACGCGGCATTTCTGGAGACCATCCTGCCGATCGCCTTGTGGCAGGCGCTGCGCGGCCGCCAGGCGGCGGTTAACTATGTCCTGGCGGCCGCCATGTGCGCGTCGGTGGTGGCCGCGGCCTCGCGCGCGGGCACCCTGCTCATCGCCGCCGAAGCTGTGGCGGTTCTGCTGCTCGCCTGGCGGCGCGACATTCCGGCAAAGGAAGTACTGCGGGGTCTAGCGGTGTTCGGCATCCTGGCGGTCGTGTTCGCGGCCGTGGCGGGCTGGCAGGTGTTGCGCCGGCGCATGCAGGATCCGGATCTGTTCGCCGGAAGGCGTGAGCTGCTGGCTTCGTCGGCGGCGATGTTCCGCGAGCGGCCGGGGATGGGTTTCGGTTTGGGCAATTGGGCGCGCGCGTATCCGGCGTACGCGCTGTTCGACGACGGAACCTACGTCAATCAAGCGCACAACGACTGGGTGCAATGGGCCGTGGAGGGTGGCATGCCTTTCCTGCTGGCGCTTCTTACTTTGGCCGGAATGGCGGCGCCCGCGGCCATCCGCTCGGTGTGGGGAATCGGGCTGCTGTCGGTCTGGACTCATTGCCTGGTGGAGTATCCGCTGCAACAAAGACCCGCCATCGGCGCGTGGTTTTTCGTGTTGTTGGGACTACTGGCTGCCCAACGCCCGGCTCACGGCCGCGAGCGATATGCACTTGACAGGACCCTGGGACGGGTGCATATTGAAGGTGGAGCGAGGATGGAATGTGATCCTCAATCCGCAGGACCCCTTCTCAAGGGGAGTAGCTGATGCCCCCATGGGGCAGCCTTTTGTGGAAAAGGAGGAAGTACACATAGAACCAGTCCACAAGAAGGGCGGCTACCGGCTTCCTAGGCTGACCGGCTGCTGAGTAGTGACGCGCCGGACGCATTATGCGATAGGCGCCGCGGTACTTGCACCGCAGTCAATGAGACTCCGCCGGCCGGGAAGACGTGACAGCAGGAGCGGGCGGCCGCCCATCCTTTTGTTTTTTCCCTCCTGTATTTTCCCCGAAAATCGCGGACCGCATCGCACTGTAATCAACTCCTATTAGGATCTCCCCTAAAGAATCAGACCTTTTTGTACGAATATCCGATTCCGCGCCGATAAAGATACCGGAGGGCATCTTTAATGAAGTTATCGGTCATTTTAGCGGCGCTGACGGTCGGCGTCTTTCCGTGTATAGTTACCGCGCAGGCTCCTGCGGTGCCTGCGCCGTATCAGGCAGTCTACTCCCTGGACCAGAATTATCTGGACACTTTCAACAGCGTCCTGACGGCCCAGGGCACCCCGGCGCCTTATGCCGGAATGCAATGCGGCTCCCTCAAAACGGCCGATTCAAACGCCGGACCGTCGCTGCTGAACTCTAATCCGACACAGCAGCTCAATGCGCTCAAGGCGCTGGGCGTCTCGTGCGTCGAGGTGCATGTCAGCTTCCCCCTGCTCTACGAACCGTACATGATAAGCCAGGGACAGTCGATGGCCGACTTCGAAAATTATTACAGCAACCTGGCGGCACAGGTCCGCGCCATGGGGCTGAAGCTGATGGTGGAAAGCACGGTACTGTTCACCAGCAACGTGACTTCGCGGGCGGGCTGGAATACGGCGGACTTCTATGCCACGCTCGACTGGAACACCTATCAGCAGGCACGGGCGCAGACCGCGCTCACCATCGCGCAGACGCTCCAGCCGGACTACTTCGTGGTGTTGGAGGAGCCCGATACGGAAGCCATGAACTCGGGACAAGCCAACGTGAACACGCCGTCGGGAGCCAATGCGCTGCTGTCTCAGATATTGGCCGTCCTGCAGCCGGAGCGCCAGGCGGGGATGAAGATCGGGGCGGGCGCCGGCACCTGGCTGGCCGGATTTCAGCCGTTCTTTCAAGGGTTCGTCACGCAGCCGATGGACTTCGTCGACATGCACATCTATCCGATCAACAACGGATTCCTGCCGAACGCCTTAACCGTCGCCAGCATGGCCGGGGCCGCCCACATGCCGGTCAGCATGACGGAAGCCTGGCTGCACAAGGAACTCGACAGCGAACTGGCGGTGCTGACGCCCGACCAGGTCAGCGCGCGGGACGTCTTCAGCTTCTTTGCCCCGCTGGATCAGTATTTCCTCGAGACCATGCGCAACATGGCCGCCTACATCCAGGCGACCTACGGCACTCCGTTCCTCTTCATGAATCCGTTCGCCTCGGACTATTTTTTCGCGTACCAGACCTATGACGATTCGACGTCCGCGATGTCTGCCAGCTACCTGCTGAATGCCGAGAGTTCGCTGGTATCGCAAGCCAACAAAAATGCCCAGTACAGCGACACCGGTATGAGCTTCTACGCCGCCAATGTTCCGGTCCCCGACACGATACAGCCCACGGTGCCCGGAGGCTTGTCGGCCGGTTCCTCGAATCCGACCACGGCAACTCTGAGCTGGAACCAGAGCCTCGATAACATCGGCGTGGCCGGCTACCACGTTCTGCGGGACGGCGTAGTAGTGGGCACGACCGCGCTACTCGTTCCCGGCAATCCGCCGACGAGCCTGGTCTTCCAGGATTCCGGGCTCAGCGAGGCCACCACTTACGCTTACAGTATCCAGGCATTCGATCTGGCCGGAAATCTGTCGCCGCTCTCGCCGGCGGCCAGCGTGCGGACCGCGGATGCCACACCGCCGACCGCGCCGGGCAATCTGAGCGCCAGCGCCGCCTCGGCGCAGAAAGTCGTTCTCTCCTGGTCGCCAGCGGCGGACAACACGGGCGTCAACAGCTACAAGATCTTTTCCGGATCCGCGCCTGCGGCCCTGGTCCAGCGGGCCCAAATCGCGGGCACGGCGACCAGTTACACGGATTCTGCGGTGTCCGCGGGCACCACCTACTATTACGGCGTGGAAGCCACGGACAAATGGGGCAACGCATCCGCGATGTCGTCCCTTGTGGCGGTGACTACGCCCCAGCCGCCCGCGGCGCCTACGGGCTTGTCGGCTTCCACTCCGTCGGCCACGAAGCTGGTCCTGAGCTGGTCGGTCCCGGCCAATGGCGGCTTGCCATTGCAGTATTTCCTGGTATTCCGCGGCAGCTCGGCCAGCAACCTGGTGCAGGTCGGAACGCCCACCAGAAACAGCTACACGGACACCTCTGTAACGGCAGACTCAACCTTCTACTACGCGGTGGCGGCGGTCGATTCGGGCGGCGACGTCTCCGCGATGTCCGCGGTCCTGCGGGTGACCCTGCCGGCCCTGCCGCCGGCGCCGCCGAACGTCGTAGCCACGGCCACTTCCACCAGCAAGATCAGCCTCACGTGGAGCAAGGTCAATGCGAGCCTTCCCATCACCTGCTATTACGTTTACCGCGGCACCTCCGCATCTAGCCTGCACCAGATTGCAAGCAGCGCTCAGACTTCCTTCAGCGATGCCTCGCTATCGCCGGCGGCGAAGTATTATTACGCCGTCCAGGCGGTAGACCAGGGCGGCGATCTTTCGCCGCTCTCCGCCACGGTCTCGGCCACCACTCTGGCGTTGCCCTCCGCGCCCGTCAACCTGGCGGCGGTGGCGGTGTCCAAAGCTCAGATCAATCTGACTTGGGCCGCGGGGCCCAGTGGGATGGCGCTCTCCTCGTTCCAGATCTTCCGCGGCAGCTCGCCATCGAACCTGACGCTGCTCAAGACCGCTTATGCATCGACCACCAAGTCGACCGATTATCCGGTAACGCCGGGTACGACTTATTACTACGGGGTGAAGGAGACAGACAAGGGAGGTAACATCTCCCCCATGTCCAAAGTTGTGGCGGTCACCACGCCGTCGCACTAATCAGCCGGCATTCCGATTGCACACCGCGCCGGTCCCGTTCGTAAGCGGGACCGGCGCGGCTATTTTGCGGGCTCGTCGATTTTCAGGAACTGGTCCGCGGCCACGTTCTTCAATACCTGATCGATGCCGCTCGGCCAGTGGATTTCGACGGCGCTGATTTTGGTCTCTTCCCCCAAGCCGAAATGCACGCGCTTATCGCTCGAGGACATGAATCCGGAGCTGATCGAAACGTGGTTATAAAGCGCGCGGCCGGAGGCCGTGGTCACCTTCACCCTGGCGCCGATCGCATCGCGCGCGCTCTTGTGGCCGGTCAGGCTGAGTATCAGCCAATGATTTCCACTGTCGGCGGTGTTGATCAGGATCCGCGGCGGCTCGTTCAGCGAGGTCACCACAATATCCATGGCGCCATCGTTGTTTAAATCTCCAAAAGCCGATCCGCGCTGATAGCCCTTGTGCAGGAAGTCCTTTCCCATATCTTCGGAGACATCCACAAACGTCTTGCCGCCCTGGTTTTCGAACATGGTGTCGTGCTGCGGCGACTTCTCGTTCACCTGGTCCACGTCGCCGTTGGATGAATAAATGTCCTTCCAACCGTCGTTATTGTAGTCGATGAATCCGTTGCTCCAGCCGGAAAAAGGCTGGCTCAGGGCTTGGATCTTGGAAGCGTAAGGGAACTGAAAAAGACTGCCCCGGTTGCGCAGAAGCTGCCAGATCTGGCCCATCAGGTTGTTGTAAAAAATGTCCACATTGCCGTCGTTGTCGAAATCCTTGGCATCGGATCCCATCGACGACCCGGTATGCGCGCTCTCGTTGTAGGCCACGCCCAGTTCCAGCCCGCGCTCCTCGAACGTGCCGTTCTTCATGTTGATGAACAGAGAGTTGGGCTCGGTGTCGTTGGCGATGAAGACGTCCGGCCAGCCGTCGTTGTTGAAATCCGCGATCGAGATCCCCATGCCCTTGCCGGGCGAGGCCGCCAGGTGCGATTTTTCGGTGACATCCTCGAACTTGCCGTGTCCCAGGTTGTGGTACAGCCGGGGCGGCACGCTGGGATAACGGCGCGGATCGCAGTAATATTCTTTGCTGCCCATGGAGCAGCGCAGATCCGTCTGCGGCGTCCAGAACGTGTAGTTATCCACGATCAGGTCCAGCAGGCCGTCGTTGTCGTAATCGAACCACGCCGCCACCACGCTGAGGGTATTGGGGGGCTTGCCCCCGATGCCGGACGCGGCGGTCACGTCGGTGAACGTGCCGTCGCCGTTGTTGTGATACAGGGTGTTGCGGCCGGCGGCGCAAAGGAACAGGTCCTCGTAGCCGTCGTTATCGTAATCGCCCACTGCCACGCCGAAGTTGAAGTCGAGATCCTTGCCCGTGAGTCCCGCCTTTGCGGTGACATCTTCGAAGGTCCCGTCGGCGCGTTGCTTCAACAGGCAGTTGTAGTACGAGGGGTTGGTCTTCTTCATTTCCGGGAGCTGCGCGCCGTTGGTGAAGAAGATGTCCAGCAGGCCGTCGTTGTTGAAGTCGAACAGGGCCACCCCGCCGCACATCGGCTGCGGGAAGTACTTGTGGCCGCCCGGGCTGTTGTTGCTGATGTAAGAGAACTTCGAGCGCGGTGCCACGTCCACGAAGCCGGGCCGTTTGGGGGCCTGCACGGGCCGCCCGGAGTACAGCAGAGCGAACGCGCTCAAGCAGAGACCGGATATAATAAGAGCGATCGTGCGCTTCAGGCATTCCTCCAGCAAGTGGGCGCGGGCGTGAAAGTCTTAATCCCCATTGTAATCGCAGCCGGCGTGCTTCTGGCCGAATCCGCCGCGGGCCCCATCGTTTTCGAAGAGATCGCGGAGCGCGCCGGCCTGCACTTCGTCACCGATAGCTGTCCCACCCCCAACAAGAACCAGCCCGAGACCATGGTGGCCGGAGTGGCGCTGTTCGACTACGATAACGACGGCTACCTGGACGTATACGTGGTCAACGGTGCGGCTATCCCGTCATTGCGGAAAGAGGGTCCCCAATACTGGAACCGGCTGTACCACAACAATCACAACGGGACTTTCTCGGACGTGACGGAGAAGGCCGGCGTGGCGGGCGAAGGCTACGGCATGGGCGTCGCCATCGGCGACTACGATAACGACGGCTGGGCCGACATCTACGTGGTCAATACCGGGAAGAATCAGCTCTTCCGCAACAACCACGACGGCACGTTCAGCGATGTGACCGACAAGGCCGGCGTGGCAGGAGGCGTACTCGACGGCAAGAAGATGTGGTCGGTCTCCGCCGCCTGGGTGGACTATAACAATGACGGCCTGCTGGATCTGTTCGTCTCCAACTATTGCAAGTGGGAGGTAAACAAGGATCCCTTCTGCGGGCCAAAACCCGGCCTGCGCGCATACTGCCATCCCAACAACTACGCGAATCTGCCCAATACTCTCTACCGCAACAATGGCGACGGCACATTTACGGACGTCTCGGCGGAGACCGGGATCGCCAGGTATCCGGGCAAGGGCATGGGCGCGGCCATCGCCGACTACGATGGCGACGGCTTCATGGATATTTTCGTGGCCAACGACAACCGGCCGAACTTCCTGTTTCACAACCTGGGCGGGAAGAAGTTCGAAGAGGTCGCGCTGGAATCCGGCGTGGCCTACACCCAGAGCGGCAGCGCCATATCGGGGATGGGCGCGGATTTCAAAGACGTGGATAACAACGGGCGCCCCTCGATCTGGCACACCGCCGTGGAACACGAGTCCTTCCCGCTGTTCGAGAATCGCGGCGACGGCCAGTTCTGGGAACGCACTTTCCAGATGCATCTCACCGGAACCCGCGACATGTCGGGCTGGTCCAACGGCATCTTCGATTTCGATAACGACGGCTGGAAGGACCTGTTCGTGGCCCGCGGCAACGTGCTCGACAACGTCGCGGAATTCTCCAACCGCAAATACGAAGAGCCCAACACGGTGTTCCGCAATCTGGGCGGCGGCAAGTTCGAAAACGTGAGCGCCGAGGCCGGCCCGGACTTCCAGAAACCCGCGGCGCACCGCGGCGTGGCCTTCGGCGACGTGGATAACGACGGCCGCATCGACGCCGTGGTCACGGTGCTCAACGGGAAGATGCAGTACTTCCACAACATCACCAAAAACACCAATCACTGGATCCTGTTGAAGCTGGTCGGCCGCAAGAGCAACCGCATGGGAGTGGGCGCGCAGATCCGGGTCACCACCCCGGACGGCATGAAGCAATACAACGAGGTGACCACGGCGGTGGGCTACGCCTGCTCGAGCGACGCGCGCGTGCACTTCGGCCTGGGCGCATCCAAGACGATCCGCGAGATCGACATCAAGTGGCCCAGCCGCATCCACCAGGTTCTGCACGACGTGCCGGCGGACCAGATTCTGACCGTCGAAGAACCCGCTTCGTGATCCCGCCGCGCCGCGGGCTATCCTGGACGTAGGAGGGGCGCATGTATCCGCTCAAGAAAGGCAAAGTCGCCAGCCAGGCCCACGTCGGCCTGCCGGCAGGGACGTTCGAGGAAGAACACGGCCGCAAGGGTTTCTATGGAAAGAGCGCGCATCTGTATCACGCGCACCCGCCCACGGGCTGGATCCGTTTTGAAGGCAAGCTGCGGCCGCACTGTTTCGATCTGAACCGCCTGGAACCTTCCGACCTCCGCGATCCGCAGGGGCAACCGGTGGCTTTCCTCGGAAATCACGACGTCAAGCTGTATGTCTCCCGCCGCTCCACCCCCATGCCGTTCTACTATCGCAACGCCGACGGCGACGAGTTGATCTTCGTGCACCGCGGAGAGGGGACCATCGAGACGGACTTCGGGCCGCTCGACTTCGAGCGCGGCGATTATGTGATCGTCCCGCGCGCCGTCACCTACCGTATCGTGCCCCGCACGGCCGACAACTTCTTTCTGATCGTCCAGTCGCGCGGCGAATTCGATCCGCCGGACAAAGGCCTGCTGGGCCAGCACGCGCTGTACGATCCGGCGGCCATCGTCACGCCGGAACCCGCGCCGCAATTGGACGACCGGCGCGAGTGGGAGGTCCGCATCAAGGTTGACGACGAATTTTCCAAGGTGTTTTATCCGTTCAACCCCATGGACGTGGTGGGATGGAAGGGCGACCTGACGGTGTGGAAGATCAACATGCGCGATATCCGCCCGGTGATGAGCCATCGCGCGCACCTGCCGCCCAGCGCGCACACGACCTTCGTCACCGCCGGCGCGGTGATCTGCAGCTTTCTCCCGCGGCCGCTCGAGCAGGACGCCGACGCGCTCAAGGTGCCCTTCTTTCATCGCAACACGGACTACGACGAGTTCATCTTCTACCACGACGGCGACTTCTTCAGCCGCGACAACATCAAGGCCGGCATGGCTACCCTTCACCCGCGCGGCATACACCACGGCCCGCACCCCAAGGCGCTGGCCAACCAGGGCAAGAAGGCGTTCACCGACGAGAGCGCGGTGATGCTGGACGGGCTGAATCCGATCGACGTGCTGCCCGCCGGGCAGGACGTGGAGTGGAAAGAGTATTGGATGAGCTGGATGGAGAAGAAGCCGGCGCCTGCTACGGCTTGAACTCGCGCACCATCTGCACGCAAGCCTTCACATTCTCCACCGGCGTCTCCGGCAGGATGCCGTGGCCCACGTTGAAGATATGGCCCGGACGCGAGCCGGTGCGCTTCAGCAGTTCGGCGATCTTCATCTTCAGCTCCGGCAGCGGCGCGAACAGCGCCACCGGATCCAGGTTGCCCTGCACCGCCGAGCGGTAGCTGATATCCATCCACGCCTGGTCGATGTTGATGCGCCAATCGACGCCCATGACGTCGCCGCCGGCCGCGTGCAGTTCCCGGAAGAAGCCGGAAGCCCCGGTGCCGAAGTGGATTACCGGCACACCCGTAGCGCGGATGCGCTCGATCAGCGCGCGCGAATACGGCTGTACGAAGCGTACGTAATCGTCCGGACCCAGCGCCCCCACCCAACTGTCGAAGACCTGGATACAGCGCGCGCCGGCGGTGACTTGCAGGCTGGCGAAGGGCGCCTGCACGTCCACGATCTTGCCCATCAGGCGGCGCCACAGGATCTCGTCGGAGTACATCATGCGCTTGGTGCGGATGTAATTGCGCGAAGCGCCGCCTTCGATCATGTAACTGGCGAGGGTGAACGGCGCGCCCACGAAACCGATCACGGGCACCTTGCCGGCCAGCGCCCGCACCACGGTCTGAATAGCTTCGCCCACATACCCGAGATCGTCGGTGTTGGTGGTGGAAAGTCCGTCCACATCCGAATTGGTGTGCACCGGATTATCGATCCGCGGGCCTTCGCCGGCCGCGAATCGCAGCTTCAGCCCCATCGGTTCCACCGGCAGTAACAGGTCGGCGAAGATGATGGCGGCGTCCACGTCCAGAATCTCGACCGGCTGCAACGTCACCGTGGCGGCCAGATCCGGACGTTTACAGATTTCCAGGATGCCGTGCTTCGCCCGTATTTCACGATAGGGGCGCAAATAGCGGCCGGCCTGGCGCATAAACCACACTGGACGAAAATCGGTGGGTCGGCGCTTGCACGCATCCAAAAAGCGGCTTGTCATGGGAGCCACGCGCATGGCTGTTCCGTCCTGTCTTCGCAAAAAAAAGCGCGATATCCGTGAGGATTGTGATGGGCCGCCCACTGGCGGCCGTTAATGAAAAACGGTTTGCACCACGCCTCGCTGTCGATGGTGCGCGGTGTGACGATGGAAACCGAGAGCATGCCCGGCGCCGGATAACCCGTGCGCGGGTCCATGATGTGGCTGTACACGTGGCCGTCGGCGACGAAGAACTTCTCGTAGTTGCCGGAGGTGGAGAGGGAATCGTTTTTCAGGAATACTTCGGCCACGCTCTTGCGTTCATTCTTCGGATCGCGAATCATGATGCGCCAGCCGCGCGGCTCGTTGGGCGGCGCGCCCAGTCCGTAGATGCTGCTGCCGGATGCCGAAACCAGGGCCGTGGTGATCCCTTTCGTCTTCAGAACCTCGACCATGCGGTCCACCGCATAACCCTTCCCGATGCCGCCGGGATCCAGTTCCACGCCGGTCCGGTCGAAGCTCACCGTCTGGTTCGCCTTATCCAGATGGACGTGCTGGTAGCCCACATGTTGCAGGGCCGCCAGGACCTCGGCGCGATGCGGCAGATGGCCGGTGCCTTTGTAGAATCCCCAGACCTTCATCAGCGGTCCGACCGAGATATCGAAGGCGCCCTCGCTTTCGCGGCTGTACGCCTGGCAGGCGGCCAGCAACTGGAACAATTCCGCCGAAACGTGAACCGGGTGGCGGGCAGCCTCGCGGTTCACCTCGCTCCACTCGCTATCCGGCTTGTAGTTCGAAAGCATGCTGTCCAGTTGCCGCACTTCATCGAAAGCCGCATTGACGGCAGCCTCCATGCGGTCGCGGTCGTATCCGTAGACGGCAATCGAATAGGCGGAGCCCATGGCCTCGGCGCTCTGCTCGAGGCGCAACATCTGGCCCGGGTCCGCCGGCAGGTGCAGGGTACGGCTGACTTGGGACAGCGCAGCCGAAGCCGTCAACAAGAACAAAACTACCACAGTTTGTTTGACTTTAGGGCTGATTTTCGGTGGTTCCACGCTTTTTTTTCGCCCTCTTCAGCAGGATCTCGACCCGGGCGGAAGCGTCCGGCCAGTTCTCCCGCTCAAAGTGCAATTCCGGAATCCTCCGGAGGTTCAGGCGGCCGGCCAGCTCATGACGCAGAAAATGTCCGGCATGCTCGAGGGCCGCCATGGCGGCGTTCTGCTCCTGTTCGCCGCCGGCCACGCTGACCTTCACGGTGGCATGGCGCGAATCCGGGCTGACCGTCACGTCCGTCACGTCCACCGCGGTCAGGCGGGGATCGGAGAGCTCAAATCCGATGATCTCGGACAGCTCCTCGCGGACGGCTTCCGAGACACGCTGAGAGCGGTGCTGATCCATTCACATCCACTCCACCGACGTGCGCGCCAACCCGGCGCCGAGCAACGCGGCGGCTTCTCCTTCGACCGACTGCAGCACCTGTTCGGCGTGGCCGTGGTCCGAGGAGACGGTTACGGCGGCCACCACGGAGCGCTGCCAGAGATCCTGATAGTCGATCTCGGCCACCGCGACGTTGAACTTGCTGCGCAGCCGGTCTTTCAGGCTCTGCACAACGTGCCGCTTGTCCTTCAGCGAGTGCGCGTCCCGCAGGACGATTTCGAGCGTGAGCACCCCGATGGTAGCCACGGCCTCAGGCGAAGACCTCGCTGGCCACGCGTTCGGTCACGAAGGCTTCGATGATGTCGTTCTGCTTGATGTCGCCGAAGTTCTCGAGCGTGATGCCGCACTCCTGGCCGCTCTTCACTTCGCTGACGTCGTCTTTGAAGCGGCGCAGAGAACCGATCTTGCCGGTGTAGACCACCACGTTGTCGCGCAACAGGCGCACTTCGCTGTCGCGGGTGATGGAGCCGTCCTGTACCAGGCAGCCGGCCACGTTGCCGACCTTGGTGATCCGGAAGGTCTCGCGCACTTCGGCTTTGCCTTTGTAGACTTCCTTGAAGACGGGCTCCAGCAGGCCGGACATGGCGCGCTTGATCTCGTCGGTCAGGTTGTAGATGATCGTGTGCAGGCGGATATCGACCTTCTCCTGCTCGGCCAGCGCCACCGTGTTGCGCTCCGGGCGCACGTTGAAGCCGATGACGATGGCGTCAGAGGCCGAAGCCAGCAGCACGTCGGATTCGTTGATGGCGCCCACGCCGGAACGCAGCACGCGCACCTTCACTTTGTCGTTCGACAGCTTGTGCAGCGTATCGGTCAGCACCTCGGCGGAGCCGCCCACATCGGCTTTCAAAATGATGGGGAGCTCGGTCACCTCGCCGGCCTGCAGCTTCTGGTGCAACTGTTCGAGCGTCAGGCGGCTGGACTTGGCCATGGCCGCTTCGCGGACTTTGGCTTCGCGGAACAGGACGATCTGCTTGGCTTTGGCGGTATCGGTGACCACCTGGAAGTCGTCGCCCGCTTCCGGCAGCGATTCCAGGCCCAGCACCTCGACCGGCGTGGAAGGCTCCGCATCGCGCACCTGATCGCCGCGGTCGCTATACATGGCGCGCACTTTGCCGAACACCGCTCCGCAGATGAAATAATCGCCTTGCCGCAGCGTGCCATTGCGCACGAGCACCGTGGCTACCGGGCCGCGTCCGCGGTCGAGTTTGGCTTCGAGCACGTTGCCCAGCGCGGGACGCTTGGGGTTGGCCTTCAGATCCTGCAGATCGGCCACCAGCAGGATCATTTCCAGCAGCAGGTCGAGGCCGGTCTTCATCTTGGCCGAGACCGGCACCATGACCGTATCGCCGCCCCAATCTTCGGCCAGCAGGCCGCGATCGGCCAGTTGCTGCTTGATGCGCTCGGGTTGCGCCTCCGGCTTGTCGATTTTGTTGATGGCTACCACGATCGGCACCTTGGCGGCGCGGGCATGGTCGATGGCCTCGAGCGTCTGCGGCATCACGCCGTCGTCGGCGGCCACCACCAGCACCACGATATCGGTGACCTTGGCGCCGCGGGCGCGCATACGCGTAAACGCCTCGTGGCCGGGCGTATCGATAAAGACGACTTTGCGGCCGTCCTTTTCGACGTAATACGCGCCGATGTGCTGCGTAATGCCGCCGGCTTCCTTGGCCGCCACATTGGCCTCGCGGATGGAATCGAGCAGCGAGGTCTTGCCATGGTCCACGTGCCCATGATGGTAACCACGGGCGCGCGCTTCACCAGGTCTTTGGGATCTTCGGCGACCTCTTCCTTCTTTTGGGCTTCCTGTTCGTATGTGATGGTGCTCGTGGAAGCGCCGAACTCGCGGGCGATCTCGGTGGCCAGCTTCGAATCCAGAGTCTGGTTCACGGTAAGCATGATGTTGCGCTGCATCAGCTTCATGATCACCTGGCCGACGGTGACGTCCAGCTTGGCCGCCAGTTCTTTCACCGTGATGCCTTCGGTCACCGTAATCTCGCGGCTGACCGGCGGCGGGCCGGACGGCGTCTGGCGGCGGGTGGACGGCCGCAGGATCTTCTCTTCGATCTCCTGGTTGCGATCGCGCTGCTGCCGCGATCCGCGCTTGTCACCGGGACGCCGCTGTTGGTCGGGCGGCGGCGGCGCGACCGGCGGTTCCATTCCGGGGCGGCGCGAAGTCGGATGCATGGGACGCGGCCCGCTGCCGGGGCGCACCGGTCCGCCGGGCCGGGCGGGCCCGGGACCCTGCCGGGTGACGAGCGGCTGGCCGGGGCGCAAGGGTCCGCGATAGATCGGCTGGCCGGGAGCGGGCGCGCTCTGCGGCCGCGAGGGGACGCCGGGGCGCGGCGCCGGCGGCGCCGGCATGCCGGGTGCGGCGGCACGCGGTTGCGTGAGCTTGGCCAACAGATCCGCCCGCGGCGGCACCACCGGACGGGCCACGGGTTGTCCGGCCAAGGGACGGGCGGGAGCGGCGGGAGCGGCGGATCCTGCCGGAGGCGCCGCCGGCGGAGCCGGAGCCACCGGACGCCCGGAAGGAGTCGCGGTGGTGCGGGCCACGATCGGCGGCCGGGGCAAACCAGCCGTGGGACGCAGCGGATCGTTTACGCCGGGCGGCAGCGGCTGCCGCGGGCCGGTCGAAAGCACCTGGCCCGGCCGCATCTGCGGAACGGGTTTGACAGCGGGCGCAGCCGGCCGGCCCGGCGCGATCACGGCGGCGGGCGGCGCCGGTGCGGAGGGCGCCGGCGGTGCGCTGCCCGCCAGCGGCGGACGAATCGGATGCGAAGCGCGGCCCGCGGGACGCTCGAAGGAAACCGCGTCCCCAACCGGGACGGGCGCCTGTTCTTCGGCCGCTGCTTGAGGCGGCGCCGGAGACTGCCCTGACGCGGGCGGAAGCGAGGCTTCCGCCACCGGAGCCGGCCCTTTGACAAGCGCCGTCGCCTCGCCGGCCTGCCCGGACGGCTCGGGCTCCAGCGCGGCGTGATCTTCGGGAACTTCCTGACCGAATAGCCGCCGCAATTTGATGGCGACATCCTCGTCGATCGAGCTGGAGTGGGTCTTCTTTTCCGTCACGCCCAACTCGGGCAGCCGGTCAAGGATCTCGTGCGCCTTGACTTCCAACTCCCGCGCCAGCTCATTAATGCGAATCTTGTTCATAGTTACGAAACTGCTCTGCGGAGGCGCACCTCACTCGTTGGGCAAACCGCTGTTTTCCGACTCGTCGTGAGAAACCGGCCCCGAGTCTTTTATGGTATCAGACTCGCCGGAGGACTCGGAGTCTTCCGGCGCCGGCGCGTCGCCTGCCGCAATCGGCGGTTCCTCCCCGGCGAGGGGCTCGGCGACGGCGTCCACCGGCTCCGTGACGGCCGCCGCGGCCTCCTCCGGGATGGCTTCCTCCGGGATGGCTTCCTCCGGTACGGCTTCCTCGAACTGACCGTAATAAGCTGTGACCGAGTCGCGAATGTTCTCCACCATCTCCGGATCGACGCCGGGGATCTCCTGCAACTGTTCCGGCGTCATGCTGCCCAGCCGGTCGATGGTGCCGACGCCGGCCTCGGCCAGCTTCGCCGCCAGGTCCTCGGCCATGCCGTATGCCACCAGGGCGGACACCGGCTCGCTGGGATTCACCAGGGCCGCCATCGCCGATTCCACCTCCTGGCGCTTTTCTTCCTCGCTCTTGATGTCCACCTTCCAGCCGAGCAGCTTGGCCGCCAGGCGCACGTTCTGCCCCTTTTTGCCGATGGCCAGCGATAACTGCGAGTCGTCCACAATCACTTCCATGTGCTTCTCGACGGCGTCCAGGATCGTCACGCGGCTGATCTTCGCCGGACTGAGCGCATGCGTGGCGAAGACCACCGGATCTTCGGAATACTCGATGATGTCGATCTTCTCGCCGCGCAATTCACGGATGATGGATTGCACGCGCATGCCCTTCATGCCCACGCAGGCGCCCACGCTGTCCACATCGCGGTCGCGGCTCTGCACCGCGATCTTGGTGCGTTCGCCGGCTTCCCGCGCGCACCCCTTGATAGTGACGGTACTGTCGTAGATTTCGGGCACCTCCTGCTCGAACAGGCGCATCACCAGCTCCGGCGCGGCGCGCGAAACCACCACGCCCGGCCCCTTGCTGGACTTGTCCACGATGCGGATGACGCAGCGCACGCGATCTCCTACGCTGTAACTCTCGAGCTTGGACTGTTCTTTCTTGGGCAGGCGCGCTTCGGTCTTTCCCAGGTCCAGGATGTAATCCGGACCCTCCACGCGCTTCACCGTGCAGTTGACCAGCTCGCCGGTGCGGCCGGAGTATTCGTTGTAGACCGTCTCCCGCTCCGCCTCGCGCACCTTCTGAAAGATGACCTGCTTGGCGGTCTGCGCGGAGATGCGGCCCAGCAGATCGGTCTTCTTGGGAATGCGGACCTCGGCCCCGATCTCGGCTTCGGGATTGATGCGCCGCGCTTCGGAAAGGGTCAGTTCCTTGGAAGGATCTTCCACCGCTTCAACGACCTTCTTCACGGCAAAGAGCTGCAACGCGCCGGTCTTGTCGCTGATTTCCGCCACATAATCCTCGGTGGTGCGAAAATGCTTGCGCGCGGCGATCAGCATGGCGTCCTTTACGGCGTCCAGGACGATCTGCGGATCGATGCCCTTTTCCTTGCTTAATATTTCGATAGACTGAAAAATCGTTTCCAAAGTATTTCCTCTTCTATCCTGTCGTTGATTTCTTCCGATTGGCGAGGAGGGCCCTACCACTCAAACTTCAAATTCGCCTTTTCCACCTGTTCGAACGGGAAGCGGATCTGGCGCCCGGCGGCATCCAAAACGATCATGCCGTCGGCAAAGCCCGCCAGGGTACCTTCCCAGTGGCGCTGGTTGTCCACCGGCGCGCGCAGGGTGACTTTCGCCTTCTTGCCCAGGAAACGCTCAAAATCGCGCGGTTTCAGTAGTTTACGTTCGATGCCCGGGGAACTGACTTCCAGCGTGTAGTGTCCCGGCACCACGTCCTCGACGTCCAGAATGGTACCCACCTGCTGCGAGATCAATTCGCAGTCGGCATGGTTTACGCCTTCCGGCTTGTCGATGGAAATGCGCACAAACTGGTTGCGGCCGCCGCCCTTGACCTCCACTTCGACGACCTCCATGCCTTCGGACACGGCCACGCGCTGCGCGATTTCCTCGATACGGTTTGCGATTGCCGGGCGCATTGATTGCGATTCGTCCAACAAAAAAGTGGGCTTTCGCCCACTCCCTGGTTTCGACACTCCAAGTCCCATTGTAGCGCGGCTGGGCGGAAAAGCAAGCGGCGTCGAACCGCGCCCTACCGCCCGGCGGAGAGAAAAGCGGGCATTTTACTTTACGGCAAAAAGTACTTGCGCAGTGGGATGCCGGCCTGTATAATACGAACGTGGCCCATGTCCACCCCATCCGTCCGCCGCATCCCGAGCCGGTCGCCCTACATGCGCATGCCATCGACAATTTGCGCTACATCCGGTCGGCCATGGAGCGGGCCGGATCGTTCACGGCGGTTCCGGGCGTAGGCGGCATCGTGCTCGGCTGCACGGCGCTGGCGGTGGCAGCGCTGGCATGGCGCATGTGGAACGGCGATTCCTGGCTGGCGGCCTGGTTAGGCGAGGCGGTGCTGGCAGGTTTGATCGGGGTGGCCGCCGCCGCGCGCAAGTCGCGCAAGGTCGGGACGCCGCTGCTGTCCGGACCCGGCCGCAAATTTCTGCTGGGTTTTGCGCCGCCATTGCTGGCCGGCGCGGTGCTCACGCTGGTGCTGTTTCGCGCCGGCGATCTGAGCCTGTTGCCGGGCGTCTGGCTGCTGCTCTACGGAACCGGTGTATTGTGCGGCGGCGCGGCTTCCGTCAAAGTGGTGCCGCTGATGGGTGTGTGCTTCATGGCTGCCGGCGTGGCGGCCCTGGTTTGCCCGGCGGCTTGGGGAAATGCTTTCCTGGCAGCCGGCTTTGGCGGTTTTCACATCGCCTTCGGAATCCTGATTACGGTGAAATACGGTGGCTAGACAGAATGCGCTCCCGCGCGAACGGGAAAAGAAAGCCAGCCCGGCGGGGATCGCGGGCGGCGCCCCCAAGTTGGACCGGCTCATCCACGAACGCCTGCGTCTCGGCATCCTGAGCGGCTTGGCGGTGAACGAATCGCTGACGTTCAACGAGTTGAAGAAGCTGCTCGAAACCACCGACGGGAATCTCAGCGTCCACGCGCGCAAGCTGGAAGACGCCGGATACGTCTCCTGCAACAAATCGTTCGAGAACCGGCTGCCCAAGACCGAATACCGCCTGACCGCGGTCGGACGGCGCGCCCTGGAACGCTATCTGGATCATATGGAGGCTCTGATCGGAACCATGCGGGAGCGGTGACTCCCCTTTTTTGGAGTATCACTTTATGTTACAAAGTTCTCGTCTTGAAACCGGCCGCCTGCATGCGGCGATCATCATGGATGGCAACGGGCGTTGGGCCCTGGCGCGCGGACTCCCCCGCCTGGCCGGGCACCGCGCCGGCGCCGACGCCGTACGCCGCACGGTCGAAGCCGCGCCGGACCTGGGTATTCAAGTCCTGACCCTGTTCGCCTTCTCCTCCGATAACTGGCGCCGGCCGCCGGAGGAGGTCAACGCCCTGATGCAACTCCTGGCCGAACACCTGCGTTCGGAAACCGCCCGCGCGGTCGAAAACGGCGTGCGCACGGAGGTCATCGGACGGCGCGACCGGGTCGGCGGCGTACTGGCGGAGGCCATCGCGGAGACCGAAGCCGCCACCGCCGCCGGCGATCGCCTGCATCTGCGCATCGCCGTGGACTATTCCGGCCGCGACGCCATCGCCGGCGCCATGCGGCAGGCCGCCCACGCCGGGATCGTCTGCCGCGAGTGCCTGGACGAACAGTTGGGTCCGCCGGTGGACTTGCTGATTCGCACGGGCGGCGAGCAACGGCTCAGCGACTTCCTGTTATGGGAATGCGCCTACGCCGAACTGATCTTCTCGCGGCGTATGTGGCCGGACTTCGACCGGCACGATCTGGAGGCCGCCGTCCGCCAGTTCCAGGCGCGGCAACGGCGCTTTGGAGCCATCCCTTCCCTGGTCCCCCACGCCCCCGCACCGGCAATGACCGGCGCCTGGCTCGACTGAACCGTATAGAACTGTTCAGTGGGCAACTCGCCCCCACTCCCGGGACACCCGCCGCACCCCCCATGGTATGATTTAAAAATCCGGGGGGTTGGCTATGGACTCCGATAGACATAACAAGGGCCGTTCAGTGGTATTCGTCCCGGCGGTAATTGTCGCGGGCGCTTTGGCGGCCGGCCTCTGGGCGCCTGGCGTCGCCCACTCCGCCAGCGGACCGTCCGAAGGCGACCTCAAGGCCAATGTCAAGTCGTTCGCCACGGCCTACGCGGTGATCGAAGAGAACTTCGCCGACGCCATCGCTCCCGAAAAGGCCATCTATCAGGGCGCCATCCCCGGCATGCTGCGCACCCTCGATCCGCATTCCAACTTCCTGGACCCCGAAGAGTACCGTCTGCTGCAGCAGAACCAGCGCGGGCAGTACTACGGCGTCGGCATGGAAGTGACCATGGACGGGCCGCACGTGGTGGTGATGCAGGCGTATCCCGACTCGCCGGCGGCGCGCGCCGGATTGCGGCGCGGCGACACCATCGTGCAGGTGGACGATCACAACGTGGATGGCGAGGATTCCGGGGCGGTGGCCGACCGTCTGAAGGGGCCGCGCGGCACACAAGTGAAGGTCGGCGTGCGGCGGTATGGCACCAGCCAGATCTACTCCGCAATGGTGACCCGCGGGGAGATCTCTCCCACGGTTGTGGATGCGTTTTGGGTCCACCCGGGCATCGCCTACGTGCATATCACCACCTTTGAAAACCAGAGCGCCCACCGCGATATGGAAGAAGACCTGCGGCGCATGGGGGAAGACAACATCAACGGCATGATCCTCGACTTGCGCGAGAATCGGGGCGGCCTGGTGAACGAAGCCGTGGCCGTCGCCGGTTACTTCCTGCGTAAGGATCAGACGGTGGTCTCCCATCGCGGACGCTCCGAACCGGAACAGGTATTCCGCGCCAAGGTGGGAAATCACGGCCGCCAGTATCCGATGGTGGTGCTGGTGGACCGCAATACGGCTTCGGCTTCCGAGATCGTGGCCGGCGCTTTGCAGGATCACGACCGCGCCTGGGTGATGGGCGAGAACACGTTCGGCAAAGGATTGGTGCAGGCTCAGTTTCCGCTATCCGAGGACGCCGCCCTGCTGCTGACGATCGCGCGCTATTACACGCCCAGCGGCCGGCTGATCCAGCGCGATTATTCGCATCGATCGTTCTTCGATTATTACTACCACAATCGCCAGGACGACTCGCCGAACGCGAACGATGTGAAGATGACCGACAGCGGGCGCACGGTGTATGGCGGCGGCGGAATCACGCCGGACGAGAAGTTCCCGACCCAGTTGATGAACGCTTTCGAGCGTCACGTCGAGTATCCGCCATCCGGCGGAGGCAGCGAGTTCTATCATTTCGGTTCGGTCTACTTTGGCGCGGCCAAGCCGGCGCTGCCGTCAGGGTGGTCCCCCGATAATAGCGTGGTGGAACGCTTCCGTGCCTATCTGCGCAAGCAGGGTGAGGAATTCACCGACGCGGAGTTCAACCAGAACCGGACCTGGGTGGAAGAACGGCTGCGGGAGGAGATGACCGCTCGCGCGTTCGATCAACGCACCGCCGACCGGCTGCGTTGGACCAGCGATCCCGAGATTCAGCAGGCGGTGGACAGCCTGCCGCGCGCACACGCGCTGCTGGAGCAAGTGAAGCGGGCCATGGCGCGCCGCACGACCGGCTGATTCACTGCACCCAGACCAGTACCGTATTGCCGGACGTCCCATTCGCCGAGACCGCCACCGGCACCGCCCCGGATACCCCTGCCGGGACGATTACGTTCACCTGCCACAACCCGGCGAATCCCGGCGCCAGGCCGGCAAACGGTACGTCTGCCGGCAGATCGCCCACCGTGGCGGTCACCGGAAGCTTGACCCAGGATAGCGTCGTGGAACTCGCCGCCGCCCCCGTCGCCACGGCCGGCGATACGGCGCCCAGACCCGTGCCGTACAGCAGGATCGCCTGCCCCGCCGGGATCGGATTGGCCGCCGAATTTACCGAATAGTCCTGATTTCGGGCCGCCGCGTATGTGCCATCGATCGTGAAGATCCCAGGTCCGGTCGCGGCGATCGTTACCGTTTGCGAAGCCGATATCCCCGCATGGGTCACCGTCAGGGTGGCGCTGCCGGGAGCCGTCTCCCACGGGACTTGCGCGTTGATCTGCAGCGGAGATACGTACAGCAGCGGAGCCGCGATTCCGTTGATCTGGACAGTGGTGGCGGCCATCGTGTCCGGAAGCGGCAGTAGCGAGGGCTGCTCCATGCCGGGCGCCAGGTTCGTACCGTAGATGGAAAACAGCTCGCCGGGGCTCAGGCCCCCCGCCGGTGTGGCGGCATTGATGGCTCCGTTGGCGGGAAATGCCGGCGCCGGCACCGCCCATCGATACGTCGCCAGAGCGCCGGCAGGTAATGTATCGGCGAAGCTGTTTCCATTCCAGGTGACCGCGAAGGTCGAACTGCCCGTCGCGGCGTTCAAAACCAGCAGGACCACCGACCCGTCAGGATTCCGGAATGCCACGTCTTCGATCGACCCGGGGCCGAAGGTATTCGAATCGATCCTGAATGCTCCCGGCAGTACGAACTTGCCCAAGTGGCCCAGCACGTAATACTCGACATTGCGCGTCACCTTCGGCGGGGAGACGCTCGAATCGATCGTCACCACGCCGCGGCAGGATGTACAGCCGCCGTTCTGCGGTCCGGAATTCTGATCGAGCGCGATGTTCCACAGCGTGATGCCCCGCGCCCAATTGCGCGTCGCTCCGATCGGCAGGTTCTCGGCGTTCCACAGCAGGTCGCCGGCGAAGTTGGACCCCACCGATCCGGTGCATTCCGTGAACCAGATGTCTTTGGACGGATAAGCCTGCTTCACCTGCGCCTGCGCGCTCACATCGCCCGCATAGCAATGAAAGGAGCTGCCCGCGAGATACGCATAGGCGTGGCTGTCGGCCAGCAGCGCTTCCGGATACTGGGTGTTGTCCCAGTTATGCTCGTAGCCGAAAACCTTGACCGTGCCCAGCCCCGCGCCGGCCAGCGCGGGTCCCAGATAGCCGCCGATGAAGGCCGCCTCGTCCGCGCTGGAGACGTAAGCCGTGGGATATCCGCTGTTCCAATTGAGCGGCTCATTCTGCATGGAGACGGCATAGATCGGTATGCCCTGCTGCCGATAAGCCTGGATAAACCGGACAAAATACGCGGCCAAGGCCGGGAAATCGCCGGTGATGACATTGCCGCCGTTCATCGTCCCGGTGGTTTTCATCCATGCCGGCGGACTCCACGGCAGCGCCTGGACTTGAAGGGCGGGATTGATGGACAGCGCCTGCTGCAGAAGCGGAATCAGGTAGGACTGGTCGTGGGCAATCGAGAAGTGCTGTAGATCGGGGTCCGTCTGCCCGGCCGGCAGATCGTCGTAGGAGTAATTGCCGCTGGCCGAGAAGTCGCTGGCTCCCATGGGCTGCCGCAGCAGTCCGATCCCGATCCCGGCGTTGGGATCGAATAGGCTTTGCATCAAAGCCGCCCGTTGGGCAGCACTCAGCTTGTTCCAGATGACCCAGGCGGCCGAATCGGTGAGCGAGGCGCCCACGCCGTCCATTTGCTGGTAGGTGGTGCCGCTGTCCACGGAAATCGTAAATTGGGGCGAGCCCGCCGGAACACCCGGCGTAAAAGCCAGCCCCGTCCGTGGCGCCAGCAGGCGCGACTGGTCGCCATATGTTTCGGTGACCTGTACGGTCTGCGCGGCGGCCGGACGAATGACTGCCGAAAGTCCCAAGGCATACAGAAAAGCGGCCCGCATGCCTTATTGTAGTAGCCGTAATGCAACCGGAAGTTTTCCCTAGGGAAACATTAAAAATCTTTACAGAATATTTATAGAGTGGTATCCTCCATCAATGCAGGCGCCCGCCCAAGTCGGAGGATTCAACGCTTGGTGGCCAGTGGTGATAGTGGCTGTCATCGGCGTCTTATTGGTGTGGGCGCTGCGCAGAAGATCGCCGTAAAGGGCAACAATGGTTACCATTAGCAACAGCTTCGGTGAGTTATCGGCAAGGCGTCCCCGGCGCAAGTTTCCGATCGAACAAGAGGTTCAATATCAATGCGTAAAAGGCAGCCGTATTTCTGCCTCAGGCAAAGGAAGGACCCTGGAAATCGGCAGCCGGGAGATACGATTCACCACGCAGCATCTTCTTAGAAATGGGCAAAAGATGCGGCTGGCAGTGGATTGGCCCGCCATGCTGGATAATAGCTGCCGGATGAAGTTGGAGATCCACGGTTGGGTGGTTCACACCGAACCCGGCGAGGCGGACGTAAAGATCGAACGGTACGAATTTCGCACCCGCGGCGCGACAGTGGCTGTCATGAACGCGTTCGCGGATGCTTCATAAGGTTCGCGCCCGATCCGGACGTAAGGGAAACACCGGTGCGGGATGGCATCCCCGCGCATGACGGGCTACGCGCCGGACGATAGTAACGAATTGGTACGCGGAGCGGCTACAATTGTGCGCAGGGCTCCCTGATGCGCGACTACTCCGCCTCCTACGACACGATGACCAAGGTCATCTCGGCTGTCGTTTGTCTCATGCTGCTCGGCATCGTTCTGATGCTCCGCGTAATCTTCGTCGAAGCGATTGTTCCGGTGTTGATCCTGGCGGTCTATGCTTATTCGCCGCGGGGTTACGCCACTGACTCCACCTCTCTGATCATCAAGCGGCTGATCGGCAACATTCGCGTGCCGCTCGCCGGCATCCGGGAGGCGCGCGCCGGTACTCCGGCCGATTTCACGGGTTGTGTCCGGCTGGCCGGCAGCGGCGGCTTCTTCGGCTATTACGGCTTGTTCCGGACGTCCAAACTGGGAAAAGCCAGTTGGTATCTGACCGACCGCAGCCATACGGCCATCGTGAGGACGGAAGCTAAGACATACGTGCTGAGCCCCGACGATCGGGAAGGGTTCTTAGCCGTCCTGGGCGCTCCCCAAGCCGCCGGTACGCCTTACGCAGCGGCGTCGGGCGGGAGCCACACCGGCGCGATCTTCGGACTGGGATTAGGCGGCGCGGTGGTGGTGCTGATAACCCTCCTCCTGCTCTATTCGCCGGGTATTCCCGGTTATACCTTGGCCGACCGCTCCCTGACGATTCACGACCGGTTCTATCCGGTGACTCTGAAGCTCGATACGATCGACACCGCACATCTCAAAGTCGTGGATTTACCCGAGGACCGCGAATGGCGGCCGACCCTGCGTACCAATGGCTTTGCCAACCCGCACTATCAATCCGGCTGGTTTCGGGTCGCCAACGGCATGACGATACGCTTGTACCGTGCGGGCGGCAATCGGCTGGTGTTGATCCCACCCAAGAGCGGCGGCCCTTATGTTCTCTATCAAGCGCGCGACCCCGGCGCATTTATTGCAGAATTGCAGCAGGCTGCTGACAGCGGGAGGCCAGGATGATACCGTCGCGGCGGCAGTTTTTGGCTTTACCGGCGCTGGCGGCGGGCCAGGCCGGGTCGGGCCATAGTCCCAAGATCGTCTGCGTCGGGGGACATCCGGACGACCCGGAATCAGGTTGCGGCGGCACCCTGGCCCGCTACGTGGCCGCGGGCGCCCGTGTGACGATCATTTACCTGACCAGGGGTGAAGCGGGGATCCCCCACAAGTCACATGCCGAAGCCGCGGCGATCCGCTCGGCGGAGTGCCTGGCGGCCTGCAAGATTCTGGGGGCCCAGCCGATCTTCGCCGGCCAGATCGACGGCGCCACGATCGTGGACACTGCCCAGGCGGAATCGCTGAGCAAGCTGATCTTTGCGGAGAACCCCGACGTCGTCTTCACGCATTGGCCCATCGACTCGCACCTGGACCATCAGGCGGCCAGCACGCTGACCTATCGCGCCTGGCTGGCCGCGCGCGGGAAGTTCGAGCTGTATTACTTCGAGGTGGACCTGGGAAGCCAGACCATGGGCTTCCATCCCACCGATTATGTCGATGTGACCGCGGTAAGGGAAACCAAGAAGGCCGCGCTGTTCGCCCACCAGAGCCAGGATGGCGAAGCCATCTATCGCGATTACCACAAGCCCATGGAAGATTATCGCGGGCGGGAGTCCGGATGCGGCGCCGCGGAGGCGTTCGTACATCTGGCGCGCGTGCACAGCGGCACCCGGCTGCCCGGTTAAGTCAGGTACACGTTACGCGGGCTGGGGGTGTTCGCCTTCGGAGAGGCCGGGCAAACGGCGGGTGGGCTCCGGACGCAACACCTGCTGGGTGCCATCGCCGGAATCCTTGGGCGGCGTTGGGCCGGCCTGGGGCAACGATTCGCCGCGGATGATCTGCATGACTTCGTTGCCATCCAGGATCTCCCGCTCGAGCAGGGTCTCGGCAATCCGTACCAGGGCGTCGGAACGTTCCTCGATGATGCCGGCGGCCGTATCGTAGCCGTTCTGCACCAGTTTCTTGACCTGTTCGTCGATGCGGACGGCGGTCTCTTCGCTATAGTCGCGGTGCTGGGCGATCTCGCGGCCCAGGAAGATCTGCTCTTCCTTCTTGCCGAAGCTCAGCGGACCCAGTTCGCTCATGCCCCACTCGCAGACCATCTTGCGCGCCATGTCCGTCGCCCGTTCGATATCGTTGCCGGCGCCGGTGGTCATGTGGTGCATGTAACGTTCTTCGGCGATGCGGCCTGCCATCAGGATGGCGAGCCGCGCCTCCAGGTACTCCTTGTTGTAGGAGTGCTTGTCGTCAATGGGCAACTGCATGGTGACGCCCAGCGCCATGCCGCGCGGGATGATGGTGACCTTGTGCAATGGATCGGCATTGGGCAGCACCGCCGCCACCAGCGCATGGCCCGCCTCGTGGTAGGCCGTATTACGCTTTTCGGCGTCGCTGAGGATCATGGACTTGCGTTCCGCGCCCATCAGGATCTTATCCTTGGCCAGTTCGAAGTCCACCATCATCACGACCTTACGGTTCTGGCGGGCGGCGTTCAGAGCAGCCTCGTTGACCAGGTTGGCGAGATCCGCGCCGGCCAAACCCGGCGTGCCGCGGCCCAGAACCGAGAGATCCACGTTGTCGCCCAGCGGGATCTTCTTGGTATGGACGCGCAGGATCGCTTCGCGCCCGCCGACGTCGGGAAGCCCGACCACCACCCGGCGGTCGAAACGGCCCGGGCGCAGCAGCGCCGGATCCAGCACGTCCGGACGGTTTGTGGCGGCCACCAGAATCACGCCTTCGTTCGATTCAAAGCCATCCATCTCGACGAGCAGTTGATTGAGAGTCTGCTCGCGTTCGTCGTGCCCGCCGCCCAGCCCCGCTCCGCGATGCCTGCCGACAGCGTCGATTTCATCGATGAAAATGATGCACGGCGCGTTCTTCTTGCCCTGCTCGAACAGGTCGCGCACGCGGCTGGCGCCCACGCCCACGAACATCTCCACGAAGTCCGATCCGGAAATCGAGAAGAACGGCACGCTGGCTTCCCCGGCGATAGCGCGGGCCAAAAGGGTCTTGCCCGTACCCGGAGGCCCGATCAGCAGTACCCCTTTGGGGATGCGGCCGCCGAGCTTCTGGAACTTCTGCGGCTCGCGCAGGAACTCGATGATCTCCTGCAACTCCTCCTTGGCTTCCTCCACGCCGGCGACATCCTTGAATGTCACCTTCTTCTGCTGGGTGGAGTGCAACCGGGCGCGGCTCTTCCCGAAGCTTAACGCCTTATTGCCGCCACTCTGCATCTGGCGCATCATGAAGATCCAGAACGCCAGCAGCAGGATGAACGGGGAAGCCTGCACCAGCAGGGAGAACCAGGGATTGGAGTTGGTGTCCTTGATTTCGACCTTTACGCCATTCTGCGTCAAGAGGTCGTACACCGCCGGATAGTTGGTGGGGATCAAGGTACGCATGCCGCGATCGCCCCCCTGGTACAGGCCGTGCACCTCGTTGCCGCTGATGGTAACTTCTTTGATCTTATGATCTTTGACCTGGTCCAGGAAGTCCGTGAAGGCGATCTGCTCCTCGGCGGGGTGCTTGCTCTGCTTCACGATGGTCCACAGCAGCACCGCCAGACAGATCAGAACCACCCAAATTATGCCCGTTTTGATACTAGAATTCACGAAACCTCCTACAAACCGGAGCCACGAGGCCAACCGCTATCAGTATAGACGTTGGAAACAGCCGGCTCGATTCCATCCAGGTTACGCCTCGATGACACGGATATCCAGAACCGGGCCGCTGGCAGCACCCGCGGCAAACCCCGCCGCCGGCCCGAAACGGTGCGCCCACACAATCTCCTCGCCCGCGGTAACGACCGGCCAGTGCCGCCGCTCCCACAGAGGAATGCGCGCCTCCTGGAACATGATCTTGATCTTCTCCGGCCCGCGGCGGCCGCGCGGCTGGTATTGATCGCCTGGCCGCCAGTTCCGCACCTCGAGGGAACCAGTGATGCGATCCCAGTCCAAATACCCTACGCCACCATTATATACGTCGCTTGACGTTTTCGTTACGGTATTATTTTCAGATAGTTCCGTTTGTAGTACGAGGCGCTCGCCCGGTACCCGCACGGCGCCTGGTACCGGGAGGGGCAGGCGATAGTTGCGGTTCTCCAGATTGCCGGTAGCCGGCGGCGCGATCCGTAGCCAGTCGAAAGAGCGGAAGATGTCGAGCCCGGGAATCTGGATGCGGCCGTGTCCCTCGCTGGTGCCGGCCAAATCCAGAACGCCGGCCAGGTGTTCGAATCCGATGCCGCACAGATCGCCTTTGGCCGACTCCACGGCAGCGCGCACGAACCGGCGGGCGACGGCCAGCGGCAGGCCAGCCAGGAAATCGGTGCGGAACAGCACGGCAGGCGGCGCGACGGTCAAATGCCCGGCGGCAAGACGGCGCAACTCCGCGTCCCAATACGATTCCTCGGCCTGCGCCCAATCGGCCAGGTGGGCCAGGGTTTCGGGCAGCGCGGGATTCCAGTCCCGGGTGAGCTGGGGCAAAAGGGAATGGCGGATCCGGTTGCGGGCGAAGGCCTCGCTGGCGTTGGTGGAATCCACGCGCCAGGGGACCTCACGCTCGCGCAGGAACTGCTCCACCTCCCGCCGATCGATTTCGAGCAGCGGCCGGACGATGCCTTCCCGGGTGACCGGACGGATGCCGGCCAGGCCGGCGGTCCCGGCGCCGCGCAGGAACCGGAAGAGCACGGTCTCTGCCTGGTCGGACCGGGTGTGGCCGGTAGCCACCCGGTCGACCTTGCCGGCGCGCAGCAGGCTATGGAAGAAATCCAGGCGGGCATCGCGGGCGGCCTGTTCCAGGTTCTCGCCCGGCTGGCGGCACAGCCCGGTTTGCACTTCAAACGGCAGATCCATGGCCGCGGCCAGATCGCGCACGAACGCCGCATCCTGCCGCGACTCCTCGCCCCGCAGCTCGTGATCGAAATGCAGCACCGTGAGCCGCAGCTTCCAGCGCGGCGCCAGTTCGCGGAGTGAATGCAACAGGCACACCGAATCCGCCCCGCCCGACACCGCGACGCCCACGCGTTGATCCGGCTGAAACATCCCGTAACGCGCGATGGTTTGCGCAATCCGTTCGATTATCACAGCGATCACTTCAATTCTACGATGCGGTTCAACGGCGGCTGCGCCGCCCGGTTTTCGCGCGCTCGAAAACGGCAAATCGATCCGCGTGCGGTGTCGCCCGCAGCCGCACCTGCCGGCCGATCTCGAGGACCTGATCGGCGCCGGGATCGTACGCCGGCCACGGCGGAAGGCCCGGGCCATTGGGGTCGCCGGTCTTGGCGAATTGCGTCCAGTATCCGGTCATCAGGTCGATGATCTTCCGGTCTTCGGCGGTGGTCGGGCCCCAGCGGCTGGGCCGCAGCCATCCCGCAACAAAGTTGATCTCCAGGCCGTGAAATGCGCCGAAGCCGGCGTACTGGCCTTTGGCCGGATAGGAGAAGTAGTAGAGCCAGGCTTTCTGCCCGGCGCGCGCCGTGTCGGCGGCAAAAGCGTGCGCGGCGTTGCCGTAACGATAGTCGGTTAGAAGTGCGGCGTAGGCCGCGGGCACGTCCGCATCGGTGGCCGCCGGATACAAGCGCAGGACCTCGCCGGCCTGGTCCCCAAAACGGTCCCGCACATAAGCGCGGTAGTGGGCCAGGGTCGGCGGCCCTCCCAAATCGACACCGCCGAGCACAGAGGCTTCGTCGGAGTTACTGCCCACGATCACCGGCACCTTCGCCTGCCGTCCTTGGGCAAAGGCCGCCGCCGGCTGTTCGGTCAGCACCCACCCATCCACCGTGCCGCCGGCGTCGAAGTTCAAGTCCGGGGAACGCGCGGAGGCGTCCAGAATTTCTTTCACCGGTTTGGCCCGCAGCTCCGCCAGCGCATGCGGACCTTCCGGGACGTGCAGACGCCGCGCCAGGCGCAGACCGATCTGTTCCGCGGCGCCGCTGCCACCCTCGTAGCGCGCGGGAGTCCGCAGCGCCGGCGAAATGTAGTTGCTGCAGGTGCAGCTCTCCAGGATGCCGCGCTGAAACAGGCCGCGTGCCAGCGGCGACGCCATCAGGTAGCAGACCATGACGCCGCCGGCCGACTCGCCGAAGACGGTCACGTTCGCGGGATCCCCGCCGAACCGGCCGATATTGCGCCGCACCCACGCCAGCGCCGCGATCTGGTCCAGGATCGCGTAATTTCCCGAAGCACGCTTCGGTGATTCGGCGGTCAGCGCGGGATGGGCCAGAAACCCCAGCGCTCCCAGGCGGTAATTGAAGCTGACCAGAACCACACCCTGGCGCGCCAGGGCCGGCCCGAAAGGCGGATATTGGCCGGTGCCGCTGACGTTGCCCCCGCCGTGAATCCAGACCATCACCGGCCGTTTCGGTCCGGCGGGATGATCGGCCGGGAGGTTCGCGGTCCACACATTCAGGTAGAGGCAGTCTTCGGACGTGCGGAAAGTGAAGTACGGTTCGATCGAGCGCGCCAGCTCCGTCCGCACGGCCTGGTAGTACGCTTCGGAATCGGCCGGCTGCGGACACGCCGCACCGAACGCCACCGCCGGGCGGACGTTCGTCCATGGCGCCACCGGATGCGGCGGCTGCCAGCGCAGTTCCGCGGTCGGCGGCGCGGCGAACGGGATCCCCAGAAACATGACTTCATCCGGCCGGCTCCCGAACCTGGCGCCGGCGATCCTGCCGGAATCGACCTCCACCACCGGCGGGGATTGCGCCATGGCCGCGCAGGCCGCGCCCAGGAGGAGGAGAAGCCGCATGATAGCCTTAGCGTAGACCAACCCATGGAGCCGATCAATTGAGCAACGACATAACGCAAATGGCCGCCCGCATCCGCCTGTTGCTGATGGACGTGGATGGCGTGCTGACCGACGGCAAGCTGATCAACGTGCCGGACGCGCTGAACCCCGGCCAGATGGTGGAAACCAAGGGCTTCGATTCGCAGGACGGCATCAGCCTGCAGTGGATGAGTTGGAAAGGCATCGCCACCGGACTGATCAGCGGGCGGGTATCGCCGGCCACCGCGGAGCGGGCCAGGCAGTGCAAATTCCGCTATATCTACCAGGGCCACATCGAAAAGATCCCGATCCTGGAAGAGATCATGGCTGACGCGAAGGTCACCCGGGAGCAGGTGGCTTATATCGGCGACGATCTGACGGACGTGGTGGTGATGCACCGCGTGGGACTGGCGTTTGCCACGGCCAACGCGCGCCCGGAAGTGAAGGCCCAGGCGCATTACGTGACGGCGGCGCCGGGCGGGAGCGGCGCGGTGCGCGAAGTGGTCGAAGTGCTGATGAAGGCCCAGGGCTACTGGGAAGAGATTCTGCGCAAATACGAAATCGCGTAAGTCCGGCGCGCCGCCGGTCAGCGTTTTTCCGCCAGCATCGCGGCTATATCGATGGGCGGCACGGCCACGCCGCGGCAGCAGTCTCCTTCCGGAATCGGGCTGCCGTGCGGGCAAGTGCGGGGATGGCCGAGGAAGGTGCAGATGCGGTCAGTCACTTCGGGGCTGAGGATGTGCTCGAAGGTGCAGGCGTTCTTCTCGATGGAGCCTTCGTCGCGGATTGCCAGCACGTCCATGAAGAGGCGCTCGGCCAGGCGGTGGCGGCGGATCACGCTGCGCGCGCGTTCCTCGCCGCGCGGCGTAAAAGCCACCTGGCTGCCGCGCAGTTCCACCAGCCCGATGCGCGCCATCAGGGTGCAGACCTGACGGTGCTGGGCGGGCGTGAAGTGTTCCGGCTCTTCGTGAAAGCTTTGTTCCCGCGCGGCCCACAACTGTTCCAGCACTTCGTCGAAGTCCTGGTTCTCCTCCATGCTGAAATGGGTGGTCTCGACGATGCGGCCGTGTTCCAGGTTCAGGCGGATGTCGGCGCAGCGGCCCACCTGGCCGTCATGCGTCACCATGAGGATGGTGCGCCCCTGGGCGTGCAGGTCGGTCAGCAGGCCGAGGACGATCTGCTCGTTGGTGGCGTCCAGATTGCCGGTGGGCTCGTCGGCCAAGATGATTTTGGGATCGTTCACCAGCGCGCGGGCGATGGCCACCCGCTGCTGCTCGCCGCCGGAGAGTTGCGACGGCAGGTGCCGGGCGCGGTCCTTCAGCCCCACGCGGTCCAAGGCGTGGCGCGCCTCGGCCTCGTCCGTCATGCTATGAAAGTATTGCGCCAGCATCACGTTCTCCAGCGCCGACAGGTGCGGGATCAGGTGAAACTGCTGGAAGACGAAGCCGACGGTCTCCGCGCGAAAGCGGGCCAGGGCGGCGCGGCTGAGCGTGGACGTATCCACGGAATCGATGCGCACGGCGCCTTCGCTGGCCTGGTCCAGGCAGCCCAGAATGTTCAGCAGGGTGGTCTTGCCCGAGCCGGACGGGCCCATGATAGCGATCCACTGGCCGGCGTCGGCGGTGAAGCTGACCTGATCGAGCGCCTTCACCGGCGCGGACCAGCCGCCGTCATAGGCCTTGCTGACGTTCTCGAGTTCGACGAATGCCATGGTTCCTATTCTCCCCGCAGGATGACCGCCGGCTGGATGCTGCGTATGCGCGCCGTGGCCGCCAAAGTGGCCGCCGCCGCCACCGCCAGCGTCACGGCCGTCACCGGCAGGAAAACAACGTAATCGACTCCCACCGCGGAATCCGGGAAGATCTGCCGCCCGATCCCCCAGGCTACCAGCAATCCCAAACCGTAGCCGGTGACCGCGGAGACCGCACCAAGGACCAGCGACTCGGAAAGGAACAGCGCCGCAATCTTGCGCTCGGCCGCGCCGATAGCCTTGAGAATCCCGATCTCCTGGCTGCGTTCCAGCACCAGCGCACTGAAGTTGCTGCTGACGCAGAGCGTGGTGATGCCCAGGATCAGGACGGTCAGCAGGAACAGGGTGGAGCGAATCTTGAGGACTACGTTGGCCTCCGTCTCGGCGACGGCGTGCAGCACACGCACGTCGGCGTGGGGAAGCTGCCGGGCGAGCGCCGCGCGGATGGCATGCAGCCGGCGGCCGTCGCCGCGCACCTGGACGATACTGGCGCGGTTGCCGGTGAACGGCACCATGATCTGTGCGTCTTCCGGCCCGCCGGTGGATACGATGCCGCGCAGCACGCAAGCGCCGCCGTCGAGGGCCAGCTTCTGCTCCAGTTGCAGGCGGAAGTGCGCGGCCACGGACCTGCCGGCCAGACACTCGCCCGATCCGGCGGTGCGCAGGCCGTCGACGCGCCAGTAGCTGGTGAGGGGCGCGGCGCGATGGAAGTCGATGCCCGCCAGCACCACGGGCTCCCCGTTCAATCGTCCGACGGTGTACAGGAACGGCGCGGCGGCGGCACCCTGCTGTTCGGCCAGGGCTACGGCGGCCAGCGAAACCGTCTGCGCGCTACCCGCCGGGGCGACGATCAGGTTGGCGCCGAAGCCGCGGAATTGCGCGCGCATCTTGCGATCGATATCGAAGTAGACGGAGAACAGCGCGGTGGCCAGCGTGGCGGCGACGGCCAGCGCCGAGAAGGCCAGGGCCAGGCGCCGCTTGCGGAATTGGATGGCACGCAGTACGAAACGGAGGGACATCCCGGCGATCACTGGCCGCCTCGCAGAGTGACCGCCGGCTCCAGGGCCAAAGCGTGGCGCAGCGGCTGGGCCGCACCGGCGATCGATGCGGCCACTGCCGCGGCCACCACCAGCGGTCCCAGCAGAGCCGGCGTATCGAGCGCGGCGCGAAATACGGCGCGTCCCACCCATCCGGCCAGCAGCACGCCGATCCACGATCCGATCAAGCCACCGGCCGCGCCTTCGAGGGCGGCCTCGGCGGCAAACAGCGCGGCCACCATACCGTTGCCCGCGCCGGTGGCCTGCATGATGCCGATCTCGGCGCGCCGCTCCAGCACCGTGGTGGCCATGGTACTCCACACCGTGAGTCCCGCGGAGGCCAGTCCGGCCAGCGCGATCAGCAGCATCAGGCCGCGAATCTTGCCCAGCACTCTGCCTTCGTTATCGGCCACCCGCCAGATGGGCCGTGCCACCGCCATAGGAAGCGCCTCCTCAATCTGGTGGGCGATGGAGCTGACGTAGGGTGTGCAGTACCAGCGGTCGTACTCGGCGGGCGACATTCGGGCGGGATCCTTGCGCGCGAAATCGTCCTCGGGCTTGGTGAGCGCCGCCACCTGCACCGCGTCCACCTGCCCCAGCCTGCCGGTCAGCCGCTGCAAAACTTCCAGCCGGGTATAGATGCGATCTTCCTCGTCGCCGCCGGTGGTAACGATTCCCGCCAGCGTGAATGGCTGTCCGAAGAGCTGTAAGGTATCGCCGGGTTTCAGCCCCAGCCGGCGCGCGACTGCGCCGCCGGCCATGGCCTCGCGCGAGTCCTCATCCCGCACGGGATCGTCGATCCATCGCCCTGCGATCTTCCAGGCGCTCCCCAGCGTGCGCAGCCCGGCTTCCTGCGTGGCGCCGTCCGCGCCGCGGAAGCGCCGCCGGAACCAGACGCCTTCCACAGGCACGCCGCGTCCGCCCAGCGAGACCACGGCCTGGAGCGACGGTGCGAATCCGGTGATGTTCAAATGCCAGAACGTGGATTTGATCTTGGGCACTTGCGCTTCGGGGATATAATCCTCCGCCGCGACCGGCCGGTAGTCGACGCCGCCGATCTCGACCGGCAGCGAACGCGCTTTGGGCGTCACCATGAGGTTGGCGCCCAGGCTCTGCAACTCGTGATTGACGCGATCGCCGATCTCCAGCATCACCCCCAGCATGGCGGTGGCGACCGCCGCTCCCAGGGCCACCGCGGCCACGGTCATGGCCTTGCGGCGCGGCGCGCGGCGGATCGACTGGCTCACGAAGCGGATGAACATGGCGCTAACTGGGATTGCGGAAGATGTTCGCACCCGGCGCCAGTTTGTCGGCCGGGATCACCAGTTGGCCGCTCTGAACCTGGGAGGCGATGGGGATGGGATTGCATCCGCCCTGCGAGCCGATGCTGGGGATGAAGATCGCCGACGAGCAGTTCTTGCAGATGACGTTGGGGCCTTTCTGGTAATAGCCCTGGTTGCCGCAGATCTGGCAGGCGTCGAAGGCCACGGCCAGCGACTGGTCCGGCCGCCGGATCACGATGAACCGTACGTGCACGCCGTCTTCGTCGATGGTGAAGCGGTGCAGGGCGCCGTCGTTCACGCCGGCGACCGGGATGCTCACCTTGCCATCCACGATGGCTACGGCGGTGGCGGGAGACAGTTCGGTGGTCGACTTGGCGTAGATGAACTCGGCCGTGATGCTGAGGATGAACACTCCGGTGGCCAGGCAGGAAGCCGTCATCCACAGGCGCTCGCGCTGGGCCGACCAGCGGGCTTTGCGCAGCGCCGCGCCGGCCAGGCCGTCGAGCGGGGGAGCCTGGCGCTGGCGGTACTCCAGCAGCAGCATGGCGCCCGCCAGCGCCAGAATGGCCACAAAGAAGAACACTTCATTGCTGACGATGGGCCCGATGAGCGCCATCTCGCGGCGGCTGGAAGGCAGCACCTGGCTTTCCGACAGCTCGTGCAACCCGGTGATACCCAGTTGCACCACGATGACCGTCAGGATCACCGTGGTCATGCGGAAGAAGCGCCGCAGATCGATGCGTACGGTGCCCCGCACGAAGCTGACGCCGAACAGAACCGCCAGCCCCAGACCCAGCGCGATGCCCACAAAAGCGAGCACTCCGTCGGTGTCGAAGCGGACCGCGGTGAGCATCAGGACGGTTTCCACGCCTTCCCGGAAGATCATGAGAAAGACGAAGAGGAAAATGCCCCAGCGTCCGCCCTGGCTGCTTTTTTGTTGCAACTGAGTTTCAATTTCGCCTTTGATGGCGCGCGCGTGGCGATTCATCCAGAGCACCATGGAAAGCACGAAAACGGCGCTCGCGAGCAGCGTCCAACCCTCGTAAGCGTCCTCGCCAAGGCCCAGCCGGGAGAGCAGAAAGGCGAAGGCAAAGCTAGCAAATACGGCGGTTCCAAAGGCGCGGTGGACGGCAGGCAACAGGTCCCGGCGGCCGATCTTGCGCAGGTAGGCGATGGCGATGGCGATGACCAGCGCGGCTTCCACGCCCTCCCGCAGGGTGATGATCAGAGTCTGCAACATAGTTGCAAGTGGGTTTACTCCGCTATTGTAGCGCGGCGGGAGGATTTTCGCTGCCGGCGGGCGTTGGGCACCTTGCCGATACGGGGATCGCGGGCCCGCACCAGTTCGCAGGCGCGCAGCGCCGCCTCCTCGAAATCCGGCGCGTCGGCCGGCAGCACCTGCCATCCGGTGATGGCTTTGCCCAGCACGCCGACCGATCGCATATGCGGAAATTCGCGGCGCAGGCTTGCGTGGTGCTCCTCGGTAGTCGCCAGCCACACGCCGTTGTCGGGCGACGGACCCGGCTTGTCGCGCAGGATCAGCACGATCTTCTCCCCGACGTAAATCGCCAGGCAGCCGAACATCGGATTGGTTCGCGGGGAGACCGCGGTCAGCGCCTCCAGGACGAATTCGTGCGGGACCTTTTTGCGCGGCTTAAAGTCCGGAAACGGTTCGGTGCGGCGTTTGGACATGCGTAGGGCCTCCGTCCCTCAATCCCAGTTTTTCACCTTGGGCCAGATCTCGGCCAGCGGCCACTTCAGGCCGCGGCAATAGAAAATATCGAAATGCTCGTACGGCATGGCGTAGGGATGGCCCACGTGCGCCACCTTCTCGACACTGGCGTAGTATTGCTCGAGTTCCGCCTGGCGGCCCTGCATGACGATGACGCTCTCGCCGGTATAGCCGCGCGGCCCCCAGAGGAAATAACTCTGATGCCCGCTGATGGCGGCCGGCAGGCCATACTTGGGGCCGAACAGATCCACCGCGCCGGCCTGCCCGTAGTTCTGGCCAAAGATCGCGGTCCGGGCGCGCACGTCCGGCGGCAGGGCCTGGTACACCTTCGCCACCGCCTGCACCATCTCTTCCCATCCGAATTGGTCGGCGTAGAGCTGCGGCAGCGGTCCGAGCTTGTGGTTCTCCACCCTGGGCTGCTGGAAGCCGGTCGCGCGGGCGTAGCGGATGTACGTCTCCGCCGGCAGCACGGGCACCACGAACGGCGCAAAAAAGATCCCCATCAGCAGCATCGCGGCCACCCAGGCCGGCTTCACCCAGCGCAGCCTGGGCGGCTGCAGCCAGGTTTCCCAGGCCACCCCACCCGCCGCGAACAGCATGGGAAATGCGGGCCACGGATAATACACGCGCGGGTCCATGATCATGATTACGGCCATGGTGACCAGCCATGCCCAGCCCAGCGCGCGGTACGGCTTGCCGCGCGCGCCGAACAGGAAATACCACAGGCCGGCCAGCCAGATGGGCAACGCCAACGGCAGCATGGTCAGCGCCTCCTGAGCCAGAAACGCGAGCGGCGCCAGATCCACGTTGCGGTGTGAACGCCGGATATTGGCCTGCAGCTCCAGGAAGGGAAAATGGTGCTGCGCGTTCCACAGCAGGTTCGGCAGGAAGACGAGCAGCGCCAGCAGCCCGCCCAGCCACAACCATGGTGAGCGCAGTTGGCGGCGCTCCGGCGTAGCCAGCAGGCCCACCACGATGCCGAAGCCGAAGATCAGCATGGAGTGTTTGTTCTCCAGCCCGATCCCCGCCAGCAATCCGAACCACAGCCACAGATTCTGCCGGCCGGTGCGGACGATGCGGATGACCGCCCACGCACAGCCCATCCACAGCAGCGGTTCGAAAGCGTTCATGGAGAACAGGCTGTCCATGGCCAGAAAACCGGGCGCCACCAGCGCGGCGAGCGCCGCCAGTCCCTGCGCAAAGCGGCCGCCGCCGAGCTCGCGCGCGATCAGCCCGGTGAGCAATACCATGCCCGCGCCCGCTATCGCGGGCAGCAGCCGGATGGCCGGCAGCGACCGCCCCAGCGTCACGCGGACAAACGCGGCCAGCAGCGCGATCATCGGCGGCTGATCCACGTAACCCCAGGCCAGATGGCGCCCGCATGCCAGGTAATAAAGCTCGTCCACGAAGTAGCCGTAGTTGTGCCCAGCGTACAAGTGCAGCACCAGCTTGGCCGCCGCCAGCCACACCACGACCATGGCGAGGCCGGGAATTACGGCTTTGCGATCAGTTGCCACACAGCCTCCTCCATCGCGGGCGAGCAGATGACGCAGTTGCCGCCGTAGATGGTGACGTTGCCTTGATAATCGAAGAAGCGCGCGCCGGCTTCTTCGGCGATGATCTTGAGCGGCGCGAAGTCCCAGGGCTTGCCCGCGGTTTCGATCCAGATTTCAGCTTGGCCGCGGGCCACCATGAGCGCGTCCAGGCATCCGCCCATGCTGCGCACTGCCCAGAACTGTCCCATCCAGCCGAGCAATCGCGGGGCGAACGGCTGGTACATGGCGGACGTCAGGCTGTCGAAGCACGCCACCGCCTGGCTGGCGCTGGCGATGCGCGACGCGTGGATCGGAGCGCCGTTCACGAAAGCCCCACCGCCGCGCGACGCGCTGTATAACTCGCCCAGCGCGGGCATGGCCGCGAAACCAGCCACCGTTTCGCCCTCGGCTTCCAGGCCGATCAGCACCGACCACGCCGGATTGCCGCGCACGAAATCGCGCGTGCCGTCGATGGGATCGATGATCCAGCGCCGGCCGCTGCGCGCCTCCTTCTGCGCGCCTTCTTCCCCCAACAGGCCGTCATCCGGAAAGGCGCGCGCCAGTTCCGCGGCGATGAACTGCTCGCATTCGCGATCGGCGCGGGTCACCGGCGAGTCATCGGACTTGGCTTCGAATTCGAGACCGGTGCGGTAGTAGCGCATGGCGATCTCGCCGGCGCGCTGCGCGATGGCGCGTCCGGTTTCCAGTTCTTTCGTAAAGTCAGGCATAGGCCTCAATGAAGTAAGATAACGTTGATGCTGAATTTTCGCCAGTTTGAGGCGGGACCCGACCCGTTCGGACGCAAATGGAACGTCCTGTTCAAGTGGCTGCAAACAGCCATCTCGCTGCGTCACAGCGATACCATCGACGTCAAATTCATCCTGGAAAGCGATGGCGAGCGCACGCCGAAACAGATCGCGCTGCCGCATGCGGACGTTATGGAACTGAGCCGCCGCACCAATCATCCGGTCACGGATGCCTGGTGCTCGCGCCTGGCGGCGCTGCACCTCAAGAAGATGGTGGAGAGCGGCGAGGATCTGGAGAAGGAACTGGTGACGGTGCGGCCCGCGGAGCTGGCGGCCTACGCCGCCGAGATCGCCGAAATGGAACGCGCGGCCGTCCCGGCATAGCGCCCGGCGCCCGTCAGGGCCATGATCCGCTCCCTGACCATCGCGGACATCCCCGCGGCCCTGCGGCTGGCTGCCGCCGCGGGCTGGAACCAGACCGCCGCCGACTGGCACGACCTGCTGTACCTGGCTCCGGATACCTGCTTCGCCATCGTCAGCGGCGGAACGCTCGCCGCCACCACGGCCGCGATCTGCTACGGGCAGAGGCTGGCATGGATCGGGATGGTGCTCACCGATCCCGCCCACCGCCGGCGCGGATTCGCCCGGCAGTTGATGGAACATGCGCTGGAGACCCTGACCGCGCGCCGCATCCACTGGATCAAGCTGGACGCTACCGACATGGGCGCGCCGCTCTATCGCCGGCTTGGTTTCGAAGACGAATCTGCCATCGAGCGCTGGCACGGGATGGCACCGCGCACGGCTGCGGCGGAGACTGCCGCCTGGGATCCTGGCTGCGCCGATCTGGATCGCGCCGCGACGGGGGTGGACCGTTCGCAGCTACTGATTCAACTGGCGCCGATGGGGGCCGCGGCCTGTCCCGGCGAAGGTTATGCCATGGCGCGTCCCGGCGCGCAAGCCGCGTACTTCGGCCCGTGCATCGGCCGTTCGGTCGAAACTGCCGGCCGTCTCCTCGCCTGGCTGGGCCTGCAATATCCGCAACAGCCGGTCTACTGGGATTTGTTGCCGGACAATTCCGCAGCCGTGCGCCTGGCGCGCGCGGCCGGGTTCGCGCCGGAGCGGCGTCTGACGCGTATGGTCCGGGCAGGCGTGCCCGGGGCCCCGCCGCTGGCGCGGCACGATGCGCAGGTCTTCGCCATCGCCGGCTTCGAATACGGGTAGCCCAAACGTGTGCGACATTAGATCATCGGCATGCGCAAGCGCTTCTACTGGAAACTGCGGGAACGCGAAATCGTACTGGGAGAGCGTACCGTCATCCTGGGCGTCCTGAACGTCACGCCCGATTCTTTCGCTGACGGCGGCAGGTATCAGGACCCCGATCGCGCCTTTGCCCGCGCCCTGGAAATGGAAGAGCAGGGCGCCGACATCATCGACATCGGCGCCGAATCCACGCGGCCCGGCGCGGTGCCGATTTCCGCGGCCGAGGAGCTGCGGCGTCTCATTCAGGTCTTGAAACGCCTGCGGGGCCGGCTGACGGTCCCGATTTCGGTGGACACTTACAAAGCCGAGGTCGCCGAACGCGCCCTCGAGCATGGCGCCGAGATCATCAACGATCCCACCGGCCTGACCTTCGAGCCGCACCTCGCGCGCACGGCCGCTAATCACGACGCGGGCCTGATCCTGAATCATATGCGCGGCCGTCCGGAGACCTGGGCCAAGCTGCCGCCGCTACCCGACGTGATGGGCACGATCGTGCGGGATCTGGAGGCCACCGTCAGCCGCGCGCGCCACGAGGGCATCGACCGGGCCCGCATCGTGATCGATCCGGGCCTGGGCTTTGGCAAGCGCAAGGAGCAGAATTCGGCGATTCTGGCGCGACTCCGGGAACTGGCCGGCCTGGACTTTCCGATCCTCGCCGGCCCTTCGCGCAAGTCCTTTCTGGCGCATCCCACGGAACGCGAGACCTTGTTCGCCACCGCGGCCGCCGTGGCGGCGGCCATCCTGGGCGGCGCGCACCTGGTGCGCGTGCACGACGTGGTGGAAATGCGCGCGGCCGCGGACGTGGCCGACGAGATTCTGCGGCAGGCTCCGGCAGGCTGATCGCGCCGCGGACCTACGGCGCCACCCAGTCGATAGCGAAAACCTCCTGCGATCCGTTGTCCCGCAGCACGATCGGCTCGTCTTCGGGAGTCAGCGACAGGGACGTGCCGTAAAACCCGGTTACGTGAATGTCCTGCAGGCCCACCACGCGCTCCGGTTTGCGGCCGGATACCGCCACGCGCATCACGGCGGGATTCACGGTGCCCTGTATGTAGTAGATGTACCGGCCATCGTGCGACCAGCAGGGAAAGCCCAGATTCCCGCGCGCCAACTCGCGCCATTGCGTGGAGGCAAAGTCGAAGGCCGCCAGCCGCGTCGAGTCCAGGCTCAGAGCCGCCAGGAAGCGGCCGTCCGGCGACCAGCGCGGCGAAAAGTAATCGTTCGACCCGGGTACGTCGCTCACCGCCGCCGTCTGCATATCCAACAGGTGAATATTCGGGCCGGAGCGCGCCGTAAGACCCGAAGGACCCCCGAACGAAAGCCGCTTTCCATCCGGCGCCCAGGTGGCGTCGGAAGCAGCCTCCGTGAAGCTCTTCAGCACTTCACGCGGCGGGCCGCCGCTGGCCGGAATTCGATAAAGCCGGGGCACCTGTCCGGTAGAAACGACCGTGTAAACGATCTCCGAGCCGTCCGGCGACCATCTTGGCAGCAGGACGCCCGAGCCCGCCGCCGGCCGCGTGAGCTCGAGCCGCTCGCTGCGGTCCATCCGGCTCCGCCACAAAGCGCCATCCGGGAAAGTGACGTACGTGACCCACCGGCCGTCGCGCGATACATTCAAGAAGTCGGCGGAGATCCCGGCGAGCAACGGCACGAACTGGCCGGCGCGGCTTACGTAGTGCACCGCTTCGCCGCGGGACACCATCCCCACTACAAAAAGCCGTTTGCCGTCGCGCGACGGCAGCGCCTGCTGGAATGGGGTGGCGCCGTTGGTCAGTTGTACCGGCTTGCCGCTCACGCGCCGGAAAGTCCGCGGTTCCGCCAACGCCCAGATCTGTCCCTGCCGCGCGAAGATGAAATACCTGCCGTCCGCCGTCCAGACCCCGCAACAATCCTGGGCCGGGCCGGAACCGCCGGCGAAGAGCGGATGCGTCTGGCCTTTCTCCACGGACGCTTCCCACAGCGCCGACGAATTCTTCTGTTCGTCGACGACGGTGAAGCGTATACGCCGCTTGTCGGGTGACCAGGCGATCTTCCCGACCATGCCGGGCACGCTGGCGAGCTTGCGCACCTTGCTCCCGTCGGCGGCGGCAATGAACAGATCGCCCTGGCGGGAATAAGCCAGGCCCAACCCATCCGGGGACCAGGCGGCCTGCATCGCGTTCAGGCCTCCGATCCGGTACGGTGAGGCGCCCAGGATCGGCACGCTCCAAAGAGGACCTTCACCGTAGGTGACCACCTCGCCCGCCAGCAGGCTCGCGCCGTCCGGTGAAACGCCGAACAGCCTGAAGAAAGGAGACGGCATGGGGATGCGCGCGGTATCTCCGCCACTGATGGACATCTGCGAGATCCAATGGCTGGCGCCGCTGGTTTCGCTCAGGTACAGCCGCACGCCGTCGGTGCCGCACAGGTCCTTCATCACGCCATCGTTGCTGATCTGTTTGTAGTCCAGCGCCCGGGGCGGCGGCAGCGGCCGGATGCCAAGGTAACCAAGAACGGCGGCCGCCAGCACGATCGGTATGGCGGCGGTCCACCAGTGCAGGCGCGGGCGTAACTGCGTCACGGGCAGCCTGCCCGAACTGCTGTCGCGCTTCAGGCGCTTCAAGTCCGTGCGCAGGTCGGCGGCGGACTGGTAGCGCAGGTCGCGATCCTTCTCCAGCGCCTTGCTGACAATATGCTCCAACTCGGCCGGCAGTGAGGGATTCAACGGCAGCAGCGGCGCCGGTGACTCCGTGAGAATACGATGCAGGGTGGCCGTGCTTGAATCGCCGCCGAACGGATGCCGGCCGCTGGCCGCTTCATACAGCACCACGCCGAAACTGAACAGATCCGTGCGCGCATCGAGCGGCTCGCCGCGGGCCTGCTCCGGCGACATGTAGGGAATGGTTCCCACCGTCATTCCGGGACTGGTCAGCGAATCCATGCCGGGGTCCGCGCCGTTGGCGACCGTGGTGGCCTGGCTGGCGGAAGACGGGCCGGAATCTTGCGGCTTGGCCAGGCCGAAATCCAGGATCTTGGCCTCGCCCCGGGTAGTGACGAAAATGTTGGCGGGCTTGATGTCCCGGTGGACGATCCCCTTGGCGTGCGCGGCCGCCAGCGCATCCGCGATTTCGATCGCCAGGTCCACTAACTCGGCCGGCTTGGGCGGCCCGTTCACCTCCACCAGACGTTTCAGCGTGCGGCCCTCCAGGTATTCCATCACCAGGAACGGCTCGCCGCGGAACTCGCCCACGTCGTGGACCACGCAAATATTAGGATGGTTCAAAGCCGACGCGGCGCGCGCCTCCCGCCGGAAGCGTTCCACGGCCTGCTCGTGCGAGCCGGGCGAACCATCCGGCTTGCCGTCCCCCAGGCCCAGCCCGTCGCGGCGCAGGAACTTGAGCGCGACCGGGCGGCCCAGCCGGATATCCTCGGCTTTGTAGACTACACCCATGCCGCCGCCGCCCAGCTCCGCGACGACGTGATAGTGCGAGACGGTCTCACCCACCAGGCAGGGCTTGGGCTCGTGCGCCAGGGCCTTGGCGGCGACTTCCAGGGCCGGCCTTTCCAGGAAACTGCCGCTGGCGGCTTCATGCGCCAGCAGCGACTCGATCTCCACCCGCAGGTCGCTGTCTCCGGCACAGGCCTCCGCCAGGGCCGCCGCGCGACGGTCCTGCGGCAGGTCGAGCACAGCGTGATACAACTCCTCAACCCGGCGTAGACGTTCGGATTTCATGACCAGCCTCCCGGCCCAGTTCCCGCCGCAACCAGTTCTTGGCAAACTTCCAGTCGCGCATCACTGTCTCGGGCGATGTCTTCAGCACTTCGGCTGTTTCTTCCACGCTCAGGCCGCCGAAGAATCGCATCTCGACGACGCGGCTCTTGCGTGGGTCCAAGGCCGCCAGGGCGTCCAGGGCGCCGTCCAGGGCCACCAAGTCCAGTTCCGGCTCCGCCGCCACCAGGGCTTCATCCAGTTCGAGCGGACGAACTTCGGCGCCGCGCTTCAAAGACTGCCGGCTGCGCGCCCAATCCACCAGGATGCGGCGCATCACGTTGGAGCAGGCACCGTAGAAGTGCGCCCGATTGCGCCAGTTCGCCTGGTCCGTGTCCACCAGCCGCAGGTAAGCCTCGTTCACCAGGGCCGTCGTTTGCAGAATATGGCCGGGGCGCTCATGCGCCATGTAGTGCCGCGCCAGCCGGTGCAGTTCCGCGTAGACCAGCGGCACCAGTTGATCGAACGCTCCAGGATCTCCCTCACTCCAGGCCTGCAGTAGTTGGGTGACCTGGTGGGATGACGGCTGCATAATCAGACACCATTATCCTAAATCTACAGCGGTTCGACGCACGCGCCACCACCGCCGTTGCATCCGGTTCCGCCTGCCTGGCAGTCAAAAAATATTGCCGGCGCCATGCCAGTTTCCGCCCCCGGTTTCCGCCATGTAGGGTGAGGGCAACCGCAGGGTTGACCTGATGATCAAACCAAAGGAGATTCGGTCATGAAATCGCTACGTTTCACTTTATTGAGCTCTCTGGCGCTCGCCCTGCTAGGCCCCTGCTTCACCGCGGGACTGGCAAATGCGCAGGGGTTCACCGGGAAATTCTCACTGCCGTGTGACGCCCACTGGGGTCTGGCCACTCTGGCGGCGGGCGACTACTCGTTCATTCTGGATCGCGCTCCGGGCGGCTCGCTGCATCTGTTCCGGGGCACCAAGACCGTCGCCATGATCTACGCCCAGAGCTTCAACCAGTTGAACGCCGGCCGCCCGGCCCTGCTGTTGGTCAACGACGGCACGGCCACCACGATCCGCGAGATGAGGCTGCCAACTTCCGGCATGGTCCTCTACTACGCTCCGCACAAGCCGAAGCGCGGGAGCGCTCAGGAAGAGCGGCAAACTGCTCAGTTGGTTCCGATGACTGTCACCGGGGCCGCTCAATAACGGTGGGGGACTGCGGGCGGGGCAGGCGCGCGACGCCTGCCCGCCCCCGCACCGCCAACCGATTGCTAACCACCGGCCAGGTCAATATTACATAACTCTTACAAAAGGTGTGGTTTCGTCCTGCTAGTTTGAAAGTGTGACTGTCGCTCCCGCCCCCATACCCTCTTCCTCAGAGGTAATCGATTTTCCCGATAAAGCAAAGATGAACTGGCCTACGACCTTGGCCCTCGTGCTTTTGCATGTAGGAGCCATCGCCGCCCTGTTCACCTTCAGTTGGATCAACCTGGCGGTCACCCTCTTCTTGCTCTGGTTCGCCACTGGACTCGGCATCAGCATGGGCTACCACCGTCTGCACACCCACCGCTCGTATCAGGTGCCGATCTTTTTGGAGTACCTGTTCGCGGTGTGCGGCGCCATGACTTTCGAAGGCGGTCCGATCTTCTGGGTAGCCGTCCATCGCATCCACCACCAGAGGTCCGATCAGCCCGGCGACCCGCATTCACCGCACGACGGCGGCTGGTGGGCGCACGTGGGCTGGATCCTGTTCGGCGAAGCCAAGCACAACAATACCCGCCTCATGTCCAAGTACGCGCCGGACCTGGCCAAGCATCGCTTCTACGTCTGGCTGAATAACTGGCACTGGCTGCCCAACGTGTTGCTGGCCGGGCTGCTGTTCGCCATCGGCGGCCTGTCCATGATGCTGTGGGGCGTCTTCCTGCGGACCGTCATCGGGCTGCACGCCACCTGGCTGGTCAATTCCGCCACGCACATGTGGGGCTCCCGCCGGTTCAACACCCGCGACGATTCCCGCAACTCCTGGTGGGTGGCGCTGATCACCTTCGGTGAGGGTTGGCACAACAATCATCACGCTCATCCCACCTCCGCACGTCACGGCCTGGCCTGGTATGAACTCGACATCTCCTGGATCCAGATCCAACTGCTGCGCGTCCTGGGGATCGCCAAGGGCGTGAAGGTCGCCAAGGTCCATAGCGAACTGCCCCAGCGCGACGCCGCCTGAAAAGCGCAAAGGGGCGCGCTTCCCGCGCCGCCAGAAGGGACCGGGACCGCAACATGGAGCGGCGCGGGCCGCCCCGTTTTGCGCGATTCTGAGAAGCGCAAAGGGGCGCGCTTCCCGCGCCGCCAGAAATGACCGGAACCGCAACATGGAGCGGCGCGGGTCGCCCCGTCTTGCGCGATTCTGAGAAGCGCAAAGGGGGCGCGCGCTTCCCGCGCCCCCTCTTGGAACCGAATTTACAGCCTTTTTACACCACCGCCACAGAATCTCTCCGCCCTGGTTCTACAATCGGGAGCATGCGTCGGTTGTTAACGGGTTTCTGCCTGATTTCCCTGGCGGCGAGTGCACAGACGCCGCCTTTTTCTTTCTTCGCGCGCCGCGACATACTTCCTTCGACATTCAGCAATGGTTTTGCCGGCTCCGCTCTGGGCGTCGCCGATTTCAACGGCGACGGCATCGCGGATATGGCCATTGCCAGCGCCTCCGGCTTTGTCATTGTCTCGATCGGGTCCGGTAATCTGACCTACGCGCCGGCGTTCTACGCCGCCCCGGGGGACCAATTCGGTCCGGGCGAGCCGGAGACCATCGTCATCGGCGACTTCAACAATGACGGCCACCCCGACTTTGCCGTCGGCACGTTTAACGGCGGCGTCGGCATCTACATGAATAAGGGCGACGGAACGTTCCTGGGGCCGGTCACTTATCAGGTCGGCGACGACCTGGGCCTGGCTACGGCGGACGTGGATGGCGACGGCAATCTGGACCTGGTGGGCGAAGGATTCATCATGCTCGGCCTGGGCAACGGAAAATTCGAAGTCCCAGCGCCGCTGGTGCGCTCGAGCACGCGTCCGGCCGGCCGGCGCCTGGCCGCGCCGCAAGCTACCAGCATCATCGGCAGCACCGTTGCGCTGGCCGATCTCAACGGCGACGGCTTCATTGACGTGGTGGTCACCGGCTCCCTGGTGTTTGGCGAATCTCAGGTGGCGCTGGGCAACGGTAATGGCACTTTCGGCAAGTTCAAGTCCGCGAATCTGCCGCAGGCCGCGGCTCAGGTGGCGATCGCCGACTTCAACGGCGACGGCAAGCCGGACCTGGCCTTCTCCCTCACCAACGGATCGGCAGCCGTCTGCCTGGGCAACGGCGACGGCACGTTTCAGAAGCCGCAAGTGATTCCCGTCAGCAACACCGCGGGACAAGCGGTGATCGCCGCCGACCTGAATGGCGACGGTAAGATGGACATCGCCGTGGTGGATCTGAATCGCGGCGGCCTGACCTTGGCCCTGGCGTCCCCCATGGGCGTGATCTACGGCAATGGCGACGGCACCTTCCAGCGCGCCGTCATTTACGAAACGATATTTCCGTTCGATATTGCAGCCGGCGATCTCGATGGCGATGGCCGCCCGGACCTGGTCGTCACCGGCGGCGAAGAAACCGATCCCCTGATCTTCGCGTTTCTGGCCACCCCTAACGGCTCGTTCCAGGCAGCGCCCCATTTCAGCACCCAGACGACCGCCCCCGAAGCCTTCGCGGCCGGCGATTTCAACGGCGATGGCAAGATCGACCTGGCCGTCACCGGCACGAAATCCAATAACGTCGGCATTCTGCTCGGCAACGGTAGGGGCGGATTTTCGGCCGGCGGTACGTTTCCGACCGGTCCGTTCCCCGTCGGCGTCGTATCCGCCGACTTCAACGGTGACGGCAAGGCCGATCTGGCGGTGGTCAACAACGGCCTCGACAACGTCTCGATCCTGCTGGGCAACGGCGACGGCACCTTCGGGCCCGCCGTCAATTTCGGCGCGGGTCAGTCGCCCGTGTTCGTCATCGCCGCCGACTTCAACGGCGACGGCAAGATCGACCTGGCCGTGACGAATTCCGGCGGTTCGAATCTCTCGGTCCTGATGGGCAAAGGCGACGGCACCTTCTCGCCGCCCACAAATTTCGCCACCGGCAAAACACCCGAGTTCCTAGCGGCCGGCGATCTGAACGGCGATGGCCAAATCGACCTGGCGGTGGCGAACAATGGCGCCGGCACGGTCTCCGTGCTCTTCGGCAACGGCGACGGCACCTTCCAGTCCCCCGCTACGCTGGCAACCGGCGGGACGTTTCCGGCGGGGATCGCCATCGCGGATTTCAACGGCGATTCAAAACCCGACATCGTGGTATCGAACAATGGCAGTTCGTCCGTCTCCGTGTTCCTGGGCAATGGCAAAGGTTCGTTCCAGAACGCGATCGCCAGTCCGGTGGGCTTTTCCAGTGAGCCGTGGGCGCTGGTCACCGGCGACTTCAACCGGGACGGAAACATGGACGTCGCCGCGGTAGCCTATGGGCTGCAGGACATCGCCCTGTTGCCGGGACTGGGTAACGGCTCCTTCGGGCCCGTCACCCTGGCCGGCGCCGACGCCCTCCCGTTCGCCATCGCCAGTCTCCCGTTGAGCCCGGGAAGGCCGCGCGATCTGGTGGTGGTCAACGAGGAGCGCGGGCTGGTCTCGGTGCTCCGCGGCACGGCTCGTTGAGGAGAGGATTATGCGCAGACCATTCCGCCGTGTCGTCTTCGCCGTCCTGTGCCTGTCATGCCTGGCCTTCGCTGCGGCGCCCCCGCGCGCGGCGTTCGTGGCGCGCCGCGACACGCCGATAAAAGGCCCCGGCACCACCCTGTCTCCCGGAGAGGCTCCGCCGTCCAACTTCGCCATCGCCGACTTCAACGGCGACGGGCGTCCCGACGTGGCAGTGCTCAGCGCCGTCACGAATTCGCTGGTGGTGATGATCGACACCGGCGGCGGCAGCTTCCGTGCCGGCCCCGCCACCAATGTCGGACTGGTGCCCGCCGCCATCGTGGCCGGCGACTTCAACCGGGATGGCAAATCCGATCTGGCCATCGTTTCGTTGAGCGGACTCGGCATCCTGCTCGGCAACGGCGACGGGACCTTTCAGCCCCTGGTGAACATTCGCGGCGGCTACGGCAATGCCCTCGCCGCGGCGGATTTCAACCATGACGGCAAACTGGATCTGGTGGTGGGCTACACGCAATCGGACACGCTCGATCTGCTGCTGGGCAACGGAGACGGCACGTTCCAGTCCATTGTCAGCGTGCCTGCCGCGGCGAATGCCGTCTTCCTGGCCACCGCCGACCTGAACGGCGACGGCCTGCCCGACATCCTGGCTGCCACCGGCGCGCAGGGTGAAATTGCCACCATCCTGAATACCGGCAACGGGACCTTCGCGGCGCCCATCCTGACGAGCGTCCCTGGCGCCACCGTGCTCGCCACCGGCGACTTCGACGGCGACGGCAAAGTCGATGTGGCGTGCGGCGCGGATGTCTCCGGCTCGAACGCCGTGGTCCTGCTGCCCGGCGCGGGCGACGGCACGCTCGGCAGTCCGGTCACGGTCGTCAGCGAAGGGACCGGAGGCGGTCCGCTGGTGGCAGCGGGGGACTTCAATGGCGACGGCAATCTCGATCTGGCGGCGGTCCGTCTGAGCCTGGGCAGCGTCGCGACGCTGGTACTGCCCGGCCATGGCGATGGCACGTTCGGCACGCCCACAGCTTATCCAATGGCCGGCCCGGTGGCTCTCGGTGTCGCCGACTTCAACGGCGATCGCAAACCGGACATCCTCACTGCCAACAGTTTCGACAGCGTGTGTCTGCTCTCCGTGTTGCTCGGCGCCGGCGGCGGCGCATTTCAGGCTGCGCCGCAAACGACGCTGTCCAACTTCGCTGGCGGAAGCAGCGCCGTGGGCATGGCCGCGTCGGATCTCAATGGCGACGGCCTCACCGATTTTGTGGTTGTGGAATCCAAAGGCGTTCAGGTGCTGCTGAGCGCCGGCGACGGCACGCTGGCCGCCGGCCAGTTCCTGAAACCCGCTTCGCGCGCCAATGCCATGGCCCTCGCCGATATCGACGGCGACGGCCGGCCGGACTTGATCCTGACCGGCAACTCCAACAATGTCTCCGTGTTCCTGGGCAATGGGGACGGGACCTTCCAATCGCCGCTCAACTCCGCCGCCGGCGCCCCGCAAGGGGCTGTGGGGGTGGGCGATTTGAACCGCGACGGCCATCCCGACCTGGCCCTCATCGTGGGCTCGTCCCTGGCCGTCATGCTGGGCGACGGCCACGGCCACTTCGCGGCTCCCACCCAGGCCTTCGCCGTGGGAAACGAACCGGTGTTCATTACGGTCGCGGATCTCAACCACGACGGCAAGCTCGACGCGGTCGTCGCCAATATCGGCATCACTACGCCGCCCTCCAGCATTTCCCTCCTGCTGGGAAATGGCGACGGCACGTTTCAGCCGCAGACGAACCTCCCGCTGCCCGCCAATGCCGCTCCGTGGGACGTCGAAACCGCCGATCTCAACGGCGACGGCAACCTGGACATTGTCTCATCGAACAACAACGAAAGCTTTCTCAGCATCTATCTCGGCCGCGGCGACGGGACCTTCCGCAGTCCGTTGAAAGCTCCCAGCGCCTTCGCTCCCGAAAACATCGTGGTTCAGGACTTCAACGGCGACGGCGTGCCGGACATTGCCGTCATGAGCTTTGGCGAGGAAGATGCCGGCATGCTGATCGGCAAAGGCGACGGCACCTTCGCGGCGCCGCTCTTCTTCGGAGCCGTGCCTTCGCCGGCGCTCATCGCCGCCGGCGCCCTGACGCCCGGCGCCCGTCCCGACCTGGTCCTGGTCAACGCCGCCCAATACGCGGTCCTCCAGAACGTCACCCGCGGCGGCTTCTAACCGCGCCGGCTTCGGTCGAGCCAAGCCAGGCGCGGGTGCTTGCTACACTAGAGGAGCAATGGCGGCAAACCTCGCACCCGTCTCCAGCCTGGTTGGTGAAGTAGCCGACCTGCGAGGCATGCGCGAGTGCCTGCAGTGGTTCACCCGCGAAAAACAGTGGATCAACGATATTCACTTGCAACTCTGCCGCATCCCCGCCCCCACTTTCCTGGAACATCAGCGCGCGGAGTGGATGACGGCGCAATTGCGGACCCTCGGCTGGGAGGCCGGCGTCGACGGCGCGGGCAACGTCGTCGCTTCGCCCGACGAGCACGCCGACGGCCCTTACGTGGCGCTCACCGCGCACCTCGATACGGTCCTTTCGCCTGCCAGAAAAGAAGACATCAGCGTGGAGGCCGACGGACGTTTTCGCGGTCCGGGCATCTCCGATAACGGCGCGGGACTGGCCGCCCTGCTGGCGATTGCGCGCGCGCTCAAAGTCTGCCGGCCGGCCGATGGCTGGCACTCCAGCCTGCTGCTGGTGGCCAACGTGGGCGAGGAAGGCGAAGGCAACCTCAGCGGCATGCGGCACCTCTGCAAGCAGTCGCCGCTGGGCAAAAAGATCGCGGCATTCCTGGTTCTGGACGGCGCCAGCACCGAACATATTACCAACCGCGCCCTGGGCAGCCGCCGCTTCGAGGTGATGTTCAGCGGGCCCGGCGGCCACAGTTGGAGCGACTACGGCATCGGCAACCCGGTGCACGCGCTGGGACGCGCCATCGCCCAGTTTACCGGTAAGCGCCTGAACGGCCAGCCCAAGTCCAGCATCAACGTGGGTTTCGTCGAGGGCGGCGCCAGCGTCAACGCCATTCCGGCGATGGCGCGCGCCAAAGTGGACATACGCTCGGAGAGCAACGAGAAGATGGATGAGCTGGTCGACTCTCTGACCGCCGCCATCGAGCACGCCCTGGAGTTCGAGAACGAGCAGGCCAACGGCGGCAAGATCGCCGCAAAGATCCGGGAGATCGGCGCGCGGCCGGCCGCCAATCTTCCGGAAAATTCGCCCATCCTGTCGTATCTCCGCGCGGTGGACAGCCACCTCGGCATACGCTCGCATCTGGACTGCGCTTCCACCGACGCGAACATTCCGATGTCGCTGGGCGTGCCGGCCCTGTCCATCGGCGCCGGCGGGCAGGGCGGGGGCGCGCACACGACCATGGAGTGGTTCAAGCCCGAGGGGCGGGACCTGGGATTGAAGCGCATCCTGCTGACCCTTTGCCTGCTGCTGCGCGACCCGCAAGTTGCCGCCGGAAGCTAGTGTCGCTGCAAATTGATAAGCGCCGGGCCCGCCGGGCGGAAGCCGCGCTGGTCCTCGATACGGTCATCTGGGGCGCTACTTTCGTGGTGGTCAAGCAGGCGCTGCGCGACGTGTCGCCGGTGCTGTTCCTGGCATTGCGCTTCACGCTGGCCACGGCCGCCTTGTTGTTGCTGTTCCGCGGATCGTGGAGTCATCCGCAGAATCCGCGCTGGTCGCTCCAGGGAGGCATGCTGGCGGGCCTGTTCCTGTTCTCCGGCTATGCCTTCCAGACCATCGGCCTGCAATACACCACGGCGCCTAAATCGGCGTTCCTCACCGGTACGACTTCGGCCCTCACGCCGCTGCTCGCGGCCCTGGTCTATCGCACCCGCCCCGCGGCTTCCGAGGTTGGCGGGGTGCTGGTGGCCACCGTGGGCATGGCCCTGATGACCCTGCCCGGCGCCAGCCTGGCGATGAACCGCGGCGATCTGCTCACCTTGGGTTGTGCGGTTTGCTACGCCTTCCACATTCTTACACTGAGCCGCTATTCCGCCAAATCCAGTTTCGAACTGCTGGCTACCGCCCAGATCGGCGTATCGGCGTTGCTGGCCTGGTCGCTGTTTCATTGGATGGAAGTGCCCCGCATCCGTTGGACCCCCGGCGTATGGACGGCCATCGTGATAACGGGCCTGTTCGCCACCGCGGTGGCCTTCACCTTCCAGGCTTGGGCGCAGCGATACACTTCGTCCACCCGTACCGCCCTGATCCTGATGCTGGAGCCTGTTTTTGCCTGGATTACGTCATACATACTGACCGGTGAGACATTGTCGCGCCGGGGGGCCGCCGGCGCCGCCCTCATCCTGGGCGGTATCTTGTTGGTGGAGTTGAAACCGCGGCCCCGGCGTGGGCATCCATCCGGATAGGTTGTGATGCGAGGAGTATAATGAGGGGAAGACCGTTCGCGGCTCGCGCCGAATGTCCGAGCTGCGTGCGTCATGCCCAAGCGGTGAGTTCCGCGTGAGGAGCAAGCAAAACTCATGAGTTTCTTCGACAAGATGCGTAGACAGAAATTCCTGTCCTTCACCTTGATATTGTTCACCCTGGCGACCGGCGTCGTGATCGGAACCCTGATCAATACCGGCGCCAAAGCCGCCAAGGATAATACGGGCGCGCCCGGTGCGACGCCGCTGACGATCCCCAACCCGGTGCAGTTGCAGTCCGCGTTTTCCTCCATCGCCAAGCAGGTCGAGCCGAGCGTGGTCAATATCGCGACCACCTACCTGCCCCATCCCGCGGCCCAATCGCGCAATCGCCGCCGCGCCGCGCCGCAGCAGCCGGATGAAGGCGATGAGGGCGACCAGGGCGATCAGGGCGACCAGGGCGGCATGGAAGATTTCTTCCAGCGGTTCTTCAGCAACCCCTTCGGCAATATGCCGCAGATGCCCCAACGCCGCGGCTCCGCGCTGGGCTCCGGTGTGGTAGTGGACCGCGCCGGCTATATCCTCACCAATAACCACGTGGTCGACAAAGCCGACCGCATTCAGGTGAAGTTCCTCAACGACACCACCCAGTACGAGGCCAAAGTCGTCGGCGTCGACACGCCCACCGACCTAGCCGTGATTCGGGTCGAAGGAAAGAGCAATCTGATGCCCGCGCGCATCGGCAATTCGGATGCCGTGCAGGTGGGCGACTGGGCCATGGCCATCGGTTCGCCGTTCGGCTTCCAGGCCACCGTCACCCTGGGCATCATCAGCGCCAAAGAGCGCGACGTGGATCCCACCCAGCAGTTCCAGCACTTCCTGCAGACCGACGCGGCCATCAATCCGGGCAATAGCGGCGGCCCGCTGCTGAATATCAACGGCGAGGTGATCGGTATCAACACCGCCATCGCTTCTCGTTCCGGTGGTTATCAGGGTATCGGTTTCGCGCTGCCCATCAACCAGGCGGTCAAGGTCTACAACGAGATCATCAAGAACGGCAAGGTTACGCGCGGCTCCATCGGGGTGAAGTTCACGCAGTCCGAAACCGCCCGCGCCGAAGCGCTGCTGAAATCCCACGGCGCCAAGGACGGCGTCTTCATCGAGGAAGTCGCTCCGGGCGGACCCGCCGACAAGGCTGGCATCAAGCCGGAGGACATCATCGTAGCGGTGGACGGCAAACCCATCCACAACGGCAGCGAGTTGATCGATCGCGTCACCAACACGGAGTTGGGCAAGTCCCTGACCATCACCGTGCTGCGCGACGGCAAACACGAAGACTTCCACGTGGTCGTCGCCGACCTGGCGCAGATCTTCCCCGACCGGTTCGGCAACGGCAAGGAGGAAGAGACCGAACCTTCCGAAGGCACGCAGGCGCGCTTCGGCATCACCATCGAGAACCTGACGGATGCGCGGCGCGAGAACATGGGCGTTAAACAGCATGGCGTGCTCATCAGCGCCGTGGAGCCCAGTTCGTTTGCCGATGACATCGGCATGCAGCGCGGCGACGTCCTGATCGAGATCAAGCCCGGTGGGACGATCAGCACGGTGGAGGATGTCAAGCGCATCCAGAATTCGCTCAAGCCCGGCCAGGCCGTGGCTTTCCGCGTGCTCCGTCAATCGGGCCGCAACGAGTGGGCCCCGCTCTTCCTGGCGGGCACCCTGCCCAGCAACCACCAGTAAGGACGGGCGGGATTGCCCTGGCGTATCGCGATCGTGCTGGTGGCCGCCGCCGTCCTGACGGCGGCCACCCCCGCTAAGAAGCCCGCTAAGAGCAAGGTGAAGCACCCCGGCGGACACGTGGCGGCGCACAAAAGCACCGCGAAAAAACCTGCCCGCTCCGCGCCGGCTCACGCCAGCACGCCGAAGAAGACTACCAGCCGCCGGACCGGCCGGCGCACGCTGACGGCGCATGCCGCCCGGCCCCGGACGCGTTCCGCCTGGCACCCCGCGCAGACCGCCCCCACGCCGGAACGCTATAAGGAGATCCAGCAGGCGCTGGTCCAGAAGGGTTATCTGCACGGCGAGCCCAGCGGCAGATGGGACCAGGATTCCATCGACGCCCTGCGGCGTTTCCAGCACGATCAGAATCTGGATGCCAGCGGCAAGCTGGATTCGCTGTCGCTGATCGCGCTGGGCCTGGGCCCCAAGCACTGATTCCCAAGCGCCGCGCCGCTTCCTTCCATGCTCCAGTTCTTTCAGTCTCTGCTGCCCTTGCACAATCCCATCGGCTTCGGGGCGGCGGACTTCATCGAGCTGGAAGGCGCCCTCCTGCTGGTGCTCTTGATCCTGGCTCACACCCGCGCGGGCGCCTATGCGCGCAAGCTCGCGGGGCACACCCGCTGGTCGATGCTGTTGCTGGCCCTCCTGCCCGTCGCGCTGCGCCTGGCCATGCTGTCGCGCAGTCCGGTGCCCACGCCCAACGGCTCGGACGATTTCGCGCATCTGTTAGTGGCGGATACCCTCCGCCACCTCCGGCTGGCGAACCCGGCGCATCCGATGCATCAGTTCTTTGAAACCACCTTCGTCTTGCAACAACCCACCTACAGCGCCATCTTCCCGATCGGTCCGGGTCTGGTGATGGCGATCGGCTGGACTCTGTTCGGACATCCGTGGGCCGGCGTGGTGCTCTCCGTGGCGGCCATGTGCGCGCTGTGCTACTGGATGCTGCTCGCCTGGACCACTCCCGGCTGGGCCCTGGCGGGCGGCCTGCTGGCGGTGATCGAGTTCGGGCCGCTGCGCTACTGGATGAACACGTACTGGGGCGGCGCGGTTTCGGCCTGCGCCGGCTGCCTGGTCTTCGGGGCCCTGCCCCGCTGGCGCCAGCACCGCCGCACTCGCGACGCCCTCCTGCTCGGCCTGGGGCTGGGAATCCAGTTGCTGTGCCGGCCGTTCGAATGCATCTTGCTGGTAGTCGCAGCGGCCGTTTTCTTACTTGCCGACTGGAGGACTCTTCCCCGGGTCGCCGGTGTGGCCGCACTGGCGGCTTTGCCTTTCGTCTGCCTGACCCTGGGGCAGAACAAACAGGTCACCGGCAGTTGGGGGACTCTCCCGTACGTCCTCAGCCGCTATCAGTATGGCGTCCCCACCACGTTCACTTTCGAATCCAACCCGTCGCCCCATGTGGCGCTGACCGCCGGCCAGCAACGCGACTACGAGGCGCAATCGGCCGTGCACGGCGCCGGCCCCGATACCGTCGCCCGTTACCTGGGCCGTCTCGGCGAGCGCGTACCCTTTTACCGGTTTTTCTTTCTGGCGCCCCTCTATCTGGTCCTGCCGCTGGCCCTGCTCTTCCTGCGCGAGTGGCGCTATCGCTGGGTGCTGCTGGCGCTGCTGCTCTTCGCTCTGGGAACGAATTTCTATCCCTACTTCTACCCGCATTACATCGCCGCCGCGACCTGTCTCTTCGTCCTGGTGAGCGTGGCCGGATTGCAGCGCCTGGCGCGCTTTAGTCCCGAAGCCGCGCTCCTGATCGCGTCCTTGTGCGCCGCGCAGTTCCTGTTCTGGTACGGCTTCCACCTGTTCGCGGATACCAACGCGTCCGGCGCCATGCTGGTCTACGACAACTGGGACTTCGTCAACCACGGCGACCCCCAGGGACGTATCGCCGTGCGGGACCGCCTGGCGCGCGCCCCGGGCAAACAGTTGGTGTTCGTGCGCTACTGGCCGCGTCACATGTTTCAGGAATGGATCCACAACGCCGCCGATATCGGCCGCGCCCGCGTCGTATGGGCTCTCGATCTCGGCCCGGAACAGAACGAGAAACTGCGCCGCTATTATCCCGATCGCGCCGCGTGGCTGCTCCAGCCCGACGCGCGCCCGCCGCTCCTGGCGCCCTATCAGCTCGAGCCCGAGCCCAAACCCGTCGCCCAACCGAGCCCGCCATACCACGGCATCCAACTGCTGCCGGTACAATAAGGCATGCATGCTGGGTTCGCCCGCGCGGTGCTGCCGGTGGCCGCGTCCGCCATCGCCACCGGTGCCGAAGGCTTGGATGCGGCCGAGACACGCATCCCCACCGCGGATGGCGAAATCCCGGCTTATTACGCGCGGCCCGCGGCCGGCGGCGCTTTCCCGGCCGTGCTGGTGGTCCACGAGATCTTCGGCGTTGACGAGCATATCCGGGACGTCTGCCGGCGCCTGGCCCACGCCGGTTATTTCGCCGTGGCGCCCGAACTCTTCGCGCGCCTGGGCGATATCTCCGGAATCGCCGATATCCAGGAATTGATCAAGCTCGTGTCGCGGGTTCCGGACGCACAGGTCCTCTCCGATCTGGACGCCGCGGCCGCCTGGGCTACCGGCACGGGCAAGGCGGATCCCGCGCGCCTGGCGATCACCGGATTCTGTTGGGGCGGCCGGATCGCCTGGCTCTACGCGGCCCATAACCCGCGCCTCCAGGCCGCCGCCGCGTGGTACGGCAGGCTGACCGGTCCCACCGATGCGCTCCATCCCCGGCATCCGGTGGATGTCGCCGGCTCGCTGCACGCGCCCGTGCTCGGTCTTTATGGCGGCCAGGACCAGTCCATCCCGCTCGATACTGTCGAACGGATGCGCGCCGCGCTCCAGCAAGCCGGCGCCGCATCCGAGATCGTGTTGTATCCTGACGCCGGCCATGCCTTTCACGCCGACTACCGCCCGAGCTACCATGCGGCAGCCGCACAGGACGGCTGGAAACGTATGCTGGCGTGGTTCGCGCGTTAAATCACTTCGCCGCCGGCACGCGGGCGTTGTGCGCCGCCACGAAACCTAACACACCCGCTGCCGCCAGATTGGAGCAGGCGTACAGCGGCGTCTGCTTCGGGTTCCTGCGCACCAGAAAGTGCTGTGCGGCCAGCGCCCCGGCTACCGTCCCGATCTTGATCCCCAGCGATCCGTAACTGAAGCGCGCCCCGGTAGACAGCATTGGATTCGATTCGGCCTTGCCCCACGAGGTGGCGGCATCCGCCGCGGAGGCGCCGGCGGTCAGCATCTGGCTCACCCGCCAGACCACCCGCCATCGCGACGGTCTTTCGGCGGCGGACATGGACGACGCGAGTAACCCGGCCAAAAGAAGCAAAAAAGTGCAACCGCGCATCACATAGACTACTTCGGCGGTTTGAGGCGATCGCATGAGTTGAGGTCTGGTGTATTGTTCTTCAAAAGCGCAAAGGGGCGCGTCTGTCCGCGCCGCCATAGAGGACAGGAACCCGCAATGTCGAGCGGCGTGGGCCGAACCCGTTGCCTCAGCCTGCCCTTTTCTTCGCTACGATTGTCCGTATGCGCAACCCGGCGCCCGCCCTGTGACCCACACCCTCGAATTCGTCGTGCGCCACGGCTACCTCCTGGTGTTTCTCTGGGTCCTGGCGGAACAGGGCGGATTGCCCGCCCCTTCCCTGCCCCTGCTCCTGGCCTGCGGAGCTTTGGCTCACGATGGACGGTTGAGTGCCCCCTGGATCGTGCTCACCGGCGCGGCGGCCTGCCTGACCGCCGACAGCTTCTGGTTTCTGCTGGGACGCCGCCGGGGCGTCAAAGTGCTGCGCCTGATCTGCCGCCTCTCGCTGGAACCGGATTCCTGCGTCCGCCAGACCGAGACCGCCTTCCAGCGCTACGGCAGCCGGTCCCTGCTGGTCGCCAAGTTTATTCCCGGATTCAGTGCCATTTCCGCGCCTATGGCCGCCATCGTGGGTGTCCGGTTTGGCCGCTTCATTGCGTTTGACCTGGGCGGCGCGCTGGTCTGGATCAGCTCCTACTGCGCTCTCGGTTGGCTCTTCCGTAAACAGCTCGATCGCGTGGGCGACTTCGCGGAGCGCATGGGCTCCTGGCTGGCCGTACTGCTCATCGCGCTGCTGGGCGCCTGGATCGCGTGGAAATTCATCCAGCGCCGGCGGTTCCTGCGCAAACTGGCGGTGTCCCGGATCACCGCCCAGGATCTGCGGGCCAGGCTGGACGCCGGTGAAAAAGTCGTCGTGGTGGATGTCCGCAGCCCGCTCGAGAGTGACTTCGACGCGGTGCCCGGCGCCCTGCGCATTCCGCTCGAGGAGTTGGAAACCCGCCACCTGGATATCCCGCGCGACCGCGACATCATCCTGTTTTGCAGTTGACCCAACGAAGCCTCCAGCGCCCGGGCGGCGCTGCTGTTGCAAAAGCGCGGGATCGTGCGCGTGCACCCGCTGGTGGGCGGCGTGGACGCCTGGCGCGCCTTGGAGCGATAAATGATAGAATGCCCATCGCGTGCAAAAACCCTCTCTTCTCGCCGAAGTTATCGCTGAGTTTTTTGGCACCCTGATTCTGATCCTGTTTGGCGTCGGCGTGGTCGCCATGGTCCTGCTGTTCGGAAAAGGCATACCCGGCGAAATCGTGCATGGCGGATTCACCAACATCACCTTGGCCTGGGGCCTCGCCGTCACCATGGGCTGCTACGTCGCGGGCCGCATCTCCGGCGCGCACCTCAATCCCGCGGTGACCCTGGCGTTCGCCTGCTTTCGCGGTTTCCCCTGGCGCAAGGTGATGCCCTACGTCCTGGCGCAGACCGCCGGCGCTTTCCTGGCCGCCGCCCTGGTCTTCTGGAACTATCTGCCGGCCTTCCACGCCGCCGATCCCAAGCTGGACCACACCGCCGGCGTTTTCACCACCTTTCCCGCTTTCCCGGACCAGCCCAGCGCCGGCTTCCTCGACCAGACCATCGGCACCGCGTTGCTGCTCTTCCTGGTGATGGCGATCACCGACGAGCGTAACCAGCCCCCCGGCGCCAACCTCTCGCCGGTTCTGATCGGCGCCGTCGTGGTGGCCATCGGCATGTCCTTCGGCGGCATGCACGGATATGCCATCAACCCGGCGCGCGACTTCGGCCCGCGCCTGTTCACCGTCATCGCCGGATTCAAAAACAACGGCCTGACCGATGGCAGCCTGGTCTTCTGGGTGCCCATCCTGGGACCTTTGCTGGGCGGCGTCATCGGCGCCGCGGCCTACGATTGGGGTATCCGCCGGTTTCTGCCCGCTTGAGCTTCCCCAATCCATCGCTTAACCGCAAGCCGGGCGCGCGGTTGCGCTATAATGACATTTTGCGTCTTCCCCGCTCCGGGTGTTCCTATGTTCCTTAGCATCAAAGAGATGGAATTGCGGAAGATTCGTTTCGACGAAACTTTCGCGCCCGGGGAACTGGATTTCGAGCCGGATGAAATCCGGCAGGCGGGTCCGCTGCATGCCCGCGGAACGGCTGAACTGTTGGCCAATACCGACGGCGAAGTCCGCATTCAGGGCCACTTCGACGTGCAGATGGAGGCGGAATGCGACCGTTGTCTGGGCCGCGCGCAGTTTCCGCTGAACACCGATTTCGATCTGTTCTACCGGCCGATGTCCTGCATCGCGCGCGAGGAGGAAGTCGAGATCGACGAAGGGGAAGCCGAATTGGGTTTTTATGAAGGCGGCGGGATCAAGCTGGAGGACATTCTGCGCGAACAAGTCCTGCTGATCATGCCCATGCAGCGAGTCTGCGGAGAGAACTGCCAGGGGATCTGTCCTGCCTGCGGTAAAAACCGCAACGAGTCGCCGTGCGATTGCAGGCTGGACGCCGGCGGACGCTGGGAAGCTCTCCAGGGTCTCAAAGACCTGAAATCAGAATTGAGGTAACGAAATGCCGAATCCGAAACGACGCCACTCACAGCGGCGCACACAGAACCGCCGCGCGCACGATGCGCTGAAATCCGCGGGCATGTCCGAGTGCCCCAACTGCCACGAACCCAAGCTGCCGCATCGCGTGTGCCCGCACTGCGGACAATATAAAGGCCGCGAAGTCGTCGAAGTCGAACAGGAGTAGCCAGACAAGCCCACATGCTCACCATTGCCGTGGATGCAATGGGCGGAGACCACGCCCCGAAAGCGGAGGTCGAGGGCGCCGTCAGAGCCGCCAGAACACTGGGAGTCAGAGTGATTCTGGTGGGCCGCCAGGAAGTGGTGCGGCGGGAACTGCAGCAGTACGACGACCATCGCGGATTGCCCCTGGAAGTAGTGCACGCCAGCGAACAGGTGACCATGGACGACATGGCCGCCCGCGCGGTCCGCTCCAAGCGCGATAGCTCCTTGCGCGTGGCCTCCCGGCTGGTGCGCGACGGCATCGCCCAGGGCTTCGTCTCCGCCGGCAACACCGGCGCCGTCATGGCCACCGCCAAGATGGTGCAGGGAGTGCTGCCCGGCGTCGATCGTCCGGCTTTAGCCGGTATCTTCCCCACCCTGATCGGCAAACCGGTGGTTGTGATGGACGTGGGCGCCAACGTGGATTGCTCCCCCCGCATGCTGGCGCAGTTCGCCGTCATGGGCGAGATCTACTCCCGCGTTGTCCTGCACCAGCCCAAACCCAAAGTCGGCCTGCTCTCCATTGGCGAGGAGGAGCACAAAGGCAACGAAACTACCCGCGCCGCCACCCCGCTGCTCAAAAACCTGCCCCTCGACTTCATGGGGAATGTGGAGGGCCGGGATATCTACACCGGCAAGAGCGACGTCATAGTATGTGACGGGTTCATCGGCAACGTGGCCCTGAAGGTCAGCGAGGGGCTGGTGGACATGGTGAAACAGATGTTGCAGGAGTCCCTGCGCGCCACCATCACCCGCCAGATCGGGTATGTGCTGGCCCGCGCGGCTTTCTCGGACTTCAAGAAGCGCGTGGATTACTCCGAATACGGCGGCGCACCCCTGCTGGGAGTCCGCGGCATTACCATCATCTGCCACGGCCGCTCCAATGCCAACGCCATCAAAAACGCGGTGCGGGTGGCCGCCGAGTTCTCCAGCGGCAACGTGAACCAGCGCATCGAAGACGAGCTGTCGAATGGCCACCGCCCGCTGTAACAGGCTCGCGCTGCTCCTGCTGGCGGCCGCGCTGCCGGCGGCCGCCCAGGGTCCCAATTATGTGCGATGGTCGCTGACGCTGGATCCCCCGACGGCAGCGCCCGGCGCGACAGTGATCGCCCGCCTGGCGGGCAGCATCGACCCCGGCTGGCACGTTTATTCGATGTCCACCGCCGCGGCCATCCCGACCACGCTCAAGCTGGCGCCGAATCCCGCGGTCGCCGATTCCCGCGTCTTCCAGGCGCCGTTCAAAAAGGCCTACGATCCGAACTTCCAGAAGGACACCGAAACCTACCAGGACTCCGCCGTTTTTCTGCTGGAGCTGCAACTGTCACCCACCGCGGCGGCTGGGACTTCGGAGATCTCCGCCACCGTCCGCTACCAGGCCTGCAACGATAAGGTCTGTATCCCGCCCGTCCGCCGTACCGCCACCGCCACCCTGACCATCGATCCCGCCGCGCACGCGGCCGCGCCCGTGATTCCCGCCGGATTCACCGCAGCCAACGCCGCCAAACCGGACACGCCGCAGACTCGAGACCAGGGCCTGGCCGCCTTTCTGCTGCTGGCCTTCGGCGTCGGCCTGGCCGCCATTTTTACCCCTTGCGTCTTCCCCATGATCCCCATCACCATGTCGTTCTTTCTGAACCGGCAGGGCACCCGCCAGGAAAGCGTATTTCACGCCGTCCTGTTCTGCCTGGGGATCGTGGTGCTCTTCTCCGGACTGGGCCTGGCGACGACTGCCATCCTCGGCCCGTTCGGCGTGGTGCAACTGGGATCGAACCCCTGGGTCAACGGCTTCATCGCCCTGGTGTTTCTGGCGTTCGGCCTGAGCCTGCTGGGCGCATTCGAAATCACTATCCCGTCGTCCCTGCTCACCCGGCTGGATCGCGGTTCGCAAAAGGGCGGCATCGCCGGCACCTTGCTCATGGGCCTGACCTTCGCCCTCTCGTCGTTCGCCTGCGTCGGACCCTTCATGGGCACCCTGCTGGCCGCCTCCGTGGGCAGCGGCGGCATACGGCCGCTGGCGGGCATGGTAGCCTTCGCCTCCGGACTGGCCCTGCCGTTCTTTCTGCTGGCCCTGTTCCCGTCTTATCTGAAACGGCTCCCCAAGAGCGGCGGCTGGATGGCCCGCGTGAAAATCGTCATGGGTTTCATCGTGCTCGCCGCCATGCTGAAGTATCTCTCCAGCGTCGACCAGGTGCTGCAGTGGAACCTCATCACCCGCGAGCGATTCCTGGCGGCCTGGATCGTGCTCTTCGCCATGGCCGGACTGTATCTGCTGGGCTTCGTCCGCCTGGAAGGCATCGCTAAGGACGCGCCCATGGGACTCGGCCGCCTGCTCACCGGCATGGCGTTCCTGGTATTCGCCATCAGCCTGTTTCCGGGAATGTCCGGAGCCCGGCTCGGCGAGCTGGATGCCTACATCCCGGCCGCCCCGGAAAACGCGTCCGGCGCCGCGTCCTCCGGCGGCGGGCTGGTGTTCCTGAAGAACCAATACCGCGAAGCTCTCGACCGCGCCCGCCGCGAAAACAAGCTGGTGTTGGTCACCTTTACCGGCTACGCCTGCACCAACTGCCATTGGATGAAGGCCAACATGTTCACCCGCCCGGAGATCGCCGCCGCGCTCGGCAAGTTCGTCCTGGTGGACCTCTACACCGACGGCACCGACGAGGCCTCCGCGGAAAATCAGAAGCTGGAAGACTCCCGGTTCCACACCATCGCCATCCCGTACTACGCGATCGTGGATCCGGACGGCAACACGGTCGCCACTTTCCCCGGCGCCACCCGCGACGCGGCAGCTTACCTGGCCTTCCTCGAAACCCGCGCCCAGCCGGCCACCAGCGCCGCCGCCGCCCCCGCCACCCCCGCCCCTCACAGCGACTTGAGCGGCTTGCCCGTGACCCGTCTCAACGGCGCGAATTTCGACCCCGCGTCCTTGCAGGGCAAGGTCGTGGTCCTGGACTTCTGGGCCACTTACTGCGTGCCCTGTCTGAAAGAGATTCCGACCTTTAACCAACTTCACCGGCAGCTCGCCGGCCGCGGCGTAGTGGTGCTGGGCGTGTCCATGGATGAGGATGGCGGTGCGCCGCTGGTCGAGTCGTTTCTAAAGAAACACCCGATGAACTACCCGGTGGTCCTGGCCGGCGGCAAAGCCGGCGACATGTTCCACATCGACAAGCTGCCCACCACGGTAGTCTTCGATCGCCACGGCAGGCAGTTGCAGCGCTTCGAAGGCTACACCCCGCCGGACGCCCTGGAGAACGTGGTCAAGACCGCGCTTTAGCCCTATTCGGTCACGCGCACGAACAGCACATCGAGTTTGCCGGAGGCGCCCTCTATATCGGTAACCTCGACTTCCAACGGGTACAGGCCCGGGCGTAGCGGCGGCAAATTCACGAATACCTGCCAACCGCTGTGCCGGAGATTCTCGCGGCCGAAATATGCCGCCACATCCGGACGTTCGTAGAACTGGCGTATCGTATTAAGGTCCCGGCCATTGAGGCTCAGCTTCACCTCTCGGACCGGCGCCCCGAGGCGCCGGCTGGCTGCCCAACCCGCGATGCGCAGGTGGCTGCCGCTGCGGCCCTGTAATTCGCGTGTATCGAGGTAGCCAAAGACCGCGCCCGCGGGTATGGCGGCGGCAGGCTGGTCCGGCGCCGGCGCCGCTTTCCACGCCGCCAGCGCGTCCTTGGCTTCGTCCAGATCCACAAAGCTGCTCAAATGCCGGTTGCGGCTGACGCAGTAAGCACAATTGGCATGTACTTCTCCACGCGCAATGGATCTCCGGATGGCCCGCAAGGTCTCCCCGTTCCACACCCGGTCGAGGTCACCCGAGCCGGAGACCGTTCCAATATCGCCCCGCATCGAGCAGCAGACCGTAGTGCTGCCGCGCGCTGTGACAAAAAGCGACGTCCACGGATAGACACAATAGAACGGCTTCAGAGACTCCTGCGGCCGCGGCGCTTCCTCGACCCGGCTGAAGATACTCACCAATTCGTCCGCGGCATCCTGGTCTGCCTCCCGATAGACCCGGTCCAGGTCGATATACACCCCATAACCGATGTTGGCCTGTTCGGCGAGTGTCCGGCCCTCGGCTATCAACGCTTCCACCCGCCTCCGGTCCAGACGGGCTAACGAATAGTCGTGGCACAGCTTGCCGTACGGATCGTCCGATCCCGGCGCGTATTTCTGGTGATGAAGTGTGTTTACCGCCAGGAAGCAAACGTTCAGATCCGCCAGCTTGCGCACCAGGGCCGGCAGCTCGTGCAGATTGTCGGACTGCGCCACAAAACCCACTACGACCTGCGGCTTGGTGGTGTTGCTCTCCTGCTTCCTTCTCTTGATGTACTCCAGGATGTCCCAGATCTTTTGCAGGTCCGCGCCGCGCAGCCGCTGCATCGTATCCGGCTCGGCGCCGTCAATGGAGAACACCAGTTGGTCCCACCCGAGATCCACCAGCCAGTCCACCTCGCTCCGGTCGATGACGACACCGTTGGTGGTGCCTTCCACCCAGCATTCATGACGCTTCAGCCGCTCCACCAGCGAGCGTAGCCGGGAGTACAGGAACATCTCCCCGTACCCGGAAACCCGGACTTTGACGGCCGCCGCGAAGTATGCGTCCGCTTCATCCACTACGGCGTCCGGCAGATTACGGGGAAGAATCCGCGGCGTGCCCGGCGGATCGAAGGAATGGCCGCATTTTGCGCAGCGCAGATTGCAGCGCGCCGTGGTTTCCAGCCAGAGCAGTAAAGGCTTGCCCTCAAAGAATCCCTGCGCGTCGATCTCAGCCCGCTCTCCTGAGGCTTGCCCGATGGTCCGTAAAACGAGCTCGAGATTCGCGAACTTCTGGTGTGGTTTATCCCCCATCCCGATCCTGGCTTGACCCCATCAAATATAACATCGGACACGATTGGGACCTAGCCATGCGGGGCGCGGAGCCAGAGCCCGGAGGGCAAAATAGCGGCGGTCATGCCGCGGCTGCATGGCGCCGCGGAATCCTCAGGCCAGCCGGAACAGGTGCCGCGTGCGGGCCGTCCAGTCGCTGCTCGAGAAGATGCGCGGCCCCACCTGGATCAGCCGCGGCAGCATGTCGAATACCGACCCCGGGGTCCAGTTGCCGCCGGACCGGGTGCGGTAGCCCTTGCGGTTCAGCTCCTCCGCCACCATCGACAACGGCGCATCCTGGACGATCAGGTCCATCATCAGGATCAGCGCCTGTTTCTCCTGGGCGTTCTCCTCCAGGTGGTTGCAGTCGGACGACACGCGCATCCCGTAGGGGACTTCCTCGCTCAGCGCGCCTTCCGCCTCCGCTACCTCCCGTTCCCATTCCACTGCTGTCAGCTTCCAGCCCTGGCTGACCTTCCGCTCCACGTACTCCGGCGTCAGCGGACCCGTGGGTACCTCTCGCACCCGTTGCAGCTTGGCCATCGACACCACCTCCGCGCCACCCCTGAGCAAGCCGGTTGCCGCTCCAAACCGCCTGTTTTCCGGGGCCGGACGCCCGGATTTGTGCGCCGGTGGGATTCCCCGTCCCGCTGTTGGGACATCCCAACCCGGCCCCCGCGGACCGCTTGCTATACTGGCCTTTTGATGCTGCGAGTCCGCTTCGCGCCGTCTCCCACCGGCTTTCTCCACATCGGGAGCGCGCGCACCTTCATCTTCAACTGGCTCTACGCGCGCCATAACGGGGGCGCCATGATCCTGCGCATCGACGATACCGACGTCGAGCGCAATACCCAAGCCTCGCTCGATTCCATCTTCGACGGGCTGCGCTGGCTGGATCTTGGTTGGGACGAGCAATACCGCCAGTCCGAGCGTCTGGCCGTGCATCGCCGGATCGCCCAAAACATCTTTCAAAAAGGGCTGGCTTATCGCGATTTCACCCCGGCTTCGGGGGACGCGCCCGAGCCGGCGCGGGCCGAGGGCGCCTGGCTGTTCCATCCCGGCATGCGCGAATTGTCCCCCGCCGAGAGCGACCGGCGCGCCGCCGCGGGTGAGCCGTATGTGCTGCGCTTCCGTGTGCCCCGCGAGCAGGCCGCCAGCGTGTGCTTTCGCGACGCCGTCTACGGCGAACAGAACAAGTCCACCGCCGACATCGAAGACTTCGCCCTGCTGCGCAGTAACGGCGCGCCCACTTATCACCTGGCCTCCTGCGCCGACGATGCGGACCTGCGGATCAGCCACATCATCCGCGGCCAGGATCATCTCACCAACACCTTCAAGCACGTGCTCATCTTCCAAGCCGCCGGCGTCACCCCGCCGGAGTTCGCGCACCTGCCGCTGCTGATCGCCCCCGACGGCGCCAAGCTCTCCAAGCGCCGCCACGGCCCCGTGGTCAGTGTCACCACCTACCGCGACTACGGCTTCCTCCCGGAGGCCTTCGTAAATTTCCTGTGCCTGCTCGGGTGGTCGCCCAAGGACGATCGCGACCGCATGAGCCGCCAGGAGTTGATCGGCGCTTTCTCCTTCGAAGGCATCAACCGCAGCAACGCCGTGATCAATTTCACCGAAGAGGATCCCATCGATCCCAAGGCCCTGTGGCTGAACGGAGAGCATATTCGCACGTTGTCCGTCGAAGATCTCGCCGGGCGCCTGCTTCCCATCGTGCAGGCCGCCGGCTTCGGCGTGGACCGCGATCGTATGCTGGAGATCACGCCGCTGATCCGGGAGCGCATCAAGCTGCTGCGCGACGTGCTGGCCGTAGGCGATTTCTTTTTCCGGGCGGAACTCGCGCCCTACGACCCCGCTGAATTGATCCCGCAGAAGGGAGACGCGGCCATGGCCCGCAAAGCCCTGCAGCACGGCCGCGACGTGCTCGCCGTGACCGGGTTCACCCACGATGCGCTCGAAACCGCCTTGCGCTCCGCCGCCGGCTCGCTGGGCCTCAAAACCGGCCAGATGTTCCAGCCCATTCGCGTCGCCGTGTGCGGGCGCAAGAACGCGCCGCCGCTGTTCGCTACCCTCGAGGTGCTCGGCCGCCAGACCTGCCTCGCGCGCATCGATCAGGCAATCGCAAAACTGCCATAGGAATTGATCCCATGAACCCCACTCCCGGCCCGTCCAACTTCATCCGCGACATCATCATCGAGGATTTAAAGACCAATAAGTATGGTGGCCGCGTGCATACGCGCTTTCCACCCGAACCGAACGGTTATCTCCACATCGGCCACGCCAAGTCGATCAACCTCAATTTCGGACTCGCACGGGAATTCGGCGGCAAATGCAATCTGCGCTTCGACGATACCAACCCGTCGAAAGAAGAGACCGAATACGTCGACTCCATCATCAAGGACGTCCGCTGGCTGGGCGGCGACTTCGAGGACCGCCTGTTCTATGCCTCGGACTACTTCGATCAGCTCTATGAATGGGCCGTGCAGCTGGTCAAATCGGGCAAAGCCTATGTCTGCGATCTCACCGCCGACCAGGTGCGCCAATACCGCGGCACCCTGACCGAGCCCGGCAGGGAAAGTCCCTGGCGCAATCGTTCCGCCGCCGAGAACCTGGACCTTTTCGAGCGCATGCGCGCCGGCGAGTTTCCGGACGGCTCCCGCACCTTGCGCGCCAGGATCGACATGGCGTCCAAGAATCTCAACATGCGCGATCCGGTCATGTACCGTATCCTGCACGCCGAGCATCACCGCACCGGCGGCAAGTGGTGCATCTATCCGATGTACGATTTTACGCACGGCCAGAGCGACTCCGTCGAGCGCATCACCCACTCCATCTGCACGCTCGAATTCGAAGATCATCGGCCGCTCTATGACTGGTACATCGAGCAGCTAGGCATATACCATCCGCAGCAGATCGAGTTCGACCGCCTCAACCTGACCTACACGCTGCTCAGCAAGCGCAAGCTCCTGAAGCTGGTGCAGGACGGGCACGTGCGCGGCTGGGACGATCCCCGCATGCCCACCATCTCCGGCATACGGCGCCGCGGCTATACCCCGGAAGCCATCCGCAACTTCTGCAACTCCATCGGCGTCTCCAAAACCAACGGCACCATCGAGCTGTCGCTGCTGGAGCACTTCCTGCGCGAGGATCTGAACCGGCGCACTCCGCGCGTGATGGCCGTCCTGCGCCCCTTGCGCGTGGTGATCGACAACTACCCGGAGGGTGCCGTCGAACAGATGGAAGCCGTAAACAATCCCGAGGATGCCGCCGCGGGCACTCGTGCCGTGCCCTTCTCCCGCGTGCTCTACATCGAGCAGGATGACTTCCGCGAAGTGCCGCCCAAGCAATTCTACCGGCTTTCGCCGGGCCGCGAAGTCCGTTTGCGCTACGGCTATTTCGTCAAGTGTACCGGGGTCGCGAAGGATGAGAAGACCGGCCAGATCGCCGAGATCCATTGCACGTACGATCCCGCCACCCGCGGCGGCAACGCGCCGGATGGCCGCAAGGTCAAATCCACCATTCACTGGGTTTCGGCGGCCCACGCCGTGGAGGCCGAAGTGCGGCTCTACGATAACCTGTTCAACCGCGAAGACCCCGGCGACACCGAGGAAGGCGAGACCTTCATCGCTAACTTGAATCCGAATTCGCTTGAAGTGTTGGCCGGCTGTAAGCTGGAGCCCTCGCTGGCCGGCGCCGCCGAGGGCGATCGATATCAGTTCGAGCGGCTGGGCTACTTCTGCGTGGATCCCGATTCCTCTCCCGGCAAGCTGGTTTTCAATCGTACCGTGGCTTTGCGCGACACGTGGGCTAAGATCGAGAAGGCCCAGCAAGGCGGCCGGAAGACCGCATGACCATACTCGGGATCGGTGGCATTCTCGGGGACGCCGCGGCGGCGGTCCTGAAAGATGGACGGCTGGCGGCCGCGATTGAAGAGTCCAAGCTGAGCCGCCAGGCGTTGAAACCCGGGGCTCAAGCCAGCCCGACGGGCTTGCCCGAACAGTCCATCGCCGCCTGCCTGGCCCTGGCCGGCGCCGAGCCGGGCCAGGTGGACGCGGTGGCCATCGCCCGGCCGTTCGCCATCGGTCCGGAGGCGCCCCTGCATCTCCAGTTGCGCGCGCGTTTCCCCAACAGCCGTATCGTGGTGGTGGAGCATCACACCGCGCATGCGGCTTCGGCTTACTACGCGTCGCCCTACGACCAGGCCACCGTCCTGACTCTCGATCGTGCCGGCGATTTCCGCTGCGGCACGCGCTGGCGCGCAGCCGGATCCCAGCTGACTCTCGAAAAGGAGCTGTATTATCCCGATTCCCTGGGCGATCTCTACGGGCGGGTGACCGAGTTGCTCGGCTTTCGCGCCAGCCTCGAGGAACACAAGGTGCAGTGGCTCTCGGCCGCCGGTGACGATCGCTTCCGCGATCTGTTTCTCGAAATCATGCCCATGCGCAACGGCGAATGGCCGCGCCTGGACCGTTCGTTCTTCGATGCCGAGCGCCTGACGCAAGGCGGATTCAGCGCCCGCTTCTACGCGCGTCTCGGGCTGGAGGATGGCGCCCCGGTCCCGGAAGCCCTGCGCGCGCCCCTGGCGGCCGGCGTTCAAAGGGCCGTCGAGCAGACCGCCATCCACATGGCCGGCGAGGGCCGGTATCTTTGCTTCGCCGGCGGCCTGGGCCTCAACGCCCTGTTGACTTCCGCCCTGGAGCGCTCCCGCTTCGAGGGCGTATTCGTGCAGCCCGCGGCGGGCGACGCCGGCACGGCCCTCGGCGCCGTCCTGCACGCCTGGCACGCGGTCTATAACCAGCCGCAGCGGGTTGCGCTCGATAATCTGTACCTGGGTCCCAGTTACACCGCCGAAGAGATCAAGCGCGTTCTCGAAAACTGTAAGCTGCGCTTCCGGTACATTTTGACTACCGAGGAGACCATCGACACCGCCATCGCGCTGCTGGCCGATAACCAGATCGTCGCCTGGATGCACGGCCGCATGGAGTTCGGCCCGCGCGCCCTGGGCAACCGCAGCATCCTGGCGTCGCCCCTGGACCCTTACGCCGCGGAGAACCTGAACGCGTACATCAAGCACCGCGAGCCCTTCCGCAAATTCGCCGCCTCCGTGCCGGCCGAATTGGCTGCGGAATATTTCGAGTGCGGCTCCAACGCGCGATTCCTGGCCACTACCGGCCGCGTGCGCCCCGCCCACCGCGCCCGCTTTGCCAGCGCCATCCTGGAGGGCGACCTGATCCGCGTGCATACCGTCTCCGAGCACGACAATCCGCTCTACTGGAAACTGCTGTACGCCGCCGGCAAGGCCACCGGACTGCCGGTGCTCTACAATACCTCGTTTAACCTGTTCAGCGAGCCGCTGGTCTGTACCCCGCGGGATGCCGTCCGCAGCTTCTACTCCTCCGGCATCGACGCCATGTTTGTCGGCAATTTCCTGCTCCAGAAGTAAGACTCCCATGCGAACCCTGCTGATATGCTTCCTGGCGCCCTGCCTGTGGGCCCAGGTCCCGGATGACAAGGACGACTTGAAGAATCCGGTGGCCGGGCAGGCCGATGCCATCGCCGCCGGCAGAAAACTGTATCTGGAAAGCTGCAGCGGCTGTCACGGGCCTACCGCCGAGGGCGGCCGCGGACCCAACCTGGCGCGCGGCGACCAGGTCCGCGGCGCCACCGACCGGCATCTGCTCTCGGTCATCACCGGCGGCGTAAAGGGGTCCGACATGCCGCCCTCCGGCCTGCCGGCCGCCAAGGTCTGGCAGATCGTGGCCTATCTGCGCAATCTCACGGCGGTGGCCTTCGACAGCATGGCGCCGGGAGATTCGCGGGCCGGCGCGGCGCTGTTCTATGGCCGGGCCGGCTGCGCCGGCTGTCACACGGTTCGCGGACGCGGCGGCTTTCCGGGCCCCGATCTGAGTAACATCGGACGGGCGCTTTCCATCGCGCAACTGCGTCAATCCATCCTCGATCCGGATGCCGAGATTGCCGAAGGCTATCGCGGTGTCACGGTAGTGACTCAGTCGGGAGAAACCATCTCGGGAGTGGCTCGGGACGCCACCAACTATGCCTTCCAGATCCTGGATACGCACGGCGATCTGCACCGGCTGCTGCGGTCCGCCTTGCGCGAAGTGACTTTCCGGACGCAATCCCTGATGCCGCATGATTACAAACAGCGGCTGACCGCCGCCGAGATCGACGATCTGGTCGCCTTCCTGGGCCGGCAGGCGATCCGGCAAGTCTCCGCCGGCGCCGTCACGGCGGCGGCTTCCGGGGGCGCGGTCTATGAACGAATCCGCCAGGGGGAAGGCGCGGATTGGCTGACCTATGCCGGCGATTATGCCGGCTGGCGGCACAGCCCGCTGCGCCAGATCACGGCGGCGAACGTGGGTTCCTTGGCTTCCGCCTGGGTCTACCACGTGGACGGCGCCACCCACCTGGAGGCCACGCCGCTGGTGTACGACGGCGTCATGTACGTCACCAACAGCAACGAGGTGCATGCGCTCGACGCGCGCACGGGCCGCCGCATCTGGACCTATCGCGACGATCAGGCCAGGCGCAGCGATGTAAACCGCGGCGCCGCCATTTTAGGCGACAGCCTCTTCTTCGTCACCAGCGACGCGCACCTGGTAGCGCTCAATCGAAAGACCGGCGGCGCGCTCTGGGACCGCGAATTCGCCGGCCCCAACCGCGGCGCTTTCGCCACCCTGGCGCCCATGGCCTTGAAGGATCGCGTCATCGTAGGCGTGTCCGGCGGCGATACCGGCGTGCGTGGCTTCGTGGCCGCGCTCTCCGCCGCCACGGGCGAAGAGCTCTGGCGCTTCTGGACGGTCCCCGCCAAAGGCGAGCCGCTCGCCGATACCTGGGGCGAGCTGGGTCCGGAATGGGGCGGCGCGGCCACCTGGCTCAACGGCACTTACGATCCGGAAACCAACACGCTCTACTGGACCACCGGCAATCCCTGGCCCGACTTCTACGGCGGCGCGCGCCGCGGCGACAACCTGTACTCGGACTCCCTGCTGGCGCTCAATGCGGACACCGGCAAGCTCAAATGGTATTTCCAGTTCACCCCGCACGACACCCACGATTGGGACGCCCAGGCCTGGCCCGTGCTGCTGGATGCCGATTATGGCGGCCGCCCGCGCAAACTGGTTCTGCATCCCAACCGCAACGGCTTCTTCTACCTGCTGGACCGCATCACCGGCGAGTTCTTGCGCGCGACACCCTTTGTGGAGCGCCTCACCTGGGCCAGGGGCATCGACGCCAAGGGGCGCCCCATCGAGATTCCCGGCATGGAGCCGTCCCCCAACGGCACGCGTGTGTGTCCCTCGGTCCGGGGAGCGACTAACTGGATGTCGCCCTCCTACAATCCGCGGACCGGGCTGTTGTATGTGCCCACCCTCGAACAGTGCGACAGTTACATGTCATCGGCCAAGGTGCCCGAGCCCATGAAGAACTTCGGCGGCACCGGCGGCGAAGCCATACCCAGAGAACCGGGCCGGTTCTTCCTGCGCGCCATCGACCCGCGCACCGGCGAAAAGCGCTGGGAGTATCCCATGACGGGCCACGGCGACATGTGGGCCGGTACGGTTTCCACCGCGGGCGGGCTGGTGTTCTTCGGCGACGATGACGGCCAGTTAGTCGCCGTGGATGCGGCCACCGGCGGACATCTGTGGCATTACTATCTGGGACAGAACCTGACCGCCTCGCCCATCACCTTCATGGCGGACGGCAAGCAGTATGTGACCATCGTGGCCGCCACGGACGTGTTCACCTTCGGCCTGTTCGAGCGCGCCGCGCCGCGATAGCGCACCCGCGCCGCAGCTCCGGCTATTGCTTGATGATGGTGCCGTCGCGGCGGCGGACTTCGCCCCAGCCGCCATCCAGCCGCCGCCGCTCTTCGCCCTCGAAGCTCCCGTAGGGATACTTGGCGGCCAGCTTCTCATCCACTTCGATGCCCCAGCCCGGCGCGTCGTTGGCGTAAAGCGATCCGCTCTTCAGCACCGGGCAGCCGCGGAAGACTTCCTGCAGGCGGTCGTTGAAGGGCGAATACTCCTGGATGCCGAAGTTGTAGCAGACCACGTCCAGCGTGACGTTGGCCGCGTGCCCGATGGGCGAGACGTCGCCGGGGCCATGCCAGGCAGTTCTGACGCCATGGATCTCAGCTATGGCCGCGATCTTGCGCACGGGCGTAAGGCCGCCCGCCTGCGTGACGTGGATGCGTATGTAATCGATCAGCCGCCCGGTGATCAGCGGGGTCCACTCGTGCGGGCTGTTGAACAACTCGCCCATGGCGATGGGGGTGGCGCACTGGCCGCGGATCTGGTGAAAGTAGGCGATGTCTTCCGGCGACAGCGGATCTTCCATGAAGAACATCTTGAAGCGCTCCGCGTCTTTCAGGAACTGCACCGCCTGGTTGGGCGAGACCCGCTCGTGCACGTCGTGCAGCAACTCGACTTCGTCGCCTAATTGCTTGCGGCACTCCTCGAACAGCTTCAGCGCGCGGCGGATGTAGTAGGCCGGCTCGAACACCGCGCCGCTGCCCGCGGAGCCGTAAGCCGCCATGCCCGGCACGCCCACCTGCACGCGCACGTGGCGGAATCCCTGGTCCATGAAACGGCGCGCCTGAGCGATGGTCTGCTCGATCTCGGCGCCGGAAGCGTGCGTATAGCAGGCCGCCGCCTCCCGGCATTTGCCGCCCAGCAGCTCGTAAACCGGCATCTTGGCCTGGCGGCCCTTGATATCCCACAGCGCCTGGTCCACCCCACTGATGGCATTGTTCAGCACCGGACCGTTACGCCAGTAGGAGCTGTTGTAGCAGGCCTGCCAGATGTCTTCGATGCGGTCGGCCGGCTTGCCCAGCAGGAACGGGCGCAGGTACTTCTCCACCGCCGCATTCACCAGCTCCGCGCGCTGCGTGAACGTGGCGCAGCCGTAGCCGTAGAGGCCGTCCTGGTCGGTAGTGATCTTGACTACCGAGAGGCGCAGCCCCGACGGCGCCGTGGCGATGACGGAAACGTCTTTGATAATCGGGGTGGGCAGGCCGCGCCCCGCATTTTGCGCGCGCGCCGGCAACGCGGCCACCGGCGCGGCAGCCAGGCTCGCCAGAAGAGAGCGCCGGGAGACTGTTCGGCTCATGAGAGAAACTCCATTTCATGCAGATCGATATGCCGGCCGGACCCGCGCGCAATCGTCAACCGCGAGACCAGTCAACGGGCCGCCGGACTCGGCCGGCGCCGGCCACACGCGCGCCGCCTTCTCCGCGCCGGCTTCCACCCCAATGCCGGGGGCTTTCGGGAAACGCGGCTCCGCGCACGGCACGGCCGCGTATCCGCCAACGATCGGGTATCTAACATCGTTGTCGTTGAAAGTTCTCAACAGTTCTGCGAAGTCTGAGTTCATCCGGGCCACCCGGCCGCCCCGCGTGCGCCTCCACCACCATCTGCCATGCGGCTTCGAATAGGGCCGCCGGCCCGAGACGCTGCCAGTACGCGATGTCGAACGAGCGGTCCACGTCGCGCAACCGGCCGTAGCGTTCCATGGTGAATGGGGGCCGCTGGCTCATTGCACCCTCGATTGTAGCGCCGCGCGCTACTTGCGCTCTTTATACTCCAGCATGCCCTTCAGGCTCTTCAATTGCTCGCTGATCTTCCGCTCGCGCGAGACCAGCGAAAGCACATACACCACCAGGATCAGCCAGGCGGCCAGAAAGCCGTAAAACATGAAGGTGAAATTACGTGTGTCCATGAGGATCTCCGTTAAACAGCGTGGGCGAACCGCCGCATCGAATCGACTTCGCGTTGCACTTCCTCCTGCCGCAGGCGGATCAACGTCAGGATCACCGCCAGCAGGATAAGCGCCAGCAGATTCAGCGCCGCGGTCCAGTACATCGCCGGATCGATGCTGCCGCCGCCCCAAAAGACCGGCTGCGGATGCTGGGTGCGCCACCACTTGATGGAAAAGAAAACTATGGGGACATCGGCGAACGCAAAAATGTTGAAGACCGCCGCGATGCGCGCCCGCGCGGTGGGTTCTTCGATGGCGTGGCGCAGCATCAGGTAGCCCGCATAGAGCAGCCAGCAGATGAGCGCGGAAGTGAGGCGCGCGTCCCAGGTCCACCAGATGCCCCAGATGATACGGCCCCAGATCGATCCGGTCACCAGGTTGGCCGCCAGGAACGCCAGGCCCACTTCGGTGACGGCCACCGCCACGGCATCGTGCCGGAAGTTCTTCGTCAGCAGGAACAGTACGCTGGCGACGAAGGCCACCGCCGAGCACAGCATCGCCGTGATGGCGGCGGGGACATGAAAGAAAATGATGCGGTAGATCATCCCCTGCGACGCTTCGTCGGGAAGCTGCATGAAGATGGAGTAGAGATTGCGAGCCAGCAGAATAGCCGCGATCACCCCCAGGCCGTAAATCAGTTTTTCACGCACAAGTACACTCCTAACCCACCAGCACCGTCTCCACCAGGACCAGAGACAGGGCCGTGAAGATAATGTCGAACGACACCAGCAGGCGCAGCCAGATCTCGTTTTCGCCGCCCAGCGGTTTGCCGCCGATCAAGTCCATACTCAACTGCATGGCGCTCATCAGGCACGGAATCAGCATGGGATACACCAGCAGCGGCGCCATCAATTCGCGCAGCCGGATGTTGACGGTCAGCGCGCTGAAGATGGTGCCGATTACGGTGAGTCCCCACGTACCCAACGCCAGGACCAGCATCAATGACCAGAACTGGCTGGTCCAGTGCACATTATAAAAAATGCCGAAGACCGGTAATGAGACCAGTTCCACGGCCAGCACCAGAAGGAAATTCGCCAGGGCTTTGCCCAGGAAGAGCGCGGCGCCGGAGACCGGCGCGGCCACCAGCGCGTCCAGGCAGTCGTTGGGCACCTCGCGCGCAAAGCTGCGGTTCAGCACCAGCGTGCCGGCGAAGGCGAAGACGATCCACAACAGACCGCCGGACATGGCCACCGTCTCCCTTTCCGTCGGATCGAAGGCGAAACTGAACAGCACCAGGATCACCAGGGAGAAGGCCAGCGAGGCGTTGATGGCTTCCTTGGTGCGCAGTTCGGCGCGCAGATCTTTCCGGGTGATCACCCACGTCTGGCGGAAGAAGTCCATTATTGGAATCTACCTTGGGGGTGGCGGGAGCCGGTGCCGGGCGTCATCGTCAATCCTCGCCGTAATGGGCGTAGACCCATCCGGGATCCTCCACCATCTGCGGCGTACGCTCGCCCTGGAACGCGGTTTTGCCGCGATTCAGCAGGGTCACGTGGGTGGCCAGTTCCAGCGCCTCGCGCAACTGGTGCGTGGACATCACCACCGTGCGGCCTTCCGCCAGGGCCTCCCGCAGCAGGCGTTGCAGCACCGCGATGGCGCGATCGTCCAGGGCGGTGAAAGGCTCGTCGAGGAGCAATACGGCCGGCTGATGCAGGAAGGCGCGCGCTACCGCCAGCCGCTGCCGCATGCCGCGCGAGAACTCGCGCACCAGGCCGTCCTTGACCCGGTCCAGACCCGTCCGCTCCAGCCATTCCAGGGCGGCCTGGCGCGGATCGGCCAGATTGTAGAGGCGCCCGAATAGCGTCAGGTTTTCGAAGGCGGACAATTCGTCATAAACCGAGATGCCGTGGCCGATCCAGCCCACGCGGCGGCGCGTGGAGGTCTCGCGCGGATCGTTGCCGAAGATGCGCACCTGGCCGCGGCCGGCTTTGGAAAAACCGCCGATGATGCGGAGCAGGGTGGTCTTGCCCGCGCCGTTGCGGCCGATCAGCGCCAGGCAGGCGCCCGGTTCGGCGTGCAGCATCACGTCGCGCAGAGCCGGGTAGTCGCCGTAGAACTTCCAGACACCTTCAGCGGCGACCGCGTTCATTCTTTCCTTTCGCGGCAGCGGCGGGCGACGGTTGGGCGCGGTAAAGCACGATGAAACCCAGCGCCAGGATGCCGAAGGCCAACGCCAGAATCAACTTCATGTTCTGGCGCAGTACCCGGGGCGAGACCTCTTCGAGCGACGGGCCGTTGTCCCCGGCATCCGAGTCGGCGCCGGCCACCGGCATGCTGCCGGCAATCTGGACCTTGTAATCGTCGCCTTTGACGCTGAAGACCGAGGCTTTGGATTGCGGCTCCTGGCCCTTCAGCTCCAGGCCTTCGCCCTGCAAAGTGAGGCCTTGCGGCGCGACCAGCAACGTCGGCTCGTCCGTCTTGGCCAGCACCTTGCCTTCGTACTCCGCGCCCGAGGCATAAGGAATCACATAGTTGATCTGAAACTGAGTCTCGCCGGGCTTGATCGGAAAATCGACCTTGTAGATATCCTTCCGGTTGGTCTTGTCGGCGGCACGGTCGATGGGCATGCCCTGCGGCGCGGTGGCCTTCACCTGCACGATGCCCTTGGCGGCTGTGGGCAGATAGAACTTCAGGGTGCCGCCGTCCGGATCGTTGTAGGTGGTGGCGCCGCCGTTATTGAAGATGTAGCCTTCGTTGACGTTTAGCTTGTCGCCGCTGGGCTGGAAGATCAGGAAATGCCGTGCCACCCGGGCGCCGCCGGGCTGCTTGGAGGAGTTGTAAACGTCGAGCGCCAGGCCGGTGGTCGCCGAACCGGGCGGCAGGATGTGATTGTAAGTGACCCCGTCAAACGCGGTCTGGATCAGGCTCGGCCCCTGCGGCGTCTGATCCATGTGGAACGTCCCGTCCGCGGCGGACTTCACGCTCTGGATCGACTCCATGCCCGCCTGGCCCAGCTTGTAGAGCGTCACCGTCGCGCCGGCCGCCGGTTTGCCCGTCGTCTTGTTGGTGACGGTGCCGTCGATGGCGGCCATGGCCGGAAACGACGCCAGGCACAGCGCGGCCGCGAGCGTTCTCCGGTTCATGGCGCCACCCCCATGGGCTTCCCGCATTCCCCGCAGAATTTCAGCGGCTGGGAGAACTTCGCATGGCAATGCGGACACGTCAGCGGATCGTACGGCTTCGGCTCGACTCTCGGCGGCGGCACGGAGCCGTTGAGATTGAGTTCCGCTTTCAGGCGATCGACCTCCGCCATCACGCCGGCGAGTTCCTTTTGCAGGTCTTTCTTGGTCTGCTGATAATCCTGGTCGGAAAGCTTGCCCACCCGATATTCGAACTGCAGGTCGCGCAGGTTTTCGTAGATGGCGGCCTTGCGTTCGTCCAGATGGCGGAAAGGGGAGACCGGCTCGGGTTCGGGCAGATCCTTGGCCCGTACGGCCAGAATGAAGACGATCACTCCGACCGCCAGCAGCGCTGCTATCGCGATAATCATTTATTCCAGGTGCGCCAAATCCTTCTCGATCTGCTCTTGGTACTTAGCCAACTCGGGATCGTCCGGGGCCGGCCCGATTTCGGGAATGGCGCGCGGCCGCCGGTAACGCCGCACGAACCACCAGATCAGCGCCAGGCCCGGAATAATGAGCAGGTACGGCACCAGCCATCCCATGGCGTTGGGATCGCCACGGTAAATTCCGGGACCGTAATCGGCAATGAACTGGTCGATGATCGCCTTGTCCGTCCAGCCGGCCGCCTGAAGCTTGGCTATTCTTTCCTTGGCGGGTTTCGAAAAACTGCATTCCAGCATGGCGCAGGTGGCCACCGTGTCTTTGCAGCCGCATTGGCACGCCAGGTGGGCGGCCACGCGGCGGGCGTCATAACTGGGTTTCTCCGCGGTGATGTCGGCCAGCAGAACGGATCCCCCGGCCAGCCCGATCAGCAGGCCGGAAATCCAGCCCGCTCGCTTATTTCGGAACTTCGGCATACTTTCTCGTGATCCCCACTACCTCCGTGCGGGCATATTGCAATTTGACTTTGCTGGGCGCCAGGCAGATCAGCGTGCCGCCGATCAGGATCAGTCCGCCGATCCAGATCCACGAAACCAGTGGAAAGACGTACGCCTGGATCACCGCGCGCTGGCCGTCGTCGGACATGCCGCCGAAATTGAGGTAAAGATCCTCATTCAGCCGCGCGCGCAGGCCCACCTCCGAGGTCCCCTGCCGGCTAGCCTTGTAGAATCGCTTCTCCGGTTCCAGCGTGCCGATCACTTCGCCGCCTTCGGAGACCGCGATGGTCGCCCGGCTGGCGCTGTAAAGATCGTTGTCGCTTTCCTTGATATCGGTCAGGCGAAGCTGATAATGGCCCAGATTCAAAGTGCTGCCGACGGCCATTTCCTTCACGTCCTTCCGGTTGAACGCCGCGCCGGTGAAGCCGATAAACATGAGCACGATGCCCATGTGCACCAGGTAACCGCCGTACCGCCGCGTGTTGCGATGGGTCAGCTCCACCGTGGCGCGGACGAGATTCATGCTGTTCTTGGCCGCGATGGCGCGCGCGCCCTTGTAGAACTCCATCAACACCGTAAGGGCCACGAAGAGACAGAAGCCGAACGAGATCAGCGCATAGAAACCGCGCGCGCCGGCGGCCAGCAAAGCGCCCACCAGCACCACCGCCGCGATGCCCGGCCACAGAAAATTACGGCGCAGGCTTTCCATCGAGGTGCGCCGCCAGGCGAACAGCGGACCCACCCCCGTCAGCAGCAGAAGGAACAGCCCGATCGGGATCATCAGCTTGTTGAACCATACCGAGTCCAGGCTGATCTTCTCGCCGGAGACCGCTTCCGAGATCACCGGAAACAGCGTGCCCCAGAGGACGGCGAAACAGCTCGCCAGCAGGATCAGGTTGTTGAACAGGAAGCTGGACTCCCGCGAGATCACGCTCTCCAGTTGCGCTTCACTGCGCAGATACTGCAGGCGGTCCAGGATCAGGTAGGTCGTGGCGGCGATGGTAATGGCCAGGAACGAAGTGAAGTACTTGCCCAGCGGACCCTGGGCGAAAGCATGCACCGATTGCACCAGGCCCGTACGGGTCAGCGACGTCCCGAGGATGCAAAGCAGGAACGTCGCCGAGACCAACACGATGTTCCAGACCTTCATCATGCCTTTCTTCTCCTGCATCATTACGGAGTGCAGAAAAGCGGTGCCGCTGAGCCAGGGCAGCAGGGAGGCGTTCTCCACCGGATCCCATCCCCAGTAGCCGCCCCAACCCAGCACGTGGTAAGCCCACGCCATGCCGAGCATGATGCCGGTGCTTTGAAACAACCAGGTCACCAGCGTCCAGCGGCGCGTGGTATGGATCCAGGCATCGCCGGGCTGCCTGGTGATCAGCGAAGCCACCGCAAAGGCGAAGGGCACGGCGAATCCCACGTATCCCAGGTAGAGCATCGGCGGATGGATGGCCATCGCCGGATATTGCAGCAGCGGGTTCAAGCCGTTGCCGTCCTGCACCGGCGTGATGGAGCCTTCGAGCGCCAGCATCTTGAACGGGCTGACCACGAAGTTGTTCAGCAGCAGGAAGAAGGTCTGCACGGTCATCAGCACGCCCACCACGTAAGGCATCATGTCGCGATGCTTCCGCCGGTTGGTAAACACGACCACCGCCGAGTACGTCGCCAGCAGCCAGCTCCAGAACAGCAGCGAGCCTTCCTGTCCGCCCCACCAGGCCGCGAACTTGTAAAGCAGCGGCATGCTGCGGTTGCTGTGCTGGGCCACGTAGGAGAAACGGAAATCGCCGGTGACCAGCCCGTAGACCAGGATGCCGGACGCCACGGTGATCAGCAGCCAGACGGAGTAGACCGCCCGCTCACCGCTAATCACCAGAAAAGGCTTGCGCTTAACGCGTCCGACGACGGACGCGACGACCGCGTATAAGGCGACACAGAACGCCAACAGCACAGACAGCGACGCCACATTTTCCATCGACTACCCCTCTTAAATGGACTTGTTGACAGGAGGCGCCGGAGCATTGCGCAACTGGCTCGGCTTGGCCTCGTATTTGGAAGCGCATTTCGCCTGGATCTTGCTGGCGTGGAAGACGCCGTCGTGGCCCATGCGGCCATCGGCCAGGGCTTGCGCGCCGTCACGGAAAGTGTCGGGGAGAGGATCGCTGCCGGCGTACGCCACTTTGAGCTGTTGCTTGTCCTGCTTGAGGACGAACAGGACCTCGCCATTGGCGTGCTGGATGGAGCCGGCCGCCACATCGCCGGCCACGCGCATGCGCTGCTGATAAGCCCGATCGCCCATTTGCGAGAGCTCGGAAATCGTCTTGTAGTAGGTCTTGGTCTCGCTGGCGGTGGAAGTGGCGAGCCACACCAGAGCGCCGAGAATGATCGCGATCAGGACGGCAAACTTTCCGTATTTTCTCATACCACCCTCTGAAGACAATAGTATATCCAAAAGCATGCAGGTGCGCCGGGGGCGGGGAGCCCCTGGAGAACCCATCCAGGCTCCGCAATCGCCGGGAAGGGCGAGGCTTAGCGGCGCCAGGGTGGGCCCATAGCCGGCGCCCGCGGACGCTTGAAGCGAGGGCCCGGCCGGGGCGCGCCGGGGCCAGTTACCTAGGTGGATAACCTTAGTTAATTCAAACCTTAGTTCGTCTTGTTATGCCGGAATCCGACGGGTAGAATTGGGCATGCGCTCCGCATGTCTCTTACTGGCACTTACAGCTCTCGTAGTGCCGGCTCTTCACGCGCAACCTACGGTCGTCACGAATCCGCAGGTGGCGGCTACCAGCTTCCAGGCCCAGCTTTCCGGAACTGTCAACCCGGGCGGTGAGCCGACTACCGTCTGGTTCCGTTATGGCGTCGACAGTAACTTGAACAGTAGCCTTTCCACCCTGTTCGCCGACTTGGGAGCCGGCACCAAACAAGTTACTTTCTACGCCAAGATCATAGGTCTGACCGGCAATACAACTTACTATTATCAGGCGTATGCTACCAACGCCACCGGTACGGGCAAAGGCGCGATTGCGAGTTTCACCACTCCCGCTACACCGGTGCTGAGCCTCGGCGTGAAAGATTCCGGAAACTTCGCGCAGGGACAGAACGGCGCGACTTATACCTTGACCGTCAGTAACGACCCCGCGGCCGGCCCCACCTCCGATTCGGTGGGCGTAACGCAGACACTCCCGGCGGGTCTCACCCTGGTTTCGATCGGCGGCCAAAACTGGAGCTGCCAGCAGAATACCTGCCAGCGCAACGACTTGCTGGCCCCCGGCGACAGCTACCCGCCGATTAACGTGGTGGTGAACGTGGCGCCCGACGCGCCCGCGCAGGTCACTTACAAGGCCACCGTTTCGGGTCCGGGGGTGCAACCTTTCACCGCCACGGATGTCACCACTATTAAGCCGCTGACGGGCGAGGCGCAGTTCATCAATACCCTGAGTGCGGCGATCGCCGCCGAAAGTGAGTCCCTGAGCGCCACGGTGCGGCCCCTGGTGTTGGGCGGCAACCTGGCTCTCGCCAATGGCGCCATGATCGCCGGCGTCCGCCAGGATGTGCTGCTGGACTATGTGGACGGCTTGAAAGCCGCCGGCGTGCAGCGCGTGGACCTGAATCCCGGGATCCTGTCGATGAATGACCCTAACGCCACGGCGCTATACGATGCCGTCGTCCAGCACATCCGCCAGCTAGGCCTGGAACTGGCGCTCAATCCGGAGGTCAATACCGGGGACCTGGGGAGCAAACCGAAGTTCCAGGACTTTCAAAACACCGCGCTCCAGACCTATCCGCAACTGGCGGCCCGCTATCAGCCCGACGAGTTCGTCATTGTTCACATGCCGACCACCATGGCGGCCCGCATGGGCATCCAGACCGCGCCGTCGGACTGGGACGGTTTCATCCGCGCGGTGGCGCCCCTGATCAAGTCCGCGTCGCCGCATACCCGGCTGGGTGCTGGAGATTTCTACAGCCAGACCGAAACCGCGTTTTACCAGGACTTCCTGGGCATTCCGGACCTGGACTTTCTGACCATGGAGATCTTCGACGACGCCAACTTCGAAGGGTATACGCAGTGGGCCATGGAAGCCCATACGGCGGCCGATGCCGCCCATCCCAATGGCAAGGGCGTGTACATCGACCAGACCTGGGCCCCGTATTACCTGCCCACGCCGCTGCCCGCCAACTGGCAGGCGCAGCCCATGGACAGCCTGGCGCTGGTGGGACCCGCCAATTCCGATTTTGCCGCGACGGATGCCAGTTGGCTGCAAATGATCGCCCAATTTGCGTCTGACAACGGGATGGAAGCCGTTACCGCATACACCACGGAGGCCTTCTTCGCCTATGGGACGGCCAACGCCGACAAGTTGAGCGAGCCGGCCTATTCGGCCGCGGCGCAGCAGGCGGTCTTGCAGGGTCAGTTGACCGGCACGGGCCAGGGCTATCGGGCCGACAGCCAAAAATTCGCGGTGCCGCAAGCTGTCAGCCTTTCGAGCGCCAGTTATGCCACGCTGCCGACGGTCTTCAATCCCACCTGCGGCACGGGAAGTAATCCGTGCAATGCCAACGCCACCGTGGCGCCGGATATGCTGGTGGCTGCCTTCGGCGCGGATCTGGCAATCGACCGCGCTTCCGCCAACTCCGCCACTTTTCCCGTCACCCTGGCCGGCAGCACCCTGAAACTGATCGACAGTTCCAATACCAGTTTCGACGTGGGGATGTACTTCGCCTCGCCGGGACAGGTAAATTACCTGGTTCCTTCGAATGCCGCGCCGGGGCCGGCCGGTATCACCGTCACCAGCAGCGATGGCACCCGGACCGGCGGCACTTTGCTGATCGCGCCGGTAGCCCCGGGACTCTATACCGCCAGCCAGACCGGCAGCGGACCCGCGGCCGGCATCGCCATCTGCGCCGGGACCTGCTCGGGATGGCCGAATTCCCAGGGCAACGGGCAGTTCTATCAGTACACCTTCGCCAGCGGCTGCGTACCGGGCAGTTGCTCGCCCCAGCCGCTCAGCCTGGGAGGCGCGTCGGACCAGGTGGTGGTCGAGCTTTTCGGAACCGGGATCCGCCACGTGTCCTCGCTGGCCGCCGTCACGGCGTCGATCAACGGTCAAAACGTCCCGGTGATCTACGCCGGTCCGCAGGGACAGTACCCCGGCTTGGACCAGATCAACGTTCTGCTGCCCCACGGCCTGGCCGGCAGCGGGACCGTGAACCTGGTGCTCAGCGTCCAGGACAGCGTGAATAACGTGAATGCCTCGGCGAACGCCGTCACCCTGAACATTATGTAACGGCGCTCGCGGATCGCCCGCAATTCCCCCGCAAGGATCGGATAGCCAGCCGCCCCGGGCCGCACGTAAGCTCGAAGTATGGCGACAATGATCAGTGACACTCAGGCGATGGCTTCCGCCGACGAACAATCCTACTGGGAGGCGAACTTCTGGGAGGCGATGCAGACCCGCGACGCGGGTATGGATGGCGTCTTCTACTACGCCGTGATTTCCACCGGCGTCTACTGCCGCCCGTCGTGCCCCTCGCGGCGGCCGCGGCGCCAGAACGTCATCTTCTTCCAGCGCCGCGCCGCGGCAGAAGAGGCCGGCTTCCGCGCCTGCCGGCGATGCCATCCCGAAAAAGAACGCGCCCGCGACAGCCACTCGGACCTGGTCGAAAAGATCTGCCGCTACCTGGAGCGGCATCTGGATGAATCGGTGACGCTCGAGGGCCTCGGCCGCGCGTTGCGGCTCAGCCCCTTCCATTTGCAGCGCAGTTTCAAAGCCGCCACCGGAATCACGCCGCGCGCGTACGCGGATTTCTGCCGCCTGGGATCTTTCAAAGGCGCGTTGCGCCAGGGCCTCCCGGTCACCACCGCGCTCTACGACGCCGGCTACGGCTCCAGCAGCCGCCTGTACGAGCGGGCCGCATCGCATCTGGGCATGACCCCCACCGCATACCAGCGCGGCGGCGCGGGCCTCACCATCCGCTACGACGTTCTGGATACGCCCATCGGGTTGCTGCTGGTGGGCGCGACTGCCAAAGGCATCTGTGCGATCCGCATCGGGGATTCGCCGGGCAAGCTGGAACAATCCCTGCGCGACGAGTTCCCCGCCGCGTCTCTCGCGCGCGACGCGGCCTTCCTGAAACCTTGGGCCGATCGGTTGCGCCAACACCTCGATGGCCGCCTCCACAAACTCGACCTGCCCCTCGATATTCGAGCCACCGCTTTCCAGCGCCGCGTCTGGGAGTATCTGCAAACGATTCCTTACGGCGGCACACAGTCGTATAGCGCCATTGCCAGGGCGATCCGCCACCCGCGCGCCGCGCGCGCCGTGGCGCGCGCTTGCGCGGCGAATCCGGTGGCCGTGGTCATCCCCTGCCATCGCGTCGTGCGCGCCGACGGCCAGCCGGGCGGATACCGCTGGGGAGAAGAGTGCAAAGAGAAACTATTGGAGTTGGAGCAGCGTCGCCCCTGAATGCTACAATGCTCCGTTATTCGAAGGAGCATCGGCCACGAGGAATCCTCTGATTGCTGCCGGCCTGACGGTTTTCTGTTTTGTCCTGGCAGCCTCCGCGCAAGTCAACGTCCTGACCTATAAGAACGACAACGCCCGCACGGGGCTGAATGCGAGTGAGCCCCTGCTTGCGCCCGCCAACGTGAGTCCCGATCGGTTCGGCCAAAGATACACCCGCACCGTGGATGGCTACATCTATGCGCAGCCGCTCTACATGGCCTCGGTGCCCATGGCCGACGGGACGGTGCACGACCTGGTACTGCTGGCCACCGCGCACGACAGCGTGTATGCCTTCGACGCCGACGATAACCTGGGAACCAACCTCTGCCCGCTCTGGCGCGTGACCTTCATCAATCCCGCGCAGGGCGTGACCAGTGTTCCCTGGAGCGATGTCAATTGTCCGGTCATCTACCCCGAGCTCGGCATCACCGGGACGCCGGTGATCGATCCGGCGACTTACACCATGTATCTGGTGGCCTTCACGAAAGAGGTGGCCGACAACGGCAAAGTCCGCTACGTGCACCGCCTGCACGCCCTCGACATACGCAATGGCGCGGAGCTTCCCGCCAGCCCCGTCGAGATACAGGCCAGCGTTCCGGGGACCGGCGACGGTGGCTCTACCGTCACTTTCGTTCCCCTGAATTACAAGCAGCGCGCCGCCCTCCTGCTCGCCAACGGCATCGTATACACGTCATGGTCGTCACACTGCGATGCCGGCACTTATCACGGCTGGATCATCGGCTACCGCGCGGACAACCTGCAGCAAGCCGTCGTCTACAACGTGACCCCCAATGGCGCCGGCGCTTCTTTCTGGGGCGGCGGAGCGGGCCCCGCCGCCGACGCTGACGGCAACGTCTACGTGGTGTCGGCCAATGGCACGTTCGATGAGACCTATTCCGCGCCCGACCTTGGCGACAGCGTCATTCGGCTTACTCCCGCCGGCGCCGTGGCCGATTATTTCACGCCGTTCAACCAACTCGATCTGGCGAACCTGGATCTCGACCTGGGATCTTCCGGCGCGCTTCTGCTGCCGCCCGAAACCGGCAGCCAGAGCCACCCCAACCTGTTGGTGACCGCCGGCAAGGAAGGCCGTATTTACCTGGTGGATCGCGACCACCTGGGCGGCTACACCATCGGCTCGGATGCGGGCGCGCTCCAGACCATCACTTTGGACGGCCAGGGGGTCTTCGGCTCGCCGGCCTACTACGCCGGCAAGGTCTATTTCTCCGCCGGCAGCGATCGGTTGCGCGCCTTCGGTATTTCCAACGGCACACTGTCGGCCAGCCCGGTGTCCAGTTCCGCCACGGCGTTCGCGGATCCGGGTGCGGTGCCGGCGATCTCCGCGAACGGCGCTGCGGACGGCATCGTCTGGGCCATCGAACTGGGAGACGGTACCGGAATTCTGCATGCCTTCGACGCCGCGGATCTGTCGAAAGAGCTGTTCCGGGATGTGATGTCGGCCTGGACCGAATTCGCCGTCCCCACGGTGAGCGACGGCAAAGTCTATCTCGATGAGTTCAACAACCTGGTGGTCTACGGTCTTGATCCCCCGCCCGCCGGCAGTATCGGCGGCGTGGTCAACGCCGCCTCGTTCAACGGTGAGATCGCGCCTGGCTCTCTGATCTCCATCTTCGGCACGGGCCTGGCGCAGGCGGACGCCGCGGCCCGGCAGATCCCCTTGCCGATCTCGCTCGCCGATACCTCGGTCAGCGTGAACGGCGTGCGCGCGCCGCTGCTGTACGTCAGCCCGGGCCAGATCAACGCGCAGGTGCCGGCCGGCACTCCCACCGGTTCCGTGAGCCTCACCGTGGTTACTTCGCAATCGGCGTCGCGGCCCGCGTCTCTCAACGTGATTCCGGCCGCCCCGCAGATATTCGTCGCCAGCGGCACCCGGCTCTTGGCCCTCAACCAGGATCTATCCGTGAACGGCCCCGTTCATCCGGCGCCGGTGGGCAGTGTGGTAACCATTTTCCTGACCGGCCAGGGCGCCATGACTTCTCCGGCCGCCTACATCGGTGGCGTGATCGCCCAACTGCCCTACGCGGGTCCCGCCCCGGAAACCGTGGGGGTGGCTCAAATGAACATCGTCGTGCCGGCCCTCGCTCCCGGCGATTACCCGTTGCAGGTCGAGATCGGCGGCGTGAAGAGCAACAGCGGCTTGATATCGGTCGACTGAAGTGGCAGCCGGATCCCTTACTTCGTCAGGCCGGGCACGTAAACCGCGCGATACCCGTTCACGCGCGCTTCGGTGCCGATCACTTTGATGATGTGGCCCATGTTCTCGGCGCCCGCCGTGCGGATGTCCACGCCGCCGTCGCGCCGCGGATCGTGCTCCTCGGGCATCAGCATGTACAGCGTGCCGTCCTTGGTCACCAACCCGACCGGCTGCCCGTTCTGCGCGCACTTCGCCCCGCAGCCGCGATGCTTCTCGCCGTGCTTGCCGAGTTGCAGATAGCAGGAGATGTCCACCACTTCGCCCACCAGGGTGACCTCGTGGCCCGCTTCCGGTTTCTTGTCCACGCCGGCCGCGATGGTGGTCGCCGACCAGGGCTCCGCGCTGGTGTGGCCCAGCGTTGCCGCCGGCGCCTCGTACGTGCCGGTCTCCACTTTCATTTCAGGATGCAGAATGCCATGGGTCTGCGCCATCAAGAGAGCCGCCGCACAGGTGGTCAAGGCTCCGGACAGAATGACTTTTACACGGTTGGACATGGTCCCATTAGTGTACTACAGCCATTGCCGTTCGGGACCCCGGACTGTTGCCCCACGATACAATATCTCCGTGAAAGCACTGGTGCTGATTCTGCCGCTGGCCGCCGCGCTGGCCCAGCAACCGCCGCCTCGCCAGGTGGAGCTGCTATGGCCGGGTGGAGCTCCCGGTGCGATCGGCACGGAGGATGCCGACAAGCCCGGCTTGACGCTTTATCCCGCGGGCGGGCCGCACGCCGTCCCCACCGGCGTGATCGTCTGCCCCGGCGGCGGGTACGGCTACCTGGCCAAGGATCATGAAGGCGACCAGATCGCCCGCTGGCTCAATTCGCTCGGCGTCTCCGCTTTCTTGTTGCAGTATCGCATCGCGCCGCGCTATCACTATCCGGCGCCGGTCCTCGACGCGCAGCGCGCCATCCGTTTCGTGCGCGCGCACGCGGCCGCGTACCACATCGCGCCCGAGCGCATCGGGATCTGGGGCTTTTCCGCCGGCGGTCACCTGGCATCCACCACGGGTACGCATTTCGATGCCGGAGACCCGCAGGCCGCCGATCCGGTCGACCGCCTGAGCTCGCGGCCGGACTTCATGATCCTGGCTTACCCGGTGATTTCGTTCACCACGCCTTACACCCATCGCGGATCGCTGCGCAACCTGCTGGGCGACAATCCCGATCCCAAGCTGGTGGCCAGCCTCTCCAATGAAACCCAGGTGACCGCCAATACGCCGCCCACCTTTCTGTTCCACACCGACGAGGACCACGGCGTGCCCGCCGAGAACAGCGTGCTCTTCTACCTGGCGCTGCGCCGCGCCGGCGTGCCGGCGGAGCTGCATGTGTATGCGCGCGGCCCCCACGGCGTGGGCCTCGCGTCCACGGATGCCGTGCTCTCCACCTGGAGCGCGCGGCTGAAGGATTGGCTTGAGATTCGCGGCCTGCTCCAATAGTCAGCCGGCGGCGCTGGTCGCGCTGCCCGCCCTGACGCCCGCCAGTGTGGTGGACATCCTGGTAGTGGCGTTTCTCATCTACCAGGGCCTCATGATCGTGAAGGGAACGCGCGCCGGTCCCATCGTGGCGGGCATCATGATCATGGTGCTGCTGTACGTGGTGGCCCTGTACACCGGCCTGGAAGCCGTCCGCTCCGTGCTTTCCTATATCGTGCCTTACCTGGCGCTGGCCGTGATCGTGTTGTTCCAGTCGGAGATCCGGCGCACGCTGGCGCGCCTGGGACGCCGGCGTTGGTTCGGCAGCGTCTACCAGCGCCCCGAGTTCACCGAGGACATTCTCATCGCCGTACGCCGCCTGGCGGCTACCCGCACCGGCGCCCTCATCGTCATCGAGCGCGATATCGGCCTGCGCACCTTCATCGAGAGCGGCGTGCGCTTGGACGCGGTTCTGTCCAGCGATCTCTTGCTCGCCATTTTTCACCCCGGCGCCGCTTTACACGACGGCGCCGTCATCGTCCAAAAAGACAAGATCGCGGCCGCCAATTGCTTCCTGCCCCTGGCCATCAGCCCCCAGGTGGCCACCACCTTCGGCACCCGGCACCGCGCCGCCATCGGCATCACCGAAGAGAGCGACTGCCTGTCGGTGGTGGTATCCGAGGAAACCGGCCGTATCTCGGTGGCCGCTTTTGGAGAGCTCAATACCGGCCTGAACCTCTACGAGCTGGACGAGCGCATCTGCACCCATTTCGGCATGCGCCGCGCCGCGCCCCACCTGATCGACGAATTTGCCGCTGACATCCCCATGGAAGTGAATCCTCCCGAGAGAGGCGAACCCAAATGAAGCGCTTCTTTACGGAGAATATAGCCTGGAAGCTGTTGGCCCTGGCGGCGGCTGTTTTGTTCTGGATTTCCGTGGCCAGCGAGCCGGAGCTGGCCACCTTCATCACCGTCCGCGTGGAATACAAGAACCTGTCGCCGGACGTGGAGATCGATTCCGACCTGGTGGAGACGGCCATGCTCGAGGTACGCGGTCCCTCCGGCGAGCTGAGCAGCCTGCCCGAGGACCGCCGGCGCTACGCCGTCATCCTGGATCTCTCCGACGCCGAACCCGGAACGCATACCTTCACCATCGATCGCAGCGACGTGCATCTGCCGCGCGGCGCCCAGCTCGTGCGCTCTATCCCTTCTCAGATTCGCATCAACATCGAGCCCATCGCCACCCGCACCGTGCCCGTGCAAGTCCGCTTCGCCGGCGACTTGCCGCCGGATCTGCGGGTCGTGGAAGCCACCGCGGAACCTTCCGCGCTGGCCATCGCCGGACCTGCCAGCCGCGTGGCGCGCATAACATCCGTCGAGATCGACCCGTTGCGCCTGAAACCCGCGGTCGGCTCCGCCGATTACCGCAGCGAGGCGTTTCTCCAGGATCCGCGCGTCCGCTTTGTGGACTCCACCCGGGTTAAAGTCAAGGTTACGGTCGGAAAGAATTAGATGGGCAAACAACTCTTCGGCACCGACGGCATCCGCGGCGTGGCGGGAGACTATCCGCTGGATGCGCCCACCGTGCATGCCTTTGGCGTGGCGTTGGGCGCCGATCTGCGGCGCCAGTCGCCGGAGGCTCAAGTCCTGATCGGCAGGGACACGCGCGAATCCGGCCCCTGGATCGCGGCGCAGGTCGCGGCCGGGCTGGCGCGCCAGAGCGTGCCGGCGGTTTCGGCGGGCGTCATCACTACGCCCGGCGTCGCCTGGCTCACGCGCTCCGACGCCTTCACTGCCGGGGTCATGATCTCCGCTTCCCACAACCCGTATCAGGATAATGGCATCAAGGTGTTCGGTCACTCCGGATATAAGCTCCCGGACGACGAGGAGCACGCCATTGAACAGGAGATCTTCCGCCAGTCCGGACAGCCCGCCGGCCATCCGGTGACGCCGCCGGAGGACCCGAGCCTGGCCGGGCGCTACACCGACTATCTGGCGTCCACCGCGCCGGACGGCCTGACGGGCATGCACCTCGTGGTGGACTGCGGCAACGGCGCGGCGCACCAGCTCGCGCCCGCCCTTTTCCGCCGTCTGGGTGCGCGCGTGGAGACCATCTGCGATCGGCCCAACGGGCGCAACATCAACCTGGAGTGCGGCGCGCTGCATATCGACAGGCTGCGCGCCGCCGTGCTTGCTGCTGACGCGGATGCCGGCGTGGCCTTCGATGGCGACGCCGACCGCGCCATCTTCATCGCCCGCGGCGGCGCCATCGTGGATGGCGACGCGGTGCTGCTCATCGCCGCGCGCGCTATGAAATCCTCCGGTGCGCTGAACGGAACGCCGGTGGTGGCCACGGTCATGTCCAACCTGGGGCTGGAGCGCGCCCTCGATCGCGAAGGCATCCCGCTGCTGCGCACGCCGGTGGGCGACAAGTACGTCCTCGAAGAGATGCTGCGCGCCGGCTCGGTGCTCGGCGGCGAACAGTCCGGCCATGTCATCTTCCGGCAGTTCGCCACCACCGGCGACGGCCTGCTGACCGCCCTGCGGATCCTGGGCATTGCCCGCGCCGCCGGCCTCGGGCTGGACCAGTTGACCGCCGGGCTCGAGATCTATCCCCAGCGCCTGCTGAACGTGCGCGTGCGCGAGCGGCGGGTGCTCCACGAACTCGCCGCCGTGGCCCGCGAGATCGAGAACTGCCAGCGCGAGTTCGGCGCTTCGGGCCGCGTGCTGGTGCGCTTCTCGGGCACCGAGCCGCTGGCCCGCGTCATGGTGGAAGGGCCGGACAAGGCCCGCGTGGATGAGTTTGCCGATCGCATCGCCACCGCGATTCGCAATGAGATAGGAGCATGACATGCGTAACTTTGTTCTGATTGCGGCGCTGGCCGCTTCGGTGCCGGGCATCGCCGCGGCCCAGGCGCGCCTGCCCGAATCCCAGGAAGGTTGGGTATCGCTGTTCAACGGCAAGGATCTGACGGGTTGGGTCAACGTCGGCGCGGAGCACTGGACCGTGGAGGACGGCGTCATCCATGGCGTCGGGGTCACCAAAGGCTACGGTTACCTGATGACCGAAAAGCACTACCAGGACTTCGAGCTGGCCATCCGCTTCCAGTGCGTCACCGGCGGCAATAGCGGCATCTTCTATCGCACCAGCTTCAAGCCCGGCACCGCTGACGTAGCCGAGGGATACCAGTTCGAAATCGACCGCAACCTGTACCACCACACCGGCGGCATCTACACCGCGCGGCGCGGCTGGATCGTGTGGCCGTCCCCCGATAACGAGTTGGTGATCAAGCCCCTCGACTGGAACGACTACGTCCTGACCGTGGTGGGCAATCATTTCCGCGCCCGGCTCAATGGCGTGCAGGTGATCGACTTTACCGACCCGCTGAATGAAGTGGACGACGGCGCCATCGCCTTGCAGTTACACGCCGGGGGCGAGGCCAACATGCGCTTCAAGGATATCTATATCCGCGATCTTTCCCGGCGTTGACCGCCAATGCAATTGCGCTATGCTACAGGAAAGCGCTCCGGTGCGCCAGACCAGGCTGCGGCGGAGACGTCGATATCGCTTTTTCTGGAGACCAAAAAATGACACGCATGTTAACGCTGTTTCTGACGATGCTGCTGTTCGGGTCGCTGCTCTGCTGGGCCGCGGACAACCCGGCGGTGGGCACGTGGGATGTCGTCACCACCGACGACGCCGGTCAGACCTCCAACTGGACCCTCGTAATTAAGGCGGATGGAGACAATTTGAGCGGCACGCTTACCGGCGACCCGGGCGAGTTCAATCTTTCGGATGCCAAGCTGGACGGCAACTCGCTCACGTTCAAGGTCGTGGTGAACGAGGCCACCTATACTTCCGAAATTACCTTGGACGGAAATAAGTTCGAAGGTAAGTATAAAGGTCCGGAAGCGTCCGGCACCTTAAAAGGCACCAAGCATACGTAGGTTGGAGTGATGCGATCGTGAGGCGGGCCGGCCTGTGCGGTCGGAGTTACAGGCCCGGCCTCCCAACTTCCAGCTTCGCCGTGCCGCCGTTCGGATCGCTGAATTCGTAAACCTCGGGCGTGTCCGAGATCTTTTTGATCGCTGCCTGTTTCCACGCCAGCTTCTTCGAAGCGGCGCCTTCCTGATACCAGCCGCTCAAAATGTAATTCGGAGCCGCCGCCGATCCCGCCTCCGTGCAGGCGTCCATCCAGTAGCGCGCGCGGGGGGCCGGTCCCTGGCTGGCGCTCACCCACTCCGGCTTCCAATGATTTTGACCGCGCATCACGCAGAAGAAGTGGAGATTTAAGTGGCGGCAATATTGGCTTTCAAATACATCCAGGTGGAATGCGCGCTGCCAGCCGCCCGGCGAGTACGTGGCGGTCAGTTTCAGTTCCTCCTGCGGATTGGTGCTGCCATCGCACGGCAGCCGGCTGGCGACCCGCAGCCCCTCGACCTGGTTGACCGCGTCTCCACCGGCATGTGTGCGGGCGTATAGCGCGGCGCCCACTCCCAGCACGGTCACAGAGGCAATCAGAAGGCCGGTCCGAAGCATGACGACTCCATGGTAACGCACCTGCTACAATAGCGTCCCGAGGTGTAATCATGCGCAGATTGTGGATCGCGGGAGCTGCTGTGGCTGTCATGTCCGGCGCCCTGTGCCCGAGCGGACGAGCCCAAAACCGATTTGAGATCGTCACCGGCAAAGCATTCGACTCCGCCGTGCCCAAAGACTTCTACCTGGAGGGGAACGCCATCCCCACCGAAAAACGGAACGCCGTGCTGGTGAAGACCCCCGCCGGAACGCGCGCATTGTTTGCTTTGATCGACACCACCGGATACGCCGCCAGTGTGCAGTCGAAGTACGTGGGCATGATCATCACCGAAGGCGACCTGACGGTGTGCGGCCACAAGATCGGCGTGGGCAGCTACGGCTTCGGTTGGGAGTTGCCCGGTACCGGCGTGGATCAGCCTGGCAAGTTCTCCCTGTATAACCAGGCCGGCGCCCCGCTCGCCGATTGCACCGCGCCGCGGCAGGGCGCCCTCAAGATGCCGCGGCCCTTGCAGCTAGTCGTCGCTAAGGATGGCGCGGCCCGCCTGTATCACGGCAAGCACTATATCGCCCTGCAGTAGCTTATGGCCATCGTCGCCGTCGCCGGGCGCAAGGGCGGAGTAGGAAAGTCTACCATCGCTGGAAATCTGGCGGCCGAGTTTGCCGCCATGAAACGCAGCGTGCGCCTGCTGGATGCCGATCCGCAACACAGCCTGGCGGCCTGGGCCGCGCAGGGCCCCGGCATGCTGGCGGGCTGCGTCGAAAAGGTGGACCCCGCCTCCGGCACGCTGCGTTCCCGTGCCCGCCAGGCCGATAAAGACTTCGACATCGTGCTCATCGACACGCCGCCGGGCAACCGCGAAACCACCTACGAAGCGGCGCTGGCCGCGGACCTCATGCTGCTGCCGTGCGGGCCCTCCCCCCTCGACCTGTTCGCCTTGCGGGAAGCGCTGAATCTCTCCTTGAAGGCGCGCGCCGAACGCCGCTCGAAGAAGCCGCGCATCCGCTTCGTGCCTTCGCGCGTGGTCATGTCCACCAACCTGGGCCGCGGACTGGCTTCTTCGCTCAAGGACATGGGCAAGAAGGTCCTGCCCGCCATCGGTCAGCGCGTGGTGGTGGCCGAAGCCGTATCGAGCGGCCTCACCGTCGTCGAGTACGCGCCCAATTCGCCGGCCCACGAAGAATTCCGGGAACTGGCCCAGGCCGTGGATAAGATCCTGCGCAAATAGCGTCCGGCCGGCTATCGCGGCGACCAGAAAATCTGCACTTCGCCCACCGTGGCGGAGTGGGCATAGAGCCGCGCCAGCCCCAGCCGCGCCGCTTCGTCCTCGTCCTCCGTGATTTCTATCGTCGCGAACTCCCGTGCCTGAATCCGCCGGTCCAGTTCCTTTCGCGAGACGATGTGCAGGCGGGCGGCCATCGCCGGCGGAAAATCCAGCTTGTGGGAGTCGGCCAGTTCCATCCCCGGCGGCGGTGGATGGCGGGTCACGAAATACGTCAGCTCGTCGGCCAGTAGCGGCGCGTGCGCCGGCGTGACGCTCTGCACTTTGGCGGCGCCGGCTTCCAGGTCGCCCCAGGTGAAATCGTCCCGGCCGGCGTAGAGGCTCTTCGCCAGGCACAGAATCATGATCCCGCTGGCGATCAGTGCCGGCCAGAACGGCCGGTCGGGGCCCGCCAGCCGCGAACCCGCCGCATACAGTCCTACGCAGGCCGGCGCCGCCAGAAACGGTACCGCCAGCAGGTAGTAGCGGGTGAATGTCGGCGCCGCCGTGGAGATGTGCAGCATCAGCGCCCCGGCCAGCCAGCCGCACAAATAGAACTCCCGGCGCAACTCCTCCGCCCATGCGCGGTGCCGGTGCAAGAACAGCAGTCCGAACACCGCCAGCAATCCCAGCAGCCACGCCTGCGGCGAACCGATCCACGCGGACCACTCGCCGATGTTGTGTTCGAGCGCGCCTTCCCAGTGCCGCTGCCGGTACAGCATGTTGTACTCGAACACGTTGAAGATGGTGTTGCGCGGATTCTGCGCGAACAGCCATGCCAGCGGCGCGCATGCGGCCCCGGCCCCGGCCGCGAACCCGGCCGCTTTCGCCCATCGGCTGCCCCTGCGGTTCGATACCAGCATCCAGGCCAGCAGCACGGGCGCCACCGGCGCCGTGAGCAGCGACGAATTGGCGGCGGCGGACGACAGGAAACCGGCCGCCGCCGCCCGCCCCCATCCCGCGCGATCCACCGCCGTTACGGTGAGGAGATAAGCGCTCACGATCAGGAAAAGGCACAGTCCGTACGCCTGTCCGATGGCGCCGAATTCGAACACCGCCGTGTTCGCGCCGATCAGCGCGGCCGCGGTCAGCGCCGCCGCGAGCCGCCAGCGCGGCTCCGGAAAGCGCCGCCAGACGTAGCCGGACATCAGCAGCACCGCCAGCGACGTCATCACCCCTGCCACCGCGTGCGCCGTGCGCCAGGTATCGCCGAAGATGCGCATCCAGCCGGCGTTCCAATAAGCATTCAGCGGGGTTTGCGAAAAGCAGAAATCCAGGTAGGGACGCCGTCCGCGGTCGATCAGTTGCGCGGTCAGCAGGTGGAAGCCTTCGTCCCAGGCGAACGCGCGCGTCTGCGAATAGAGCAGCAGGACGCCCGCCAGCAGTGCCACGGCTGCGCCCCACATCGCGCCGGGACGCCGGCGGCTATGCGCAGTACCGTCTGGCATATTCTTCGCGCGTGGCGAAGCAGTTACGGTCGAGCGCCCGGTCGATCGCCAGCACGCCATCCAGATGATCGATCTCGTGCTGCAGCAACTCCGCAAGCGCGCCCGCCGCCTCCACGCGCCGCGCCCGCCCGGCTTCGTCTTCGTAGCGCACCGTCACCCGCTCGCTCCGCTCCAGGTATACCAGCAGGTCGGGAAACGAAAAACAGTCGTCCCACAGGCGGAACTTGGACTCGCTTTGTAACTCGTACTCCGGGTTGCGCATGGCGTACGCCGCGCCTTCGAATTCGATGTAGATGAGCCGCAGCGGCGCGCCGATTTGCACGGCGCTGATGCCCCGGCCGAAACCATGCGTACGGCGGAATTCGTGCAGCGTGTCGCGCAGGTCGGCGAACACCGGCGCGGCCTCCGCCGCCGCGGGCACCGGCGCGGACACGGCGCGCAGCATCGGATCGCCCAGTTGCAGGATACGTCGGATCGCCATCTTCCACGAACATAGCACGGCGGGCGCAATCTCCCGCCCGCTTACAGGAACGCCATGGTCTTGACGCCGGAAATGTCGAACCGCTTGCGGCAGCGCAGATTCTTGCATGCCACCTTGTCGTCCAGCAGAACCATGTAGCTCTGCGACTTGGCGAAGCGTGCCCGGTCGCGCTCGTCGGCGCCCGGCGGCAGGCGATCCTTCTTCTTGCGTACCATCCAGCGCAGTTCGTAAGTCTCCGACGACCGGCAGTACGGGCAGTGCAACGACGCCGGCTTGGTCGTCTGCGACTCCGTGTAATAGGCGCGTTCGTCCACGGCGATTGCCTCAGCGCTGATCCATCGGGATCCAGGGCATGCCGTCCGGATTGCCCTTGTACTCCGCGCGCGGGCGGATCAGCCGGTTGTTCCGGTATTGCTCCAGCGTGTGTGCGGTCCAGCCCGACATCCGGCTCACCGCGAACACCGGCGTAAATAGATCCACCGGAATGCCCAGCGAATAATAGGTCGAAGCCGAATAGAAGTCCACGTTCGCGATCAGGCCTTTCTCCGCCTTCACCGTCTGCTCCATGGCTTGCGACATGCGGTAGAGTTTCTCGTGCCCCGTGCGCTTGCCCAGTTCTTCGGAAAGGACCCGCAGATGCGTGGCCCGCGGATCTTCCGTGCGGTACACCCGGTGGCCGAACCCCGGAATCTTGATCTTGCGCGCCAGCGTGCTCTTCACCCGGTCCACCGCGGCTTCCTCGCTCGAAAGCTGTAGCAGGATCTTGATCACGTCCTGGTTGGCGCCGCCGTGCAGCGGCCCTTTCAGGGCTCCGATCGCCGACGTTATCGAAGAGTAGATGTCGGAAAGCGTGGCGGCGGTGACGCGGGCCGCGAAGGTGGAGGCGTTCAGTTCATGATCCGCGTGCAGGATCAGCGCCACGTCGAAGGCGTGCTCCATCACCTCGTCCGGACGCTTGCCGGTCAGCGTGTATAGAAAATTCTCGGCGAAGCTCATCGCCGGATCCCCGTTGATGATGTGCAGGCCCTTGCGCAGGCGATCGAACGTGGTGACGATCGTGGACGTTTGTGACATCAGGCGCAGCGCTTTGCGGCTGTTGGCCTCCGGCGTCATGTCGGCCGTCTCGGAATCGTAAATGCCGAGCATCGACACCGCCGTGCGCAACACGTCCATGGGGCCGGCCTGCGGGACCGTCTTCAGGAAATCCACTACCGCGGGCGGGATGCCGCGGTTCTGCGCCAGGCCGTTCTTGAGCTGATCGAGTTCGCCCTGCTTGGGCAGCCGTCCATTCCACAGCAGGAAGATGGCTTCCTCGAACGTCGCATTGTCCGCCAGCGTGTGGATGTTATAGCCGCGATAGCTCAGGACCCCCGTGTATCCGTCGATGTAACAGATCTCGGATTCGCCGGCGACCACACCTTCCAACCCCGCTACTGTAGTTCCCATGCTGCTCCCGTCTCGCTCTCTACCTATTTTATGACTTGCCCCGCCGATCCCGTCCGCTCACGTCCCCACCTGGCAGACTTGGAACGGCGAGAAGCCGATCGTCAGGTCGCTGCGTTGCACCCAAAGCGCCTCCTCCCGGTTCTGCCCGGAGTCCACCGTGACGATCACGCCCGAACCGCAGGACCGGCTCCGCACCACCGCGTAAGGCCCGGTGTGCGTGCCGGGACCCCAGTCCTTCATGAATTCGTTCATCGAATAATCTCTGCAGGGATGCGCTTCGGTGCAATTCCAGAGCGCGTACGCGTCCTTGTAATCCTGGCGCTGCAGCAGATCCAGGAAGGACTTCACCCGGCTCTCCTGCCGGTGGTTGCGCAGGATCTGCGCCAGGCGCGCCACCGATTGGATGCGCAGCACCTCCGTCTTGTCCCAGCCGAACAGCACGAACCACAGGAACAGGAGCAGCAGAATCGCGGCTCCGCAGAAGATGATCAGCTTGTTGCGCCGTTCGCGCCGTTCGTCGCCGGCCCCATACTGATCGAGATAGCCAGGCATGGAATGCCCCTACTTCGCCGGATACGCTTTGTCGTACGCGGCAACTGCGTCGGCGGTCAAATCCAGCGCGGGTTTGAAGAACACCGTGCTCTGGACGTCCACCACCACGTCCAACCCTTTTTCGGCAGCCAGCTTGCGCACGACTTCCTGCATCTTCTGGCTGCTGCCGCCGAGAACCTCCTGCCGCTCCGCGTTCACGTCGGCCTGCAGATCGTCGGACATGCGCTGCAACTGGCGCTGTTTGAGCTGCCCCTGGGCGTTCAAATCGGATTCCGCCGCCGGCGTGAGCTTCCCGGCATTCGCCTGCAACTGCTGCTTGATGCCGTCGATCTCCCGCTGCAGCTTTTCCATCGCCTGCTGGCGCGGCCGGTATTTGGCCTCCATCTCGGCTTGCGCCTTCTTGATCTCGGCCGTGCCCAGCACCGCCCGCTGCAGGCTGACCACGCCGACCTTCGTCTGGCTGAAACCGGCCGGAGCCAGAGTGACCAGGGCGAGACAAGCCACGGCCAGCCGCGCCCCAAAACTGTAAGACATGGGAAAGGAACTCCTTTTGATATTTCGAAGAAATATTAAGGTTAGCACAACAGGTGCTGGATACTTGGAGCGGGTGCGGGCCGGGGCCCGCACCCGGATTTCGCCCCTACAATCCCTTTTGCGTCAGGAATTCCACCAGGTCCACCACGCGGCAGGAGTAGCCCCATTCGTTGTCGTACCAGGAGACCACCTTCAGTAAATTGCCGTCCAGCACCTTGGTCATCTGCCCGTCCACGATCGAGCTGTTCGGGTTGTGCAGCATGTCGCTCGATACCACCGGGTCTTCGGTGTACGCCAGGATGCCCTTGAGCGGGCCGGCGGCCGCCGCCTTGAACGCGTTGTTTACCTCCTCGGCCGTGGTCTGCCGGCTGGTGACCGCCACCAGGTCGACTACCGAAACGTCCGGCGTCGGCACGCGCATCGAATAACCGTCCAGCTTGCCCTTCAACTCCGGCATCACCAGTCCGATCGCCTTGGCCGCGCCGGTGGTGGTGGGAATCATGTTCAGCGCCGCGGCCCGCGCGCGCCGCAGGTCCTTGTGCGGAAAATCGAGCACGTTCTGGTCGTTCGTGTAGCTGTGGATGGTGGTCATCGATCCCTTGAGGATGCCCACCGTGTCATGCAGAACTTTCACTACCGGCGCCAGGCAGTTCGTGGTGCAGGAGGCATTCGACAGGATGTGGTGCTTGGCCGGATCGTAGGTGCTGTCATTCACGCCCAGCACCACGGTGACGTCTTCGTTCTTGGCCGGCGCCGAGATGATCACCTTCTTCACGCTGCCGCGAATGTGCTTGCAGGCTTCCTTGGCATCCGTGAACTTGCCGGTCGACTCGATCACAATCTGCGCGCCCACCGAGTTCCAGTCCAGTTGCGCGGGATCCTTGGTGGCGAAAACCTTGATGCGCTTGCCGCCTGCCACGATGGTGTCGCCCTCGGCATGAATCTCTTCCGGCAACGTGCCCAGCACGGAGTCGTACTTGAACAGGTGCGCCAGCGTCTTGGTGTCGGTAAGATCGTTCACCGCTACGAATTCGATATCCTTCCGGTGCAGAGCGGCCCGGACCACATTCCGGCCGATGCGGCCGAAGCCATTGATGCCAACCTTTACAGCCATTTGTTCTCCTAGAATTTTGAGTGTGTGGATTACTTTAAAGGATATCAGGAGTACACTATCCGGTGCAACCGCAATAAAAAGGGCTGAATTACTATTTATTCCGGCGGCAGCCGCGGATCGGCTACCTCGGTTCCCAGGCCCGCGTATTCCTCTTTGACCTTCACGACTTTGCTGCCGTTGAAAGTCACGAAGACGATCTTTCCCGGCGGCTGCCCGAAGACCCAGTCCTCGAATTCGATGCCGTCCCGTACCTCGCGCGACTTGTGCGTGGGGTGGCCCAGGGCCAGCAGCACCTGGTCCCGGTCCATTCCCTCGATGACCTTCTTCGCCGCGATGGCCTTCTGCACCGGCGCCGGCAGTTCCTCCGCATAAAGTTGCGCCGCGCTGTGCCTCTCGAAATCCAGCACCGGCGCCAGCATCTTCTTTACTTCGGCCGCCTTCATCGGCTCCAGCGGCTTGTGAAACAGGATCTCGATGGTCGTGCCGCCCGGCGCGTTGGAGTCACCGCGCCCGATCGGACGCATGGGGCCCCCGCCCCCCACCCCGCCCCCGATCTCCGCGCTGTCGTACCATTTGCGGCCGCCGTTGAATCCGCCGTTGATCTGTAACACGATCCGGTCCGCCTCGATACCCACCTTGGTGATGTGCACCAGGTCGCCCACCCGTCCGGCGGGACCGTACTCCCGCGCGGCGTCCTGCCACACCTTCCGGTCCATGGTGCCGGTGGACTCGAACGGCAGGGCCTTCTTGGATCGCGGCAGAAACTGCTTGACCGTGGCGTATTCCGCCACCAGCCCGCGCATCAGCTCGATCCGGTCCTGTTCGGTGAGTTTCTCCGCCGCCTGTAACAGCGGGGTAATCGATATCAGAAGAAGGGCGACCGCGGTTCGCATGAGAGCGGCTCCACTTGCTCCTATTGTACGACGGGCGGCGCCCGCTTTTTTTTAATTCCGCTTGACTCTGACGTAACGTCAGACCCCAGGATAAATAAGGAGGGCATGTGGTTGCGAACGAGTTCGCCCGCTTGGCGGGCGTGACGGTCCGGGCGCTGCACCATTACGACCGCCTGGGCCTGTTGCGTCCCCGGCGCATGCGCAACGGCTATCGGGCCTATCGCGAACAGGACCTGGTGCGCCTGGAACAGATCGTCGCGCTCAAGTTCGTCGGGCTGCCGCTGCGGCGGATCAAAACGCTGCTCGATCGCGGCGGGCTCGAACTGGCCGCCGCCCTGGCCTTGCAGCGCCAGGTGCTCGAAGCGCGGCGCGTCCTGCTGGATCAGACCATCAAGGCCATCCGGCAGGCCGAACGCGCGGTCGAGTCCGGGCAGCCTCCCGCCACGGCAGTCCTGAAGAAAATCATCGAGGTGATGGAGATGCAAAACGACGCGGAATGGACCATGAAGTATTATGACGAAGCGGCGCAGGCCAAGGTCGCCGAGCGGCGCAAACTGTGGTCGCCCGAATTGCAGGAGCGGGTGAGCCGCCAGTGGATGGAACTCATTCGGGACGTGGAAGCGGCCCTGGCAGAGGATCCCAAGGGCGAGAAAGGACAGGCCCTGGCGGCGCGCTGGATGGGCCTGGTGGAAGAGTTCACCGGCGGCGATCCGCAAATCGCCGGCGGGCTGGCTCGGCTGCAGGCCGATCGCGCCAATTGGCCGGACCACGCCCGGCAGCAGATGCAGCCTTTCCGCATCGGCCCCGAGGTTTGGGGATTCATCAATCAGGCGATCGCCGCGCGGAAATCGAAGTAGACGGCGCCATCAGAAATCGTGCCGCGCGGCGGGGCCAGTCTTTCACCATGCACGGCCTCTCGATCAGGGCGAAGTATACCCCGCTGATCGCTAACAGCAGCGGCAGGTAAACCGCAATGTGCCGGGCATAGGCGATCAGTTGGTAGTGAAACAGATAGATGGTGTAACACATCCCGCCGGCCGTAACTATGACTTCATTCCGGAGCAGCCGGTTGAATACTACGCCCCGGAACGTGCCGATATAGGCCGCCAGGATCAGGAACGGCAGCGCGGCCCACACCGTCAAGTCGGCCGGCAGGAAGATCAGCGGCAGCGAGACCAGCGGTGCCAGGTCCCAGTACCGACTGGTCGCCGGCCGCTCGCTCCAATCCGCCGCGTAGATATCCGCCAGCAGCAGCCCGGCGAGAAAGAACTGGATGGCGTAGAGAATGCTCAACCGCATACGGTCCGGCGCGTTCCACCACAGCATCTGTAGCGCCCCCGCGATCAGGATGCCGCCGGCTAGCACGGTGCGCCGGATCGGCTTCGCGCGAATCCGGAAGACCTGCGCCAGCAGCGGCGCCAGGCAATAGAACTGCACCTCCACCTCCAGCGTCCAGGCCACCGGGTTGATGTCGCTTTGCCGCCCGAACCACAGGCTGTGCAGGTAGACCATGCTGGCTGCCAGGTGCGGACCGAGCACGCGCGCGCTCTGTCCGCCCGCCAGCACCAGCAGCGCAAAGCAGATCGCCAGGTTGAGGACATACGGCGGCTCCAGGCGCGTCAGCCGCCGCAGAAAGTAGCGCTTCAGCCGAACCGCGGGACCGGACTTCAGGTGCTGCTCCGCGAAGGGCAATCCCAGGATGAAGCCGCTGATCACGTAGAACAGGTTCACGCCCCGGTAGCCGTGCTGTACCGCGATGCTCAACGCATCGTGCCCCGCGGGTGTGGTGAATCCGTGGAAATGAAACGCCACCACCGCGGCGATGGCCACAAAGCGCAGCCCGTCGATTTCGGGCACGAACCTTCCGCCCGACGTGATCCGCCGCAGGTGGCGCCACCACGGCCGGTTCATCGCCGGATGGCTTTGAGGAGGCGGCGCGCCGAAAACGTCACGATCCCGAAGAACACCCCGAAGCTGATCAGGATCACGGCCAGTTGCCGGCTGCGCGAGAGATACCGTACGTTGGCCTGCTCCAGGAAGATCCGCAGACGCACGCCGGCCGCCCGCGTTCCCCGGTTCTCGATGGCGATGTAAGTGTCCGGATCGTGGACCGAAACGCGCAGCAGGCCCCGCGGACCCACCGGCGTGGTGGCCGCTTCTTCGTGGTCGCGTCCCATCCGCCAGGCGTTTAGGTCCGCTTCGGAGAGCATCACCAGCCGCACCTGCGCGTCCGGTCGGTCCGCCTGGAAAACGCAGTCCACGATCGCCGGATCGTGCGTCAAAGCGCGCGGCACATACCGCCAGTCGCTGGCCGGAATTTCGAAGTGCTCGTCGATCAGGTCCACGCGCGAGAACGCGGCCAATAACAACAGTACGGCGATCATTTCGATAAAATAGCCACTATGAACCACAGTATGGCACAGCCACAGGAAGCCATGGCTACATTGGAAACGCCAACGTGGAAGACCGGCCTGGGTTGGTTGGGCGCGGTCCTGCTCGCCGTGGTTTTTGTGGTGTCGGGCGGCTGGAAACTCACGGACCCGTTCGGTGCGGCTGTGCGCATGGCCGAAGCCCGGGTGCCGCAATCGCTCAGCCTGGCGGCCGCCATCGGGTTCGGTATCGCGGAAATGTTCACCGCCGTGCTGCTCTTGGTACCGCGCTTCCGCCGCTGGGGCGCCTGGCTCGCCGCCGCCATGCTGGTGGCGTTCATGATCTTCATCGGCAGCCACTACGCCGCCTTGCATGGCAAGGACTGTAGCTGCTTCCCCTCCCCCGGCGGCTTATGGGGCGCCGTATTGGAGACCCTGGGGTTGGCCGGTGTGGTCGGCCCGGCATTCTTTGTCCGCGATGCCGTCATGCTGGCGCTGGCCGTCATCGCCGGCCTCTGCGCGCGGCGCGCGCAAGGGTTGCGGCACGCGATGCTCGTTCTCGGAGCGGTGGTTGTGTTCGCCGCGGCGTCCTACGGCTACGGCGTCATGCGCCAGACCGGCGTCAAAGCTCCCGACACCGTCACCGTGAATGGCCAACCGTATTCCCTGCAATACGGCAAGATCCTGATCTTCTACTTCGACCCCGAATGCCTGCACTGCCTGGATGCGGCCAAACGCATGTCCAGGTTGAACTGGGGCGACACCCGCATCGTCGCCGTCCCCATCAATGTGCCCCAGTTCGCGCAAGGCTTCCTGGATGACACGCACCTGAAGGCCGTCATATCCACCGACCTGCTCCGCTTGCAGAAGATCTTCCCCTTCGTCAACGCGCCCGCGGGAGTCGCCCTGGTCAACGGCCACGAGAAGATGGCTCTCACCCAGTTCGAAGATCCCGAGCCGGCCAATACCCTGCGCAAGATCGGCTTCATTCACTGATATCCAGCCCACCCCCTCGGAACTTTGCGGCCACGCTGGTGTCGAATCAAGCGAGGCTACCGATATGGCGATGACGCCGGGCCAGAAAGCCCAAATCAACATGACTCCCATGATCGACATCCTGCTGGTGCTGATCATCATCTTCATGGTGATCGCTCCCCTGGCGTCCCGCGGCCTGCACACCCTGGTGCCGCAGCCCGCGCCGCCGGACCGCCCGAGCGCGCCGCCCGCGCGGGATATCGTGGTCACGATCTGTGCCGACGGCACCCTGCGTCTCAATCGGGAGCCGGTGGCGCGCGCGAACCTCGCCGCGCGCCTGTCGCACCTGTTCCAGTACGCGCCCGATCGCGTCATCTTCGTCCGCGGCGAGAAGGGTCTGGAATTCCAGGCAGTTGCCGGCGTCATCGACATTGCGCAGGGCGCCGGATTCCGTCGCGTGGCGCTCATGACCGACTGACGCCCGATCCCGGTCACCCGTCTCCCCGAAAAATAATCTCTTCCCTGACAACCACAAAGCGCGATCGCCTGGCGTGTCGGCCCGCCGCGCGTGCTTCGCTGAATATCGGGATGTGCGTCCGGCGCCCGCTCGCCGGCGGCATCCAAAATCATGCACAAAAATGCACAATTTTGCACAATTCTGCACAATCGTCAGATGGTGTAGCCTGTTTCTGTGAAGGCTGAAGACGCCGAGCTGATTCCGGTCGAGGGACGCGAAGTGCGCGTGACCCATCCGCAAAAGCCCTACTTCTCGCGGCAGGTCAACCTCTCCAAACTCGATATCGTTCGCTATTATCTCTCCGTCGCGCCCGGCGCCCTCGCCGGCATCCGGGATCGTCCCATCGTCCTCAAACGCTTCGTGGACGGCGCGGAGGGAGAGGCGTTCTATCAGAAACGCGCGCCGCAGGATCGGCCCGCCTGGGTGCGCACCGTGACCCTGTCGTTTCCCTCCGGCCGTACCGCGGAGGAAATCGTCATCGACGATGCCGCCGGCCTGGCCTGGATTGTCAACCTCGGCTGCCTGGAATTGCACCCGCATCCCGTGCGTTCCGCTGATCTGGACCACCCCGACGAGTTACGCGTCGATCTGGATCCCGGCCCGGGCGTTCCCTGGTCCGACGTGCGGAAGGTCGCGCTGGAGGTCCGGGCGTTGCTCGCCGAAGCCGGTCTGCGCGGCTGGCCCAAAACCAGCGGCTCGCGCGGCATGCACGTCAATGTGCGCATCGCGCCGCGCTGGACCTTCGCCGAAGTCCGTCGCGCGGCCCTGGCTCTCTCCCGCGCCGTCGAACGCCGGGCGCCGGCGCTGGCCAGTTCCAAGTGGTGGAAGGAGGAGCGCCACGGCGTGTTCCTCGATTACAACCAGAACGCCAAGGATCGCACCACCTGCTCGGCCTACTCCGTGCGGCCCCTGCCGGACGCACGTGTCTCCACGCCGCTCGATTGGCGCGAAGTGCCCGATTGTGACCCCGCCGATTTCACGGTTGAAACCGTTCCCCGGCGTTTCGCCGCCATCGGCAATCCGCACGCTGGCATGGATGATGCGCCCGGCTCCCTCGATGCCCTGCTGGAATGGGCGGCGCGGGATGAAGCCGCCGGCCTGGGCGACGCGCCCTGGCCGCCCCATTTCCGCAAGATGGAAGGCGAAGCGCCGCGGGTCTCGCCTTCCCGCGCCCGGTCGGCGGCCAAAAAACCGCGCGCTAAGGCGCCGCTCGTAGTGGTGGCGAATTCTCCCGACCGCGCGGCGGCCCTCGCCGGCCTGGAACGGTGGAAGGCCCAACACCCGCACGTGGCGGAGCTTCTGGCGGTGGATGACGTGCTGGTCGATTCCATGCGGGGCCGGTCGTCCACCTGGACCCGCATCCGCGTGAACCTCCGCCACGTGCCGGAAGATCTGCGCCCGCCGCAGCAGACTCCCGATCCGGATGACGATCCGACCCGCGAATGGCGGGCCTACTGGGCCGCCCGCAAGCAATCGGGGAAGGCCTGAAGCAGGCGGCTCTACCCCCGCACGGCGAAGATGGCGGCCAGTTCCTGCGCCGGAACCGCTTCGAGCTGCGCGTAGGTGCATTCGCCCGGCCGCTTGTCCGTGCGCCATCGCCGGAAGTGAGCCATGTGGCGGAACCGCGAGCCCTGCATGTGCTCGTACGCCACCTCCGCCACCAGTTCGGGACGCAGCGGCTCCCAGGAAAGATCCTTGCCCTGGCTCCAGCGGCTTTGCATTCCCGGCGCGCGCCGCCCGCCTTCCGTCTCCCCCGGTCCCGCCCATCGCTTCCACGGATGATCCGCCAGCGCGTCCCGGCGGAACGGCGTCAGGTACTCCACCAGTTCCTGCCGCTTGGCTTGCGTGAAACTGGCGCAGACACCCACGTGCTGCAACACGCCCGCATCGTCGAAAAGGCCCAGCAGCAACGACCCGACCGCTGTCTGCTCCCCGTTTTTGTACCAGCGGAATCCGGCCACCACGCAGTCGCAATCCCGCTCGTGCTTGATCTTGAGCATCACCCGCTTGTCGGCTTCGTACGTGCCGGAAATCGGCTTCGCCATCACCCCGTCCAGGCCGGCGCCTTCGAAACGCCGGAACCAGTCCGCCGCTACGCCCGGGTCTCGGGTGGCCGGCGTCACGTGGAGCGGCGGCGCCGCCGATGCCAGCAGCGATTCCAGTTCCCGCCGCCGGCTTTCAAAGGGCGTCTCCCGCAGATCGCGATCGCCCGCCGCCAGCAGGTCGAAGAACACGATGGAGGCTGGCATCTCCTGGGAAAGAAGTTTCACCCGCGAAGCAGCCGGATGGATGCGCAACTGTAATGCCTCGAAATCCAGCCCGCTGTCCTTCGCCACCACGATCTCTCCGTCCAGGACGCAGCGTTCCGGCAGTTGCGCCAGCAGCGGCCCGATCAGCTCGGGAAAGTACCGGTTCAGCGATTTCTCGTCGCGGCTTTGAATCGCCAGTTCGTCCTGGTCGCGAAAAACCAGCGCGCGAAAGCCGTCCCATTTGGGCTCGAAGATCCACGATCCGCCGGCCGGCAGCGCGTCTACGCGCTTCGACAGCATCGGCAGGACAGGCGGATTCACCGGCAGTTTCACCCTTCCATGCTATCAGCGGGCGGACTCCAGCCGCCTCAGGTATTCCACACCCTCTCCCCACGGTACCGGGTAGGCTCGCCGGCAGGTCCGGCAAAGATAGTGCCCCTTGATCGGCTGCATCGCGTTGTGGTGAAACCAGCGGCAATACTGCGCCGCAAAGCGTCTCCAGCGGTCTCGCATATCACCCCCCCCTAACTTCCTGCTGTGGCTCTTGCAGGCGGGGTTCCACTGTGAAGGCCGACGCTGATTCAATCCGCCGCTTCCGCGGAACGCGGGCCTTCCGCCGGCCGGGCAAAAACTCCACCCTCCCTTCCGGCGCGTTGACTTATAATAGGAGGAAGCCGTAGTGAACAGGGCCACATCCCCAAACAAGGACCGCTATAGATGTCGACGCTAGAAGTGTCGCCGGCCGAGCCGCGCGTGAACCAGGGCCGGCACGCAGTAGTCAACGATTTCTCCATACAAGTTGCAACCGTAAATGGATCGGGCAGCCAGACAGCCAACACGGTGCTGATGCGCTCGATCTTCCAGATGGGCGTTCCGGTTTCCGGCAAGAACATGTTCCCGTCCAACATCGCCGGGCTGCCCACCTGGTTCACCATTCGCGCCAGCAAACACGGGTACATCGGCCGCAAGAAGGAGATCGACTTCCTGGTAGCCATGAATCCGGAGACCGCGCGCGAGGACGTCATGAAGCTCGATAGCGGCGCCGCCGTGGTCTACGACGAGCCGTTGAAGCTCGACGCGCTGCGTTCCGATCTGCATTTCTATCCCGTGCCTTTCGACAAGCTGGTGGTTCCGGTTTGCCCCGATCCCAAGCTGCGCAAGCTCGTCCGCAACATGATTTATGACGGCATCGTGGCCTGGCTGCTGTCGATCGAAATGGACGAGATCCACCAGGCGCTGGTGAAGCAGTTCGGCAAGCGCAAGGCCAAGGCCGCGGAGTTGAACTGGGGCGCGGCGCGGGCCGGCTACGACTACGCCGGCCGCACCTTCACCAAGAACGATCCCTACCGCATCGAACGCATGAACAAGAATGCCGGCAAGATCATCATCGAGGGTAATACCGCTTGTGCTCTCGGTGCCATGTTCGCCGGCGTGACCGTAGTCACCTGGTATCCCATCACCCCGTCCTCGTCCCTGGTGGAATCGCTGATCGGCTACCTCAAACGCTTCCGCATCGACCAGGAGACCGGCCGCGCCACCTTCGCCGTGGTGCAGGCCGAAGACGAGTTGGCTTCCATCGGCATGGCCTTGGGCGCCGGATGGGCCGGCGCGCGCTCCATGACGGCTACCGCCGGGCCGGGCATTTCGCTCATGTCCGAATTCGTCGGCCTGGGCTACTATGCCGAAGTGCCCGCGGTGATCTACGATGTGCAGCGCGTAGGCCCTTCCACGGGACTGCCCACCCGCACCATGCAAGGCGACATCCTGACCAACGCGCTGCTCTCGCACGGCGACACGCAACACCCCATGTTCTTTCCCTGCTCCCCCCTGGAGTGCTTCACCATGTCCCAGGAGGCCTTCGATTTCGCGGAACGCTTCCAGACCCCTGTGTTCGTCATGACCGACCTGGACCTGGGCATGAACAACTGGATGTCGGATCCGTTCCCCTACCCCGAAAAGCCGATCGATCGCGGCAAGGTGTTGACCGCCGAGGACCTGGATAAGCTGGGCGGATTCGCGCGCTATAAGGACGTGGATGGCGACGGCGTCGGCTACCGCACTCTGCCCGCCACCAATCACCCCGCCGCCGCTTATTTCACACGCGGCAGCGGCCACAACGAGAAGGCCCAGTACACCGAGCGGGAAGACGATTACATGCACAACATGGACCGTCTGGCCCACAAGTTCGACATCATGCGCCGGCATGTCGCGGCCCCCGAGATCAAGTATCGCGACGACGCCCAGATCGGCTTCGTGGCGGCGGGCACCTCGCACTACGCCGTGGATGAGAGCTGCGACCAGTTGCTTTCCGAATATGAGATCCCGGCCAGCTATTTCCGCCTGCGCGCCTATCCGTTCACCGCGGAGCTGGTCGAGTTTATCGACCGGCACGAGCGTGTCTATGTCGTGGATCAGAATCGCGACGGTCAATTGCTGGCTCTGATGCGCCTGGAGATGACCCCGGAACAGATCGCCAAGTTGCGCAGCATACGGTATTACGGCGGGCTGCCTCTGGACGCCCGCACAGTGACGGACGATGTCGTCCGCCAGGAGGGAAGATGAGCACCGCCGCAGCGCCCCCACCACCGAAGAAGGTCAATCGCCTCGGCCTGGAGGTCCTCAACTACAAGGGCTCCAAGACCACCTTGTGCGCCGGTTGCGGCCACAACGCCATCTCCGAGCGCATCGTGGAATGCTTCTACGAGCTCGGCGTGGAACCCTGGCGGGTAGGCAAGTTCTCGGGCATCGGCTGCTCCTCGAAGTCCCCCGCCTACTTCCTGAGCCATTCGCACGGATTCAACGCGGTGCACGGCCGCATGCCGGCCATCGCCACCGGCGCCATCCTCGGCAACCGCCGTATGTTGGGCCTGGGCGTCACCGGCGACGGCGATACGGCTTCCATCGGCATCGGCCAGTTCATGCACCTGGTCCGCCGCAATCTGCCCATGATCTACATCATCGAGGACAACGGCGTGTACGGTCTCACCAAGGGACAGTTCTCCGCCACTGCCGATCTGGGTTCCAAGCTCAAGACCGGCGTGATCAACGATCTGCCCCCCTTCGATTGCTGCGCCCTGGCGCTGCGCTGGGGCGCTACCTTCGTCGCCCGCTCCTTCTCCGGCGACAAGAGGCAGTTGCAGGCGTTGCTCAAAGCCGCCATCGCCCACGGCGGTCTGTCGGTCATCGACGTGGTCTCGCCCTGCGTGACCTTCAACGATCACGAGGGCTCCACCAAGAGCTACAGCTACATGAAGGAGCACGAAGAGGTCCTGCACGAACTGGATTTCGTCCCGTCCTACGACGACATCTCCGTGGAGATCCCCGAGGGCGAAGTGCGCGACGTCGTCCTGCACGACGGCTCGCATCTGCGCATCCGCAAGCTGGGGCGGGATTACGATCCTACCGATCGCATGGGCGCGGCGGCGGCGCTCGAAGATGCCGCCAAGCGCGAAGAAGTGCTCACTGGCGTCCTCTACGTGAATACCGAAAAGCCGAATTTCCTGGAGATGCTGCACCTCATGGAGGAGCCCCTCGCCACCCTTCCCCAATCGAAGACGCGGCCCTCGCCGGAAGCGCTCGAGGAAATCATGGAAGAGCTGCGGTAGATCCGCTCAACTGCGCCAGGCCCCAACCCGCGGCCTCGCTCACCACGGGTTCCTCCGACGCCGCCAGCCTCTCCAGCGGCGCCCGGAACTTCTCCTGTTTGCTGTTGCCCATCGCCAGCGCCACGTTGCGCAGGAAACCGGCATAGCGCGCCCGCGGAATCGGCGTGCCGCGGAACATCTGGCGAAACTCGTCCTCCGAAAGCCCGGCCAGTTGCTCCAGCGGCGGCGCGAAGTGCGCGGCGGCGAAGCCGGGCTCCCGGCTGACCGGCGCGCGCCGGTTCCAGGGACATACGTCCTGGCAGATATCGCAACCGAACACGTGACGCCCGATGCCCGCCCGCGGCGCCTCCGGCGCCGGCCCGCGCAGTTCGATCGTGAAGTACGAAATACACAGCCGCGCATCCAGCGCCCACGCCGGACCTTCCGCCCGCCGGGTGGGCACGATGGCCTCCGTCGGGCAGGCGTCGATGCAGCGCGTGCAGGTGCCGCAGCGGTCCGGCGGCGGCCGGTCCGGCGCCAGGTCCAGCGAAAGCAGCACCTCGCCCAGAAAGAACCACGAACCCATCGCCTGGTTGATCAGACAGCTGTTCTTGCCGATCCAGCCCAATCCGGCATGCCGCGCGTAAGCTCGTTCCAGCAGCGGCGCCGTGTCCACGCAAATCTTCCAGTCGAACGGCGCGGATGCCTCCGCCCGCAGCCGTTCCACGATCGCCGCCAGCCCGCGCCGCAGCACGTCGTGATAATCCTGGCCCCAGGCGTAGCGCGAGATCCATGCCCGGTCGTCGCCGCCGAAGCGCGTCGAGTACGGCTGCGGACCGTTGTAGAGCTTGCCCACGCACAGAATCGACCGTGCCGAAGGCAGCAGGCTGCGCGGATCGTCGCGCAGCGCCGCGCGCCGGTCGGTCAGGTATCGCATCTCGCCCGCCATGCCGGAGGCGGCCCATTCCCGGTAGTACTTCGCTTCCCCGGCGGGCGCCGCCGCGGCTATTCCGGCGAGTTCGAATCCGCACTCATGCGCCAGTTCTTTGATGCGTTCCGGGTGCATGGATGGCGAACTTCTCGCGATATTTCTCCGGCATGCGGCAGGGGCGCAGATCGCGGTTCAGAAAGATGTGCCGGGTCTCGCCGGTGGCCAGCTTGCGCCCGTCCGCGGCACGCCGCATCTCGTAGGCGAAACGCACCATGCGCGGGTGGGCCTCCTCCACCCACGTGCGGATCGTGACCTCTTCGTCGAACCGCGCCGGCGCGGCGTACCGGCAGCGGGCCTCGGCCACGGCCAGAAAAACGCCGTCTTCGCGCTCCATCTGTTTGTACTCGAAACCGCAAGCCTTGCAGTATTCCACGCGGCCGACTTCCATCCACACCAGGTAGTTGGCATAATACACCACGCCCATCTGGTCGGTCTCGGCGTAGCGCACCCGGATCCGGGTCTCCTGCGGCGGCATCTGCGGCAATTGTAACAAGGCGCAACGGAGAAGCCGCCTGACCCGTCTGATACACTACGGAGAAAGTGCGCGTGCGCATTGTATTCTTTGGGATGCTCAAAGACATTGCCGGCCAGGCCGAGGAGCAGCTCGATCTGGACGCCGGCGCCACCCTGGGTGCGGTTTTTGATCACTATTGCGTCCGCTTCCCGCGCCTGCGGGAGATGGCTGCCAGCGTGCTCCTGGCGCGGAATCACGAATTCTCGCCGCCCGCTACGCCCTTGTCCGAGGGTGACGAGATCGCCCTTTTGCCGCCCGTCAGCGGTGGCTCGGACTACCTCCACCAGATCGCCGAAAACGGTCATTTTTTCGGGCTCACCGGCCATCCCATCGACGCCCGCAAGTTAGCCGCGCGCCTGCTGCAGGGCGCCGACGGCGCCGTGGTGACTTTCGAGGGCGTCGTCCGCAACAACACCAATGGCCGCGCCACCCACTTTCTGGATTACGAGTGCTACGAGCCGATGGCCATCAAGTTGATCGCGCGGATTGGCAGCGATATTGCCAAGGCCTATGCCATTGACCGGATCGCCATCGTGCACCGCCTGGGCCGCATGTTGATCGGCGAAACCAGCGTCGTGGTCATGGTCACCGCCGCGCATCGCCAGGCCGCTTTCGAGGCCGCGCTCGAGGGGATCAATCGCCTCAAGCGCGTGGTGCCCATCTGGAAGAAGGAGCACTTCGCGGACGGGGAAGTCTGGGTGGAAGGAGAATGGGACCGCCATGCGGCGCTCACTCGCGGCGCTTAGCGCCGCCCTGGGACTGGCGGCAGCCTTGAGCGCGCAGATCCGCGTGAACGTCAACCTGGTCCGGGTGCTGGCCACCGTCAAGAATCCCGCCGGCGAACTGGTGGGCGCGCTGAACAAGGAAGACTTCGAGGTCCTGGACAATGGCGTCGCCCAGCAGATCTCCGTCTTCGAGCGCCAGACCGCCCAACCCCTCTCCGTGGCCCTGATGGTGGATGCCAGCGGTTCCACCGCCAAGGATCTGAAATACGAGGCGGATTCGGTGGTGCGCTTCCTGCACGCCCTGTTCGCCGAAGGCAATCCCAAGGACGCCGTCGCCCTTTACAGCTTCAATTACGAGGTCACCGTCCACAATTTCTTCACCCATAACCAGGCGCCGCTGGAGCACTCCCTGCGCGGTATCACGGGTGAGGCGGGAACTTCGCTCTACGATGCCATCTACCTGGCGTCGCGCGACCTGGAGCCGCGTGACGGCCGCAAAGTGATGGTGATCGTCACCGACGGCGGCGATACCACCAGCCGCAAGGACTTCCGTGAGGCGCTGGATGCCGCGCAGTTGGCCAACGCCTCCATCTACCCCGTGTTGGTCGTGCCCATTACCAACGACGCCGGCCGCAACCTCGGCGGCGAGCATGCCCTGACCACCATGGCGGCCGGCACCGGCGGACGCGTGTTCCAACCCACCCTGGGCGCCGCCTTGGATACCGCATTCACCGAGATCATCAAGGATCTCCGCACGCAATACCTGCTGGGCTACTATCCCAAGAACGTTCCCCTGACCAGAAACCCCTTCCACCGCCTGACCGTGCGCGTGCGCCGCCCGGATTTGCAGGTAACCGCGCGCAACGGATATTATGGAGAATCGGTGGATGATCGCGGGGCTTCCGGCGCCCGGGTCACCGTCGTCCCGGACGGGACAAGCGAGGAGAGTTACTTACGTCTAAACACGGTGGAAAACCGGGGAATCGCGCTCCCGAGCAAACCTTTGAGGAAGTAAGATATCTCCGCCATCTCATCGAGGCTGAGATTCCCATTCGCGTGAAGCTGACCGATGGTGAGGAAGTCGTCGGCACCATCGAGTATTACGATCACTCCTTTATCCGGTTGACGCGCAAAGACGGTCCCAACCTGTTTATCTACAAGCACGAGATCGTGTATCTGGTCGAAGGGGCGTAAAGCGTAGGGATGCCCGCACCCCTGGAAGCCGCGGTCGAAATTGCGCGCGAAGCCGGCGCGCTGCTCGCCAATTACTACGCGCGGCGCGTGCCCTACGAGTTGAAAGCCGAGTTCGATCTGGTCACCGAAGCCGATCGCGCCTCCGAGCGGCTCATCGTCGAACGCCTGCGGTCGTGGTTTCCCTCCCACGGCATCGTCGCCGAGGAAGGCGGCGGCCACGCGGGTTCATCCGAGTATCGCTGGTATGTGGACCCGCTCGACGGCACCACCAACTTCGCCCACTCCTTGCCCATCTTCAATGTCACGATGGCCCTCGAATACGCGGGCGAAATGATCGCCGGCGTGGTCTTCGATCCCCTGCGGCAGGAGATGTTCACCGCCGAACGCGGCGCGGGCGCCTGGCTGAACCAGCACCGCATACGGGTCTCGGCCGTCGCCCGGCTCGACAGCAGCCTGCTCTGCACCGGCTTCCCCAGCCGCAAGCGGCACCTCAGCATCAATGTGCACTTCTACCATCAGCTCGCCATGGCCACCCATGGCGTGCGGCGCACCGGATCGGCGGCCATCGACCTGGCCTGGGTGGCATGCGGCCGTCTGGATGGCTTCTGGGAATTCGGCTTGAATCCCTGGGATATCGCGGCGGGCCGCCTGCTGGTTACCGAGGCCGGCGGCCAGGTGTCCGACATGCGCGGCCAGCCGCATGCCTTTTCGTCGTCACATCTGCTGGCCGACAACGGCCATCTGCATGCCCAGATCCTGGAGATCTTCGGCGAGGTTTTCGCCGGCCGTTACCGCGTGCCGCTGCCGGTTATTTGATTTCTGCCGTGTTCTATGCTGGAGGTCAGATGTTTCGACTCTGCCTGGTCATGGCGTGGGCCCTGTCCGCCTTCGCTCAGCCAACTCCCGAACAGATTCTGAAGCAGGCCATCGCCCTGCACCAGGGCGGCGACATGGAAGGCGCCATCCGGGAGTATCGGGCCTACTTGAAACTCCGCCCCGATTCCCCCGACGTGCGCTCCAATCTGGGCGCGGCCCTGGCCCGGACGGGCCGCTACGGCGAAGCCGTCACCGAGTATCAGGCCGCGCTCAAGCTGCGCCCGCACGAACCCCATATCCAGCTGAACCTGGCGCTCGCGTTCTACAAACAAGGCGAGATCGCGAACGCGGCCCGGGAGTTGAGCGCGCTGCACGCCGCCGAACCCGCCAGTCAGCAGGTCGTCCTGGTGCTGGCCGACTGCTGGCTGCGCATGGGCCAGAATGCCAAAGTCATCGACCTTCTCACGCCGCTCGATAAGGAGCAGGGCGATCTGGCCATAACCTACATGCTGGGTACCGCCCTCCTCGCCAACAAGCAAATCGACCGCGGCCAGCGCATCATCGATCGCATCCTGCGCAATGGCGATTCCGCCGAGGCGCGCCTGCTGCTGGGCATGGCCAAACTGCAAGCGCTCGAGTATCCGGACGCCATCGCCGATCTGAAAAAAGCGGTGGAGTTCAACCCGCACCTCCCGGATCTGTATTCGTATCTGGGACAGGCGCAGATGGCCAGCGGCGACATGGCCGCCGCCCGCGCGGCCTTCGAGAAAGAACTGGAGCAGAACCCCAACGACTTCGAATCGAACCTGCGGCTGGCCGTGCTGCTGAAAGAGGACGGCGATTACGACAAGGCGCGCGCGCTGCTGGCGCGTGCCCTGCGCGTGCGTCCCGGCGATCCGGGCGCACTGTACCAGGAAGGCGCCGTGGATTTGTCCGCCGGCAACATGGATCGCGCCTGCGCCACCCTGGAAAAAGTAGTCAGGGATTCGCCGCAGTTTCTGGAGGCGCATGTCTCGCTGGCGCAGGTTTACTATCGCATGAAGCGCAAGACCGATGGCGACCGCGAACGCGCCATCGTGCAGAAGCTCAAGGCGGAGCAGGATGCCCGGCAGTCCGGCGGCGAGGCGCATTAGCACCCGCCCGGCCGGGCGGTAGAATGGAGTGCACCTCGGAGGCAGCGCCCATGAATCGTCGAGACCTCTTCAAGACCGCGGCCCTGGCGGCCGCCGGCGCATCCGCGCCGCAGTCCCGTGCCGCGGCCAACGACCGGCTGGGAATCGGCGTCATCGGCTGCGGCGGCATGGGCCACATGGATCTGGCCGATTTTGAGAAACAGCCGGATGCCGAAATCGTCGCCGTGTGCGACGTCTACCAGCCCAACCTGGAATCCGCGCATAAGCTCACCGCGGGCAAAGCCCGCGCTTACTCCGACTTTCGCAAGCTGCTGGAAGACCGCGACGTCCACGCCGTGGTCATCGCCACCCCGGATCATTGGCATCCGTTCATCACCGTGACCGCGTGCGATGCCGGCAAGGATGTCTACGTGGAGAAGCCCGTCTCCAACGTGGTGCGTGAAGGCCGCCTGATGGTGGAAGCCGCCCGCCGCAACCGGCGCGTCGTCCAGGTCGGCCTGCAACAACGTTCCGGCTCGCACTTCCAGCGGGCGGCCCAAATCGTGCGCTCCGGCCAGATTGGTGAAGTCCATTACGCGCAGACCTGGATTCACGAGACCGGTTCGCCGGAAGGCCTCGGCATGCCGCCGGACTCCGAACCGCCGGACGGCCTGGATTACGATCTCTGGCTGGGTCCGGCGCCCAAAGTCCCCTTCAACCCCGCGCACTTCCTGGGCAACTGGCGCTCCTTCTTTGCCTACGGCGGCGGGCGCATCACGGATTGGGGCGTGCACCTGGTGGATATCGTGCACATGGCCATGGGCGTCGACCGGCCGCAGGCCGTTACGGCGTCCGGCGGCAAGCTCTACGTCCACGACCGCCGCGATACGCCCGACACGCAAGAGGTCACCTGGGAGTATCCGGGCTTCCTGCTGCACTACACCTGCCTGCTCCACAATTCCTACGGCCACAACGGCGACGCCGGCCACAAGCCGTTCGGCAGCTACGGTATCCAGTTTCATGGCACTCGCGGCACTCTGTTCGTGGATCGCGCCGGCTACCAGGTCACGCCCCAGATGAAGGATCACACCGAACCGGGCGGCATCTCCTTCCGCGCGGCGTTCGACGATCTCACCGGCATCAGCATGTACTATGAATTGGAGGGCACGGCGGGCCGCGGCACCACTTCGGTGCAGCACGTGCCGCACGTCCGGAACTTCCTCGATTGCGTGAAGAGCCGGGAACTGCCGGTGGCGGATATCGAGATCGGCCATCGAACCACCACGGCGTGCCATCTGGGCAATATCGCGCTGCGGCTGAAGCAAAAGCTGGCCTGGGATGGCGAGCGCGAGCGTTTCGTCGGTAATGACGAAGCCAACCGTATGCTGGTCCGTCCCTATCGCGCTCCCTGGAAGCTGGAGGGAATGGAGGCCTAGAAGACGACATGACGGATCGGCGTGGATTCATCAAGGCAGCCGCGGCGGCCACGGCTGCGTCATATTCCCGCATCCTTGGCGCCAACGACCGCATACGGATAGGCGGCATCGGGACCGGCGGCCGCTGCCAATACCTGCTGCACCTGCTCAACCAGGGAGGCGGCAGCCAGATCGTCGCCGTGTGCGACGTCTACGAGCCCCACCGCCAGGAAGCCATCGCCAAGCTGGCCCCCGACGCCCGTGAATTCACGGACTACCGCAAGCTGCTGGAGTTGTCCGACGTGGACGCGGTGGTGATCGGTTCGCCCAATCACTGGCACGTGCCTATGACCCTCGACGCGATCCGCGCCGGCAAGGACGTCTACGTGGAGAAGCCGGTCACCCATCGCCTCGAGGAAGGCGCGCCGCTCATCGAGGCCGTGAAGCAATCCGGGCGAATCGTTCAAACCGGTATGCAGCAGCGCAGTTGGCCGCATTTCCAGCAGGCTCGCGACCTGGTAGCCGCCGGCGGCCTGGGCCAGGTGACTATTATCCGGACCTATTGGTATCAGAACTATCTGCGCGGCCGCGCGGTCCCCCACACGCCCATGGATGCCTCCAAGCTGGACTGGAAGATGTTCCTGGGCTCCGCCCCCGATCAGCCGTTCGACGAGGAACGCTACCATAACTGGCGCTGGTTTTGGGATTTCGGCGGCGGGTCGCTGTCGGACTTATTCCTGCACTGGGTGGACGTGGTGCACTGGGCCATGTCCAGCGACACGCCCACCGACGCGCAGGCTACCGGTGGCAAGTATCTCATCCCGGCGTGGGATTGCCCGGACACGCTCAACGCCGCGTATCGCTATCCGGGCAACTTTCTGGTGCATTTCGATTGCAGCCTGATGGGATATCTGGAAGGCGGCGGCCTGATCTTCCACGGTTCCAAGGCCCTGATGCGGCTGCATCGCGGCGGCTTCGCGGTCTACCCCGAGCAGCCGCGCTACACGGAATTCCCCGATCTGAAGGACGTCGCGCAGCAGGTCGAATCGCAGCACGACGGCGCCATCGAACATCTGGCCAATTTCTTGGACTGCATTCGGTCCCGCAAGACGCCTAACGCGCCCGTGGAAGTGGGCGTGGCCGCGGCGCGCGCCGCGCACGTGGGAAACGAAGCCCTGCGCAGCGGGCAAACCGTGCGCACCTAGAGGACGGCGGCGATGGACAAACGCGAGGCGCGCCAGCAGTTCAAAGCGAAGAAGACGCCGCGGGGTATCTTCGTCATCCGTTGCACGGCATCCGGCCAATCGTGGCTGGGGCCGTCCACGCATCTCGACTCCGGCCAGAACAGAGCCTGGTTTGAACTCCGCCAGGGGATGCACCGCAACGCGCGCATGCAGGCCGCCTGGCATGCGCACGGCGAAGCGGCATTCCGCTACGAGATCCTGGAGACGTTCGATGAAGATCTGTCCCCGCTGCTCGTGAAGGATACTTTTGCCGAGCGGCTGAAACACTGGAGCGGTGAGTTGCCGGACGCGGAGCGGCTGGATTCATGGCGGAGTTAAGAACCCTGACGCGGCGCGGCCTGTTATCCCTGGCCGCCGGGTGGCCGGCGGCGTACGCGGCCACCCTCGCCGCGGAGTGGCGCCGCATGGCTTCCGGCACGGATGGCGTAGTGGGTGTGGCGGCTATGAACCTCGGCTCGGGGCAGCACCTCAGCCTGCGCGGTGACGATCGCTTCCCGATGGCCAGCGTCTGCAAGCTGCCCATCGCCATGCAGATCCTCGCGCTGGTCGACGCAGGCAAGTTGTCGCTCCGATCGCGGATCGAAGTGCTGCCGGCGGATGTGACGCTAAGCTACAGCGACATCGGCCATCGCTGGGCCAGGCAGAAACAGTTCCCGCTCGACGAACTGCTGGAATTGATGATCGCGCGCAGCGACAACACCGCCGTCGAGACGCTGTACCGGATCGGGGGCGGCGCGCCGGCCATCATGACGCGCTTGCGCGGCTGGGGCCTGGACGGCATCCGCATCGACCGTACCGAGAAACAATGCGGGCTGGATGCCGGGCGCGACATGCGCGCCTTCATCGCCGATCCGCGCGATACGGCCACCCCTGACGGCACCGTGCACCTGCTGGCGCGGCTCTTTCGCGGCGAGCTGCTTGCGGCCGCTTCGACGGCGCATCTCATCCGGATCATGGAATCCACCGCTACCGGCCCGGGACGGATTAAAGGCCTGTTGCCGCCGGGTACGGTGGTGGCGCACAAGACCGGCACCGCGGGTACCCGCGGCGGCTTGAACGGCGGGACTAATGATGTAGGCGTGATTACCCTGCCGCAAGGCGCCGGGCAACTCGCCCTGGCTATCTACGTCAAGGGCAGCACGCACAGTCTGCCGCAGCGGGAAGCCGTCATCGCGCGCATCGCGCGGGCCGCTTTCGACTCTGCACGATTGGAGTGATGCATGAAATGCGCGCTGTTGCATGAACCCGGCGGGCCGCCGCGTTATGAAGAGCTCCCCGATCCGGTGCCGGGAGAGGGCGAGACGATCGTGCGCGTGCTGGCTGCCTCGATTAAACCGGTCGATCGCCAAATGGCGTCGGGAACTCACTATGCCAGCCCGCGCGAATTTCCCGTAGTCTGCGGCATCGATGGCGTGGGGCAACTGGAGGACGGCACACGCGTGTTCTTCGGCGGTCCGCGGCGGCCGTACGGCGCGATGGCGGAGCGCACAGTCGTGGCCCGCGCCCGGTGTTGGCCGGTGCCCGCCGCGCTCGACGATGCCACCGCCGCCGCGCTGCCCAACCCGGCGCTTTCGAGCTGGCTGCCATTGATGTGGAGCGCCAGGCTCGCCGCCGGCGAGACCGTCCTGATTCTGGGCGCCACCGGCACCGCCGGCAGGCTGGCCATCCAAATCGCCCGGCTGCTGGGTGCCGGCCGGGTGGTGGCGGCGGGCCGCAATCCGGAAGTCCTGCGGCAGTTGCCGGCGTTGGGCGCCGATGCGGTGATCTCGCTGGACGGTCCCGACGCCGATATCACCCAGGCCTTCGCGCGCGAAGCCGGCGAAAAGGGCTACGACGTGATTGTGGATTATGTTTGGGGCCGGCCCACCGAACTGTTGCTGGCGTCATTGAATCGCGGGGAGTTCTCCATGAAGCCGGCGGGACCCCGCCTGATTCCGATCGGCGAGAGTGCCGCGCCGGCTATCTCCCTACCAGCAGCGGTCCTGCGCAGCGCGGCCCTTTCCATTCTTGGGGGCGGCTTCCCACCATTCCCAAAGTTGCTGGAGGCCTTCCATCAAGCCCTGGCGTACGCGGTTGAAGGCAAGCTGCGAATCGCAACCGAACGCGTGAAACTGCAAGACATCACGGAAATCTGGCGGCGGCCGGCGCGCGGCCCGCGCCTGGTCGTTATCCCATGAGGGATCGCTGCCGGTAGCCGCGGTCCGTTGCCCCGGGGACCAGCTCCAGGGCCATGCGGAGATCCGTTACCTTTGTATCCAGCGCCTTCTGATCGGTGCGCGTCAGGCCGTTGATCCGCGGAAGCACGCTGCGAACTTTCAGATAGACCTCTTCCGCCTCCGCATAAAACAAGGAATCCGCGGACGCGGCTACGTTCGCCAGGGCGATCCCGCGGTCCAGTTCCGTGGCAACCATCGGCAGGCCGATCAGAGCCGGCACGCCGATTTGTGCGGCCACAACCAACAGGAACAGGGAATGCAGCAGCTTCACAATTTCAGCTTACTCCTTTGGGCGCGGAGCAGCGCTGGCGGCCGGCAGATTCTACCAGCCGCCGCGCGCCATCGTTTCGCGCGCCAGGGTGGCCAGTTCCGGCTGGACCAACTGCCGGTAGTCGGCCAGCCTCATGTGTACTACGTCCCGGTGCGTGCCGCCGTTGAAGGCGATCTTCTCGTCGGCGAGCATGCTGCTGTCCAGGTGGACCGGCATGTCGTAGAGCTCCCCAAAGGGCGGCATGGCGCCCAGTTCGCAATCGGGAAAGAGCTCGGCGAGTTCCTTTTCGGTAGCCAGGCGCGCGTGGGAGAAACCCAGCATCAAGCGCAGCTCCTGGAAGTCCACTACCTTATTGGCGGGGAGCACCACCATGCGGTAGCCGTTCTCAGCCAGGAAAACCACGACCTTGGCTACTTCCTGAGCCGGAATGTGTTCGGCCGCGGCAACTTCCCGGGCCGTGTAAGCAAGCGGGTGAACGGTGTGGGTGTAGGCCACGCCGCTGTTATCCAGAAGTTCCTGGAGACGGACTAACAGCGCCATAACAACCTCCACTGCTTGGATTGTAGCGCTAACATCATTTCGATGGACTGCCAGTTCTGCCGTATCGCAGCCGCCCAGGTCCCCGCGGCCATCGTCTTCGAGGACGATCTGACTCTCGCTTTTCTGGATCACCGGCCACTATTTCCGGGACACTGCCTGCTGATCCCCAAGGTGCACTACAATACCCTGGCGGACCTGCCGGCGGACCTGATCGCACCTTTGTTCGCCAATGCGCGCAGGCTTTCCGGAGCCGTGGAGCAGGCCATGGCCGCGGAGGGCTCGTTCGTGGCGATCAATAATCGGGTGAGCCAGAGCGTGCCGCACCTGCACGTCCACATAGTCCCGCGCCGCAGGAAGGACGGGTTGCGCGGCTTTTTCTGGCCCCGCCACAAGTACGCCAGCGACGCCGAGATGGAGAACGTGGCGCGGAGCTTGCGGCAGGCGCTGGCACGTTAGAATTCCAGTATGGAATACGTCAACCTGGGTTCGGCCGGCGTCAAGGTATCGCGCCTCTGTCTGGGCGCGATGACCTATGGCTCGAAGCGCTGGCGTGAGTGGGTGCTGGAGGAGGAGGAGAGCCGTCCCTTCATTAGCCGCGCATTAGAGTTGGGTATCAACTTCTTCGACACCGCGGACATGTATTCGGTGGGCGTAAGCGAAGAGATTCTGGGACGGGCGCTGCGGGATTTCGGTCCGGGCCGCGACCGCGTGGTGATCGCCACCAAGGTGTTCAACCCCATGGGCGACGATCCCAACCAGCGCGGGCTTTCGCGCAAGCACATGCGCCACGCCATCGACGACAGCCTGCGCCGCCTGGGCACCGACTACGTGGACCTGTACCAGATCCACCGGCTGGATCACGAGACGCCCATGGAGGAGATCCTGTTGGCGTTGGACGACGTGGTGAAAGCGGGCAAAGCGCTCTACGTGGGCGCATCGTCCATGTTCGCGTGGCAGTTCGCCAAAATGCTGTACCTGGCCGATGCCATGGGCGTGACCCGCTTTGTGTCCATGCAGAATCACTACAATCTGATCTACCGCGAGGAAGAGCGCGAGATGCTGCCGCTATGCCGCGCGGAGGGTATCGCCGTAATTCCCTGGAGTCCGATGGCGCGCGGGTTCCTGGCCGGCAACCGCAAGAAAGAAGGCTTCGGCGAGACGGTGCGGTCGAAGACCGACGAGTACGCGCAGGGGATGTACTACCAGTCCTCGGACTTTGCCGTGGCGGAACGTGTGGCCGGCGTAGCACGGGCGCGCGGGGTACCGAATGCCCAAGTGGCCCTGGCGTGGATCCTGCAGCAGCCGGGCGTGACGGCGCCCATCGTGGGCGCGAGCAAGATGCAACACCTGGAAGATGCCGTGTCGGCCCTGAGTATCAGGCTGGAGGAAGCGGAGCTGAAGGCCCTGGAGGAGCCGTACGCACCGCATCGGATCCTGGGGCATTCATAAGTAAGCTCACGCTTCGCGCCGCACGTACTCGAATTCGAACGGCTGCCCGTTGATCCCGTGTGTCGGCTTCGAAATCCAATGGGCGATCTGGCCGGGCTGCATCACCCCCACCATGAGGTTGCGCACATAGGCGAAGTCCTTCGCGCTCGGCAGAAACTCGTCGCGGCGCTCGTTCCATTGTTCTTCGGCCAGCCGGCGGCCCTGCGGATCGAAGTAACTGCCGGCATATCGTCCGATGTGGCGATGGAAACGGCGGTCGGGCAGATGCAGCCGGAATTGAATCTCGTGTTCTTCGATCACGCGGTTCCAGCGGTCCAGGCACTTCTGGCAATCCTCGACATACGCGTCGCGCACCACCTCATTCATGGCGTTGCGCATGGGTATCTGCTCGCCTGCCACGGCGTAGGCCTCTTCGAGCGCCAGGTGATCCGGGTATTTGCGCTCCATCGGCCGGCCCTTCATGCCGGCGCTGAAAAAACTGGCCGCATTGCTCGACACTTCGCCGCCGAACAGATCGAGGCTCAGGCTGAACCACAGGTTGATGTACTTTTGAATCGTCGGCAGATCCACCGCGCCCTGGCGGCGGACATCGTCGTCGCCGGTTTCGCGGATCAACTCGCAGGCGCGCCGCACCACCCGCCGCACACCGGACTCGCCCACGAACATGTGATGCGCCTCTTCGGTCAGCATAAAACGGGTCGTACGGGAAAGCGGATCGAAGCCGCTCTCGGCCAGCGCCAGTAACTGGTACTTCCCGTCGCGATCGGTGAAGGTCGTGAACATGTAAAACGACAGCCAGTCTTCGATGGGCTCATTGAAAGCCTCCAGGATGCGTGGCTTGTCGCTCGACCCGCTGCGCCGCTCCAGCAACTCCTCGCTTTCTTCGCGGCCGTCGCGGCCGAAATAGGAGTGCAGCAGGTAGACCATGGCCCACAGGTGACGGCCTTCCTCCACGTTGACCTGGAACAGATTGCGCAGGTCGTAATTGCTGGGTGCCGACTGGCCCAGCAGCCGCTGCTGTTCCACGCTGGCCGGCTCCGTATCGCCTTGCGTGACGATCAGCCGGCGCAGCATGTTGCGGTATTCGCCGGGCACTTCCTGCCACACCGGCAGACCCAGATGATCGCCGAAACCCACGCGCCGGTCATGTTCCGGCGGCGCCAGGAAGATGCCCCAGCGGTAATCGGGCATTTTGACATGATCGAAATGCGCCCAACCGCCCGGTTCCACGGAGACAGCCGTGCGCAGATACACGCCGTCGGCCTGAAAACCTTCCGGGCCCATGTCGCTCCACCACTGCATGTAATTGGGCAGCCAGTGTTCCAAGGCCCGCAGGAGGCGCTTGTCGTTCGAAAGGTTGACGTTGTTGGGGATGCGTTCGTAGAGGGACATCTAGGTCCTCCGCCAGTTGAATTGCGGACGCTCCGGTTTGCCGTAGAGCGTGAGCGCGCCGCGTTCGCCGGTGGCGTTGGGGCGCGAGAAGATCCAGTTCTGCCACGCCGAAAGACGCCCGAAGATCTTGCTGTCCGGATTCTCGGCGCCCGCAAATCGCAGGTTGGCTTCCATGCCGGTCAGCGCGTCGGGCGACAGACTGGCGCGTTCTTCAATTGCCACGCGCAGCTCGTCTTCCCAATCGATCTCGTCCACCGCGGCGGTGACCAGGCCGGCTTGTTCGGCGGCCTCGGTAGCGAAGGGTTCGGATGCCGCGGCGATCTTTTCGGCTTGCGGCGGATCGGCCAGGAAGCGGACCTGCAGGCGCGACAGGCCGTGGGTCATGGGCAGCAGCCCGCCATTGAGCGGCGACGCCGCCATGCGCACCGCGCCGCCGGAATCGCGCAGCATATAGATCCGATCCGCCGCCAGCGCGATTTCCAGCAGGCTGCCGGCGAAGCAGGAGCCTTCATCGGCCACCGCGAACAGTGTGCGCGCGGTCAGATCGAGGCGGCGCAGGGTGCGCGCCATCAGCAGCAGGGTTTCGTGGGCCAGCCAATCGGCGCGCTGGCTGAAAAGCGAGGCGTCCGACTGGAGGACAGCTTGCAGGTCCCCGCGCGTCTTCAGAATCACCAGGCCGATCTCGTCGTAATAGAGCCGCAGGCGCAGGAGCGCATCGTCGAGTTCGCGGAAGGCACGCAGAGGATCGTAATCGGAGCCCGCCTCGATCGTCAGTTCCGCGGTGCGCTGGTCGCGATGCAGACACAACCTCACGTGCCGGTAGCGCACGGCATCCGGTGTCACTTGCGGGCCGAGCGGCTCGAGTACGATGCCCGGTCCCCTGGGCTGCGTTTCCCGCGCGGCCAGGGCCAGCGCGCGCGCGCGCACGGCTTCCTGAAAACGGCTCTTCGGAAACAGGCCGTCAACCAGGCGCCACTCGACGGCGCGCTTGCCCTTGACACCTTCGGCGAGCGTAGCGAAAACATCCGCCAGATCGCGCCGCACTTTGCGCTTGTCGATCACCCGCGTGAGCCCGCCGGTGCCGGGCAGCACGCCCAGCAGGGGAACCTCGGGCAGGCTGACCGCGGAGTTGCCATCGTCCACCAGGTAGATCTCTTCGCAGGCCAGCGCCAGTTCGTAGCCGCCGCCGGCGGTGGTGCCGTTGCAGGCCGCGATGTAGTGCTGGCCGCTGTGCGCACAGGCGTCTTCAATGGCCAGGCGGGTTTCGTTGGTGTACTTGCAGAAGTTGACCTTGAAGGCGTGCGCCGACGTCGCCAGCATATGTATGTTGGCGCCGGCACAGAAGACGCGGTCGAGACCGCCGGTGATGACGACCGCGCGCACCTCCGGATGCTCGAAGCGCAGCCGCGTCACCGCGTCGGCCAGCTCGATGTCCACGCCGAGGTCGTAGGAATTCAGTTTGAGTTTATAACCGGGGACGGCGGGCGACTCTTCGTCCACGGCGAGAGTCAGCGTAGCCAGCGGCGGATCGACCGTCAAGCGCCAGTGGCGGTACTGCGAAGGATGTGTCTCGAGTGCGTACCCAGCGGAGCGGCTTGGCCCCATACCTTCATCTTACAGCGGCACGGACCCAAGCCGGCGCGGCGGTCTTACTGCATGATATTCGGCTGCTCGACGGTCTTTTTACGCCGCGGAGCGCGCTTCTTGGGCGGAGCCTCGGAGCCCGGCTCGGCGGTCTTGCGGGTGCCGCGCCGGCGCGGAGCCGGTTGCAGAATCTCGGCCGCGGTGGGCTGTCCTTCCACGATCGGCTGCGGCTCCTCGGCCTCTTCTTCCACGGCCGACTCCGGCGCCGGCTCGGGCGGCGCGGGCGGATGGAACTCCGGTCCCAGATACACCAACAGGCCCTTTTCCTCGTCCGGATTGATGCGCACCACGAGCTTGTCCTGGGCATAGTTCAGCAGTTCGCTGAACTCCTGAAAGCCGAACTGCTTCCAGTCGTAATCCGGATGCTCCTGCCTTACCCATTCGGCCAACGCGTCGGCCACTACACCCTCATCCACTTCCAAGCGGTGGGTTTCCAGCACATCCCGCAGCACGGGTAGAGCCGCTTCCGGACGTACCGAGGATTTCTCGGGACCCGCCGATCCGATGCGCTTGATCATGTAGCGGCCCTCGCCGCCGGTGACGTGCACGAAGTTGGATTTCTGGAGCTTTTCCACGAAGTCCGTGAACGAGCTGGATCCGTACACTTTCTCACTAAAGGCCGAATCGAGCTGCAACATAGTGGATTTCAGCAGCCCCAATTGCGGCCGCACGCCGCGCCGCTCCAGGACTTGCAGCGCGCGCTCCACCAGGGGCATGGCCTGCGCCAGATCGAGCGGGGCGGGACGCTTCTGGGGCGGCTGGCTACGCTGCGGCTGCGGGCCGCCCTGGTGCGCCTGCCGGTGCGGCTGCGGCGGCGCGGACTGTTTGGGCTCGTCGAGCAGCGACTCATAGCTGATGAACTCGTGACAGTTCTTTTGCAGAATCGTGCTGGTAAAGGCTTTGCCGCCCAGCACGAATACGCGCTTATCGTATTGCTTCAACTTGTTCAGCAGGGCGATGAAATCGCTATCGCCGCTGACGATCGCAAAAGCGTTGATGTGATCGTGCGTGAACGCCATCTCCAGCGCGTCCAACGCCAGGTTGATATCGGCGCCGTTCTTGTCGCCGCGCGGAGACGGATCGCGCTGCACCATTTGCACGGCGTGCTCGGTCATGGCCCGGGTGGCGGCTTCCTGCCGGCCCCAGTTGGCATAGGCGATGCAGGTGACGATTTCACCGCGTTCCTTGAGCGAATCCAGTACGGCGGCCACGTCAAATTCCCGATGCAATGTGGACTTGACGCCGATCTCGATGTTATCGAAGTCGATGAACACGGCCAGTTTCAATTTTTCTTCCATTTAACTTCCTTTTGAGGCGCTCGACTCTAGCGTCGCCGTTGGCGGATCGCGTCAGCTCCATGCACCCTGCGTGGCGCTGGTACGTCGTTTTTGCGGCTCGTAGCCGCGCCGCCGGGAAAACCGGTTGGTTCGCGAAGGCGGGGCAGCCTCTACAAGTTTATCCTAAAGTGGGACGCGGTGCGGCAACGATCTTCATCCGCGACCGGGTGCTCCTCCTTTTACCGGGCTAGGGCTTCGGTGGCGCCCCGGCGATGCCTTCCCGCACACGCTGGTCGGCCTGCTGCTGCTTTTCGTTGGCCTGCTTTTGCAGCCGGTATTCGCGGGCAGCCTCCTCCTTGCGCCCGCTGCGGCTGTAGGCCGTGGCCAGTTCGTAATGCGCCATGGCGCTGTTGGGATTGAGTTTCACGGCGGATTCGAGCGCCGGGATGGCTTCCGCCGTACGGCCGTCCGCCAGCAGCGTGCGGCCCAGGCCGATGAATGCATCGGCGAATCCGGCATCCAGCGTGGCGGCGTGGCGGAAATGATCGATAGCAGCCTGGTCCAGCCCGTCGCGCCGGGCCAACTCCCCGAGCACGTACTCGGCGCCGGCGTTGCGGGGATCGATCTTGAGCTCTTCTTCAAATTCGCGGCGCGCGTCGGCGGTGGCGGCAGCCGACTTCGGATTCGAGAGCAGCAGCCGGCCAATGCGATAGTGGATTCCCGGCAGGTCCGGGTTCCGCTTCAACACTTCCCGGTACTCGGCCGCGGCCTCGCTCCATTTGCCCTGGGTCTCGAGCGCTTCGGCGTTCAGCTCGTGCACCTGGTACGAGGAGGGGTCGGCGGCAATCAATCTCTGCGAGGCGCGCAGCGACAGGTCGGAGAAGACGTGCACGGAAAGATAGAGCACTTCCGGATCGTCGGGGAACTGTTTGTTCAATTCGGCGAGGAACCCGAGCGCGGTGTCCAACTCGTTGAGGGTCATGCCGCAACGCACTCCGTCTATGGCCATCCGCTTGCGGACGTCGGGATCGGCCGTTTTGGCGATGGCCGATTTCAGCGCCGGCACGGCTTCGCGGCAGTGGCCCGCTTCAGCCAGTTGTTGCGGAGTCTGGGCGGCGGCCACGAAAATCGCGGCCAGCGCGGCGACCCATACGCGGTTCACTTGCGACACTAGATTCATTTTAAGCTGCTAAAGGAGGCTGAAGGTTCGATCGATGGGCCGCGGCAGAAGCCGCTCGAGGCGCGCGTAGAAGGCAATCACCGGGTCCGGCGAATTCAGCAACGCATCGATCACCGCGTGCATTCCGTGCGGATCCGCGAATGCCCGGATCAGCAAGGTGTTCACGGGATAGAACCATTCTACGCGGCGATCGCGCCGATAACCATCCCGTTCGAGCCAGGCGAGCCACGAGCGAAGCAGCAGATCGCGATCCGGAGGGTTCGGCGCGAGATCGAACAGCTCGCCGTAGTACTGGCTTTTGGTGTGGAAGCACTCGGCCGGATGGTCGTCGGACCTCCAATCCAGCAGCGCGGACAGGTACTCGCGCAATTGGCCGCCCCATTCGGGCGTGGACCTCTGCGCCGCCGTGAGGGACAGGCCGTTTTTTCCCAGGGTCAGGTCTTTGAAGCGGCTGGTGAACTGCGTGCATTCGGGAGAAGTACACAGCCCCGCCGCGTCCTTGCAGGCCTCGCCTTCGTACTTGCGGGCGGAGTAGGCGCGCCAGGCGGCCAGCAGAGGCTGCACATCGATGTTACGGTTCCGGCATACCGCGGCGAGCGCGGATATGGCGGTTCCGGCTTCGCCGGCGACGGCGGAAGATCGCGGGTCAGGCGAAAGCTGTGACAGCGTGGCCGCGAAGGTATCCACCAGGGTTTCGAGTTGCGCCGGATTGAGGGGTGCGCCGGCCAGCATCTGCGCGACCGCCTCCGCCTGCACGATAGAACCGCCGGCGGAGGCGTATCGCTCCATCAGGTGGAACGGCTCCTCGGCGGCGATTTCTTTGGCGCTGTAAGCCCGCGATGCGACCTCATTGAGCGTGGCATAAAAAATCGACGGGTCGGGCGCCATGGCGTCATCGCAGTCCGCCGGCATTATGCGAGGCGCGGGCATATCGGCGAATAGCTGGCGCGCCTTCCGGTAATCGATGGGGAGCATCGCGTCCACCGCGCGGCATTGCAGGGTACAGGCATCCAGGCCTTGCAGGTAGGCTTTATCAAACACGCGGACCGGGGCGCCGGGCCAGCGGCGGCGCGCGAACGGCTCCTGGGCGGCGGACGCCAGGTGAAAAGCGTCCTCGATGATTTGCCGCCGGAAGGCCACGTCATCCAGGCCCGGCGCGGCGGCGATGCGCAATAACGTATCCGCGGCAAACTCGCCGGGCAGAGAGCGCGCGCCGTCGGCCAGATCGGCCCAGATGCGGGGCCGGGGTGCGCCGGTCGGCGCCGCGGCGAACGCGGCGGGCAACATACCGGCCCACAGGATGTAGGCAGGCCAGCGCATGGCCTACGATTGGAGAGTCATCGTCTGGGGATCCCAATGGCAGACGCGCTGTTCGAAGTAGCTGACGTTGGACAGCAGCGCGGGACCCGCCGCGCGGAACCCGAACACGGGATCCTCTACGACGGGCTTGCGGCTGCGCACGGCGGCGATGAAGTTGTGATGGTGGTCCAGATGATCGCTATAGCCGCGCGGCGGCTGGTATTTATCTTCGTTCACCGGCCGCATGGCGTCCGCATTGGGAGCCTGCGGCGGATACTTCGCGCGGTACTCTTTCAAGAAGGCTTCCTGGATGGCTTTGGGGAAGGTCTCGATGGTGTAACCGGGCTCGGTTTCGCGCGGGGTCCGGGTGACGGACACGCCGCCGCCGATGGTTAGAATGCCTTCCGATCCGACGAAACGGAAGCCGGAAGTCTCACCCGCGCCAGAGACGAAATTCACCCGCAACGCGAGGTTGAAAGCGGGATGGCGGTCGGTCGCCGGGTAATCGTACAGTCCCAGGAAGACATCCGGCACGTCCCGCCCGTCTTTCCAGAATCGCAGCCCGCCGGTGGCGAACACGCGGGTGGGGCCAATGGCGCCGGTGACGAAATGCATGCCGCTGAACAGATGCACGAACAGGTCGCCGGCGACGCCGGTGCCGTAGTCGCGATAGTTCCGCCAGCGGAAAAGACGCACGGGATCGAACGGCACCTTGGGCGCGCGGCCCAGGAAACGATCCCAGTCGATGTTCTCGGGCGTGGCATCGGGCGGAATGGAGTACTCCCACGCGCCGATCGCGTCGTTGCGGTCCCACCAGGCCTCCACCATGTTCAGTTGGCCGATGGCGCCGGCTTGCATCAACTCCTGGGCCTTCTTATACACGATGGAGCTGACGCGCTGGCTGCCGACCTGCATGATACGGCCGGTCTTTTTCTGGGTTTCGACCACGTCGTGGCCGTCCGGCACGCGCTGCACCATGGGCTTTTCGCAGTACACATCCTTGCCGGCGTTCATGGCGTCGATGGAGATTTTGTTGTGCCAATGGTCGGGCGTAGCAATCAGGACCGCGTCGACATCGGATCGGGCCAGCACTTCGCGATAGTCGCGGGTGGTGAAAAGATGATCGCCCCAGCGCTCTTTGGCGTGCGTCAGGCGGCCCTGGTAGATATCGGAAACCGCCACCAGTTCGACGCCCGGCACTTTCTGCGACGACTCCGCGTCACCGTTCCCCATGCCTCCCGCGCCGATGAGGGCGACGCGAATGCGGTCGTTGGGGGAGATCTTCTTTCCGCCCTCGTCCGCGGCGGCGAAGCCGGAGGCGGCCAAGCCGGCGAAAGTGGATGCTTGTAGAAAATGACGTCTGGTAGGCATGCGGATTTCCTGAGTATTGATTCCAAAATACCAGAATGAGCCAAAGGCCGCGCGGCGGCAGCAGCTATTGCTGTTGCTGCTGTTGCTGGGGCGGCTCTTCGGAAGGCGGAGGCTGTAGCGGACCGGCGGCCGTCTCTTGCAGGTGCTCGTGACCTTCTTCGTCGAGCGCGGGCCGCACCCGGACGTCCACGGAGAGGCGCTGGCCGGCATGGCCTTTGTACACGCCGCGGACAGGCGCGACATCGCCGTAATCCCGCCCGTACGCCACGCGCACGTGACGCAGGTCGACCGGCTGTCCCAGCGTCGGATCCAGGCCGAACCAGCCTTCACCGGGCAAATACACCTCCGTCCAGGCGTGCGATGCCTGACCGCCAACGATCTCAGCGGCGCTGGCGCCGGGCTCGGCGGTGGAGTTCGGCATCAGGTATCCGGAGACATATCGCGCCGGCAGTCCGCGCATGCGCAGAATCGCCAGCAGCAGGTGCGAGAAATCCTGGCAGACGCCGGCGTGTGTGCGCAGCGCGTCTTCGATGGACGACTGGACGTGCGTGGCGCCTTTCTCGTAGCGGAACTGGTCATGCACCAGAGCCGTGGCGGCGCGGGCGAATCCGGATACGGAGCCTCCGCTGGCGCGCGCGGCCTCATCCGCGAGTTCCCGCACCGCGGACAGATGCGGCGAGTAAACCGTGGGGCCCAGCAGATCGTAAAATTCGTCGAGCGCCTCGGCGTGGCTTTCCACGTCGCGCAGCGCGATACCGTCGTCCGGCAGCGGACGCGGAGGGTGAACCAGCACCACCGAGTCGGCTTCCACGCGCAGATGGCGGTGCTCGGCCAGGACGTTGAAGCGGTGCACCCAGTTGCCGTAGGGATCCTGGTACGTGGAAGGCCGGGCCACCGGATCGGTGGAGAGCCGGAACGACAGGCAGGTCTGCGTGTCATCCTGGCGCGGCCGCAGGCGGACTTCGTTGTAGCTTTCGGAAACCGGGCCGTCGTAGGTGAACTCGGTGATGTGGAACAGGCTATAGCGGTTCATGCCACCACCGCGTAGTAGAAATACTTGCGGGCAACCTGCTCTCCAATGCCGCGGCAGGTCTTCTGAAGGTCGGTGAGAAAAGTGTGCAGACCACGCGCAAAAATATCCTCGATGCGATCATAGCGCAAGCTCTCGAGCAGCTTACCGGTGAGGCGTTCGGCCTCGTCGGCGTAGGCTCCGGGACTGGTCCCGCTGATGGCGCGCAGGGACTGCTGGACCACGCCGATGTTAAAGCGGATGGAGCGCGGATGCTCGGCATGCAGCACCAGCAACTCGGCCACGCGTTCGGGCTGGATGCCGGCGTGGTATTGCCGCCGGTAGAACTCGTAGGCGGCGACGGATTTCAGGACGGCCATCCACTGATGATTGCCGGCCTCGCCGCTGGCGGTGGACTCCACCAGTTTGTGATACTCGACGTCCACGATGCGCGCGGTCATTTCCGCGCGTTCCAGGGCGCGGCCGGCTTGCAGGAAGTTCCAACCCTCGTCGTGCGGCAGGGTGTCGTCGGCCACGCCGTGAAAACTGTGGCTGCCGAAGCGGATCGCATTGCAGAAGCGGTGCGGACCGACCGCGATCTCCTCCTCGGGAGTATAGCGGGTCACATTGTGGTAGAGGCTGTTGATGTCTTCCCAAAGCTCGCGCGAGATGCGGTCGCGAATGGTGCGGGCGTTTTCGCGCACGGACGTGATGCACTGGACGATCGAGCTGGGATTGTTCGCACTGAAGGCGAGAAACTCGAAGACGTTGCGCGGGGTAGCCTGTTCGTATTGCGCGTTGAAGCGTTCTTCCTCGCCGGTGATGGCCACCAGCGGATCCCAGCGCAGGCGGTAGGCGTGCGGCGACTGCTCGATCATCATGTGGTAATTGACGTCGAGGATGCGCGCGGTGTCCTCGGCGCGCTCCATGTAGCGCGCCATCCAGAACAGGGAATCCGCGATGCGCGAGAGCATCACGCCGCGCCCCGCAGGACCCAGGTATCTTTGCTGCCGCCGCCCTGCGACGAGTTCACCACCAGCGATCCGGCCTGCAAAGCTACGCGCGTCAGGCCGCCGGGGACAATGATGACCCGGTCTCCGTCGTACAGGCAGTAGGGGCGCAGGTCGATGTGGCGCCCGGCCATGCGTCCGCTGCGCGGGTCGTGCGCCGGGCAGCGGGACAAAGCGATAACCGGCTGCGCGATGTAGTTGCGCGGATCGGCGCGCAGGCGTTCGCGGAATTCGGCGATCGCGGATTCGCCGGCGGCCGGACCGATCAGCATGCCGTAGCCGCCGGACTCGCCGACCGCCTTCACCACCAGTTGCGGAAGGTGATCGAGCACATAGGACAAGTGCTCCGGCTTGGAACACAGGTAGGTCTCGACGTTGCAAAGCACCGGATCTTCACCCAGGTAGTAGCGGATGAACGCCGGCACATAGGCGTAGATAGCCTTATCGTCGGCGACGCCGTTGCCGACGGCATTCGCCAGGGCCACGTTGCCGGCGCGATAGGCGCCCATCAGGCCGGGAATGCCGAGAATGGAATCCGGGCGGAAGGCCAGCGGATCGAGAAAGTCGTCGTCGATGCGGCGGTAGATCACATCCACGCGGGTGAGGCCGTGGATGGTTTTCATGTAGACGATGTCGCAATCCACCACCAGGTCGCGGCCTTCCACCAGTTCGATGCCCATCTGCTGGGCCAGAAAGGTGTGCTCGAAGTAGGCGCTGTTGTGGATGCCGGGCGTGAGCAGCACCATCACCGGCCGCTCGCCGCCGCGGGGAGACAGGCGGCGCAGGATCTCGCAGAGTTCCGCGGGGTAGTGATCGATGGGCAGCACGTTGTGCAACTGGAAAGCGCGCGGCAGCGTACGCGTCATGACCTGGCGGTTTTCGAGCACGTAGGAGATGCCGCTGGGCGTGCGCACATTATCTTCGAGGACCAGGTACTCGCCGGTCTTGGAATCGCGCACCAGATCGATGCCGGCGACGTGGGTGTAGATGCCGCGCGGCACCTCCACGCCGATCATCTGGCGATGGAAATGGCGGCAGGAGTAGATCAGCGAACGCGGCACGATGCGGTCTTTCAAGATGCGCTGCGGGCCGTAAATATCCTGTAGAAAAAGATTGAGCGCGCGGACGCGCTGATCGAGTCCGCGCTCGACATGCGCCCATTCGGCATGGGGCACGACGCGCGGAACCAGGTCGAAAGGGAAGAGCCGCTCGGTGCCGCGGCCGTCGCTATAGACCGTGAAGGTGATGCCTTGCAGGAGGAAGGAGAAATCCGCCAGTTCGCGCAGTTCCTGAAACTGCGCGGGCGCCATGCCGGCCAGCTCCTGGTAGATCCCGGCGTAGTGCGGGCGCGGCTGGCCGGGGGCCGCGAACATCTCGTCGAAAAACGAGCCCGTATCGTAGCCCTGGAACAGGTGATCCTGGGCGAGCTGTGCCTGTTGGACGGGCAATCAAAGTAGTATAGCAACCGCCCGCCGGCACCCGGCCAAGAAGTTTTTTGTGGGGCCTATAAACGGCTCTTGGGAGGGGATCGCCGTCAGGGCTGCGCGGCGATGGGAGCGCGCAGAACGGTGATGGAGGCCTTCGGCAAAGCATAAACGACGTCGACTCCTCCGGCGACGGTCGATTTCACCGGCGGGCCGTCCGGATCGGCGTGCCCGTTGGCCCCGTTGGGACGCCATTGGTACTCCTCGGCGCCGAACGACACGCGCGACACATCGCCGCTGAAATAACGATCCGGATGGCCCGCGCCGCCGGCAAACCGGATGGTGACCGCGTGGGCGCGCTCGCGATCCTTGTTGACCAGCATCACGGACCATTGCCCGTCCGGCCGCTCCAGCACGTACGCCGTCACCAGCAGATTGCCGAATGCGTCGCGCACTTCGCTGGCGGCGCGGAAAACGCGATGCATCCGATCGACCGGCTGTGCCCACTCCCTGGTTATGAGCTGGGCCGCAAAATAACTCGCCATGTAGCCGGTGATGCGGAAATCGCGATCCACGGTGAACATACCGAAAGTGCCCCAGGAATTATTGCAGCCGCGCGACAGGCGTCCCGGAATGTAGTGGAAGAAGTAACTGCCCGTGCCGCCGGAGGCGAACAGAGCGCCGGTGTAATCCGCCCACCACAGCCCGCCCATGATGTCGACGAAGGCCTCACTGACCTGCGCTCCCAGGTTGACCTCGGTCACGAAGATCGGCGTGCCGGGCGGCAGGCCGTCGTCTTTGTATGTCTGAATGATGTGTCCAATGTTCTCCGGCTCGCGGTAGAGATCGTTCCAGGACGTATTGCAGTCATCGTAGGGGTAATGCTCGAACGACAGGAAGGCGAAATCGCGGATGCGCCCATGGCTGCGCAGGTAGTTGAAGAAGCGGCCCAGCCACGAGACATTGCCCTCGCTATCCGGCCACACGCGTACATCCTCAATCACTCCCTCGAACGACGGCCCGCCGAGCTTCGCCTCGGGATCCACCTTGTGAATCGCCGCGGCGAATTGCAGGTACAAGGCCCCGTAGTCTTCCGGCAGCATATGCTGGCCGTCGGCTTCTTCGCCCATTTCGACGTACGCGAACGGATACCCGCGATGCTTCAGATAGGCGATCTGAGCGGCGGCATCTTCGGGCGTGGAGTAGAGTACCGCCACGGGGACGATGGCCGGAAGCCCACGGGTGACGCCGCTGGTAAAGAACAGGTCGAAGCCGACCTGGTCGCCGCTGGCCTCGGTCAGGTCACTTTCGGCGTGCCAGGGATCGACGGAGGAACAGACCGTCTCCGACTGTTGGCGGTTGGGCGAGTGCTTCACCACGTCGGCAAACGCGCCGGCCGCCGAAAGTGTCCCGGCATACAGCTCGCGGATCGCGAAGCCCACACAGTTGCGCGGGTCGGACGCACCGTGAGAGTCGCATGTGCCGGACGATTTCAGCATCCAGATGCGCAGATAGCGTACGGACGTCATCCACGACGCCAGGCGCAGCGTCACCGTTCCGCCCTTGCCGTTATCCATCGCACCGAGCGGAAACGTCTGCCACACGCCGCCCGCGGGGGAGTCGAACGGGTTGGCTTGGCCGGTCCAGAATTGAACGCGATAGTCGGTGGCGTACGGCGCGGCCCAGGCGATGCGCACGGCGTTGATCTCGGTGCGGGCTCCCAGATCCAAAGTCACCCACTGCGCATGGTCCGGTTCGCCGGTAAAGGAGTGCGTCAGATACGGATTGCTTTTCCAGTACGTATTCGGATCGCCGTCGGTCAGCCGCGAGTAGCCGGTCCCGTCGCCCGCGGTGAAGCCGCGGTGAGGCAGAGGCGCGGCCCAGGAATGGCGGATCGGCGCGCCGGGTACCGAATCGCCTGTGAAGTAGCCTTCCTTCGCGGCGGGATTGCTCCAGGCGCCCTTGGGATTCCAATGCCAGGCCTCGGCGAACAACTCGGTATTCTGCCGGTAGCTGACCGGCTGCCATCCGGCGGACTGGATTTTGGCGATGAACTCCGGGGTCATCACTTTATCGGTGACGTCGCCGCGCAGCCGGTCGATGCCCGCACCCAGCGCATGGAAAGGGCTGAAGGAACTGACCGCGTGCTCCGGCGCGGCATCCACCACCACGTGGCCGGGCGGCGCGTGACGCTGCGCGAATGCAGACGCCGCCAGAATCAGAATCGTCGCCGAAACCTTCATCCTCCACCCATGATACGGTCTATCGCCTGCAGCACGACCTCCGGCCGCGCGCGGACGCGGATGTCGTCCGTCAGATTCATCCAGCGGACGGTGCCCCGGCTATCGACCAGAAACTCCGCGGGCCGGGCAATGTCCTGTCCTTTCTCTCCAGCCCCGGGGTGCAACAGGTCGTATCGGCGGATCACCTCCGTGTGAGGATCGGAGAGGAAGGTAAAGCTGTAACCCTGGCTCCGGCAGAGCTCGCGGGTTTCGGCGCCGGTATCCACGCTGATAGCGACCAGCGCGACGCCGCGCCTGCGAAACTGGTCCAAATGCGCCTGGAAGCTCCGCAACTCGGAGTTACAGAACGGTCACCAATAGCCGCGATAGAAAATCAACAGCACGGCACGGTTCGCCCGCCGAAGCTCCGTCAGTGACACCGGCCTGCCATTGGCGTCGGCCAGCGTGAAATCGGGAGCCTGCTGGCCGGGACGCGGCGCGGCAGCCGAAACCGGCACGCGACGCGCGAAGACGAAAAGTCCCCAATAGAAGAGGCCAAACAGAGTGACCGCCAGGACACTGAGCACGGGGGCTGCGATCTTACCGCGGTAGCGCTCGGGCGAGCCGTAGGCCCTCTTCAGCCCGACGGCCAGCATGCACCCGCCGGCCAGAAACATGGCGAGGTTGGGCCAGGGAAAGTCGCGCGTGCCGGCGAAACGAGTGAAGACGGGTATGTAGCTGAAGGTGGCCAACAGCGTGAGGGCGAATCCGAACCAGGCTAGGGCGTTGAACTTCCGGTGCATTCCGCTTATTCTATCTCCGGCACGGCCCGCTCAATGGCGGATTGAGACCCGCGGCGCGATACGCTTCGAACAGCGCACCGGTGGCCGCGTCATACTTGGGTGGACCCGTCCGGTTGGCTTCCTCCAATTCCACCAGGTAGGTGTAGCGCGCCAGCAGCAGGCGGCTGCGAAATACGCCGCCGGCCCATGCCACACGCACCGGCTCGCCGGGCTGCCACAACTGCCCGCGCACAGAGGAAGTCAGCAAGGCCAGCTGTTGCGCGGCATGGTGCAGAATGTCGCGCGCCACCGGATCGCCCGCGGCGGCGATGGCGTCCACCCGCGGCGCCAATTCCGCGACCCGCGAGCGCGGCCACTCGTCCGTATAAAAGCGGTGCAGCAGGTCGTTGGCGCCGGCAGCTCCGGTGGATTCCAACAGGCCGGCGCGGAGGGCGGTGGGTGGACCCCATCCCTCTTCCGCGCGCAGCGCGGCGCGCAACGCCTGCCGCACGATGTCGAACGCGGAGCCCTCGTCGCCATAGATGTAGCCCCATCCACCGGTACGCGCGGAACGCCCATCCGCATGGCGGCCGAAGGCGATCGAGCCGGTTCCGGCGATGGTGATGATGCCGGGTTCGCCGGCGGTGGCGCCCGCCAGCGCGATCACGGCATCGTCGGTTACTACCAGGTTGTCCGCCGCCAGAATCTGCTCGAGGATGGCCTGCTTGTCCGCGGGTCCGCCGCTCATGCCGAAACAGGCGGCGGCGAAACGCGTGGCGCCGGGATCCAGGCCGGCTTGCGCGCACGCCGCGCCGACCGCGTCCGTCACCGCGCGCACCAGTCTTTGCCTCCCCTCGGCGCGTCCGGCGTGATTGCAGGGGCCGCCGCGCCCGACGCCGATCACGCGCCCGGTTTCGTCGCCGATCATCGCGTGCGTGTCGGACTGCCCGCCATCCACGCCCAGGAAGAGTGGCGGTTCACGACTCATAGACCCAGCGCCCGCCCACCATGGTCCGCTCGATGGGAATCTGAATCAGGGTCATCGGGTCGACGCGCATGGGGTCGCGTCCCAACACCACCAGGTCCGCCAGCTTACCCGGAGTAATGCTGCCTTTGATCTTCTCTTCAAACGAGGCGTACGCACCGTTGATCGTCCCTACCCGGATGGCTTCCTCCACCGTCACGCGCTGGCGCGGTCCCCAGACATTTCCGTGGCTATCGGTGCGCGTCACCTCCGATTGCAGCGCCATCATAGGTTCGAACGGACCCGGCGGATAGTCCGACGCCTGCGTGACCCGTATGCCCGCATCCAGGAAGCTGCGCACCGCAAACATCCAATTCAAACGTTCCGGCCCATATTCGCGCATCTTCTCCCCGTGATAGTAGACGTACGTGGAGAAGGGCGTAGGAATCGCGTCCAGCGCACGGATGCGCGAAATCAGGGACGGGTTCACCACCGTGCAATGTTCCAGCCGGTAGCGCGGATCGGAGCTGGGAATCTCTTTCTGCAAGCGCTCGTAGATGCGCAGCATCATATCGATCGCCGCATCGCCGTTGGCATGCGTCCCCACCTGCCACCCGGCCAGCCGGGCCTTGCGCGCGGTGGCGTACAATTCCTCTTCGCCGGCCACCTGTATACCGCGATCGTTGGGCCGCCCCACGTACGGTTCGCTCAACCAGGCGGTCCGCTCCGAGATGGAACCGTCCGCCACCAGCTTGATGGCGCCGACCCGCACCCATTCGTCGCCCAGCCCGGTGCGGACGCCGGCCGCGATCATGCGGTCCAGGAACTCATGAGCCAGAAAACAGTACACGCGAAAAGACAACTCGCCCGCCGCGCGGGCATCCTGGTAGGCCAGCAAATCCTCCGGCGATCCCTGGCACTCAGTCGAGGACGTGATGCCGGTGCGCACCAGCATCTGCGAGATCAGCTTGATGCCTTGCCGCATTTCGTCGCGGGTGAAGTTGACCGGAAGAAGCTTCCAGAACGGCCGGGTGGCGTTTTCGCGGAGCCCACCGGTGAGACGCCCGGTAGCCGGATCTCGATCGAACTTGCCGCCGGGCGGATCGGCCACCTCTTCCGGAATCTCCGTCCGCCGCAGGGCCAGAGAATTCACGTACGCGGTGTGGCCGCCGCGATGTTCGATGAAGACCGGGTTCCGGGGCGCCGCGGCATCCAGATCCTCGCGCGTGAGCTTGCGCCCTTCCTTGGTTTTGGTGTCGTCGTACTTAAAGCCGATGACCCAGTCGCCCGGCGGGATCTTCGCCGCCCGGGCGCGGATGGCGTTCTGTATCTCAGCGATGGAACGCAGGTCGCAATCGACCCACTTCAGGTGCCGTATGCCGGCATAAGAGGGATGCGAGTGCGCATCAATAAATCCCGGCACCACGGTTTGGCCGGCGAGGTCGACGCGACGCACGCCGGCCCGGCCCAAGACCCGGATCTCATCGTTCGAACCCACCGCCAGAAAGCGCGCGCCGGCGATCGCCACGGCCTGGGCGTGGGGCTGCGCCGCATCCATGGTGAGAACGTTGCCGTTGAACAGGATCAGATCCGGCTCGGTCTGCCCCGCGGCGCTCAACGCGGCCGCGCCCAAGCCGCCCAGAAAGGCGCGCCGCGACGGGGTATGTACCCTCATGATCCGACTCAGTGTATCAGAGGATACCGACGGCCGAACCCCCTACGTCGCGGCGGGCGGGTTTCAGGCTACTTTGCCGAGGCCGGGCGTAACTTGAGCCGGAACCGGCCTGGGCCCGTAAACCCGGGCGGCTGCTTTCCAGCCGGCCACATTCAGAATTACCAGCGAAATAGCTCCGACAAAGGCTGGGATCACATAGACGCCATTCATGGCGAAGGCCCAATGTCCCACCACAGGCGACCCCAACCAGGCACCCAGCCAGGCTACCGCGAGTTTTGCGTACACCGCATCCGGACCCGTCAGGAAGCGGTACCGCAACCCATAATGGAAGACCACAGTAACGATCGCGGCGACCACGGTGATCACCACGAAAGATGCAAAGGTCATCCCGATCATCTTACTACCTCCCTGGGAACTAACATCCCGATCACATTATCTCACGCTGAGATAATTGCGGCGATGGTCGAGTTACTAAGTATCGACACTCTGATGTTGATGATTGACTAATAACAACTTGAATATCGCAACCGCATTTATATTCCGGCGGGCCGACGGTGGTACGAATGATCACTTCCGGCGATCCGCCGCGCGGGCCCCAGGTTCCGATGACGGACGTGGGAAAGGGAACAGGCCGAGTCAGCATTTTGTAACACCCGGATCCCGACCGCTGTTGTACCATATCACAGGAGGCAATCCATGTTCACACCCGAGCAAGCTAAAGGTCTCTCCATGGTTTTCATGCAAAGCCTGGGCCAGGAAATTCCCATCACCCGGCGGGTTCTCGCCGCCGTGCCGGACAGCCAACTCGATTTCAAGCTGGGCGATAAAGGCCGCACCGCGCGCCAGCTCATGTGGCACATCGTGCAGAGCGAGAATTGGTTCGGCACGAGCGTGATCGCCGGCAAGTTCCCCATGGACCCGGAACCGGAACCGCCCGCTACGGTCGCCGAGATGCTGGCTTATTATGACGAGCACATGCCGGCCATCCAGGGTCAACTGGCGGGACTTTCGGGAGAACACCTGGCCACGCCCACCAGCTTCTTCAACGTGTTTACGCTGCCGGTGGTTCTTTACATGGATTTCTGGATCAAGCACACGGTGCATCATCGCGGGCAACTCAGTATGCATCTGCGGGCCATGAACGCGCGGGTGCCGGATGTCTATGGCGGCAGCGCCGACGAGCCGTTCCAAATGCCCGCCACGGCGTAAGCGCCGGCGGCGCGCGCTGTTTTTAGAGAGCAACGATCTGCTTGCCCGGGCGCAATCTGCGTCCAGGTTTACTATAGGTATACCCAAATAGCTTGCCGCGCGGCCCGCCTGGATTACAATGCATCTATGAAGCTCTATCTTGCGCTCATTGCCATGCTGCCGGCGGTCGCGGCCGCCCCCGATACGATCAAGGGCAATGCTCTTGGAAACCCTAACGCCCCTCTGATGTTGGAAGTGTTCAGCGATTTTCAGTGCCCGGCCTGCAAGAGATTTCATGACGAAGAGCTGCCCCTGATCGTCAGAGACTATGTGAACACCGGGAAGGCGTACCTGATCTACCGGTATTTCCCGCTGTCGCAGCACCCGTACGGGCGCAAAGCCGCCGAGTTAGTGTGCGCCTGTGCCCAGCTCGGCAAATACGAACAGGCCGCCAACGTGTTGTTTGCCAATCAGGAGATGTGGGCGCAGACCGGAAAAGTGGACGAGACCGTAGCCAGCATCTTGTCTCCCGCGGAACAGAAGCGGCTGCCGGCCCTGCTGAAAGATCCGCGGGTACAAAGCCCCATCGAGCACGATCTGGCGGAAGGCCGCGCGCTGCCGGTCATCTACACACCTACCGTCGCGGTGAGTTACAAAACCAAACACTTCAATCTCTATGGCGAGGGATTGTCTCATTATGACTGGGTCAAAACCGCTTTCGACGATCTTCTCAGGCACTAAGACACCCGCGGGAATCGCGGCGATGGTCCTGCGCGTGGCGCTGGGCGCGATCTTCATCTACGCGGCGTGGATCAAACTGCGCGAGCCCTGGGCGTTGTTCGCCATCAGCATCGCCTCCTACCAGGTGCTGCCGGCCTGGGCCGTGGAGCTGACGGCGCGCGTTTTACCTTGGTTCGAATTGACGTTGGGCGTCCTGTTGATCGTGGGGTTGGTGCGCAGGCCCGTGACGCTGTGCACGTCACTGCTCCTGCTGACCTTCTTCAGCCTGATGGTGCGCGCCATGATCAAGGGCATGCAGATCGACTGCGGCTGTTTCGGCCCTGGCGAACAATTGTCGTGGATTACTCTGGTGCGCGACGGCGCTTTGCTGGCAGCGTCGCTGTGGCTGACCGTGATGGCCATGCGGCCGGGCGCCTTATCGCACACGCTTTAGCAACAGCGCCCAGTCGAGCCACCCCGGCGTAGGCGGCGACTTCCAGCGCGGTCCCTCCACCGGCGGCAGGGGCACCCATTCTCCGGTAAACGCACTGAACCAGGCAGCCTGGTATTTCCCCGGTTGCAGGTCCACGGTGACGTCGCCTTCGCTGGGCAGATAGATGGCGTAGATCTCGCCCGGCTCAGCCAGGCAATAGGCGCCTTTGCTGACCAACTCGTCGTGAGGCTCCGTCTTCCACCATTCGAAACTGGTGAAGAAATCCACCATGTGTTCGTAGCCCTTCAACATCACCATGGTGTCGTCGCCGCGGCCGTTGATCCAGCCGCCGCCGGTATCCGGCCAGATGTTGGTGCCGCGCCGGGCGGTTTCACCCGCGGTGCCGTACGCTCCCGCCATGGCGATATCCCACGCCACATGGCGAAGCGTTTCCGAGGAGTCCGCTCCGGGCCCCTCCGCCCAGTGCGGGTAGTGGTCTTCGTAGCCGTACTCTTCGTTGGCCTGCGGAATGATCCGGCCCGTCTTCATCTGGATCTGCCGCTCTTCGAGCATCAAGGCGTGCTGGTGGCGCGACCAGTCCTGGATGGACGTGAAGCCGAACCAGGCGGACGCCCGGTCCTGATGCTCCCGGTGCACCGGATGGCTGGAAGCCAGGTGATGATAGGGATCCCAGCCTTCCAGCAGCGTGCCGGTCTCGTGCGCCCACTTGTCGTCGCGGAAGCTGTCGAGGTCGTCGCCCAGATCCCAGGTGATGTTCGAGAAGGCGCCCAGCCGCGCGGCGGCGTAGCGGAAGTAGCGGTGCTCGTCGTCACTGCCCGCCGCGGGATGGATGCGCCCGTCGCCGATATCCTGGACCACGGAGATGATCATGTCGCGCTCGCGGGCGAAGCGCAGCATGCGCTCGTACTTCTGCCAGTACTGCACATCGAAGTGCGTGTAATCGATTCCCGGATTGTCGTAGCTTTGCGGGCGCTGGGCCAGCCACGGCCGCAGCAACAACGTGAAGTTTTCGCCGGTCATCAGCGGTTCGCCATAGACGGTGAACGTTCCGCCGGAAAGCAGCACGCGCATGCGATTGATCTTCAGGGCGTGCAGCCGATCGATGGCATTGCGAATGAAGCGCTCGTCGCGCCAGCCCATCAGCCAGAAGGCCGTCGTGCCGTTAAAGAAATAATGCTCGCCGGTGCCTTCCCAGATGAAATGCCAGGGATATTGCGGATCGACCCGAATGGGGCCGCGGCGGTGGCCGTCGGTGGCGGCAAAGGCGCCCTGGTAGGATTTCTCGGTATCGCCTTGCCGGTAGGTGATCGCATAAGTGTAATCGCCCGGCGATGAGGGCATGAAGCGGATGCGAAAAATGCGGCCGTCGGGGGAATCGCAAAAACCGTCGACCGGGGTAGCCGCGGCGCCGCGCTTGGCGAAGGATCCGGTCAGGCTGGCGCCGGTAAATGGATTGTCCGCGCCCGGCGCGGCGACGGTGGCGGTGACTTCAACGAAGTCGTAGGCTGGGACGGCTGGCGCGGATTGCGAAAACGTAACGTCGGAGGCCGCAAGCAGAGGGCACAGAACGAGCAGGCTGGCACAGAGATAACGCACCATGCCCACACTGTAGCAGCCCGCGGGACTTGCGGTTATTCCAGGCGGTAGTTGGGAGCTTCCTTGGTAATCACCACGTCGTGGACGTGGCTTTCGCGCAAGCCCGCCGGCGAGACACGCAGGAAGCGCGCATTCTCATGCAGATCGCGGATGCTCCGCGAGCCGCAATATCCCATGCCGGACTTCAAGCCGCCCACCAGTTGATAGACCAGTTCGGCGAGCGGCCCCTTGGCCGCTACGCGGCCCTCGATGCCTTCCGGCACCAGCTTGGAGTTGGGGTCCTGGGCATAGCGATCGGCGTTGCCCTGCATGGCGCCCAGCGAACCCATGCCGCGATAGGTTTTAAAGGTGCGGCCCTGAAACAGCACCGTCTCGCCCGGGCTCTCGTCGGTGCCGGCGAGCAGGCTGCCGATCATGACGCTATCGGCGCCGGCGGCAATCGCCTTGGTAATGTCGCCTGAAAACTTGATGCCACCATCGGCGATCAGCGGTACGCCGGCCTGGCGGGTGGCCCGGGAGCACTCCGCGATCGCGGTAAGCTGGGGGACGCCCGCGCCGGATACCACGCGCGTGGTGCAGATCGATCCGGGCCCGATCCCCACCTTGATGCCGTCCACACCTAGAGAAATCAACTCACACGCGCCCTTATAAGTGGCCACGTTGCCGGTGATGAGCTCGGTATTCGGCAGCGCCCGCTTCACGGCTTTGACGGCGGCCATCACGCGCTCCGTGTGTCCATGGGCGGTATCGATGGCCAACACATCCACCTTGCGGGCGACCAGTTCCTGCGCGCGCTCGAGGAAATCGTTGGTGGCGCCGATGGCCGCGCCGACGCGCAGACGTCCCTGATCGTCCTTGGCCGCGGTGGGATATTTCAGCTTCTTTTGAATGTCCTTGACCGTGATCAGGCCTTTCAGATTGTAATGATCGTCAACCACCAGGAGTTTTTCGACGCGGTGTTCGTGCAGGATGGCTTCGGCTTCTTCGAGGGTGGTCCCGACCGGGACGGTAATCAGGTTGTCCTTGGTCATGACGTCCCGGATGGGAATATCGGAACGTGTTTCAAAACGCAGGTCGCGATTCGTCAGAATGCCTACCAGGCGGGTGCCTTCGGTGACCGGAACGCCCGAGATGCGAAAGCGGCTCATGACTTGGCGCGCGTCGGAGATCATCTGGTCCGGACCGATGGTGATGGGGTCCACGATCATGCCGCTTTCACTCCGCTTGACCCGGTCGACTTCTTCCGCCTGGCGCTCGATCGGCATGTTGCGGTGAATGATGCCGATGCCGCCCTGCTGCGCCAGGGCGATGGCCAGGTGTGACTCCGTCACCGTGTCCATGGCCGCGCTGACAATCGGGATATTGAGGGCGATGTTGCGCGTAAGATGCGTGCGCGTGTCGGCCTCCGCGGGCAGCACATCGCTGCGCGCCGGCTCGAGCAGGACGTCATCGAACGTGAGGCCTTCGGGAATGCCGTCTTGGATCATAAGGTGATTTTTACATCATAGCGTAGGCGGACCGACGGCCGGGGCGGCGCGCAGGCGCGATTTTAACGGCTGGCGGGCGCTTGACGCAACCTGCAAATCACAAGGGAGTTAACAGGTGTTTTCTTAGTCGGAGAGGCGGCTTCCGAACTGGCGGGTGATGCTCGAAAAATTGTAGACTGGTTCTTTGCGACCAGCCTGGAGCTAAGGACCGTATGTTTCGAATGAAAGTCTGCGCAGTCTGCATTGTTCTCGGCATTGCCTCAGCCGCCGTCTTCGCGGCGCCCAAGAAAGGGGATCCCGAAAAAGGGAAAGAAGTCTTTCAGCAGTGCACGCCCTGCCATAACGCCGACAGCACGGAAAAGAAGATGGGCCCCGGGCTCAAGGGCCTGTTCAGCAAGGACAAACTCGCCAACGGCAAGAAGGTCACCGAGGAGAACGTACGCAGCCAGATCGATGAGGGCGGCAACGGGATGCCCGCCTACAAAGAGATGCTGAGCGACGACGAGAAGGACGACCTGATCGCCTATCTCAAAACGCTGTAAACCGGGCCCCCGATGCCTGGTGTCGCCGCCTCCGTCGAGAAGGTTCCCCACTCGCGCATTCGCGAACTGGCCGAGATCGCCATGTCCATGGATGGCGTCCTGCGGCTGTATTTCGGCGAATCCAACCTGCCTACGCCGGATTTCATCAAGCGCGCCGCCGCCGAGGCGATGGCGAACGGCTACACCTTTTATACGGAGAATGCGGGACTGCCGTCTCTGCGCCAGGCGATCGCCGCCAAATACAGTGAACTCCACGGTGTGAACCTCGATCCGGCAACGGAGATCGTGGTCACCGCCTCGGGCGTACAGGCGCTGAACGTCGGTATCCGCGCGGTGCTGGATCCGGGCGATGAGGCGCTGGTATTGACACCGGCATGGCCCAACGGCTCGTCCATCGTGGCCATGGCCAACGCGACGCCGCGCCAGATCCCGCATCCCTTGCGCGGCGACCGCTATGCCATCGACTTCGAGGCGCTGGAAAATGCCGTGACCGGGCGCACCCGCCTGCTGCTTTACACTTCGCCGTCGAATCCGCTGGGATGGGTGGCGACGGGCGACGAACAGCAGCGCCTGCTGGACTTCTGCCGCAGGCACGGCCTGTGGCTTCTCGCCGACGAAGTCTACGATCGGCTGTATTACGCCGGCGGACCGCTCGGCGTCCCGGTGCCCTCCATTCTTTGCAAAGCCACCCGGGATGACGCGGTGATGGTGGTGCAGTCGTTCTCCAAGGCCTACTGTATGACCGGCTGGCGCGTCGGCTGGCTGATCGCCCGCCGCGACCTGGCCCACAAGGCTACGCAGTTGAACGAATTCATCATTTCGCACGCGCCCAGCTTCGCGCAAAAGGCCGCCGAAACCGCGTTATCCCGAGGCGAAGAGGAACTCGCCCGCATGCTGGAGCGTCTCAAACAGAATCGCGATCTGTGCCTGGATGCGCTGCGCGGCATGCCGGGTGTCACGGTGCCGGTTCCCGACGGCGCCTTTTACCTGTTTCCGAAGATCGCAGGCCTCGGCGACTCGTTCGGATTCTGCCGCCGGCTACTCGAACAGTGCCGCGTGGGATTGGCGCCGGGGGTTGCGTTTGGCGCCGGCGGTGAAGGTTCGGTGCGCATCTGCTATGCCGCCGAGCCGCGGATTCTGCAACCCGCCATGGATCGTCTGGACCGCTTCTTGCGCGTCTCGTATTGAAATTCCCGTAACGCCCGTAACGCCCGTAACGCCCGCGCGATGCAGTAGATGTACTGGGCCAGTACCATGATTTCGCGCAAATGTTGATCCCCATCCGAGCCTGCAATATATTCGGAGACGGTAATCCACGGAGGATCTTCGCATGACCAAGATGCGGCTTCTGCCGATCGCCGGCTTGCTGTACACCAGCTTCCTGGCGCAACCAGGCGCGGCCCAAGCCACCTTCGAAACCATCTACTCTTTCGGCGCATATCCGGACGCCCAAACACCGCAGGGATTGATCGCCGGACCAAACGGCGGGCTCTACGGCGCGGCCACCACCGGCGGGCTGTACGGTTATGGCGCCGTCTTCGCGTTGCAGCCTCCCGCGTCTGGCGGCGGCGCGTGGACCGAAACGATTCTCTACAGCTTCGCGCCGCAGAACGGCGACGGGTTCTTTCCCATGACGAATCCGGTGGTCGGTTACCAAGGCGACATCTATGGCATGACGGCGCCGTACGGCCCGCCGCTCTCCGTCGTATACCAGGTTCGGCCAGTGCCGCGCGGCGTTCCTCCCCCGCCGGGAGGAACGTGGACCGAGAACGTGATTTTTCATTCGCCCTACTACGATGCCCTCGGCTTTTTCGACAATTGGGTCGTCCCTGGCCCGCATGGCAAACTGTATTGCGCCTCGGCCTACGCCGTCTTTGAACTCACGCCTCCAGGCGCAGGCAGTCCGCCCGGCACGGCGTGGACTGAGACCGTGCTCTCCGACAACCTTTACCTTGGCTTTGGAGGTGTATTTCAAGGACTGGCCGCCGGCCCCTACGGCGTGCTCTACCTGACCGCCAATTATGCCGGCGAAGGATACGGCGCGATCATCTCCCTCAAGCCGCCGTCCACCAGTCCGGGAAGCTGGGTCGCCACGACACTTTATAACTTCACGGGCCAGGCCGATGGAGGCGTACCCATGGAACCCGCGGTTCTCGGGCCGGACGGAGCCATTTATGGCACCACCAGCCAGGGCGGCGCGAACGGCTTAGGCACGGTTTTCGAACTGGCGCCGCCGGCCCAAAAGGGCGGCGCCTGGACCGAGAACACCTTGTACAGCTTCGGCCCTGGCGACTCCGGCATCGCGTCCTCGCCGCCGGTGGTTGTCAATGGGAAGATCTTCGGCACGACTGCGCAACCCTACGACGCTCCCGTCGTTGGCGGCGCCGTTTTTGAATTGCAGAAGCCGGCTTCCGGCGCCGGCCCGTGGGCTGAAACGGTTCTCTACACCTTCGCTGGACAGGAGCCATACGGACCGCTGGTTCTGAGAAACGGGGCGCTGTACGGCTCGACCAATCCGAGTCCGCACGCTTTTATTACGCCCACCGGCCCGGGCATTGCTTACAAAATACAACCCTGACTGCCGCACGAAAGGAGATTGCGTATGAGGACTCTTCAACTGATCGCTTTCGCCGCCGCGGTGACTGCCGCGTGGCTGCCATCGCGTTGTGGCGCCCAGTTGACTTACCACACGCTATACAAGTTCTCATTCGACGACGGGTCGCCGAACGGAGTGATCGCCAGCGGACACGGGACGCTCTATGTGACCACCGGCGGACCGGTTTACGAAATGTTGCCCGGCGCGCCCGGCACCCACTGGTGGAAGAAAAGGCTGCTCTATCAGCCCGATCAGAGTTCCGCCGCGATCTACCCGAGTTATTTGGCGGTAAGCGCCAGCGGGCGCCTCTTCGGCGTGGGCAGTGGGGGTTCGTCGGGTCTCGGCTCGGTTTTCGAGTTGCTCCCCACTACCCCCGAAGCTCCGTGGACAGCGCAGGAGCTTTACAGCTTCACGGGTGCGTCCGGAATGTACCCCAGCATGGCCGTTGCGGCCAACAATAAGTTATACGCGGTGGCGCCCTATGCCGGGTCCTTTGCCTACGGGACGGTAGTGGAACTCACACCACCAGCGTCCGGCGCCGGTCTTTGGAGCGCGCGCGTCATTTATAACTTCACCGGCGGTCCTGACGGAGGCTCACCTTGGGGACTGACTGCAGGGCCTGATGGAGCGCTCTATGGCACGGCTCAGAACGGGGGCAGCTTCGGTGAGGGCGTGGTATTTGAACTGAAGCCTCCGCCCGCCGGCGCTCCGCATGGCGCACTCTGGACCGAAAGCGTCCTGTACAGTTTCATCGGCGGCGAAGGCGGCGCGAACCCTTACGAGCCTCCCATAGCGGCCAGCGACGGTACCTTGTACGGAGTCACACCAGGCACCGTGTATCAGCTCTCTCCCGGCCCCGGCGGCGTCTGGACGCAAACCATCCTATACAGCTTCTGGAACGATCCTTACGGAGGTTCCGATGGCCCAATCGTGCTGGAGAACGGAGCCATTTATGGCAATCTTTCTCCGTTAACCTGTATCTGCACCTGTTCCGGCGGCTCACTGTTTGAGCTAGAGCAACCCGCGCCCGGCCAGCCCTGGATCGAGAACATTCTCCAGACGTTCCACTACAACTCTCAACCTTACGGAAGTCTCGTCGTCGCCGGCAACGGCGCAGTCTTCGCAACCACGTATGGCGGTCCGGACCTGGACTCCGGGCTTCTATACACATTAGATCCCACTCACTCGACCCCGGAGGATTTCTATGAAACGCCCGTACCGAATAGCGTTTGCGGCGGCCCTCGCCCTGCCACTTCTGGCGGCTGGCGGCGCTAAGCAGGCCGGATACGAGGTCTTATATCGCTTCACAGGATATCCCGACGGGGCCACACCCCGGGGGTTGATCGCCGGACCGAACGGTGTCTTCTACGGTGTCACGGCCTACGGGGGGGCCTACAATTACGGGACCGTCTTCCAGTTGACGCCTCCCGCGGCTCCGGGCGGAAGCTGGACGGAAACCATCATCCATAGTTTTCAAGGCTGGCCCAGTGACGGCCTATATCCTCCATCGGCTCCAACTCTCGGCGCCAGCGGCGAATTGTATGTCGTGAGCCAGTCCGGCATATACGAATTCCAGCCCGGCCCCTCGGGAACCTGGACCGAGACGGCGCTCTACACCGCTATCACTCCCGTCGGCAGCGTCGTCATTGGGGCCGGCGGCGAACTCTACGGTGTGACCAACGTTGGTGGCAAGTACTACGATGGAGTCGTCTACGAGTTGGCCCCTCCATCGGCTCCGGGCGGCACGTGGACTTACAGTACCTTATATGATTTCACGGGCGATGGGCGTCAACCTTCCGGCCTGGCCATCGGCGCGAATGGCGCACTCTACGGCACGACTTACTACGGCGGCAGCTATGGCGCTGGCGTTATCTTTCAACTGACGCCGCCAACCGTCACCGGCGGCGCCTGGAACTATGATGTGATTTATGCTTTCACCGGCGGCGCCGACGGCGGTGCGCCCCTGCAGCCGCCCACTATCGCCGCTGGCGGATCCCTCTATTGCACTACCACGGAGGGTGGAAGCGGCGGCAAGGGAACAGTCGTGAAAGTGACGGCCCAAGCCAGCGGCATCTGGATCCCGTCCGTCCTGTACGATTTTGCATCGACCGGCGATGGCAGTCTGCCGGATTCCCCGCTGATTCTCCACAATGGTGCCCTCTTCGGTGCCACCGTCACGGGCACTTCCGCGCGCGAGGCCGGCGGCACGGTCTTCGCCCTAGGCAAGACCGCCGCTGGCAGTTGGGCGGAGACCGTACTCCACGCCTTTCCCGGCGCGGCCGGACCGGCTGGCAGTTTGGCCATTCCCGGCGATGGCGCCATCTACGGCACAGCCACAACCGGGCCCGGAGCCGATGGCTTGGGCATGTTCTACCAGGTTGCTTTGCACTGAGCTTGAGCTCCGGCGCGGCTCTTGCGGATCTCGTACTAGAACTGCGGGGACGCGTCTGTAACCTAACCGGCTGCCGGACACTGGAGCGCCGGGGGTCTGCTCGTGTAGACTGAAACGAATGCGAAAGGTTCGAATCCGCACTTTTGCGCGGATACCGTCACTTCTCCTGCTATTGTTACCGGGCGGGGTTTGGGCCCAGAGTTTTCAGGGTGTTGTCACCGGACAGTATGATAACTACCGGTCAGGGGCCAACCTCCAGGAAACGATACTCACTCCGTCCAACGTCTCGGCCGGCGGTTTCGGTTTGTTGTTCACGAACACCGTGGACGCCAATATCTTCGCCCAGCCTCTTTATGTTCCTAACGTCAGCATCAAGGGCGGAGTCCACAACGTCGTCATCGTGGCCACGCTGCGCAATTCCGTCTATGCGTTCGATGCGGATACCGCGCAAAGCGCGCTGTGGCACGTGTCGTTGGGCCCGCCGGCGAAGATCGGCTTTCCGGCGTCGCCGCTGATAGGGATTCTGAGCACGCCAGTAATCGATCCGAAATCCAAAGTCATCTTCGTGGTGGCACTCTCCAGCCAGTCAAACCTGCCGGTCTATACGCTTTACGCTCTCAACCTTCTGACCGGCAAAGGTCTGGCCCATATCGCCATACAGGCGGCGGTGACCGGGACGGGCGACAATTCGCAGTCCACGCCTTGCGCGGCATGGGATGGCGGCGCTTTCGACCCTCCCTGCGTTCCCTTCAAGGCCCTGGAACAGTTGCAGCGCCCGGCTTTGCTGGAGGACAGCAGCAATTCGACCATTTATGTGGGCTTCGGCACGCGCAGCGGATCGGAGGCTGTCAGCCCCTATCACGGCTGGCTGCTCGGGTATCAGTTTACGGGCACCGCCTTCACTCAGACTTTCGCTTTCAACAGCACGGCGAACGCAACCCAGACCGGACAGGCATGTTCGGGGTCGGCCCCACCCAATAACCAATGCGGCCACGGGGGCGGCATCTGGATGTCCGGACGGGGACCGGCGCTGGACCCCACCGGCATATACGTCGTTACCGGAAACGGCGGATTCGGCGGAGCGGGCACCGGCAACTGGGGCGAGTCGGTGCTGCGGCTCGACAATCTGGGCTCCGTGCAGGACTCTTATACGCCGAACAATTACGTCAGTCTGAACGCGGCGGATTTGGATCTGGGGGACGCGGGCGCGATTCTCTTCGATAGCTCGAATCCCGCCGCCTCGAACCTGGCGCTGGCCGCAGGGAAGACGGGTAAGGTGTACGTGCTCAACCGGTCGAACCTGGGTGGGTTCAACAACGGGCCGGCCGTGCAGACGTTCATCGGCACCACCTCAGGCTGCGGCAGCGGACCCGGGCAATCCGCTTGTTACGAGATTCATGGCATGGCATATTGGGCGCGGGCCAGCGCCGATCCGCTTCTCTATCTTTGGGCCTGGGGCGACTCGCTGCGCGTTTGGGATTTCCATAGCGACACCAACCAGTTCAAGCTGGACGCCAACCAGGGCAACCTGGCCATTTCGAATTTTCCCGGCGGCGCCATGGCGATTTCCGCGAACGGCGACAGCGGCGGGATCCTGTGGGCGGTCGTACCGGTGCGAAGCACGTCGGCCGCGCAACCCGGCGCCCTTTACGCTTTCGATGCGACGAATGTAAGCACACCGCTGTGGAACAGCTCGGACTACTGGTACGCCACAAAATTCACAAGTCCTACGGTGGCGAACGGGAAGGTCTATATAGCGACCTCCGTTTCACCCCCGGCGGTGACTCCATCCTATTCGCCTGAGCTCCGCGTATACGGTCTGTGCGGCACTTGCACGCATACGCCGGCGGCGTCTGAGTTGCAGAAGGGCGCCGTTCTGCGCGCGGCGGAGAAGTGACCGGCGCGTCTCAGACCGCGTAGGTGTCTCAGGCGTACCAGGATAGCGGGCTGGTACGAAATCAACCCATTCGTTAACTGTGGCGTGCAATCTCCTCCGATCTGTGGTACATATTAGGTTTACAGCATTGGCGGGTTCCCTGACCTGTTTTTGCTGGCGCGCTTAGGTCCATTCCACGAAACCCTCCGGCAACCCAACATTCGCAACTGTAACGTGGAATCTCGCGAGCGCACCCGGGGTTAGAGATGCATCCCTCCCGTGAGTTTTGGAGTAACGCAATTCCCCATGGATAGCGACAGAAAATATCGACAACCGGGCTATATGGACTCGGACCGCTCAGGCTTCAAGGAGCGGAGAGGCGGCGACGAGCGTCCCCGCACACCGGGTCCCAAGCCGCCCATCGACATCACCGGCCCGCGCCTGCCGCGCCTGGTGCAGGCGGTGACCGCGTCGCGCTGTTTCAATTGCGCCACGCAACTGCCCAACGGGATCGACTGGAACGGCAACTGTCCGAAGTGTAACGTCGAACTGCATTGCTGCAAACAGTGCACGCATTTCGAGCCGTCCACCCGGTTCCAATGCGCAAAGCCGATTAAAGAGCGCATCGCGGTCAAGGACAAAGCCAACGAGTGCACGCTCTTCGCGCCGCGGGTCACGGTGGCGCGGGATGGCAGCGCGGCCGCGCCGCCGCCCGGTCCGGTCATCCAGGCGCCCACCAGCCCGGATGCCGCGCGCAGTGCGTTCGATAAGCTCTTCAAGAAATGATCAGGGTGTCCGCTCGCTGTGCCCCGCGGTCTTCAGATGAGGGTAGAAGTTCAGGTCTTTCCCCGTTAACCATTTGGTCGCGAAGATAATCTGTCCGGTGTGGCCGGAGAAGTGTTCCACCACGTGGTAGATGGCTTCGAGCACGGTCACGTCATAACCCTGCACCGCGATACGGCGGGTCAATTCGGTGAGCGGCAGGTTCTCGATCACGGCGGCGGCCTCGTCGACCGCCGTCCGCAGGTGCGCCGCCAGTTCCGGCGCTGTCATCCCGCCGCGCGCGGCGAATTCCGTGTCTCGCTGGCGGACGTCGGTTTCTCCGCCGACGCCGGAAACGATCCATTGCCGAACGTTGCCGCTTAAGTGCCGCACCAGGTTTCCCACGGCGTTCTCGCTATCCGCGCCACGAGTCCAGATCTGTTCGTCGGTCAACCGGCTCAGGCAATCCGCGATGCGCCCGGCGGCCTGCCGGAGCTTGCGGGCGGAATAGTCGAGAAAGATGCCGGGACAGGAGTCCATATGCTGCCAGCATACCGTGATCGGCGAGCCCGTTCAGCCCAGCCGCGTGCTAGATTATCCTCGTGACACGACCAATGACCATGGGAGTAATCGTCGGGAATCGCGGTTTCTTTCCCGACCACCTGGCGAAAGAAGGGCGCGAGGAAATCATCAAGGCCCTCACCAGCGCGGGCATCGAGCCGGTGGTGCTGAGTCCCGAGCAGAGCAAATATGGCGCGGTCGAGACGCGCGTGGAATCGCGCAAATGCGCGGACCTGTTCCGGGCCAACCGCGACCGCATCGACGGCGTCATCGTCACGTTGCCGAATTTTGGCGAGGAGCGCGCCATTGCCGACACTCTGCGCCTGGCTGACCTGAACGTCCCGGTCCTGATCCAGGCGACGCCCGATTCCGCGTCCAAGATGTCCATCAAGTTCCGCCGCGACAGTTTTTGCGGCAAAATGTCGGCCTGCAACAACCTGGCGCAGTACGGCATCCCGTATTCGATCACCACGCGGCACACGGAAGCGCCGGATTCGGAGATCTTTCGCCATGACCTGGAGTGGTTCGCGGGAGTCTGCCGGGTGGTGAAGGGCTTGCGCAAGGTACGCATCGGGGCCATCGGCGCGCGTCCGGCAGCCTTCAACACGGTGCGTTACAGCGAGAAAATCCTGGAGCAGCACGGCATCTCGATCGAAACCGTGGACCTGACCGAGATCCTGGGCCGCGTCCACCGCATGAAGGATACCGACGACGACGCGCAGCAGAAGCTGGCGGCCATCAAGGCCTACGTCTCGACGCAAGGCATCTCCGAGGAAGCGCTGATGAAGATGGCCAAGCTCGGCGCGGTGGTGGACGGCTGGATGAAGGAAACCGAAGTGGTGATGAGCGCGGTGCAATGCTGGACCGCTCTCGAGGAATATTTCGGCATCGTGCCGTGCACCATCATGAGCATGATGAGCAACGACCTGCTGCCCAGCGCCTGCGAAGTCGATATCTGCGGCGTCGTCGGCATGTACGCGCTACAACTGGCCTCCGGCACGCCCAGCGCGCTGCTCGATTGGAACAACAATTACGGCGACGATCCCGACAAGGCCGTCTGCTTCCATTGCAGCAATCTGCCCAAGCACTTCTTCGCCGATGTGCGCATGGATTTCCAGGAAATCATCGCCGGCACCGTGGGCAAGGCGAACACATTCGGCACCTGCGTGGGTCGGGTGAAATCAGGACCCATGAGTTTCTGCCGGCTGTCTACTCACGACACGACCGGGAAACTGCGATCCTACGTGGGCGAGGGCGAGTTCACCAACGATCCGCTGGACACCTTCGGCGGGGCGGGGGTAGTGCGCATCCCGCGGCTGCAAGACCTGCTGCGCTATATCTGCCTGAACGGGTTCGAGCACCATGTGGCGGCGAATTTTTCGACCGTCGCCGGCATGGTACACGAGGCCGGAGCGCGTTATCTCGGCTGGGAAATGCACTGGCACCAAAATTGATCTAAGGCGGTCGTTGTCCACTCGTAGCGTTGTGACCCTCGGCGCGGGGGCGATCCTCGCGGTGACCGCCGGTGCCCTCCTACGGCGCTCCCCGGTCGTGCCGCCGCGTCTCACTCTGCAGCCGTCCGCGATCGTCGCTGACGGTTACGACATCGCGACTCTCTGGATAGACAGTAGCGCCAAGCCGGCCGTCACGCTGGCCGGCAATCCGCATGTCGCGCGCATCACGGGCAGCGACGGAGCGCGCGTACGAATCCGTGCCGGGGTGATGCCGGGCCATGTCCGGCTGCGCGCCACCCTCCCGGGCGTTCCTGCCGCCGAAATCGAACTCCGGGTCACCCCCCTCTTTCGCGACAGCACCGAGGACGGCACGCCCGATTTCCTGCGTCTGGAAGACGATCGCGACCGGCTGGCATTCCGCCGCCGCTTTAGCTGGCTGGCCGAAGCGCAGTATTTCGAACCGGCCGCCACGCGTCAACCCGAGATCAAAGACTGCGCGGCCCTGATCCGCTACGCGTATCGCGAGGCGCTGCACGGCCAGGACTCGGGCCGCATGCCGGCGCTGGGGTCCACCGCCAAGTATCAGTATCCTTACACGCCGCTGGGCGCGGAGCTGTTCCGCGTGCGCCAGGGCGTGTTCGAACCGGCCGACCTGACAGACGGCACGTTCGCGCAGTTCGCCGACGCCCGCACCCTGTGGCGCTTGAACACGTATTTGGTGAGCCGCGTGCTTTCCGCTGCGCTGCCCGGCGATCTGCTCTTCTTCAGGCAGGAATCCGGCGCGGAGCGGTTTCACAGCATGATCTACCTCGGCCAGAGTCAGATCCAAAACGACGGCAGGCGGTATATCCTGTATCATACCGGCCCGGATGGTAACGATCCGGGCGAGATGCGCCGGCTGACGGTCGCGGAACTGACCGGCTTTCCACGGCCCGCATGGCGTCCGTTGGCTGCGAATCCCCGTTTTCTGGGTGTGTTCCGTTGGAACATTCTGAGGAAAGAAAGTGACACTCCTGTCGAGTAAGAGTCTCCGGCTTGTGTTTCTCCTGGCAGCCGCGGCAGCCGGCCTGGGCCAGGGTGAAGACGATCCGTACTTCGCGCTCTCCAGTTCCCAAACCTACGGCACCAACGGCCAGCCCAAGATCTTTGTGAATGGCTGGAACGTGGACGCGCTGGACTTCCGGGTCTACCGTATCCACGACCCCGTGCAGTTCTTCCTGCAACTCGAAAACGCGCACCAGTTCGGCGGCAACGTGGCGCGTCCGCCGCGCGAGCGCACGCTCCTGGAAAGCATCCACATCTGGAAACACGCGCTGCGCACCGAGATCCGGCGTTCGCTGCGAGCGCAGTTTACCGAGTCGCCCAGCGCGCATTTCGAGAGTATGTTTCCGCCAGCGGCCGCACCTGCGGGGAAAGGGACGCAGTACGCCGAAGCGCCGGTGCTGAATTCGCAGCAACTGGTGCTCACGTTCCATCAGCCGGTACAGAGCAAGTCACGATGGCAGCAGTCCACGGTGGACGTGCCGGTGCATGAGAAGGGTGTGTACCTGGTGGAGGCGGTCAGCCGGGACCTGCGAGCCTACACCATCCTGATGGTTTCCGATATCGCCATGATCACCAAGACCGGCCGCGACCGGGTGGTGAACTTCGTGGTCAACCGGACGACGGGCCAACCGGTCCCCGGGGCGAGTGTCGCGCTTCTGACTCGCGACGACCGTCTGGGCAACGCCGAGACCAACCGCGACGGCTTCGCCGAGATGCGGCTGCCGGCGCGCGCCGAAGATATTCGCCTGGTGGCGCATGCCGGCGCGGATGTCGCGGTCAACACTACGGGTTACTTTTTCGGCGCGAACCCGGACCAATGGACGGGCTACGTGTACACGGACCGGCCCATCTACCGTCCGACGCATACCGTGCATTTCAAGGGGATCCTGCGGCTGTATGCCGTCAGCGGGTACCAGGTCCCGGCCGGACGCGCCGTCTCCGTGACCATCCAGGACCCGGAAGACAAGCCGGTCTACCAGAAGACCCTGACCACCAGCGCCAATGGGACGATTCACGATGACCTGGAACTGCCGGCGGGCGCCGCGTTGGGCTTTTATAACATCGAGGCGAAATCCGGCGATGCCTTCATGAACGGCAATTTCGAGGTGCAGGAGTACAAGAAGCCGGAGTACGAAGTGCGGGTAACGCCCGCCCGGACGCGCGTGCTGCAAGGCGAAACCGTACAGGCCACCATCGACGCGCGCTATTACTTCGGCGAACCCGTGGCCAACGCCCAAGTGACTTACGCGGTCTATCGGACCCGTTATTGGTTTCCCCTGTGGTACGACGCCGACGACGAGACCGAAGAAGTGGCGCAGCCGGGAGACGACACCGATGACTCCGGCGACCAGGTGGGCGAGACCAAAGGACAGTTGGATGGCGACGGCAAACTCACCGTTACCGTGCCGACGGCGGTTTCGGATCACAAGTGGGACTTCGTCTACCGGATCGAGGCGCGCGTCACCGACAAAGGGAATCGCGAAATTACCGGCCGCGGCTGGGTGGTGGCGACGTACGGCAGCTTCGCCTTGAATGTCGCGCCCGACCGCTATTTCTATGTGCCCGGCACGGCGGGCAGTTTCAAGGTGCAGGCGCGTGACTACGACAATAGGCCGGTCAGCGCCGCGGTGCGCGTCGACCTGCTCACTTACAGTTACCGGCAACCGGGCGAGGGTCAGGTGAAGGCGAGCGCCGCCGCGCGCACTGGCACGGACGGAAACGCGGCGGCCACGCTCCAACTGCCGGCGGAAAGCGGCATGTATCGGCTGCGGGTGACGTCCCATACGCCCGAAGGACGGGATGTGGAGAGTCACACTTATCTGTGGCTCTCCGGCGGCACCGGCGCCTATTGGGACACCGGACCGAATCGCAACGCCCCTATTGTGACGGACAGGAAGAGCTATCGCGCCGGCGACACCGCCCGGTTGATGATCGTAACCGGCCAGCCCCACACGGCGGTGTACGTGAGTGTGGAAGGCCGCGACCTGCGCGAGTACAAGCTGGTGCGCTCGGCGGATTCCACGGCGAGCTTCGACATTCCGGTGACCGGCAGCGACGAGCCCGGCATCACCGTGGCGGCCTGCTTTGTCCGCAACGGCGAATTCTATAAGAGCGATAAGTGGATCAAGGTGCCGCCGGTGGATCACCAGTTGAACGTGAAGGTGTCCACCGACAAGCCTCAGTATCTGCCTGGGCAATCCGCGGATTACCGGATCGCGGTGACTGACGCCGGCGGAAAGCCGGTGCCGCGCGCGGAGTTCAGCCTGGGCGTGGTGGACGAAGCCATCTACGGCATCCGCAAAGACACCACGCAGGACATCGTGAGTTTCTTCTTCTCGCGCCAGTGGAACCGCGTCGTCACCAGCAGTTCGTTCAATTACTTCTTCAATGGAGAAGCGGGGAAGCGCCGGATGCGGCTGGCCGATCTGCGCCCCACGTCGCGTCTGGCGCAGTTGAAACCCGAGCGCCTGGTGCAACCCAAGGTGCGAAAAGCATTTCCGGACACCGCGTTCTGGTCCGCCGATGTGGTGACGGACGATGCCGGACAGGCGCGTGCGAAAGTCGAATTCCCCGACTCGCTGACCACCTGGCGCGCCACGGCCCGCGGCGTCACGCCGGACACCAAGGTGGGCGACGCCACGCTGAAGACCATCGTGCGCAAGAACCTGATCGTGCGGCTGGCCGTGCCGCGGTTCTTCGTGCAGGGCGACGAGGTGGTGATCTCCGCTCTGGTGCACAATTACCTGGCCTCGGCCAAGACGGCGCGGGTGTCGCTCGACGTCGCCGGACTCGACATCCTGGAAGGCGCGACCAAGGACGTGCCGGTCCCCAGCCGGGGCGAAGCCAAGGTCGATTGGCGGGTGCGGGCGCGGCAGGTCCGCACGGCGAGCATCACCGGCAAGGCGCTGACCGACGAAGAATCCGACGCGCTGCAAATGGATCTGCCGGTGAACATTCCCGGCGTGAAATTGTCGCAGGCCCATGGCGGCGCCATGCCCGCGGGCGGGGCGACGGCCTTCGATCTGGGCTTTCCGGACAAGGTGGAACCCGGCTCGCGGTCGATCTCGGTGCGTGTAGCGCCGTCGCTGGCGGCATCGATCTTTGCGGCGCTCGATTACCTGACCTCGTTTCCATATGGCTGCGTGGAGCAGACTATGTCCAGCTTCCTGCCGGATATCACGGTGCAGGCGGCGGTGCGCGACCTGGGCCTCAAAACCGATCTCGATGAGGCCGCCCTGCACGAGAAGATCAACGCGGGCCTGGAGCGCCTGTACAACTTCCAGCATCAGGATGGCGGATGGGGCTGGTGGGAGACGGACGACAGCCACCCGTTTATGACGGCGTACGTGGTGGCAGGCTTGAAGCAGGCCCAGGCGGCCGGCGTCGAGGTAAAGCCGATCGCCATTCAGAAGGGCGCGGCGTGGCTGCACCGGGATTATGCCGGCGACCGGCAGCTCGCTTCCGACCTGCGCGCCTATATGCAATACGCGCTGGGACAGGCGGGATGGGTGGATCGAGCGGCGCTGGACCAGTTATTCGAGGCGCGCAGCAAGCTATCGCCGTACGGCACGGCCATTCTGGGCCTGGCGCTGGAGCAGGCGAAAGATCCGCATGCCGGGGACCTGGCTGCCGCGCTGGCACAGAACGTGGAGCAGAGCCAGGAGGAAGCCTGGTGGACCGCCACCCGCGATTCCCTGCTGGATTTTTCGGAAGACGCCACACCCGAAGCCACTGCCTACGCGCTCAAAGTGCTATCGCACGAACGGCCCGACAGCCCGCTGCTGCCGAAGGCCGCGTTGTGGCTGATGAACCACCGCAACGAGGGTTACTGGTGGTCGTCCACCAAGCAAACGGCGATGGTTATTTACGGCTTGACGGATTATCTGAAGGCCACCCGAGAACTGAATCCGGACTCCACCGTTACGGTGTTGGTGAACGATCAGCCGGTGCTGACGCGCAAATTCGACCAGCCGGCCGGCCCCAGCCCGGAACTGACCATCGATGAGTCACGGCTGCAGCCGGCCGTCAATCACATTCGTATCGCGAGCAGCGGCACGGGCCGCATTTATTATTCGGTGCGGGAGGAGTACTGGACCCGGGAAGCGCGTTTCGAGAAGACCGGGTCGGTCTCTCTGAACCTGCTGCGCGATTACTTCCGGCTCAAACCGAGTCACGAAGGCGACCGCATCGTGTATGACACGGCGCCGCTGGAGGGTCCGGTGGCGGTGGGTGACGTCATCGCCGTTCGCTTGACGGCGACGGGATCGGAATGGCGGTACATGATGATCGAAGATCCGATTCCCGCCGGGACGGAATTCATCGATCGCGACAATGCCTATAAGCTGCGGAACCCGCCTCCGTGGTGGGCGTATTTCTTTACCCGGCGGGAACTGCACGACGACCGGATGGCTTTGTTCCAGACTTATTTTCCGCGCGGCCAGCAGACTTATTTTTACCTGCTGAAGGTGGTCAATCCCGGCGTCTTCGAAGTCAGTCCGGCGCGCGCGGGTCCCATGTATCAGCGGGAGATCATGGCGACCAGCGAAAGCCGCCGGCTGGAGGTGAAGTGATGCGTATTCTGGTCGCGATTCACCTGGCGGGCAATGCGCTGCTGCTTTGGCTCGGCTATTACTGGCTGGGCATCGGAGAGAGCCGCGGCACGGCGCTGGCCTGGAGCGCGCTGGTGGCTTTGACCGGTCTGCTCCTGGCCTGCCATCTGCACGGCGCCACGTTGGCGTACTTTGCCATGGACAAGCGCCGATTGAGTTCCGCATTCCGTACGGTGACCAGGCGCCTGGCCCTCCTGACCACCGCCGTGCTGGGGTTGCTCGTAATCTATCTGCTGCTGGCGCAATGGGCGGTCTACAGCGCCAAGCCGGCCTTCCGCATCGCTTCCTGGCTGACCCTGACGTTCCGCAGGCCCGTGAAGCCGGCCGCCGTGCAAAGCGTTCTCGACGGCGGGCTTTGGCTGGTACGGTGGGTGGCGGTTCCGGTCATTGCGCTGCCGCTGCTCTCGGGCATTGTGACCGGGCGGCGGCGCGGACGCTCGCTGCTCTATTGGGTGGAGGTGCCGATTCTGCTGGTGTGCGGCCTCTGGTTGCCGCTGAAATTGATCGCGTGGGTGCCGCAAGTAAGCGGTTTCGGTCTGCAGATGTTCAGCCTGGCAGTGCGGCTGGCGATCGCTTATTTGCTCTTCGTTGCCGAGTGGCTGGCCTTGGAGTTCATCACTTCCGGCGGCAGGCCGCGCGTCACCCAGCCTAGCACCGCGGCTTCGCCGTAGCGTTTCACCAAGAGATCCGTGGCGCTCCTCTGCCCCGCGAGATACTGGACCAGGCCTTCCCGAAACCAGAGCGGCAGGCCGGCTACGGCTCGCGATTCCACGAGCACATGGAACAGCTCATGCCGGATGGTGGAATCGAGAACGCCGTGGCTGCGCAGCACCTCCACCGGCTGCATATGGATGCGGCGCCCTTCGGTGTACGCGGCCACCGTCCCCGGCTCGCCGGTGGAGTTGCGATAGTTGTCCAGATCCGGGTAGACGCGGATCTCCACGTCCGGCGGCATGGGCCAGTTCACCCGCTGCCGGGCGGCGCGGGCTTCGCGCGCCGCAATCTCGAGCACCGCGCTGTCGCGCTCCGGCCGGGTGGTCCACAATACCAGACCTTCGCCGCTCAGGCGCTGCCAGGCCAGTCCACGCGCGGTGACGCCCAGGGCCGTACCGGGATAGTAAAACGCCAGAATGTCCTGGTACGACCGTCCTTCCACGCCCATCTGGTCCGCGCCGCTCTGGCAGAGTCCAACGCCGCTGCCCGCGCCGCGGCCCTGAAAGATGACGTGTCCGCCCCCGGACTGGACGTCGTACAGATCGCTGCGGATCGCATTCCAGCCCAACGCGCGATCCACCGCGAAGCGGAACGAACCGGCACTGATGCGCACCGATCTGCCGCCGCCGGTCATAGCGAGCGTGGCGGCGCGACCGGAACCGGTGCGGGCAACGATCGCAATTCGATCGAATGAGGGCGGCGCCTGGAGGGCAGCGTCCGCCAGCGCCTGCGCGATCCGACGCGGATCGCCGGCCCATTGCCAGGGTGCGGCGCCCGCCCGCATGCAGTAGGGATCGGCATGGCTCGTCAGGTACGCGGCGGGATCGGCTTCGGTTTTCCCGCCGCAGTCGCGGGTATAGGGGGTGAACGCGGGCCTGCCTTCGAACCACAGCAGTTCGCCCGCCGTGGCGTCGGCTGCCGCCTGCAATCGGGGCGTGATGCCGGCGAGTTCCACGCGCTGGCAATGCGTGGTGGAGCAGAAATCGTAGCCTTCGGCGGCGTGCCGCCCGCGCAGCCGGATGGCATATGTGCGCGCCGCCACGCTCATCGCCCGCAGGGCCGCGTCCGAGCGGAACACGCTGCTCTCTCCGGCCAGCACACCTGCCACATATCGCTCCAGAGGCACCTCCACGACGCCGGTCTCCAGCCGGACCTTGACGGTGGGAGCCGTCGCCAGCGCCGCGAACAGCAAAACGTGAATCACAGGCGCCCCGCGCGAAAGGCCTGCAGAATACGGCCGGCGATGGGCGCCGCGTCCGAGCCACCCGAGTGGCCCTGCAGCATCACCGCAACCACTGCGTCCGGCGCACGGCTGGGCGCGAACCCGGCGAACCAGGCGATGGGAGTTCCGGAGTCCGCCACCACGCTGCCCGTCTTGCCCGCCACCTGCCCACCAATCCCCGCGCGCCGGGCCGTACCGTACGCGACCGCGCCTTCCAGCCCGGCCATGACGGCCTGCATTTCGGGACGTTCGATGCGTAGCGCCAGCACTCGATACGCCATCGCCAAACCCGCGGTGGTGACGCGTATGTGCTCCTCACCCAGCGCCTGCAAACGGTTGGCATCCACGCTGGACACCGGCTCCACGCGCTCCGCCAGCCCCGCCAATTCGCGGGCCAACTCGCCCGGTGCGAACCGTTCCGCCACATGCGCTACGAAACAGTTACAGGAATAGGCCAGAGCCGTATCGACGCGCATGGGAAAGTCCAACCGCGGATGCGAGCAATCGAACGACCGTCCCGCGATACGCAGCCGCCCCGGGCACGGGAACGACTCCGCCGCGGTGAGCTTGCCCGTGCGAAGCAAGGCTGCCAGCACGAAAGGTTTGATCGCAGATCCCGGCGGCGCGAGAAACCTGTCGGCCACGGTCGAGTTGCACACCGCGATCCGGCGCCGCGTACGCACATCGATCAATACGGCCGCGCCTTCACCGGAAGCGAAGAAACGGGCCAGACTGGCGGGCGCTGCCGCGCTGCCGGACGCGCAGGACGCCAGGGACAAGAGCAGGTTCCGCCGCGTGATGGTCACACCAGCCATTTAACCCCAGTTAACCAAATTGAGTATGGTATTGCGGGTCAGCCGGCGAAACGATGAGTGGATAGCGCATCGCGCCGTACGGGGGCTGGGTATGAAACGTCTGTTGCAGGTATTGCGAATTGAAGACAGCGGCCAGGACCTGGTCGAATACACCTTACTGATCGCCTTTGTGGCACTGGCCAGCACCGGCATGTTCCTAAGCGCGGGACAAGGCACCAGCCAGGTATGGTCCAGCGCGGACAATGTGCTCACCACCGCGGCAACCGGACCTTCGTCGTCGCCCGCGGCGCCCGGAGGCGGCGGCGGTGGCCGTGGCGACGGGCACGGCGGTGATGGCCATGATCGGCACTAGCCGTCTCTGGTCAGACCTCCAGCTTCCAGGGCTCCCGGTAGGTAGCCAACAGGTGTGGCTGCATGTCATTCTGCCCGCAGGTCCAGGCTTTTTCATCCCAATCGATGCGCGACTTGAAACGCATCGACAGGTTCGCCAGCAGGCACACGGTTGACGAACGCACACACGTTTCGATGTCGCTCATCGGTTTTTGACGCGACCGGATGCATTCCAGGAAATTCCTCCAGTGAGGCACATTCATGTCGGACATGGCATGGTCCCGCTCCCAAACTTCCGGCTCGCTGTTTCGCTTATTCGGAATCAGCCGGCAACTGCCGCGGTTGACGAAAAGGGTTGCCTCCGTGCCGTGAATCATCGTCCCGGCGCCCTGGCCGAGTCCGAACATGGGTAGCGGGTTGCAGGTGCGGCTTTCGTAGCTGGAAAGGAAATTCTGGTAATAGAACGTGGCCAGCATGGTATCCGGCGTCTGGGTATTGTCCTCAACATAGAACTTATTTCCCATGGCCGTGACCGCCAGGGGCATGGCCTCGCCGAAGCACTGGTGGATCGGATCGATCAGGTGCACGCCCCAATCGGTCATGGCCCCGCCGGCGTAGTCCCAGAAGTAGCGGAACGTGGGGAAGGTGGCGGCCTTGACGCCCCAGCGATTGGGGTTGAACGGCACTTTCGGCGCCGGTCCGAGCCACATGTCCCAATCCAGATCCGCGGGCGGGTCGCCATCCGGCGGATTGCCGAAACCCTTCTGGTCCGTCAGGCCGCTCTGAAAGGCGTGGCAGAACGTCACGTCGCCCAGTTTGCCGCTCTTTACGAGTTCCACGGCCTTGAGAAAATAGCCTCCGGAGCGCTGCATGGTGCCGGCTTGCACGACGCGATCGTATTTGCGCGCGGCCTGCACCATCTTCTGGCCCTCTTCCACAAACTTGCAGGCGGGCTTTTCGACGTAAACGTCCTTGCCTGCCTTGCACGCCTCGACGGCCATGTAAGCGTGCCAGTGATCGGGCGTGGAGATGCACACCGCGTCGATGGATTTATCCGCCAGGATTTCGCGGAAATCATGTACCGCCTTCACCTCGAATCCCTTGCTGCGGGCGGCGGACTCGGCGCGCTCCAGGTGGGGCCGGTATACATCGCAGACGGCGACCGGCTGGGCCTCCGGAATGCGCATGGCGAAATCCAAGTTGCCGGAGCCCATGGCGCCGATCCCGATAAACCCTACCGTGATGCGGTCATTCGCTCCTTTGATCCGGCCCGTAAACAGGGAAGTGGTGAGAGCGGCTCCGGCACTGGCCAGCGCGGTGCGCCTGGACATCTCGCGTTGCATGGATGGTTGTGCTCCTTTATTTTGGTGCTGGGATGCAATTACTTCGAAGCACTATTGTATACGCCAATCCGGCGCACGATTCGAGGGATCGGGTCGATTCAGTTGCAGGTTGCTGGTGAGCGCGGTAGGAATCGAACCTACAACCTAGTGATTAAGAGTCACTTGCTCTGCCAATTGAGCTACGCGCCCGCTTGAGGTTTTACGGCTGGCCTGGCGACGCCCACGGCGCGCCAACCTCAGATTATATCATCGTCTCGCCCCTGGCGGACTCCAGGGACGCAGCGGCAATCTGCGCGATATCCAGCAGTTTGGGCGGCGTCTGGCTGAGCGTCCCCAGGGCATCGCGGAACATCGTCTGGCAGAAGGGACAGGCCGTTCCCACCACGCCGGCCCCGGTGGCGACCAACTGGCCGGCGCGTTCGATATTCACACGTGCGCCCTTCTCCTCGCCCAGAAACATCTGGCCGCCGCCCGCCCCGCAGCAGAACGAACGTTCCCGCGTGCGTGCCGGCTCCGCGGCATCGCCCCAGCGCGCAATGACGTGCCGCGGTTCATCATATATATTGCGGTAGCGCCCCAGATAGCACGGGTCGTGGAAGGCCACCCGTTCCCTGCCCTCGGTTCGCGCGGGCAGCTTGGTTTGCATCCGCGCCAGCAACTCGCTGTGATGCTCGATCTGGAAGTCCGCCCCAAACTCCTTCCAATCCTCGCCGATGGTGCGCACGCAGTGAGGACAGATCGAGAGCAGCCGGGTCACTTTGGCGGACGTCATCTGCTCGATATTGGCCTCCGCCATCTGCTGAAACAGCAGGTCGTTTCCCAGCCGGCGGACCGGATCGCCCGTGCACTTCTCCTTGCGCAACACGCCGAAGGTGATGCCCAGGTGGCGCAGCACGCGCACCAGCGCCAGCACAATCTCCCGTCCCTGCGGGTCGTACGACCCCATGCAGCCCAGCCACAGGCAATACTCCTGGGTGCCGTCGTAGAGCGGCAGCTCGTTCTTCTCGATGAACTTCTGCCGCTCGCTGGAGGCAAAACCCAGCGCGTTGCCGTTGCGCTCCATGGCCAGGAACATCTTGGAGCCATGGTCGTCTTCCCACTTGCCGGTGTTCACCGCGCCACGGCGCAGGCCGATGATCACGGGCAGGTGCTGGATGCCCACCGGGCACTGGAACTCGCAGCTTCCGCAAGTAGTGCATTGGAACGCGGCTTCCGCCGAAATGTGCGGCCCCAGCAGCGCCGCTTCGTTACCGGGACCCTCTTCATTCAGATAATGCCGCAGCCCCAGGATGATCTCCTTGGGGTTGAGCACCTTGCCCGTGTTGTACGCCGGACAGTGTTCCGTGCAGCGCCCGCATTCCACGCAAGAGTAGGCCTGGAGGACGTCCAGCTTGGTGATGTCTTTGCCGGTGTCGAGTCCGAAATCCTCGTCTCCGACCAGCGGAGGGATTTTGCTGAAGCCGTCGCGCCGCAGGAAAACGGTGGCCGGGCTGATCACCAGGTGCAGATGCTTGGTGTGCGGAATCAGCGGCAGAAACGCCAGCAAGGTGGCCGTGTGCAGCCACCAGTTGATGCGTCCCGCGGCGGTGGCTTCTTCCAGCTTCAGACCCGCCAGGTACGTGACCATCAGGATGAAGATGAAGAGCGCGATCACGCCGGATTCCGGCGAGACTGTGCCCAGCCATTTGGGCTGCGCCACGAAGCGGCGGACCGCCAGTCCGGCAATCGACACCGCCACGGCCACCGCAAACACGGCCACGAATTCAAAATAGATGCGGCCGAATCCGCCTTCCCGGCTGAGGAACGGCACGCCGAAGCCCTCGGCCAGATGATTCAGAGTAATCAGCGCGAAGGCGCAGAAGCCCCAAAACACGAACGCGTGGGCGAGACCCGGCAGCGGACGCTCGCGAATGACTTTGCCCTGCAACAACACTTCCCACACCAACTGCCGGATGCGCGGCGCCAGGGGCCGCAGGTGGAAATCGGGATTGCTGCGCGCACGGCGGATAGCATCCACCGGTTTGCGGAAACGGCGCCAGAAAAGCAATCCGGAGATGCCCAACAGTATCGCCAGGATCGCCATCTCCAACCAGGATGGGTGGACCATGCGGTAACCTTGAATGTAGCACGCAATCCGCGAAGTCAGCGGTAACTTATCCCGACGGAGTCTCTCACTTGCACATCCTGGTTACCGGGGCTGCGGGGTTCATCGGTTCGCACATGTGCGACCGCCTGTTGGCTGAGGGTCACTCGGTGGTGGCTGTCGATAACTTCCTCACCGGTTCTGCACAGAACCTCGCGGATCTCGACGGCAACGCGAACTACCGGTTCATCCGCCACGATATTACCCAGCCGCTCGCGTTTGACGGACCGCTGGATGCGGTGCTGAACATGGCCTCGCCTGCCAGCCCCAAGGACTACCTGGAGCACGCCATCGAGACGCTGGACGTCGGCAGCGCCGGGACGCGCAACATGCTGGAGCTCGCCCGGGCGCGCGGCGCCCGCTTTCTGCTGACTTCCACATCGGAATGCTACGGGGATCCCCTGGAGCATCCGCAGAGCGAGCAGTACTGGGGCCACGTGAACCCGGTCGGCCCCCGCTCCTGCTACGACGAAAGCAAGCGATTCGCCGAGGCACTGACGATGGCCTACCATCGCACCCACGGCGTACGCACCAACATCGCACGTATCTTCAATACTTATGGGCCGCGCATGAAGCTGGACGATGGCCGCGTGGTGCCCGCCTTTTTGAGCCAGGCTCTCGACGGCGAGCCGATCACTATTTTTGGAGACGGCTCGCAAACCCGCAGTTTCTGCTATGTGAGCGACCTGGTGGACGGCATCTACCGCTTGATGCAATCCGACGAGCGCTTCCCGGTGAATCTGGGGAATCCCGACGAAATGACCATCCAGGAATTCGCCGATGCGATTCGGGAACTTACCGGCAGCCGATCTCCGATCCAATATCGTCCGTTGCCGGAGGACGATCCGAAGCGCCGGCGCCCCGATATTTCGAAGGCGCGCCGCGTGCTTGGATGGGAGCCGCGCGTCACGCTGGAAGAAGGCTTGCGGCTGACCCTGGAATATTTTCGCGCGCCGCTCTGATCCGCCTCCCCGCGGGCTAAAATACCTCTGATGAAACGTATCCTTCGGTTGCTCGCGATCGCCGTCGCGCTGCTGCTGCTGATCGTGGTGGCGCTGCCGTTTGTGATCAACCCCAACCAGTTCCGCCCCACGCTGGAAGCGGAACTGACCAAAGCGCTGGCGCGCGAAGTCAAAGTCGGCGACCTGAAACTGGCGATCCTGTCCGGAGGCGTCACGGCTGACGATCTTTCGGTGGCGGACGATCCGGCCTACAGCGGTTCACCGTTTCTGCATACCCGGTCCCTGACGCTGGGCGTGGACCTGTGGCCGTTGATTTTCTCCAAGCGGCTGCACGTTACCCGGATCGTCATCGACCAGCCCGAGATCGATCTGATTCAATCCGCGGCGGGAGACTGGAACTTCTCCAGCCTGGGCGGCAAGTCGAACAAGCCCGCGGCGCCGCCCCCGCCCGCCACAGCCGGGGCCGGTGCCGGTATGAATCTTTCCGTCAACCTGGTGAAGATCACCAAGGGGCGCCTGACGTTTGCGCAACGCGCTTCCAACGCCAAAGCGCGGGTGCTGGAGGATGTCAGCATGGAACTGCGCGACTTCTCCGCCAGCGCCGCTTTTCCGTTCATGCTGGCGGCCAAACTGGCGGGCGGCGGCGACATCCAACTCAACGGTACCGCCGGACCCGTGGATGCCACCGATGCCGCCGCCACGCCGGTGAAAGTCAGCGTGAAACTGAACGGCTTCGACCTGGGTGCGGCCGGCCTGGAAGGCTCCGCCGGGCTCGCCGGGCTGATTTCGATTAACGGCATGGCGGCTTCGAACGGAAAAACCGTCTGGCTGACCGGGCATCTGAAAGCCGAGCATTTGAAGCTGGCTAGAAATGGCACACCCGCCAAGGAACCGGTGGAGTTCGACATCACGCTCGATCACGACCTGCGCAAGCGCGCCGGGGTCTTGCGCCGTGGCGACATACACATTGGCACAGCGCCTGCCAGTCTCACCGGGACCTATGCGGCCCAGGGAGATTCGGCCACCATCGACATGACGCTTTCCGGCCCCCAGATGCCGGTACCCCAGCTTGCCGCCATGCTGCCGGCCTTTGGCGTGGTGCTACCGGCGGGCTCCTCATTCGAGGGTGGCACCGCCAGCGCCAAGCTTACATTCACCGGACCCGCGGAGGCATTGGCGACCAGCGGCACCCTAGCCCTGAACAACACCCGGCTCACCGGCTTTGATTTGGGGTCGAAGATGTCCACAGTCGAGAAGCTGGCGGGCATCAAAACGGGGCCCAACACGGATATCCAAACCTTCAGCGCCACGGTGCACATGGCTCCGCTGGGATCCACGATTCAAGACATCAAGCTGGTCGCCCCGGCGCTCGGCGAAGTGGAGGGCGCGGGGACCATAAGCCCCAGCCAAGCCCTGGATTTCAAGATGCGCGCGACCCTGCACACGGGAAACGCCGCCATGGCGCTGATAGGAGCCAAGAGCGATACGGGTGTGCCGTTCCTGGTCGAGGGTACGGCGTCCAATCCCGTGTTCCGGCCGGACATCAAGGGTCTCGCGACCCAGCGGGTGCAGGCCATCGAGAAGCAAACGGTCGGCAAAGCCGCCGGCAGCTTGCTGAACGGGGTGCTGGGCAAAAAGAAGAAGTAGCGCGATCTATCGCGCGGCGAGATCCTGCAGGAACACGGCGCGGGCCTGTTTGAATTCGTCCGGCAGCATCGGTCCCAGGCGGGCCGACTGCCCGGCTGTCTGACGTTCTTCGCCAAAAGTGGCGGAGACCGACTGGAACGCCAGCAGGCACGCTTCCACCAACTCGCCGGTATACCGATCCGCGGCGTCGATCAACTCGTTGGCGCGTCCCAAAATGGCTTCTGCTTGCGAAACGCGCGCGGCGGAGCCCTCCAGGATCGGGCCTGGCGCGAGGTGCGGCGCGAAAGCGGCGATCAGCAGGCTCCAACGGTCGAGGACCGTGAGAGCGCCGTAACGATGGCGGTCGAGAGACATCTCGTAGGCAAATGCCGAGCCTTTGGACTGGTCCTGGAGCTTGCGCAGGTACATCGCGGCGGAGTTCAGTTCGCCGGAAAGGGCGTCGACGAAGGCGCTGACGCAGCCCAGGAACTGCGGTTCGGAAAGGCTGGGATAACGGGTGATCCGCACCGGGTCAGGCGATGTGGTCGCCCAGGGCGCGCTCGACCTCGGCGGGATCGACCCTTTCGCCATTGTTCAGACGCACCAGGCAGGACTCGATGATCTCCTTGGCTTCCTCCTTGCGGAAGTTCTTGATGAAACCGTCGTAGAAATGCTCGCCGTTGAGCGCGTGATTGATCTCGGTTTCCTTGTTATGGTCCTGCAGTTCGGTAAAGTAGACGACGCGGTACTTGCCGGAGTACTCGGTCTCGCGGTAGATCTCGAACATTACTTTATCGGACTCGAACGCCATACCTTAGAAAATACCATAGCCAAAAAAGGCCAGGCCCGTGTTTGGGAGCTCTCTCTAGTGCATGGCCGCGGCGATGATCAGGCTCATGCCGATGGCCACGGCGCCGGCGAAGATGGCCACGGCCAGATTTTTCTCCTCGATCAATTCGCGCCACAGCTTGAGCGGCGTCAGCTTCACCAGGAGGGCCGCGGCCACGGCGAACACGGCCAAGCCCAGAGCCGCGAAGATCACCGCATTGACCAGGGGATGTTCGGTCATCGACCGGCTAGAATATCAGGAATCGTGCGGGCCGCAAACCGGCGTCGCGCCGGCCGATAAGAGATGGCGGAGGGTTCGCCCGGCCGTAGTGTGGGCGGCGCGCCATGGATGAATCGGCATCACGGCGGCAGAAACTGGATACCTGCGTCGCGCATATTGCGCGCGCCGAAGGTGTGCCGCCGTTCTGCCAGCACGCCAACGAGGTCATCACCCGCACTCTCGATCTGGAGGGCGGCAGTTCCTCGGCGCTGGCGCGCGTGGTGCTGAAGGATCTGGGGTTGACCGCGCAACTGCTGCGCGCCGCCAACTCCGCTTTATACAACCATTCCGGCCGGCCCATTCTAAGCGTGCCGCACGGCATCGTGCTGCTGGGGTGGGATACGTTGCGTACCCTGGTCAGCACCGTGCGGTACATCGAACACTTCGCGCACCGCTCCCCGGGTCTGCGGGAGTTGATGCTGTTGTCGCTGTTGAGTGCCGTACACAGCCGGGACATCGCCGCCAGAGTTGGCTATCCGCGGCCGGAAGAGGCGCACATCTGCGGATTGTTCCGCAACCTCGGGGAGGTCCTGATCGCCTGCCACTATCCCGCCGAGTACGCCCGGATCATCGTCACCATGCACGGCGAGAACATCCAGGGGCGCGCGGCCTGCCTGCGGGTTTTGGACTTTTCGTGGGACGATGTGGGGCTGCGGGTGGCCGGCGGCTGGAACATGCCGCCCAAGCTCTATGTCTGCCTGCGGGGACTGGGCGGAATGGCCGGGTCGCTGGAGGACCGTTCCCTGGCTTCGATTACCGATTACGCACGCGACCTGACGCACGCGTTGTATCGCATTGGCGCAGGGCTCGAAGGTGTCGGTCTGCCTTGGATCGTGGATGCGCACGGGCGGCGGACGTTGATTCCGGCGAGCGAATTAGGGCACGTGACGGAGGCCGCCATCAAGGAAACCGAGGCTACCTTCGCCGCGCTTGCCATCCCCAGCCGGGACTTGCGGCTCGACCGGCAGGCGGACGTAGCGCGGCGCCTGCGGGCCGCGGCGCCGGCCTTCGACGCCGGCGAATTGCGCACGCTGGATCGCGCCATCGAGGACGCCGCCCGGGCCCTGGCGCGGGACGACTTCGAACTGACCGCCGTGATCAGTTCTCTGCTGGACGCGGTGCATGGCGCCGGCTTCGATCGCGCCGTGTTCGGCCTGTTGAACGACGAACAGACCTCCGTCCGCGGGCGCCTGGCCAGCGGCGGGACCGGGGAAGACGTACTGCGCCGGTTCGATTTTCCCACGGATCAGCGCGACGGACCCATCCGCGCCGTCCTGCAGCGCCGGGTGGACCTGCTGGTCGATTGCGCGCGTGACGGGCGGTACGACCGCAGCGCGCTGGTAAGCACGATGGAACCCTCCGCGTTCGCCCTGTTTCCGGTGATAGTGGATCGAAAGGCGGTGGGATGCCTGTACGCGGACCGGCTGAGCGCCGCGCCGGACCTGAATATCGTGCGGCCCCTGCTGGGCCGCGTGCGGGATGCCGTGGCGGTGGCCCTGCGCAAGCAGTCGCTTCGCGGCGGCGCGCCCGGGGGAGAAAATATTTCCGCTTGACATCCGGCCTCGATAGTACTAATTTCTTAGTATGAGACGTCCGGACAAGGTTCTCACCGGCCAGGAACTGGAGATCATGAAGGTGGTCTGGGAGCGGGACACCGCCACCGTGCGGGATGTCTACGAGACCCTGCGCCAGCACCGCAAGGTCGCGTATACCACGGTCATGACCATGATGAAGATCCTCGAAAACAAGGGCTACCTGCGCCGCAAGCAGGTAGACCGGGCCTATGTCTACCGCCCGGCGCAGCCGAAGAACCGCGTCATCGGGGCCATGGTGCGGGACTTCGTCAACCGGGTCTTCAACGGCTCGGCGGAGCCGCTGCTGGCGCACCTGATCGAAGACCGCGGACTGACCGAGACGGAACTCGAGGAGATCCGCCGGCTCATTGGAGAGCGCTGACATGGACGCGCGCTGGTTCGGCAACCTGGCGGCATGGAGCGCGCAGAGCGCGATCCTGATCGTGGCGGCGGGCGCCGCCGCCTGGCTCTTCCGTTTGCGCATGCCGCGCGTGCGGCTGGCATACTGGCAGGCCCTGCTGGCTCTGTGCATTCTGCTGCCGGCCGTGGAGCCCTGGCGTCCCGCACCGGAAGCCCGTGTCGAAATCGTCATGGGAGCGCCGCACGCGATCGCCACCGGGCATGTGGCGCCGCTGGCGCTGCCCTGGCGCGGCGCGCTCCTGGCGATCCTGGTGCTCGGATGCGCCATACGGCTGGGATGGCTGGCGGCGGGTCTGGACCAACTGCGCCGCTTGCGGCGGGCTTCGCAATCGCTGGCTCCGCCACCGCACCTGGAAAAGCTGCGCGGGGCGCTGGCGCCGCGGGCGGAATTCGCCATGGGACCCGCGGTAACCGGTCCGGTGACGTTCGGGCTGCGCCGCCCGCTGATCGTGTTACCCGGCTCGTTTGCAGGCCTGCCCGAAGCCGCGCAGGAAGCGGTGGCGTGTCACGAACTGCTGCACGTACGGCGGCACGATTGGGTGGTGACGGTGGCCGAGGAATTCGTCAAAGCCGCGTTGTGGTTTCATCCGGCTGTATGGTGGGTGGCGGGCCAGATTCAGTTGGCGCGCGAGCAGACCGTCGATAGCGAGGTGGTGCGGTTCACCCGAAATCGCCGGGAGTACCTGGACGCGCTGCTGGCCATCGCCGGCAACCGCGCGGCCCTGGATCTGGCGCCGGCAACCCTGTTCTTGCGAAAGCGTCATTTGAAGAAACGGGTGGCGCTGCTGTTGGAGGAGATTACTATGTCGAAACGTACGCTGATTTCGTTCTGCACCGCCAGTTGCGGCGTCCTGCTGGCAGCCGGCTGGCTGGCTCTGCATACATTTCCGCTGCAAGCGGCCGCGCCGCAGGAGGATTCCTCCCCGCTGCTCCATAGCGTGGCGCCGCGGTACCCGGAGGCGGCTCGCGCCAAGCACATCGAAGGCGACGTGGTGCTGGAGCTGCAGATCGACGCCGAAGGCCATGTGACGGACGCGCGCGTCCTCAGCGGACCCCAGGAGCTGCGGCGCGCCGCCTTGGAGGCGGTGCTGCAGTGGCACTATTCGCCGAAGGCCATGTCGCTGCCCACCACCACACAGGTCACGGTGACGTTCAAGCTGCCGAAGGATGGCGCACCTTCCACCATGGTGCCCGCTCCGCCGCCGGTGTTGCAACCTTTCACCTTGAAGAGCATCAGCGTGGATGGACTCTCAGCCGCTGCGCGCGCGGAGCTGATCGAGCATCTCCCGGTGCATGTAGGCGAAACCGTGGACAACGACGTCATGCGATCGGTGGCGAAGGCCGCGCGCGATTTCGACGATCACCTGATGGCGGCGGCCGGCCGGAACGACGGGACCATCCGCATCTTTCTGATGCCGCCACTCCCGCCGCCAAACGCGGGCACGCCGCGGATTCGGGTCGGCGGCAACGTGCAACAGGTCAAGCTGGTGAAGAAGGTGCAGCCGGTCTATCCGCCGGATGCCAAGGCTGCGCGCATCGAAGGGGCGGTGCAACTGGAGGCCATCATCGCCAAAGACGGCACGGTCGCCAACCTCAAAGTGCTGAGCGGACCTCCGGAGCTGGCCGCGGCGGCGCTGGAGGCCGTCCGGCAATGGCAGTATCAGACCACGCTGCTGAATGGCGATCCGGTAGAGGTAGTCACGCAGATCAACGTAAACTTCACGCTGGCAAGGTAGAGCCAGCCGGACTACTTGTACAACAGGTACTTTTCCCGCAGGCCGACAAACGCGGCCACGCTGTCCGCCATCCGTTGCTGTATGCCGCGCGGGTCGTCGCCGGCCGCCAGTTCACGCGCGACCTGCGGACTGCCGATCAGCCGCAGCCCGGCTTCGAAATCGATCTTTCCGGGATAGAGCTTCTGAAGGGCGGCCGCGATCTCCAGCCCCAGGCGCGAGGAGTCGAACGCGTTGCGGTCCAGAATGACGAAACGCACGCCCTCCATGCCGTTGAAGCGCGTGGCGTACACCCGCACGCCCGGAATGTGACGGCCGTTCAAATACTCCGCCAGTTCGGAGCCGTGAATGAAGGCGGCGCCGATCTGCTCAAAGGGCGCATCGGTGCCGCGGCCGACCGAATAGTTTTTGGAGTACTCGAGCAGGGCCACGCCGGGATAGAGCAGCGCCGCGTTCAGGCTGCGCATATTGGGCGAGGGATCGATCCATAACAATCCCCCGTCGTCAAACCAGTCGCCGCGCTGCCAGCCTTTCATCGGCACCACTACCAGGCGCGCGCCAATATGATTCTCGCCGTTGAACAGGCGGGCCAGTTCCCCCATGGTCATGCCGTGGCGCAGCGGCAGCGGAAAATATCCGACGAACGAGAGTTGCGACGGATCGAGCATGGGCCCTTCCACGTGCACCCCGGTGATAGGATTCGGGCGGTCCAGAACATAATACGGGATGCCGGCTTTGGCCGCGGCTTCCATGGCGTAAGCCATGGTGGTTTCGTAAGTGTAGAAGCGCGCGCCCACGTCCTGAATATCGAACACCAGCGCATCCAGGCCGCGCAACATCTCGGGCGTCGGCCGCCGGGTTTTGCCGTAGAGGCTGAATACGTGGATCCCGGTGGAGGGATCGGTTATGTCGGTCAGCCCTTCGCGGTCCTCGGCGCCGGCGAAGCCATGTTCGGGAGAGAACAATGCCGTCACCTTCACGCCCGCCGCGCGCATCACATCCACGTTGCGCCGCCCGTTTCGATCCACGCCCGTCTGATTGGTGATCAGTCCCACGCGTTGGTCGCGCAGCGGGGCGAAGTTTTCCGCGGCCAGGACATCCAGCCCGGTGAGCGTTTGCCCATCCGGTTCCACTTCCCGATGCAGCCCCGCTCCCGAAATGGTCTCGTTGTACCCGGTCAGCGCCACGCGGGGCGTTTCGATGCCGATCGCCGCCGCAACGATGGTCGCCACCCTGCCGCGCAGGCTGGTGATGGCCGGGCGGAGATGGGGATGGACGCTGTTGGCCAGCAGGATCACATAAGTGTCGCTCACCGGATCGATCCAGATCGACGTACCCGTAAAGCCAGTGTGGCCGAAGGAGCCGATGGGAAACAGATCGCCGCGATTGCCGGAGTAAGGCGAATCGATATCCCAGCCGAGGCCGCGCAGGATTGGCTGATCCGCGGGGCTCTGTGGGGTGGTGAACTTCTCCACGGTCAGGGGACTGAACAACCGTCCGCCGCCGTAGGCGCCCTGGTGCAGCAGCATCTCGCAGTAGCGCGCCAGATCGTCGGCGGTGGAGAACAGGCCGGCGTGGCCCGCAACCCCGCCCATATTGCGTGCCGTTGGGTCGTGTACCACGCCCCGCAGGGGCGCGGCGCCCGGCGCCGGACGCTCCGTCGGCGCGATGCGCGGCTCCAGGGATGCCGGCGGCTGGAACATGGTTTCACGCATGCCCAGCGGCTCAAAGATCTCCTCGCGGGCATAATCGGACAGCAGTTTGCCGCTCAGCCGGTGCACCAGCTCGCCCAGCAGGATGAAGTTGATGTCGCTATAGACGAAGCGCGTGCCGGGCGGACCGGCCGGCTTTTCGATCATGGCCCTGTGGATGCCCGTCTGGTAGCCGCTCCACGCGGGCTGCAGCGGGAGGTCCGGGGGCATGCCCGAGAAGTGCGTGAACAGGTTGCGGATGGTGATGTCGCTCTGGCCGCCTTGAAACTCGGGCAGGTATTGCGTCAGCCGATCGTTCAGCCGGAATCGGCCCTGGTCAAACAGCTTCATCAACGACGGGGTGGTCGCGACCACTTTGGTCAGCGAAGCCAGGTCGAAGATCGTATCGACCGTCATGGCTTCGGTCTGCGGCACCAGCGCTCTGTAGCCGTAGGCCCTGCGGTGCAGGATCCGTCCCTGGTGGCCCACCAGCAGCACGGCGCCCGGGATGCGGCCCTCGGCCACGGCCTGCTCAACGGCTTGATCGAGCAGAGGCGAGGCGGAGAAGGTCTGCGCCCAGGCGGCGCCGGCCGCCAATAACATCGACAGCAGCAGCTTCATCTCATCTTCTACACTATACTGATGCCAACCCTCATTCAAAACGGAACGGTGGTCACGGCGGAGAGAACATTTCCGGCGGACATCGCCATCGACGGCGGCAAAATCCGCGAAATCGCCGCGCACATTCCGCCCGAGGGCGCCACGCGGATTATCGATGCGACCGGCATGTTTCTACTGCCCGGCGGCATCGACGTGCACACGCATCTCGACATGCCGTTCGGCGGCACGACCTCCAGCGACGACTTCGAAACCGGCACGCGCGCGGCGGCTTTCGGCGGCACCACCACCCTGATCGACTTCGCCATTCAGGCGCGCGGAATGAAAATGCGCGAGGCTCTGGATACCTGGTGGAAGAAGGCGGAGAACAAGGCGTCGATCGATTATGGCCTGCACATGATCGTCACGGATCTGTATGAAGCCGGACTCGAGGACATGGACGCCATGGTGCGCGAGGGCGTGGCCAGCTTCAAGCTGTTCATGGCGTATCCGGGTGTGTTGATGGTAGACGACGCCACCATTTTCAAGGCGCTGTCTCAATCGGCGCGCAACGGCGCGCTCATCTGCATGCACGCCGAAAATGGCGGCGTTATCGACGTGATCGTGCGCCGCGCCCTGGCGGAGGGCAAGACCGCGCCGATCTATCACGCCCTTACCCGTCCCGCGACCGCCGAAGCGGAAGCCGTACACCGCGCCATCGCCATGGCGGAGATGGCCGGCGCGCCGGTCTACATCGTGCACCTTTCGAGCGAAGACGCGCTCAACCAGGTGCGGGAAGCGCGCGACCGCGGCCTGCCGGCATTCGCCGAAACCTGCCCGCAGTATCTGCTGCTTTCGACCGACGACCTGGCGCGTCCCGGTTTCGAAGGCGCCAAGTACGTGTTCACGCCGCCGCTGCGCGAGAAGCATCACCAGCCGAAATTGTGGGATGGTCTCAGGAACGACCATCTGCAGGTGGTCTCGACGGATCATTGCCCCTTCTGCTTCGCCGATCAAAAGGCGCTTGGCAAAGACGACTTTACGAAAATCCCGAACGGCGGCCCGGGCATCGAAAACCGCCTGCAGCTCATCTATCATTACGGTGTGAACGCCGGCCGGATCAGCCTGAACCGTTTCGTGGAACTGGTTTCCACTACGCCCGCGCGCCTCTTCGGCCTCTATCCGCGCAAGGGCGAACTGGCGCCCGGCAGCGATGCCGACATGGTGATCTGGGACCCAGAGGCGGCCCACACCATCAGCGCGGCCACCCATCACATGCGCGTCGATTACTCCATGTTCGAGGGCTTCCAGGTGAAGGGCAATGCGCGCATGGTGCTGTCGCGCGGCGAAGTGATCGTGGAGGGAGACCGTTACCTGGGCCGCCCGGGGCGCGGCGAATTTCTGAAGCGCGCCGCCCGCGGCGGAGCCTGGAAGTGAAGGATATCCGCGGCAGCGCGCTTTACAACGAGGATCTGGCGCCCGTCCCGATGACCCGCCGGGATTGGGATACCTACAACTACGCCGCGCTTTGGGTGGGAATGAGCGTCTGTATCCCGACCTACATGCTGGCTTCGGGACTGATCGCCGGCGGCATGAACTGGTGGCAGGCCATCGGAACCATCCTGCTGGGCAACCTTGTCGTGCTGGCGCCGATGCTGCTGAATGCCCACGCCGGCACGAAGTATGGCATTCCTTTCCCGGTGCTGGTGCGGGCCTCGTTCGGCGTGCTGGGCGCCAACGTGCCGGCCATCCTGCGCGCGTTGGTGGCCTGTGGATGGTTCGGCATACAGACCTGGATCGGCGGCCAGGCGATCAACGCCATGCTGGGCATCCTGGCGCCGGGTTGGGCGCATTTCGCCGGCGGTCCCGCGGTCTGTTTCGTGCTCTTCTGGATGCTGAACATGTTGGTGATCTGGCGCGGCATCGAGACCATCAAGTTTCTGGAGGGCATCGGCGCGCCGTTCATGCTGGCGATCGGCGTCCTGCTGCTATGGTGGGTCACGCGCAAGGCCGGCGGCTTCGGACCGGTACTCGGCGCGCCCAGCCGGTTTCATTCGAGCGCCGAGTTCTGGCGGTTCTTCGTGCCGGCACTCACCGGAATGGTGGGGTTCTGGGCCACCGTGGCGCTCAACATCCCGGACTTCTCGCGCTACGCCCGCTCGCAGAAAGCACAGATGCTGGGACAGGCGCTGGGCCTGCCTACCGCCATGACACTCTACTCCTTTATCGGCGTCGCGGTGACCTCGGCCAGCGTGGTGATCTTCGGCGAGGCGATCTGGGATCCCGTCGCGCTGCTGGGCCGGTTCCATCAGCCCGCCGTAGCCTTCATCGCCCTGATCGCGCTGCTGCTGGCCACCCTGAATACCAACGTGGCGGCCAATGTCGTCTCGCCCTCCAACGACTTTTCGAATCTGAATCCTCGCCGGATCTCGTTCCGCACCGGCGGGCTGATCACCGGCTGTCTCGGGATGGTCATGATGCCCTGGAAGTTACTGGGGAGTTATAGCGCCTATATCTTCGGCTGGCTGGTGGGTTACTCCGCACTCTTGGGACCGATTGCCGGCGTGATGATCGCGGATTACTTCGTGGTCCGCCGCCGCCAGCTCGTGCTGGACGATCTATATCTTCGCCAGGGCTGTTACGAATACGCCGGCGGCTTCAACTATCGCGCGCTCGCCGCCCTGGCCGGAGGCATTGCCGTGGGTTTGGCGGTCCACGACTACGCCTGGTTCGCCGGGTTCCTGGCGGCGGGCGCGCTGCACCTGATTCTGATGCGCGGCAGGGTTACTTGACCGCCGTGGCGGTCAGCTCCACCTGTATCTGACCCTTAGACGCCAAATCGTCCGACGAGAAGACCAGAGTGCTTTTATTCAGCGGCACGATCACCTTGGAGTTCCATTTGTTCTGGCGGATCACGGGCGGATTCTGCGATGACGCCACGCTGCTCACCTCTGCTACCAGATTCATGGTCAGGTTGCCGTCCACTTCCAGCGGCGTATTGCAGTCGATGTTGACGCCCACATCGGCGTAGCTGTAAGAGCTGCTCCCGGGACCGATGGGCACCGGAATCTTGCTGCCCGTGCGGATGCTGCAGCCGCGATCGCCGGTCCCCATGGTGGTCCAGTAATGGCGGGCATTGATCACCTTCCCGTTGTCTACTTCCCTCACCACAAAATCGAGGTGAAAGAACTTGATCCCGTCGTTTTGAGCAAAGGCGGCGCCCGCCATGGAGGCGAGTAATCCGCAAGCCAGAATCAGTCTCGTTCGCATCAACATGATCGCTCCTTTTCTATTTCTTCTATTTCGATTCAGTGCTATCCAGAGGCGCTATCTTAAGCTTTTCGATCCGGAGGGGCTCGTCCTTCCGCATCATAAATTCCCGCGCCTGGCCAGGCTCCCGGGCCACGAATGCCAGCAGAGCGCGTTCGTCACGCGTGAGCGGCGCCGGCGTCGGAAACACGCGACGGCGGGGTAGCACACGGGCGGGCCGGAGCGGCGGTCGGGCGGCTGCCTGGACCATGGCGATCTGCGGAGGCCGCGGCGCAGCCACTCGTAAGGCGAGTTCTTGCGGAGCAGTCCTCAGCCACGGCGCCGCCATCAACACCAGGCCCGCCGCTACCGGCAGAGCCCACCACGCATATAGCCGCCACCGGCGCCGCGCCCGAATCCGCTGCCAGACCCGTTGTTCCAGCCCCGCCAGCGGCTCGGCATTGGCGTACTGTGCCAGAGCTTCCGCCATCATGCGATCAACCGCATCCGGCGCTTCATTTTCCATAACGGCCTTCCATCAACCCTGCCAGCTTTTGCTTCAGAATTTGCCGCGCCCGCATGATGCGGGTGCGCACGGTCCCTTCGGCGATACCCATCACCTGGGCGATCTCGCGGGAGCTCATTTCGTCCACCGTCGACAGCGCCAGCGGTTCCCGAAGCTCCGGCGGCAGGGCATCCACCAGGCGATGCACGGTTGCGGTCCAGTCCGCAGCGATGGCCGCGTCTTCCGGACTCGCGCCGCCGGCGGCCATTTCCATGTCGATGGCTTCGTTTCGCACTTTGCGCAGCTTGTCGACGGCGAGCCGCCACGCCACCCGCGCCAGAAACGCCTTTTCGTTCTCGACCCCTTCCCACGAGCCCGCGCGATAGAGCCGCAGAAACGTCTCCTGCACCACATCGTCGGCATCGTGGGTATTGCGCAGCATGGCATAAGCCACGCGGAAGACGAACCGCGACTGGCGCTCCACCAATCCAGCGAACCGCGCTTCGCGGGCCGCCGTTTTCGGCTCCGGGAACGCGATCGCTGCAGCCGCCTCCATCATCATCAAGTGGTTCCACCAGCTAAGACTGCCGGAGGAGCGGAAACGTTCAGATTTTATTGGTGACGTTGCGGCAGGATTGACAAAACCTTACAAATTTACGCGACCGTCTGTCCTTAGGCCGTGCCATACTCGCTTCATTATGACGATCGCCGCCTTTAAGGGCTTGACCGGGATCGCAATGCTGGCTGCTTTCGCCGCCGGCGCCGAGGCCCAGTCGCCCGCCAATCTCGGGGCGGATTACTCTTTTGAGTTCTTGACGCTTCCGTTCCAGGGAGCCAGCAATGACTGGTATGCGCTGGGCGTGAACGAGGCAGGCTCCGTGGTTGGCTATTACTGGACGGTGAAGCCTTGCTTCCCGGGGGAAGGATGCACCATCGGTTACCTGATGGACAGCAGCGGATACGATAAGTTCTACGTTGGCAGGTACACGATGATCAACGGCATTAACGATGCCGGCCTGTTTGTGGGCAGGTTAGGCGGGCCCACCCCCGAGCCGGGTTTTCAGTATGACCCGAACACGGATACGTTTACGCTCATAGCTTTTCCCGGGGCGCAACTGACTATCGCCAACGGCATCAGCAATGCCGGCGCGGTCTGCGGCCTGGCCGAATTCGGAGGCAATATCAGCAACGGGTTCATCCTGCAGGATGGAGTCTACACGCAGGTTGCCTATCCGAACACGACGGATAACGAGCTGTACGGGATCAATTCCAGCGGACAGGCGGTGGGCTGTTCGCGTCCCACGCTCGACCAGATCCAGGGCTACGTTTACCAGAACGGCACGTTCCAGACGCTGAACTACCCCGGCGCGACGGCGACCTGCGCCTATGGCATTAACGACAATGGCGTCATCGTGGGTTCTTACGCAACCGCGGGGCTTCAAATGACACGGAGCTTCGTTTATCGCGACGGTGTGTTTTACCCCTTCGATCAACCGAATTGCGATATCACGCTGGTCTACGGAATCAACAATCATGAAGTGGTCGTCGGAGCGTCATGCGGGGGCAACTTCATCGCCACGCCGGTAGAGTGACTCAGTGACTATTGCTTCAGGGCGGCGGCTTCCTGCAAATAACGGGCCGCGTCGGCATCCTGGTGCGCCGCCTGCGCCGCCCGCGCCAGCCGCAACGTCACGGTATACAGCAGGTTCGCCGCGGCCGGATCCTGCGCATTGAGCTGATGCGCCCGCCCCAGCACGCGGTGCGCCTCGACATCCTCCCCCAGGTTCGCCAATACCGCTCCGTACAGGACGTTCAGTTGAAAGAGATCGGGCCAGCGCGCGACGGCCTGGGAGATGGGGGCGCGGGCCTCCGCGAACCGGCCCATCCGAAAATAGGTGTACGCCAGGTTGTACTGCATCTGCGGCGACTGCGGCTCCAATTCCGCTGCCCGGCGCAGAAGGGGCAGTGCATCCTCCGGATCGCCGTGCTCGCCATAGATGGTGCCCAGCATGGTGAGCCGCGCCGCATCGTCCGGATCGTACAACCGCGCGCACAGGGCCCGCGCCTCGGCGCGCGGTCCGCTGTCGAGTTTCTGCGCGCACTCCGTCCGCAGCGCGCTTTCGTTAGTGTCGCGCTGGCGTAAATCCGCCGATTGCGCAAACGCCTGCCGGGCTTGTTCCTCGCGCCCCTGCTGGCGGTACACCATGCCCAGTTGGTAGGGAGCCAGTGGATCGCGCGGGTTGGCGCGCGCCGCCTCCTTCAGCCACTTTTCCGCCGCGGCCGGATCGCCCTGCTTGAAACACGCCAGGCCGAGGTAATAAGCCGTGTCGGGAAAGGGAGGCTTGGCCATCGCCTTGGTGAGATTCCGCACAGCCGCGGCATAGTTCCGATCGTTCAGATCCAGCCGGCCTACATAATAAGCCACACTGGGACGATCACCCGCGTCCCGCCGGACCGCCTCAAATTCGCGGCGCGACTCGGAATTCTGCTTCATCTCGAAGAGCGCGACCGCCAGGGGAAAGCGCGCGCGCATCACCAGCTTCGGATCGATCCGCAGCGCCGCCCGAAATTCGCTCACGGCCTGTTCGTAGCGGTCCTGCTTCAAGGCGTCATAACCGCGGCCCAAATGCCCTTCCGCCGTATCGTCCGCGGCATAGAGACACGGGGCCAACACAGCAAGGGCCAGGAGAGCGATGCGGTTCGCGGCTGTCACCACAATTATTGTAAGGAATCCGTCGCGCCGCGGACTATACCAGCGAAACCCATGATCCGGATTCAAAACCTCTGCAAGAGCTTCGATCGACGGCCGGTGGTGCGAGGCCTGTCATTCACCGCGCCGGACGGAGCCATCACCGGGCTTCTGGGCGCCAACGGCGCGGGCAAAACCACCACGCTGCGCATGATCTGCGGCGCGCTACAGCCGGAGTCGGGCACCGTCGCCCTGGACCGCAGCCAACTGGGCGCGCTGCTCGACCACACCGGGCTCTACGCGCGCCTGACCGTTCGCGAGAACCTGGAATACTTCGCACGGCTGCGCGGCATGCCGTCATCCGCGCGAGAACGCCGTATGGGTGAAGTGCTGGCCACGCTGGGGCTGGAGGACATCGCCGCCCGCCCGGCTGCCCGTCTCTCCCAGGGCCAGCGCATGCGCGCCGCACTCGCCCGCGCCATCGTGCATGCACCCCATAACCTGGTCCTGGACGAGCCGGCTAATGGGCTGGACATTCACTCGGTCAGGGCGCTACGCGATTTCCTGCGCCGCGAGCGCGATGCCGGCGCCTGTGTGGTCCTCGCCAGCCACATGCTGGAAGAGGTGCGGACGCTGTGCGACAAGATCGTGATCATCGATCGCGGCTGCCTGGCGGCGGAGGGAACGCCCGCCGGGCTTTGTGCCAGCACCGCCAGCGCGTCGCTGGAGGACGCTTTCGTGAAACTCACCCGCACGGAGGAGATTGCCGCATGTTGAATCATGCCCTGATGGTGACTCGAAAAGAAGTAGCCGACCACTGGCGCGACCGCCGCAGCCTGGTCTCCGCGGTATTGTACGCGTTGATGGGGCCGGCGGTTGTTTTCATGGTTTCGCTGACGACGCACGTAAGCAACGTGCTGATCGGCATGATGTCGGTCTTCACCCTGGTCTCGACGTTCGTGGCTGGCATGAGCGTGGCCATGGATGTGGTGGCCGGCGAGCGGGAGCGCCGGTCGCTGCTGCCGCTGCTGCTGAACCCGATCGCCCGCCGCGACATCGTTATCGGCAAATGGCTGGCGGTGAGCTTGTTTGCCGCAGGCGGTATGCTCGTCAATCTGCTGGGTTTTGCATGCGTGCTCCACACAGCGCGCCCGCTGCTGTCGGCGGCGGCCGGACTTCTGCCGTTGGCACTGCTCGCGGCGGCGCTGCAGATTCTGATCTCCACGGAGTGCCGCGCGGCCAAGGAAGCGCAGAATTATCTCTCGATGCTGGTCTTCCTGCCGATGCTCGGCGGCATGTTCCAGGTGTTTCACCCCGCGGCCGCGAGCGTCTGGGCCGCCGTATTGCCGGTATGGGGACAGCAGGTCCAACTCACGCGCTCGATGAGCGGCGCGCCGGTCCCATTCGCGCCGGCAGGGGCGCTGGCCTGCTTCACCGCGGCCCTGGCCTTGCTGATCGTGGAAGCGGCCGCGGGCCGCCTGCGGCGTGATGAAATCGTCTATGGAGACTGATGCCGCCTGTGCGGACCTGAGCTTCGCTGCCACCTTGGACCGCTCTACGCTGGAACACGAGTTCGACCGGCTACTGGCCGAAAACGGGCCGGGGATGGCGCGCCTGGCCGCCAGTTACACCAATACGCCCAGCGACCGCGACGACTTATTGCAGGAGATCGCCATGGCCGTCTGGCGGGCCCTGCCGGGGTTTCGCGGCGAATGTTCCGCGCGTACGTTCCTGTACCGTATCGCGCACAATCGCGCCCTCGCCTACCTGGCCCGCAACCGTTCGCTATTTCCGGCGGCTGGGGCAGAGACGGATGCCCCCGACCCCGCACCCGATCCGGAATCCGGCATGGCTCGCGCGCAAGCCGCCGAACGCCTGCACCGGGCGGTACGCCGGCTGCCGTTGCTTTACCGGCAGGCGATCACGCTGACCCTCGAGGGCCTGAGCTACGCGGAGATCGCCGAAGTGCTGGGGATCTCGGAAAGCAACGCCGGGGCGCGTCTGAGCCGCGCGCGTCTACTACTGCGCGAAGCGCTGGAGACAAGCAAATGAGCCTGGATACCGAACTCGAACAATGGCGCGGCGCATGGCAGTCGCCCGTAGAGGTACCCGCCGACCTGCGGCGCCGGGTAGAGCGCCAGGCGCGCCTCCTGCGCATCATGCTGGCGGGCGACATCCTGGTCACCGTCGTGATCGGCGGCGGGACCATCCTGCTGGCCATCCGCTCCCTTCGTCCCGATATGTGGCTGCTGGCCGCGACTACCTGGCTGTTTATCGCCGCCGCGTGGGCGTTTCGACTGCACGCTACCCGCGGCCTGTGGGCGCAGCCCGCCACGGATACGACATCGTTCATCGACCGGCTGATCCAACACTGCCGCGTGCAACTGACGGCCACGGTGTTCGCCGCCGTCCTGTTTACCAGCGAGATCGCGTTTTGCCTGGGCTGGATCCACCAGCATCTCGCGCCGCGGCCGCCGCTGGTCCGCTGGCTCCTTTTCAGTTCCGTCTTCATCGACCTGGTTTGGGCCGGCGCCCTGGTGTTCTTCAGCTTGCTGATCTGGTATCGCCGCCGGAAACGCGCCGAAATGGTATGGCTGCAGGCTACCCGCCATAGCCGCTGATCGGATCCACGCCACCCAGACACACAGGCCAACACAGATAAGCCATAATTTGAAAAGGTGCGTAAGCGAATCTTCTACGGCTGCGGCATCGTCCTGCTTGCGATTTCGGTGGCCCTGGTAGTGTGGCAGGGCTCGTTCAATTTCGGCAAATACGGACCCGCCGACCCCCAACAGACGTTCATCTTCTGGGCCATTTCCAGCCTGATCTTCGTGCTGATGGTGACCCTGGGCTTCATGCTGGTGCGCACCATCGTGAAGCTATACGTCGACCGGCGCAGCGGGCGGGAGGGTTCTCGCATTCAGACCAAGCTGGTCATCGGCGCGCTGGCCCTTTCCATCACGCCGGCGCTGTTCCTGGTCCTGTTCAGTTACGAAGTGTTGAATCGCAACCTGGACAAGTGGTTCAGCCAGCCGGCCGCGGATTCGCTGCAAACCTTCGTGCAGATCTCCGATACGCTGCAGAACGAACTGCGCGACGAAGCCGAATTGCAGGCGGCCCTGCTGGCGGCGCAGCCTGAGACCGCCCTGTTGCTGGAGCGCGGCATCCGGACCCCGGGCTTTCTGGAGCGGTTCGCCAAGGAGCAGGATCTGGCCGCCGCCGCGATCGTTCCGGTCAGCGGAGATGCTCCGCTCGATTCGGTCGGCGCCTACCCGATTCAGGCCGGCGGCAGTCAGACGGTGATCGCGCGCCATGCCGTCGAAATCGACGGCGCGCTGAAGGGCACCGTAGAGCTGGCCGTACACGTGCCGATTAATTTCGCCGAGAAGCAGCGCGAGATGGAGAAGTCGGTCAACGCCTACAAGGAACTGGCCTTCTCGCGCCGCAACGTGCGCACGTTCTACCTGTTGTTCATGGCCATGATCACCCTGTTCGTGCTGTTCGTGGCCACCTGGATCGCGCTGTTCCTTTCCAAACAGATCAGCACGCCCATATCCGCGCTGCTGCGCGCCGCGGGTGAAGTCAGCAAGGGCAACCTGAAACATCGCGTTCAGGTCCGCGCCATCGACGAGTTGGCCAGCCTGGTGCGCGGCTTCAACGAAATGACGCACGAGCTGGAGGCGAATAGCCGGGAATTGGATGCGCGGCGCCGTTTCACCGAGGCCATCCTGGAAAGCATCCCCACCGGCGTGATTTCGATCGGCGCCGACGGCTACATCCGGCGCGTCAACCGTGCGCTGGCCAGCATGTTTTCCGGCGCGCATGTGACCGCCGCCACCCGCCTGGAAGATCTTTTTTCACGCGAGGACACGGCTGAAATCAAGTATCTGATGAAGCGCGCGCGCCGCACCGGCCTGGCTTCGCGGCAACTGGAGATGCAAGCCGGCGGCCGCACGATGCACCTGGCCGTAACGGTTTCGGCGCTGGAGGAGAAGCTGACTTCCGGATTCGTCATCGTGCTGGAGGACACCAGCGAGCTGCTGCGCGCGCAGAAAGCCGCGGCCTGGCACGAGGTGGCGCGGCGCGTGGCGCACGAGATCAAGAATCCGCTTACGCCGCTGGCCCTCTCGGCGGAGCGCATGAGCCGCCAGTTGGAGCGGCTGCCCATCCCGCCGGAGAACAGCCGCATCCTGCACGAATGCACGGACACCATCTCGCGCTCCATCGAGAGCGTCAAGACGCTGGTCGACGAGTTCGCGCAGTTCGCACGCTTTCCCGCCGCGCAGCCGGTGCGCAGCGATCTGAACGAGGTGGTGGAGCGAGCCCTGGCGGTGTTCCACGGCCGCCTGGACGACATCGATATCCGCGTGCAACTCGCCGCTGACATGCCCCCGGTGAACATCGACAAAGACCAGTTCCAGCGCGTCGTCGTGAACCTGGTGGATAACGCCGCCGAGGCGATGCAGGATTCCCTGGTGAAGCGCCTGCTCATCACCACCCAACCCGGCGCCGCCGAATCCGTCGAGTTGGTGATCGCGGATACGGGTTGCGGTATTTCGGCGGAGGAAAAGGAAAAGCTGTTTCTGCCCTATTTCTCGACCAAGGGCCGGGGCACCGGCCTGGGCCTCGCCATCGTCAACCACATCCTGGCCGACCACGGCGCGCACATCCGCGTGGAGGACAATCCGCCGGCCGGCGCCCGCTTCACGATTGAGATCCCCGCCTTGATGGAGGCCGAAAACGGCGAGCCGGCCTTGAAGCCGGAAGCCGCGCGCGCATGAAACCCGCCCGCATCCTGATCGTGGACGATGAGCCGGACATCCGGCGATCGCTCGCCGGCGTGCTGGAGGACGAAGGCTACGAAGCCCATGCCGTAGCCAGCGGCGAAGCCTGTTTGGAAGAGCTGGGGCGCCGTGCCTGCGAACTCGTCCTGCTGGACGTTTGGCTGCCGGGCATGGACGGCATGGAAGCCCTGACGCGCATTCAGGAAACACCCTTTCCCGACCGCCCGGTGGTGGTGATGATCTCGGGGCATGGCAACATCGAAACGGCCGTCAAAGCCACCAAGCTGGGCGCCTTCGATTTTCTGGAAAAGCCGCTCACCATCCAGAAGATCTCCGTGGTTGCTAAGAATGCGTTGGAGCACCGCCGCCTGCTGATCGAAAACAGCCGCCTGAAGGAAGGCGCGGAATCGCGTTACCGCATCATCGGCGAAAGCGTGCCCATGAAGGCGCTGCGCCACGAACTGGCGCTGATGGCGGGCACCAACGGCCGGGTACTGATCTACGGCGAAAGCGGCACCGGCAAGGAACTGGTGGCGCACGCCCTGCACGCCATGAGCCCCCGCGCGCCCGAGCCGTTCGTAGAGGTGAATTGCGCGGCGATTCCCGAGGAGCTGATCGAAAGCGAGCTGTTCGGCCACATTAAGGGCAGCTTCACCAGCGCGCACGAAACCAAGATCGGCAAATTTCAAAAGGCCGACGGCGGGACGATCTTTCTGGATGAAGTCGGCGACATGAGCCTGCGCACGCAAGCCAAGGTTCTGCGCGCGCTGGAGGAACAGCGCTTCGAGCCGGTAGGCGCGGGCGCGTCCGTCCAGGTGGACGTACGCGTGGTGGCCGCCACCAACAAGAACCTGGAAGAAGAGATCGAGCGTGGCAATTTCCGTGAAGACCTGTTCTATCGTCTGAACGTCATACCATTTCACGTGCCGCCGCTGCGCGACCGCCGCGAGGACATCCCTCTGCTGGCCGATTACTTCCTGCGCGAATTCACCACCGCCTACGGCCGCAAACCCAAGGAGCTGACCGCGGAAGCCTACGGACTGCTGCAGGATCATCACTGGCCGGGCAATGTCCGCGAGCTGCGCAACTTGATCGAGCGCATCGTGATTCTGAACCCGCAGGTGCGCGTGGACGCCCGCCACATCCCGCTGAACGTGACCCGCCGCCCCGCCGAGCGTCCCATGGACCGTTTCGGCAGCCTGGCGGAGGTGCGCGAAGCCGTCGAGCGCGAGTACATTCTGAAGAAGCTCGACGAAACCAACGGCAACGTGACGCGCACGGCGGAGCTGCTGGGGCTCGAGCGCAGCAATTTGTACCGCAAGATGAAGACGCTGGGGATCGGGCCGAAGGAGTAACGGCTAGGGCGCGTACAGCAGGACTTCCGTGTAGTAAGGCCCAGCCAGTGGGACGCTTCCCAGGAATCTAAGCCGGCGGTCCATTGCGTTCTTCAAAATCTCACTGACATCCTGTGCCGCGCCGTAAAGCACCATGGCGCGCGCGCCGGCCGGCAACTCCCGTACGCGTGTCACTATGCTGTCCGCCTCCACCACAACCTCGTCCCACCCGAGATGACTACTGTTCTCTTGTGGGAAGCCAGGTCAATTCCAACCCCTCCGGAGCCGGCACAGGCTCTCTGGAGCCTCTGTGCCAGCGTTCTGAATGCTTAGAAAGCGAGCTTAGTCTGGGCCATAGAAAAGTGATCGCACATCCCCCCAGGAGCGCGGAGACCCACAGGACCGGAGCATGGTATCTGCCACACACTTGAATGCAAACGAATGGCAAGAAATAGCATACTGACCCGGCAGCCAAGTACATCGCGCCGCGGTTTCGCCGCGATATCCATACGCCCACCGCGCCCAGTATGGTAAGGAGCCATTCCGCCGGTGCCGTCCAGCCCTCGCGCGGATTCGTGAACCAGTAATAGAACACCCGCGCCGCCGACAGTGAGAGGAATCGGCGCGGATGCGCCGCGATCCATCGTACGCCGTCGTGCAGCCGCATTCGGTTGTATGGCCCTTCTCCCATGGAGGCCACCCGCATTGCCTCGCGCTCATTCTGGGTAGGGTGGTGGTTCGCCAGCGCGGCATTGGCACGCAAGAGAGGTCCGGCCTCGTCGTTGTTGGATATGTAGAGTTCCAGACCGAGGTTGTCGCGTACGAAGTACGGCGTTCCCAACTCGACCCAGTTTCGAAGAACCCAGGGGCCTGTCACGCCCAGGGCCACCAACATGGAAACCGCGGCGAAGCGGCGGCCTCTCGAGACGGACACCAGCAGAAGCATCGGCAGCGAGACGGGATTCGCCAGGAGGCAGACGCCGGACCACAATCCTGCGCGAACAGCTCCATCGCTCAACACCGCCATGGTCGCCGCCAGCAGAAGCGCGGCGGAGAGCGCCGTCTCCCATTGGGGCATCATCCAGCTTGACAACACCACCAGAATGCCGCCCACATTACCTGGCGCGGCGCGGCCATATATCCGTTGCGAAAGAATCGGCAGGAGAGCCGCCGTCAGGCCCCACAGGAAGGCGTTCACGAAGATGGCACCAGCGACCACCAGCGCGGGCTGCCGCAGCAATATCATGATGGCCGCCAGGATGGCGGGATAGACCGGCGCTACGTGAGCGGTGGCGCCGGTCACGCTGCCAAACGGGTCCTGAAAACGGCCCGTAGCGGCGAGGCTCTTGGCGACGGAGATGATCTCGTTATGAGATCCGAAGGCGGCGTTGCTCAGGCCAAGCGGCACCTGCGCGACCGCCGCCAAGAATCCCACCGCCAGCAGCGGAAGGGACAGGTGCTGCCTGCTCCCAATGGACCGGCGCCACGCAAGTCGTACAGCAATAAGCCATTGGCGTCCGCGCAGAGATGTCCCGCCACCATCGACACCTATAGAAGCGTCTGCCACCAGACAGGGATAACAGACCAGGTTTGGTCCGGACAAGTTGCCGAAAGAAAACAGGGGAAATTGGCAAGACCCGTGAAGCACTGCCCAGATCTACAGCAATGCCTGCTTCAATTGCGCTTCGTGCCCTCGAATCCACCCGAAAATATCCGTCAGCGTCGCCCGCGCATCCCGCGCCGGGCGCCAACCCTTCACCGCCGTCAGCCGCCCGTGATTCGTGTAATAGATGCGCACGTCCGCGGGCCGCGTCTGGGCCACCTCGGCGATCGAGAGACGGTTGCCGGTAATCTCTTCGCACAACCGGGTCGTCTCCTTCAAGGAGAGGCTGAATTCGAATCCGCCGCCCACGTTGAACAGGCGGCCCTTGTAGGTCTCGAAATTCCCGATCTGTTCCAGCAACAGATCGCAGAAATCGTCGATGTGCAGAAAATCGCGCACCTGCCGCCCGCTGCCGTCAAAGCCGATGTACGACAGACTCCGCCGGAAATAGTGGGCGGCCATCCACAGCGCGATGACCCCCTGGTCGGTCTTGGCCATCTGCCAGGGACCCGTCAGAATGCCGCAACGGTTGATGAGACAGCGAATTCCATACGCGTCGGCATATTCGGTCACCATCAGTTCACCCGCCAGCTTCGTCATGCCATAAAGCGAGCGGGCCCCTTCCAAAGGAAAGTCTTCGCCGATCCCAGCCGCGGATACGCCCGCTACGGTCTGCACCGGGGCAAGCTGGAAACGGTCCGGCCCTTCTTCGTAAGCCAGTTCGTTGAGCCGGCGGTAGGGATAGACCCGGCTGGTCGAGATGAACACAAAATCGGCGTGGACGCGGCGGGCCAACTCCAGACAGTGATAGCAGCCCGTAAGGTTAGTATCGATCACATACGCGGGCGATCCGCCATAGCCGGCCATGGGGGAGGGTTCCGCCGAGCACTCCACGATCAGGTCCGGAGGATCCGCCAGGCTGGTCAGATCGGGCAGCGACCGTATATCTCCGTGTACGAATTTCACGCCACCATCCAGCAGCCGCCCGAGGTTGAGTTCCGATCCGCGCCGGTGCAGATTATCGAAGGCCGTAACGGCAATTTGCGGGAAACTCTTCTTGAGCGCCAGCGCGAGATTCGACCCGACAAAACCGGCTCCCCCGGTGATCAGGACGTGCTGATGGATCGGCATATCCGTGCTTCAGTGTAACAATAGAAGGATGCCGCGCATCGAGGGCATCAGTGACGAGCAAGCCAGCATCTTTACTCGTGGCGTCTATGCCGCCGCCCGGCACAAGCTCGGCCGTGTGCCCGAGCCCTTGCGGATCACCGCGCATCAGCCGCGCCTGCTGGCAGCGCTCGGCGGGATGGAATTGGCCCAGGAGGCGATGCGATCGCTCGATCCGGTGCTTGAGGCCCTGGCCGGCATCCGGACCGCTATGCGGATCGGGTGCCCGTTTTGAATCGACATCGGATCTGCCGTCGGCAGAAAGGCGGGGGTCACGGAAGCCAAACTGATGGCGCTGGCGGAATTCGAAACCAGCCCGGAGTTCAGTGAATTGGAAAAGCTGGTCTTACGCTACGCCACGGCGATGACCGCCACCCCGGTGGAGGTCCCCGATGAAATGTTCGACGCGTTACGCGTGCATTTCAGTCCGCCGCAATTGGTGGAACTGACCGCGGCCATCGCCTGGGAGAATTATCGGGCGCGCTTCGATCACGCCTTTGGCTGCCAGGCGGAGGGCTATTCCGAGGGAGCCTACTGCCCGCTGCCATCGCACCGCTGACCTGCAGTCACTTCACCGCGAAATACACCAAAGCCACGATCACCAGGGTAAATAACAACCCGATTCCCACCAGCGTCAGCAGTTCCTTGGGCAGCGACTTTCCTTCGTTCGGGTCCGGCAGGTGCAGCTTGGCCAACTCGTCCACGGGGAGGGCGGGCTCATCGCGCACCGTCTCGGCGGCCTGCGGAAAGCCCTCCAGCAGGGCGCTGTCCGGATCGCCGTAGAAGTGGATACGCCTCTCGACCGTCTCTCGCCAGCGGGCGGCATCGATGCGGATGCGCCGGGCGAGCAGCGGCGGCAGGCTGGCCTGTATTTCGTCGGGCGAGCAGGGCTGGATTGGTTCCACCACCCAGAATCCCAAACTGTCGGCCAAACGGCATCCCAGGTGCACCAGCGTTAACAGATCCACCTGCGCGTTGCCCTGCGGGTCGTGATGCCGGGCGGCCACCATTTGAAAGTCCGGGGGCAGGTTCCAATGCTCCGCCAGCATGCGCCCGGCGGCGCAGTGATCGATGCCTAGCACCTCTTTCTCGCAGTCCAGCAGTTCCAGGGCGTTCCGGTCCGCGTGGCGCAACAACTCGGTATATTCCTTCGGATATGCCAGCAGCAGCCCCAACCGGCCCACGTCGTGAAGCAGGCCGGCGGTGTATGCCCGGTCTTCAAACGCCGCACAGGACCTTGCCAGTTCGTCAGTCAGTAGCGCACAGGCGAGCATGTGCCGCCAGCAGCGCGACAGCTCCTCGATGTGTAAGACGGCTTTCATGTGGTTGGATGTCGCCACCGTCATACATAACGCACGCACGCGGCGCAACCCGAGCACCACCAGGGCCGATTGCAGCGAGTCGATTTGCCCCCGAAATCCGAAAAGGGGCGAGTTGGCGACCTTCAGGATCTGGGCGGAAAATGCCGGATCGGAGGAAATGAGCGCCACCAGTTCCCGGATCTCGACGTCTTCCCGCGCGAGCAGGTCGAGCAGCCGCAACACGATCGGCGGAAATGCCGGGATCCTGGCCAGCAGCCCTTTCCGGTCGGTTTGTACGGCATCCACGCAACCCTGACCCACAATTCCCTCATCGGCCAGTAGCCGTCGAAATTAACCGGGCCTTGCGTTTATCAGATCTACAGGTTCTTTTATCTCTTGTAATCACTGCCTTAGGCGTTTCGGTGCGGGCTCGTGAGGAAGGTTACTATCGGAAGGAATGGCTTCCGAGTTCACCCTCCTGCTGCGACACAACCGCAACTATCGCTATACGTGGCTGGGGCAGGTGGTGAGTGAGACGGGGGACTACTTCAACAACATCGCGGTGTTCAGCCTGGTGCTGGCCGCCACGGGGTCCGGCCTGGTGGTCAGCGGCGTGATGCTGTCGCGCGCCATCCCCGCGGTCCTGGCGGGTCCGGTCGCCGGCGTGACCCTCGATCGCTGCGACCGCCGGCGCATTATGCTGGCCAGCGATCTGGTGCGCGCCGTGGTGGCCCTCAGCTTTATCGTCACCGTCCGCCACCCCTCCGCCTGGCTGCTGTACCTCCTCAGCGCGCTGCTGATGTTCGCCTCCCCGTTCTTCACCAGCGGCCGGGCGGCCATTCTGCCCATCATTGCCAGTCCCGCGGAATTGCACACCGCCAATTCACTGACGCAGACCACCCAATGGGCCACCCTTACGGCCGGCACCATGCTGGCCGGGTTCGCCGTAGCGCGCCTGGGGTTCGCCTGGGCGTTCGTCATCAACTCGGTCTCATTTGTCTTCTCCGCTTTCGCCGTTTGGCGATTGCACACACCCGCCGGGTTCGTCCCCGCGCGGCGCGAACTCCACGCGATGATACGGCCCTGGCACGAGTACCTCGAAGGCCTCGCCTACATTCGGGCTACGCCGCTGGTCTTCTGGATCGGCATGATCTCGGTCGGGTGGGCGATGGGCGGCGGCGCGGCCCAGATCCTGTTCGCCCTCTTTGGCGAGCAAGTATTCGGACGGGGCGCCGCCGGAATCGGGACCATCTGGGGTTTCGCCGGGGTGGGCCTCCTGATCGGCGGGTGGCTCGGCCACGCAGTCGGGCGCCACACCACCTTCGCCGGCTACAAGCGCGCCATCTCGATCTCATACATCACGCACGGCCTGGCGTACGTAGCATTTAGCCTGATGTTCAACTACGGCCTGGCCTTGGCCTGCATCTGTCTCTCTCGCGTCGGTATGGCAGTGAGCTCCGTGTTGAATTACTCCCAACTGTTGCGCCACACGCCGGATCAATTCCGAGGGCGCGTGTTCTCGACCATGGAATCGCTGCGCTGGTCGGTCATGATCGTTTCCATGGCTCTGGCCGGCATCGCGTCCCAGTACTTCAGCCCGCGGGCCATCGGCGTGGTGGCGGGCCTTCTCGGCTCATTGACGGCCGTGGCCTGGGCTTGGGCCGACGGTAGCGGGCGTATTCCAGAACCCGCGCTGGTCACCGAGACATCGACATTCTCAACCGGCGACGATTGCTAGCCCCAATCCATTAATCTCAAAATGCTATTGGATTGCCGGGGGCATGGTGATATTCTCGTCCCAACGTTCAGAGGGGGCATTTGTGACTCGAGAGAAACTCGTCCGATTCGCTGGCTGGCTGCTGCTGGCCTTACTGGTCAATACCGCGTATATTGCGGCATTTGCGTCCGCCACTGTCTTCTACATGGGCAATGTGGTGCTGCATCTGGTGCTGGGCACAGTGCTGGCTGTTGCCCTATTGTGGTTCATCCGCCGCATGCCGGCCGCGGGCGCGCTGTTTCTCATCGCCGCCGCCCTGGGTATCTATCTCGCCGTGGCCGGAAACACGACGCCCCATCGCCGCATCCTCCAGATCCATATCGCCGTCGCAGCCGCCGCGCTGGCCGCCTTTCTGCCCTATGCCATGACCCGTGCCGGCGCGAACTTCCGCAAGGCGTATGGCGCCGGCCTGGCGCTGTTGGTCCTCTTTCCCGCTTCGACCATGCTCTACCGCAAGGTGCATCCCGACCCGTACGCCCGCATCCACAACCCCACGGTCGTGCCCGTAACCATGAATGAAGAGGGCGGCGGACCCAAGTCGCCGTTCTTTCCCTCGTCGGCCAAGACCAACGTCGGAGGTATCATCCCATCCAATTTCTTCATGGATTCAGAGGCCTGCGGACGCTGCCATAAGGATATCTACGAGCAGTGGAAGAGCTCCATGCACCACTTCGCGTCGTTCAACAACCAGTTCTACCGCAAGTCCATCGAATACATGCAGGATGTCGTGGGGACGCAGCCGAGTAAATGGTGCGCCGGCTGTCACGACCATGCCGTCTTTTTCAACGGGCGGTTCGATCGGAAGATCAAAGACCAGATCGACACGGCCGAGGCGCGCGCCGGTCTCTCCTGCACCTCATGCCATGCCATCGTCCACGTGGACAGCTCCATGGGCAACGGCAGCTACACGATCCGGTATCCGCCGCTGCACCAACTCCTGGCCAGCAAGAACAAGTTCATCCAGGACGCGGACTATTTCATGACCTATCTCGATCCGGAGCCGCACCGCCGCACTTTCATGAAGCCCTTCATGCGCGAGGATGTCGGCGAGTTCTGCTCGGTCTGCCACAAAGTGCACTTGGACGTGCCGGTGAACAGATACCGCTGGTTCCGCGGCTTTAACGAATACGACGGCTGGCAGGCCAGCGGCGTCTCGGGCTTTGGCGCGCGATCGTTCTACTATCCCGCCAAGAGCGCCAATTGCGCCGATTGCCACATGCCGATGGTCGCTTCCAACGATCCGGGCAATATCCATGGACAGGTCCACTCGCATCGCTTCCCGGCGGCCAACACGGCTGTGCCGTACGCCAACCAGGACGAGAAACAACTGGAAATCACCGAGAAATTCCTGCAATCCGGCATTGCATCCGTGGATATCTTCGCGGTCTCGCCGGTGAAGGAACACGGCACCCTGATGGTCAGGCGCACGGGAGAAGGTCCGCAACTGATGACGGGATTCGCCGTCGGCGAAGAAGCCGAGCAGGCCTCCACCGGGGTGATCCGCGATGTCGGCCAGGTGGCCGCGCCGGTCGATCACTCCGGCATCCACCTCGAACCCGGCTCCACGAACCGCATCGACGTGGTGGTCCGCACACGCAAGATCGGCCACTTCTTTCCGGGAGGAACCGTGGATGCCTTCGACGTCTGGCTGGAACTGAAAGGCCAGGATGCCGATGGCCGCGTAATCTTCTGGAGCGGGCGCGTGGATGACGATGGCAAGGGTCCGGTGGAGCGGGGCGCGCATTTCTACAAGTCCTATTTGCTGGATGCCGATGGCAACCCGATCGACAAGCGCAATGCCTGGGCGGCCCGCAGTCTGCTTTATGTACGCCTGATCCCGCCGGGCGCGGCCGATACGGCGCACTTCCTGGTGAAGATTCCCAAAGACGCCCGCGGTCCCCTCACGTTCACCGCTAACCTGAACTACCGCAAGTTTTCGTATTACTACACGCATTTTGCATACGCCGGTCAGCCCAAGCCGGGCCAGGATCCCAAACTGCTCACCGCCGCCTTCGATGACCGGCAATTCAGCTTCGATCCGCACAATATTCCGTCAGACGTCTCCGGCCAGATCAAGGGCCGTATTCCCGATCTGCCGATCATCGTGGTGGCGTCGGCCAAAGCCACCATTCCGCTGGGCAAATCCGAGTGGACTCCCGTGGTGTCCAAGGCGGACCGGGAGCGCTGGAACGACTGGGGCATCGGCTTGCTGCTCCAGGGCGATCTGAAAGGCGCTGAATACGCCTTCAAGAAGACCACCGAAGCCGAGCCGGGCTATGCGGATGGCTGGCTCAACGTGGCCCGCGCCCTCATCCAGGAAGGCGAGATCGAGGCTGCCAAACCTTACGTCCAAAAAGCGCTGGAGATCAATCCCAAACTGGGCCGCATCTACTTCTTCAAGGCCATGATCGAGAAGGCCGAGGGCAACTATGACGGCGCACTACAGTCGCTGAGCACTACCTTGTCCACGTACCCGAGCGATCGCGTGGCCCTGAATCAAGCGGCCCGGATCCTGTTCCTGCAGCGCAAATATCGGCAGGCCATCGCCTACCTGGATCGTGTCCGGGCCGTGGACCCCGAGGACTTGCAGATGCATTACACGCGCATGCTGTGCCTGCGCGGCCTGGGCGATGCGGCGGGGGCCGCGCGCCAACAAGCGTTATTCGAGCGCTTCAAAGCCGAAGAATCCTCGCAGGCAATTACCGCCAAGCCGCGCCTGGCCAGCCCGGAAGACAACAACGAACGCCAGCCGATCCACGATCACGAGAGCGTGCCGCTGCCCGTACACGCGCCGGCAGCCGTCAGCGCCGCGGAATAGGAGGCGCCGATCGGCAAACGCGAACGCCAGCGATCGATGTACGAGGTCGGCGGTGTTTCGACTGCGCAGCGCCTGGCCCTGGCCTTGTGTGCCGGCCTTTGGGTGGCGCTGGCCTGGTGGCTTCTGTTTGGCGGGGGGCTGGAAACTGCCGGCGCCTGGTTCGGAAGGAAATGGCCGCCCGGCGACCCGGTCCGCCGGGCCAGCCTGGCCGCCGGCTTTTCTATTTATTACATTCGCGTTCTCTTTACTGAGTTCGTCTTCCTGCGGCGCGGCGTGAGTTGGAGCGAGGTCTTCACGATCGTCCCCTGGATCCTGTGCATCTACGTGTGGCTGTCGATTGCGGGCGGCACGAACGCCCATGCCATGGGTGTGGCCGGTATTATCGGCATGCCGGCGTTCATCGCCGGGTCCTGGATGAACTCCAGTGCGGAATACGCCCGGCACGTCTGGAAAAGGCGCCCTGAGAATCGCGGCCGTCTCTACACCGGGGGGCTGTTCCGGTACTCCCGCCATCCGAACTACCTGGGCGACCTGATCTCCTTTTCCGGCCTGTGCCTGATGTGCGGAGCCTGGGTCACTGCCGTGATTCCTCTGCTGATGCTGGCCGGCTTTGTTTTCGTCAACATCCCGATGCTCGACGCGCACCTGCGGGAGAAGTATGGCGCTCCGTTCGATGCCTGGGCCGCCCGAACGCGGAAGCTCATTCCATGGGTTTACTGACAGCCGGGGCCGGACATTAACCTTCGGCTACCCGGGCCGCCCGCACCCCTGCGCTATAATATTGGAGGTATCTGCCACACCCTGAGAGGTATCGTGTTCCTGCGCACTTTCTTCCGTCTTTTTACCCATATACAGCTCATGCCCATCCTCGAGAGCGGCGAGGAGACGCTGGTCGGCGGCCAGGCCGTGATCGAAGGCGTCATGATGCGGGCCCCGCACAGCTATTGCGTCGCGGTCCGCCGGCCCGACGGCCAGATCGTCACCGAGGAGAAGCCGTTGGCCCGCATGTCCGAGCAGCACCGCATCTTCAGGTACCCCGTGGTGCGAGGCGTGGGAACCCTTTATCAGGCCATGGTCCTGGGTCTCAAAGCCCTGAAGTTCTCGGCCAACGCTATGCTGGGCACGGAGGTCCCGGAGGCGCCCCGGGCCGAAAAGGCCGAAAAGAAGGAAATTCCGAACTGGGCCATCAGTCTGAACCTGGTCGTCTCGCTGGCGTTCTTCATCTTCATGTACAAGTTCGTGCCGCTGTTCGCCGTCACCAACCTCGAAAAGGTGTACCCGGTCCTCCAGGGCCGCATCGCCTTCAATGCGGCGGACGGGATCATCCGCATCGCGATCTTTCTGGCGTTTCTGTTCGTCATTTCGCGCATGAAGGATATCCACCGCGTCTTCGAATATCACGGCGCGGAGCACAAAGTGGTATTCAATTACGAATCCGGCAAGCCGGTGAACGTGCAAAACGCGCAATCGTTTACCACCTTCCATCCCCGTTGCGGCACCAGTTTCCTGATGGTGGTGATGGTGGTTTCCATGGTCGTCTACACGCTGATTCCCTTCTCCGGGTTCGGCATGAAGCTGCTCTGCCGTGTGCTCCTGCTGCCGGTCATCGCCGGCGTCAGCTACGAACTGATCCGTTTCGCTGCCAGGCGGCAAGGCTCATTCCTGGCCGCGCTGGCGGCTCCCGGCCTGTGGCTGCAGCGCATCACCACCAAGCCTCCTTCCGATGACCAGGCTTCGGTGGCCATCCACGCGCTCGAAGGCGCCATGGCGCTGGAGCAATCCCAGGGCGGCGAACTGGTCATCGCTTAACATCCATGGAATTCGCATCCAAACTGCGGCAGATCGAGGTGCGCTTCGAGGAACTGGAGCGCCAACTCGCCGATCCCGCGATCATTGCCGACGCCGCCGAGTATCGCAAGACCGCCAAGGCCCGCAGCGACATTGAGGAAGTCGTGGAGAAGTACCGCGAGTGGAAGCGGGCCAGCGGCGACCTGGAGCAGGCTCGCCCCATGCTGGCCGAAGAGGACGCCGATCTGCGCCAGATGGCCGTCGACGAAGTCGCCCGCCTGGAGCCGGAGATCCAGCGCGTCGAGCAGGAATTGAAAGTCCTGCTGCTGCCCAAAGACCCCAACGACGAAAAGAACGTAGTGCTCGAGATCCGCGCCGGCACGGGCGGCGACGAGGCTACCCTGTTCGCGGCCGAGATCTTCCGCATGTACTCGCGTTACGCCGAATCGCAGCGCTGGCGCATCGAAATCACGTCGTCATCGGAATCCTCCGTAGGCGGCCTGAAGGAAATCATCGCGCTGGTATCCGGCGACCGGGTCTACAGCAAGCTCAAGTACGAAAGCGGCGTGCATCGCGTGCAGCGCGTGCCGGTCACCGAGCAGCAGGGCCGCGTCCATACCTCCGCCATCACCGTAGCCGTCTTGCCCGAGGCCGACGAGGTGGAGGTGAAGCTGGATCCCAAGGACATCCGCGTGGATACGTTCTGTTCCTCCGGTCCGGGCGGCCAGTCGGTCAACACCACCTACTCCGCGGTGCGCATCACCCACCTGCCCACGGGCCTGATCGTCTCCTGCCAGGATGAGAAATCCCAGATCAAAAACCGCGCCAAAGCCGAGCGTGTGCTGCGTTCCCGGCTCTACGAAATAGAGCTCGAAAAACAGCAGGCCGCGCTGGGAGCCGAGCGCCGCAGCATGGTCGGCACCGGCGATCGCAGCGAGAAGATCCGCACCTACAACTTCCCGCAGAACCGTGTCACGGACCACCGCATCGGACTCACTCTGCACCAGTTGGATATCGTGATGGACGGGCGTCTCGACCCCATCATCGAGGCCCTCACCACGCACTACCAAACCGAGAAACTCAAGCAGCAGAGCGAGGCCGGCAGCGTCGCGGCGTAGTCCGGCATGACCGTTCAGACCGCTTTGCTCCAGGGCGCCAGGCTGCTGGAGGATGCGGCCGTTCCCGTTTCCCGCCTCACAGCCGAAGTGCTGCTGGCGCACGCCTTGCACCGCGAACGCTCCTACTTGTTCGCCCATCCCGAACACGAGCTGACCGAGCTCGAGTGGATCCACTACGGCCGTTACCTGCATGAGCGGTTACAGGGCAAGCCCACCCAATACCTCACCGGAAGCCAGGAATTCTACGGCCGCGTGTTCCGGGTGACGCCGGACGTACTCATCCCACGCCCCGAAACCGAACATGTGGTGGAAACGGCTCTGCGCCTGGCGTCCCACGCGGCTCGGATCCTGGATGCCGGCACCGGTTCCGGCATCCTGGCCGTCACGCTGCAGCTCGAAACGAAGGCCGCCGTCTGCGGCACCGACATATCGCCGGCGGCGCTGCGCGTCGCGGCTCAAAATGCGCAGACCCTGGGTGCGCCCGTCGCCCTGGTGGCCTGCGACCTGATATCTGCCATAGCCGACGAATCTATGGACCTGATCGTCTCCAACCCGCCCTATGTTCCGCTGTCCGACAAAGCCGGCCTGCAGCGCGAAGTCCGCGATTGGGAGCCGCCGGTGGCCCTCTTCGCAGGACCCACCGGGCTCGAGATCTACGAGCGCCTGTTGCGCGATGCCCGGCGCGTTCTGCGTCGCGGCGGCCGGCTGATCGTGGAACTCGGTTTCGGCACGCACGACCGGGTCGCCGCCATGCTCTCCCATGGCTGGCAGGACATCGAAACGGTGCCGGACCTGGCCGGCATACCGCGCGTGCTGGCCGCCAGGCGCGGCCATGCGTAAGCGGCGGTCAGCCCGCACATCGGCTGCTAGAATGATAATGAGTTCGATGGTTTACGGAGGATTGGCATGTCCGATCGCGAAGAGATGGAAGACCGGTTGGCGAATAATATCGGATGGTTTGTGGCAGGTACGGTGGTCGGTATGACCGCCGCCATCCTGTTGGCTCCCCAGAGCGGCAAGAGAACCCGCCAGTTTATCTCCGACAAGACCCGGGAAGGAAAAGACGCCGTAGCCGGAACCGGCAAGGATGTCTACGACCGCAGCAAGGATATGATCGAAAAAGGGCGGCAACTGGTCGAGGACGCCGCCGATTTGTTCGAGCGCGGCCGCAAGCTGGTGCGCGGCGAATAAGGAATGTCCGCCATCGAACTGGGCGGCTTCCGTATCACGCTGGTCCGCGAGGACATCTATTGGTGGGATGGCGGCGCGATGTTCGGAGTCGTGCCCAAGACTCTCTGGGGTCCCAAAACCACCCCGGATGAGTTTAACCGTCTGCCGCTGGGCTTCAACTGTTACGTCATCGAAACCGGCGAACACACCATCCTGCTCGAAACCGGAGGCGGCGACAAGCTGGATGCGCGGCGGCGGGAACGCATGAAACTGCCGCCGGAGCCTAAGCCGCTGCTCGCAACCATAGCCGCCGCCGGCATCGACCCGGAACGTATCGACATCGTCGTCAACAGCCACCTGCATTGGGATCATTGCGGGTGGAACACCATCCTCACCAACGGCCGGCCGCGGCCGGCTTTTCCGCGTGCGACGTATTTCACGCGGCGGGGCGAGTGGCTGCACGCGCATCGGAATCATCCCCGTGACAGCATCGCCTACATCGCCGCCAACTACGATCCGCTGGTGGACGCGGGCCGCATGCGCCTGATCGAAGAAGATACGGATGTAGCTCCCGGCGTGCGGTTGTGCCTGGCTCCGGGCCATACACCCGACATGATGGTCGTGACTGCGGCGTCCTCCGGGAAGAATTTCTGTTTCCTGTCGGACCTGGTGCCTACCGCGGCGCACGTTACGCCCACGTGGGTGGCCGCCTTCGATCTAGACCCGGTTCAATCCATCGACAGTAAGCTCGACTGGCTCACCCGCGCGGCGTGCGGCGAATGGATCTGCGCTTTCGCGCATGAACCGAAAGCCGCATTCGCGCGTATCCTTCACCAGGATGGCAAATTCGAGGTGATGGCATGTGGGCCTTCGTCGCCGTAGCTGTCTCTGGCTGCCTCTATTACTTGTCGATCGGTCTGGGGACGTTCTGGCCGGCGGCGTGGTTCGCACCGGTGCCGGTCCTGTTGCTGGCCTTCCGGTCCTCGTCCGGCAAGGCCGCACTGGCGGCCTTCGCGGCCTATTTTCTGGGTAGCCTCAACCTGTTCTCGTATTTCGCCGGGTTCTCGCCCGTGCCGCTGGTGCTGGCGATACTCGCCTTGCCGGCGGCCGTGTACGCCGGATCGGTTCTGCTGGCGCGCGCCGTAGCGGCGCGCACGCCCGCCTGGATCGCGGTGTTCGCCTTCCCGGTGACCTGGACCGCGTATGAATTCCTGGTCTCCCTTACGTCACCGCATGGCACGGCTACCAGCCTGGCCTATTCGCAAGCCAGCTTTCTGCCGGCGATCCAGGTCGCATCTGTTACCGGTCTGTGGGGGATCACTTTCCTGGTGACCCTGATTCCCTCCGCGATCGCCGTAGCCTGGGCGCGCCGCGACGTTCGGGCGCTGATGCCGGCCCTGATCGTCGGACTGGCCGCGCTGGGCTTCGGCACCACGCGCCTGGCGCGCCATCCCGAGGAGCCGCGGGTGCGTGCCGGCCTGGCAGCCACCGACCGGGGTGTTATTTCCGCGTTCCGCACGGCAGACCCGGCCCTGGCGCTAACGGTCGCGCGTGCCTATGCGGACCGCGTGGCGCGCCTGGCCGCGCAGGGCGCCCAAGTCATCGTTTTGCCGGAGAAGTTCGTCGGCGTCACGCCGGCAGATTCCGACGCCATCGAACAGATATTCAGCCAGGCCGCGCGCGACCATCGGGTAACCGTAATCGCCGGGTTCAACCGCTTCTCGGCAAGCCCGCCCCTCAACCAGGCCGTGGCCTTCGGGCCCGACGGCAACATCCTGCTGACGTACGAGAAGCATCACATGCTGCCGGGACCCGAAACCGGCTATGAGGTCGGCGCGACACCCGGCCTCCTTCCGGGCCCGGGTGCGCAGTGGGGCGTGGCGATCTGCAAGGACATGGACTTTCCCGCATGGTCGCGCGCCTACGGCCGTCGCGACGTCCGCTTTCTGGCAGTGCCGGCCTGGGATTTCGTCGTGGACGCCCGGTTGCACTCCCGCATGGCGGTCTTGCGCGGGGTCGAAGAAGGATTCACCATTGCGCGAAGCGCACAGCAGGGGAATCTGACTTTCAGCGACGCTTATGGGCGCATTCTGGCCGAGATCTCCAGTTCTACTCCACCCGACGCGCTGCTGGTGGCGAACATACCCGGCGGTCCGGGATCGACCGTTTATCAACGCTTTGGAAACTGGTTCGGCTGGACCTGCGTGATCGCTGTGGCTGCCTTTCTCGTAATGCTATTCAGGCGGCCGGCTCATCGGTAGTCCTCGTCCGAGATCTTGGCGGCGTATACTGTTTCCCATGCTCAGAAATGCCGGGACCCTTGCGATTCTGTTGTTCGCCGCCAGCCTGCCTGCAGCCGCCCAGCTTTCCCAGCCCACGCGGGAGCTGATCCGCGTCAACCCGCACGTTTATTGCGCCACCGGATACGCGCTCGGCAACGTGATCTTCGTCATCACCGGCGCCAGCGTGGTGGTCGTCGATACGACCGAGGGCCAGGAGCCGGCCGGAGCGGTCCTCGGCGACTTCCGAAAGATCTCTACACTGCCGGTGAGCTACATCATCTACACTCACCACCATGGCGATCATATCCATGGCGCCAAGGTGTTCGCCGGCCCGGCAACCAAAGTCATCGCGCAGAAGAACCATTTCGAAGAGATGCGCAAGTTCCGCCTGACGCTGGCCTATAATCGCAAACTGAACCGGGCGCAGTGGGCCGCGCATGTGCCTGCCGCCGAGCGGGGCACCACACTGGGCGTCGATTTACTGCATCTGGGCGAGAGCGGATACATCCCGCCGCAGATCACTTTCGGCGAGGAGTACAAGTTCAGCGAGGGCGGGCTGCGCTTCGAGTTGTATCATACCTTGGGCGAGACCGTCGATCATCTGATGGTTTGGCTGCCCGATCTCGACACCCTACTGCCCGGCGACCTGTTTTACTGGAGTTTTCCGATGCTGGCCAGTCCCGGCAAACCCGACCGCCCCGTGCTCGATTGGGCCGCATCGCTCGACCGCATGCGGCAACTGCATCCGGCTTACCTGGTCGGCTCCCACAGCCGGCCGCTGTCCGGGCGCGAGGCTATCGACCAGGCGCTCGCCAACTATGCGCGCGCGATCCGCTACGTCCACGACGAGACCGTCCGGCGCATCAATGCCGGCGAACCGCTCTGGCAGATCCGGCAGGAGGTGCGCCTGCCGCCGGAACTGGCTTCCAAGCCTTACCTGCAGCCGGTCTACGGTACCGTGGCTTGGGCCGTCAACGGCGTTTTCCGCCAGTATACCGGCTGGTACGATTTCGATCCGGCCCATCTGGACAGCGGCGATCCGGCGCTTCTGCAGCGGGCCCTGGCCCAGGCCGCGGGCGGTTCAGCCGCCATCGTAGCGCGGGCCCGTCAGGCCGCGGCGGACGGCCAGCTTCAACTGGCCTTGGAACTGGCGGAGACCGCCATCGGAGCCGATAACGACACTGCCGCCCGCCGTCTGCGGGCGGAATTGCTGGAGCGGATGGCGGCGCAGAACAGCAACGGGATCGCCCGTAATATCTATCGCGAAGCCGCTGTTGAAGAAGGAAAGGCGACGCCGTGACGACAGCTCTGCTGGCGGATCCGGTCTACAAGCGCCACCTCCCCGGTCCCGGCCATCCGGAGCGGCCCGCGCGGTTTGATGCGGTACTCTCCGCGCTGGCGCAGGCGGGATGCGTGGAACGGATGCTCCGCGTCCCTCCCCGCGCCGCCACGGAGGACGAATTGGCCACCTGTCACACCCGCGGCTACATCGCCACCGTAAAAGACGAAGTGGGACGCGGCTACGAGCAACTCTCGACCGGCGACACCCAACTCGGGGAGGCGTCGCTCGAGATCGCGTTGCAGGCCACCGGCGGCGTCCTCAACGCGGTGGACGCGGTGGTGGAACGGCGCGCGCGTAACGCATTCTGTGTGGTGCGCCCGCCCGGTCATCACGCCACTCCCGGCCGCGGCATGGGATTTTGCATCTTCAACAACGTAGCCGTGGCGGCGCGTTACGCCCAGCGGCGTTACGGCATCGCGCGGGTGCTGATCGCGGATTGGGACGTGCATCACGGCAACGGCACGCAGGATATCTTCTATCAGGATGCCTCGGTGTTCTTCTTCAGCACCCACCAGCATCCCTGGTATCCGGGTACCGGAGGCCCGTCAGAGAAGGGCGAAGGCGCGGGTGACGGCACCACCCTCAACTGCCCGTTTCCAGCCGGTTCGGGGCGCGCCGAGATCGTGGGAGCGTTTCAGCAACATCTCCCGCGCATTGCGCATGACTTCCGGCCGGACCTGGTGATGATCTCGGCCGGATTCGATTCGCGGTCAGGCGACCCGTTGGGCCGCTTCACGCTGTCCGACGATGACTTCGCGGATCTAACGGCATTGATGCTGGAACTTGCCGATCAATACGCCGGCGGCCGCCTGGTGTCCGTCCTCGAGGGCGGCTACGATCTGCAAGGCCTTGCATCCGCGGCCCTGGCGCATGTGTCCGCGCTGATCTCTCCGGCTCCCATGGCCGCGCCGTGAGCCGTGCCTACCGAGTTTTATCTCGTGGCCTCCGGCGCGCCTTGATATCATGATTGTTCGACATGGCGTTGATCGCCGTTTCCGGACAAGCTGGTTGCCGGTTTGAAGAAGTTGCGCGCCTCAGCGCCCACCGCCTGGCGTTCGAACTGGTGAACGAATCCCGCGTCCGCACGCTGATCGACGGTGAATTCGGCGCGGAAACACATATACCCGAAAAGGCCCGCGGCGATGTGGTGGCTTCCATCCTGGCGCATCTGGCAGCCGGACATCATTTGATCTATTGCGGCCCCGGCGCCGAAATGCTTTTCCGGCAGTTTCCCGGCACGCTGCGCATCCAGGTCGTGGCGCCGGACTCGGTGCGGATCGGCAACCTCATGCTCGACCGCCGCCTGGAACGGCCTGCCGCGCGTCAAATGCTGCGTGAACTGGACGCGGCCCAGCGCCAGCAGTACAAGGATATGTTCGGCCGCGCCCTGGCGCCCGCCTATTGGTTCGACCTGATTCTGAACGCGGAGTGCATGGATGCCGAGCAGATGGTGGAGTTGATCCAGGGCGCGGTCCGTTCGCTGGGGCTCAAAGAACGCGGCCATCTCTCTCCCGCGGCTGAAGCTCAGATCCAGTTTCAGATCCGCCTGCGCCTGGCCCGCCATGGCATCGTGCCGCGCGGGGCCGCCCGTCTGACGGAAAAATCGTTCGCGCATCAGAGCGAACAGATCTTCGCCAACCTGTTGGACTTTTACCGTATCGCCTGGGAGTACGAACCGCGCAGTTTTCCGATACAGTGGGATGCGGAGGGCCGTATCGCCGAAGCGTTCACGCCCGATTTCTATCTGCCGGAGTTCGACCTGTACGTGGAACTCACCACCATGAAACAGTCGCTGGTCACGCGCAAGAACCGCAAGATCCGCCTGCTGCGCGAATTGTATCCGCATTTGAACGTGCAGGTCTTCTATCAGAAGGATTTCGAGAACCTCATCTTCAAGTACGGCCTGGCGGAGCGTCCCGCCAAGGTATGAGCAAAGACCCCGGGCCCGCAATCGAGCGCGTCCTGTTCACCGAAGAACAGATCGCGCGGCGCATCGAGGAAGTGGCGGCCGAGATCAGCGAGCGTTACCGCGGCAAAACACTCAAGCTGATCGGCGTGCTGAAGGGCTCCGTCTTCTTTCTCACCGCCCTGGCGCGCCATATCCAGATACCGGTCAAGATCGACTTCCTGGCAATCTCCTCCTTCTCGAACAAATCCGGCGCGCCGGGCGTAGTACGCATCGCCAAAGACCTGGATGACAGCATCGAGAACGAGGACGTGCTGCTGGTGGAAGACATCGTCGACACCGGCTTGACGCTCCGCTACCTGCTGCAGACGCTATCCAGCCGCGGCCCTAATTCCCTGGCCGTGTGCACGTTTCTGGATCGCAATTCGCGCCGCCTGGTGCAATTGCCGGTGGAGTTTCGCTGCTTCGAGATCCCCGACCGGTTCGTCATCGGCTTCGGCCTGGACCACAACCAGCTTTACCGGAATCTCACTTACGTGGCGGTGATGAAGACGGAGAAAACTTAGCGCGATCGGATCCGGATGCTACCCGTGGCCGAAGTGCATCAGCCATCCCAGCCCGAAGAGCACGGCGACGAAACATCCGAAGACGTACAATCCGTACCGCAGGCGTTCGTGATCGGTCCGCCTGGTGACCACACCCATCACCACGGAAGTGAACAGCGCGAACAGTAAAGATGCTTCCAGGTGGGACAGATTCATCTTAGGCATCAGCTTTTCCTCCGCGCGGCGATCTCGAACGCGTCCACCATGGCCAGAATGTTGAGCAGTCCCGCAGTAACCAGAAACTTGGTGCCGTAGTCGTGCACCATTCCCGGAACATCGGCCTGGTTGTAACCCAGCCAGACGGTGAGCAGGTACAGAAGGCCGGATGCCAGATCGCCGATGAAGCCACCGGTGTTAATCAGGAAGGTGAGCAGGTCGCCGGTCTGCGGCTGAAACATCGCGCCGCGCATCATCAGGCCGCAAAGATACATCAGGGTGATGGAAACCAGCAACAGGACGGCCCGGCCATTCCGCTTGAGCAGGAAGTGGCCGCCGCCGGGAACCAGCCAACCCAGCGCGACGGGTCCCGCCCAGACGCGGAGAGGCGGCATGGGCTCCTTCGGTTGCTTTTGCTTGGATGCCATTTCTATGATTTTAGCAGGTCGGATCTGGCGGCCGTGATGTATGCTGGGATTCTGGATGGATGGTTCATGGCCCGCAAGTATGTGCCGTTGCTCGCGGTGAGCGCCTTGGGCGCCGCCGGAGTCGCCGGTACGTTCCAACCCCTGAACATCAGGCCCGGGCTGTGGGAGATCACGTTGACCGTGCAGACGGCCGGCGCCCCGCCCATGCCGCCCGAGTTGCTCCGGAAACTCACAGCGGAACAGCGAGCGCGTATGGAAGCAAGCACTAAGTCCGGCAGTGACAAACAGACTAACGTCAAAAAAAGCTGTCTCACCGCCCCGGAACTGCAGCATCCACTCATGGTGGGATTCGGCGATCCGGAGAATTGCCGCCAGAATGTGTTGACTTCCACGGCCACGCTGCAGGAGATTCAGGTTGATTGCGGTAAGGGCCTGGCGATGGGTGGCGGCACCATCCGGATTAAAGCAACGGATCCAAAGAACGTCACGGTGACTTCCGAGTGGTCCGGGACGGATAGCTCCCGGACCATCAAAATGACTTCCAGCGCAACTCTCAAGTGGCTCGGCGCGGACTGCGGCGCGAAGCCGGCGCCCATCGGGGCCCCCCCGGCCCCCAAATCAACACCGCCCGCCAAGCCGGCAGTGTCCCTCGACGATTCCGGCAATTACTACACCTTAGGCAAACAACAGGCGGCCCACAGCGATTTCCGCGCGGCCGTGGACTCGTTCGGAAGCGCCCTGCAACAACATCCAAACGACGCGACGGTCTTCAATGCGCGCGGCTACGCCTACCTGCGCCTGCGGAATTTCGCGGCTGCCGTTCATGACTTTACGGAAGCGATCCGCTTGCGGCCGGGCTACCGGAACGCCTATCGGAATCGGGCTATCGCGCGCCGTAAAAAAGGCGACGCCCAAGGAGCCGCCGAAGACGAACGCGCGCTCGCCGGGCTGAACGGTCATCTGTAAACCGCTACACGATGGTCGCCCCGCCATCGACTACGATCGTTTGGCCCGTAATATAGCCGGACGCGGCAGAAGCCAGGAAGACCGCCACGCCCTTCAGCTCGCCGGCCTGCCCGACCCGTCCCATGGGAATGCCGGACTCGATGTACGCCTGCGCCGCCTCCAGGACCTTCTCCGTCATACGCGACGGAAAGAAGCCGGGCGCGATAGCATTGACCCGAATGTTGTGGGGCGCCCACTGCGCCGCCAGTTCGCGGGTGAGGCCGAGCAGGCCGGCTTTCGAGGACGCATAACCGGCATAATGAATACCGCCGGGCATGGCGCTCTTCAGTCCCGCGATGGAGGCCACGTTGATGATCCGTCCGCATTTGCGCTGGATCATCTCGCGCCCACAGGCCTGTGAGAACAGGAATGCGCCCGTGAGATTCACGTCGATGACCTGCTGCCATTTATCGAACGGCATCGCTTCGGCGGGCGCGCCCCAGGTGACCCCTGCGTTATTCACCAGGATGTCGATCCGCCCGTAAGCGGCCAGGGTCTGTTTCACCACCGCTTCCACCTGGCCGGGCTTGGAAACATCGCACAGCGCGCCTTCGCAGCGGAATCCGCGCTGTTTCATGGCCTCGACCGCGGGCGCCAGCCATTGCTCGCGCCGCGCCAGCAGCATCAGGGAAGCTCCGGCTTCCGCGAGGCCCGCGGCGATCTCTTCACCGAGGCCGCGCGAGCCGCCGGTAACTAAAGCGACTTGTCCGGTAAGATCGAATAACTGTTGGATTGAGCTCATAACTTGTCAATTACCAGCCGGGCGATCCTCTCGCGATGATAAGTGGCGTCGCCGAACATCAATTCGCCGGCCTTGGCGCGTTTGTAATAAAGATGCACGTTGTTTTCCCAGGTGAAACCCATGCCGCCGTGCACCTGGATACCCCGGTTGCCCACTTCGCGAAAAGCATCGCTGGCATAGGCTTTGGCGACGGAAACGGCCACGGTGGAATCCGGCGCGCGCTCCTGGAGCGCCCATGCCGCGTAATAAGCCGCCGACCGCGAACTCTCGGTGAGAAGCAGCATGTCGGCGCAGAGGTGCTGCACCGCCTGGAACTGTCCGATGGGAGTGCCGAACTGTTTTCGGGTCTTGGCGTATTCGACGGCGATCTCCATGACACGCTGCATCCCGCCCACCATCTCCGCCACGAGGGCCACGGTAGCGACCGCGAGCACGCGTTCCAACGCATCGCGCGCGGATTCGCCGACCGCCAGGAAATCGCTTTCGGCGACCGGCACCGCGTCAAAATCCAGTTGGTAGAGTTTGCGCGTTTCGTCGAGGGCCGGTAAGCGCCGTATGGTCAGCCCGGGCGCGCCGCCGGACACGACGAACAATCCAAGATCGTCGCCGCAACGTGCCGCGCAGACGATGAAATCCGCGGCCACGGCGTCCATCACGAACATCTTCCGGCCGTCTAGCGCGAACCCGTCCGGCGTGGCGCGGGCCTCCAGCCGGACTGCGTCCGGCTCCCAGCGCGCATCATCCTCCAGCAACGCAAAAGCGGCGCGGGCCTCCCCCATGGCGATGCGCGACAGGTACTTCCGCTTCTGCGCCGGATTGCCGGCTGCGTCGATGGCCGCGCCGGCGAGCAGCACCGTGGATAGGTAAGGCCCGGGGACAAGCGCCCGCCCCATCTCTTCCAGCGCTACCGCCATCTCCACCAGGCCCAGGCCCAGCCCGCCGTACTCTTCCTCGAAAATGATGCCGGTCCAACCCTGTTGCGCCATCTTCTGCCACAGGCCCGCATCTGCCGCCGTGGCCGTATCCATCAGGCGCCGCACCTCGGCGATGGGACACTCGGCGGAGAAGAACTCCCGCGCCGAATTCTTCAGTACCTTCTGGGTCTCAGTCAGTCCGAACTGCATGGCGCGGTCCTCAGTAGCTCTTGGGCAAGCCCAGCACAAAATGGCCGATGATGTTGCGCTGGATCTCCGAGGTGCCCGCCTCGATGGTATTGCCGCGCGCCCGCAGCCAGGTGTAGGCCCACTGTCCGTCGTCGAAGGCCGGTTCGGCGCCGCGGGTCAACTGCCCGTAGGGGCCGAGCAGCTCCATCGCGACCTGCTGGAAACGTTGATTCATCTCGCTCCAGAAAATCTTCTGGATACTGCCCTCCGGACCGGGCATACCTGTCTGCATCACCCGGCTTATGGCGCGCATCTGATTCAGGCGCATAATCTCGATCTCCGCGTAGCTCTGGGCCAGCTTCTGGCGGATTAGCGGATCCTGCGCGGCGGGCCGTCCGTTACGTTCGATCTTGTGGGCCAGTTCCACCAGGCGGGCGAACTGCCGTTTGAAGGTGATTTGCAGACCGGCGCCCAATAGCGCGCGTTCATGCATCAGCGTACCCAGCGCCACCTTCCAGCCGTCGTTGACACGTCCCACCACGTTCTCCGCGGGGACGCGCACGTTATCGAAAAACAGCTCGTTGAACTCCGTCTCGCCGGTCATCTGGCGCAGCGGGCGCACTTCCACACCGGGGCTGTGCATGTCCACCAGCAGGACCGTCAGGCCCTTGTGTTTCTCCGCCGCGGCGTTCGTGCGCACCACCAGTTCGCACCAATCGGATGCCCAGCCGTAGCTGGTCCAGACCTTTTGACCGTTGACGATGAAATGGCCGTCCTCGAGCCGGGCCTCGGTGCGCAGCGCCGCCAGGTCAGAACCGGCGTTAGGCTCGGAAAAACCCTGGCACCAGATCTCTTCGCCGCTGAGGATCCTGGCCAGATAACGCTGCTTCTGCGCCTCGGTGCCGAAAGCGATCAGGGTCGGGCCGACCAGTTCCAGGCCCAGGATCCCCGGCAGCGGCGGAGCTCCGATACGCGCCATCTCTTCGGTGAAGATGGCTTTTTCCATCAGGGTGGCGCCACGGCCGCCATATTCTTTGGGCCAGGAGAGGCCGGCCCATCCGCCCTCGTACACCTGGCGCTGCCAGTCGCGCAGAAAAGCGAAACGTCCGGCGAGGCTTTCGGTGGCGGATTGCCGCGCCTCCCAGTCGCGCGGAACGTGAGCTTCCAGCCAAGTGCGCAGTGCGGCACGGAACTGCTCTTCTTCCGGTGTGGGGTTGAGATCCATATCGTGCTCCGGGTACGAGTCAATGAGTATATACGAATCAGCGAGACCGCACTACTGCAACCGGCACAACGGATCACCTACCACGATGTTCTGCCAGCTCAGCCCCGGAATCGCGGCATAGTAGCTCTCCGCCAGGTTGCGGCCCTGGAAGTAAGCCGGAAACAACTGATCGGGGTGAGGCGTGAACTCCAGGTACGGTTCGTACACGTGGCCGGAGCAGCCGGTGGCGCCTTCGTGGATGTAATCCGCCGTCAGAGTCTGCGGAGAACCCACGAACCAGTGTGACGGATCGGCCCAGGTGCCGATGTTCCACGCGGCGGGCGGGCGCTGGAACGTGCGGCCATCGGTGGAGACATACTCGCTCACCAGCGCTCCCGGCAGCCATTGGAAGCCCAGGTCGCGCTGGTGGCGGTTGGGATCGTTCGATCCCCACCCGGCGTAGCCGATCACCTCCCGCACGCCGGTGAGGACTTTCGGGGACTCATCCAATATCACGCGATCTTGGGGCAGCGCCAGGGCCGCGGTACGCAGCCAATTGTTGCCGGTGCGGTCGTCGGCGGACTTCAGGTCGAACACGAACTTGCCGCGATTGCGCGCCGCGAGCGAACGGTCAATCATGCCTTGGATGTCGGTGAAATCGTAGCCCGCCAGGCGCGTCACCAGATAGATGGGAAACCGCTCGTGGCGAAACGGCTGATCCTTCTGGCGATAATACGGGTTCGGCACGAAGCCGGCGCGCGGGAAACGTTTGCCCTTCATTTTGGAATAGAGCAAAGTCAGTTCGGAATCCACGGAAGACGCATCGGAAGTATGGCCTCCGCCGCTGCCCGCCACTTTCAGCGGGACCCCCATGGTGGTCACGATGTAGAGAATCCGTTCTTGGAGCTTTGCTTTGGCCAGGCAGTTGGCGATCGGCTGCTCGACGCGCGTGAGGTACGTTTGCCAGGAGATCTCCTCCGTTTCCGGCGGGATGTTCAGCATACAGACATTCTTGAGGGGAATGCCGCGCTTGCGGACATAGTAATCCGCTGTGTGGCGCGAGAGATTGCTGACGCGGTTCACAACCAGCAGGACGGTTTCGCCGCTCTGCGACCGCAGGGCCGGCGCGCAGACCAGGCCGCAAAGGACGGCGATGTAAGGCCGGGGCAAGGCGTCACTGCCAGTATCGCATGCCTTCCGGCGCAGGGTGATACGATGCTCTGCCATGCGTACCTTGATCTTCGTTGCGGCGTGGTCCGCGATCCGGCTTTTGGCCCAGCCGTATCCGTTTCAGAACCCCAACCTGCCCGTGGAACAGCGGGTCGAAAATATTCTGTCGCTGATGACTCTGGACGAGAAGCTCGCCTGCCTCACCACCAGCACCGCCGTGCCGCGCCTGCATATCCCCGATGCGGGCGGCACGGAGGGCCTGCATGGCCTGGTGCGCAAGGGCGACTTCGGCGGCAAAGCCATCACCACTACGCAGTTCCCCGAGGTGATCGGTATGGCGTCCACCTGGGATCCCGCGCTCATCCGGCGCGTGGGAGCCGTACAGGGATACGAAGCCCGCTACATTTACCAGAACGAGAAGTATAAGAGCCACGTGCTGGTGGTCTGGGGACCGAACGCCGACCTGGCGCGCGATCCGCGCTGGGGGCGCAACAACGAAAGCTACGGCGAGGACCCTTTCTTTGACGGAACCATGGTAGTGGCCTTCATTAAAGGCATGCAGGGCGACGACCCCAGGTACTGGCAGGCCGCTTCGCTGATGAAGCACTTCCTGGCCAACAGCAACGAGACTACGCGCGGCAGTTCTTCCTCTGATTTTGACGAACAGTTACTGATGGACTATTATTCGGTGCCATTCCGCATGGGATTTGTGGAGGGCGGTGGTAAGTCGTTCATGGCATCTTACAACGCCTGGAATCACGTTCCGATGACCGTGAATCCGATCCTGAAGAAGCTGGCGGCCGAGAAATGGGGCGCCGATGGAGTTATCTCCTCCGACGCCCTGGCGGTCGAACTGCTGGTGGATCCGCGGCATTACTATCCCACCAGTGAAAAAGCTGCGGCCGAGGCGATCAAGGCCGGCATCAACCAGATTCTCGCCTTCTTCATCAACGTACCGAAGGTGATGAAGGCGGACCTGGACAGCCACCTGCTGAGCGAAGCTGATATCGACGCGGTGCTGAAAGGCAAGTTCCGGACGGTCATCCGGCTGGGCCTGCTGGACCCGCCCGCCATGGTGCGCTACGCGAAGATCGGCTCCGCCGGCGAGCCCGAGCCCTGGACCACCGAGCAGCACAAGCGGGTAGCGCTGGAGGTGGCGCGGGAATCGGTCGTGCTGCTGAAGAATGCCGGCGGTTTTCTGCCGCTCGACAAGGCATCGCTCAAGTCCGTCGCGGTGATCGGACCGAGGGCCAACGAGGTGCTGATCGATCTTTACGGCGGCAAGCCCCCCTATGCCATCACGCCGCTGGAGGGCATTCGCCAGGAGGTGGGCTCGTCCGTGACCGTGAACTATGCTTCCGGCAACGAAAACGATGCCGCGGTTAAGGCGGCGCGGGCGTCCGATGTGGCGGTGGTGGTGGTCGGCAACCATCCGACGTGCAATGCGACGAATATCATCGCCATGTTCAACCGGGACGTATCGAGCAAGCCCTGCGCCGACCCGGGCGAAGGACGCGAAGGGCGCGACCGCGAGTCGATCGATCTGTCGCAGGAAGAGCTGGTCAAACAGGTGTACGCCGCCAATCCCAAAACCGTGGTGGTCCTGGTTTCGAGCTTCCCGTATGCCATCAATTGGACGCAACAGAACGTGCCGGCTATTCTGCACATTGCACATGCGGCGCAGGAGCAGGGCACGGCCATTGCCCAGGTGCTTTTCGGCGACTATAATCCCGCGGGCCGTCTGAATCAGACCTGGCCCAAGTCGATCGACCAGTTACCGCCGATGATGGATTACGACATCCGTCATGGCCGCACTTACATGTACTTCAAAGGGGAGCCTCTCTATCCCTTCGGTTATGGACTCAGTTATACCACGTTTGAGTACTCCAATCTGAAGTACCGTCCGGGAATCGTAACTGTGGAGGTGACCAATACAGGAAAGCGGGCCGGAGACGAAGTCGTGCAGCTCTATACCGAAGCTCCGGACGCCAAAAGGCTGCGGGCATTCCGGCGCGTGACACTCAGGCAAAACGAGAAACGCAAGGTCGAACTGCCGTTCACCGCGGCCGAAGGAGCCAGCCACATATTTGTGGGAGGCTCCTCCGCGGACCGGCGGCTGGAAGCCACTCTCAAGGCGCCACGCTAAGCTACGGCGCCCAAGTACAGGAAAAACTGGTGCCGTCGCTCGAAACCGCGCTGCACGTAGATGTCTGCGGACTCGAAGAGCTGCCCACCTTGTTGATCTCCTGGACCGCGGAGCCGAAGTCCGAGATGGGGCCGCTCACGGTACTGCTCGTGGCGTAATTGGTGCCGCTCACACCGGAAGTATCCTCTCCGAAAAGGACGGTACCGAAGTCGGACATCGGCAGGATGCCGCCGCCGCGCGTGCAGCAGGGCGCTTCGGCGATCCATTCCGCCGAGGTGCGCTTGGCGCTCGATACGCTGGCGCTCTTCGAGTAGGATTTTCCCGTAGTTTCGTCGATGATGGTGACCGTGAACTTGCTGCCGCTATAGGTCACGCTGGCGGACATGCGGTCGCCGGCGTGGATCGTCAGGCTGGTGATCTCGTAGGAAGGCTGCGGATAGAATTCATACCAGGCATAGTAACTCGCCCGGGTGCCCACGCAGTCGGAATCGGTTCCGGTCTGTTCCACCGATGAGGAGCTGTACCCGTCAATGCCGACCCAGAACGACGAATATTGATCTCCCCGGACGCCCTTGCAGGTCGCCGTCGGCACTGTCCAGGAGCCTAGGGCGGAGGTGAAGGACGTTCCGGTCACGGCGTATCCGCTCCAGTTCGTACTGGTCGAGGTTCCGTCGAAGTGATCTTTCCAATCCCGAATCGGCCCATGCTGGCGATGAGCGATTTTCCCGGCAGTATCCAGTGCCGGTGCTGTCCCCGAACTCTGCGCAAACGCAGGCAGGAACGCAATGGCGCCCACTAATCCTATACGTATCGATCGCATTGTGTTGGTTAACCTCCGTTAGTGCTAATTGAAAAAGTATCCGGCCACCTGGAGCCGAATTTGAGCCATTATACACCACCGGACGGTCGTGTCAAGATAATCCCCGATAATCCCTGACAATTCCCGGAATGAGCGTGAACTTCGCCGGAAACGCCGCGTCGTCTCGCCCCGGCGGCGGGATCAGCGTAGCGTAAGCGTATTTCGAATCCCGCGCTGCAAAGGAAAGCGGGCCAGTATTTAGACATTTTGAAGCGGCGCCTGCCCGGCACGCGTACTCCGGCGATCGGCACACGCGCGGCGCGCGCCGAAGGTGATACGATTAGCCTGCTCTTGGGCTGGGTGCACCATCAACTGGGGGAGATTCAGAAATGTCTGAACAGCGTGACGCCGACCTCACGACCGGCATGGAACACACCGCACTTCCCACGCGGGCGATGGAGGGAGCGGAAACTGCCGGTACGGTGATCGGGCGATATCATTTGCTGCAAAAAATCGGCGAAGGCGGCATGGGCGAGGTCTGGCTGGCGGAGCAAAGGGAACCGGTGCGGCGGCGGGTGGCGGTGAAGCTGGTCAAGGCCGGGATGAACAGCCGCGAGGTGATCGCGCGCTTCGAGTCGGAGCGGCAGGCGTTGGCGTTCATGGATCATCCGGCGATCGCCAAGGTTCTGGATGCCGGCTCGACTCGGCAAGGCGCGCCGTACTTCGTAATGGAGTACGTGGCCGGTGTGCCCATCACCCACTACTGCGATCAGCACAGGCTCAGCACGCGGCAACGCCTGGAACTGTTCATTCACGTCTGCGAAGGGGTGCAGCATGCACACCAAAAAGCGATCATCCATCGCGATCTGAAGCCCTCCAACATCCTGGTGACCGAGGTCGACAGCGTGCCCGTGCCGAAGATCATCGACTTTGGCGTGGCCAAGGCGCTCACCCAGAAGCTTACGGCGGAGACGATGTTCACCCGTGTAGGGGCGATCGTTGGGACGCCGCAATACATCAGCCCGGAGCAGGCGTTGTCGTCGGGCGAGGACATCGATACGCGGACGGATGTTTACTCGCTGGGGATCGTTCTCTACGAGCTACTGGCGGGGGCGACGCCAATCGACCCGCGCAAAATGGCGTTCGAAGAATTTCTGCGGAGGTTACGCGAGGACGATGCGCCGAAGCCGAGCACCAGGATCCGAACGCAAGATCCGGTCACGTCGACAGAATTGGCACAGAAGCGGCAAACCGATCCGACCGCTCTAATCAAGCTGGTGCGCGGGGATCTGGATGCGATCACGTTGAAAGCTCTCGAAAAGGAGCGGGCGCGGCGTTATGGATCTCCGTCGGATTTCGCGGCTGATATCGGGAGGTATCTGCGCAATGAACCGGTACTGGCGGTAGCGCCTTCGGCGGCGTACCACGCGCGCAGGTTCGTACGCCGTTACCGGGCGGCGCTGGCGACGCTGTGCGCATTTGTGGTTGTGCTGATGGCAGCGGCGGGGGTGAGTATCTGGCAGAGTGTGGCGGCGCGGCGGCAGCGGGACCGCGCGGATGCCGAAGCGGCCGTCGCCAGGGCGGTGAATCAGTTTCTGCAGGACGACTTGCTGTCGCAGGCGAATCCGGAAGCGCAGAACGGCGCAGACGCAAAGCCCGATTCGGATGTGAAGGCACGTACGCTGTTGGACCGTGCCGCGGCAAAGGCCGGCAACCGGTTCGCCAATCAGCCGCTGGTGGAAGGTGAGGTCCAGCATACGATCGGCAAGGCTTATATGGGGCTCGGTCTTTTCCCGGAGGCGGAACGGCATTTGCTCCGAGCCCACGAGCTCCTGGCGGCACAGCGCGGCGCAGACGATCCGGAGTCGCTCGATATGCTGATGGCTCTGTCCGGCGTTTACATAAACGAAGACAAGAATGCCGCGGCCGTGGCTGCCGCGAAAGCGGTCTATGAAGGGAAAACCCGCAGGCTTGGTCCGGCCGATCCGCAAACCGTGGTCGCTATGCAAAACCTGGGAGCGTTATACTTCCAGAACAATCAGTATGCGGAAGCGGAACCTCTGCTGAAGAAAGCTCTGGAGATTCAATCCCGCCGCATCGGTTATGACAATATCGATACTTTGAATACCAGCGACAGCCTGGCTGCGCTCTACATTTCGGAAAGCCGGTATGCCGAGGCCCGCGAGCTGCTGGCGAAGGGACTAGAGAGTTACCTGCGGCTGTATGGCCCAGACCATCCTTTCACGCAACGCGAGAGGTTCGGTTTAACGAAGGTGTTGTTAGGCGAGGGCGATTACGCGCAGGCGGAGAAGGTGGGCGAACAAGTGAGCGCGGCCGATCGCCGGGCGTACGGCCCGCGGCATGTCAACACGCTGTATTCGAACAGCATCCTGGGCCAAATCTACGTGGAAAATGGCAAAGCGGCGCAGGGAATCGCTTTGCTGGAGAAGACGCGGGACGATTTCCGTGCCATGGAAGGGCCGGATGCAAGGGACACACTGAAACTCGAGTTGGCACTGGGGTGGGCTTACGACCAGCAAAACGAGCCGGCGCGCGCAGAGCAGACGTGGCGGCATGCGTACGAAGGTTACCGCGGGCTGGGCACTTATGAAGCGGCCTACACGGCCGATGCCGCCGAGTTGTTAGGCCAGAATCTGACTAAGCAGCATAAGTATGCGGAAGCGGAGCCGCTGCTGCGCCAGGCAATGGCGATCCGGGAGAAGGGCGACGCGGGGGATTGGGGACGTTTCCGGGCGCAGGCGTTTCTGGGCGCTTGTCTGGCCGGCAAAGGGAGATATGCAGAGGCCGAGCCATTGCTGCTCGGCGGCTACGACGGCATGCGGCAGCGGGCGGCGCTGATGCCGGCCAAGCAGCGGAAGTTCATACGGTCCACGGGGGAACAAATCGTGGACTTGTACACGCGCTGGCAAAAGCCGGAGCAGGCGGCGCAGTGGCGCGCTAAATTGTAGTGACCGCAACTCTCGCGCTCCGGCCGGTTCCAAATAACCTCGTGCCATAGGCGGCACGACGGTGCTGCATGATCGGGAAGGCCGGCCGTGGCAGATCGAAGAGCCGCCGGATGCCCCGCACACCCGGATCTTAAGGGCAGGCGCACGAGCCATACGCCTCGGCTGGTGGGGCGGCGTTTTCATGCGCGCAATGCGTCGCCCCCTCAGAGGTGTGATTTGTTGGAGCCAGACGCCTATCTGTCGGTGGCCATGAAACTCGAAAAGCCAAAGTCGCGCATCACGCCAGTGGCTCCTTCCAGGTAGTACCCGATACCTGGATTGCCGTTTGTAAACCTGTCATCGCTGAGTTGAATCATCTGGGCACCATTTATGTACACCGTGAGGACTTTTCCGATCATGGTGGCCTTTACCACGTCTCCGTCCTTGACTCCGTACGCCGAGCCGTACGTCTCTTTCAACATGGTGAACCTGCCCAGCGGGCCCTCCCACCTGGCGATGTTGCAGTACGCCCGCGGAATTTTGGAGCAGCGAAACATGACCTCATATCCAGTGCAATTGTGAGGGGAAATGGAACTCCGCAGGCGCAGTTCCACCTCCTCCAGGACCTTGCCGTCCTGATTGGGGTTCATCGAGTGCACCGTGGCTTCAACCGTCTGGTCCGGTCCCCACGTGCCCTTCAAAATGGCTGTGGAGTCATCGTATTTTTGCGGCGCTGGCCGGCGCCCGCCTATTTCCGTTCCAAAGGCAAAGCGGGGCGTGGTCCGGACATCGGTCCAGTCCAGGCCATCCGCGTGGCCGTTCAGCCATTTGCCGCCTTCCGAAATTGGATTCTCCGCATGCGGAAATCTGGTCGCATAGGGCCCGTGCGTCCCGCCAGACCTGGGAGCCGCCAACCAGGCGAAACATCCCGTCCCGGGAGGCAAGATCCCCACCAGCAGGAACATCACTATCGCTGAGGACCAACTGACCGCTTCACGTGCCGTCTTTTTATCCAGCATGATCGACTATTGAAGCACACAAGTACGATCCGCCCCCAAGTGCGCGGTGGGCTAGCGGTTCGGCTGAACCTGATCTAACACGGCACGGATCGCTCCCCGCAATTCGGATTCGCTCCGCTCGCCGACGGACTGCCAGCGCACCACGCTGTCCGGGCCTATTACAACCAGTGCCGGTATCTTATGAACGCCGTAGTGACGGCGCATCTCGCGGTTCCTATCGAGTAGAATTGGCATCCGGTAGCCATTCTCTTCGACGAATTTCTCCACCGTATCAGGATCTTCGTCGCTGACTCCATAAAACCGGACGGCGCCGCCGAACTCCGCGCGGAGTTTCTCCAGCGCGGGAAACTCGTCGCGGCAGGGGATGCACCAGGTGGCCCAGAAGTCGATTACGATGACCTTGCCCAGCAGGTTCTGCAGATCCACACCTTCGCCATTCAAGGTCTTCACCGTGAAACCGGGGGCGCGCTCGCCGGTTCGCAACGGCTCCATCGCGTCAGGCGCCGTGCGGACCTCCGTCCATCCCGGTTCCGGATCAAAGTGAAACAGAGAGTCGCGGACCTCCTGGTTCAGCTCCACTAGCTTCACGTTTATGGTGACTGTGGTCCGGTCATCCGGCGCCCCGCTTTTCTCGTTGTCCCGCAAGACCAGGAAAGTTCGCTGATCCACCAGTAGTTCGATCTCGGTTCCGGCAGCATGCCCGCGGATCGTATAGCAGCGTGCCTTCTGGTGGCCTAACTCGAAATCCCGCGGCTTGGCCATCACCGGATTTTGCAGAGTCTTGGGTAATGCCGCGAACCGGTCAATGATCATGGAATCGAGAGAATCGTGCAGATCCCGGCTGGCGGCCTGCGCGTCGTGCTCTTCATCGCTATCGCCCGTCGACGTGGCGGAGACGCGGGACCACTGTTTCTTGGAACCTAGGGCCAGCCAGACATTCCTGCCGTCGTTGATGGTCAGCGCCTGCTGCTGCGGCTGTTTCATCAGCGCGAAATAGCGTCCGCCCGGTGCGTTTGCCAGTTCGCATTCGATTGCCATGACTTGCGCGTGGCCCGCCGCGAACCGGGTCTCTTCTTTTACCGCGATTATGTGTACGGCTTTCGAGCTGCGGTAAATCGAGGCCACCTGGTCCAGGACCTCTTTCGCTGTGAGTCCCTTCGCGCAGCCGGGGAGAATTAGCACGCCGAGACAGACTAAATAGCGCATGGCCGGCTCTACTCGGGCGGAAGCTCGTCGAACTTGATCACGGCGTCGGCCGCGTACTTGCGATATTGCTGAAAGCGTTTCTCCGTCTTCGTGCAGACGGCGCCGCTATAGGTCTGGATGCGGACCCGCGTAGTGGCGGCCATCGGCACGAAGAAGTCCGCGTCTCCGATTCTCACGAAATCATAATCGAGCGTCTGCTTCGCCTCTTGAATCGGGAACGAGGGCGGGATACCAGTCGCCTCCTGCGTGATGCGCAATATGGAGTGGCGCTGCGGGTCCACGAAGATCGATCCGCGGGATGACACTTTTGCTCTTTGCGGGCCCGCGGTCGGGTCGCCGTCGTACTCGATGGCATACACAGGCCGGGCGATGCGGAAAGAAAGGACGTGGCTCCGCCGGCCGCGCAGGGCAACGTCCTTCTGCCAGGTGAAGACGGTCCGGCTGGCGGAATCGAAGATGTCGCGCAGGGTGCTGCCGAAATCGCCCATGGAGAGCGCTCCGCCGGCCGATTCGTACGAAGTGTCTTTTGCGGTGCGGCCATTCTGCGAGATCAGTTTGTGGTTCTCCCTCTGGTCAAAGTAGCTGAGCTGCGCGGTGAGCGTGTCGACCAGGCGCCAGGCTTCCTGGCCGGTTTCGTCAACGTAGCGGCGGGTTTGTTCGACGCAGATGAAATCAGGAAGCTGGCGAGTATACGCCAGGGAACCAGCACGGATTTCCTCAACCAGCTTTGCCTGTTCCGCGGACGAGGGCGGAGACTGCGCCGCCCATGCCAGCCAGCAGATCGCCGGCAAGATGGGAAGGCAACGGCACGTCATGACGTATAGGTTAGTACGCTGGTATCGTGCAAAGCAATGAACGGTTCCGAAAATCTCTTTAGCTCCTGAATTCCAGTCGACAACCCGCTTGGCGATTTAGGCCCCGGCGCCGCCTGCCTTGACCCCGAGCTGGTGGACCAGATCCTGGTGTACCTCTTCGGCGGAACCCGCGCCGTCCACCACAATCACCAGTTCTTTGCGGCGGAACAAGTCGAGAATGGGCTGTGTCTTGGTGTGATAGTCCTGGAGGCGCGCCTGCACCGCGTCGGGCGTGTCGTCGGGCCGGGAGATCAGCAGTCCGCCGCAGATATCACAACGATCGGCGACCGCGGGGCGGTGGAAGATGAGATTGTAATCCAGGCCGCACTTGGAGCAAAGCCGGCGGTTGAGAATACGCTCCTGAACGACCGTATCGGGCACATGAATCAGTAGGACAGCATCGATGTCATAGCTTTCGAGAAAGAACTCTGCCTGGCGGGCATTCCGGGGGAAGCCGTCCAGGATGAACCCGTAATTCCAGTCGTGATCGTTCAGCCGTTGCTTGACGACCTCTTCCACGATGTCGTCCGATACCAGCTCGCCTTCCGCCATCGTGCGTCGGATACGGGCGCCGAGTTTGGTATGGCTCTGAATGTGCCAGCGGAAGATGTCGCCCACGCTGATGTGCACAAGGTCGAGCGATTCCTTGAGCATTTTCGCCTGAGTGCCTTTGCCGCATCCCTGCACTCCCATGATGATGTACTTGTGCATGTCAGAGTTCCTCCGTCTCCAGGATGATCTCACGAAATCAGGTGCGGTTCGCCAATAGCCAAAGCCCCAAACTGACCCGTGAACTCAACCGGGGACAGCCAGACTGGCGCAGCGGTGCCTTGCGCCGCTGCCTTCGCGGGCCTACAGATCCGCGTTCAAGAATCCAGTCAGTAAGCCCGCCGGCCTGGTTCCCCTCTCCATCGGAGTTTTCGCGGCGTTCGTCCGAAACTCCGCGGTGCGCGGCCGCCCCCTGCCCCATACTCGTGGCATGAGAACATTCATTCTGATCACGCTGCTTACTGCCGGGGTGGCTGCGGCCCAGACCTGGCACTTCGCCACCGATTATCACTACTTCGACGCCAAGGGCAACATGGTCCGCACCGAGCGCGTCTCCGGCGACTACACTCGCCTGCCCGAGGGCCTCGCGCGCTGGAACAACGTCACCGCCGGACCCATCGAAGCCCCGCAGAAACGGGACTTCATGGAGGGTTTCACCTACCGCCCGGACGCGGATAAAGCCACTCTCCAGCCCGGCTTCTTTAAAGGTTTCCCGCCCGCCGCCATCGAAGCGCGCAACCTCGTCTGGGACACCCAGATGATCGAAGGCTTCGCCTCGCTGCTCGCCGAGAAGCTGAAGCCCAACCAGATCTACCATCTCCCCGACGCCGCCGACCTTTCCCTCGGCGCCCTCGGCTCGTTCCACCACAAGGACGTCCAGATCGTCTGGACCGGCACCTCCCAGCGCAACGGCCAGGACTGCGCCCTGATCGACTATCGTGCCCTCTTCAACCAGCTCGACATCCAGACCCCCGGCATGACCCTCACCGGCCGCAGCGATTATTGGGGACAGATTTGGGTCTCGGCCAAGACCCACCAGATTGAATACGCCACCCTCTACGAGGAGGTCTACGGCGAGGTCGTTCTCACCGGCCAGGAAAAACCCCAGCTCGTCGCCGTTTTCCGCGTTGGAACCCTGGCGCCCGCGGTACAGTAGCAGGAGGAGGAAGATGCCGAAAAGCCTCCGCATCGTCCTGGTATGCGTGGCCGCGGCTGCCGTCGCGCCATTTGCCGTGCTCCTGTTTATAGGCAGTTGGCGCGAGTCGATGACCTTCCGCGTCTTCGTCACCGGTCTGGTGAATTCGTTTTCGGTCGGTGTTCCGATGGCGTACCTGCTGCCGGCCGTGGCCCGCCGCATGGGAGGCCGCGGCGTCCGCCTGATCCTCACGCTCGCCGGCGCGGCGTTGCTCATCACGGCGGCGGGCTGCCTGGCCGGCGCCGCGATCCTGCTCGTCCTCGGCATGCTTCCCGCCGCCAGCTTCTGGCAGCAATACGCCTTCAGTGTCCGCATCGCCGGCGCGCTGGCCGTCGTCTTCACCATCGCCATCTTCGCCTTCGAGGTCCTCACCAACCGGTTACAGGAAGCGCGCGCCCAACTCCGCGAGCGCGAACTCCTCGCCGCCCAGGCCCGTCTCCAGTCACTTGAATCCCGCATCCACCCGCATTTCCTGTTCAACACCCTGAACTCCATCAGCTCGCTCATCCCCGCCAACGCGCAGCTCGCCGAGGACACCGTGGGCCGCCTGGCCGCCCTGCTGCGCACGTCGCTCGATTCCAGCCGGTGCTCCCTCATCCCCTTGGCTTCCGAGCTCGATACCGTACGCAACTATCTCGAGATCGAAAAGACCCGCCTCCGCGACCGTCTTCGCTACCGCTTCTCCATTCCCGAAACCGCCCTCACGGCCCTTGTCCCACCTTTCTCCGTGCAGTGTTTGGTCGAAAACGCCGTCAAACACGCCCTCGCGCCGAACATCGAGGGGGGAGAACTCGAAATCGCGGCGGACGTCGCGGGGGACGGCGCCCTGACGCTGGAAGTCCGCGACAGTGGCCCCGGTTTCGGCCTCGACCGCATCGAGCCAGGGCACGGCCTCGAGAACCTCGTGGCACGCCTGGAAACACTCTACGGCCCCTCGGCCCGCCTCGACGTGGCCCGCCGCGGCGGCCGTACCGTGGTAGCCTTCACCGTACCGGTGACCCGTGAAACTGCGAGCCTACATCGTTGACGACGAGCCCCTGGCCGTGGAGCGCCTGGCCCGTCTCCTCAAAAAGACCGGCCGCGCCGATCTGGCCGGTTCCTCCACCAACCCCGTGCAGGCCCTCGACTGCCTCCGCGCCAACCCCGTCGACCTTCTCTTCCTGGATATCCGGATGCCCGGGATGTCCGGCTTCGATTTGCTCGCCGCCCTCCCGCGCCAACCCGTAGTCATCTTCACCACCGCCTACGACGAATACGCCCTGCGTGCCTTCCAGGTGAACTCCGTCGACTACCTTCTCAAGCCCATTGATCCCGCCCACCTCGAACGCGCCCTCGACAAAGCCGAACGGATGAGTTCAAGCGATGCCGGGCGTATCCTCCAACGGCTCGAAGCCGTCCTCCGCGAGCGCGCGCCCGGCCACCCCACTCGCATCGCCGCACGCCTCGGCGATCGTGTCTGTTTCCTTGAACTCTCTCGAATCACCCATTTCTATGCCGAGGACAAGCTCACTTACGCCATCGTCTCGGGCAAGCCGCATTCCATCGGCCACACCCTCACCGACCTGGAACAGCGGCTCGACCCCAACCGGTTCCTCCGCATCAGCCGCGGCGTCCTCGTCAACACCGTCTGGGTCAAAGAAATCGCCCCCGGATTCGCCGGGGGCCTGCTCCTGCGCCTCAACGATGCGAACGGGACCGAATTCGCCGTGTCCCGGACGCGCACCCGCGTTGTTCGCGAGCGCCTCGGGTTTTGAAAGCGACGAGCAACCCATCGCCCGCCAGCGTGCTCACGACAGCGCCGACGGCTCCGGCACATCGCACATCATGGCGGGACCGGCGCAGCCTTCTCCGCCCGATGCCCCGATGCAAACCCACTTTTGTCGCCGGCGTCAACTTCGGCCGGCGATCTGGATCTCGACTGGAAGCCTCCGAAGGTGTGGTTGGCGATGTCCCTTGATTATCCGGGCCTCGTGGTCTCGCAACGAATTCAACTCGCCTTGCCGTATCTTCCTGGACAGCATGCCATCGCCGACGCGATCGGGCATCTCGAAAGCTTCCATGATCCGTCGGCGCGCCTCGTCGTGACGGCGCAGTTGAATCCATCTCGCGCGGCAAGTCGTGCTCGACGGTACGCCGGACGCAGGCATAGAGAAACTCCGCCGCCGTGGCATCGCAGTAGCGATGACCGGCGGTGTCATTGGGCACCTCTACATTGCGATCCGGTGTTGGCCACCAGTTTGTGCTTGGCCCGCTGCCGTTTCCCCGGTAGCGTAGCTGCGCTTTTCATCGTGACCACTTCCGTGCCTCCTTGCGGCGCTCGGCGCTGCAGTACCGTTGGCGCACGTGCCGCGGATGAAAACGTTGCTCGTATCCCTTGAGTAGACAGCCGCAGTCGCCGCCCTTGCCGCCAGCGCTTGCGCCTGCCAGCGGCTTGATTTTTGCACGGGCGTGTAGGACTCTCGGGAGTGCCCATGGGAGGTGATGACTCCCAGAAGCTCCTGCCCTGAAGGGGAATCTGTCTCCGGGGCCAAAGCAGATCGTTACGTCAGAAACATTGGCCCCGTTGGGGCGGTGCGGGCAGTCTTAAAGCGCGGCTTTCATGACCTTCCGATAGTTATCGAGTACTTCGCGACCTCGTTCTGTCAGCCGGCAGATGGTCAGCGGGTATTTCCCGCGGAAGGTTTTCTCGATTGCCACATAGCCTGCCTCTTCCAGCTTTGATAAATGAACTGACAGGTTCCCCTTTGTAAGCTTCGTGGATTGATGCAGATACTGGAAGTCGGCTTCCTTGACGGCCGCCAGCAACGCCACCACCATCAACCGCGCCGGCTCGTGAATAATGCGGTCGACCTCCGCGAGTCGTTGAATCTTCGCGCTCATCCTATTCGCCAGGCTCGATCGGCTGCCGGATGAACCGCAGAAACACCATGCCGCCAGAGATAAGAGCCAAGAGGCCCTGGAAGCCGAATATAACTGCGAAACCGATCTCGAGCGAAACTCCAGCGAAAGCAACCACCATGCCCGTTGCTGCCATGAGCACACCGCCGATGACGAATCGGGGGAGTTGACCGGCCCAAGCGGCAAGCGCGCCTCCAAACAACCCGGTTCCCGCTAGTACCCAGCGGTCCGGGTTTGAAGACTGAGTTACGACTCCGAACAGCAGGGTGGCCGCTACCACGGCAACAGCGATCCCGGCGCCGATCTGTTTCCGGCAAATCGGTTTGGGTTCTACATAGCCCACCCGCTCGATTAGATATCGCCGTCGCACCCACTTCAATGCCCACGGGCTGCCCATGCCGAGAACTGGAATCAGCAAAGCGAGACCAACAACGGCTGCTTTAAAACCGATCGAATCGCGTGGCAGAAGCACCAGCGCGTAGCTGAGGATCCCGACAACGAGGAAGCTTAGCCCCATTGCAATTTCCGGCAAGCCGTCGCGGTTATGAGCCCTCTGGATCAGGCGCTTCGCAATCGCGTTCGGATCACCTACTGGAGGACAAGATGATGAACTTGTCATGTTATGTTTCTCGTAGACTAGTCTACATTGCAGACTAGTCTATTCCGATTGTGCTCTTGTCCTCAGCGTTTGTCAAGCCGCAAGTTCGGTTCGAGACCCGTTCTCAACCCCTGTCGAAGCCCCACTTGCGCGTCTTCACGGCCGAATCGCCGCGGCACTATGAGTCAGTTCTGGCAAGTACACATGGGCTATTTCTCGAAAGCGCCGAAGCGCATCCGGCGCAAGGCCCGGGTTACTGGTACCCAAGCTGCTTCGAATCGCTGCTGAAATCGATGAAGTACCCGGCATCGATGCCGGTCGCCGAAAATGGATTCTGTAATGGATGCATCGCCAGAAAGAGGTACCCGTGGTCCACTGTGGCTGTCGGCATGGCATTCAGAATGAACTGGGGCACGGTCAGGGTCTGCTTCGTGGCATCTTCCACGCAGGTAAATGCGGTTCCGTCACCTCCGGAAGAAGACGCACCCCCAAACAGCACATAGCCGGTTGGATTTGTTCCATCCCAGGTAACCGTCAGCGGGCGGCTACGATCAACCACCTGGATCGTATCTTTGTTTGTCCACTGCAAGGCGCCACTGATCAGTGACGCAGTGAATGGACCCACCGTAGCCCCGCCAGTCGCCGATATGGTGTACGCGCCGGCCGGCAATTCAGTGCCGGCTAATCCAATTGCCAACCCGGCCTGATACTCCCCGTTGGAGATCTCGGACAAACTCCGCGTGCCAAGGGGACCGGAAAGGACAAGTTGCGCACCCGCGTCGCGCGCCCTGCTGGTGACACCCCATTGCTGGGACATGAAGGGCCATGGCTTGGCAATCGTACACGCACCGGCGGGCGGCAATATCGAGCCAAACTGGGCGGCGACACTGTTGAGCCCATTGAGTTGCGTAAATCCGGCAGCCGCACCGAAATCGTTAAACGATTGCGCCAGGCGGATGACGGCGTCCGTATCGATCTTGTGCGCCTTGGAGCCTCGCAGGTACTTCCTGAAGAGAGCTTTGAGCAGGCGGACGCGCCGCGATCCGTGCGCCGCCATGAGGCGCTTCACATCCTGCTGAGACACTTTGACGTGGAGCAGCCGGGATAGCCCTTCTGATAGACCCTGCAAGAAAGAGAAGCCGGCGGACTGCAAGAGGGGTATCGGACCAATGCCCACCACGCCGAAGGTAACAGCCTGGCCGCCTTCAATTTTGGTGATCAGGCCAGCCGGGACGCCGACTCGGTCCGAGCAGGCCTTCCCGGGTGCTCCGATCGGAATCGTGGTGAAATTGCTGACCACCCCGCCCGACCGCACCGCTACCGGCACGAAGCATCCCAGAGGCGCTGATGAGGGTACCTGGAATACGATTTGATCCAGCGCGGCACAACAGCCAGAACGGCCCGCGTACTGGACGGTCGCTGGTTGGTTTCCGACGAAAACTTCCGTGCCCGGGAACTGGTTACCAGGGAGCGGACCTGCAGCTTCATCTCCATCCACGGGACCAAGACCGGTTCCCCAGATGATCAGAATATCTCCGGAGTTTACCGGGTTCGCGGAGGAGGCAAGCTGGTAGTTTGCGCGGGTAATAATGCCCGCACCAATACCGTTGCTGGTCGCACTGTACGTCCCAAAGGCGCTATCCACGACGGTGATCGGCACGGGGTAGCTGGATACCTGGTCATACGTAACGGTGAGAGTGCCGCTTCCGGCAGGCACGCCGGACGGCAGGATCGCAGCCACCTGATCCCACAGCGTGTAGATCATGATTGCGTTCCAGGAGGTTCCTCCCATCGTTATCTCAACCGAGGTCCCGGCTAACGACGGAGGCAGTGGAAAGCTCTGTGCCTGTTGAAGCTGGCCGGGACCGAGATTCTGGCCGAAAACCACGAACAACGAGCCCCGAGCGATTCCGTAGCCGCCTTGGCCGGATTCCGCGTAGCTGGCTGAATTCGCAACAGCCGCCACCCAGGGCCCGAAGAACTGACCGTCTACCGGTCGAGTGAAACTCAAGATGACGACCGCAATTACAGAGTGAAACAGAAGAGCTCGCATGATGTCCTCATTTGAATCGGATCAAGGAGATTCCTGAGTGCTGGCCTCGGTTGCATCCAGCGGCAGAGTGCTCCTGCCGCGGATCGGCGTAACCCGCAGGCTGAACCGGGGTGATCGAACCAGCGACCAACTCACCACGCGCCACGGTCCCCACAAGGACATCCACCCGGAGATCGGCCGGCAGTGGCTCTCGGCCGCCGGCTCCACGGTGGAAATGGGAGCCGAGCCGTGCGCGGTGCGATCGGCGGCCGGACCGGGCGGCTCGATCTTCAACGAAGATTCCGGCATCTTTCAGCCTTGCTTAAATACATCAAACGGTCTGATTATCTCAATCTGGAACCGTGAAGACAAGGTGCGCCAGGGCAGGTGTCAAGGCAGGAGCGCACTGATGCGCGCACGATCGAAACCGCAACAATCGCGAACCGTTTCGGCCCTCCGCCGCGTCCTTCACGCGCTCCTTTGGCGTCATTTTCCGTCCGGTCCCGGAATGAAAACACGGGGAACCTTAAGCGCTCTGTGGTTCTAAGGAGTTGTTCGGTCCACAACAGATGTAGAATGGATTCGCTGGAGGAAGACTGCATGCCGAAAAAAATCGATCCGCTGAACAAGAAGAATTATGCCGCCGTCACCGCGTCTCTCTGCGTCTCGGACGTGAAAGCCGCCGCCAGTTTCTATCAAAAGGCTTTCGGATTTGAGAAACGCGGCATCATGAACGGCCCAGATGGCAAGCCGGTACATGCCGAATTGACAATGCGCGGTACAGCCCTGATGCTCGGTCCGGAGATGCCTGAGATGGGTGTGCGCAGCGCCAAGAATGCCGGAGCCTCGCCGACCACTCTATATTTGCTGGTCGAGAACGTCGACAAGGTTTTCGCCAAAGCAGTGAAACTTGGCGCCGCAGCCCAAGGGCCGGTCTCGGACATGTTTTGGGGCGATCGCTGTGGGCGCCTGGTCGATCCGGACGGATACGCCTGGTACATTGCCACCCACATCTCGGAGCCGACGCCAGCCGAGATGAAGAAGAAGATGATCGAGGATATGAAGAAGTGGCAGGCCCAACAAGCACAACCATCTCCGAGCGCGTAGGCCGCGCCTAACGGGCGTGACACCCGCACACAAGTGGTTTAGCGACTCCCGCAAGCAGCGCTCGGGGCCCATAACAGGTGCCCCGATCGCACCATGGTAGGCGTCGGCCATGGTTCCCGCTACACCTGCGGCGGTGAAAGCCATGCCCATCACGTCCCGCGATTCGGCCTGCACAACCGCCCCACCTTGCGCGGATGCCTGGACGGCTCTTCGCCACGCGACCGCTTCCGGAGGCGGGATTCTCATGGCACGAGACTTCTTAGAACTTGACCATGACGCCGGCACTAATGGGGGCTTGGCCGTGCCGAAGATCTGGGAACCAAACGGGCGGATCGATTTCGCTATGTACGATCGCAGGGACTGGCGCGATCTGAAGATTGAGAGAAGATCGCGAGCGCTTGCACTAACACGGTTCCGGCCATGCGGCAGAAGAATTCCCGGATGCTTCTGAGGTCGAGAAACGACGCCTGCTGCGGAGGGTTCTGAAAGGCGCCTCCTGGAACGGGGGTGAGTTGCGGATGTCGCTGCTGGAGCCGCTTGAGAAATTACGACTTTCGAACTCGGTAACTAGCGGAAACGACGAGCGGTCAGAAGCAAAAATAGCGAAATTTGATAACTGGCGGAGGAAGAGGGATTCGAACCCCCGAACGAGTTGCCCCGTTAACGGTTTTCAAGACCGCCGCCTTCAACCACTCGGCCATTCCTCCACTCTCGATTATAGCGGCTTCTCCCAACCCGCCCCCGAGCTGACGGTCGACAATCCTCTTGGTCGCCTGCTGCTACCAATACTCGCTGGTGGCTACAAGAGGTGCGCCGGATACGATCCGCCCACCGGCAGCCGCTTCATTCGCACTCCCGTGTCGCGCTGCCGCGCGTGCGGCGGCCAGGTGCGGGACGATCTGACTCCGCCGCGGGACATCGCATGTTCGGACAAAGCATGAGCCCGGATCCTCGCAACGCAACCGCGCTACATAAGGCAGCCCGCAGGCTCCTGCCCGCCAGTCCGCGCAGGGCTGATGGAGGCTGTCGCCCCTGGTTCGGAGCGCTGCTCGCGCTTCGGACGAAAGCGTTAAACTCTGAGAAGCGACAAGCCCATGGACAACGCGAGAGTATTCCGAATGACGTTCGCGAGCGTCTACCCGCTTTACGTCACCAAGGTGGAGAAGAAGGGTCGTACCAAGGAGGAGTTGCATGCGATCATCCACTGGCTCACAGGCTACGATGAACAGGCGCTCCAACAGCAGATCGACAAGAAGGTCGACTTCGAGACTTTTTTCGCCCGGGCGCCACGGATCAATCCGAACGTCTCCAAGATTACCGGCGTGATCTGCGGTTATCGGGTGGAGGAGATCGAGGATAAACTCATGCAACAGATCCGCTACCTGGACAAGCTGGTGGATGAATTGGCCAAGGGAAAAGCCATGGACAAGATCCTGAGGAAGTGAGCAGGGATACCGGTATTTGTCGTCGTGGTTCTCCGAGGTATGCGCGCTGCGCCTTAGGACACCCCGGCCCGCTCGATCGCATGCGGCGGGCGGTGTCCTGAGTTGGCACGAGCTGGCGTCCTCACATCATGTCTTTCGTTTCGGGTGATGCGGTGAGACGCTGGGGAGCCAGGCTGCCCGGCTCTCCGGTAATAGCGGCCAGCGAAGCGGCGGTGGACCAGCGGATGCGCGTGCCGCGCTCGACGTCCCATCGCCGGAATTAAAGTAGAGTAGACCGTATGCAACCATTCCCTCGCTTCGATTTAGCCGGGCAGGTGGCGCTGGTGACCGGCGCCGCGCGCGGTCTCGGCCGCGCCATCTCGCTGGCGCTGGCGCACGCTGGCGCGGATGTGGCGTTGGGGTTGCGCGACGTGCGGGCGCATGGCGGCCTGCCGCGGGAAGTCGAAGAACTGGGACGCCGCGCTTTGCCGCTACAGATGGACGTTACCAGCCTCGACCAGATCCGACGGGCGGTGGACGATGCTGCCGCGCATTTCGGCAGAATCGATATTCTGGTCAACAACGCGGGAGTCGCCCCGGAAAACCCGGCCGAACACGTGCGCGAGGAAGATTTCGACCTGACGCTGCGCGTGAATCTAAAGGGTACTTTCTTTGCCAGCCAGGCGGCCGCGCGCGTGATGATCACGCAAAACTTCGGGCGCATCATTAATATGGGATCGCAGGCCGGCTTCGCCGCGTTGCCCACCGAGTCGGTGTACTGCATGACCAAAGCCGGCATCGCCCACCTGACCAGATGCCTGGCGGTCGAATGGGGCCGATACAACATCACGGTGAATGCCGTGGCGCCTACGTTCATCTTCACGCCGGGCACCGAGGGGGCGTTGGCCGATCCTGCCTTCCGCGCCGACGTGGTGGAGCGTATCGCCGCGCTTCATCGCATCGGCGAGCCGATGGATGTCGCCGGCGCGGTGGTGTTCCTGGCCTCGCCGGCCGCGTCGCTGATCACTGGCCACACCATGCTCATCGATGGCGGATGGACGGCCCGATGACAGCGCCTCTCCACTCACGGCGAGTGATGAAAGCGCGACGCGGGGGCTCCGGCTTTCAGCCGCAGGATGTGGCGCCCGCGAACCTCCCGGCGGTCCGCGCGGTTCAATTGGAATCTGCGTGCGGCCGACTGTCTCAAAGAGCTCCGGCGTGACGTAGCGGGTGTCATACTGTTGCCGACGGGTGAGGGAAACAGCGAACTGAAGCTCGCCTGAAAGTCCCCCTGCCTGATTTGGGCGATGCGCCGGGAGATGCCGGCTCCATGTAAAGACTCCAGCCACAGGCTGGTGCGTAATATCGCGTCCACTGCCTGGTTGACCGCCGGCCAAGCCTCCCTTGCAAAGTTCAAACAGCTGTTTTAAAATGCTGTTTGATGCCGCAAAGAAACAGAAGGCGCCCCGCCCATCCGCCCGACGCCACCGAAGAGCGCCTGCTCGAAACCGCCGGCCACGTCTTCGCCGAAACCGGCTTCCAGGCGGCCAAGGTGCGCGATATCTGCGCCCGCGCCAAAGTGAATCTGGCCGCCGTGAACTACCACTTCGGCGACAAGCTGGGGCTGTACCAGGAGGTCCTGCGCCATGCCGCTTGCATTGCGGGGACCGCGGCCACGTTCGATCCCACTCTCTGGCGGCCGAATCCCGAGGCCCGCCTGCGCGCCTACGTACACAACGTGCTCACGTTAATGTACGGCGAAGGTCATCCGGCCTGGCCCGTACGGCTCATGACCCACGAGTTGGCGCAGCCAACTCCGGCTCTGGATGGCGTGGTGGAGGCCATTGTGCGGCCCCGTCATTACGCCGCTTGCGCCCTGGTGGGCGGCATCATCGGCCGCGCGCCGGACGATCGCACCACCAAGCTGTGCACCCAGAGCATCATGGGCCAGATCATCCTGTACGCGCACGGCCGCGAGGTCCTCAAACGCTTGTGGCCGGAATTGAAATTCACTCCCGAAACGCTGGGCGAGATTGCCGATCACATCGCGGCCTTTTCTTACGCCGCCCTGAAGAGCATCGCCCGCGCGACCCGAAAGGAAGCAGCGGCCGCACGAACGCGGCCCGGAAAGAGAGCCGCGCAATGAAGAAGAAGGCCATCATTCCCATCTTGCTGTTGCTGGCGATCGGCGCCATCACGCTTTGGCGCGTAGTCCTGGCCAAGCCGGGCGGACCGGCCAACGCCGTTTTCCTCAGTGGCCGCATCGAAGGCGACGACTCGGCGGTGGCCAGCAAAGCCACCGGCCGTCTGCTGGAAGTGCGGGTGCGAGAGGGCGACCTGGTCAAGGCCGGCGATATCATCGCGGTCCTCGACGATGAGCAGGCGCGCGCCCGTGTGGAGCAGGCCGATGCCAGCCTGCAGCAGGCCGAGGCTCACCTGCAGTGGTCCCGGCGCCAGATCGCCGTGCTCGAAGAGCAGCTCAGCCAGAACGCCGTCGAGACCAGCCAGTCCAAAGTGGACGCCAATGGCCGCGTTTCGCAGGCGGAGGGCCAGTTGTCCGCCGCCGAGGCCGACCTGGCGCAGCAGGAGGCGGCCCTGAAACTGGCGCTGTTCGATAAGGACGCCTACACCCGCCTGGAGCAGACCGGCGCCGTCTCCGAGCGCCAGGCCAAACAGGCGGTGACTACGGCGGAAACCCAGGCCGCCCTGGTGGCCGCCGCCCGCCGCCGCGTGGAAGCCGCCAAGGGCGCCCTCACCGCCGCCCGCGCCACCCTCGCCAATCCCGATATCCGCGGCCTCCAGGCTTCCACCTTGCGCAAGCAGATCAGCTTGCAGCAGGCCGACATCGATAGTTCGGCCAGCAGCGCATTAAAAGCCCGCGCCGCGCTGGCAGAAGCGCAGGCCAACAGCAAGGACCTCACCGTAACCGCGCCCTTCGATGGCACGGTCGTCACACGCACCGCCGAGCCGGGAGAGGTGCTCACCGCCGGCACGCCGATCGTCACCCTTCTCGACCTGCACAAAGTGTATCTGCGCGGCTTCATCCCCGAGGGGCAGATCGGACGCGTCAAAGTGGGGCAGCCCGCGCGCGTGTATCTCGATTCGAATCCCAAGCAGCCGCTGGACGCCGGCGTGCTGCGCATCGACCCGCAGGCCACCTTCACGCCCGAAAACACGTATTTCCGCGACGATCGCGTGAAGCAGGTGGTGGGCGTGAAGCTGGGCTTGAAGGCCGGGTTCGGATACGCCAAACCGGGCATGCCCGCGGATGGCGAAATCCTGGTGGCGGGGGACACATGGCCCGGACCGCCGCGCGAGTAACGCAGGCGCGCCCGCTTCCCGGCATCCGGCCACGAGGTCTGTCGAAGTGAACGTAATCTCCACCCGCGATCTGCGCAAAAACTACGGTCCCGTGGAAGCCATCCGCGGCATCGACATGCAGGTCCGCGAAGGCGAGATCTTCGGCCTCATCGGCCCGGACGGCGCCGGCAAAACCAGCACCTTTCAGATCATGGCCGGCATCATGGAAGCCACCTCCGGAACCGTCGAAGTCTTCGGCAAACCGGCCCGCGAATCGCGCGCGCTGGTAGGCTATCTGACTCAGACCTTCAGCCTCTACCCGGACCTGAGCGTGGCGGAGAACATCCGCTACGTGGGCGATCTGCGCCACGTGCCGCCGCAGGAAATCGCCGCGCGCGGCAGCCGCTATCTGCGCATGTTCGATCTGCATCGCTTCACCGGCCGCCTGGCCGGCCGCTTGAGCGGCGGCATGAAGCAGAAGTTGTCGCTGGCCTGCGCGCTGGTGGCGCAGCCGCGCGTGCTGCTGCTCGATGAGCCGACCACCGGCGTCGATCCCGTCTCCCGCCGCGAGTTCTGGGACACGCTGGCGCATCTGTCCGCCGACGGCCTGACCATCGTGGTCGCTACGCCGTATCTCGACGAAGCCGAGCGCTGTCACACGGTGGCCCTCATGCACCTCGGGCAGATCCATCAGAGCGGCACTCCGGTGGAACTGCGCGAGAGCCTGGGCATGCGCCGGCTGGAGATCCACACCGACCGGCTCGCCGACGCCGAAGACCGGCTGACGGAAGCCGAAGACGGAGTCATCAGCGATGTCCAACGCTTCGGCGATCGGCTGGACATCATCGTGCGCGATCCCGAGGCGGGCCGCGCCGCCATCCAGGAGACCTTGGCCAAAACCGGTATCGCGGTGCGCGATATACGCGTCGCCGATCCCATGCTGGAGAACACCTTCGTGGCCCGTTTGCGCGCCATGGGCCAGGAGATGCACGTGCCGCCGTTTCCGGGCCGGCATCCGCACCGCAACGTCGCCGGCCAGGTGGCCATCGGCGCGCGGAACCTGACCAAACGCTTCGGCGATTTCACGGCCGTCCACAACGTCAATCTGAGCGTGCATTATGGCGAGGTCTACGGCCTGCTGGGGGCCAACGGCGCCGGTAAGACCACCACCATCAAAATGCTCTGCGGCCTCCTGGAGCCCACTTCCGGCACTCCGCAACTGGCCGGCGGCAACGGCCACATCCGCTCCGCCGCGGTGCGCGAGCGGGTCGGATACATGTCGCAGAAGTTCTCGCTCTACGACGATCTGGCCATCGACGAGAACCTGGAGTTCTTCGCCGGCGTGTATGGGGTCCCGGCGGGCGAGATCGCCGAAAAGAAGAACTGGATCCTGGAGTTCTCGGGCCTCCGCGGCAGAGAGCAGCAGATCACCGGCAGCCTGCCCGGCGGCTGGAAGCAGCGCGTTGCCTTCGGGGCCGCCACCATGCATGAGCCGAGCGTCCTGTTTCTGGACGAACCCACCTCGGGAGTGGATCCACTGGCCCGCCGCGCATTCTGGCGGATGATCAACCGGCTGGCGGATATGGGGACGGCGATCCTGGTCACCACGCACTATCTCGAAGAGGCCGAGCAGTGCAACCGGCTGGGATTCATGGTGGCTGGAGAACTGGTGGCCGAAGGCGCGCCCAGCGCCATCAAGGCGGCCCAGTCCGGCCATCTGCTGCAACTGCTGGTGGATCAGCCGCAGCGCGCGGCGGATCTGCTGAAAGAACAGATGGAGCGCTGGCGGGTGTCACTGTTCGGCGACCGCCTGCACGTCATCACCGACGAGAGCGTGGCGGCCGCCGCCGGGCATCTCACCGCGGCATTGCGGGATGCCGGCGTGGCGGTGCGGGAGATGCACGAGGAGAACTTTTCCCTGGAAGACGTCTTCATCGCCACCGTCGAGAAGGCCCGTCAGGAGGGCAAATTTGCCGCCGAGGATTAAAGGAGGGCCGGGACGTCAGTCCGGCTATGGAAGCCTATGAGACGCATCTTCTCTCAAGCCCGCAAAGAGCTGATCCAGATTTTCCGCGACCGCCTGGCCCTGGCCCTGGCGCTGGTGCTCCCGCTCATCCTGCTATGCCTGCTGAGCTGGGCCATCTCGCTCACGGTTCACGACCTGCCGCTCGTCATTCAGGATCTGGACGACTCCACCGCCTCGCGCCGTTTCGCCGACGCTTTCCGCGCCAGCCTTTCCTTCCACGTCGTCTCCTGGCCCACCGACCGGCAGCCGGAAGATGCCTTGACCGCCAACGCGGCGCGCGGCGTGCTGATCGTCCCCCGCAACTTCGGCCGGGACCTGGCCCGCGGCGCCAACACCCAGGTGCAGTTGCTGGTGGACGCCACCGACGCCAACACCGCGCGTATTGTACAGGGCTACGTCAACCAGGTGACCAATGCCTTCAACCGAACCAGCGGGGCCATGGCCGGGGCCATGCTGGTGGGCGCCCAGGTGCGGCTCTGGTACAATCCCGGCCGCGACTCTCCCAAGTTCTACAGCCCGGGCATTTTCGTGATGGGCATCTCCATGTTTCCCGCGCTGCTGGCGGCGCTGGCCATGGCCAAGGAGGGGGAACAAAAGACCATCCTGCAGGTGTACGTCTCCAGCATCTCGGCGCACGAATTTCTGCTGGGCAAGATCCTGGCCTTCATGGTGATCGCGGCCTTCGAATGGATCCTGGCCGTGATCGCCCTGCTCACTCTATTCGGACAGCACGTCGCCGGCGATCCCACGGCGTTCATCGTGGGCAGCGTCCTTTATGCCTTCTGCGTGGCCAGCTTCGGCACCTGGGTAGGCGCGGGCATTCCGAACCAGGCCGCCGCCATCCAGATGGTAGCGCTGGGCGGCTTTCTGCTCGTCTTTCTGCTCTCCGGCCTGATCTTCCCCGTGGAGAACATTCCGGCCGGTCTGCGTTGGGTCTCCAACATCGTCTGGGGCAGATACTACATCGAGATCGTCCGCGACGCTCTGTTGCAGGGCGGCGGATGGCCGGCCATGTGGTTTCCGGTGCTGATGATCGCGGCACTGGGCGCGGTGTTCTATACGCTCGCCTGGCTGACCATGCGCCGCATGCAGGTGAAAGCATGAGCCGTTTACACGCATTGATGAAGAAGGAATTCGCCCAGATCCGGCGCGACAAACGCCTGGCGACCTCGCTGATCATTCCGCCCACGCTGCAGATCCTGCTCTTCGGTTTCGCCCTGGATGCCACGGTGTCCAACCTGCGTTTGGGCGTGATCGACTGGAGCCGCACCCCGGAGAGCCGCGAACTGATCGCGACCATGACCCAGAGCAAGAGCTTCCGCCTGGGCGGCGATTACTCCTCGGTCGTGGACATGCAAAATGCCATCAGCCGCGGCAAACTGGATGCCGGCATCGTGGTGCCCTACGAGTTCGCGCGCGACATACGGCGCGGCACGCCGGTGGACGTACAGCTTCTCTTGAATGCCGCCAATGCCAATACGGCCACCATCGCGCAAGGCTACGCCCAGGGGGTGATTCTGTCGTACAACCAGGCCCTGGCGCGGCAGGGCATCCGGCCCCGGGTGCGCGTGGCGAGCGCGGCGCCGCGGGACCGCCATGGGATTGTAAATGCCGTTACGGCGTTCCTTTATAACCCCGGATTGGTGAATGCCTGGTTCATCGTCACCGGGACCTTCGGCGTCCTGCTGATCCTGAACGGTTCTCTGGTGGCCTCTACCGCCATGATCAAGGAGCGCGAGCGCGGCACCGTGGAACAACTGCTCATGACGCCCGCCAGCACCACGGACATCGTGATCGCCAAAATCCTGCCTCTGTTCTTTCTGCTGCTGGTCATGGCCACGCTGGCCATTGTCATTATGCGGGTGTTCTTCGCGGTCCCGGTCCGCGGCAGCCTGATCCTGCTGGTGTTGAGCGCGGCGCTCTGCATTCTGTGCGGCATCGGCATCGGCACCTTTGTGGCGACTTTCACCAAGTCCGCGCAGCAATCGCAAATGACCGCGTTCTTCATTAACCCGCCCCTGGCCACCCTCTCCGGGTCGCTGACGCCGGTCGAAGCCATGCCGTCCTGGCTGCAGCCGGTCACCTGGCTCAATCCCATCCGCCATTTCGGCATCATCGCCCGCGCCACGCTGATGAAGGGCAGCGGCATCGACGTGTTGTGGCCCAATTTTCTGGCGCTGATCGGTTTCACCCTGGTGATGCTCTCTCTAAGTATCTGGCGGTTCCGCAAACAACTTGGATGATACGACCATGAACAAATCACTCCGCGCGTTGGCTCACACTTGCCTCCCGGTGTTCTCCCTGATTTTTTTCGCGGCGGCGCTCCTGCAGGCGCAAGTCCCGCCGCCACCGTCGACGCCACCCGTCCAGTTGCCGCTCTCGGGACGCGGTGGGCAAGGGGGGTCGGTCAATACGATCGAGACGCCCGTACCGGGCGTCACCTCCAGCGTCAACACGCTCAACACCTCGGTGCAGGTGCAGGGTCCGTATACCGGCAGCGTACCCGGAGCCGGCCGGCCATTCTCCGGCAAGCTGTCTTTGCGGGACGCCGTCGCGCGCGCCCTGGAATACAACCTGGGCACGGAAGGCCTCACCCAGGCCATGCGCCAGGCACGCGGACAGGCCCGCGTGGCGCGCAGTTCGCTGCTGCCCAATCTGAGCAGCTACCTGCGCGAATCGGTGCAACAGACGGACCTGGCCGCCTTCGGACTACGCATCAATATCCCGATTCGCGGCTTTTCCATTCCAACCGTCGCCGGCCCTTTCAACTACTTCGATCTGCGCGCCACGCTGACCCAGACCGTCGCCGACCTCACCGCGCTCAACAATTACCGCTCGGCGCAGGAACTCGTCAAGGCCAACGAAGCCTCGCTGCGCGACGCCCGCGACCTGGTGGTGCTGGCCGCCGGCGGCGCCTACCTGCAGGTGATCGCCGCCCAGGCGCGAGTCCATTCCGCGCAGGCCCAGATCGACACCGCGCAGGCCATCTTCAGACAAACGCAGGATCGCCGCAAAGTGGGGTTGAATCCGCAGATCGACGTGAATCGCAGCCAGGTACAGTTACAGACGCAGGAGCAGCGCCTGATGTCGCTCGAGAATGATCTGGCGAAACAGAAGATCAACCTGGCGCGGATCACCGGCCTGCCGCCCAGTCCGGATTACCAGGTCACAGATGATGTTCCCTATGCGCCGGCCCCCGACCTGAGCCTGGAACAGGCACTCAAACAGGCCTTCGAGAATCGCGCGGATTTGCAGGCCGCGGCCGCGCAGGTGCGCGCGGCCGAACGCGCCCGCAGCGCCGCCAGATGGGAACATCTGCCCTCCTTGGCGGTTTCGGCGGACTACGGCGCGATCGGCGTCAATCCGGGACAATCCCACGGCACCTTCACGTTCGTGGGCACGCTCCGCATCCCCATCTGGCAGGGCGGACGCATGGAAGGCGAAGCCCAGGAAACGGACGCCGCGCTGGCCCAGCGCCGCGCGGAACTGGCGGACACGCGTGGCCGCATCGAAGCCGACGTCCGGGATGCTTTCCTGGATCTGGCCACGGCTGCCCATCAACTGGAAGTCTCGCGTAACAACCAACAGGTCGCGCGTGAAACTCTGGCGTTGACCCGGCAGCGATTTGAGGCCGGCATCGCCGATGCGGTAGAAGTCACCCAGGCACAGGAAGCGGTGGCGGGCGCGGACCTGGATTACATCACCAGCCTCTTCGCCCACAACCTCGCCAAGGTGGAATTAGCCCGGGCGACCGGCAAAGCCGAGGAGCACCTGGGCCAATTCCTGCGCATGCCCTAAAACGCGCATGCCCTAAAACGGCGACCGCATGCCCTTGCGCCGGGAGTGTGTCCGGCGCCTAATGGCCGTTCTGGCGCAGCCATTCGCGGAAGGCGTCCCGGTACAAGGTGATGCCTTTGCGCGAGTAGCGCAGGTACCCTTCGCGGCGGAACTGGTTCATGTAGTGGGTGACGATCTCGCGCGAAGTGCCCACGTACTGCGACAGCAGCTCATGCGTGAACGGCGTCATCTGCGTGGCCCCATCCGCCTCCGGCGTACCCAGGCGCTCGGAAAAACGGATCAGCGAACGAGCCAGCCGGCGGGCGATATTGTCCACCGAGAAGCTCTCGATGCGCTGCGCGAAATCTATGGTCCGCTGCACCAGAATCTGCAGCAGCGCCACGGCCAGCCGCGGACGCTTGCCGATGATATCCTCGATCTCGGCCGCCGTCCAGGTCATCAGCTTGGTACTTTCCAGCGCCGTGGCCGATTCGGCGCGGTGCGGCAGATTCAACAAGGCCGACTCGCCGAAGAACTCGTCGGTCTGATAAATGTCCACCACGACTTGATGCCCGTCTTCGGCCATCCGCGAAACTTTGACTCTGCCTTCGATCACCAGGTACAGGCTGGTGGAGGGTTGGTCCTGGCTGTAAATGTTCTGACCCTTCTTGTACTCCACGATGGTCGAGCACGGGAGATGGGCCAATGGATCTTCCAACGTCCTTTGAGGTGCAATCACTCTCGCGGTACTTGCCATGATTCCTCCAAAATTATCTTGATTCGGTGTCATTTTTGTTGCGCCTCCGATTGTGGAGCGCAAGTCGGCGAAACGGTCTTTAGACTCTCGACGGTCAGAACCGGCAGCGGCTGGCCATCCGCGAGCCGTCCCTCAACCGTCACCTTTTCCCCGATGTGGCGTGCGAAGTTATCCTCCGGCGATCCGGCCGCCGGCCGCAAGCGGGCGGTGGGCTGTAAGTCCCTGTCGTTGGTGAGCACATATTCCCCCTCGCGCTCATCCACGCAGCCGGTAAGTGAAGTCCTGGCGGCCTTGCCTGACTTCGCCAGGCAGGTCGTCCCGCTAGCAGCGATCAGAATGAAGACTACCAGGCTCTGCAACTCCACTCCTCTTCTTCGGCGCCCTCTAGAGCACGCTGGGTGCCATACGTTCTGTACGGTACCGTGGCACTCAATACAATATGGAACCCGACACCCTCTAGTACAGTTTCGCACGAGCTGTGAGAAATGTGCTGTGTAGACCTTGCACCACTGTGCAGGATTTGTTAGCACGCACGCGCTTATCATGGAATAACCCGATCATGCGTAACCTGCTCGTTCTTCTTGCGATCCCCCTGTGCGCCGCGGAGTACTCCGCACCGGCGGGGATACGGCCCGCGCTCCGGCGTCCCGGCGCAGCCAGTATTCTGCCCGGCGGCCGCATCATTTCCCCCCTGGGCCATCAATACTTTACCGGACCCGGTCCGTTTGGACTGGCGATCAGCGCCAGCGGCAAATCGCTGGTCTCCGCCAACAGCGGGCCGGATCGCTTTTCGCTGACGGTACTGGAAGAGGAGAAGAGCGACGGCTGGCAGGTCCGTCAGCTCATCGCACCCAGGAAGCGGAAGCCAAAGGGCGACGGCAAACCGGGAACAGACCGGGACGACACGCAGTGGCACAGCGTCTTCATGGGAGTGGCACTGGCCGGCGAGCATAGCGTCTACGCTTCAGACGGCAACACGGGCTTCGTCCGCCTGATCGACCTGTCCACCGGCGATACCCGGCGCGTCTACGATTTGAACCGTGACGGCTTCACGGACAGCTTCACCGGCGACCTGGCGTTCGATTCGCAGCGCGGCATCGTATGGGTCCTGGACCAGGCCAACTTCCGTATGGCAGCTATCGATGTACATAAGCACCGGGTGCTGTCGTCTGTGCGCCTGGGACGGTTGCCCTTCGCACTGGCTCTATCCCCGGGCAAGCGAAAAGCTTATGTCACGAATGTCGGGATGTTCCAGTACCAGGCGATTCCCGGAGTTACTCCCGGTAACTTGCGCGAAACAGGATTACCCTTTCCCGCGTTCGGCTTTCCCTCGCCGGAGTCGCGCGACGGCGTGCGCGCCGGGACGGGCAAGGGCCTGGTAGATGTGCCGGGGCTGGGCGATCCCAATGTGCGCGAATCCAATTCGTTGGCGGTGATCGACCTGAACGATCCGGCGGCACCCAAACTCGAAACTTTCATCCGTACCGGCCTGCCGTTCGGCGCCGGCAGCGACGGCGGAAGCAGTCCCTCGGGAGTGGTAGCCACTGCTGACCGCGTGTTTGTTTCCAACGCGCACAACGACTCCATCACGGTGATCGATCCCCAGGCGAACCGCGTCACCGGCGAGATCGAGATTCGCATACCCGGACTGGAGCAGGTACGCGGGGTGCTGCCCGTCGGCATGGCCTACGACGAATCGAGCGGCTGGCTGCTGGTGGCCGAAGCAGGTATCAACGCGGTGGGAGTGATCGACACGCGGCAGTCGAAGGTAATCGGACATCTGCCCGTAGCCTGGTTCCCCAGCCGAGTCCTGATCGACAATGGTCGCGTCTTCGTCACCAATGTCAACGGATCCGGCACCGGTCCCAACGTATGGCAGAATGCCTTTCCGGTAGGCCCGGACACCGAGCCGGTGTTCATAGGTACCATGCGCCGCGGCAGCATCTCGGCTTTCCCGTTGCCGGCGGCTTCGGCGCTGAAGGCGATGACCGGGACGGTGATGGACAACAACGGGCTTCACCCGCGCGATGAACCCGCCGGCGCGCTGCCCTCTGCCGTCAAATACGTGGTCCTGATCGTCAAAGAAAACCGTACCTTCGATGAGGTGTTCGGCGACATCCAGAAGTTGGCGAATGGCGCCTCGGTCATGGGGGCGCCGGGGATCGCCCGCTTCGGGCGCCTGGGCTACGCCGCCGGAAAGGGCCATCGCCTGAGCCTGCAAAGGGTGGACGTGACGCCCAACCACCATCGTATGGCGCTGCGCTGGACCTTCAGCGACAATTTTTACGCCGATTCGGAAGTCAGCGTGGACGGGCATCACTGGCTGGTGGGCGCGTATCCGGATGCCTGGACCGAAACGTCGTTTCGCGCCTCCTACGCCGATGGCCGGGATTTCCGTTTTCCGACCACCGCGCCGGGGCGCTTCAGTTTCGCCGAGGGCAATTCGTCCGTGCATCCCGAAGAACAGCCCGAGGGCGGCACCATCTGGCACCACCTGGCGCGGCACGGCATCAGCTTTCGCAATTACGGCGAGGGTTTTGAATTGGCGGGCGGCGACGAGAGCCCCGGCTACAAGCCTACCGGCGCGCGCTTCGTGACCAATGTGCCGATGCCGGAGCCGTTATTCCGCAACACCTCTCGCGACTATCCGATGTTCAATATGAACATCCCGGACCAGTACCGGGCGACTCAGTTTATCCACGAGATCCAGGAAAAGTACGTGCAGGGCGGCGAGCCCTTCCCGCGCTTCATCTTCATTCACCTGCCCGACGATCACATGACCGACCCGCGTCCGCAGGACGGCTACCCGTTCGAGGCCTCCTACGTCGCCGACAACGATTACGCCCTCGGCCGGATCGTGGAGTTTCTCTCCGGGACCCCCTGGTGGCGGGAGATGGCCATCTTCGTCACCGAAGACGACGCGCAGGGCGGGCGCGACCACATCGACGCGCACCGCACGGTGTTCCTGGGCATCGGACCCTACTTCAAGCGCGGCTACGTTTCGCACGTGAACACCAGCTTCCCGGGAATGTTGAAGACCATTTTCCGGCTATTGGGATTGCCGCCGTTGAATCTGTTCGATGCCGTGGCCAGCGATTTGAGCGACTGCTTCACCAGCACCCCCGATTACGAGGGCTATCGCGTGCTGCCTGAAGATAAGCGGCTGTTCGATCCCGCGGCGGCGCGTGAACCGCTGGACCCCAAGCCGTCCGTCAAGATGGACGATCCGGCGGAGGTAGTGCGCTAACCGGTCTTGGCAGGCGGCTTCCCCACGGGCAGGCGCAGCCGGAAGCATGCGCCCTGGCCCGGCTCGGATTCCGCCCACATGTCGCCGCCGTGATCCAGCACCGTCTGGCGGGATAGCGCCAGTCCCAGGCCCAGGCCGTTTTTCTTTCCGGCGCTGACGAACGGCTCAAACAGGCTGTCGCGGATCTCGGGAGCGATGCCCGGACCGGTGTCCCGCACTTCCGCGATCACGAAGCCGTTTTGCGCCTGGGCCGATATCTGGACACATCCGCCTTCGGGCATCATTTCGAGGGCGTTGCCGACCAGGTTGGAGAACACCCGCTCCATGCGGTTGCGCTCCAGCGGCAACTCGATCTCTTCCGGAACCTGGATCTCCAGTTCCACGTGCTGGGTCTCCGCCGAGGCGATCAGCGACTCGCAGGCGGCCGACGCGACCTCCCGCAAGTTGCACAATTCCGCTCCCCCCGCGTTGCCGCGCGAGACGTTCAGCAGATCCTGCAGCAGCTCGCGAATCCGGCGGGATGCGCTGTAGATATTGGCGGCCAGCCGCTTGACCTGCGGCGCGGTCAGCTCGGAATCCACCAGCATCTCCGAGCCGCCATAGACCGCCGCCAGCGGATTGCGGAGGTCGTGTACGATGGAGCTCGACAGGCGGCCGATAGTCGAAATGCGTTCCTGGCGGATCAATTCCTGGCGCGCCTGCTGGATGGAAGCGCACATGGCGTTGAAGGTCTGCGCCAGGCGCCCAAGCTCATCCTGGCTGACCACCTTCACCTGGTGCGCATAGTTCTGGCGCGCCACCTCCGCGGCGGCACGGTCCAGCTCTTTCACCGGCTCGACGATGCGCCGCGCCAGAACGTAAGTCAGGCCCAGGCTGGCGGCCACGGCCAGCAGCCACAGCATGATGATATTGCGCCGCAATGCCGCCAGCCGCTCGCTGGCGGCCTCGAACGAGCGCAGAATCCAGAGATCGCCGATGGGCCGGCCTTCGATATCCAGCAGCGGCGTGGGGCGCGCCGCGTATTCGGTGCCGCCGTCCTTCAGACGCTCCAATCCCGGACGCGCGGCGATCTTGGATGCCAGCAGGCGGGCGTTCGCCGGCGCCAGCGTGGACGCCAGCGGCTCGCCGCGCGCGAGAAACAGGAAATCGCTGTCGCCGGTGGCTTCCTTGAGCCGTTTGGCCACCGCGCTATCTACCCGATACCCCGCGACCAGCACGTTCTGCGGCACGTTCTCCAGATACACGGGCGTGAACACGGTCTGATAGAGACGCCCGCCGCGCACCAGGAAACCGGAAGCCTGCCCGGGAAAACGTGCCGCCGCGCTGCGCACATCTTGCGGCGTCACGGCCATGCCGCCCACCGAGGCGATCACGTTGCCGGGCGCATCCGTGACCAGGAAATCGGCGTCCTTGATGGCCAGCCTTTTCCATAACTCGCTGGCCGTGTCCCGTATCGTGGCGGGATCCCGTGTCCCGAACACCGCGCGCACGTCGGACATCTGGCTGAGCGTCAGACTGACGGAGCTGAGCAGCTCGGCCCGCGCTTCCCACAGGGATTGATACGCCTGGAAGCTGGCGCCCAGCTCGTCTTCCATGGTCCGCGTGGTAGTTTCCACCGCATTGCGCAGCACGATCCAGCCGGTCAGTGCGAAGAGCAGCGTGATGGCCGTGGAAGTCGAGAGCAGGATCTTCCACAACAGCGACAGGCGGGAAAATCGGGCGATCATGGGTTGGGCCTGTACGCCGGCTGATCGTCGATGACCGGCGGATAGTCTTTGCCCCATTTGTTCATATGCGGCGCCGGGATGTAGCCGGTCTCGGAAATGGTGATTGCGGGAAGGGCCAGGGCGCCGTTTTCCACGCTGACCGGCCGTTCCAGAGCCTGCAGGGTCTCGTCCGTGGCTCGCTCGTGGAAGACGTGCAGCGTATATTTGCCGGGCGGCACGCCGCGCACCTCAAACGTCCCGGACGCTCCCGTGACCGCGAACCAGGGCGTATCCAGCACCGCAATCACGGCGCTCATGGTGGGATGAATATTGCAGAACAGGCGCACGATGCCGGCGCGCGTGAAGGTGACCCGCTTGCTGGTATACGGCTTGTAGAGGCTCAAGTCGAAGATCTGGCCGCTGTAGTTGGAAAACACGTTGTGGAAGATGGGATCGTCGTTCGGAAAATCCACCGCGCCGCCCACCGGCACGGCCAGCACGTGCGGTTCGAAATGCTTGTCTTTCTGTCGCATGGTGTAGCCCTTGTGGGCGGCACTCGCCGGTATCGCGGCGTGTCCGGAGGCAGGCTCCAGCCAGACCACGACGCCGCGAAAATCCCGGCGATGACGCACGCCCGGGTCATGCGAATCCGTCAATACCACGCTGCCCGCCACCGTGGCGCAGCACGACGGCAATAGCCAGATGCTGCTAAAACAGATACGCCAGAGCCAGGTCATAGTGATTATTGAGGCGGGTCCCACTTTCAATATACGCAGTGCGCGCCTGGGAGGCTTCCACCCCGAGTAACACGTTGGGGGCCAGGCGATAGAAGAGATTGCCGCCGAACAGCCAGTTGCGGGCGATGGCGTAGGGCCCCAGGTCCGCCGCGCGCCCGTCTTCCAGGCCCGAAAAGATATGGAATGAAAGCCGCGATGTGGCGAGCAAGGTCAACTGCCCCCAGCCGCCCCGGCTATGCACCGGAATCACCATGCCGTCCGGCAGGACCCGGAAGCCGCTGAGGCCGCCGACCGGCCCCACGTTCTGCCCGCTAAAGAATGCGCCGGTGAATTCCAGGCGCCGCCACGGATTGGCAAACCAGTCGAGCGAAAACAGGTTGGACGACACCGAACTGCCTTCTACGTGCGTGATACTCGTATGGAAGCCGGGCGCGATCTCGATGCGGCGGCCGTCTTCGGCGCCATGGTAGAACTCGAAACGGCCTTCCGCGCCGGGCCGGGCGGGTTCGGGACTGTAGGCGCTCTGCGTGTACGGGTTAGCTTCCGCGGTTTCGACGATGCCGAATTGAGCCCGCAGGCCGGTATCGGGCGTGAAGCGCAGTTTCTGCTCCAGGCGCACCTGCGGCATCCAGTACCACAGGTTGCCTGCGCCTGACAGCGCCGGGACTTCCACCTGCGCCAGCGAAGCCGGTTCGCGGGGCGCAAAGATCGGGCTCTCCACACCCGCCATGATGCTGCGGTTGGCCCAATCGATCTGTATGTTGCCGGTCCGCAGCCGGAAGTCCTGGTCCAGCGGTGTGCCGGAGCCTCCCCCGAAATCCATGAACACGGTACCGTGCACCTGGCCGCCCAGAAAACTCTGCGGTCCGGAGTACTCCAGTCCCACTGTAGTTTGATAAAAGCTGCCGCCGGCGGTGGCGTGATTGCCGAACCACGCATAGGTGGGATATTCCTGGCCGCCGCTGCCTTTGGAGTTCAGATAACCGTTGAACAGCGCCATGCCCGTGAGACGTATAGGAAAGCGCTGAGAGGCTTCCACCTTGGTTTGCTCCAGTTCCGCCGTACGCGTCTGCTCGACGGCTACCTTTTCGGCAAGAGTCGGCGCCGCTTCCGGGGCCGGGGGGGCGGCCGGCGGCGCCTGGCCGCGTGCCGCGGCCAGCTCCTGGCGCAGTTGATGGACTTCGTCCACCAGCGCGCGGTTCTGCTGTTCCAGGCGGTCCAGACGCTCCAGGATCTGCCGAATCTCCGGGGAAGCGGTCTGCGCCGCCAGCGCACCGGACAGCAGCAGTCCGGGCAGGATGCGCCAGACGAATACCGCTGCCCGGCTACGGGGAACGATCGGGGGACTTGGCATCGAGAAGTTGCTCCAATTTAAGCCGCACCTGGGCGGGTGAATAAGGTTTCGGGAAAAATGCATTGGCGCCCATGGCTGCCAGGCGCGCGGGAGTGCCCGGATCGGTGTCCCCGCTGACCACGATGATGGGCAGAAGCCGGTGGCGCGGTTCGGCGCGGATACGCTCGATGAACTCGAACCCATCCATGCGCGGCATATTCAAGTCGGTGACCACGGCGCGCACGGCGCAATCCGCGCTTTGGAGCAGACGGAGGGCCTCCTGCGCGGTGCGCATGATAGTCACCGCAATGCCGGGTATGGCCAGGAAGGCCACCTCCAGCGTGGTGGCGCAAGTGGCCGCATCCTCGACGATTACGACGGTCCCCTCGGGCATTCCAGGTTCCTGTTACACCTCTTGTGTACATTTTCTTCCATTCCGCGGGCCGGGCGGTACGAGCGCTGTAAAAAAGCTGTAAAACCTGGTTTGAGCTTCGCCGCCGCCGGTTCCGGCGGCGCACCGCTGCCGCGCCCCACCTCGACCGCCCGTGTTACACTCCGTTTTCAAATGGGAGTTTTACCGTGAAAACCTACGAAGGCAAGGACATCCGGAACGTCGGTGTGGTGGGCCACGGCGATTCCGGCAAGACGACGCTCACCGCCGGATTGCTCTTCACCGCCGGAGCCACCAACCGGCTGCTGCGGGTCGACGAAGGCAATACTATCACCGACTTCGACGAAGAAGAAGTCCAGCGTAAGGTCAGTATCTCCACCGCCATCGCCGCCGCGGAGTGGAAGAAGACCAAGATCAACATTCTGGACACACCCGGCTACAACATTTTTATTAACGACACGCGCGCCGCCCTGGTGGCCGCCGATGCCGCGCTGGTGGTGGTCGATGGTGTAGCCGGGGTCGAGGTTCAGACCGAAAAGGTCTGGGGCTACTCCAACGACTACAAACTGCCGCGGGCAATCGTCATCAACAAGCTCGATCGTGAACGGTCCAGCTTCGAACGGGCGCTGGCCAGCGTGCAAGAGGCTTTCGGTCGTACCGCAATTCCGGTTCAAATACCCATCGGGGCCGAGCGGGACTTTAAGGGCATGATCGACCTGATCCGCATGAAGGCCTATACATTCACGCCGGACGGCGACGGCAAGGGCAAGGAAGGCGATATCCCGGCGGACCTGGCGGCGGCCGCGCAGACCGCACACGAGGCGCTGGTCGAAATCGTCGCCGAAGGGAACGATGCCTTGATGGAGGAGTTCTTCGACAAGGGCACGCTGCCGCCGGAACACATCCTGGAAGGCCTGCAGTCCGGCATCAAGGAGCTGCGCTTGTTTCCGGTGTTGTGCGCTTCGGCTCTGCATAACGTCGGTGCGGATCTGATTCTGAATTTCATTGTGGAGAACCTGCCGGCGCCCGTGGAGCGCGAAGTTGTGGCCCAATCGAACGGCGAGGAGACGCCCCGGAAGATTGCGGAAGCCGGCGCGGCTTCGGCCTTTGTTTTCAAAACGACGGCTGACCCGTTCGCGGGGCGGATCACCTATTTCAAGGTGTACTCGGGCGTAGTCAAGAACGACGCCAACCTGCAAAATGTCGAAAAGGGCGGCGCCGAGCGCCTGGCGCACATCGGCGTGCCGTTTGGAAAGACGATCACCCCGGTGACCGAGCTGCATGCCGGCGATTTGGGAGCGGTCGCCAAGCTCAAGGATACGCTGACAGGCGATACGCTGGCCGAGAAGGGCGCGACCGGTATTTATCCGCCGGTGAAACTGCCGGAGCCGTCCATTGCCTTCGCGATTGAAGCTAAGTCCCGGCAGGATGAGGACCGCATGGGCAACGCGGTCCACCGGATTCTCGAAGAAGATCAGTCGCTGCGTTTTTACCGGGACCCCCAGACCAAGGAATTTCTGTTGGGCGGCAGCGGACAGCAGCATGTCGAAGTTGTGGTCAGCCGGCTTAAGAAACGCTATGGCGTGGATGTCACCCTAAAAGCGCCGAAAATTCCGTATCGCGAGACCATCCGCGGACACGCCGACGTGCAGGGCCGGCACAAGAAGCAGACCGGCGGCCACGGGCAGTTCGGCGACTGCTGGATCAAGATGGACCCGCTGCCTCGCGGCGCCAAGTTCGAATTCGTGAATGAGATCTTCGGCGGCTCCATTCCCAAGAACTATATACCTGCCGTGGAAAAAGGCATCCTGGAGGCGGCCGAAAACGGCTTCCTGGCCGGATATCCGATGGTGGATTTCCGGGTGGTGCTGTACGACGGCTCGTACCACGACGTGGATTCCTCCGAGCTTTCCTTCAAACTGGCGGCCCGCAAGGCTTTCAAAGCGGCCATGCAAGAGGCCAAGCCGGCGCTCCTGGAGCCCATCGTGAACGCCGAGATCCAGGCGCCGGTGGAGTATGCCGGCGATCTGATGGGGGACCTGAATGGGCGCCGCGGCCGCATCTCCGGCATGGATACCAAGGGCAACACGCAGTTCATTCGCGCACAAGTGCCGATGGCGGAAATGCTAAACTACCAGAACGACCTGACGTCCATGACGCAGGGGCGCGGTTCGTTCACCATGGAATTCGATCACTACGATTTCGTGCCGTCGCAGCAGGCGGAGAAGATCATCGCGGCGGCCAAGGCAGCCAAGACCGGCGAAGAGGAAGAAGAAGAATAGCGTTCCGCTCGGGACACACAGGTGTTTCCCTTGGACACGGTTGACGCGGCCGGGGTAATGAGTTAGATTCTAGGTTACGTTTGAGCTACAGGTTCCCCGGGACCAGGCTCCGAGCCTTGCGGGAACCTATTGATTCTAAAATCAGTTCGAAGGATCTTTAGTGACCAATCGAACCCGGCTGTTTTTCTTTATTTTGTGCGCCTCCCTCGCAATCGCCACCGTTGGGTGCGGCTATAATCAGCAGTCCAAATTCCAAACCGCATTTTTACCTTCCCCGCCCCGCCCGGCGACTGCGCCCGTTGTCGATACGCCTCCTGTATTAGAAGCAAATCCGTACTTGCGCGATTCACCGGTCCTGCTGCTGGAGAAGAAGAATCCGGCGGCGCCGACCGAGGCGGAGTTGCTGATGCAGGAAGCCGACCAGGCATACCGCCGCGGTAAACGCGCTTACAAGGCCAACGACGTGCCCCAGGCGCGCCGGGAGTTCGACAACGCCGTCGACCTGATGCTGCAGGCGTCTGACGGCAGTTTGCCGGACCGTCACGCTTTCGACGCGCGGATGGACGAAATGGTGGACGCCATCCACCGCTACGATCTGGCGGGGATGGGCGCCGGTGTGGAATCCGAGGCGGCGCAGTTTGAGAAGTCGCCCCTGGAAGACCTGCTGCAGATGACCTTCCCGGTGGATCCATCGCTCAAAGACAAGGTCAAGGAGCAGGTGCGGGCCACTGCGTCGCAGCTCCCGCTGGCGGTGAACGACGCGGTGCTGGGCTACATCAACTACTTCATGGGCCGCGGCCGCAAGACCATCATTGCCGGGTTGGAGCGCTCCGGACGCTACCGCGACATGATCGAGCGAGTCCTACAGGAGGAAGGCGTCCCCCTGGAATTGATCCACCTGGCGCAAGCCGAATCCGGATTCTTCCCGCGCGCTATTTCGAGTAAGGCCGCCGCCGGCCTTTGGCAGTTCGTGGCCTGGCGCGGCCAGGAATACGGACTGATGCGCACGCCGTACACGGACGACCGCCTCGATCCGGAGAAGGCCACCCGGGCTTCCGCCCGGCACCTGCACGACCTGTACAACATGTTCGGCGACTGGTACCTGGCCATGGCTGCTTACAATTGCGGACCGATGGCCGTGGCGCGCGCCGTGGAGCGCACGGGCTACGCGGACTTCTGGGAACTGCGCGACCGGCACGTTCTGCCGGCGCAGACCAATAACTACGTGCCGATCATCCTGGCCATGACGATCATGGCGAAGAATGCCGCCGAATACGGCCTCCAGGACCTCACTCCCGAACCGCCCCTCCAGTACGACACCATTCAGGTCGATTCGCCGACGCATCTGGCGCTGATCGCAGACCTGACCGATTCCCCGGTGCCGGAGTTGCAGGAACTGAACCCGGCGTTGCTCAAAGGCGTCGTGCCGGCCGGCTACCCGCTGCATGTCCCAAAGGGAAGCGGCAGTGAATTGTCGGCGGCCCTGCAGATGATTCCTTCTGACCGGCGGGCTTCCTGGCGGATGCACCGCGTGGCGGCCGGCGAAACCCTGGCCTCGATCGCGCACAGCTACGGAATGGCTCCTGCGGCTATCGCCGCCGCCAACAGCCTGCAATCGGGTGTGCCTCTGGCCGGCGACCGCCTGCTGATCCCGGTGGCCTACCATCCCCCGGCGGCCGTCAGGCATGCCGCCGTCAAGCGGCATTACGCGCGAGCCACCCGGCGGCGCCTGCCCAGCACCACGCGTACCGCCTCCAACCGTACGCCTCGCTCAACCGGCGGGGAATAAGCGCCACAGGCGCGTGACTTCTATTTGACAATCCGGCTCACGTCCACCAGTGCGCCTTCCCGGGCGGCGTCGGACGGGTTGGCCACTACCATCTCGCCGGGCGCTAACCCCCCGACGACTTCCAGCTCCGAACCGAGATCCTGGCCGATGCGGATCTGCCGCAGATGCACGCGGTGATCCGGCGCCACCACCGCCACCCGCGGGCCTTCGCGTCCCAGAATCAGGGTGTCGCCCGGTATCATGATCGCCGGCTCCGCGCGCCCGGCCGAGAAGCGCAATTGCGCATACATGCCCGGCATCAGCACGCCCTTCGGATTGGACACTTCGAGCACCGTCAACATGGCGCGCGAGGTGGCGTCCAGGGCGTTCGCAATGCGCGTGACCCTGGCGGAAAACACCTGGCCCGGCAGTTCCTGGACGCGCAACTCCGCCGTCTGCCCCGGATGCACGGACCCCACATAGGTCTGCGGCACGTTGACGAAGATGCGCAAGACCTGAATCTGGGCGATGTGGAAAAGCTCCCGGGCCGCTCCGCCATTGCCGGAGTTGATCAGCGTGCCGATATCCACGTTGCGATTGGTGATCACTCCGTCAAACGGCGCGGTGACACGCGCGAACGATTTCATATCCTGGAGGCGGTGCAGATTGGCGTCGTTGGCGCCCACCATCTGCTGGGTGGTGGCGATGCTGGCCTGAGCTTTGGCTACCTGGGCCTCGCCCACCGCGAAATCGGCTTCTTTCTGGTCCGCGTCCTGGCGGGAGACCACCCCGCGGTCCGCCAGGCGCCGCCAGCGCTCGACGGTCAGCCGCGCCAGGTTCAGATTGGCTTTGTACAGCTCCAGGTCCGCCCTGGCTTCGTTGAGCGCGGACTGCGACTGCTGCAAAGTGGCGCGCGCCTGCTGCAGTTGCTGGTCGAGCTCCGGCGTATCGATTTCAGCCAGAAGCTGTCCGGCCTTGACATGATCGCCATAGTCTACCAGGCGGGATTTCAGATAGCCGTCCACGCGCGCGAAGATGGGCGAATCCACCAGCGCCTGCATGTCCCCTGGCAGATCCAGGGTGCCGTGCGCCGGAGCCTCCCTGGCCAGGGCCACCTCTACCAGAGGCCGCGCGGATGCCTCACCCCGGGCCGCCGCCTGCAGCGCCCGCTCGCGGGACAGGCGGGGCAAAATTCCGCCGGCCATGGCTGCGGCGACCAATATGCCAATGAGCGCGAAGAACGCCAGCAGCGTTCCGCGGCCGGTACGCGGACGCGGGCGGGCGGGCGTCTGCGCCTCCCGGTCAGCGATCATAAGCCTCCACTTCCGCCTCGTGCTCCAGGTAGGTCGGAGGATTCCGGCGCAGCACGCTGTACACCACCGGCACGAAGAACAGGGTCGCCACCGTCGCCACCAGCAGGCCGCCGATCACGGCGCGGCCCAGCGGCGCGTTCTGTTCGCCGCCCTCGCCGATCCCCATCGCCATGGGCAGCATGCCCACAATCATGGCCAGAGCAGTCATGATCACCGGGCGCAGCCGCGTGTAACCGGCTTCCAGGGCCGCCGTGACCGAATCGGCGCCTGTGGCGCGCACGTCGTTGGCAAAATTCACCAACAGGATGCTGTTCGCCGTAGCCACTCCGATGCTCATGATAGCGCCCATCAGCGACGGAACATTAATCGTCGTCTGCGTGACAAACAGCATGAGCACGATTCCCGACAGCGCGCCCGGCAGGGCCATCAGGATGATAAACGGATCCAGCCAGGACTGGAAGTTGACCACCATCACGAAGTAGACCAACACCACGGCGAAGAACATGCCAAAGCCCAGCCCGATGAAAGAAGTGCGCATGGTCTCCACCTGGCCGCGAGTTTCGAAGAAACTGCCCTTGGGCAGCCGCGCCCGGAACTCGTCCAGCACGTTGCGCACGTCGCGGGCGACCGAGCCCAGGTCGCGATCCTGCACGTTGGCATACACATCGTACAGCGGCTGGACATTATAGTGATTCACCACGGACGCCGTGGAACCGCGCTCCAGGTGCGCCACGTTATTCAGCAGTTGCGTGCCCGAGCCGGCCGCGGCCCGCACGGGCGTATCCAGCAGCTCGGCCGTGGACGACATCTGGTACTCCGGCGTCTGCACCGCGATCGGATAGTCCACCTGGTTCTGCGGATTGATCCAGTAATTGGGGGCCAACTGGATGTTGGAGGCGAGCGAAATCAGCAGGCTGTTGGCCACGTCCGCCTGGGTGAGTCCCAGTTCCCGGGCCCTGGTGCGATCCACGTTGAAGCGCAATTCGGGCGCGTCCACGACCTGTTGCAGGTGCACGTCCACCGCGCCCGGAACGTGCGCCAGCCGCGCCGTGATCTGGCGGGCGAGCGCGTAGTTGGCCGCCGCATTGGAGAGCGGCCCGATCACCTGCACGTCAATTGGCGCCGGCAGGCCGAAGTTCAGGATCTGGCCCACGATATCGGCCGGCTGAAAAAAGAAGGTCAGCTCCGGAAATTGGCGGCCCAGCCGCGACCGGATCTCGCGGATATACTGCCAGGTGGAGGCGTGCTGGGGTTTGAGCGAGATCAGCACTTCCCCGTCGAACGAGCCGATGGTGGCAGTGTCGCTGAGCGCGATATTGAAACCGCTATAGGGCAGTCCGATATCGTCGAGCATATCCGCCAGTTCGGCGGGGGGAACGATCTGTCGAATGGCATCTTCCACCTGCCGGAAATAGGCTTCGGTCTCTTCTACGCGGGTGCCGGCCGGCGCGCGGACGTGCAGGCGTATTTGCCCGGCATCCACCTGCGGAAAGAAATCCGTGCCGATGAACGGAATCAAGGCGATGCAGGCGGCCACGATCAGGCCGAAACAGACGGCCACCAGCTTGCGGTGCGCCAGGGATGCGGCCAGCAGGCGCCGGTAGGCCTCCCGCGTCCGCTCGAAGCGCACCTGAAACCCATGGTGAATGACAGCCATCGGTCCATGCCCGACGTGCTCCATCTCGCCCGATTCATCCCGGTAGCGTTCGGCTTCCCCGCGCAGCAGATACTTGACCATCGTCGGAACCAGCGTGCGCGACAGGATATAGGAGGCCATCATGGCCAGGACCACGGCCAGCGCCAGCGGAGTGAACAGGTAACGCGCCGCCCCGGTAAGGAAGATCACCGGCACGAAAACGATACAGATACAGAGCGTGGAAACGAAAGCCGGAATCGCAATCTGGCTGGCGCCATCCAGAATGGCCTTGATGATGGGCTTGCGCTGTCCCAGATTGCGGTGGATGTTTTCGATTTCGACCGTGGCATCGTCCACCAGAATGCCCACCGCCAGGGCCAGGCCGCCCAGCGTCATCACGTTGATCGTCTCGCCCAGCAGGTTCAATACCGCGAGCGAAGTCAGGATCGACAGCGGGATCGAAATGCAAACGATGATGGTGCTGCGCCAGCTTCCCAGGAACAGCAGAATCATGAGGCCGGTGAGAAAGGCGGCGATCGTGGCTTCCTTGAGCACGCCATTAATGGCAGCGCGCACGAAGACGGACTGATCGAACAGCAGCTTCAGCTTCAACGCGGGGGGCAGCGTGGAACGGATGCGCGGCAGAATCTGTTTGATCTTGCTGACGATACTCAACGTGGAGGAGCCGCCATTCTTCAACACGGTAAGCAGCGCGGCGCGGTTGCCGTTGTGCCGCACGATGTTGCTCTGGATGGCGTGGCCGTCGCGGACGTGCCCCACGTCGCGGATGAACACGGGACCGCCGCGCGTCTGTTTCAGGGGAATATTGTTGAACGCATCGGCCGATGGCGGCAGGCTGTTCAGGCGCACCACGAATTCGTTCGGGCCGATCTTGGCGATTCCTGACGGAATAATCAGGCTCTGCGCGTTGATGGCATTGACCACGTCACTGGCCGCCAGGCCCTGGGCGTAGAGCGACTTGAGGTTGATGTCCACCATGATCTCGCGCGGCCGGCCGCCATACGGCAGCGGGAAGCTGGCGCCCTGCACGGTAGCCATCTGGGTGCGGATGAAGTTGTATCCGTAATCGTAGAGCGCCTGTTCGCTCAGGGTGTCGCTCGAAATGCTCAACTGCAGAATCGGCACGCTGGACGCGTTGTAACGCAGGATGGAGGGTGGCGTCATGCCGGTGGGCAGCGAATGCAGCACGGACTGCGATGCCGCGGCGAGTTGCGCCACAGCCGCTTCCACCTTGGCATTGGGATGGAAGAACAGCTTGATAATGGAGAGCCCCGGCAGCGATTGCGACTCCATGTGCTCGATATCGTTCACCGTGGTCGTAAAGGCCCGTTCGCAGCGTATGGTGACCACTTCCGCCATCTCTTCGGGTGAGATGCCGCCGTACGCCCAGATCACGCTCACCACCGGAATATTGATCTCCGGGAAGATGTCGGTAGGCATGCGGAAAATCGCCAGCCCGCCCAGGATGACGATCACCAGGGACATCACCACAAACGTGTAGGGGCGCCGCAGCGCAAGCCGGACAATCCACATGGGGGAAGAGACTTAGGACCATTCTATTCGGTTTCGCGGGCCGGGGTCAGAACAGGTCCATCTGCCGCAGCCGCATGGGCCACAGGCGGACCGGCATGGGAGCGACTTCCAGTTCGCTGCTGAGCCACATCTGGCCCCGTTTGCGGGCGCGCGTGCGGCGGGTCGTGGCCAGACGCTGGGCCGCGTTGCGCTTGGAGTGGCAGCTCGGGCACAGCACCGTGAGCGCCGTGCGGTCCGCCGGGTCCGGCGACAAATGGGACACGTTCAAGAGCCGGTGCGGGCGGTGGCACATCTGACAGACGTTGCCCGCCGCGTCCAGCATGGCCAGGCGCAGCTTGCGCCAGCGCGCATCGTAGTACTTTCGGTACTCGGCTCGAATGGGCATGGCAGACGCCGCTAAGTGTCATTGTCCTGCAACATTAGCGATTGTCAAGCCCGCCAGGACGTGCGTGCCGCGCGGGGGCTTATTGGATGACGGCGTCGGTGAACAGTTCTTCGAAGGCGGCCCGTGTGTCGGGGAGCCTCTGGAAATGGTACTTGCTCATGCGTAGGGCCACGCCGTTGGAGTCGTGGCGGACCAGCCGGCCGGAAATGCACAATTCGAGAAACGGGACGTTCCCCAAAACGGCGGGCCAGCGCACCGCCAATTCCACACAGGATCCGCTGATGAGGCCGTTATCGGCATGAAAGAGGACGCCGCCGCTGCTGATGTTCCCGGTCCGGCCGGCGCCGGTCGAAACGACTCTGTCGTCCTTGATGATTCTGTACTCTAACTCCAGCTCGATGGGGTAGCGGCGCTGTAATCTGCGATCGCCACGAATGAGTTCTTTGGGCACCTGGGTCTCCTGGAAAGCCTCATTATGGGACAGGTCTTTACCCAAGATGAAGTCATGCGGGTACTAACGAAGTACGTGGCGGACCAGTGCCGGAGCGGGCACTGCAGAGGCCTATGGCAGCATTTCCGCGGGGTCGGCGACGGTCAGGCGCAGCGCCGCGCGCAGGCTCGGGGACTCCGACAGGCGCAGCATGGCGAACACCGAGCGCAGCAGCGCTGGACCTTCGTTGGGCCAGAGATCCGCAATCGCGCGCGTCACGCCGTCTTCGCACTGATAGAAGAAGCGGTCCACCCAACGCGGCCGGCGCGCGCCGGGATGCGAGCGCACGATGTCCTTGACGGTTTCGAACCAGCGGACGCCCAGCGTCTCGCGATATTGCGGCATGAACAGCACCGTGCTCGCGCCGGCGCGCACTTCGGCGGCGAACTCGGCAAAACTGGCGGCGTGCGTGAGGTTCAGATTGGCGTTCGGTTCGAGGCCGTGACGGTCTCCGCCGGAGATGGCCGGCTTCTGCCAGGCGCGGGCCAGATCGATGGCCTCGCTGTTCTCCTCCCAGGAGCGCAGACCGTTCAGCTCGATCGCGTGGATCCATTGGCCGTAGCCGGAAAGCAGCGCGGCCAGCGTCTCCCGGTGATGCGCCGCGCCGATGTCGGCTTCGTCCCACAGCGGATGGTTCAGGACGATGAGCACTTCGTGGCGGGCGTGCAGCCCGGCGAGCCGGTCCGCCAGGCGCGCGGGCGACGGATCGGCCGTATAGTCCGCCAGGTCCGCGGCGATGGCGCGGGCCTGCCCCAGCGGGAGATTGTGTATGCCCAGGTGGAAGAAAGTCGGGCCGAAGGGTACGGTCCACTCGGTCGAGACCGGCGCGGCCGGCGCGCAAGGGGTCCGCCGCAGGTCTAAACCCGCCTCCAGGTCGTCGTGATCGGTCAGCGAGACGATGGGTTGCAGCCCCATGCGTGCGATCTGGCGGGCCTCCAGCCGATAGGCTTCATCGGGCGCCAGGGGAGGGGTCCACAATACCCGCGCCAGCGCCATATCCCGCCCGGTGGCGCGGCGGTGTTGCCAGCCCGCGACGCGCAGCACGGCGGGAATCAAAGGAAAAGGGAGCTGGAACGAGTTGAGAAAACGCAGGTTCTCCCAGGAATGGTGGGTGTGGCCGTGCAGCGAAACCGCGGCGGGATGGCGGCGGGGCGCCTCCCGGTCTTTCCAAAGAAAATAGAGTGAGGTTTTCTTCACGGATCCTCCGGGTGCGACAGAACATTTCTACGATGAAATGTTCTATCTAAAGGGTAAGGTCCGGTGTGTTGCGAAACGATGAAGGCCAGGTGAAATTATGACGGCAGCCGCGTTGAGCTGCGGCCGCGCAGGAAGCGGTCCACCACGGGCCGCGGAGCATGCCGCAGATCGGCCATCATGAGCACGTCCAGCACGTGCGAGAAATGCGGGTCGATGTTGAAGCCCAGCACGCGGCCGCCGGCCTTCATGTACTGCTTGATCAGGATGGGTACGCCCTTGCCGTCGCTTTCCAGATCGGCGATGGGCGCGGAGAGCTCTTCGACCTCCTTCAGAAATCGGGTGATAGCCTGCGCGTCGAACGACCCGCCATGGATGTGGCGAAAGGGCTTCCGCGGCCTGATGAATTGCGCCAGCCGCGCGTCCTTTTGGGTCTCCAGGTAACTGACCAGTAACCGCCGCGAAACCGGATTGTAATCGTTGCTGATGCTGACGGCGCCGAACAGTACGGCGCATTCCGGATGTGCCGCGACATACCGCGTAATCCCTTTCCAAAGCAGCAGCAGGGGAGCGTACTGTTTCTGGTATTCGGGCCGCACGAAGGAGCGGCCCATCTCGAGCGCGGGTCCGGTTTGCGCAAACAGCTCGGGGCTCAGCCGGAACAGCGTGTTGGAGTACAGCCCGCGCACGCCGAACCGCGGCAACAGGTCCGCGGTGGGCCCCAGGCGGTAGGCGCCCGCCACTTCGCGCGCCGCCTTGTGCCACAGGAACAGGTGCAGATAGTGGGGATCGAACCGGTCCAGATCGCGGGGACCGCCAGTGCCCTCCCCCACACTGCGGAACGTCAGCTCGCGCAGACGCCCGATCTCGCGGAGGCAATGGGGAATCGCGCCGGCCGCCGCCAGGTAGACAGCGAACTCCTCGTTCTCGCACACCGGCGCCAGGCGGCCGGTCTCCTCGATCAGCGCTTCGCGGGGCATCTCCGCGGCCAACGGCATCAGCCGCTTCTTGGCGACCGGCAGGGGAAAGCCGGCTAGCCCGGCCGCGCGCTGCGAATCGCGGCAAGACAGCAGAAAGGTGCGGAAGCGCAGGTATTCGATGGCCTCGCCTTCGCCCGGAAAGGATTTTAAGGCCTTGGCGGTGACCGGCCGTCCGATGCGCACGTCGATGTTGCGGCCGCGCTTGTTCAGCGTCTGCCGCGGCAGGTCGGCGGTACGCAACCGCGGGTGCAGCGCGCCGATCAGTTGGAAGCCGAGACCGTTGGCGCCTTTGAAGTAGACGGGCAGCGCGGGGCAGTCGGCCAGGCGGATGAGATGCGCCACCGCAGGATTCCACGGTGGATCGACCACCCCGCGGCCGCGCCAGTCGATGCGCGCCACGTCGCCGGCGGGAAACAGGGCCAGGACGCCGCCGCCGGCCAGCCACTCCAGACATTCCCGCATCGGCCGGCGATTCTCGCGGACGCTCGCGCCGCCGCCGTAAGGATTGACGAAGATGAAGCCGGACCGCAGTTCCGGCACGGAAGCCAGCAGCGAGTTGGCGACGATCTTGAAGTCCGGCCGCACCCGCCGCAGCACGGCGGCCAGTATGGCGGCTTCCAGGAAGCCGAACGGATGATTGGCGGTAACCACCAGCGGACCGGAGGCCGGCACGCGCGCCAGATCGCCGGGCGCCACGTGATAGCTGACATCCAGCAAGGCGAGCAGCCGCTCGAAGGCCTCGCTGCCGCCGGACTCCCGGCAGGCGGACTGGAGCATGCCCCCCAGCCGATCGACCTGCAGGAGTTTTTGAATGGCGGGCTCGACCGGCGCCAGAAAGCGCTTCCACGGTTCGTTGAACAACGCGCCGAGGTCAATCGGGACGAGGGGAGAGATTCCCATGATTACCGTATAGCGCCCCGCCCGTTACACCCGAGTGAAAACCAGGTTAGGGCTCCATCAAAATCGGGTATGCTGGATGGGACCTGAATTTCCTATATGCGAATATTTCTCACGGGAGCCACAGGCTACATTGGCGGCGCGGTATGCGACGCGCTGCTCCGCGCCGGCCACACGGTGGTGGGGTTGGTGCGTTCCCAAGAGCAGGCCGTCCGGCTGGCGGCCAAAGGAGCTGCCGCGCATCCCGGCGATCTGCGGGATCCGGGGGACCTGGCCGCCGGCGCGCGCCAGGCGGACGCGGTGATCCACACGGCGCTCCTGCCCGCTGCCGATGCGGGAGACGTGGACCGCCGCGCCGTCGAGGCTATGCACGGGCCGTTGTTGATCTATACCAGCGGCTGCTGGGTGCTGGGCAACACCGGCGACCGCGTCGCGGACGAGGATACACCGCTCGCGCCCACGCCCCTGGTGGCATGGCGGCCGGCCGTTGAGCAACTGGTGCTGGCGCGCGGACGGGGCATCGTGCTGCGTCCCGCGATGGTCTACGGGCGTGGCGGCGGACTGCTCCAATCGTTCGTGCAATCGGCCCGGAAGCACGGCGCCGCGCGCGTGATCGGCGATGGCCAGAACCGGTGGACGTTCGTGCATGTGGACGACCTGGCGGATTTATACGTGCGGCTGCTCGACGCGCCGCCGGGAACGCTGCTGTTCGCGGCGCATGGCCCGGCGCTGCGGGTGCGCGAGGTAGCCGCGGCGGCCAGCGGGGCGGCGGGCGCCGCGGGCAGAGTCGAATTCATCCCGCTCGCCGACGCACGCCTCAGCATGGGCCCGCTGGCCGATGCCCTGGCGCTCGACCAACAGATTTCGGGCGAGCGCGCCAGGCGCTCGTTGGCTTGGCGGCCGATCGCCCCTTCGGTGATCGACGATCTCGCGACCGGCGCCCAAGCGTAAAGGGAGAGGCTATGGATCCGACCAAACTGCGGGCCTGGTGGTTTCACCGGCAGGGACTCGACGGACGGCTCCGCGGCGCGAGCACGGCCGCCGTGCTGGCGGAGACGGGATGGGCGCGCTCGGTCGGAGGCATAGGGCCGTACCTGACGCTCTTCGCGCGCAACCGGGCGTCGCGGGAATCGGTCGACGCGGCCATGGCCGATCTGGAGATACACGAACTGCCATCCGTCCGCGGCTGTACCTATGTCCTGCCGGCGGACGATTTTGTCCTGGCGCTGACCGCCGCCGAGCCCTTCGGCGCCGCAGATATGAAAGTCGCGTACAAGCTGGGGGTTACCGATAAGGAGGTTGCCAAGCTCTGCGACGCGGTGCGGAAAGCTCTGGAGAAAGGTCCGCTCGATCCCGATGGGATCCGGCAGGCCACCGGGAATGCCTCCCGCAGCCTGGGCGAAGCGGGAAAGAAGAAGGGGTTGACCACCACCCTGCCGCTGGCCTTGGGTAAACTGCAGACCGACGGCGAAATCCGGCGCGTGCCGGTGAATGGCCGCCTGGATCAGCAGCGCTACCGTTACTGTCTGTGGCAGCCGAACCCTCGCCGCGGGTTCCGGATGGAGGCCGCGGAGATCGCCGCGGAACTGGCGCGGCGCTACTTCCGCTGGATCGGTCCGGCCACGCTGGCCGAGTTCCAATGGTTCTCCGCCCTGGGCGCCAAAGCCGCCCAAGCCGCGGTGGAACCGCTGCGGCTGGAGACGCTGGCCGGGGAAGACGGGCTCATGCTGCTGCCGGAAGATCGCGCACGCTGGGAAGCCTTCCGCGTTCCCAAACAGCCGCAGTACGCCTTGGTGGCCAGTCTGGACGGTATCACGCTCCTGAAGCGGAACACCAAAGATGTCATCGATGCGGCGGATCTGAAGAACCCGCTCTTCCGGAAGAAAGGCTATGCCGGCGGAAACCTGGCGGACCTGCCGAGCCATGGGATCTTCGATCGCGGGCGCCTGATCGGACTGTGGGAGTACGACCTGGACAGCCGGTCGGTCGCCTGGGCCTCGTTCGTAGCGCGCGGTAAAGAACTAACGGCCGCCGTGGAGGAGACTGCGGAGTTCGTCACGGCCCAACTCGGCGACGCGCGGTCCTTCAGCCTGGATAGTCCCCAGAGCCGAAAGCCGCGCATCGAGGCACTGCGTGCGGCGCTATAGCGCCCGGACTTACTTGACCGGCTTGGGCTGGATCGTAATCCCGGGTTTGGCCATCGTGGGCGGGGCCGCCGGTCCGAAGTATTCGGGATTGAAAACCACGTTCTTAGCCGTCTTGAGGTCTTCCATCTTCTTGCGGATCAGTTCCTGGTCCAGCCGCCTTTCGATCTCCGGCCGGACTTCCACGAACGTCTTCTCCTGCCGCGATTCGACTTTAATGATGTGATAGCCCTGCGGACTCTTGATGGGGGCGCTCAGCTCGCCCACCGGGATGGTGAAGGCAATCTGTTCCACCGGCGGCGGCAGGCGGCCGTGCCCGATGGTTCCCAGATCGCCGCCGTTGTTGCTGGCGCTGGGATCGTCGGATTCGGCTTTGGCCACCGTGGCGAAATCGGCGCCGTCGGCCAGCTTCTTGCGAATGTCCGTAGCCTTTGCCAGGGCTTCGTCGTCGGCCAATTCCTTGGCGTCCTTCTTCAGCATGATGGGCGACCCTTTCGCCCGCACCAGGATCTGGAGGACTTTTGCCTGCAGGTAATCCGACTTATGCTGCTCGTAGTATTCGCGGGCGCTGGCCTCGTCGGCTTTGGTCTCCTTGACCAGTTCCTGGTAATAAAGCTGTGCCATCAGTCTTTCGACCTGGCTTTCCAGTTGTTCCTTGTAAGCCGGTGTGTCGTCCAGTTTGTGCGCGTGGGCTTCCTGGGCCAGAATCTTCAGCATCACCACGTTCTCGGCGAACTGGCGGCGGCCCGTAGTGCGCATCTGGTTGCGGTATTGCGGCGGGAGGCCATCGAGCAGACGATCGAACTGCGCGGCAGTGATCTTCTCGTCGCCGACACTCAGTACGACCGTGTCAGGAGAGACGGAGCCGGCCCCGGGGGGCATCACCGGCACGGCAGGCGGCTTTGGCGCCTGCGCCGTTGGCGCTGGCGACTGGGCCAGCAGACATGCCAGGGGCGTCAAAAAAAGAAAGAGTTGCAGGGATTTCATCCACTCCATGATAGCAAAGAGGTCCGGCGAGGCTGGTTCTGCGTGACCCGCGCCGGGCCGTCGTACACTGAGGGAAGTGAGCCGCACCGGCAAACCGTCTCCGCGGGCTGAGGAAACGCTCGGCGGGTTTACCTGCAATATCTGCGGCGCGCACAACTCCTCCACCGCTGCCGCCACGGAGCGCGAGCGAGCTACTTGCCTCAATTGCCACTCGTCGATCCGTTTCCGCTCCGTCATGCTCACGCTGTCGCGCGCGCTGTTCGGTCTGGATCTGAAGCTGACGGAGTTTCCGGTGTTGAAGAGCATTCATGGCCTGGGATTCAGCGATTCCGATACTTACTCCGGCTATCTGGAATCGCGTTTCAGTTACGCCAATACTTTCTACGATCGTCAGCCGTGTCTTGATCTCTTGCGGCCGGATGAGAAAGAATTCGGTAAGTACGACTTCCTCATCTGCAGCGACGTTCTGGAACATGTGCCCGCCCCGATCGACCGCGCTTTTCTGACGCTCGGGCGCCTGCTGAAACCCACTGGAATTCTGATTGTCACCGTCCCCTACTCGCTCGAAACGGACACCATCGAGCACTATCCGGACCTGACCGCATCGGTGTTGACGGAGATCGGTGGCCGGACCGTCCTGGTGGGGCGATCGAGCAGCGGCAAATACCGCGTCTTCGACCAGCTCGAGTTCCACGGCGGAATCGGCTCGACCCTGGAGCAGCGCATCTTTTCCGACGCCGGCATCCGCGCGGGTCTGGCTCGCGCCGGATTTGTGCAGGTTCGCTTCGATCCGGTGGAGAGCCGTGCCTTTGGGGTAGTCTATGCGGCGCCCTGCTCGCTGCCGATCGTCGCCAGGCGCGGCCCGCTGTCGTTCGACGCCGCGGCCATTACGGAACTTGTGGGCCAGTGGAATCGCGTCTGGGGAGCGATCGAGGCATCGCGGTGGATCCGATTGGGGCGGATATTCGGCGTCGGACCGCGCCGGGAGCCGCGGAGTTAGTGTCCGCTGTCGGCCGTCTTCACCGCCAGCGTGCTGCGCTTGCGTCCGAACGGAAAATAGATGGCGAGTCCGACCAGGAGCCAGGCGAAGAAGCGGAACCAGGTGCGTAGCGGCAGCCCCATCATGAGGACCAGGCAGCAGGCGATGGAGATCAGGGGGAATAGCGGGACGAACGGCACGCGGAAGGCCCGCTTGCGCTCGGGCTGCTTTTTGCGCAGCACAATCACGCCGGCCGAGACCAGCGCGAAAGCAAACAAGGTGCCGATATTCGAAAGCTCGGCGAAGGTGTCGATATCCCAGATGCCCGCCGGGATCCCCACCAGAAAGCCGGCGATCCAGGTAGAAATGTGCGGCGTCTGGAACCGGTGATGCACCGCGGAGAAGAAGCTGGGCAGTAACCGGTCGCGCGACATGGCGAACCAGATGCGCGCCTGGCCATACTGGTAGACCAGCAGCGAGGAGATCATGCCGGCCAGCGCGCCCGCGGTGACCACCACGCGCAGCCGGTTGTAACCCAGCGCCCGCAGGGCATCGGCCACCGGCGAAGCCGAGGTCAGGGTGGAGTACTTGACGATGCCGGTCAGCACCAGCGAAACCGAACCGTAGAGAATCGTGCAGACGATCAGGGTGGCGATGATGCCGAAGGGCAGATCCCGTTGCGGGTTGCGGCACTCCTCGGCCGCGGTGGATACCGAATCGAACCCGATATACGTGAAGAACACGATCGAAGCGCCGGTGAGGATCCCGGGAAAGCCGTGCGGAGCGAAGGGGTGCCAGTTGGAGCTGTTGATGGCGCGGGCGGCGCCGAAGCAGAACAGCAGAATAGCGCCGATCTTGATGAGCACCATGGTGGTGTTCGCCTCGGCGCTCTCCCGCACGCCGCGTATCAGCACCACGGTCACCAGCATGGTGATCAGCAGCGCCGGAATGTTGAAGATGCCCGCCGGTCCTCCCGGCGCCGGTATCGGCGGATAGGCCAACTGCGCCGGCAGATGCGCGCCGAACAGGTTGTCGCACAGGTCTTGTATGTACGCGGAGAATCCCACCGCCACCGACATGTTGGAAACGGCGTATTCGAGGATGAGATCCCAACCGATGATCCAGGCCACGATTTCGCCCAGGATCGCGTAGGCATAGGTGTAGGCGCTCCCGGCGATGGGGATCATGGAAGAGAGTTCCGCATAGCAGAGCCCCGCGAACAGGCAGGCCAGCGCGACGAGTGCAAACGAAACGGTGATCGCCGGACCGGCGCCCGGCCTGCCTAACTGCGACGCCGCCTTCGTTCCGTGCAGCACCAGGTCGATCACCGTGGCTTCCAGGATCGACTTGGTGGGGATGATGGTGCCCGCCGCCGCGGTACCCGTCAGAGTGAAAATGCCGGATCCGATCACCGCACCGACGCCGAACGCGGTGAGGGTCCAAGGGCCGAGCGTCTTGCGTAAACGCTTTTCGGGCTCCTGGGAGGCCTCGATCAGAGCGTCGATGCTCTTGGTGCGGAATAGTTGGCTCAACGGCCCGTCCCGGTTAGCGTTTGCGTTGGCCTTGCGCCATTTTCTTCACTTTTCGCTTCATCGAGCCGCGGGCCACACCCTGCGCGCGCTTGGCTTTAGGAGCCACTTTCTTGCGCGCGGTGCGCTTCAGCTTCTTGCGTTCGGTTTTATCGGTGATTGCCTTGGTGTTCATTTATCTTCGTTATTGTACCTGAATCGCGAACTCAGCCGCGCTTCAGACCGGCGTACTTCTCGACCAGTTTCTTCAGGCCGTAGCGCGGAAAGCTGACCGTGATCTTGGCGTCTTCGCCTTCGCCTTCGCGGCGCACCACGGTTCCGGTGCCGTACTTGGGATGCTCCACGGTCATCCCGGCGCGGGTCCGCCGGGCCGGCGATTGGGCCGCCGGCTGCGGCTTGGGCGCCACCGGCGCCTTGGGAGGAATGATCGGTGGCGATTGCCGCGCCGGAAAGGCTACCCCGCGTTCGGCGAAGAATTGCGAGATGTTCTCCAGCGAATTGTAGGTCTTCCCGGTGAACGTGTTGCGATTCGCGCTCTGCCGCACCTGGTAGCGCTCGGCATGCAGGTCCATTTGCGGAATGGCGTCCGCTTCGCCAAGATTGTCGGTCAGATCTTCCGGCAACTCCGCCAGAAACCGCGAGGGTACGGTGCGCTCCTGCTCGCCGCCGCCGAACCGGCGCCGGTATTTCGCCCAGGTGAGATACAGGCGCTTCTGGGCGCGCGTCATACCCACGTAGCACAGCCGGCGCTCCTCTTCGAGCGCGGCCGCCGAATCCATGCACCGCTGGTGCGGAAACAAGCCCTCTTCCATGCCGGCCAGAAAGACGATGGGAAACTCCAGCCCCTTGGCGTTATGCAACGTGAGCAGGCTGATCTGGGCCTTCTCGTCTACCGCATCCGCGTCCGCTACCAGGGCCGCGTGATCCAGGAAGTCGCTCATGGTCTCGCCCTGCTCGGCAGCTTCCGCGGCGGCGTTCACCAGCTCGCGCAGGTTGTCGAGACGGGCCTGCGACTCGGGCGTATTCTCCTGTTCCAGCATCCGGCCATACCCGGTGCGGTCCAGCATGAAGCGTATGGCGTCCGGCGCCGCCTCGCTGAGCACGCGCAGCGACAACTCCTGGATCATGGTGCGGAACGCCACCAGGGCCGACTGCGCGCGCGCCGGAAACAACTGCTGGTCGATCATGCGCGAGATGGCATCCCACAGGCTGAGCCCGTTTTCCCGGGCGAAGACTTCCACCTGGTCGATGGTGGTGCGCCCGATGCCGCGCGCCGGCGTATTGATGACGCGCAGCAGGCTCACCGAGTCCAGGCTGGACAGGGCCAGCTTCAAATACGCCACGGCGTCTTTGATTTCGGCGCGCTGATAGAAACTGAAGCCGCCCACCACTACGTACTTGCGTCCCCGCCGGCGCAGCGCTTCCTCGATCTGCCGCGATTGCGAGTTGGTCCGGTAGAGCACCGCCGCGTGATCGGCGGGCTCGTTCGACAGTAACTGCTCGATGGTATTGGCGATGAAAGCGGCTTCGTTCTCGCCGTCCCACCCGGCGTACAGTCCCAGCACCTCGCCGCGTCCGGCTTCGGTCCAGAGGGTCTTGCCTTTGCGCGCCTTGTTGTTGGCCACCACCGCGCCCGCCGCCGCCAGAATATTCTTGGTGGAGCGGTAGTTCTGCTCCAGGCGGATGGTGCGGGCGCGCGGAAAATCGTGCTCGAAATCCAGGATATTCTGGATGTCCGCGCCGCGCCAGCTATAGATCGACTGGTCCTCGTCGCCCACCACGCAGACGTTATCGTGCGTGGCGGCCAGCAACCGCATCAGCTCGTACTGGCTGCGGTTGGTGTCCTGGTACTCGTCGATCATGATGTAGCTGAGCCGCCGGTTGTATTGCGCGCGGACGGCTTCATCGTGTGCCAGCAGGCGCACGGTCTCGAGCAGCAGATCGTCGAAGTCCAGGGCGTTGGCTGTGCGCAGCGACCGTTCGTACTCGTCCCAGATCACCGCCAGCTTGCCCGACGTCGGATCTTTGGCGTCGCGATACAGATCCTGCGGCGTCTGCTTCAGATTCTTAGCGTGGCTGATCCGCGAGAGCGCCGCGCGGTACTGCATGAACTTGTCGTCCAGGCCCAGGTGATGGTACGCCGACTTGATGAGGGCCATCTGATCGGCATCGTCGTAGATATTGAACCGCCGCGTGAATCCGGGCCGCACCTGCGCCAGCGGTTCGCCGTCGCGGCGCAGCAATCGTACGCAGAACGAGTGAAAGGTGGAGATATTGGGTGAGGAGGGCAGCTCGACATCGCTCAACAGAGCGGCCACGCGCGCGCGCATCTCGTCCGCGGCCTTATTGGTAAAGGTCACCGCCAGAATGGCGGACGGGGGCACATGCCGCGTCATAATAATATGCGCGATGCGATGGGTAATCACCCGCGTCTTGCCGCTACCCGCGCCTGCCAGGATCAGCAGAGGTCCCTCGGTGCAGGTCACGGCTTCGCGCTGTTGAGGATTGAGACCTTTCAAAAAGTCCATGGCGAGGAGGACTCTTCGAATTTTACCATGCGTGCGCGGTTAGCCCTGCGTTAAGTTAACTAAGGTTGGAGCCGTGCGCAGATTCTCTCTCTTGTTACTCCATCTTATTCTGCTGGCCGCGGGCGGATTACTCGCCGTGCGCTTTATCGCGGGGCCCTTTCGTTTGCCGCTGGTTACGGTCTATTCGCCGATCAACGCGGCAGGCGCCACCGCGGTTTCGTTCCTGCTGCTGGCCCTTGCGTCGACCCATAATAAGAGCCGCGCATCCGGTCTTCCCTGCATTAACCAATGGGTAATCCTGGCAGGCCTATTAGTTATCGTGGCGGCCTCGTTCGGGCGCAACCTCAACGCACCCTTCGTCTACGACGACTATACGCACATCGTGCAGACGTCCCACGCCACGTGGCGTATTGTGCAGGACGCTTTCCGTCAGGAGCCCGGCGGGCACGGTTTGTTCTTCCGCCCGATCGCGTTTATTTCCTACTGGGTGGACTATCAATGGGCCCGGGCCGTCGCCACGCGCTGGCATGCCTGGAGCATGGCGGCGCACGTTGTGAATGCGTGGCTGGTTTACCTGCTCGCTATGCGGTCGGGGTTGGCGCGAACGGGGGCGGCGGGCGCGGCGCTGGTGTTCGCCCTGCACGGGTCGCGCGCGGAGACCGTCGCCTGGAGTGATGCCCGCTCGGATCTGTTGGCCACGTTCTTTTGCCTGGCCGCGCTGCTGGCGCTACTGGGATATTGCCGCGGCGGCCGCAAAAGGTTCCTCGTCCCCGCCGTGCTGGCGACCGCTTTGGGTGCGTATACCAAGGAGTCGGCTTTCTGTCTGCCGCTGCTGCCGCTAGCGTTGCTGCCGGTCCTGAATCACGCGGAGCGGGGACGGGCGGTGCGGGCCGGCCTGGCGCTGACGATCGAATGCGCGGCGCTGTTCGCTTATCGCTGGTGGGCCTTGGGCGGCATCGGCGGCTACGCGGATCGCACCGGCGTGAGCGCGGTCTGGCATTCGCGGCCGCTGCACACGTTTGAAGCTTTGTTTTTCCGCCAATGGGCATTCCTGTTCTTTCCCGTGAATTGGTCCGTGCCCCTGGAGTGGTGGCTGCGGATCGCGGCCGCGGCATTCATCGCCGTACTGCTGTTTTGTGCGGGTCGGGGCGCGGCATCCAGACCGCATCTGTTGGCGGGTATCGCCTTCCTGCTGGCGGCCAGTCTGCCGGTCCAGCATCTGCTCCTGTTTCAGCCGGACTTCGCCGGCGCTCGTGTCCTGTATCTGCCGCTGGCCGGGCTGGCGATCTTCTGGGGCGCCTGGCTGGGCGGGTTATCCCGTCGCGCGCAATGGGCCGGAGGGGCTGCGCTGTTGGCATTCAACCTGGCGGCATTGGAGCATAATTTGCGACCTTGGCGGACCACTCCGCAAGCGGCGGTGGCGGCGTGCCGCGCGGTGGGACATGCCCTTGCGCAGGATCCCCGTCCGGTCATTCTGAGCGGGCTGCCGGATCGCCTGGACGGCGTCTACTTCCTGGGCAACGGATTCCCGGAGTGCGTGGAGATGAACTCCGGGCAGCCGATGCGCAGAGTCTACGTGACCGGGCGCAGTCCGGGTGTGCCGCCGGCAAACGCGCGGTGGTTTGTGTGGAATGCGCAAACCGGTACGCTGCAGTCGCGCGACGGCGGACCGGTCAATTAGAATCAGGCAGCAAATGCTTCTGGACTTTGCCCAGCGCGTTGCGCGGCAGCGCCGCCAGCCGCACAAAGCGGCGCGGCACCTTAAATGACGCCAGCTTGTCGCGGCAGCGGCGTTCCAGTTCCGCCGCGTCAAACAGCGCACCGGCGGCCGGCACAACATAGGCTACCGGAACCTCGCCGCGCACCGGGTCCGGGACCGCGGCCACCGCCGCCTCGGCCACCTCCGGCTGTTCCATCAGAAGCTCTTCCACTTCCCGCGGATAGATGTTGAATCCCCCGGAGATGATCAGGTCGCTGCGCCGCCCGCATAACGTGTAATACCCGTCCGCGGACATCGCCGCCAGGTCGCCGGTGCGGAACCAGCCGTCGCGAAAGGCTTCGCGGGTAGCGTCCTCCCGGCGCCAGTATCCGGCAAAAATGTTCGGACCGCGCAGGTGTACCTCGCCAATTTCGCCGCCGGCCACCGGTCGTCCCTGGTCGTCCAGGAGCCTCACCGAAACGCCCGGAAGGGGCCGCCCCACGCTGCCGGAACGGCGCTCTCCGGCGTAGGGGTTGGCCATGTTCATCATCGTCTCGGTCATGCCGTAACGTTCCAGAATCGTGTGTCCGAACAGCCGGCGGAACTCCTCCAGGACCTGCGCGGGAAGCGGCGCCGAGCCGCTCACGAACAGGCGCATACGCGCGCCGATCTGGCGCGCCGATTCCGGATCGCACCCGAGCAGCCGCACGTAGATGGTGGGCACGCCGAAGAACAGGGTCGGACGGAAGTCCAGGAACTCATACTCGGCCTTCCCGTGCTCGAAGCGCGGCAGCAACCGCATGCGGCAGCCGGAAATCAACCAGCAGTGCAGCCCATTGCCGAGCCCATGAACGTGGAACAGCGGCAAAGCCAGCAGAAAGCGGTCCGCGGCGGCGATCCGCCAGCAGGCCAGCAGGTTCAGCGCGTTGGCCAGGAAGTTATTGTGCGTCAGGATGGCTCCCTTGGCGGCGCCGGTGGTGCCGGATGTATAGATGATGCCGGCCGGGGTGTCGCCATCCAGGACGATCCGCGGACGCTCCTCGGACTGCGCGGCGGCCTCGCCCGAGAGTTCGCCGACATTGTCTGCCGTGACGAAGCCGCGCGGCCCGGCGTCGCTCAGAATGTGCGACACTTCGCGATCCTTGTAGAGCACGTTGACGGGAACGAAGATCACCCCCAGGCGCACGCAGGCCAGGTAGATATCGATCCATTCCACACCGTTCGGAAGCTGCACGGCCAGCCGGTCACCGCGCTCGAAACCGCGCGCAACCAGCGCATTGGCCGTGCGGTTGGCGCGCGCGTCCAGTTCTCCGAAGGTGAACGTCCGGCCTTGAAATTCAAGCGCCGGCTCGTCGCGGCGGCCGATGAAGGACAGGTCGAACAGATCCGTGATCGTCATTCGGGTAGCGGTTTGCCTTTCGTCTCCTCGCCCCAAGGTAACAGCAAAAGTCCGGCCAGGAAGGCGGCCGAGGTCCAGGCCACCGGTTTACCGATGGTCTGATATTGGGATACCGCGGCGCCTACCGCCATGGTGACGCCGGACGCCACGAAGCGTCCGGCCGACGTGGCGAAAGCGAATGCCGAGGCACGGCACGCGGTGGGATACTGCTCGGGCAGCCACAAGGTGTAGACCGCAAAATTCGCCCCGCCCACGCCGATGAAAACCAGCGACACGAAAAACCAGGCCAGGGCGTGCCGCGGCAGGTAGAACGCGCAGCCGAAACCGAGCGCGATGGAGAGGAACATCAGCAGGAAGAAGAAGCCGAGCGCGGCCCGCCGTCCGATGCGCTCGCACAGCGCGGGCATCAGCACGCACCCGGCGATGGTACAGGCCGACAACAACATGGTGGCCCAGGAGGCGAGGCGCGCCGCGCCCGCGGCATCCCACCCGGCGCGCGCGGCCAAATGCATCACCGACGACGGCACGTAGACGGAGCCGGCCCAGAGGCCGGTCATCGAGATCAGCAGATATGCCGTATTCAATAGAGTGCGGCGGCGGAACCGCGCGCTAAACAGGGCGCGCAGCGGTTGCGCCAGTCCCGCGATACGGCCGGATTGCTTTTGCCAGCGCTCGGGTTCCCGCACACCATAGCGGATCAGCCCGACCAGGAGCGCCGGCGTTCCGCCTACAGCGAACATCGCCCGCCATCCGTAACGTGCGCCGATCCAGTAATTCAGGAATCCCGCCAGAAAGATGCCGAAGTAATAGCCGGTGTGCATCAGGCCCGAGCCGAGCTTTCGGTGCGATTCGGGCAGCGTCTCGGCGACCAGAATGCCGCCCAGGGTCCACTCGCCGCCAATGCCCAATCCGGCCAGCAGGCGAAACACCGCCAGTTGCCAGACGTTCGCCGCCACGGCGCCCAGAAAGGTGAACAGCGAATAACAAAGGATCGTGAGCATCAGCGTGCGCACCCGGCCGAAGCGGTCGCCGATGG
>DATJYO010000005.1:0-43764 GCA_035499555.1 Bryobacteraceae bacterium
CTGTAAAACAGGGCCAGAACAGGTAGGATCCGCCGAACATGTCGGCATAAGCTGCACATTTTGAATAACTTGGCCGCAAAGCAGGCACCGAGAATAACAGGGAATAACAGAGCCTGATATTGCCCATAACAGGTCCTGATATCCCCTGTATTACCGGATTTGCTCATGCGACTTAATGTCTTTACAGTCAATCATTTAACACAGATTTGTGCCAACGGATCTCCTGTTCTCTACCTGTTTTACAGAGCGACATCGGGTTCACTCCTGCGGGTGCGCCCGCCGCGATCCGGCCGTGCGGCGCGACGGGCGCATGAAAGACGCCGGTCGACAGGCGCAGAGCGATTCGCGAGGCTGGGCAGACGGCGCGGGCGGCGGACTACTCGGGTGTATAATCGACGACGCGATGGACAAATGCCAACTCGCTTCGATGCCAGTGTGGAGGGAAACCGATGTTACTTTACGGCAGGGCAAGCGGTCGGAGCCTCTCGATCTTAGGGGACCACAAACCAAACTGGAATGCTGCCGTCGTCCTTTTTCTTCTCTGTTCGACGGCCAGTATCCCCGTCCCCGGGCAGACCGTCACGACCCTGGTGAATTTCCGCGGTCCCGACGGGGCCTACCCCGGTTACGGCCCTCTCGTACAGGGCATTGACGGCCAACTCTACGGGATCACCGAAGCAGGGGGGGACACCAACTCGGGCGCGGTTTTTTCAATCACGCCGCAGGGCCAGTTGATAAGCGTGAACAGCCTTAATGGCGCCGACGGCGCAGACCCGCTCGGAAGGTTGGTGATAATACCCAACGGGATGTTCTATGGAACGGCGTTCTCAGGCGGAGACGAGGGCGAGAATGGCACCGTCATTGGGTTTAACCCCAACGGAACGCTGACAAGCCTGCATGTTTTCGACGGCACGGACGGCGCCAACCCCTTCGCCGGGTTGGTTTGGGCTTTCAATGGAATGCTTTACGGAACGACGAGCCACGGCGGAGCCTACGGTGAAGGTACTATCTTCCAAATCACCGCCAGGGGGACACTGACGACAAGGTATAGTTTCGAAGCAACAAACGGAGGTGACATTTCCGGCCTACTCCAGGCGGCCGATCGGCTCCTGTACGGAACCACGAGCTTGGGGGGGCCATCCAACGCCGGCACAATTTACACGATGAGCCTGACGGGCACGTTCGCAACCCTGCACACCTTCAACGTGACTGATGGCTCCGAGCCGTTCGCCGCCTTGATTCAAGGCAGAGACGGGAACTTTTATGGCACAACAGATAGTGGCGGGGCGAACAATGCCGGCACTGTTTTCCAAATTACCCCGGCCGGCATCCTGACCACTCTGCACAGCTTCAGCTTTAGCGACGGATCTTATCCCTTCAGTGCGTTGGTTCAAGGCACCGACGAGAATTTTTACGGGACAACGTCGCAAGGGGGCGCTGACAATTGTGGCGTCATCTTCCAAATCAGCCGTAGCGGTGCATTCACGAACCTATACAGCTTTGGCCGGCCCGAAGGCTGCACGCCACGTGCCGGGTTGGTTCAAGATACCAACGGAAGTTTCTACGGGACGACCTGGACCGGTGGGTCAAGAAAGTACGGTACGGTTTTCAAACTCTCCATGGGCCTAGGCCCCTTTGTAAGACCGCTCCCCTTCTTTGGTGAGGTGGGCGAACCGGTCATGATCCTGGGAACGGATTTGACGGGCGCGACCAGTGTCACTTTCAACGGCACACCAGCCTCTTTCACCGTGCAGTCGCCAACGGCTATCAAAGCCACCGTCCCGTCCGGTGCGACTACCGGCGCGATCGAGGTGGCGACGCCCAGCGGCACAGTCTCAAGCCACGCGCCATTCCTTGTTCATTGATCCAGCCGTGTACTTTTCGTCTGCGTCGGTCACGCTGTCGCGGCGTCGTCCTTCGCCCACCGTTGACGCGCCCACCGCCAACGGCACCGCGGCGCCGCCCGGCCAGCGCGGCGGCGAGGCGACGCAGCGCTGGTCGAAGGCGCAGGCGATGCGGATGCGCTCGGGCCGTGCGGCCGGGTAGCGCGCGTTTCCTGCGTAGCCCTCGCCGCTTCGGGTAAACGTGGTGTCGTGCGGGTGCGCGCCGCGATCGGGCCGTGCGGCACGCCATGCGCATGAAGACGCCGGCTGGCAGGCGCAGAGCGATCGCGAAAGCTGGGCGGGGCGGCACGACTGGGCAATGCCGATTAGAATGCGGTGACGTTGGCCTGCGGCTGCGCCCGTGCGTCGATCCCGCCGCTGTAGCGTTAACCTCGCCTGCCGTCGGTGCGCCCGACGCCAACGCGATTCGCGGCGACGCCCGCCAGCGCGGAGGCGAGGTGAAGCGACGCTTGTAAAAGGCGTAGGCGTTCCGACTGCGACTTGGGGACGGCGACGCCAGGCAAGAGGCGCTTCCAGCGAAGCCCGCCTTTGCTCCGAGCGGGTGGTGTCCTGCGGGTGCGCCCGCTGGGCGGGCGGATTAATTCTGGCTTATCAAAGCGTGTCGCGTGTCACTCGTCGCAGTTGCGGGTGTGGTATCCTAAACCCCGCACTGAGAGGCAATCTCATGAGGCAGCCTGCTGTTGTTACAGTCCTGTTTTGCGCAGCGCTGGCGTCCACGGCGCTCGCTCAACCGTTGATCAGTGCGAATCCGCAGGCCGGTCCTCCAACAGACAAGGTCGCCGTGCGCGGCACAGGCTTCAGCGCCGACGAAGCAGTCGACATCTACTTCGACACGACTGACTTGGCCTTGGCCGCTACATCTCCAGCCGGCGCCTTCTCCAGCGTCAGTATCAGCGTGCCCGCTTCTGCAGCGCCCGGAACCCATTGGATCACCGGTGTTGGACGGATGAGCGGGCTCGCCGCACAGAGAGCCTTCCTGGTCCGCACCGACTGGGCGCAGTTCTTACGCGACCCGGAGCACCGGGGGTACAATCCCACTGAGAATCTGCTGAGTGTCTCGGACGTGAAAGGTCTGCAGTTGCTCTGGAGGGCGTCCACCAAAGGCAACAACTCTTCTCCCGTGCTGGCTAAGGGCGTGATTTACGTCGAGTCGCAAAGCCGATACCTGTATGCCTTCGATGCACTCACGGGCCGAAGGCTATGGGTCGCGCCTACTGGCGACAAGACTTACCACATCCAGCCGACGCCCGCCGTTGCAAACGATGTGGTATATGCGGGGTCCTACGATGGGTTGTACGCTTTCGACGCCGCGACTGGAAAGCTGCGGTGGACCGCTCTGCCTGATGGGAGTATAGAGTCCTTGACGGTAGCTAATGGCGTGGTTTACGAGGCAGGCGACGGCTTAGAGGCCTTCCACGCCCTTACAGGGCAACCGATCTGGACGGCGTCCAATATTAGTGCTATTTTCTCCGCTCCGGCAGTCCAAAATGGCGTGGCCTATGTGGGATCGGATGATGGGTCGGTCTATGCGCTGAATGCCGCGACCGGTCAACAGATCTGGCAGAGTGCCAACACTCTTGGTAGCATTTTCGGTTCCGTGACGGTAGAGAATGGCATTGTCTACACGCAGTCTTACGACGGGTTCTTTGCATACAATGCCGCGAACGGACAATCGTTGTGGAACGCGTACGTGGGCAGCACGGTGTCATCATCGCCGGCGGTTGCCAACGGCGTCGTTTACGAAGGGCCGGATGCGTTCAATGCGGTCAGTGGAGTGCCACGGTGGGACCTGAGTTCGAGCCTCGGTGGTGTATATTCGACAGCCGCAGTGGCGAACGGCGTCGTGTATCTGGGAACCAACAGTTCCACGGTAGTCGGCATTGATGCGTCGAATGGAACGGTGCTGTGGACGGCGGTCACAGATGGTCCAGTGGCCACGGCTTTGGTGGTAGCCAATGGCGTGCTGTACGCGACATCACCGGGAAGCGTCTATGCTTTCCATCTGCCGCGGGCAAACGTGGCCGCTTCGCAGGCGGACCCAACTGCCCTCGAGCCTGACCTGAGTCTTAGCCTGCAGAACGCGAGCGCTCTATAAGAGCTTCTGCGATCGTAAGATCCGCGCGCGCCCGGCCCCCCCGAGCCGGCGACTGGGTATCCTGCGACCCGGATGCGCCTATCTCCGCTCCGGCGCGTGGTGTCGTGCGGGGTTGCGAGCGTCGCGATCCGGCCGGGCGGCGAGACGCACGCATGACGACGCGGCGGCCAGGCGCAGAGCGATCGCGAAGGCGGGGTGGGGCGGCGCGAGGTGGGCGGACTAGGACGTGCCGGCTATGCGCCCATCACGATCCCGAAGGGGTCGAGCTTCAAGGACATGGTCGCGCTCAAGGGCACCCGCAACAGCTTACGCTGCTCACGGGCACTCTGCTTCGAAAATGCTTCCCCAACCCGGCACAATACCTGCGCCAGATTCACCGGATGGCCACCAAGGGTTGGCTGAGATGCTTTGATGGTCTGTATCCGGTGTTGGATCTGCTCCCGTTGCACTTGCATTTGGGCGTTGCGCTGATCATAGGTCCCAGCGTCGAGTCGTCCGTCCAAGCGGTCGTCGTACATCATTTCCTGCCGGCGCTGCAATCTTTCTAATTCTGCCTCGTGCCGCCGGAGGGCCTGGGCTCGGCGGCAGGGCGTCCTTCCCTGTAAAACAGGAGGCAAACAGGGAATTCTGTCACACTTTTGTACAATTTAAGTGACACATTCTACAATAGTTATATGCAATATGGCCGTGCAGCCATATCAGGCTAGAACAGGAGGTATCAGGGGCCTGTTAATGCCCTGATCAGGCTGAGATCAGGCCCTGTTCCCGCCTGTTATTTTCTGCTCTTGCCAAGCGACAATCGGTACACAAAGAGCTTAGAATGTGCTGGTTAGAGTGAAATCAGTGATCCAGGTTCCCCTGTTAGCTCTCTGGGGGAGGCGCAATTCGCCGGCGGTCTGAAGTATGATGAATCCTGTCTGGCCGGAAAGGATCGACAGCGACGATGGTTGGGTGATATTCCGAAATGGTCGGAAACCGGGCCTCTCGAAAGGCAAAATCTGATAACGTTTTTGGTCGGGCACGAAAACCGGCGAAAATGTTGCCGGTAGGTCTGTCGTGATGCGCAGCGGCCGCAGCTCCGACGGCCGTTGATTGACGATGGCGAGACCTGCATAGGACTTCAAGGGTGAAGTGCCAAGATCGGAAGTGCGGATCCAGTCTCGTGTGGAAGGTGCTACGCAAGGCCAAGCCGGCGGGTTGGGTGATCCTGGGAGCGGCGACCGCCTATGGGATTTTGCTCCTGGCTGGGATTTACTTCGAAGTGAAATCGCTCAGCAGCCCCAAGAATGGGGCGCCAACACCAGATACTCTGGGCGCGCCGTTCGAGCGAATCGTATTCCCCAGCCACGGCCGACGGCTCCTTGGATATGTCGTAGATGCTGGCAAGGACAGGAAGTCGGAGACTGCAGTTCTGATCTTTCATGGGGCGGGCGAAAACATTGGCGGCGCTAATTCACGTTTCTTCGGAGTTGCTCTTTATCTTGAACTCGGCGCGGCTGCTGCCCGGATCTGGGATGTTGCCGGGCAGATGGCCAACTTCCTGCAAGCGGTGCGCAACAGCCGCCGGCAGGATCTTACCGCCGATGTCGAGGTGGGCGTAACTTCCGCGGCGCTTTGCCACCTGGCGAACATCAGTTATCGCCTGCGGCGGATGCTGGCCTTCGACGCCGGCCGGTGGGAGTTTCCGGGCGACAGCGAAGCCAACCGTCTGCTGACGCGCGACTATCGGGCGCCGTTTGCCGTGCCGGAGAAAGTGTAATGAACGGCCACCGTATCCTCACCACGACCATCGGCTCGTATCCCGTGCCGGACTGGCTTCCGGCGCTGCCCTCGGAGCAGGCGCGGCTGGATGCCACGCGGGTAGTCTTCGATATTCAACGGCAGGCCGGCATCGATCTGCCCACGGATGGCGAGCTCTACCGCTTCGACGTCAACATTCCGGATACCAACGGCATGATCGACTACTTCGTGCGGCCGATGGGCGGCATCCGCGCCAGGCTTTCGCGCAGCGAGGCGGAGAGCTTCGCGCGGGTGGCCGGCATGAGCTTCCGCGCCAAAGCCGCCGGCGTGGCCGTCGAACGGGTGAGCGAAGGCTCACTCAACCTGATGGCGGACTGCCGGCTGACGGCGGCGGTGGCCGGAGGGCCCTTCAAGTTCACCGTAACCAGCCCATATATGCTCGCGCGCACGCTGCTGGATCGATGCTACGGCGGCGACGGGGCCTCGCTGACCATGGCGATCGCCGAGGTGCTGGCCGCCCAGGTGGCCGGCCTTCCCTGCGATTGCCTGCAAGTGGACGAGGCCAATCTTCCCGGCAGTCCGGAGCATTGGCGGCTTGCCGCGGCGGCGGTCAACACGGTCCTGCGTGCCTACCAGGGAACCCGCAAAGGCGTGCATCTGTGCTTCGGGAACTACGGCGGGCAGACGATCCAGGCCGGCGCGTGGAAGAACCTGATCGAGTTTCTGAATGCGATCGAGGCCGACCACGTGCTGCTCGAATGCGCGCACCGGCCGACGGAGGATCTGGCCGCGCTGCGCGATGTCCGGCCGGACCTGGGACTGGGCATCGGTGTGGTGGACGTCAAAATCAATCACGTGGAGACCGCCGATGAGATCGCGGCGCGCATCGAAAACGCCGTGCGGCTGTTTGGACCGCAGCGGGTGCGCTGGGTAAACCCGGACTGCGGATTCTGGATGTTGAAGCGTTCCGTCGCCGACCGCAAAATCGCGGCTTTGGCTGCTGGCCGCAATCTCTACGAGGGCCGTCGGTGAAAGGGGGCGTCAGCCCGGGCGAAGGGCGATGGTTGGGTGACAGCATGACTGGCGCGCCGCTGCGCCAGATGACCAGCCACCCGTCGATCAACCATCCGTCGTACTTCCTGCACCGCTGTTTCCTTCCTGGCGACCGCCGGTTGTTCTTCACCTCATACCGAACCGGCACGGCGCAGTTGTTTCTGGCAGACTACCCGGAGGGGGACATCGTACAACTGACGGACGGCCCCGGCATTCATCCTTTCTCCGCCGTACTGCATCCGTCGGCCGATGGAATCGTGTTCGTGCGGAACGGATCGGTTTGCCGGCTGTCATTGCGTGACTACCGGGAACGGACGATTTTCGAACTGGCGGGCGCGCAGATTGGCGAACCGTCAATCAGCGCGGATGGCGCCTGGTTGACGGCGGCTTACCGGCAGGGCGGCGAGCGGGGCCTGGCGGTGGTCTGCATGGACGGCAAGGAGCGGCGGCAAATCCCGTTCCCACGCACGGTCATCCACCCGCAGTTTCATCCACTTGAGGCGGAGTGGATCGAATTCGCCGCCGACCCGGCGCCGCGCATGCATCGCGTGCGGCGCGACGGAACGGGCCTCGAATGCCTCTACCTGCACGGCAACAATGAGTTCGTCGTGCATGAAACGTTTCTCGGGGGAACGGGACAGCTTGTTTTCGTGGTGTGGCCGCGCCTGCTTTGCGCGATGGACTGGACCACACGGCGCCTACGCACGATTGCCGCCTGCAACGCCTGGCACATCGCGCCGAACCGGTCCGGCACGAAGATCCTCTGCGACACCAACCACCCCGATGAGGGCATCCACATAGTGGATGCTGTTTCCGGCGGCCGCAGGCTGGTCTGCCGCAGCGAATCGAGCAATCGTGGGACGCAATGGAAGACCTCGCGCTACGCCCTGGCCGAGGACTTCGCGGCCGCACGCAGCCAGGCCGGCACGACCCTGAGCTGGATGGAGGCGGACAGCGATACGGTGTATGGCCCGCAATGGTCGCATCCGCATCCGTCGTGGTCCAGCGACGAAACCAAAATCGCATTTGCCAGCGATCGCACTGGCGTGGCCCAGGTGTATGTGGCGGAGCTGCCGGGCCGGGATGCGAGCCGGCCGCGGTAACAGCCTCGTGGAAGTTCAGCCTTGCGCGTCGTGCCAGAGGCCGGCCATCTGGTCGGCGCGCACGACGGCATACTCGGGTCCCAGCGCCTGGACGATGTTATCGATCATATCCAGCGATGTCAGCCAGTTTGCCAGAAAGACGTTGAGGAACGCCGGGCGGCGGGCGGGCGTGCGGCGCCGGATCTCCGAGATCATAAAGGCCTCCGCGTCGCGGCGAGCGGCGGGGGTAAAGGTGAACGGTCCGGGTGAGCGGTTCACCGCGCGGAATACGGGCACGCCGCCGGCGACGGTAATCGTGTTCTCGTCCGTGGTGGTATGGCTGCGGCCGTAGTTGGCGAAGATAGCGGAACAGCCCGTGAGGGCGAGACTCTCCAGGCGCTCGGGCCGCATCTCGCTATACGTGTTCAACACTGTTGTGTCAATCCGCTTGCGGTACAGCCCCGACATCCTCACGTAGTCGGACCAGATGGCCGCCTGCCGCTCGCCGGCGAAGTTCTCCGCGTAATTGTCTTCGTGGATGTAGCCGAGTCCGGTGAGAGCATTGACGAAGCAATCGCCAGGGCGCGCGTGGCGGTAATAGTAGTCGAGGATATCGGGCATGGCGTCGCCGGCGGTGGGCGACACCTGCCAGCCCATGGCCACCCGGCCGTGCCGCGGATCGTCGAACAGCTTCCGGTAGTAGTGGCGGTGGAAGTTCCAGCCGTCGCCATCGGAGCGGACGAAGGCGAGATAGACTTTACTCCGATCCAGCCGCGCCGCAGGCCGCTGCTGGCGAAGGGTGGCGCGAGTGCCCGAATGTACCGACAGGTTTCCGACCGCCGGCGAATAGGCGTCGAACGCCGAGCAGTTGGTGTACTTGGCGCAGGCGCTGGCCAGCCGCACGCCGGGCGTTTCGCCGATCCCGCCGGTCTTGTCTCCGCTGGTGGGCCAGCCCAGGCACGGAATGTTCGGCGGCCAGCGCATCAGGACTTCGCGCGCAAAGTCGAACTCCTGGCTGGACGCAGCCTTCGCGTTCCGGGGCGCGTCCTGCGGGCCGGAGATCCAAAGGATGGGGATGCGGAATTCGACGAGGTAGTCGCGCAGCGCGATTTCTTCGGGCGCCAGGATGGCCACGGCACTCCGCGAGAGTTGCGCATCCAGGCTCGCAAAGGCCCAGCGGTACGCGTCGATATCATTCTTCCAATTGAACTGGCGCAGATCCATGCCCGTGCGCGCGGAATCCGGCGTGCCGCCGAAGGGCAGTTGGAACTGGTCCGCGATCGCCGGAGTCACGGCGATGCCATCATGCACGGCGGCGAGCATAGTGGCCACATTGATGCTTCCCGGCACCGCCGGATCGGTGATGAACATCTGGGTCGCGGCCGGCAGAAAGCGCTCGAAGACCTGGCCGATTTCGAGCCACTCGACGCGGTCCACATCGCCGCGTTCGCGCAGCCAGTCGAGCCATAACTCGTCGTAGCGGTCGTGGATCAAGTAGAGCCGCGGCGCCGCGCGGTTCACCAGTCCCTGCAAGCAGGTGAGAGCCAGCCGGAGGTCCCACGACCAGGAGGTCAGATCGGCGGAACGGAAAGCGGCCAGGGTGCGCGACGGAGGCGGCGATTTGGGGCAAAGCACCGGGCCGGCCTCCGGATCGTTCGCGCGAACGGCGGGCATCCAGCCCACGCTGCCGGCGGCAGCCAGAAACGTGCGCCGGGTCACCGCGATTCTCCGGGCTTCAGAAACGTGATCATTTTCTTGGAGACGCCCGCCATGAAGAATCGCCCGGTGCGGCCGAGACGCTTGTCGGTCTCGCCGCGGCCCATGCCGATGGCCTGCGGATACCAGCCGTTGTCTGTCTTGGTTTGCGACAGGCCCGTTCCCCGCATGATCTCTTGAATGGCGCCGCGATCCAGGATCATGACCGGCTTCGACCAACCGCCGGGATCGTCGAGCGAGCGGTTGAAGCTGACGTAGATGCCGTCGGCCGTGAGGCGTGTATCCACGGCGTGGTTGAGCAGCATGACGTACATGCCGAGATGGGTGTTCCAGTGCACGGACGGTCCCCAGAACATGGCGCCGTCGGAGCGATGGTAATCGCGCTGGCTGGCGAATACCGGGGTGACGCGCCCGCCCAATCCCGCTTCGCGCCATTCGTCCTGATACCATTTCCACACCTTGCCTGACGGATTGTCGCGGTCGGCGTAGCGCATCCGGGCGGCGAAAACTCCCTGCTGGTGCGGGTCGGGATCGTAGCTCGTGCCGAAAAAGTACAGGTACTCCCGGCGGTCGTCCGGCACGAACACGAAGTCGCCCGTGCCACCGGCATCCCAGGGACTTGCCGTGCCGCACTTGACCGCGCACGCCTTGGCCTCGATCACGAAACCCAGATCCTCCCAGGTGGCGCCGTTATCGTGCGAGCGCAGCCAGCCGATGCGCGGCATGGTCGGCAGATGGCGATTGGAGAAACAGATCATGTCCGGCTCGTAGTGGAACGCGCCGTACAGCGTACCGTCATCATCCTTCCAGGCGGCTTCGATCCACAGGTCCAGGTTGTCGTCCAGGCCGCCGAACTTTACCTGGGCGCGTCCGGAGAGATGCAGAAGGTCGGGCCCAAAGCTGCGCCAGGGATGATTGTAGGAGTTGATGACATAAACCGTGTCGCCGTCCCAGTAAATCGGGCTGTTCGAATCGGACTCGTGCCGCAGATTGCGCTCCGGAACTTCCACGCCCGGCAAATGAAGCTCCGGTGCGTCCTCCAGCACGACGGCCGGCAGCGCCGGCTGGGCGGCAGCGGAAGGGGCCAGCCAGAGAGCCAGCGCGATTGCGGCGCCGGCCCTCATCGTAGCTCCTCCCCAGGCTTGTAGAACGTGACCTCGAGCCGGGAAAAACCGGTCATGAAGATGCGGCACGTTTGGCCGCAGAGCTTGTCGGTCTCGCCTTTCGCAGTGCCGATGATCTGCGGATACCAGCCGCTCGAAATCGTATCGGCGACCACGATGCCATTCTTAGAGGCGCGCAGTTCGCCGTAGTACACGCCCGACGGCACCAGCATCTTGCCGTCCTGCACCTGGCCGACGGCGGTGGCGTCCAGGATGGCCGGACGATCGACCAGCATGGCCGGAATGGACCAGCCGCGCGGGTTGCCCAGGTCGCGGTTGAAGGTGACGAAGATGCCGTCGTTGGTGAGCTTGGTATCCACGGCGTGGTTCAATACCATCACGTACATCTCCAGGTGTTTGTTCCAATGGATGGAAGGCCCCCAGTACATCGAGCCATCTTTACGGTGATAGTCGCGCGAGGCGGGAAAGACGGGCGTGAGGTGTCCCCACAGCGCCGGCTCGCGCCATTCGCCTTTGTGCCACTTCGACGCTTTTCCGGCGGGATGGTTGCGATCGGCATATGCCAGGCGGGCGACGAAGATACCCTGCTCGGCGAAGTCCGGATCGTAGCTGGTTCCGTAGAAATAGAAGAACCGCTTCTCGCGATCCGGCAGGAACACGAAATCGCCGGTACCACCGGCATCCCAGGGGCTCTGCGTATCGCACTTCACGGCGCACGGATCGGCGTCGATGATGAAACCCAGGTCTTCCCACGTGGCGCCGTTATCGCGCGAGCGCGCCCAACCGATGCGCGGCGCGGTGGGCAGATGCTGGTTCGAAAAGCAGACCGTGTGCGGCTCGAAGTGATAAGCGCCGAACAGCGTGCCGTCGTCGTCCTTCCAGGTGGCTTCGATCCATAGCGGCATCCTGTCGTTCAATGCCCCGAGCTTCGTGGAAATGCGATTCGAAAGATGCGCGATATCCGGGCCGGAGGTCCGCCAGGGATGCCCGTAATTATTGAACAGGTAAAGCGTGTCGCCGTCCCAGTGGAGCGGGCTGTTGGAATCGACTTCGTGCTCCAGGCTGCGCTCCGGGACGGCGACGCCCGGCATCTGGATGAATGGCGCTTCGCGGACCTGGAAGCGCGGGGTCTGCGCCAGGGCCGGCGCCAGTGCACAAAGCCAGACTAGTTTGCGGGTCACTGTGGTTCACGCGATTTGGCGGCCATGGCATAAGCGGGCTGCCCATAGGATAAGATGAAGCCGACCGTCACCGGACGCGTCTGGCCCAGAAACTGCGGCGGACGCCCGGTACCCTTCGCACCGGTAGGGTTGTTCTCTCCCCACTCGGCCCAGGTGTCGCCGCGCCCGTACGGATCGGCGGAGAGATTCTGGCTGGCGCGTACCTTCTTGAGCGCGCTCAGGGCGGCCTCCCCATAGCGCGGTTCGCCGCTTTTTTCGCCGAACGAAGCCAATCCGAAGATCGTCAAAGGCGAAACGTCCATACTCTCGGCGATACCCTCGGCACCTGTTACGTAGCGGTACGCGCGTTCGATCGCCTCCGTACATCGCTTATCGCCGGCGGCCGCGTAGTAGTCCGCCAGGGCCATTACGGCATGATCCGTAAAGCCTGTGATCGTCCGCTTCTCCGGGTTTCCCAAGTAGGCCGGCCAACTGCCGTTCGGATTCTGGTACTTCAGCAGGATCTCCGCCGCGACTCCACCCGCGTCCAGAAACTTCCGGTCGCCGGTATAAGCGTGGAACTGGCACATCATGTGGAGGAGCACGGAGGCGGTGCGCGCGTCACCGGCAATGAAATCCGGCTTCAGTCCCGCCAGATATTCTCCACAGCGCATGAGCCACTTCCAGACCGTGGGATCCCCGCTGACACCGGCCCACACCAGCAGACCCAGGAGCCAGGAATGGTCCGGCTCGCCGGCATCGGCGGTAGCCACGTAGCAGTGTCCGTAGCTGTGGGTGTAAAGGCCGAAATACGGATAGTGCCGCATGTCGACGTCCAGCAGGTGCCGCGCCACGATGCGGCAGCGCTCCCAGGCTGCTGGATTGCCGGTGCGGAAGTAATAGAACAGCAGTCCAAGCAGTTGATCGCCCTCGTTGTTCTGCCAGTATCCTTCCCGCGGCATCTCGCCCATCTCTCCCCACTTGGTGCCGGGCGTGCACAGGTACGTGGTCGATGCAGTGAAGTACTTGAAGTCGCCATAGTCGAACTTGCCGTAGCATTTCAAGAAATCGATATGGCGATTCAGCCAGCCGAAGCATTCGTCGAACAATCCTTCCAGCTCCGGCAGGTGTTTTGCATTGCGAGGCGCCATCGCGCCGAGAACGCCGGTGTCCGCCACGTAAGACGGATCCAGGTGTCCGCGCACGGGCTGCAAGGTCTTGCGCCACCATCGCGCTTCGAAGGTGGGCGAGCCGTCTGGGCCGGTCCACGCGCTCAGGACGATCTTCTGGGTCTTGGCCATCCCCTGGCGGGCATCCAGGCACTCCTTGTCGCGATCCAGAAACGCCCAATACGGATGCGGCAGGATGGGCCAATACCGCGACATCGAGTACGGCGTGCCTTGCGCATTGGCATCGAGCAGCGGCTTGCCGAGCAGGTGGCCGGTGGCTTTCCGGGGCCACACGCCGACGCTCAATTCGCCTTGTTTGACGGCGATCTCGTTCGGATACTCTTCCCAGAATCCGGGTACCCAAACCGCGAGGCAACGCTGGGAGTTCTGGACGTAAAGCCATCCCGGGGCGTGCTCCCCGTTGCAGCCGCCGGCCGAAAGGTTCTGCACACGTCCGTCCGGATTGTCGATCCTGGCCCAGTACCAGTTATGGTCCTCCTGCAGGATGTGAACCGGCCAGTCTCTCAGGAACGGGCCGTCGTAGACGCCGGTCTGGCAGCCGATCACCAGGCGGTCCGGCTCAAACTCGAACGGAAAGGCAAGCCGAATATCCTTCAACTGTTCCGCAGGACGATCGGTGGTGTTCAACCAGGTAAGCTCGAGGTGCGCCTCGGGGCGATCGCGATACGCCGTGCAGCGCAACAGGTAGTCGAACAAGCTTTCGCCATCGTGCGCCCGGCAGCGGCCTTCAATCCGAACGGAAGCCCGCAGCGGCCCCCGCTCCTCAATCTCGACCCGGCGCGAATCGCCATCCAGCGAGGCGCGGAATTCTTTGCCGTCATGCCGCGTCAGGACGAGGTCGCCGGCGGCGCCTTCGACGCCGACAAGTTCCAGCCAGCGCTTGCCGGATTTTGAAATCGCCAGGCGCTGCGGGCCGGTATCGATGACCACCCCCCCGGAGGTCTCGCTCACCAGGCCGGGGGACGGCGGAGTCTCTCCTTCGCGCAGCACATAATCCCCGGCTCCCGCGGCGGCGTCGAACGCCACGGCGAGCCAACGGATGCTTCCGTCCGGCCAGTGCAAGGCCGCGCGGAACTGCGCCAGTACCGGCTTTGCATCCGGCGAATGAATCGCCAGTTTCTCCGCATGGGCCAACCGTCCGCGCGCAAAGGGGATGCTGGTCTCCACAGGCGCGCCCAGGGGCGCCGGACCGGCAGGCGCCGGCACATGAATCACAATCCCGTCCGCGGGTTCCGCCGCCGCCCGGGAGGCCAAAAAGGAGCAGGCGGAAACCGCGGCGCTGGTTCCGATGGCTCCGCTGAAGAAGTCGCGGCGGGATAGATGCGCCGGTCGATCCGTCACTCCGGCTTCTCTCCCGGTTTGGCAAAGACGATTTCGAGATTCGACATCCCTCCCATGAAGAAGCGTGCCGTGCGTCCCGCCAACTTATCGGTTTCCCCTCGGGCGGTTCCGATGATCTGCGGGTACCAGCCGTTATTCAGGACATCCTGAAGCCCCAGACCGGCCTCTTCGGCGCCGGCCATCGCCTGGCGCATGGCCGGCCCGCCGATGAGCATCACCGGCTTGCTCCAGCCCATAGGATCGCCGATATCGGGATTGAAACTGATGTAGATGCCGTCCGCATCCAGATGCGTATTGATGGCATGGTTGAGGACCATGACGTATGTATGCAGATAGGTGTTCCAATGGATCGAAGGTCCCCAGAACATAGATCCATCCTTGGTGTGGTAGTCGCGGCTGGCGGGAAAGACCGGCGTGACGTGCCCCCACAGTGCCGGTTCGTTCCAACCACCCTTGTACCACTTCAGCACTTTTCCCGACGGACTGTCGCGGTCGGCGTAGGCCATGCGCGCCGCCCAAATGCCCTGTTCCTCGAATCGGGGGTCGTAGCTGGTGCCGTAGAAGTAGAAGTATTGCTTCTGATGGTCCAGCAGGAACACGAAATCCCCCGTACCGCCGGCGTCCCAGGGACTGGCGCTCTTACAATTCACGGCGCAAGGGCTGGCCATGACGATAAAGCCCAGGTCTTTCCAGGACTCGCCGTTGTCTTGAGACCTCAGCCATCCGATCTTTGGGGCCGTGGGCAGGTGTTCGTTGGAAATGCACACACCATCGGGTTCGTGGTGAAAGGCGCCGTAGAGGACGCCGTCATCGTCTTTCCAGGTGGCCTCGATCCACATGTAGAGATCGTCGTCGATATTGCCCAAATGCACCTTGATCTTATTTTCCAAGTGCCGGATATCCGATCCCGAGGTGCGCCACGGATGCAGGAACGAGTTGAAGAGATAGAGCGTGTCGCCATCCCAATGCAGGGGGCTATTGGAATCGATGGCGTGCTGGTATTTGTACTCCTTGACGCCCGGCATCGCAATCCGGGGGGCCGGACGCAACACGTAGGCGGGGAGGGCCGTCCCGGAGGCGGCATCGCCGCCGAAGAGCGCTCCGCACGCGAACAGAACCAGAACGACGCTGCGCATGGTAACTATCCTTTACCAATCGAATCGAAGCGAGAACTGCATCGCGCGCGGATCGGTTGCCACATTCGTGATCTGGCCGAACGAGCAGCCATACTGGTGGATCAGGTCCTGCGATCCGTCGGCATTGGGCGGCAGGCAGAAATTCGTATTGGGGATTCCCAGATTCTGATGATTGAGGGCGTTCAGCAGGTCATAGCGGAACGAGACGCGACGGGTCTCGTTGAGCCTCCACTCCTTGCCGAGCGAAGCGTCCAGGTTCCAGTAGGCGGGAGCGCGTCCGGAGGGAGGCCGCAGGCCCAGGTTGCCGAAGGTCCAGAAGCTGTCCACCGTGTCGGGATCGAAGGAGTCGCCGCCCGGGTACACCCCGTTGGCAAGCGCGAAGTTCAGCGTAGGATCCAGGCCCCAGGTGGGCTGCAACGCCGCGGGGTTAAACCACTGGGCCTCGCGTTGTGCCTTGGTTTTGCTGCTACGGCCCGCACTGAGGCTGATCCCGGTGGCGTCGCAGTATTTGCTGTAGATGCCGTTATACGGGCAGCGGAAAGCCAGGGGAACGCCGCTTTGGAAATTCCAGTTTTGGGTGATCTTCCAGTTCCCGAAAATCTTCTGCGCCAGTCCGTTGCCGGCGAGGAACCGCTTGCCTTGCCCGAACGGCAGTTCGTAGGTGCCAGCCAGGTTCAGCACATTCGGCGTGTCGTCCGGGGCCAGCGCCGTGTATCGGGCGCGATTGTCGTAATCGTCGGCGTTGGTGTGCGTCCAACCGTCGGCCGAGCCGCCGCCGGCGGCCCCGGGGACCCAGGCGATCCGTCCCACGCCTTTGGGACCCGTGGTCGGCCCGAACGTGTTGGCCACCAATGCGCCCAGACCTTCACTTACCATGCTCTTCGAACGCGTGTAGGCCACGATGAAGTTCATGCCACTGGAGTACCGTTTTTCCACGCGGAGCTGGCCGGCATGGTAGCGGCTATAACCGTCCGGCGCCATCATGGCGTTGATGCCGTACCACTGCGGGTAGGGTAGAAATGCGGACCAACCGGAGCACAAGCCCTGGCCGCTGCCGGGATCGATACTGCAACCCAGGCTCGGCGCCGCGTTTACCAGCGACGGATCCACCGGGTACAGGTTGTTGATCTTGCTGCGCAGGGTTTCCAGCACACTAGTCGGCACGTTGTCGATGGAGCGTATCTCGTCGCCTGCCAGGTGCAGGCCGTGCGAGCCGACGTAGCCGGCGCTGACGATGAAGTTGTTGGTGAATTCGTGTTCCACGAACAGACTCCAGGTCTCCACGTAGGCGTCCTTGGGGGGCTTCAGGAACGTGTAACAACACCCCGATCCAAGCAATTGGGCATCGTTGGCGCGGTTGGCCGAGAGGTTCGGTATGTCCAGCGAGGGCGCCGGCTGGCCCAGCACAAAACTGGGCGTCAGATTGTAATAGTAAGGATCGGTTTTCGGGACGGCCACGGGAACATAGGCGCCCGAAGAACTGAAAGCGCCGTTATCCTGCCCGAACACCGCCGAGCCGCTGTTACTGTAGACGATCCCGAAGCCGCCGCGTATGACCCATTTGTTGGCGGGCGACCAGGCGATGCCGAAGCGCGGACCCACATCTCCCCAGTTCGGCGCATACAGATTCCGCCCCGGGTGGTTCGCCGTGCCCATGTAGTCCAGGCGGCCCATGTAGGCCGGAACTTCCGGATTCGGCTCGTTGAAATTGACCAGGGCCAGGTTGTTATATCGCTCGCGAATCCAGCCGTACACATCCCAGCGCATGCCAAAGTTCAGCGTGAGGTTCGGCCGGACCCGGACCTCATCCTGCACGAACGCGGAATAATCGTCATTGGTTTGCCAGGGGGCCGCCTCCACGGCGGTGCTGGGCTGGCCCTGGTCCACCCATCCCAGCAGGAAGGTCGCCAGGCCGCTGCCGCCCAACCCGGATACCGGGTCCTGAGTCCCGTCCGTATAAAATCCCAGGTTGTATCCCAGCGCCGACGTATTGAACAGGTTGTTGCGGCGGAATGCAAAGCCCGCTTTCATGGTGTGCTTTCCGAGGACTTTGGTGATACTGTCCGAAGCCGTATAAGCCTGCTGGCCCATCGACATGCTGGAGGTGTAGGGGATTGGCCCGAAGGTGAGGCTGTCGACGGTAATGGTGGGGACGGATTGCAACGGGTCGAACAGCCAGAAATTCATGCCTGCCACCATCTGCTTGACTTGCGAGTTGCCCGTCACGCTGTCGGGGTTCTGCTGGTCTTTGAGGGCCTGCCGCCCGAAGGAGATGCGCGCTTCGTTGATCAGAGTCGGCGTGATGCTGGATGTCAGCCCCAGGATCGCAAGCTGGTTGCTGGCATTGAAAGGCTGCGCGCCCATAATGCCCGTGTAAAGCTGCGCGGTGGGGCCGTTCCACGGATAGCGGAAGTTCTCGTAGTAGCTGGGGTTGTAGAGCCAATCCAGGAACAGCGCCTGTTTGTCCGAGATGCGATGGTCGATCTTGACCGAGACGTTGTTCGTGGTCATCCCGCTGCCGACCGCGCCTACGTAGTTGTTGCACGTATTGCCGCAAATGTCCTTCATCAGGGGATCGACGTAGTTCGGGTCCGGCAGCGACTGCAAATAGAATTGGGCCAGCTTGTTGATGCGGTTCTGGGGGATCACCGGCGTGGGGAAATAAGTACGATGCTGGTAGCCATTGGCGTCCGGAGCGGTGGTGGTCCAGGGATCGTACAGGCAGCGGTTCATGCCGGCGGCAGGATTGCAGGCCGCATCGAAATTCGGGTCGCCGCGGAAGTCGCCGTTCTTTTCGCCGGCGAGCGGGACCGTCATAATCTTGTTCTCGTTTTCGTGCAGGATGGACATATCCTCGGACACGAAGAAGAACGTGCGGTTGCGGCCGTCGTAGATTCTGGGGATATACACGGGGCCGCCCAGCGTGCCGCCTGGATCGTTGTAGTTGATGCGGGGCTGCAGGAAGGGGTTGCCGTTCTGATCGCGGCGCGCGAACGGGTTGGTGGCGCTGAAGAAGGAATTGCGGTTGTAGTCGTACAGGCTGCCGTGCAGTTGATTGGTGCCGGATTTGAGCACGACGTTGACCACCGCGCCGCTGGTGCGCCCGTATTCGGCGGCCAATCCGTTGGCCACCAGGTTGAACTCGGCGACCGCATCGGGTGCAGGGTTCACCACCGCGGATTCGGCGCCCACCGTGGCATTGAGCGAACCTTCCAGGTACCAGCCGTTGGCGCCGGCCTGGCTACCGTTGACGCTGATGGCGGAGCCCACAAAGTGCATGGGGTCCGGAAAACCCCCAAACTGGCTGTTGAAGCCGAACACAGCGCCCGAGGGACCGGCGGACTGGACCACGCCAGGAATCAACTGCACCAGCGTCTGGATGTCGCGCCCCTGTAGAGGCAGGTCTTCGATATATCGCTGGTCCACGTTGGTGGCGAAATTGGAAGGCGAGCTATCCACCAGCGGCGGCGTGGCGTTCACTTCCACGCTCTGGGAGGCTTGCCCGATCCGCATCGAGGCATCCGCGGTGGTCGTCTCACCGGCCCCCACCTTCAGCCCGGTGGTCTCCAGGGTGGCGAAGCCGGGCGACGTCAGGCGCACACTGTAATTCCCCGGAATCAGTTCCGTCGCCAGGAAGAAACCTGCCGAGTTGGTCGTGAGCCGGGTTTCGATGCCCGTATCGATATTGCGGACGAGCACCTGCGCGCCGGGAATCACGGCGCCCTGGGGGTCGGTCACGGTACCCCGAATCTCGCCGCGATCGGATGCGGCCCAACTGGAAACGGCTAGCGCGAACATGGCGATCAGCGCGATGAAGAACTTCACCTGTGTGGTGTGCATTTGAGCAACTCCCCCGGCGCGGCCAGCCCCGGCCTGGCGGCTGGTCATTCCATGAAATGTTTCACGAAATAGCGTAGGTCCGGACAGGCCGGAAGTCAAGAGCTATTTTTAGCCCGCCGGAAGGGGGGGGTCCGCCGGAACGGCAGAGACCACCGGACGGGTAGTGCCGCGCTTCATGAGCCGCACCGGCACAATCATTTCGGGGATCTGGCGCTCCGGGCGACGCAGCTTTTCAATGGCCATGCGGGCCAGTTCGTGGCCGATGCCGGCCTTGTCCACGTGAATGGTGGTGAGCGGCGGATCTTTGAATTGCGCGGCATCCTCGTCGCCGTAGCCCACCAGGCTCACGTCCCGCGGGACGCTCAGGCCGTGCTTGCGCAGCGCATCCCAGGCGCCGAAGGCAATCTCGTCATACGCGCCGAACATGGCCGTGACCGGGTAGCCTTTTTCGACGATGACTTCCGCGCAGGCGTAGCCGTTGGCGTAATAGTTGTTGGAAAGTCCCACGGTCTGCCCTAACGGCTCCAGGCCAGCCTCGCGCATCGCCTGGGCGTAGGCTTCGTAGCGGCTCTTATACCAGGGCAAGGAGGTGTCCCCGATATACCAGATGGCGCGGTGTCCCAGGCTGATCAGATAGCGCGTGGCCTCGCGCGGCCCGGTAGTATCGTCCCAGCCCACGCGGTCGCAGGGCGCGGCGTTTCTGGCGGTGACGTGGTGATTCGAGAGGATCACGTGGGGCACGCCGAGTTTCTCGACGGCTTCCACGAAGTTGTCGTAATTGGTCCCGGCCAGGATGACGGATTCGGCGATGCCGTGGCTTTGCAGCACTCCGGGCAGGCGCAGGCCCGCCGGCTTGGTGTGCGGGGAGTAGTCGTACTGCGTGAACATGACGAAGAATCCCTGGCTCTTGCAGTATTCTTCCACTCCCTGGAGGATGCCGGCATGAAACGGATTCAGGAGGCTGCGGTTGCTGAGGATGAAAGAGATCACCGGGGTCGAATTCTGCACGAAAACGCGCGCCCGCGCATTGGGACGGTAGCCCAGCTCGCGGACTGCGGATTCCACGCGGCGACGCAACTCCGGCGCCACGTCGGGACGTTCGTTGATCACGCGCGAAACGGTGCCGATGGAGACGCTTGCCCGGCGGGCGACATCCTTGATGGTGGCGGCCATTGCCTCATGAAACATTATATACACGAGGGGCGATCGCAAGTTGACAAAATCGTTGACAGGTGCCCGAAAGGCTGCTATCTTCACCCGTGGTGAAACATTTCATGAGCGAGCCGGAGCCGGTGGCGGCGCCGGAGGATCTTTGCGGCGAGTGCCCCGTCTGGGATGCCGCCAGCCGGTCGCTCTACTGGACCGACTGCGTCGGCCTGCGGTTCCATCGCCTGGACGGCGACTCCTACCGCTTCGAGACTCTCCGCCGCGGCATCGAGATCTACGGCTTCCGGCGGAACCGGCCGGGCGGGTTCCTGGTGACCAATACGGCGGGGGTGTGGACCTGGGACGGCTGTGGCGAACTGGTCCCCGTGGCGCGGGAAGCGGACGGGGCGCGTCTCCAGTTGAACGATTGCACCGCCGACTCCTTGGGCCGGCTGATCACTGCCTCGTTCTTCTACGATCCCGCCGGTGATTACCCGCCGGGCCGCCTTCTGCGCGTCGATGGTGACGGACGGGTCACGGTCCTCGACGAGGGCTTTCACCTTTCCAACGGGCTGGGCCTTTCGCCCGACGAACGCATTCTGTATTTCGCAGACTCGGCCGCCCGCCGGATCTGGGCCTACGATTACGACCTCCGCGGGGGGACCGTGGCTAATCGCCGGCTCTTCGTCCAGGTGCCCGCGGCGGAAGGCATTCCGGACGGATTGACCGTGGACGGGGAGGGTTTCGTCTGGTCCGCGCAGTGGTATGGCGGCTGCGTGGTGCGCTACGATCCGGAAGGCCGCGAGGAATGCCGCCTCGCGGTTCCAGCCAAACAGACGTCGTCCGTGACATTCGGCGGGCCGGACCTGACGGATCTGTTTATCACCACGGCGGGCAAGTCCGAGGCCATGCCGCTCATGCCTCCGGGCTACGATCCGAACACCGGACCCTTTGGCGGGCCGCTGTACCGGGCGGCGACCGACATTCGCGGCCAGGCGCCGCGCGTGGCGGATATCTGTCCGGTTTCCCGGTGACCATGCGATCCGGCGACGAGTTGCGATTCGTGGCGGCGCAGGCCGCGGACCGGCTGCTGTCGCACTCCTGGAAGCTGTGGTTCTGGGGAGACTCCATCGGGCTGGACGGCCTGCTGGACGCTACCGACGTAACCGGCGACTCCAAGTATCTGGGCTTCGTCTACGGGCTGTTAAAGGCCTGGATCGCGCGCGAGCGCCAGCGCAGCGAGTTCGACTATACCGCGGCCGGCGTGGCGTTGCTGCGGGTCTACGAGCGCACCGGGGATGAGGCGCTGCTGGCCGCGGCGCGGCGGCACGCCGACTACCTGGCGTCTTTTCGGCGCACCACCGCGGGTGCGTACGTCCGCTACGAGAGCGCCGCCATCGAACTCCCGCCCGAACTGCCGCCCGGCATCCAGGCCGCGCCGGCAGCGGGCAAGGAACGCGCGGCCAATGGCGGGCCGTGCGTGTTTGTGGACTGCGTCCATTTCGACGGGCCGTTTTTCGCCAAAATGTACCAGGTCACGGGCGAAGAACAATACCGGGTGCTGGCCGCCGCCAATATCATTCCGCAGGTCGATCTGCTCTACGATCCGGCCGAGCGCCTGTTTCACCACTTCTGGATGGAGCGCACGGGCCGGCCCAACGGCGTGCTGTGGGCGCGAGGCAACGGCTGGGGGCTGCTGGGCGTCGCACAGACGCTGGAAGGTATCGGCATGGACGGCGCCGCGGGCGCCCGCCTGGCGCCGGTTCTGCGGGATGGCATCGAACGCCTGGCTTCGCTCCAGGATGCGGGCGGCGCCTGGCACACCATCCTGAACGATCCGCAATCGTACGTGGAAGCCTCCACGGCGCCGTTTTATGCCGATATCATCGCGCGCGCCATCCGGCTTGGCGTCGTGCGCGCCAGCGATTACGATACGGTGCTGGAGGCGGCGATGAGCTACATGGTGAGTCACGTGCGTCCGGACGGCGTGCTGGCCGGTGTCTCCTACGAGACATTCCCCAGCACGCGCGCCGCGCACTATCGGGAGATGCCGCGCGGGGCGGTGGTGCCGTGGGGTCAGGGGCCGCTGCTCACGGCCATCCGCTCCTACCTGGAACTGCACGCGGCGGTTCCGGCGGCCGTGGAGCGATAGAATGCGGCTCGATGGAAAGACCGCGCTGGTGACCGGAGCGGCCAAGGGGATCGGGGCGGGCATCGCGGAACATCTGGCGGACGCCGGCGCGAGCGTAGCCATCTTCGATATCGACGGCGCGGGCGCGCGGACCATGGCGGAAAAGCTGGGTGCGCGCGGGCGGGTCCTGGCCGTTGAAGGCGACGTGGCCCACGAGGAGGACGTGCGGCGGGCGGTGGCGGCGACCGCCACCCAGTTCGGGCGGCTGGACGTGCTGGTGAACAACGCCGGCATCGAGGTGGCCGGGGCGATCCCCGAATATACCTCCGCGCAGTGGGACCGGCAGGTGGGCGTGAATCTCAAGGGCGCTTTCCTGTGCATCAAACACGCGATTCCGCACATGCGCGGCCGGGGCGGCGCCATCGTCAACATTTCATCGGTACATGCTTTTGCCTCCTATCCCGGCAACGCGGCCTACGATGCCTCGAAAGCCGGCATGCTGGCGCTGACGCGCACCCTGGCCCTGGAACATGGCCGCGACGGCATTCGGGTGAACGCCATCTGCCCCGGCTATATCGATACGCCCATGATGGACGAATGGCTGGCCACGCTTCCCGACCCGGACGCAGCCATGCGGCAGGTGCTCGCCGTGCACCCGCTGGGCCGGATCGGCACACCGCGCGATATCGCCGCCGCCGTTCTGTTCCTGGCCTCCGACGAGGCGGCGTTCATCTCGGGCGCGACCCTGGTGGTGGACGGCGCCATGACCGTGGCCGGGCATTGACAGGACAACAAGGAGCGTTCCATGCAGATCGCCAGGATTGAGTGCTTGCAACTCCGCGCCCCCCAGGCCAATGCCGCCGACTGCGACGGCGCGGTAGATACGGCCGTGATTCGCGTGACCGCGGACGACGGGCGCTACGGGCTGGGCGAGACCGACGCCCCACCCAACGCTATCGCCGCTCTGCTCGAGACGCCCAGCGCGCATATCTGGAGCCGCGGCATCCGGGACCTCCTGATCGGCGAGGACCCGCTGGAAGTCGAGCGCCTTTGGGACAAAGTCTACGAGGGCACCATCTATCACGGGCGGCGCGGGCTGGGCATCATGCTGATGTCCGCCATCGATACGGCACTGCACGATCTGCGCGGCAAGTTGCTGGGCCAGCCGGCCTACCGGTTGCTGGGCGGCGCGGCGCGCCCACGCGTTACGCCTTACGTCACCTTGTTTCAGAGCATGCCGCAGGGCCGGCCCTGGCCGGAGATGCGGGAGTGTTCGCTGGCCCTGATGCATCGCGCCGTGGAGGCCGGCTTCCGCGCCATGAAGATGGAGATGCTGTTCTACGACCTGATCGACGATCGGGGACTGGTCGAATTCATCCACGAGTGCCGCCGCATCGCGGGCGACGACCGCGATTTCATGATCGACGTGGGCTACCGCTGGAGCAACTGGAACGATGCGCTCTGGGTCTTGCGCCGCATCGAGGACGACAAGCTGTTCTTTGTGGAGACTCCGCTCCACACGGACGATCTCGACGGCCTGGCGCGGCTCGCGGACGCCACCACCACGCCGCTGGCCGTGGGCGAATTCCTGCAGACACGCCACGAATTCCGGGAATTGATGGATCGCGGCCACTGTGACCTGATCCAGCCGGACATCGGGCGCGTGGGCGGTCTGACGGAAGCCATGAGATGCGCGCGCATGGCCGCCGAACGCGGGGTCCGCGCGGTGCCGCACGCCTGGAAGACGGGCCTCACAGTCGCGGCCACGCGGCACTTCGGCGCGGCCGCGCCGGCTTGTCCTTACACGGAGTACTTCGCGCGCGGCTTCTTTCCTTCGTACCTGCGCAGCAGCCTGGCCGGTCCCGAGCCGGAGCTGAAGGACGGCTACTGGGATCTCCCGGAAGCGCCGGGTTTGGGCGTCGAACTCGATCCGGAGGTCGTCGAGCGCTCTCTGGCCGCGCCGCCGACGGTCATCCAGTGAAACCCGTCGATTGCCGCGAGCACAGGATCGGCGCGCAGCGCGCCATCACCATCTCGAACGGCCTGTTGACCGCCACCGTGCTGCCCGAGAAGGGCGCGGATATCTACTCGCTGGTCTTCGAACCGCGCCGGTGCGATGTGCTCTGGAAATCGCCGTGGGGTCTGCGACGGCCGAGCGGCGCGACTGCTAGTGGGGCGGCCTCCGAGGCGGCGTGGCTCGATCAGTACGAAGGCGGCTGGCAGGAGATTTTTCCCAACGGCGGCGATGCCTGCACCTACCGCGGAGCGCCGCTCAACTTTCACGGCGAGGCTTCCGTGTCGGCCTGGGATTACTCTATCCGGCAAACGACGCCCGGAGCGCTGGAGATCGAGTTCCAACTCGCCCTGGCGCGCAGCCCGTTCCACATCCGGCGGACCATGCGGCTGGAAGCCGGCCAGGCGGCGCTGCGGTTCGACGAATCCATCGAGAACCGGGGAGAAGAAGACCTGCACTTCATGTGGGGACATCATCCGGCCCTGGGCGCTCCGTTCCTGGATGGGGGCTGCCGCATACAGACGCCGGCGAGCACCTTCCTGGCACATGATGTCGAGATCGCGGAGACATGCCGCATCGCCGCCGGGACACGCGGCAACTGGCCGCGGATGCCGGGCAAAGGCGGCCGGGAAGTCGATCTCAGCCTCGTTCCGCTGGCGCAGGAGCGCGTTACCGAGTTCGGCTATTTATGCGACCTGAGCGACGGATGGTATGCAGTGACCAACCCGGCGCTCGAGTTCGGATTCGGGCTGGCGTGGCCGAAACAGGTGTTCCCGTACCTGTGGTTCTGGCAGGAATTGCGGGGCAGTTTCGGCTACCCCTGGTATGGACGTTGTTACGTGATGGCGATCGAGCCGTTCACCAGTTTGCCCGGCGTGGGACTGTCGAAGGCCATCGAAAACGGCACCGCGCCGGTGCTGAAAGCCGGCGGCAGAGTGGAGGCCAGCCTGGCGGCGGTGTTCCTGGAAGACCGGGAAGTCGAGTCGATCAGTGTGGATGGCGGTGTGCGCTACCGCGGATCGCCGCCCGGTAGGGAACGATCCTGACCGGGCCCAGCAGGCCGGATGGCAAAGGATGCGCGATCTTCGTTTTCTCGTCGGGCAGTGGGAATCGCAGCGGCTCCAGCGCGGAGTACTCCGGGTCGGGCTGCCCCAGGACGCGGTTGATGAGCAGGTTGGTCACGCGGACGGCGAGCACGTTTTCGCCCGGCTTGACCCAGCGGCTCACGTCGAGGGTATAGGGCCGCTTCCAGGGCACACCCGCACGTGCGCCGTTCACCTCCACGTCGGCGATCTCGTGGACTTCCCCGAAATCGAGTTGCCATCCGCTGACACCGGAGGGGACCCGGAACGTGGTGCGGTAAGTGGCGGTTCCGGAGAAATAGCGGTACGAAGGCAGGTCCGCCCACGAGCCCAAACCCGCGAGGCTCTCCGTCCGGCCGTCGATGGCGAGCGACCATGGACCTTCCAACACGATGGCTTCGTTCTCGCGGAGCCGCGGGGCAGACGGAAGGGGACGGGCAGCCGCGCCGGATTCTCCGAATGCCACCAGAACCGAGCCGTATCCATCCAGCGCCAGCGGCACCTCGACGCCCCGCGCCGTCCGGCGGAAGTCAACGGCGGCGAATACTTCGCCGGTCATCGGATTCCAGAATTCGGGCCGCCCTTCTCCGTCGCGGAAAACGGCCGTGACTGTCTTCTTTTTTGCCGATGTATTAGCGAAGAAGTAGATCTGGCGGTGTCCTTCGCCGCGATGGGCAAAGGCCAGATCCGGCTCCGGCGCGCCGAAGTCGATCTCCGGACCGAGCGACGCCAGCACGCCGGCCAACTGCGCGGTCTCGTCGGGAACGTAGATGGCAACCCCGCGCCCGAACGGTATGCGCCGCACACGATCATCCGGCCCCGTGCCGAACACCTCGGCTGTCATAGACCGCACCTGCGCGGAACGGGCCGCGTGATCGACCAGACCATAGGCGGTGTCCGGCAGCCGGCGGGTGGCGATGAGCACGCCGCCCGCGCGGCAGAAATCGCGCAGCATGGCGAGCAGGTCCAGCGAAATGCCGTTCAGGTTCGGCAGCACCGCGATGCGATAAGCCACGTCGCCCGCCGCCAGCCGGCCCTCGCCGGTCTTCACCCCCGCCGCCAGCAAGCTGTGATCGAACCCGTCGAAACTGAATCCGGAAGACAGCATGGTCTTGATCACGGGACTTTCATTGGTGTAGGCCGAAGGCAGTCCGAATTCCGGCTCCGGCCGGCCGCCGGCGAGGCGCCGCTTGGTTTCCATGTAGAGATTCAGTCCCTCGCCGCCCGTGGCTTGGCCGGCCATGACATCTTCTTCCGGCAGATAAAGCGCCACGTCCACGCGCGGTTTGCCGAGTTGCAGCGCGTAACTGACGCGCCGCACGTAAGCGGCGAGCCGCGCGAAGTAGGGCCACCACGGGTTGTTGTCGTTCAATTCTACGGAAGCGTAATATGCCCAGCCCGGCACGCCAGCGGACGGCGGCGAATAGTTATATCCGTGCGCCACCAGGCGATTGACGCCGCAGACGAAGTGCAGATCCGAAGCGACCTTCAGATCCTCGAGCGTGGAGATCCAACGGGGATGGCGCAGCCAGGTGTACGCTTCGGCGGCGGTGACGCGCTTGCCGAACTGGTGCGCGGCCGAACTCGCCCAACGCGAGGCGACGAACGTCTTCCAGTCGTAGCTTTCGCCGGCCGGATCGTCCACATCGGCGTAGCTCGCCATGTCCACCGGCGGCGTGCCGTAAGACTCGGCTTGGAGAGCCACGCCATGCGCGCGGCACCACTCGTGCAGCGGACGGATGAATCGTTCGCGCGCCAGTTCGCCCAGCGTGCGCCAGAAGTCGTATCGCACGTCCGCCGAATCGGTGTCCTGGCTGCCGCGTTTGAGCGCGGACACGCGCGGCATCAGATCGTAGCCGCGCCGCCGTGCGAACTCGGCGGGAAAATCGGGGGTCCACTCTTCGCCAAAGACTTCCAGGCTGTCCAGGTGAACAGCCCGCAGGCCCGCCGGTCCGGCCGCGGCCAGCAGCCTGCCTCCCACATCGTCGAGGAAGGCGCGCACTGCCTCGGGATTCAGATGATCGAGCACCAACCCCTCGCCCCCAAGCGACGGCCGCTTCACCTGCATACCCGTGGGCGCGTTCAGCAGCCTGCGCGCCGCCATGGCGGGCGTGACCGACGGTCCGCCGTACGGCCAGCCGGTTCCCAGGATGGTGTCGGCGCGGATGCCGAGACTGCGCGCGTAGCGGATGGCGTGGCCCAGCACTTCCAGGAATTCCGGCGAGAGATAACGCAGCGTGCGGATGCCGCGGGCCGGGTCGTCCGCACTCAGCGGGTAGACGGGATAGATCAGGACGTTGACGATGCCGGCATCATGCATGACCTTCAGTTCGCGCTCGACTTCGGACTTCGTCACGGCCGGACCGAACCACCACCAGTGCACGCCCATGCCGTACGCGGACGGCGGGTCGGCGAACTGCGCGCTCCAATCCGCGGCGGCTGCCGCCGCGGGCGGCAGTGCGGCGAGCATGCAGAAGAGGATGCGAACGGCGAACACCGCGTTCATTGTAACGGAGAGATGGCATGAAAGTAAGTCGTCGCGATTTTGGCTGCCTGTTGGCCGGCGGACTGGCTGGCGCGCGCGGTGTGGCGGCCGCTGCCGGCGAGTGGACGATAGGAGCGCAGCGAGTCGCGCTGCGCGGCGACCAGTTCGCGTGCACTTCGCTGGTGGACGCCGGGCGGCGCGAGTGGATCCATCCGGCGGCAGTTTCCGACGAATTCCAGGTGCAGATCGATGATGCCGTCCTCACCGGATCGAGCGGCTGGCGCCTCGCCGGCGTGAAAGAAAGCCTCCGCGAGCACGGCTGGCAGGAGACCGCCATCGCACTGGATGCCATCGCGCACCCGGTGCGCGTGACGCGCCATTACGCCAGTCACCCCGATCTGCCGGTCATCCGGCAATGGACCAGCGTCACCAACACCGGCGCGGCGCCGGTGACCGTCAAACGTCTGGACACGTTTCGCCTGCGGCTGGGCCCCGCACCGCTCGAACTGCGGTGGCTGAACAATTTTGGCCGGGCGATGCTGCCCAGCCCCGGTAATCCGATTCAGTCGCGCGCCATCGCGGAAGATACCGAGCAGGCCATTCGCACCGGTCCTTATTCGCCCGACTGCGCCTGGTTCAGCCTGAGCCTGCCGGCCGGCGACGCGCTGATCGGAGGATGGGAATGGTCCGGTCCCATGGCGATCGAATTCAGCGGCGGCGTGGATCCCTGCCTTGTCTCCGGCGGATTGGATTCCAACCAGATGGCGGAGCCCCTGGCGGCCGGCGCGTGCATGTCAGCTCCGGTGGGTTGGTATGGATTCGTTCACGGCGATCAGGATGAGGCGGCGGCTTTGTCCCACGCGCTGGTGCGCGAAGCGCTGGGCCCGCCGCTACCCGAGCTCGATTTTCCGTGGGCCGCGTATTGCACCTGGGCCACGGCGATCGACGAGAAACAGAACCCCCACAACGAGCCCGGCACGCATCCCTGGTTTCCCACCGAGCGGAACTTGCTCGGACAAGTGGATGCCGCCGCTGAGATCGGCTGCGAACTCTTTCTCTGGGACTACGGCTGGTTTCCGCGTGTGGGCGACTGGTGGTTCGATCCGGCGCGCTTCCCGGAAGGGCCGCGCCGCGTCAGCCGCGCGGTGCGCCAACGCGGAATGAAGCTGGGCCTGTGGTTCGGCTTCGGCAATGCCGATCAGCCTTCGCAGGTGGTTCGCGAGCACCCGGACTGGCTTGCCGAATACCGCGGCAAACCTATCCCGGACGATTTCTTCATCCGCACCGCCGCGTCCACCTGGAACACGCGCATCCTCTGCCTGGCGCACCGTCCCGTCCGCGAGTGGGTCAAACAGCAGCTCGCACGGGTTATCGACGCCGCGGAGCTTGACTGGCTGAAGCACGATTTCGACCTGATCACCATCTGCCAGGCGCGCCACCACTCGCATCCTCCGGGCGACAGCCGCGTAGCTTCCTGCGCGGCCTTCTACGAGATCATGGATTTCGTGCGCAGCCGCTATCCGAAGCTCGTGTGCGAGCAGTGGATGAACGACAGCGCCGTCCCGGATTACGGCGTAGCGCAGCGGCACCACGTGCAACTGATCGGCGATGCCTACGAGTCATTCCGGCTGCGGCAAATGGTCTACGGTCACCTGCAGATCTTCCCGCTCGACCGGCAACAGCGGTACCTGCGCCTGGAGCAGTCGGCCGGCGACCTGGCTACCGTCCTTCAGAGTTCCATGATCGGCGGTCCCTGGACCCTGTTGAGCGACCCGCGCCTGATGACGCCGGAGCAGCGGCGCATTCTCACTCGCGAGATCGGACTGTACAAGCGCTTCCGGCCGCTCGCCGCATCCGGCAGGGTGTACCGGCTGATCGAACGCCCGCATCCGCGCGGCTGGGATGCTTTTGAGCTTTGGGACGAGCGGCGCGGCGAAGGCGCCGTGTACGTTTTCCGGAACCGGCATCCATCGGCCGTGCAGCCCGTGGTCCTCAGAGGCCTTGCCCGCGGCGCCCGGTATCAGGCCGAGTTCATTCGTAGGCCGTCCTCCGCCCGGTGGGCCGGGGCGGAACTGATGCAGTCCGGGCTGCGGGTCGCGTTGCCGGCCGAGAACAGCTGCGAGTTGATCTCGCTGCGGAGAGTCCCGGCATGACCATCAAACGCCACGTCAATGTAGCGACGCTGGTGCTGGTGAACTTTCTGTGGGCCGCCGAGTATCCCGCATACAAGATCGCCGCCGCTTACATGAGCCCCGCCGCGCTGAATTTCTGGACGCTGCTCTGCTCGACCGTGCTGCTCGTGCCCTTCCTGGCGGCCTCCGCCAGGCGCAATCCGGCCGGTCAAGCGCGCCTCGACGGCCGGGCCATTTTGGATTTTGTGCTGCTCGGCATCTTGGGCATCCTCCCGCCATCGCTCCTGCTCTCCTGGGGCATCGCGCGCTCAACCGCATCGAACGCGGCCATCATTCAACTGACCATCCCCGTATTGATGGTCTTACTGGCGATGATCCTGCTGGGCGAGCGCGTGACTGTGCTGCGAATCGTCAGCCTGCTGATGGCGCTGGCGGGAACCGTCCTGACCTCGCGTTCGGATCTGAGCGGCAGCGTAGTGAACGGACGCATGCTGGTCGGCAACATCGCCGTGTTCATCTCGGGGTTCGGGAGCGCCTTCTACAATACGTACAGCAAGCGGCTGCTGAACCGCTTCGGCGAGTTGCGCGTCCTGGTCTACACCTATGCGGTGGCCTGCGCTGGATGCGCCGCCATCTCGCTGGCGGATCCCGCGCCGTTCTACGCCGTACGCGGTTACCCGTCGTCGGTGTGGCTGTCGATCGCGGTGCTGGGCGCGTTCACCTGGGGAATCGCCATGGTGCTGTGGATGTGGGTGCTGAAGCGCCTGGAAGCCATCCAGGTTTCGGTATCCATCTACCTGCTCTCGATCTTCGGCGTGCTGCTCTCCGCCGTTACGCTAGGCGAGCGGCTGCGCTTTCCGCAGATCGCGGGCGGCATCATGGTTTTTGCCGGCACGTTTCTAGCCTCGGAGTACGAAGCCCGGCGCGAGGCGGCGCGCGCCGCTGCGCTGACACCTTAGGCGGACTGGCGCACCGCTTCGTAGAGCGCCACGACGTTCTGGGTGGGCGTATTGGCTTGCATGTTGTGGCACGGCGCGGCGATGTAGCCCCTGGCGGCGCTGAAAATGGTAGCGCCGAGCGACGCTGCTGTAAAACAGGGCCAGAACAGGTAGGATCCGCCGAACATGTCGGCATAAGCTGCACATTGTGAATAACCTGGCCGCAAAGCAGGCACCGGGAATAACAGGGAATAACAGAGCCTGATATTGCCCATAACAGGTCCTGGTATCCCCTGTATTTCCGGATTTGTTCATGCGACTTAATGTCTTTACAGTCAATCATTTAACACAGATTTCTGCCAACGGATCTCCATTGGAGGAACTATCAGGCGTTGAACGAAGCTGCTCGCCGCAGCAGACGCGGCTCTTCAGCATGTCGTCGCGGAAGATCCGTTCCCGCAGGGCGTCGAAGATCTTCTTGCCTTCCTCGTGCTGTTCTTCCGTCAGGCCGTCCAGCACCTTCTTCTTTGGCTCGGCGACCCGGCTGTAGCTACTTCAGCGATGCGAACCACACACCAGGGTTCGCGCTAGAGTCGCCGCGATTGACGACCAGCGATACAAAGTAGGAATAGTTGGTGAAGTCGAAGGTGTGTGTGAACGTGACGGATTTGGAAGTAGCTACCTTTTGGGTATGGGCGTCGCTATCGAAGATCACGATCGTGGTTTCAACTCCCGTGCCCTTCGCGACACGTAGGAGCTTTGCCTGCACCTCGTAATTCCCTTGCGTGCCGTCGGGATCGACGTATCCAACCGTCAGGGTTTTCCAGGCGGGCACGCCCGAATCCAAGGGGTCATTAACTTGGCAGCGGGTACTGATCTGGCCCGTTTCTCCGGAAGCGAACTGGAACGTCGCATCGCTGTAGCTATACAGCCCGATGCTGGCGCTGCCGGGTTGACACGAGGAGCCGATTGTGGACCAGGTTTGTGCCTGAACCGCCGGCGACGCCAGCATTGCTCCCGCTACGATCATAAAAAGCGCGCACTTATTCTTAGTCATGTTTTGTGTTCCTTTTTTGTTAGATTGAGATTGGCTCTTCCGCTAGCCGAACTTAGGCGCAATCCTCACGGGCTGCCCGGCCGGAAAAGCCGTTGGTTACTCCCGGGCAGCTGGCGAGGGACCTGTGAACAACTTGGCAATTGTCATCCAGTGCTTAGTTCAGTGACGCACAATAGACTCTGGGAAGCTCGTCGTCGACCGCCCGGCCCACCTCCAACGTTACATAGTAGGCGTAGTTGGTGAAGTCGAACGTGTGGGTGAAGTAAGTGGAGTAATTGAAAGGATTCGGTGCGTTGTCCTGGTAGAGTGTGGCGATCGTCTGAATACTGCCATCCCCCTTACTGACGCGATTTAGGGTAGCTTTCACATACGCGCCACCTGATTGCCCGGTTATCAGTCCGGCGCTGAGCACCCACCACCCTGGTAGACCCTTATCCAACGGATTATTGACCTGGCAGCGAGTTCGGATGGTGCCGGTTACACCGTCCGCGAACTCGAAACTGGCTTCGTTAAAGACGTAACGCCCAATGCTGTCGCTGCCCGGCTCACACGCGCTGGCGACCGCCGACCAGCCTTGTGCCCGAACCGCGGGTGACAGCAGCAATACGCCCGCCAACATCGTAAAAAAGATACACCTATTCCTCGTCATTGTTTTGCTCCTATTCTGAAAATTGGGCAGTTCAGCCCCATGCCTGGGCGTGCCGGCTATCGCGAGGCGTCAGCCGCCAACTGCTGGACCAGTTGATCGAGAGCGCGAGCCCGCTGTTCCGTTTCGGCGAGTTGGTCCCGCACGCGTGCCTCCCGCTGCGATATGGCGTTTTCAACGGTTGGCGGCGGACCCGAAGGGGCACTCAGCAGTTGGGCCCTCTGACTCTCCAACTCGTCCCGCTCTTGCTTGTCCGGGTTCGACTGCAGAAGCGCGGTTTCGATTGCCGCCAATTGTTGGTCGCGCGAGCTGCGATCCTCGTCGAAAACGCGCCGCTGCTCCTGGATGCCTTTCAGTTGCCGCTCCAGATCCGCTATCTTTGCCTGCTCGATGGCGCGCCGCTGCTCTAGCAACTCCTGCCGCAAGTTGCGCATCTCGGCCCATACTGTTTTCAATAGCGGAAGGGCATCCGTGGTGCATGCCGATGCCGGTTGCGCGGCGGAACTCTGCCCCCAGCCGATCCCAACAGCGGCAGCAGTTCCGGCCGCAACAATGATTGCCGTTACTCTCATCGTTTTCCCTCCTCATTCATACGAGCGGGAATCGTCGCGATTTTTTTCACCGCCGAAGTTATATACTGTGCGGTGACGGTGTAGCGGAGGGTGCCTCATGGCTGGTGCTGAAGAGGAACAGATTACTGGCCTTTTGATCCAATGGGCCAACGGCGACCGCAATGCGCTCGACTTGCTGACGGCCTCGGTCTACGGCGAGATGCGCAAGATCGCCGACGGCTATCTTCATCAGGAACGCAGCGGCCACACCCTGCAACCCACCGCGCTGGTTAACGAAACGTGGCTGCGCCTCGCCAAACAGGCGGGGCTGAGCTTCGAAAACCGAAAGCAGTTCTTCGGTCTTGCCGCGCAGGTCATGCGCCGGGTGCTGGTGGATTATGCCCGCGCAGCCCGTGCCGGAAAACGAGGCGCCGGCGAACAGGCTCTCTCTATGGAGAGCCTCGAGATCGGCATTGCAAGCGATCTCGACGAGTTGCTGGCTTTGGACCAGGCCCTCGAACGGCTGGCGGTCTTGCATTCCCGTCCCGCGCGGGTGATCGAGCTGCGATATTTCGCGGGGCTCAACCTGGAAGAGATCTCGGACCTGCTGGCCATTTCCCCGGCCACGGTAAGCCGCGAGCAGAAGATGGCCGAAGCCTGGCTGGGCAGGGCGATGGAGTCGCCGCAGCCATGAGTGACACCTGGTCGCGGTTGGAATCGCTTTTTTACGAAGCGAGTGTCCTCGAGGGCGAGGAGCAGGACCGCTTCGTGGAGCAGGCGACCGCCGGCGACGACGCGCTGCGCGTGGAATTGAGAGACCTGCTGCGGCGTTCCAACTCCGCCGGAGCCCGTATCGCAGCTATGGTCGAACGGGTTGCCGCGCGCGTTGCCGGTGGATCGAACTGGGCCGGACGCACCTTCGGTCCCTATCGCATCGTGCGCGAGATCGGCCGCGGCGGCATGGGGCTGGTGTTCGAGGCCTGGCGCGACGATGCCGAATATCACAAAAAGGTAGCGCTGAAAGTGGCGCCGGATTGGCGCGACCTCGCATGGCTGCGGGACCGTTTCCGGAATGAACGCCAGATCCTGGCGCGCCTGGAACATCCCAACATCGCGCGCTTCCTGGATGGCGGAACCGAGGACGGCATTCCTTACTTCGCCATGGAATATATCGACGGACAGCCGGTAACGGTTTGGGTCCACGAGCACGGCTTGGGCGTGCGTGAACGCGTGGCCATGTTCCGCCAGATTTGCGCGGCGGTCAGCTATGCGCACGAGAATCTGGTGATCCATCGCGATCTGAAGCCTGCCAACATTCTGGTGGATGCGACAGGCACGCCCAAACTGCTGGATTTCGGTATCGCTACCCTGCTGGATGCCGTAGCAACGCAGGCTTCCAGCACGACCGGGTCGCGTCTGTGGACCCCGGATTATGCCAGTCCGGAGCAAGTGCGCGGCGATCCCATCACGGTGCGCACGGACGTCTATTCTCTCGGTCTGTTGCTTTACGAGTTGCTTTGCGGCGAGCGGGCACAAGGCGGTGAGCAGCCTTCTCCGGCGGCCGTGGAGCGCGCGGTGTGCGAAACGGATCCGGATCCGCCGAGCGTGGTTGCCGCGGCTCGCGGAGATAAGGCGTTGAGCCGCGCCCTCCACGGCGACCTCGACCGTATCGTGGCCACGGCGATCCGCAAAGAACCGGCGCGCCGTTACAACTCCGCCCGGGCGTTGGACTTGGACCTGGAGAGGTATCTTGCGGGCCGGCCGGTGAGTGCCCGGCCGAACACGCCGGCATATCGCTTCATGAAGCTGCTTCGGCGCAACCGCGTTGCCAGCCTGGCGGCAATCATTGTCTCCTTGGCCGTGGCCGGCGGCATTGGCACGACCCTGTATGAAGCGCGCCGCGCCGAGCGACGTTTCCAGGAAGTACGCAGCCTGGCGAACGCCTTCATCTTCGATGTAGATGGACGCATTGAATATCTCCCGGGTGCGACTGAAGCGCGCAAAGCCATTGTGTCTACCGCGCTGAAATACCTGGAGAATCTGCGGCGGGATGCCGGGCGGGATGCGTCATTACAGTGCGACTTGGCCCGCGCATATGAAAAGATCGGAGAAGTGCAGGGCAACCTGCTCAAGAGTAGCCTGGGTGATGCTGCCGGGGCTTTAAAGAGTTACCATGCCGCGGAATCGATTCTCGAACCTTTGGCGGCAAAAGGGGACATTGACGCGATGCGGCTGCTGGCCCTCACGTTCGAGAGAATCGGAGACCTCCAAGATATACGCGGCAAAACGGAGGGCGTTCAGGCGGTGAACCGGGCGCGTCTGTTGGCGCGCGATGTGCTCGCCGCACGCCCCAGCGACAGGATCGCCTTGGGTGTGGCAATCGATGCGAATACCGAACTCCTGACCGTATACAGAGGCTCCGATATCAAAAAAGCGATGGAATTTGGGCAGGAAGGTAAGCGCATCGCCGAGCGGATGGCCGCAGCGTATCCCGGCAGCGCGGAGAGCCAGGACGTTTTGGGGCAAACGCGGATCAATCTGGCCTCCATTCTTCGCCTCGCTGGAGATCCGGTGCGGGCGGAGGAGAATTACCGCGCTGCCCTCGTTATCAGAGAACGCCTGGTCGAGCAGAATCCGAACCAAACCAGCTATCTGCGCGCGCTGCTACTGGCCTACGGCCACCTGGGAGATGTCCTCGGTCTTCCCGAGAATTATGGATTGGGGAAACTTCCCGAAGCCGTAGACGCCTTCGAAAAAGCCGCCGCCATTGCGGAGTCGATGGCCAAACGCGATCCCGCGAATCGAGTGGCCTCATTTGATGAGGCGGTTGCGCTCAGCAGGGCTTCTGCCTGCCTCTTGGAGGAGCCGGATAACGGCAGGGCTTTGGCCCATCTTTCCCGGGCAGAATCCCTGCTGAACAGCCTTATCAAACAAGACCCTTCCAATCAGCGTTACCTCATCGAGATGGTTTCGGTCGAGGGTCTGACGGGAAAGGGGCTGCTCCAGGCCGGCCGCTATGCCGAGGCGGGCCACTATCTGGAGCGCGTTCGTTCCTCGTACCGGAGCTTGCTTGGCGGCCCTAACGAAGGCGTGGCCCGAGCGTGGGCCGCGGGATCCGCGCTCAGGCTGGCTCAAGTCAAAGGCGCCTCGGGCGATCGCCATGCGGCGTTGGAGTTGACGGAAGAAGCGATCGTCGAAATTCCACGATCTAACGTGCCGAAATCCGGCTGGCCATTCGCGTTGTTTTGCTGGCGGATCGGATCGGAGTATCGACGCATCGGAAAGAATGCTTCCGCCGCCGCCTGGTTTCAAAAGAGTGTGGATGAGTGGCGCAAGACGAAGGTGCCGTCTGTTATGGAAGCGCATCGCCAAAAAGAATTGGCCAAGGCTGAGCACGACCTGGCCGCTGCCCGGAGGGGTGAACACTAGCGGCGGGTTCGAATCGCCGATGCGATCGCTCTCTGGCCGGCTCTGGTGCAAACGGCAGCCGGTGTCGACGATGATGGTGAGTTCGATCATCTAATTTGACATTTGCGGCAAGCCCCACCGCCAAGCCGCGGAGGAGCAGCGGAGGAATGGCCCGGAATCCGCATTCCCGATTTCTGCTGACTGTTTTCGGCGGTGGCCCAATAGACCGTGTGCACCGCTCGAAGCAGGTTCGGGGCGCGTAATGCTAATAGCTATGGTCGGGCTTCGAAGACCAGGTTGAACCTGGGTTTCAGCAGCGCGCCGGAAGCCAGTAAAGCCGACAGCGGTGACGACTGTGTGAATGGCGTTTTCGCCGGCTTGCGCGCCAGGAGCGGGCACAGTCAGCAGAAATCGGGAATGCGGATTCCGGGCCATTCCTCCGCTGCTCCTCCGCTGCTTGGCGGTGGGGCGTGAGCTTCCGGACAAGCGCAAGTGTCCTCGCTCTCGGCTCCTGGCTTCTGGCTTCTCCGGCAGCTGCGCTCGCTAGGAACTTAGTTCCGCCGCTCCGTATGCCAGCCGGGCTCTCGCCAATGCCGATGCCACCGTCAGAAAATCGGCGGCGTTCAGCACCGCGGTTACCGGCAACTCCGTATACCAGGAGGCGGTGGGCAGCACCAAATCGCTGGCTTGCCCGTCAGAGATCAGGTGCAGCCCCTCAAAGAGGATGCCCGGCGCGCTCAAGAAGTGGAGATCGTAATCGGTTGCCTGAACCTGCGGCAGACCGGCAGCCTCCGCAATCCGCTGCAGCACCACGGCGGGAGGATCGCCGGTCACGAAGTTGCGGAATTTGGCCAGACCGTAAAGCGACGGATTGGTCATCTCGGCAGAGGTGGTGTCGCCGTTCGGCCACCTGGCCACAAACCGGCATCCGGATGCCCGCACTTGTGCCAGCGTGGCGCCTGACGCGAGGTCATCGAGTGCGAGCGCGCCCACCGGCAGATGATAGAGCGAGACCTCCTTCACGGCGGGCATGCCGAAATCGAGCAGGGATGCCTGATATGTCGCCAGGACCTGCGGCGGAGGCGTTACAGGTTGCAACGCCATCAGGCGACCGCCATGTTAGCGACCCGAAAACTCGCGAACCAGACGCCGCGCCCATCCCGGTATCCGCCCTGCGGGCTCGAAAACTGTTCGTAATCGACTTCCGAAGGGCCATAGCATGGATCGCCGATCGAAACGAATTGCTTCTGCGCGGGAGTGATCCGGTAGCCGTCGATGGCGATGAAATGGCCGCGGTCGCCCGGCTGCCCGTTGCTGCCCAACCACTTGATCAGCACGCAAACCGGGCGCCCGTGGTCGATTTCATCCTGGACCTCCGCGAAGCTCAGTGGTTTGACGATCGGGTCCGCGGCCAGCAAGTGCAGGCGGCCAAGAACCGTATGGATGTCGTGCGGGACATTGCAGGCGGCCGATTGCGAGGGCTGTTGACCGGCGCAGCAGGGCAACTTCAGTATGGCGCCCGCCAGATCGCACTGGGTGTGGGAGGCACCGGGACGGAAGAATGCATTGACGCTGACCGATACCGCGGCCCAGCACCACTCGGTTCGCTGCTGCTTCTCGATGGTGACGGAAACGGTGGTAACCGTCGCCGCCGCGCTCACTTTTTCTTTTTCCCCCTGCCGCTGCCGCCACCGCCTTTCAGCGTGCTGTTGGGCGGCGCATCGCCGGAGCCGCCCTGGAGCGCCTTCTTGGCGGAAGTAACTTTCTTTTTCGTGGGCATGTGCATGCGTCCTTACTTACTCTCGAGTGAGCATTATCCTTACACAGGGAAGGGCGGAAAGTCAACGGCCGGCGTTGGCGAAGATCACGGCGAACTTGGGATCGGCCGTCAAGCGAGCTGCCTCGGGCCAGCGCTTCAAGTCCTCCAGCATGGGCCGGGCGGCCTGTTCCAGGGTGCGCAGCGCCTCCGCGCGCCGTCCGCTGCGCTCGTAGGCGAGAGCTGCCATCCATAACGTGTCGTTATGCCGGGGCGCCAGTTGCAGGGCCTCGGCGGCTTCGAGTCCGGAGTCCCGCTGCTGGCCCGTCTGGGCGTAGAAGTAGGCCAGAATGGCGCGCGAATAACCGTCGCGCGGCAACTGCGTGACGTTCTCCTGGGCCAGGGCCAAGCCGCGCCGGAAGGCCGCCTGTGCATCCTGGGCGTGGCTTGCCTGCTGCTGCGCCAGACCCAGGTAGAGCCAGGCGAACAAGGCGTGGCTGTCCAGTTGGACGGCTTGCGCGAGGAGCGGGATCGCCTCCGCGGGCCGCCCGCGATAAAGCAACACGTGGCCCAGGCGCGCCAGCCCATCAGCCGATGTTTTGAGGCGCAGCGCGGAACGCAGTTCGGCTTCGGCCTGATCGAAGCGACCCTGATCCTGATAGCTGCTGGCGAGCCTCTGGCGCAGGTTGGGACGGTCGGGCGCCAGGTCTACGGCGCGGCGCAGGATGGCGGAAGCGGCTGCGAAATCCGATTGCGCGGTGTAGGCGTGCGCCAGATCTTCGTAGATGCGCGTGTTGTGCGGCGCCAGGCGCAGCGCTTCGTTATAGGCCTGCAGCGCCTCGAACAGCTGGCCGTGCCTTTCATACAGCAAGCCCAGCCGGTGCACGGCATCGGCATTCGGCGGCTGAAACTCAGTCGCGCGGCGCATTCGTGTAATGGCCTGTTCGATATGGTTCTGGTCGTATTCGAGCAGTCCGGCGATGCGATGCACGGGAGCGCAATCGGGGTTGCGGAGTTCCGCCTGCCGCCAGGAAGCCATGGCCAGATCTTCCCAGGACTCGGCGTTGGTCAGAAAATATTTACGCCGCTGCGCCTCGGCGAGCGCCGCCCAGGGGAGGGCCGAATCCGGTTCGAGCCGTTCGGCTTCCGTCAGGGATGCCAGCGCCGCCTCGATTTTGCCATCGTCCTGCAACTCGGCCAGCCCATTCCGATACGGTTCGCGGGCAGCGCCGTCCACGCTGGCGTAGGTGGCGAGCGCCGGCAAGTGCAGCGCACCGCTGACGACACCGGCGAGCGCGACGGGAATGTAGCGCGCCTGCGCCGCCTGGTAGTCCGCAGACCATTCGGTCACGGGCGTGTTGGACTGCAGATTGAGCAGGAGCGCGTGCAGGGCCAGACCGCCGGCCTCGGGGGCGAGCCTGGTGGAGAGGCGGTGCGTGGCGCGGAAGCTGCTCAGGCTAAATGCCGTCTGACGGCTGTTCCGCAGTTGCGATATGCGGCGCGCGGCGTTCTGCTGGATCTGCCGGGCTTCGGCCGCGAGTTCCGCGGGCGCTGCGACAGCGCTCAGTTCCAGCCTGACGGTCTCCGGAGGCGCAGTGGCTTGCCGGTACGTGACAAGCGCGGCTGCCGCGGCGAGGGCCACGGCGGCGGCGCCACGCACCAGGCGGCGGCGCAGCGTGGAAGGACCGAGCGCGCGCTGTATCTCTTCGACGCGGCGGTAGCGCTGCTCAGGCGACGGGTCCAGGCACTTGCGCACGATCGGATCCCATGACGACTTGAGAGGAGCCAACTTCGCCGGGAGGTGGGCGGTGCTCTCCGGAAGCTTGGCAGCGGTATTCCCGGACTGCGTGACGGTGCTCATCAGCATGGCCGCGCGCTCGTCCGGACGATAGCCGGAAGCCAGTTCATGAAGGATCACGCCGAGCGCGTAGATATCCGATGCCACGGTAGCCGGGGCGCCCGTTTTGAGCTCCGGAGCCATGTAACCGGGGGTTCCTCCGGCAGCGCCCGGAGTCAGCGCCGCGCGCGCCAAACCGAAGTCCGCGATCACGGCCCGCGGAGTACCGCCCGGACCCTTCGTGAGGATGACGTTGCCGGGCTTCAAGTCGCCGTGGATAATGCCATTGCGGTGCGCTTCCACAAGGCCGGCGCAAAGCTGCCGCGCAATGGTACCGGCTTCCTCGCGCGGCACCGGACCGGAGGCGATCCGCGCGGCCAGAGTGGGACCGCCCAGATACTCCATGGTGAAGTACTCGAGATTTCCCTGTGCGGTCTCCGCGCTATGAATCTCGTAAATCCGGCAGATGTTCGGATGGCTGACTTCGGTGGCCAGCCGTACTTCGGGGAAGAGGCGGCGACCCTCGCCGGAAACCGCGCATTTGAGAGCGATGCGGCGGCCCAGTTTCTCGTCGAATGCCTCGTAGACAACACCCATGCCGCCTTGGGCGATGCGCCGCACCACGCGAAACCTGCCGGAGAGAATTTCGCCGGCGGAGATCGGATCTTCCGTGGAGCGTGAGCGCGAAGGATCAGGCATCCCGTTGCCTAAGCCCTCATTCTACCTGACGGATTCGGCGGCGCTGGTCAGTGGCGGACTTTTCGCGCGCCAACTGCTCCTCGAGGGCCTGCTGCGCATGGTCGATATAGGCGCGACCACCAATCAGGACCTGACGCAAATGGTGCGCGAGCGGCGGTTTCGCATCGCGGCCAACCCGGCGCAGCCACCACCGCAAAGCCCTTCGATACCTTCAGCAACGCCGACGAACTGGCGCAACTGGCCACGGGTTGGCCTACACGTAAGCTTCGTTTTAACCGCCGAACGTTTATAGAACGATGTTCCAGGGCAGGAGTTCGCTGATGCGCTTGTTCGGGTGAAGAAAACACGGGCCTGAATCCGCGCACTCGCCGAGCTGAGACCGCTGCCGATATGCAACCATATCCCCCGCAGCATTCTTGCGGTGTGGAGCATGGGATACTGGCGACAGGACCGAAGGGAGGACCATGGATCGCCGGCGATTTCTGGCTGCGCTGGGGACACCGGCCGGCTGGAGCATGGCATCAAGGCTGGCGGCCCAGGCACCGCCGGAGAATACCACAGCCGACATTACGCTGCGCATCTCACCGGTAGAGGTCGAAATCGCTCCGCGCCGGCTGATTAAGACCACGGGTTATAACGGTTCGGTTCCCGGTCCCGTGCTGCGCCTGAGCGAGGGACAGTCCGTCACGGTGGAGGTGAACAACCAAACGGACACCCCGGAAATCGTCCACTGGCATGGCCTGTTCGTTCCTTGCGAGGTCGACGGCGCTATGGAAGAGGGCACGCCGATGGTCTCGGCACACAGCTCCCGGCGGTACACATTCGTGCCCCGCCCGTCGGGAACTCGCTGGTATCACACGCACGTTTCCGCGGGCCGGAATTTGAAGCGCAGCACGTATACCGGACAGTTCGGATTCCTGTACGTGGAACCGCGCAGCGAGCCTGGCAGGTATGACGCTGAAGTATTCCTGGCGCTGCATGGATGGGAGCCTTACCTGGGAGTCATGGGCGGCGGCGAAGGCACGCTGGATGTGATGTACCAGAGCTTCTCTGTCAACAGCCACGCGCTGGGGTACGGCGATCCAGTACGGGTCAAAGAGGGACAGAAGATCATGTTCCGTATCTTGAATGCCAACGCGACCATGCTGCATCGGCTGGCGCTCACCGGCCACAAGTTCGAAGTAGTCGGGCTCGACGGGAACCGCGTGCCCACGCCGCGCGAGGTGGAAGTGCTCGAGCTCGGCGCGGCGGAGAGGGTGGACGCGGTGGTTACCATGGGCAAACCGGGCGTCTGGATTCTCGGCGAAGTGGATGATCGCGCGCGGAACGCCGGCTTGGGAGTAGTTGTAGAATACGCAGACCGCCAAGGTCCGGCACAGTGGACCGCGCCAGCCTCCGCCCGCTGGGACTACACCATCTTCGGACGGCAGGGCGACACAGCGCCGCGGGATGCGGAGGTGATCCCGCTGGTCTTCCGCCAGAAGTTTGCGGGGAACCGCTGGGTCGATCACTGGACGATCAACGGGAAGTCTTTTCCCAAGACCGATCCGATTCGGGTCCAGGCGAACAGGCGATACCGCCTCCGGTTCGACAACCAGAGCGACGAAGCTCATCCGGTGCACCTGCATCGTCACTCCTTCGAGTTGACGAAGTTCGCGGGTGTGGCAACGTCGGGAGTGGTCAAGGATGTGGTGGTGGTTCCGCCGCGCCGCCAGGTGGAGGCCGATTTCGTAGCAGATAATCCGGGTCCGTCGTTGTTTCACTGCCACATGCAGCTTCACATGGACTATGGCTTTATGGCGCTGGTCCAGTACGCCTAACGGCGCGCTTGAAAGCTAAAAGAGTAGCCAACTCCGATGCAGTGGTCCACCGCGGCCGATGACAGGCCGACGCCGACATGCAGGTCGAGCTGATGACGGGGCGCGGGCTTGAAAGCCGTCCCGAAATGCATCAGGTGACGGGGCCCTCCGTGCTCCGGAAATCGATTGAAGACCCCGGTTAATTCCCGGATTCCGGCCATGTTTCGAACGACTCGTTCTGCAGATTTGCGAACCCGAACGCCAGAGAGTCGGTTATGGGAAGTGGCCCGCGGCGCTCCGGTTGCGTCTCTTCTACCAGAATAGAGGTCGATATTGCCTGACAACCTCTCCTGCAGACATCGAAGGGCGTCTGGCAGGCGGCACGCGCAGTGGTATTCAATTGTCCTCGGTGATATCGAAACGGGATCTCCGTAACCGCAATCCTTGTCCCGGCTCCGCCCCCTGAGCCGCCGCCGTCCCCGCGGGCGATCCGGTCCCCCGGATCCCCCCATAAGCACCCTCAACCGCACGCCCTACTCCGGCGTCCACCCTTCCCCGCACGCAAACACCTTAAACCTCTGCCCCGGATGCTGCCCCAGCATATGCTCGATAAACCGGTCGATCTCCACCGCGCTCTCCCGGAACATGTCGTAGTGCATCGGCACCAGCCACTCCGCCCCAATCTCCGCCGCCAGCCGCGCC
>DATJYO010000006.1:0-109982 GCA_035499555.1 Bryobacteraceae bacterium
CCGGATTCTATCGAATCGGCGCCAACCGCCGCCTACCTACCTTCAACTAGACTCGGGACGCCCTCAGTTGGCGGCAGAGTTTGCTCTCTTCGCGGGTTCGCCGGGTGAGTTCGTCATTGGAGGAAGCGCGAAGTTACCGGGCTCCAACAAACATTAGCATGCTTTGGATGCTCTGAACCCGTTGGCGCCAATGGCTGGAGCTCGAAATCCGTAGTTGGAACGATGCCGACTTCGCCAGCAGCGGCATTTGTCCGTCTCCATTTCACGTACCAGAGATGGCCGGCCCCATAGAGTTTGCCTTCGGTGGCTTGCTGGCGGTTGCAGGTTGAGGTAAGGTGTTCGGGCTACCGATATTGACCATTAAGGAGTGTGGAATGAATGAGTTAACGATAGTTAGAAGGACGGCGGAGTGGCAGCGATTGAAGCCTCTGGTGCTCGATTCTGTCAGTTCCCCCATCACGAAGCGGGTCTACAACATGGCCCTGGACGAGTTCTTTGCCTGGTACGACGCCGAGCCGCGGCCCGGCTTCACCAAAGCCACAGTGAGCGCCTGGCGGGTTTCCCTGGAGGAGCGCAAGCTGGGGTCGTCATCGATAATCGTCCGCATGTCGGCCATCCGCAAGCTGGCGGTCGAGGCGATGGACAATGGGCTGCTGGCGCCCGACCTGGCCGCCGGCATCCAGCGCGTGAAGAGCGCCAAATCCATCGGCGTCCGCATGGGCAACTGGCTGTCCCAGAAGCAGGCCCAGGCGCTGCTGAACACGCCGGATATCTCGACGCTGAAGGGCCTGCGCGACCGCGCCCTCATCGCCGTGCTGCTCGGCTGCGGGCTGCGCCGGTCGGAGGTGGCGGCGCTCACGATCGGGCACATACAGCAGCGTGATGGGCGGTGGGTGATCCTTGATTTGGTCTCGAAGCACAAGCGGGTCCGAACGGTGCCCATGCCGACCTGGGTGAAGGTGGCCATTGACGCATGGACGGCCCGCGCTGGCGTAACGGACGGCTACGTCTTTCGGCCCGTGCACCGCGGCGACGAGATGCATGGGGACCGACTGTCGGAAAAGGTCGTGTGGCAACTCCTGCGGCCGTACGCCGTGGCTGCGGGCGTAGCAGGTATCGCACCCCACGACCTTCGCCGCACGACCGCGAAACTGTGTCGCGCCGGCGGTGGCGAACTAGAGCAGATCCAGTTGCTATTGGGCCACGCGAGCGTACAGACGACGGAGCGATACCTAGGTACGCGTCAGAATCTGGTCGACGCCCCCAACGACACGATAAAACTAAAGATAGCAGTCTAGAGAGAGGCCCCAGCAAACCTCATCGATCTCCTGGAGTTTCCCACCCCACCGACGTTAGCAGCGGATCAATCAGCGTCGCCTTGGTGTTCACCGATGCGTTCCTTCCGATCACGGACCTGTTGAATCCGCTTCCGGATTACTTTGTCGAGGGCCGCCGAACCAATTCCGGCTGCATGGCAGCGTGCCAGATCGGAATGCTCAAGCATCGGCAATGCAGCAGCCGATTGGGATTGTAGTTAGAATTGCATTTCACGGTTGACGGCATCCCTTCATGAAAAACTTCGAAGCCTTCAAAGAACGCGGCGACGTCATCTGGAACATCGCCAATCTTTTGCGTGGCCCTTACCGGCCCCCGCAGTATCGCCGGGTCATGCTCCCGCTTACGGTGCTGCGGCGTCTGGATTGCGTGCTGGAGGCGACCAAGGATAAGGTCATCGCCGAGCACAAGAAGCTGAAGGCCGAGCAAAAACCTGACGGCAAGAGCAAATATGACGCCGAGACCATCGAGAAGATGATCAACCGGAAGTTCAAACTGAACTTCCACAACACCAGTGATTTCACCTTCCAGAAGCTTCTGGGCGACCCGGACAAGCTGGCGCCCAACCTCGTGAAGTTCATCTCCGGATTCTCCACGCGGGCGCGGAAGATCATCGAGAAGTTCAATTTCCCCGACGAGATCGAGAAACTGGAGGAGGCCAACCGTCTTTTCGAAGTCATCAAGGAAGTCGCAGCAGTCGATCTACACCCAAACACCATTCCCACCATCGCCATGGGCTACGTCTTCGAGGACCTCGTCCGTCGATTCAATGAGCAGGCCAACGAGGAGGCTGGCGATCACTTCACACCGCGCGAGGTCATCAAGCTCATGGTGAACCTGCTCTTCACCTTCGACGACCTCGTTTACAGGGAAGGCAAGGTCATCAAAATCTGCGACCCGGCTTGCGGCACCGGGGGCATGCTGTCGGAATCGGACAAGCTCATCGCCGATCCCGAACACGGCTTGAACCCCAGCGCCAACCTCGAACTCTTCGGCCAGGAATACAACCCAGAGGCGTACGCGATCTGCGGCTCCGACCTCATGATCAAAGGTGAGGACGCGAAAAACGTCGTCTTCGGCAACACCCTGGGCACCGGCAAAGCAAAGGAAGGCTTCGTCGATGGCGACGGCCACCCGGACGAGAAGTTTCACTACATGCTGGCCAACCCGCCTTTTGGTGTCGAGTGGAAGCCGGAGAAGGACCACGTCACCAGGGAGCACGAGGAATTTGGCTTCAAGGGACGATTCGGCCCCGGGCTGCCGCGCATCAATGATGGCGCGCTGCTCTTCCTACTCCACATGATTTCGAAGATGGAGCCCGCACCGGCGGATGGCGGCGAAGGCTCGCGCATCGCCATCGTCTTCAATGGATCGCCCCTTTTCACCGGCGATGCGGGCAGCGGGGAGAGCAACATCCGGCGCTGGATCATCGAGAACGACATGCTGGACGCTGTCATCGGCATGCCCGACCAGCTCTTCTACAATACCGGCATCTCGACCTACGTTTGGATTGTGACCAATCGGAAGCGCCAAGAGCGCCGGGGGCGGGTGCAACTCATCAACGGCGCCGACTTTGCCTGGAAAATGAAGAAAAGTCTCGGCGACAAGCGCAAGCAGATCGGCGACGGGTCCGATGGCGCGCCCAACCACATCGAAGTGCTTACGAAGCTCTACGGCAGCTTCAAGCACGACGTCCGAATGACCGTGGGCGAGATTCAGACCAACATCGACCCTAAGCGCGACCAGACGAAGAGCATCTGCGTAAGTAAGATTTTCGAAAATCAGGACTTCGGCTATCTCAAGATTACCGTCGAGCGTCCACTCCGGTTGAACTTCGCCGTCACTGAGGAGCGCATCGTGCGGTTTAAGCGCACCAGTGTATTCGTCGAGCTTGCGATCTCTCGAAAGCGGAAGGACAAAAAGAAAATCATCGAGGAGGAACTCGAAGGCCAGGAGGCGCAGGCCGCCATCCTGGAAGTGCTGGAGGGAATGAAGGGCGCTTTCGCCGCAGGCGAGCTCATCAAGGACCGTGCCGAGTTCGCTGCGCAACTCGCCGCCGCCTTTGATGCTGCTGGCATCACGCTCGAGAACAAACTCAGCAGCGCTCTGCTCGCCCCTGACAGCCTGGGCGAGCGCGACCCGTTGGCGGAAATCTGCCGCGACAAGAAAAACAATCCCGAGCCGGACCCGGAACTCCGGGATACCGAGAACGTCCCGTTCCCTCCCGGCATCGCCCTGCCGCTGCCGCTCGACTACGAGGGCAAGAAGAACAAAGGCAAGGTGGACCTGGGCCAGTTGCTCGCCGTTGTCCGTGAGCACTGTGAAGCCTACCTCGCTGCTGAGGTTCTTCCCTACCGCCCGGACGCGTGGATCGACCATAGCAAGATCAAGGTCGGCTACGAGATCCCCTTCAATCGCCACTTCTACGAATATGAGCCCCCACGCCTGTTAGATGAGATCGAGCAGGACATCGAGAGGCTGGAGAAGGAAATCATGGCCATGCTGAAGGAAGTGGTGTGATGAGGTACGCACCTTATCCAGAAAGCGAAGAAAGTGGCGTGGCTTGGATTGGTTACAAGCCAAAACACTGGCAGGTGATGAAGTTGCACCACATGGTCCGTATGAAGAGCGGCTCTGGGATCACGAGCGTCGAGATGGAAGATGACGGAGAATATGCCGTTTTCGGTGGCAACGGAGTGCGTGGTAGGTTTTCCCAATACACGCACGAATGGATCCTACGTTCTGATTGGCAGACAAGGCGCAGAGTGCGGCAATATCAACTACGCACACGGAAAATTCTGGGCGTCTGAGCACGCCGTCGTTGCGACGCCCGACCGGGATTTGGAGTATCGCTGGCTGGGCGAAACATTGCGGGCGATGAACCTCAACCAGTATTCTGAGGCTGCGGCGCAGCCGGGTTTGTCTGTGGAGGTCATCGGCAGATTAAAGGTACCTTTCCCCCCGGTCCCCGAGCAGCAGCAAATCGCCGCGTTTCTGGGCTGGAAGACGGGGCAGATCGACGCGCTGATAGCGCGGAAGAAGGAGCTGCTGGATAAGCTCAAGGAAAAGCGCCTCGCGGTGACCACCCAAGCTGTCACCCGCGGCCTCAACCCCGCCGCCCCTCTCCGCGACTCAGGCATACCCTGGCTCGGCAACGTGCCGAAACATTGGGAGGTGATCCCACTTGGATTTCTTGTGACGCTGTCGGGTGGGCTGACTCCAAGCATGGCGAACTCGGAATACTGGGGCGGGGACGTACCCTGGGTTACTCCGAAGGACATGAAGCAGGCGCGAATCTCGGACTCTATTGACCATGTAACCGAGAAGGCCCTCGATGAAACGGGGCTCGCTTTGATTCCCAGCAACGCTATCCTCGTCGTAGTGAGAGGCATGATTTTGGCGCATTCCTTTCCGACTGCTCTCACGGAGCAGCCCGTGACTATCAATCAGGACATGAAGGCTCTTCGAGCGGGAGAGAAGCTGGAGGTAGATTATCTGTTTTGGTGCCTCACGGGATTCGGAAAAGTATTTTCTGCTTTGGCTCAGGAGTCAGCGCATGGCACACGAAGGATGGAGACCGAGACAATCAAGAAGTTCGCATTTCCCGTGCCTCCAAGAGGGGAGCAGAGGGCCATTGTTTGCCGTCTCGACGAAGAGATGAAGCAACTCGATGATCTTTCGTTGGCCACAGAAAACACGATCGCCCGGTTGACCGAATACCGCACCGCCCTCATCACCGCCGCGACCACGGGCAAGATCGACGTGCGCGCGGTGAAGATCCCTGATGAAGATGCGTAGCCATGTCACTCAATGCCCAAGGCTATTTCAACGCACTCCGGAGTTACCTGAACACCGCTGAATACGAGGTGACGGACACGGATGCGGGGCGAATTGTACTCAAGGAGAAAGTCTTTGTGGGCGGTTCGGCCAAGCCGGTTGAGTATAAGGTCCGACTGGGTGTCACCGGTGAAGCGCTGGTGATCAATTTGGACAAGAAGGGCCGGAACGGGAACTCCGAGCCGCTGTTCCGCTTCCTCAACGACAACGCTAAGCCGTGGTCGAAGCGTTGTGACTTCGTCGTGTTTCATCGGGTGAGAGAGCGGATCAACGTCCAGTGTTTCGAGTTCAAATCGGCTACTCTGCCGGATGCGCTCGTCGATCAGTTAGAGGCGAGCGAAGCTTGGTGCCGTGCCTTGCACAGCACAATAGAGCATTACACTGGCGAAAAGAAAACACTTCATCTCACCAAATTTGTCTTGTCGTGCCATCCCAACCCGGCGCCGTATCTCGACGCAGCCGGAAAGTACCTTCAGCGTGATCACTCCATACGCCATTATTTATATCAGGACATCGACGGGCTCGCCCTCGACGCCTTGGACAACACCTGCATCGAAAGCATTACGTGAGCGCCATGAAAATACACACGGAAGCCCGGCTTGAAGACGCCATCGTTGATCATCTGACCACGCAGGGCGGCTATGTCTTTGTGGATTACCGCAGCGGCCCGGCGAAGGACCGTTACGACAAGATGCGGGCACTCGATCCGACACTGGTGCTGGGCTTCATCCGGACGACGCAGCCGAAGCTCTGGCAAAGTCTCGCGGCGATCCACGGCGAAGAAACGGGTAAGGTGGTGTTGGACCATCTGGTAAAGGAACTAGAGACCAAGGGCATCTTGAAAGTCCTCCGCCAGGGCTTCAAATGCTACGGCAAGCTGCTGCGACTGGCGTTCTTTGCGCCCAACAACCGGATGAACCCGGACACGCTCGACTTATATGGCCAGAACGTGCTCTCGGTGACGCGGCAGCTTTACTACGGCACGGAGCATTCCAAGTCGCTCGATCTGGTGCTCTTTCTCAACGGCCTTCCCGTAGTCACGGCTGAGCTGAAAAACCCCCTCTCCGGCCAAACGGTCGAGGATGCAAAGAAGCAATACAAAAAGGACCGTGATCAACGAGAACTGATCTTCGATTTTACAAAGCGCACGCTGGTCCATTTCGCGGTGGATCAGGATGCGGTGTTCATGACCACGCGGTTGAGCGGGGACAAAACGCTCTTCCTCCCCTTCAACCTCGGCAATCAGGGCCATGCCGGAAATCCGCCGGCGGCCGACGGTGGCTACCGCACGGCCTATCTGTGGCGCGAGGTGTGGCAGCGCGACAGCCTGCTCGACATCCTAGGACGCTTCATGCACCTGCAAACTTCGGAAAAGCGGATTCTGGACGACCAGGGACAGATCAAGAAGATCACCAAAGAGACGATGGTTTTTCCCCGGTATCATCAGCTCGACTGCGTGCGCCGCACCGTGGCCCACGCACGGACGCACGGAACGGGACGGAACTACCTCATTCAGCATTCCGCGGGTTCAGGTAAATCCAACTCCATCGCGTGGCTGGCGCACCGGCTGGCGTCGTTGCACGACGAGGCCGACAAGAAGGTTTTCAATTCGGTAATCGTCGTGACGGATCGTCGCGTACTGGACCAACAGCTTCAGAACACGATCTACCAGTTCGACCACAAGCAAGGGGTGGTGCAGAAAATTGATGAGGACACGCGGCAACTGGTGCAGGCGCTGGCGGGCGGGACGCCGATCGTCGTCACCACGCTGCAGAAGTTCCCATTCATCGCCGAGACGCTGGAGAAGCTACGCGCAGAGGATCATCCCGGCATCGCGATTTCTACCAAGGACAAGCGGTTCGCCGTGATTGTGGACGAGGCGCACAGCTCGCAATCCGGCGAGAGCGCGATGGAGCTGAAGGGCGTGCTCAATGCGGATCGGTTACAGGAAGAGGCTGCGGAATACTTGCTCAATCACCAGCTCAACGGCGACGACGAGGCCGATCACATGGCCGGTGTGGTTCGGGAGATGTTGAAGCGGGCCAAGCAACCAAACCTCAGTTTCTTCGCTTTCACGGCGACGCCAAAATATAAAACGCTGAAAGTATTCGACGAGCCGGGTCCGAACAGCAAGGCGCCGTTTCACCTTTACACGATGCGGCAGGCCATCGAGGAGAAGTTCATCCTCGACGTGCTCAAGAACTACGTAACCTACGAGGCGTATTTCCACCTCGTGCAGGTCGGCGACGATGACCCCCACGTGCAGCGCAAAAAGGCAGCGCGGTCCCTGGCGCGAACTCTGACGTTCCACGCCGTGAACCTCCGGACGAAAACGGAGGTGATGGTAGAGCACTTCCGCACTCACGTGAAGCATAAGATCGGCGGCCGGGCCAAGGCGATGGTGGTGACGGAAGGCCGGCTCCATGCAGTTCGCTACAAGCAATCGTTCGATGGCTACATCGCCGAGAAGGGCTACAAGGATGTAAAGACGCTCGTCGCCTTCTCCGGTATCGTGGAAGACCCGGACGTGCCGGGAAAGAGTTACACGGAAGTGGGCATGAACGGCGGCATCAAGGAAAGCGAACTGCCGGAGCGATTCGACAGCCACGAATACCAGGTGCTCCTGGTGGCGGAGAAGTATCAGACTGGTTACGACCAACCGTTATTGCACACGATGTATGTGGACAAGAAGCTCACTGGATTGCAGGCGGTGCAGACGCTCTCGCGGCTCAATCGCACCTGCGCCGGTAAGGAAGACACGTTTATTCTCGATTTCCGCAATACACCGGAGGAAATATTCAAGGCATTCAAGCCTTACTACGAAGACACGCCCTCCGAGCCGCTGACGGACGCGCAGCACCTTTACCGTCTCCAACACCAGATTGAAGAGACGCACTTGATCCACGAAGAGGAAGTGAAGGCCTTCTGCGCTGTGTATTTCAAACCGCGCCGCAAAGAGACCCCTCACGATCAGGCGCAGATGAGCGGCATCCTCGATCAAGCCGTGGAGCGCTTCCAGGAACGGGACGAGGAGGAACGCGAGACGGCAAAGACGCTTCTCGTGAACTTCCGCAACATGTATGGCTTCCTCTCGCAGGTCATACCTTACCAGGACTCCGACCTTGAGCAGCTCTACACCTATGTGCGCTTCCTGTTGACCAAGCTGCCGAAACGTGACACGGGACCGGGCTACCACCTCGAAGAAGAAGTGGAGCTGCAATACTACCGCCTACAAAAGATCAGCGAGGGCCAGATCGACCTCAACACAGGGGATGGTAAACCGCTGAAAGGCCCCAGCGACGTAGGCACAGGGCAGGAAGACCGGGACATCAAGCTCTCCGAACTCATCGACATCCTGAATGAGCGCTTCGGCACGGATTTTACCCAAGCCGACCAGCTCTTTTTCGATCAGATCCAGGAAGAAGCGATCGAAAGCGAGCCGTTGCAGAAAGCTGCCGCCGCGAATTCTAAGGACGACTTCCGCTACGTCTTCGAGAAGGCTTTCGAGGGCCTGGTGATCGACCGCATGGAGGGCAACGAAGAGATTTTCGGAAAACTCATGGGCGACAGCGAATTCAGGAAACTCGCCGTCGAGCACTTGCTCCACAAAGTCTATGGTGCATTGAGAAAGCCGAAAACTGACCCAGTCGTGGCAGGCGGCTGAGAGGCCACGAATCGACGCCCATTATGCGACCAGTCCGCCAGCGCCGTGCGTTAGAGTGATACTTTCATGGACCCGGAGCCGCCAGACCGAATCCTCGTGTGGTCATACAGCAACACGGATGCGTACACGCTGGAGTACTGCGACTGGTACACGCCCGATTCGCTTTGGCACCTACACTTTTCGGTGAGCCAGTTCATCAACGATCGGTTGGACGAATTCTACGCGGATTTCTCCGAGTGGTTCAATATGGCAGAGTTTCCCGACGTAGAGGAGCAACTGCTGCCGTCCGAAGCGGCCGTGTTCCTAAAGGGTGCGGGGGCGCCCGAGGGCGCCGGTATCGACTCGATCGAGAACTACGATTGCTTTTCGGGACTTTGCGCGGTCATTCGCCATCGGCTCGACCAGCAGTCGTTGGAGCAAATCAAGCTGGCCGCCGAACTGTTCAACTGGACGATCGACTTCGGGTTGTTTTGCTGCGACACCAAGGCCCGCGCCTTGATAAGAGTCGGATCGATCGTGGAGGTCGGGCCATACTTGCTCGATCGGATTCTGAGTCGACTTCCGGATAAAGGTCACCAAAGAAACCCAGCCCCACAACTCCCGCGCAGCCGTTTCGAGCAGCGCTTCCTTCCACTTGCTCCCCTGCTGACGATGCTCAAAGAAACGGTGGATGCGTCGGACTGGAAACAGAATCAGTTTGCCATCCGAATCCTCGCATGGATCGCTGACGTGTACAAAGCGGAGGTCGAAACTGTTTGACGGCGTTGTGTCCCCCATATCGGAAACTATTTTCGGGCGGCGACGTTCGCCGTGGCTTCCTGGGTCCGACCCACACCGGGCTCGCCTCCGAGCCTTACTTCTTCGCGTCCGCGTGCAGCAGTTCGAGCGTAACGCCTGAGGGCCTTGGCGCTATCGATATAAACATACGAGCCAGAATCGTCGTCAAACCGGCCCTGATGTTGTACAGGCATACCCACATCCTGGAATGCATTAATGGTTTTGTCCGGGTCGGCGACCTGGAAGGCGATGTGGTGAACGCCCTCGCCGTGCGTATCGAGAAATTCCTTCCAGGCTGTGTCATTGCCGACCGGCTGGATCAGTTCCAGCGTGACCTGCCCGAGATTCAGGAATGCGAGCTTTGCCTGCCCGTTGGATGGGTGTCCCCGGTAGACGAGCTTCGCTTCGCTGCCTGGTTTAATGGTGAGAATCCGCGGTGGAGCGACGCCCAGAACCGATGCCCACGCCTGCTGGTGGCTTCGATGTCGCGGCAGACAATGGCCACCTGCGTAACGACCTTTATGCCGGGGTCGTGGTACGCCGGGCTTTGGGCAGGGGCGATTGCGGGAAGGATAGCCAGAGCAAACGCCAGTTTGTTCATGCGCCCATCTTCACTGACGGCACCCTCGGTTTCAAGGGGGAGCAGCGGCACTGGCCGGAATCGCCGCAAACAGCAAGATCAGGCCGGCATCGGCGGTGCAGTCCCGGGCATGCGCGGCCACAATGTTGGCCACATTGTCCGCGGTGGGCACCACCGGTGCTACGTGGGCGAACGTGGTCGCGACGGGTGGCGGCTTAGTTCGCTTCCGGCCTCCGCCTCGGGCCAAACTGGGGTCGCCGGTGGCGTGCTCAGGCCCGGTTCAAAGCTTTCCCACGAGATCACGCACCCGGACTCCGAGCGCGTCGGCGATGATCTTAAGGGTATTGAGCGTCATGCTTTGGCGTCCATTCTCTAGCCGGTAGAGATGGACGCGATTAAGGCCGGTCAGTTCGGCAAGCTGATCCTGCGTGATTCCTTTCTTCAAGCGTAGTCTCCGGATTCGCTCCCCTACTGCCCGGTTGATGTCTTGCAACCACTCAGGCTACGGGTGTATGCTGCTCGGAGGGAGTACAAAGGCGTGCACCTGAAGGCCGTCGTTCAGACTGACGGAACTGTCAGTGTCGACGGCGAGCTTTACGATTCCCTGTCCACTGCCGGCGGGATGGCCCGGAAGTCAGTGATCGGGGCGCCCCCAGGCAGGCAATATCCGCAGACCAACGGCTGGAACTTTTGGAAATTTCGAGATGCGGAGACGGGGAAGCTTACCGAGATCGACGTTCTCCGGCAGAAATACCTCAAGGGCCTACCGGATTATGCCAAAGCCTAAAGGTATCATTCCTGTGCCCAGAAAGGGAGGTCTTTGGATGAAACAACTGATGAAGTGCGTGTTATGGCTCTCGATCATTGGACTGTACGGCTGTTCCAAATCGCTGACCGAATCCTCGGCGGTTAGCATCATACAGAAATATGTTGATGCTCAGAATGGCGGTGTCATTAGCACCTTTGCCGGGAACCTGACAAGCCAAATTGGCGTTGAGATGCCGCAGCATTGGACGGTGGCGGCTGTTCAGCGCGCGCTAAGGAGCGGATACGTCCAGGAAAAGACCATGTCGGTTTCGTATCCCAATTTCTCTGGTGCTTTTACGGGTAGTCGCGGTTTTCAACCGGGGCAACAATATGGGGGCTGGAACGACTTCTTTAACGTCTCGACCAGCCCGGGACGCCCTCCATATGTAAACGGCTCGATTAGAAGCTGTTATGCCTATGACCCCAAGCTCTTCTTCCAGCATGACAGTTGTTGGTCGGGAACAGTAGCCGGGCCGGTGCGGAGAAATGGCGTTTCGAATCTGTTGATAAGAGTGACCGCATGGGCTGGTTCCATTGGCATGATGCCTAACACTACCATGCCGCTCAACGTGTCCCTTATTCGTGGCAGCCCAGACATTATACAGGGAAGTTTCCACACGCCGAGAACCCTGCTCGACAACGGCTCTGACGAGCCGGTCACATTTCGTGGTCGCGTTACGGGGGCGGACATTCAGCAGGAGGTTTACGTTTACGCCTGGACTGATAAACTGCCCAAAGAAGCCGTCAGCGGAGCGATGCTTAAGCTTGGGCACCTTGAAGTTGACAGTTGTGAGCGTCTGCTCCTTGCTTCGGAAACGACGGCTACTGCCTCATGCAAGACCCACGTAAAACTGACAACTGCGGCCGAAGCGATCTTTGGTCAGAGGCCTACGGACGAGTCCGTGCAAGTGTCGTTCGGTAAACAGCCAAACGGGAACTGGGTTTGCACAAACATTAACTATTCCCCTCCCCCGTATAATATCTTTCAATGAGGCTTCCTGCGCTCGAGGAATCGAGATAGAACAAGCGAAGCCAATTTGAGAAAGGTGTTGTAAAGCTAAGCTAAATCGATCATCGACCTTGCCTACTCGATCAAAGATGACCTCCGTCTCTGCCTTTGATGCCTGCCTCAGTCGGCCAGTTAGCGGCCCCGGGCGCCTCCAGTGCCTTTTCCATCAATTGGCGGCCTTTTTGCACGCGCACTGCGATGGCGCAGCGGTATTAGGAATCCGCGCTAAGACCCAGTGTCGGACTGCTCGTGGACAGCTTGGCGTTGCCTCCAGGCGCAGCGGCACGTTCATCCCACCAGGCTGGGGGCACGGCCCCCCTTTCTTCGCGCCTGCTTGCTCCCGAAACATCGAATCAGTAAAATGCTGGTAGCCGCCTAGCTCGACGGGGCGACAAAGCGGCTACCTCAGTTGACGGCGTTTCCACCACGGGGTCGCGGGAGCAGCACGGTCAATAGACTTCCTGGGAGAGCCTCCGGCTGCGGCGCATCCAGCTTCGCGGCGACAGTCGTGCGGACCGGTATCTAACGGAGCAGATCATTTTTAGTTTCAATCACTTAACTCCAATGAAAGCGGGCGTCACGTCAGCGAAATGGTTCCCTTAGCGGAAATTGGTTGCATTTTTATTAGATTCTAATTAGACTCCAATTAGAAGTGAACAGGAAGAACCGAGTCGGCACAATAAAGCTCCCAATGTCTCTTGACCCGACCCTCAACCGGGTGTTGGAGGAGCTCGCCAACCACGGGATACTCGGCAAGAACAAGGCTGAAGTCGCCGTCTCAATCCTGTGGAAATGGATTTGGGACAACGAAGACAAGCTGGGGAGGCAAGGAATTCAGCTCGTCATCAAAAATGGGCCGCAGTAAGGAGTTAAGATAAGCCCTGTGCTCAAAGAGGCAGATTTTCTCGAAGTTTTCAAGCAGCCGGCGGTCAGGGAGGTCGCTTGTGAGGTGCGCTTCGCTCCGCGCCTGCGGGTGATCCCAGAGGTGTGGAGGATCCAGGACACCCTCGCTGACCTCTACCCGCAAGTCGCCGAAGAACAGGTTCCCTTCGCGGCCAATCGGTTTGTCCCCACGTATGTGTTCGCCAGCCCTTCTGACCAGCGGCTCATCAAGGTTTCTCAAGAGAGTTTTGTTGTGATCTACAATAAGTACACAACCTTTGAGAACTTCAAAGCCGAAGCCCTGACACGGATCTCAGATTTCTCTCGTCAATTCGATGTCAACACGTACCAGCGAGTCGGCCTGCGATACGTAAACCACATACAGTTGCCTGGCGATGAACCCGGCAGCGCTTTGCACCGATACGTCCACGCACCAGTTGATTTCGCAAGAATCGACGTCGCCGCAATCGAGCAGTTTATGACCGAATTCCGATTGAAATCGGGCGCTCACAAAATGACGATTAGAGGTGCCTTGCTCCCAGTTCCGACGGCTGACCAACCTATGCTGTACATCCTCGATCTAGATTGTTATTCTTTTAGCCTCAAAGACACGAACTCACTCTCTGGAGTGCTCGACGAGTTCCATCGCGAAATCCAAGTGCAATTCCTCAGCCACATTACGGAAGATTACAAGGCAATTATGAGAGGGTGAGAATGGCACTTGCCGAAACCGAACCCCTAACAACCCATATTTCCGCCGACGTACAGAAACTATATGAAGACAGCTTCCTTGGGGAGCGGACTCAAACTTCCACCACCAGTAGCGGTCCGCAAGCCAACCCCCGGACGGAGTTTTGGAGGCAACTCGCACCACTCCCTCGCAGGGTCGGATATGATCCCGCGATAATCCGTTTTTATGAGGATGTAATCACCGAGTTGCAGCGGGAGCTGGCGAGATACAAGGCAATGGTTGCAGAACTTTCGAAGCCCACGGCGGTGGAGATCGAAGTCGAGTACTCCACGGGGCGACAGACCGTGTTGCCTCCGGCTCTTGCGAGCCGCTTACGTTCGAGCACCGCACCGCCGTCGCCGATGATTGGTCACGAGATCTGATGCATGTTCGTGGAGCACTACGATCCGACTGGCCTACGACAAGGAGACATCATCGCCGACGTGTCCTTTCCGCTTTCCAGGCTACAGTCGAAACCTAAGTTCTTGGGTGCCCTGAAGCAGGGTACTGGCCAGGACGTTCAACTCGATGCTGATACAGAACTAATCGGCAAGAGCTGGTGGCTAACGGCTCAGATTCATGCGGTGGTTGGCTACTGTGCGGTGTTGAGTACAGACTGCGATGTGGCCCCAAAGCAAAAGCCACCGCCGCCCTCCTTCGTGCTGTGCAGGCTTGTGCCAGTGCCTGACGGAGTCAAAAAGAATCAGGCTCTGCTTAAGACCTTAATGGCAAACGTGGACCCTTACGGCAGTGACCGACCGTTCTACCAACTTTTCTATGTTGGCAATCACTCCCGACTCGGTGCCGAAGAGTATGTCGCAGATTACGGAATGACGATGACGGTTGCCTGGAAGGACTATGACGCTGTTCTGAAGAGGAAGACCCTTGAGCTAGACGACGAGACCAGGGCAAAATTCAGGGTCAAGGCTGGCGCATACTTTGGGAGGCCGACGCCGGAAGATGTCGAGGCAGGCCTTGGGGACCCCTGGAAAGCCGGGCCAGAGAGGCCACGCAGCGCGCAACCCTTCCGACAGCGAATATTCCGAGCTTGGCAAGTACTTAAAGGCGAGGAGTGATGTCCAAACCCAACCGATTCGAACAAAGGCGACGCGCCGGCCCAACCACGTGACGGCAGCGGCAACTATCGCGCAAGTTGATCACGGACCGTCCTGGCGCGCTCTTGGGAATGATTCTGGGGTAGCCCGGCTAGGCCAGCGCCGAACCTGGCGACGGTGGGCAAATCCTCCGCGCCACGGCGTTTGTGCTGAGCGGCAGGGTCCAATGAAAGCCGACGCTGCCGGCGCGGGACGGTTTTGTAGGTTTTGTAGTGCCATGTCGCCCAAAAGTCCGAAGATTCGCCCGGCTTGCGCTCTGAAGATCGCGGGACGAAACTGTGCCCATTTTTGTGCCTACCCCACGCATAGAAGCGTTTCGCGCTGTTGCTAGCGCCCTCGGAGGAAAGGCACGGAAGTCTTTGAAGACTAGCAACTTAGCGCAACTGCTAGCAATGGCTAGGATTCCTTCTAAGTCATAGAAAATGCGTGCATTTTTGGCTTCTAAGCAGAGGGTCGCCGGTTCGAGTCCGGCCGCGCCTACCAATGTTTTCAATAACCCCAGGCCGGCTGACAGCTTACGTCCGCGCAGGTCCTTCGGCGGCGGAAAGCGGCGTCGCGCGAAAGACGCGGCGGATGGTGACGCCGGCTTCCCGGAACAGCTTTTCAACCATGGCGAAGTGCTCGTTGTAGTAGTCGCTGGAGTATTGCTGCATGCGCTCACCGGAGATCACCACGTTGGTGATGCCGGCCTGCACGATGGCGCGCGCACAGTCCATGCAAGGCATGAGTTCGACGTAGAGGGTGCAACCGTCTGTGGCGGTGCCGGCGCGCGCCGCGTTGCAGATGGCGTTGCGCTCGGCATGTTCGATCCAAAGGTACTTCATCGGCCGCGCCAGCCTTTCCGGCAGATCGTCCTGGATTCCACGGGGAAACGAGTTGTAGCCCGTCGACCGGATTTCGTGGGCCGGCCCCACAATCACGCAGCCGAGCTGAGTGTTGGGGTCCTTACTGCGCGCGGCAACGGCTTTGCAGATGTCCAGGTAGTATTGGTCCCAGTCGGGTATTTCGCGCAAGACGTTCTTATTGTACGCTCTTTCCCCGCGGGGCCGCTGCGCTAGCGCGGCCGGGTTTCACCGATCTCCTGCCAGACCAATCGCTCTTCGCGGTAGGGATCGTTGACCACTTTGCATTCGGCGTTGAGGATCATGGTGGCGCGCTGGTCCAGAGTGTAGGCGGGCCAGGCGGGGATTCCGCCGTGGCTGGGATTGCTGTGGCGCGCGAAGGCGGCCCAGGCAGCGCTCATATTGCGCGCGGCCGGGTAGCGCTCGGGGCGGCGGCCGGCATCGGGATTGTTGTCGGGATGGTCGAACTTGAAGGCCATCTCCATGGCGTGCGCGGCCTTTTGGGGATAGGGCACACCGGGCGCCACGGGCACCTCGGATTCGTAGGCGAACAGGTACATGAATACGGGCGCGGCGTGGCGCGCGACTTTGCGCTCGGCCATGGTGATGGCGTTGCGCCACATGAACTGCGCGGTGCCGATGGCGATGTAGAGGTCGGTGGGGGAGGCCTGCGGCCGGCTGCGGCGGTAGACTTCCAGCACGCGGTCGAGATGCGGGCCCAGGCTGGGCTGCAGGCGCTTGCGCAGGCCGGCCTCGTCGAGCGAGAACGCGGCGAGGTCGCCGCGCTGGAGGAAGAGGATGGTTTCGTCCTTATTGGTGCCGATGATCATGGGGATGTTCGCCGAGATGGCGGGGGCCTCTGGATCGTAAGGGTGGGTGGGGATGAAGTGGCCATCGACGACGGGTCCGAAGCGCATGGGATTGGGGCCGGCCATGTTCTCCTGCAGATCGCGGAAACGCTGGGCGGGGAGGGTGAGCAGGTCGCGCGCCTGTTTTTCGTTAAGGCCCAGGCGGGAGAGCACGGTGCGGGTGGTCTCGGCGGCCCGGTCGCGCGGCGTGAGGCGCAGGGTGGGGCCGCTTTCGACGCTGGCCTTGTGATACAGGCCCTGGGCGGCGGGCATGGCGGTGAGAGTAGCGGTCTTGGCACCGCCGCCGGACTCGCCCCAGATCATGACGTTTTCGGGATCGCCGCCGAAGGCCGCGATGTTGTCGCGCACCCACGCCAGGCCCGCCACGATATCAAGCATACCGGCGGCGCCGGAAGCGGCGTATTCTTCGCCCAGGAGGTCGCCGAGGTAGAGGTAGCCGAGCAGGCCCAGGCGGTGGTTGTGGGTGACGACCACGACGTCGTAGTGGCGGCAAAGTTCGCTGCCATCGTGGTTGAACATCTGGGGCCAGACGTCGGCGCCGCCGTTGCCGGTGGCGAATCCGCCGCCGTGCGAATAGAACATGACGGGGCGCTTACGGCCATCGGCCACGCCTTGGGTCCAGATGTTCAGGAAGAGGCAATCCTCGCTGGAGGGAGCGAGGGGCCAGTCTTTGGGCCAGCCCGGGTCGGGAGGCTGGATGGCCTGGGGTCCGTAGAGCAGGGCGTCGCGCACGCCGGTCCAGGGCTTCAGTTTGGGAGGAGCCTTGAAGCGGTCGGGACCGGCGGGCGCGCCGGCATAGGGGATGCCTTTGAACACGGTGACGCCGTCGCGGGACGCGCCGCGGACCTGGCCGTAAGTTGTGTTGGCGGTAACGGTCGTGAAGGGGGTTGCGTCAGCCAAGGCCGTGCGCGCGAGCAGCGGGGCGCCGGCGGCCAGCCCGGCGCAGGATAGGAATCGCCGGCGATCGAGGGACTGCGGTTTTGGAGCCATAGCAAAATCTCGTAAGCTCTGTTCTAACTCACGGCGGGGGGCGCTGTCAGCGGAAGGCGAACCAGAGGACCAGGGTGCAGGCGAACAGGACGCCGGCCCAGATCCGATAATCCGATCGTCCAAGACTCTCCGCCACGGCGGAAGCGAAGACGTGGCTGTCGACTTTGTAGTCCGGCGGCGGGGCAGTCAGAAGGCTCACCACGACCATGGTGAGCGCGGCGAAGAGCCAGACCAGGATGGAACGGTGGAGAAACGAGGTCAGGTAGGGGTGCCTGACCAATCCCCAGGCGAGGGTCTGGTCGAGGAACAGGAACAAGCCGAAAGCAAAGCCGGCGGCGCCTCCGGCAATGGCGCCGGCGGTATTGCCGCGCTTCCACAGCAGGCCCACGAAGATGACGGCGCACAACGGCACGCTCAGATAGGCCGAGATCGATTGCAGGTAATGCCAGATGGTGACGGAGAGTCCGACCAGGGGAGCCGCGAGGACGCCCAGCACGGCCATGAGGACGGTGATGCGGCGTCCGATCACCACCTGATCCCGATCGGAGAGTCCAGGCTTCCAGCGCAGGAAGAAGTCGCGGACCACCAGCGTGGCGCTGGCGTTGTAGCAGGCGCTCATGGAGGACATGAGGATGGCGATGAGGCCGGCCAGCACCAGGCCGCGCAGTCCGACCGGGAGCAGGTCGCCGACCAGGCGCGGATAGGCCATGTCGGGTTTAGGAAGATGGGGATAGAGAGCGTGGGCGATGACGCCGGGCAGCACCAGGATAAACGGGACGAGCAGTTTGAGGAAGCCGGCGAAGATGGCTCCCTTCTGCCCCTGGTCCACGGAGCGGGCGCCCAGGACGCGCTGCACGTTGGTCTGATCCATGCACCAGTAGAACATGCCGCCGAACAGGTTGCCGATCAGGAAGCCGGTAATGGGAAGCTCGGAATCGAGAGGCTTCACCATGTGGATGAGTCCGGGGTCGACGCGGGCGGTGAGCCCGCCCCATCCGCCCACGCTGACCAGGCCGGCGGCGGTGAGGACAATGCTGCTGACGATCAGCCAGGTGCCCTGCACCATGTCCGCATAGACCACGGCGCGCAGGCCGCCTTTCATGGTGTAGATGGCGGTGAAGACAGAGAGTCCGATCATGACCGCCAACTGATTCCAGCCGAAGAGCAGAACCAGAAGCAGGGAGCCGGCCCACAGATCGATGGCGTTCTTGGTGAATACGTTCATCACCAGCAGATTGCCGGAGAGGAAGGCGCGCAGGCCCCAGCCGAAGCGGCGCTCCAGGAATTCAGGGATGGTGTAGACTTTGCTACGCAGGTAGAGAGGGGCGAACAGGGAGGCGAGAATGATGAGGCACCAGGCGGCCATCCATTCAAAGCCGCCGGTGACCATGCCGACGCGGTATCCGTCGCCGGCCAGGCCCACCACGTGCTCGGCGGAGATATTGGAGGCCAGCAGGGACATGCCGATGAAGGGCCAGCGCAGGGCGCGGCCGGCCAGGAAGTACTCGGCGTCGGTTTGTTGTTTGCGCGCGGCACGCTGCACCGCGCCCACCACCAGCGCCAGGCTGATGAAGACGATCACCGAATCGAGGATGCCTAACACGCGCGCGGCGCTCCTTTTGCGGAGAATGAACTGCGGGTCCTTTCAATTGTATTCGTTGGGGGGCCACACGAAGACTACGGGTGCCGATTCCGCCGGGTGGCGCAACGCGCACGCGAAGCAGTGGAGTTTGGTGTGGGACCGCCCGCGGCCGCCGATCCTACGCCCGCGGCGGATGCGGAGACCCGGCCGTCCGGCGCCGCTGCGCGCGGCGGCCCACCCACGCCAGCGCTCCCGCCAATACAGCGGAAGCCGTCAGAAACCCGCTGGATGGTTCCGGGATGCCCGAGGGAGCCGTCTCCACGGTGACATTGTCGAGGATGAGACCGACGTTGCCGGCCGTGTCACTCGCAAACAGCAGTTGGCCGGGTGAAGTCAGGGTCACCAGCGCGTCCACCACGATGCCGCTGGAGGTGTCGCCGCTCAGCAGCGTGAAGGTTTGGTCGTAGTCCCCGAAGGTCACCGTCGCCGAAGCCGTCGAACCACGTCCCGAGCCGATCAGATCGAAGCTCAGAAAGTAACTGCCGGCGGCGAATACCATGTTCGACTGCAGTTGGCCTTGAGCGTCGCCGAACGAACCGTTCAAATCGATGCAATGTCCCGACGTGGGTGCGGCACAGAGATTCTCGTTGTCCGGTCCGACGATATCGACATTCGTGCCGTTGATAGCGGTGAAGGCTCCCGCGGACGTCGCACTGAACAGGCCCGTCAGCTCGTCGAAATTCTCGTTCAAAATAAGGGACGCAGACATTCGAACGGTCGAAGCCGTCAACACAATCGCGACAAAAGCAAGCCGCTTAGCCTGGATACTGAAAGCCCGGTCTTTCATCTTGGCTCTCCTGATCGCATAGTATACATTTCCATGGCGGTGAAGTAAAGAACGGCTCCCAGCGGGGAAAGGATCGACCGGCAGTGATGAGTGTGGAGGAAAGAAAGGCTGGCGTCGCCTGGCGGCAGGGCCTGTCTATATGGGGCGGCTTGTGGGATTCGAACCCACGACATTCGGAACCACAATCCGACGCTCTACCACCTGAGCTAAAGCCGCCGTGAGGAAACATCTTCAGTTTACCAGAAGCGGTATGGAATAAAACGCCGGGCGCGCGGCTTATGCCACTATAGAGGAGTATTGTTTTCGATACGCCGCGGGACCGACGAATTCGAACGCGCTGCCTTGCCCCATCTGAGTGAACTCTATCGGGCGGCGGCGCGGCTGCTCGGCGACAGCTCGAAAGCGGAGGACGTGGTGCAGGAGACCTACTTGCATGCGTGGCGGTCGTTCGACCGTTTCCAGCCGGGGACCAACTGCCGGGCTTGGCTCTTCAAGATCATGATGAACACCATCCATCACCACCGCCGCCACTGGTTCAACCTGCGGCTGGTGAAGGATAGCGGCGAAGTCCTGGCGCAGACCGCCGCGGCGGCGCCGGCGGTTCCGGAATGCCTTACGGAGCGCGCCGTGCTGGAGGCTCTCGACCGGCTGCCCTCGGACTACCGCGCGGCGGTCGTGCTGGCCGACGTGGAGGAGTTCTCATACAAGGAGGTCGCCGGGATGCTGGACATTCCCATCGGGACGGTCATGTCGCGGCTGAGCCGCGGCCGGCGGCTGTTGCGCGAGCAACTGCAGGCCCTGGCGCGTTCATATGGGATCGGGGCGGAGGGCCGCGGCGCATGAGCTCACTTTGCGACGGCGTGCTGGCCCAACTGGACGCCTACTTGAGCGGCGAATTGCCGGAGTCGGCGCGCCGGGACGTGGAGCGCCACCTGGCGGCGTGTCCCGCGTGCGCGGCGGAGTTGGCGGCGTCCGCGCGGGTGCGCACGCGGCTGCAGGAGGCGGTGCGGAGCACGGCGGTGCCGGCCGGTCTGGAAGCCCGGGTCCGCGGCGCGGTGCGCCGGCAGCCGGCTCGCCCGCGCACCGGATTGTACGTGGTGGCCGCGGCCGCGCTGGTGGTGTTGTGCATTTACCTGATCGGCCTTTTGCGGACGAACCGCGATCCGGTGGAAGCCATTCTGGCGAAGGCGTCCGGGCGGCTGGCGGCGGTGCTGAACGTGGGGCTGCGCGATCACCTGCAATGCGCCGTCTCTCGCAAACTTTCCAAACAGCCCGAGCCGGCGGCGGCGATGGCCGCGGACCTGGGACCGGAGTACGCGGCGCTGGCGCCGCTGATCCAGGCGAAGCTGCCGGCGGATTTCCAGATCATCGAGGCGCACCACTGCACGGCGGGGGGGCGGCAGTACACGCACTTTATCGTGACGGGCTCGGACAAGGTGATCTCGGTGATTCTCACGCGTGCGCGGCCGGGGGAAACGTTGGGCCCTGGGATCCACCAGGAAGGCGTCGACCGGTTCCAGGTGGTGGGGTTCGAGAGCCAGGGCGAGCTGGCGTACGTGATCTCGGATATGGACGCGCAGCAGAACCTGTTGTGGGCGGCGAACCTGGCGCCCACGCTGCGGCAGTTTCTGGCGGAGCACCGGGGCTGATTCACTCGTGACGCAGGGCGGCCGCCGGATCCACGCGGGCGGCGCGGCGGGCGGGCAGATAGCCGGCGGCCAGGGCCACGGCGGCCAGTAGCGCGGCGATGGCGGCGAGGGTGGAGGCATCCGCCGGGCGCACTTCGAACAGCAGCGTTCGCAAGAAACGGGTCAGCAGGAGGGCGGCGGCGCAGCCGGCCGCCAGTCCGGCCGCGGCGAGCCGTGCCGCGTTGCGGAGGACTCCCACCAGCACACCGTGGCGCAGGGCGCCCAGCGCCAAGCGGATTCCCATCTCGCGCGTGCGGGCGATGACCGCGCAGGAGACCACGCCGTAGATGCCTACCGCGGCGAGCGCCACGGCCAGACCGCCGAATAACGCCAGCAGGGTCAGGGTGAAGCGGCGTTGGGCCAGCGAGGAGGCCAGGTAATCGTCCAGGGGCTGCACCTCGTAGACGGGCAGGGTGCGATCGGCGGCCACAAACGCCGCCCGGGCGGTTGGTTCCATGGGGCGCGGATCGCCGGCGGTGCGGGCTACGAGCGAGAAGGCGAAGTCCATGTGCTGGGCCTGCGGAATGTAGGCCGCGATGCGCGGCGCGATATCCAGGCCGTACTGGCGCACGTCTCCCACGATGCCCACGATGGTCATCCACGGCGCGCCGTCGTCGTGCCGGCCCAACTGGATCTGCTTGCCCAGGGGATTCCGATTGGGAAACTCCTGGCGCGCGCAGGTTTCCGAGATGATGGCTACGGGTGGCGCAGAGGCGTCGTCGCGATCGGTGAAGAAGCGGCCGCGCTTCAGGGGAATGCGCATGACGCGAAAATAGGCGGGCGACACGGAGTAGTTGTCGGCGGCGGGGGCTTCGGAGTCGTGGGCCAGGCGGCGGTCGCGGATGTGGAACGCGTAGCGATCGTAGTCGGTCAAGGGGAGCGCGCTGGTCATGGCGGCGCCTTCCACGCCGGGCTGGGCCAGCAGGCGCGCCATCGCCTGGCGTTCGTAGGCCAGCTCGGCGTCGGGTTTTTTATACCGCTCGCCGTAGACGAAGGTACGGAGTGTGAGAACATGATGCGGATCGAAACCCGGATCGACGTGCAACAGGCGCAGCAGGCTCTTGCCGAGCAGTCCCGCGCCCACGGCCAGAACGAAAGCCAAGGCGACCTCACCCATCACCAGCAGATCGCGCAGGCTGCGCTGGGAGCGGCCGGCGGTGATTTTGCCGGTGTCTTTCAAGGCGTCGTTGGGATCGGCGCCCGCGCCGCGCCAGGCGGGCATGAGTCCGAACAGAAGACCGGTGAGCAGGCTGGCCGCCAGGGCGCACGCCAGCACGGTGGTGTCGATGCGGATCTCGGCCAGGCGAGGAACCGCGCCGGGAGCCAGGGAAGCGAGCAGAGTGGCGCACCACCATCCGAGCAAAATGCCGGCCAGTCCGCCGGCCACAGCCAGCAGCAGGCTTTCGGCGGTGAGCTGCCGGACCAATCGCCAGCGGCCGGCGCCCAGGGCGGCACGCAAGGCCATCTCCTTGGCGCGGCCGGCGGCGCGGGCGAGCAGGAGATTGGCGACATTGACGCAGGCGATCAGCAGGACCAGGCCGGCGGCGCCCATCAGAACCCATAGCGCAGTGCGCACCTGGCCGACCATATAATCCTGCAAGGGCTGGCAGGCGACCTTCGCCTCAGGCGGATACTCGGACGGGTAACGGCGAATCAGGTCCGCCATGATGGTGTTCAACTCGGCGTGCGCGCGTTCCAGAGGGACGCCGGGTTTCACGCGTGCGATTAATTGCAAATGCTCGCAAGTACGGCAGGCCCAGGGATCGGAAAAGTCGTAGCCCAGCGGCTCAAAGATTTCGGGTGTTTCCGGGACGCCGGGGATGGTCAGTGATTGGAAACCGGCCGGGAGCACGCCGACCACGGTGAAGGCGGAGTCACTCAAATGGATGACGCGGCCGATGACTTGTGGGTCGCCGCCGAAGCGCCGGCGCCAGAGGCCGTTGGAGAGGATGACCTCGTAGCGGCGATCCTTGCGGTCTTCCTCCGGCCGGAATGTCCGCCCGATCTGCATGCGGACGCCAAGGGTATCGAAGAAATCGTAGTTCACGCGCAGGCCGCGCAGGAGCTCCGGCTCGCCGCGCTCGACGATAGCGCCCGCGGCACTCCGGTAGAGCGACATGCCGGCGAAGGAATGGCTGAGCCGGCGCCAGTCGTAAGCCGTGATGTAGCCGACGGTCTCGGCGCGTTTCTCGCCTGCATCGGCTTCGGCCAGTTTCACCAGGCGGCCGGGGTCGCGGTAAGGCAACTGGTCGAGCAGCACGGCTTTCACGCCGCTGAAGATGGCGGTATTCAGGCCGATGCCGAGGGCCAGGGTGGCGATGGTGGTGAGAGTAAACGACGGGTTGTGGCGCAGGCCGCGGGCGGCATAGCGGAGATCGCCGCGCAGATCGTCGAAGGGGCGCAGGCCGCGGGCTTCGCGGCAGCTTTCCTTGTAGCCCTCGAGGGCGCCGAATTCGAGGCGGGCGCGGCGGGCGGCTTCGGCGGGCGGCAGCCCGGACCGCACCAGGTCTTCGGCGCGCTGGGACAGGTGCGCGCGCAGCTCTTCGTCCATGTCGCGTTCGAGGGCGGCGCGGCGCGAGAGTGCGCGCCAGAGCAGGTGCGGCTTCAACATAGATCGGACCTCCACATGGATCAAAGTTCCTCGGGGCGGGCGTCCAGGGCGGCGGCGATGGCCGATACCAGGCGCTGCCAACCGGCGGTTTCGGCGCGCAGGCGTTTGCGTCCGGCGGCGGTGAGGCGGTAGAAGCGGGCGCGGCGGTTGTTTTCCGAGACGCCCCATTCGCCGGCCAGGAGTCCCTGGGCTTCCAGGCGATAGAGGGCGGGGTACAGGGCGCCCTGTTCGATGGCCAGCGCGCCGCCGGAGATCTGGCCGATGCGCAGCAGCACGCCGTAGCCGTGGAGGGGGCCCAGGGATACGGCTTTGAGAATCAGGAGGTCGAGGGTGCCGGGGAGCAACTCCGCGTGAGGCGGCATCGGGTTCTCTTTCTTTGCACCGCGCAAAAACGGGGCGGCCCGCGCGGCGTCCGCGAGAGAAACGGGCAAACACGCTTCCTTTTGCGCTCCTAAGTATCTTAGGAGAGTATAGAGCCGTTCTCCTAAGCTGTCAAGGAGAGGGCGATCAGGGCCAGCGGACGCTGTCGGGCGGGGTGTTATTGCACTGATTGGAATCGGTAACGCCGGAGGCGAGGGTGGCACAGGCGTTCTCGGTGGCGGTGCGCAGCGCCAGGTCGCGGGTGCTGGCGGCGGCGGTGCGGCAGGCCTGCTGGCCGCGGTAGGTGATACAGACTTCGCAGCGGATGCGGCCCGTGTTCAGGGTGGAGTAGACCACGAAGCCGACGACCACGGCCACAAAGAGAAGGCCCAGCCAGACGCTTTTTTTCACGCGAAGAAATTGCCCATGTGGCGGAACTTGGCGTAGCGCTGGTCCACCAGGCGATCGGGGCCCAGGCCGGCCAGGTCGGCCAGCGCCTTGTCCAGGGCCTCGCTCAGAAGGCGCGCGGCGGCATCGAAGTCCTCATGCGCGCCGCCGGGCGGCTCGGGGACGATGCCGTCGATCAGGCCCAACTTCAACAGTTCCTCGGCGGTGAGCTTGAGGGCGGCGGCGGCCAACTCCGCCTTGGTCGAATCGCGCCAGATGATGGCGGCGCAGCTTTCCGGCGAGATCACGCTGTAGATGGCGTTTTCGAGCATCAACACATGGTTGCCGACGCCCAAGGCCAGGGCGCCGCCGCTGCCGCCTTCGCCGATCACCACGGCGATGACCGGAATCGCCAGGCGCGCCATTTCGCGGAGGTTGCGGGCGATGGCTTCGGCCTGGCCGCGCTCCTCGGCGTCGATGCCGGGATAGGCGCCGGGGGTGTCCATCAGGGTCACCACCGGACGTTTGAATTTAGCCGCCAGTTGCATGACGCGCAGCGCCTTGCGGTAGCCCTCGGGTTTGGGCATGCCGAAGTTACGATAGAGTTTCTGCTTGGTGTCGCGGCCTTTCTGTTCGCCAATCACCATAACCGGGCGGCCGGCCAGAAAACCCGAGCCGCACACGATGGCGGGATCGTCGCTGAAAAGCCGGTCGCCGTGGATCTCGCGGAAATCCGTGAAGATGCGCTCGATGTAATCGAGCGCATGCGGGCGTTTGGGATGGCGCGCCAATTGTACACGCCGCCACGCGTCCGCGCGGGCTTGTTCGGATGCGGGCATCTGAGAAGATCCTGAAAATGCAGTGGGTTCCGGCAACACTCTCACCCATCTTAGCAGAGAGCCGCGAAGGGGACAGGCGGCAAGTCTACGGCGCAGTGTTCACGGTGGTCCATTCCGCACACAGGCCCTGTCCGCCGGCGGCAGCCAGTTGCGGCCTGACGGTCACGTTTCCCTTGTCGGAAAAGCCGGACCAGGCCATGGTGAAGGCGCGCGGCGGGACCACGGCGGGGATGCTTTTCGAAAACGGCTGGAACTCCCCCTGAGCGTCGTGCAGAAGGATGCTGAATGTGGCGGGGGTATCGATGCCGAGGTGGAAGTTCATGGTCAAAACGCCGGCCGAAACGCCGGCACTGAATCCCAGGCCGCACGCCGGCGTACGGGTCACCCCGGCCACCTCGCCCACCGCCCACAGAGCGCCGTCGGGGCCGGCGGCGATGCCATCGAGGGTGGCGTCCACGGGGTAATCGGTGACTACGCCATCGGTAGTGATGCGTCCCATCCGGTTCGCCAGCCGCTCGGTGAACCAGAGCGCGCCGTCGGGTCCGGCCGTAATCCAGTAAGGCGCATTCTGAAGCTGGTATTGGGTAACGACTCCCGCGATGGTGATGCGCCCGATCTGGCTGGTGCCGAATTCGGCGAACCACAGAGCCCCGTCGGGGCCCGCCGCGATGGCATCCGGGTATGAGTTGGCGGGCAAAGGAAATAGCTTGATGGCGCCCGCCATGGTGATGCGGCCGATCTCGCTCGAATCCTGTTCGGTGAACCACATGGCGCCGTCCCGGCCGGCGGCGATGCCTTCGGGATTGCCGGAATCCGGCAGCGGGTACTCGGTGAGCTGGCCGGCGGTGGTCATACGCCCGATTCTGTTGGCTCCAAACTCGGTAAACCAGAGTGCGCCGTCCGGCCCGGCGGCGATATCGGTGGGGATGCAGAACGCCGGCACGGGAAACTCGGTGACGGCGCCATCGGTGGTGATGCGGCCGATCTGATTGTTGATCTCCTCGGTAAACCAGAGAGCGCCGTCGGGCCCGGCGGTGATCCCGACGGGATCGCTATTGGCGGTGGGCAGGGGGTACTCGGTAACAACGCCAGCCGTGGTGATCCGGCCGATGTGGTTGGATGCCGGCTCGGTGAACCAGATGGCGCCGTCGGGTCCGGCGGCGATGTTGGAAACGAATCCGGTGCGAGATGGCGTGGCATAAGGGGTCACTTGGATGGCGGCGCCGGAATTGGATGCGGCGCCAACCGATAGGACCGTCAGGAAAAACAGAAACGAGAATTTGCAGGTGTCGGTAACTCTGGTGGGCATCGCTCTCCTCCTATGCGGTCTGGTAGTATACACCAGGTCGCGGCGGTCCGGGATTTGGTTTTCAAACGCCCAAAACCGCGCCGGCGAGGTCTTGTCTTCTCCCCCTACCGGTTCCACACTAAAAGCAGGAGATCGCCCGGGGCAAAGTGCCGAGGCGATGGAAACGAAAAGGAGGGGAAACGAAATGTGCGACTACTCTCTGATGGGGGTTCCGAACCGGCTGGCTAACGAACAGGAAGACCTGATCGCTCACCGGTTTCCGACCGGTTCGATGGGGCTGGCGGCGCCAGCGGACGTGAAGTGTAGTACCAAATCGGCGGCGCGGCCGCGAAGCTTCTGGGTGGCGCTGAAGGAGTTCTTCAATCCGCCGGAGCACACGCAGGTGGCGGCGGTGTGCATCCCGCCGGGGGCGCGGTTGTGGCTGCGGGACATTCCGGAAAGGCTGCAAACCTCGCTGGGCGTGGGACGCGAGGAAGAATGCACGTTCACACAAACCAGCCAGGCGGTGAATACGTATCGGGACGCGGTGCGTTTCAGCAACGGAAAGACGGTACGGCTGCAGGAGCTGCGGGAAGGGCAGCGGGTGCGCGTGCTGGATCTATCGCTGGCGGAGCCGGCGGCGCCGCCGTTGGAAGAGACTTTTGTTTACCGGCTCTAGGCCGCCCGCCGCAATCAGTGGTTTAGCTGTTCGGTCAGAGTGACGGGCTGCCGCAAGCGAAAACTGAGGCGGGTTTCGACCGGGAGCACCACGGCTTTCGCGCGGGTGGCGGCCACTCCTCCGGCGCCGGCCGCACCGCCGGCGGCGGCCCCGATGCCGGCGCCTTTACCACCGCCGGCGATGGCTCCAATCACGGCGCCGATGCCGGCTACGGCCGCCACTACTCCCACATCATCGCGGGTGTTATGCTGCACCTGCTGGCGTACGGACTCGGTCTGGATGAAGACATGCTGGCCGTCGGAGGTGTCCAACTTCGTCAATTCCAGTTCCAGGACCGCGTGCGATCCTTTCTGCAGGCTAACGATGCGTCCCTCGACGCGCGCGCGCCGCTCGGCGATCACGAATCCTCCGGCAGTCAGGGGTTTGTCCAGGGTGGCGGTGAAGGTATCGCCGACCTGATTGTGTTCGCTGGACAGGGCTTGGCCCAGGCGGACGGGCAGGGGTGTGCCGGCCGCCAGCGTGACGGTGGGCGCGGCTTGTTCGGCCGGCGGAGCCGGCTCCGGCGTCGGGGCGGGCTCGGGCGCCGGGGCGGTGTCGGCCGGCGGCGGGGCGGTGACCGGGGGAGGCGGCGCGGGGGCAGGCTCGGCGACGGGCGCCGACGGCACGGCAGGAGGTGGAGAATTGTGTGCCACGACGGCATCCACCGGGCGAGTCTCGACCGGGTGAGCGGCGGGGCGCCGTCGGGCTACGGGTTTCTCCCGATGCGACGGGCGGGTCACGGCAGCGGTTTTCGGCTCGGCGGGCGCGGGCTCGACTTTTGCCGATTCCGCGGGAGGCGCGGCGGGAGCCCCGGGCGGAGCGACGGCGGGTGCGGTGGCGGCGGGCTTAGCAGGCGCGGGCGCAGCGGCAACCGGGGCCGGAGCGGGTTTCGGCCGCTCGATCACCTTCATGATGACCGCGCCGCCGAGCGCGCCGGCCAGCACGAGAAGTCCGATGTGAAGTGGTTTCATCTCCGTACGGATCCTTACTTGAAACGGACGGGCCGATTTCGAGTTTCGTTTCCAGTGTAGCTCCGGGTAAAATAAAGAATCCAGGCGATGAGATTCCCCTCGCACTTCACGGTTGGCGCGGTGCGCGTGAGCCCGGCGACGGTGTTAGCGCCCATGGCGGGAGTGACGGACACCGTGTTTCGCCGGTTCATCCGCAACCTGGGCGGATGCGGCCTGGTGATGACGGAGTTCACCAGTTCGCACGGCGTCAGCGCATCCTTGCGCGCGCGGCGGCCCACCCGCACGCTGAAATACCTGGCTTTCGATCCCGCGGAGCGTCCCATCACGGCACAACTGTTCGGCGCGGATCCGGCGGTGATGGCGGACGCCGCGCGGGTGTGCCAGGACCTGGGCTTCGACGTGGTGGATCTCAACTTCGGCTGTCCGGTGAATAAGGTGGTGAAGTGCAACGGCGGATCGGGGCTGTTGCGGGATCTGCCGCTGGTGGAGCGGCTGCTCCGGGAAGTGCGGGCGGCCCTTTCGATTCCGCTGACGATCAAGTTTCGGGCGGGCTGGAACGATCAGGAACTGGTCGCGGTCAGGCTGGCGCGGATGGCGGAAGATGCCGGCGTGGCGGCGGTGGCGCTGCATCCGCGGACGCGGGAGCAAGGCTACAGCGGCCGCGCGGACTGGACGCGCATCGCGGCAGTGAAGGCGGCGGTGGGGATTCCGGTGATCGGCAACGGGGACATCAACTCGCCGGAGGACGCCGTGCGGATGGTGGAGGAGACCGGCTGCGACGCAGTGATGATCGGGCGCGCGGCGTCGTCCAATCCTTGGATTTTCCGGCAGATCGCGCAGTACGTGGCGGACGGCAGCTACGACCATCCCACGCAGCAGGACCGTTACGAGATCATGCGGACGTACTACGCCTTGCTGATCGAGCGCCAGGAGCCCGACTGTGCGGGCAAGATGAAGCAGTTCGCCACGTACTTCACGCACGGCGTGCGGCACGGCGCGCAGTTGCGCGCCGCCGTTTATCATGCGGCGGAACCGCGCCGGATCCTGGAGATGGTGGACGAGTTCTTCCAGCGCGAGATGGCGGCCGCATAGTCCGGTGAAGAAGGTCACGATCATAACAGACGGCTCCTGTTTAGGAAATCCCGGGCGCGGCGGTTGGGCGGTGATTCTGCGCTACAACGAGCACCAGCGGGAGTTGTACGGATACGCGCCGCACACCACCAACAACCGCATGGAGCTGACGGCGGCGATCGAGGGGCTTCAGGCGCTGAAGGAGCCGTGCGAGGTGGAGGTGGTGACGGACTCCGAGTATCTGAAGAACGGCATCACCAGGTGGGTGGCGAACTGGAAGCGGCGGAACTGGATGACCGCCGAGCGGAAGCCGGTGGTCAACCGCGAACTGTGGGAAGAACTGGACGCGGCGGCGGCGCGGCACAAAGTCACCTGGTCATGGACCAAGGGACATGCGTCGCACGCGGATAACAACCGTTGCGACGAACTGGCGCAAATGGCGGCGCGCGAGCAGCGGCGCAGCGGCTGAGCCGTCCGGCCGGCGGGCGGCATGGCGCGCAGGGCAGCATACAGACCTTGCCAAAGCTGCCGATATGATAAGCATGCAGCGGTCTCGCGCTGAAGTTCGGATGTTATGTGCGGATATGGTGGAAGTGAGCTGGAGTGAGCCGCCAGGCCACAAGCGCAAATCCATCGCTTTGCTCGAAGATATTTCGCCTTCGGGGATGTGTTTGCAGTTCGAGATTCCCCTGCCGCTGGAGGCGCAGGTGGAAGTACATTGTCCCGGGGAGAAGCTGGCCGGCGTGGTACGTTACTGCGTTTACCGGGAGATCGGCTATTTCGTGGGGATCGAGCTGGCCGGCTCCAAGCGGTGGTCCCGCCAGCAGTACGAGCCGAAACATCTGCTGGATTTAGAGGAGCTGGTGATGCGCAGCGCCCACAAACCGGGTCCGACGATTCAATAGCTTAACCGGCGAGGAAGGTCCCTACTGTACAATGGGAGATTCGCGCCGACCATGGCTGTTTGCTTAGTTTCTATTCTGATTCCCCTCTATAACGAAGAAGAGTTCGTCGGAACCCTGCTCGAACGCGTGCTGGCAGCACCTCTACCGGTGGGAGTCGACCGCGAGATCATCGTGGTGGACGATGGCTCCAGGGACAGTTCCGCCGAGATCGTGGAGGACGTAGCCGCCGCGCACCCGGGCATCATACGGCTCATCCGCCAACCCCGCAATCAGGGCAAAGGCGCGGCCATACGCACGGCGATCGAGCATGCCACCGGCGAGTACTCGATCATACAGGATGCCGATCTGGAATACGATCCGCGGGAGTACGGGCGGGTGCTGGGGCCGCTGCTCGAAGGGCAGGCGGACGCGGTCTTCGGCTCGCGCTTTATGATCTCCGGCGAGCGGCGGGTCCTGTATTTCTGGCATTCGGTAGCCAACCAGATTCTGACGTTGATGTGCAACGTAGTGGCGGACCTCAACTTGACCGATATGGAGACGTGCTACAAGGCGTTCCGCACGTCGCTGCTCCAAAGCATTCCCATCCGCAGCAACCGGTTCGGCCTGGAGCCGGAGCTGACCATCAAGCTGGCCAAGCGCCGCGTGCGGGTGTACGAGACGCCGATCGCCTATCACGGGCGGACCTACGAGGAGGGCAAGAAGATCGGGCTCAAGGACGCCTTCGACGCGGTGGGCGTGATCGCGCGCTATGCGTTTTCGCGGGACCTGTACAAAGATCCCGGGCACGACATCCTGGACGCATTGTCCGGGGCCAGGCGATTCAATAAATGGATGGCCGATACCATCCGGCCCTTTATTGGGCGGCGGGTGCTGGAGTGCGGGGCGGGCATCGGCAACCTGAGCCGGGTACTGGCGCCGGGGCGGGAGAGGTACATCGCCGGCGATATCAATGGCGAGTACCTGGCGCGCCTGCGGCAGCGCTTTCAGCATCGGCCGCGCATAGAAGTGCGGCACTGCGACGTTCTGAATCCGGCGGATTTCGAATCGTTGGCGGGCACGGTGGACACGGTGGTCTGCCTGAACGTGCTGGAACATATAGGGGACGATCGCGCCGGGCTGCGCAATATTCACACGGCGTTGATGCCGGGCGGCCGCGCGGTCATCCTGGTGCCGCACGGGCAGGAGCTCTACGGCTCGCTGGATAAAGCGCTGGAGCACCACCGGCGCTACTCGCATGCGGAGTTGCGGGAGAAACTGGAGGAAGCCGGACTCCGGGTGGAACGCATCATCGATTTCAACCGGATCTCGCGGCCGCCCTGGTATGTCACCGGCCGGATCCTGAAGCGCACAACGCTCAGCCGTTTCCAATTGAGCGTGTTCGACCGCTGCGTGTGGCTGTGGCGGCGGATCGACGCCATGCTGCCCTGGGCGCCCACGTCGATTATCGCGATCGCGGTCAAACCACCGAGCGGGCAGTAGTCGGATTTACTGAATAGCGTACGTCGCGGTACCGATGCTGCTGGGGAGATACCCGGACGCCAAGGCGACGGCTTTCAGCGTCTGGCTGGCCGAAACGGTGACCGGCCCGGTATACGGGATTGACGACTGCGTGGGCGTGGAACCATCGGTGGTGTAATAGATCTGCGCGCCAGGTGTCGAATCTGAAATGGCGACCGATTGCGGTGCGGAATAAGTGCCGCCCGGAGGATTGAACACGGGCAGCGCGGCAACGTCGCCGGCATACGACAGGTGGTCCCAATTGACGATTTCCTGAATCGCCGAAGCGCCACCGGTGCCGCCGGTGAATCCGACATAAGCCGTGTCACCCCCGGTAGTGGCTGGAATATCGACGGTGAACTGCGTCGAGAAATACAGGGTACTATCGGTGGTGTCGACGATCTCGAGGGTGAGGAACGGATTGTAATAGCGGAGCCGCGCCCGCAGCATGTCGCCGCTATGCAGATCGATGCCGGAGGGCGTGAGATCGATAGCGGGCACGAAAGGCTCCGCGCCATCCGTGTAGATCCCGGTGGAATTGATGCCTTCGCCGGCGTTGTCGTACAGATCGAACTTGACCGCCACGCTGCTCAAGATCCCCGGCGAACCGCCGTAGCCCAATTCGCCGCCGCTGCCGCCCAGGGCCGCGGTGCCCTGGTTCTGGAGGCAGATGGTGAAACCGTCGGCCACCGGATCGGTGAGCTGGAAGGTGAAATCGCTGGTGAAATACTGGCTGTTCACCGGCGATTTGAAGAAAGTGCTGGCAGCTTCGCCGCCGCTGCCATCGGTCAGGCTGAGCCGGGTGCCGTTCAGCTTGGCCGAGCCGTTGAAGGCCAACCCGCGGGTGACGAAGCCGTTGAGATAGTTCGGTCCCTGGCCGGGCGAGGTCTGGATAGTGTACAGAGCATTGCTTACCAGGCTTGGAGACATGCCCGCAGCTACGGCGATCGCGCGCAGGGTGCCGGTGGCGTTGACGGTTACCGGCGCGGTGTATCTTTTCGAATGCGTAGTGGGTAGGGTGCCGTCCGTGGTGTAGTAGATTTGGGCGCCGGACGTGCTGCTGCTGATGGCGACCGACTGCGCCGTGGTGTAGACGCCTCCGGCGATGCTGAACGCCGGGGTGGCCGCGGACGGCGGGCGCAGGCCGTAGACCGCGAGCCGGGTAGCCGTTCCCAGGTAGACCTTGCCGCGTGCGACGGTCGCGGCCGCGAATTTCACGGCGGGACCCGGTACGTCGCGCGGGCCGTTATCGGTGCTGCTGTACAGCTCGTGCGCCAGATTGGTGGCGTCGTAAGCATGAAGCACGGCCGGACCGTCGGAGCCGTACGCATCCGTTCCGACGGCCCACACGATGCCGTTAGCGGCGCCGTTGGACGACACCGAGGGCGTCGGCCCCGGAAAGGCGAACTGCTCGGGAGAATACGAAGTGGCGGACGTCGAAAGCAGTCCGCTGCCGCCCGCATTAAACGAGAACGCCTTCAGATTGTCGTACTGGCCGCCGAAATAGACGTTGCTGTTCCAGTAGGCGGGCATGCCCCAGATGCCGCCGTTGGCGCCGTCCAGCTCCTGCACGATCTGGTCGGTACCGGAGTTGTAGCCGCCCATGGCGTCGCGGTCCACCAGGTAGATATTGCCGAACTTGCCGGATTGCACCAGCAGGTGCGCGTGCGGTGAGCCGGCGGGCAGATCGGGCAGCAGCATGGGGCCGCCGGAGCCGAGGTCCACATCGTCGTCGTTCATGACGTCCTGGTTGAACGGCGTGAAGGAACTGAGCACGGGCAAAGTTCCGCCGGCCGGGCTGCCCATCTTCAGGATGGTGTCGCCCCAATCGCGGCCGCCCTGATCCACATCGAAGGTGCCGTTGCCGGTGGCGAAGTAGATGCCGCTCGAGTCCGATGCTGGCGCGCCGCCGCTCTGCCAGATGCCGCCGTCGGATCCGTTCGGCGTGGAGACCCACACGGCGGCGAGCTGCAGAGCCGACGCGGTATACGCGAACGTCCAGGCGTGGTAGGGTCCGATATCGCAGTGCGACGCGAATGTGACGTAGACGATGCCCTGGCGCAGCAGCAGGCCGGGCCGCTGGGCCTGCTTCAGAGGATCGAAGGCGATTTTGCCGCCGGAGCTTCCCGCGCCATGTCCGGGCACGGTGGCCTGGATCGCGAGGGGCCCGCCGAACTTCTCGCCGCCGGTGGCGATGTCCAAAGCGTGCAGGCGCTGGAAGAACGTGCCGTTTTCCTTGGTGTTGGCGACGACGTAGAGAGTGCCGGTGGAGGTATCGATTACGGGTGTGCCGGTAATGCCGATCTCCGGGACCAGGTCGCCGCAGCCCGCGTCGTTATTGCTATCGACGGTGGTCACCGCAGGCGGATTGATGAAACTGACGTGCCACAGCGGCTGGGCATTGGCGCCGGTATTGTTGTCCGCATCGAAGGCGTAGACGCTGTCGTGCTCGGTGGCGACGTAGACCACGTTATGCGATTGGCCGGCGATGTTGACCGCGGGAACGTATAGCGGCTGCGCGTACAGGTATCCGTCCACGGGCTGGACGAAGCGCAGTCCGAATGTATCGGGCGTCACGTTGGCGGGGGTCAGGACGACCTCGTGCGAGTTCAGTCCGCTTCGCGAATTGTCGTTATGGTAAGTGGTGACGCTGACCTGCGCCTGCGCGACGCCGAGCATCGCGCAAACACAGCACACCGCCATGATCTGGCAGGACATTTCGGACGGCCCTCCTGTTTGTCTGTGTGGTGAATTCTACCATGCAGTCTCACAGGAGCGGCCGCCCAGCAGTACCAGGCGGGCCGGATGCCCGCGGGCGTAGCCGAAGAAGTCCGTGGCGGGAGCGCCTTCGCTCTGTGCCGGCAGAGTACGGGCCAAGCCGGTGACGACGCCCTGGCTGTCGGTCATCAGCACGTCCAGGGAGCGGGATGGCGCACGGCGGTCCAGCGTCAGGCTGCCGACGATCCGGTAGACGGGCGGACTGCCGCCGAGCGGCTGGTTCTCGCGGACAGCGGCCTGGCAGGCGTGGCCCGCGCGCGGCGGCGCGAGGGCGGCGATGTTCTTCCCGAGCCAATCCGCGCGGGGCTCGGCGAACACGCCGAGCCGCCGGTCGCGCATATAGCCGGCCAGGCTCGTGCGCAGATCCTCGACCGGGAAGATGCGGGACATGTATTCCTGGTCGGAGACGGGCAGGAAGAAGCCGGAGGCGATGGCGTCAAAGCCTTGGGACACGGTGGCCCACTCGCGCGGCATGCGCCATTGCCAGTTCCAGGTGCCGAAGGTGAGGAGCAGGACGGCCGCCCAGGTGCCGATTGTCGCGGCGCGCGTGACGATCCGGGCGGTGGGCCAACAGATTAGCGCCGCGGTGAAGAGCGCCGCCCAGAATACGAACGTGGGCGCCAGGTAGCGGCTGGGGAGAGGCAGGCCGTGGTAGGAGGCCAACCATTCCGGCGACAGGCGTCCGAAGGCGATGGCGGCGGCGGAGGCTCCCATGAAACAGAACACCAGCACGAAGCTCATGGGTTTGCGGCGGCGCCAGGCATCCACCAGGATCACGCCGGCGAACACGATTCCGGCACAGCCTACCAGGGTGCCGAATGGGCGCGCGTAGAGGCTGGCGGGTCCGCCCAGAACCAGACCCGTGATGGTGAATGCCTGCCAGGGGTGGCGGAGCATGCCGGCGAGTCCCATGCCGATCGAAGGCCGGGTGTAACCCATGCTGTAGGCGAAGCCGATCAGCGCGGCGGTGACGGCGAGGGCGGAGGCGCGCCATTTGCGGCCGCCCATCCAGGCTTCCAGGGCGAGAATGGGCCAGACCAGGGGACCCACAGCCAGGCACAGGGTGGATACGGCGGCTAGGACGAGGGAGGCCCAGAATCGGCGGGCGCAGATGGCGGCTACGGCCGCGGCAAAACCGATGGTGTACTGGACCTCGATGCCCTCGACCAGAATCTCCATTTGCAGCGAGGACAACAGCAGATGCGCCAGCGCCAATGCGGCGATGCAGAACAGGAGTAGGCCGCGGAGGTGCCGGCGGGCGGTCCGGATCAGCACGGCGAGCATAGCCAGTTGCGCCGTCACGTTGATCAGGATGAAAGGCAGCATCGCGTAATGCAGGTATTTCGCGGAGAAGAGGAAAAGCAGGCGGGGCAGGAGCAGGCGCTGGCCCCAATAGGGCGACCAAAGATAGTTCCAACCGATCAGGCCGGCCTGGCGCTTGCGGATCTCGTCCAGCATGACCCACTGGTCGCCGTAGGGGACATTGGTGATGGAATGGAAGAGGTACCAGAAAGTGCGCGCAGCCAGGATCAGAGTCAGGATCCCGGCTGCGGCGACCAGGGACGGGCCGATCGCCCGCCGCAGGCCGCGGGCCTGCTTCACGTCTATCGGGCCGCCATCAGGGCGCGCAGGCGGCGGGCCCGCTCGGGAGCCCGGAGTTGGCGGAGAGCTTTGGCTTCGATTTGTCGAATTCGCTCGCGGGTGACGTCGAACTCCTGGCCGATTTCTTCCAGGGTATGCTCGCGCTCGCAGCCGATCCCGAAGCGCAGCCGAATCACCTTTTCCTCTTTGGGGGAAAGGGTTTTCAGGATGCCGGCGGTTTCGTCGCGGACATTGGTTTCGATGACTGCATCCACCGGCGAGCCGACCCAGCGGTCTTCGATCAGGTCGCCCAGGGCGGATTCGCCGTCGCGGCCCACAGGGGTTTCAAGCGAAACGGGATCGCGCGAGATGGTCTTTAGTTTCTGCACTTTCTCGACAGGAATATCCATCCGGCGACCAATTTCGTCATTTGTAGGAGTACGGCCGAGTTCCTTCTCAAGCTCGCGGGAAGCGCGCAGGAACTTGTTCATGCTCTCGTTCATATGCACCGGAATACGAATGGTGCGGGACTGATCGGCGATGGCGCGGGTGATGGCCTGCCGGATCCACCAAGTGGCGTAAGTCGAGAACTTATAGCCGCGGCGGTATTCGAACTTGTCCGCGGCGCGCATGAGGCCGATATTGCCTTCCTGGATCAAGTCCAGCAGGTGCAGCCCACGGTTGACATACTTCTTGGCGACCGACACGACCAGGCGGAGATTGGCCTCGACTAGGTCCTTCTTGGCCCGCTCAGCCTCGGCTTCGCCGTGGCGGATCACGGTCAAGGTGTGCTTGAGGTCCGGCAGCGTAGCGCCGGCCATCTGTTCGCGCTTGCGAATTTCCTTTTTGAGGTCGCGCAGGCGCTGCTGCAATTGGGGCTGGCCGGGCTTGGCCTCGATCTTCTTGGCTTCGCGGTCCAGTTGGCCGAGTTCTTCCACCGCCCGCTCGATCTCTTTGGCGAACTCCTTCCACTTGGTGGAACGGAATGGAATGACCCTGATTGCTTGCGATACCTGGACTTTGCTGCGGTTCAGGCGGCCACACCAGCGTTTGCGCTGCTTTTTCAGGTTGACCGGAATAGTCTCGACTTTGTCGGCCAACTGCTGCATTTTGCGATACACCAGGAGCAGGTCGGTAAAGAGCTTCAGCAGGTCGGCGCGCTTTTTGAGGTCCGCCGGCGTGCCCTCTTCCACGTCGCCTATGTCCACGACGTTGTCGATTTCCTCAGCGCCTTTCTTCAGTTGATCCGCGAGCTCCACGACCACGCGCTCGACCAGAGCGGATCGGCTGATGGCTTTCTGCATCCGGAGTTTGCCGCGTTCCATGCGCCGCGCGAGGTCCACTTCCCCTTCTCTCGTCAGCAGTGGAACGGCTCCCATTTCACGCAGATAGACGCGGACGGGGTCGTCTGTGTAGATCGACTCTTCGGCCGGTTGAGGATGCAGAAAATCCGCTTCGTGCTCCGCTTCGGGGCCGAAGAACTTGGCGTCTTCCTCGAAGTTAAGGCCCAACGCTTCCGGATTATCTGCTAAAAACTGATCTTCGAAATGATCCACCTTTAAACTCACCTCCCCCTAGAACGACCATTTGGCACAATTCACTGCACTTGATTCGATTCTGGGGCTGCTAGAAAGCTTCGGCTTGCTGATTCGACACACCAAGGGCGAGCGGTCCTTCGCCGTCGGGACATCATCTGATAATAGCACCGTTGAACAGGAAAGTTAAGCTCTATTGTTAAAGATGTCGCAGAAGTGTTTTGGTTACACAGGAGTTCAGGCTCAGGGGAGTTTGTGGCGCATCAGGGTCTTCAGCTCATTGAAGAAGGCTTCTTCATCCTGGAAATCGCGGTATACGGAGGCAAAGCGCACGTAGGCGATCTTGTCCAGGTCGCGAAGGGCCTCCATGAGCAGTTCTCCTATTTCTATAGTAGATATCTCACGATCGGCCGAATCGGTTACCCTGGCTTCCACCTGATCCACCAGCTCGGCGAGCCGGCCCATGCTCACGGGACGTTTTTCGCAGGCTTTCAACAGCCCGGACAGTACCTTCTGGCGATCGAACTTCTCGCGCCGGCCATCCTTCTTGATCACCATGTAGGGTACTTCGTCTATGCGCTCGTAGGTCGTGAAGCGGCGTTCGCAGGCCAGGCACTGGCGGCGGCGGCGGATGGCATCCCCCTCCCGGCTTTCCCGGGAATCCACGACCTTGTCTTCTATGTGATTACAAAACGGACACTTCATAGGGACACTTCGGGTTCCCAGGGGCGCAGGCTGCGCCACTGGATCCCTTCGCGCAGGGCAAACACCAAGCCGATCGGAACCACTACAACAAACGAGACGACCCACAGAATTATTGCGACACTTGTAGAAATTTCTAATGGGATGCGAAATATCTGGGTCAAGACCAGGATGGAAATCACTTGCATGCCTCCACCCACGCCTGGAATCTGCACCACTGCGCCGAACGCCAGAAAACCGAGGAAGATCAGGATATCCAGCCAGCCGAAGTGGAGGGCATGGCCAAAGGCGCGCATGACGCAGTAGACCGTCAAGGTGATGGTGGCCCACTCGAAAACCGTGTACCCAACCAGCAGGAGCACGGACCGGTGACTTTTAGTGGACTCGGCGCCCTGCACAAATGCAGTGACCAGGCGGTCGGCACGCTTAAAGTGGCGGTCGGGAAGGAAGGCGAGCGCATCCAGCAGGCGCCGGCGCATGGCCGCCGAGAAGTTCCGGAAGGCGATCAGCAGACCCAGCACCACGATGGACAGGATGGCGACGAACCATCCGCCGGTGGCGAAGACCCAGGCGAGCGCCGGTCCCAGCCGGGCGTCGGAGCGGTGCACGTGGCCCAGGGCGAAGCCGAAGATCGCCAGGACGATCAGCACGTCGTAGATGCGTTCGAGGAGCAGGGCGGCCATTTGGGAGGAGGTGGACACCTTTTCCTTGGCGGCGATAAGGCAGGGCCGGACGAATTCGCCAGGGCGCCCCAATAAGGTGATGGCGCTGAAGCCGATCACGGTGGCCGAGAACAGGTTCCAGAGGCTGGGTTGGGGCTTGACGGGGCGCATCAGGACGCGCCAGCGCAGGGCGCGGCCGTAGTAGCCGGCAAACACGCCGCCGGCGGCGGCCGCCAGCCACCACCACTGCAGGGCCAGCAGGGTGGCGCCGAAGGCGCGCCAGTCGAATCCCCGGCGGGCCAGGAAAAGGCGCGCCAGCAGGACGCCGGCGATCAGGGCGGCGGCGCTCAGCAGGAGCCACAGGCCCGTCTTGGGCGCGGGTGGCGGACGGGTAATGCCGGATGCCGGGATGGCGGGGCTGGGCTCGACCATAGGGCAACATGAAATGTAGCACGGCCCGGCCCGGTGGAAAAATGGCCCCTAGCGCACGGGAAAAAATGAACCTATGATGAGAAAGCCTCGTTTCTTCAAATGTAAGCTGGCTAAAGACGTTAGACCGGCTGAAGGAGGAAAGAGGTCACATGGCGGCCGCCGCACTGGCGATGGTTTCCAGCAGTCCGTTCGCACAAAGAACGGACGGCGCCGCCCAATTTTGGTTAAAACAGACTTTGGACCTCGATCACAGCCTCGTAGAGCGGTGTTTGAGCGGCGATGAAGCCGCCTGGGAAGAGCTGGTGAGAACCCACACCCGCCGCGTCTACGGACTCTGTTACCGGTTTACGGGGAAGGATGGGGAAGCCCAGGATCTGACGCAGGAGGTATTTCTGCGGGTGTACCGGACGCTGAAGACGTTCCGGGCGACGGAAGGCGCTTTTACGACTTGGCTGGCGCGGCTGACGCGGAATCTGCTGATCGACAATTACCGCCGCACGCGCCAGGAGCGGCTGACGGATTCGATTGAAGAGCAGCTTCCCATGATCGAGGAGTCGGTCTCGGCGGCGGCGCGCCCGGAAGGCATGCTGGCCGGGCGGGAGGCCAGCGAGATCTTGCAGGCGGGTTTGCAGAAGCTGTCGCCGGAGTTACGCGAAGCTGTTATACTGCGCGACTTGCAGGACCTGGAGTACCGGGAAATTGCGGAGATTTTGCGCATCCCGGAAGGTACGGTGAAGTCCCGGTTAAACCGGGGGCGGGCCGAATTGGCCAAAGTTTTGCGAAGGCAGAAGGTACTGGTATGACGTGCGCGGAACTGGAAGTTCTTATCTGCGACTACGTTGACGGCACGTTGGGGCCGGACGCCAGAACTATGGTCGAACAGCATTTGGCCGGCTGCCACAACTGCGCGGAGCTGGCGCGGGACGCCGCCGCGGCGGTGGGATTCATGGAGCGGGCGGCGGAAGTGGAACCGCCCCCGGAGCTGATGACGCGGCTGCTGTTCAACGCACCGTGGGTGCATGCCAAGACGCCGGCCACCGGAATCAAGCGCTGGTTCGGCAAGATTCTGCACCCGGTGCTGCAGCCGCGCTTCGCCATGGGAATGGCGATGACCATTTTGTCGTTCGCCATGCTGGCCCGTTTCGTGGCGCCGGCGCGCCAGTTGCGCCCGGCGGACCTGTCGCCCAGCGCCGTGTGGTCGGGCCTGGAAGACCGCGTATACCGCGGCTGGCAGCGCACCGTGAAGTTTTACGAAAGTCTGAAGGTGGTCTACCAGATTCAGAGCAAGCTGCACGACTGGCAGCAGCAGCAGGAAGAAGAGCAGAGGACCGGAACGGATGCGGAGAAATCCAGGCGCATGCCGGATACGCATCGCCTGCCGGTCAGAGGCTCGGAGCAGCAACCGAAATCGCATTAGGGGAAATCGTCATGAATTGCTTCAACCATTCCGAAACACCGGCCGTCGCTTATTGCCGCACGTGCGGCAAAGCGCTCTGCGCCGAATGCAAGCGCACGGCCCAAGGCACCATTTTCTGCGACGAGCATGCGCCCGCGGAGGCTAACGCCGCCGCGAATTACGCGCAAAACCTGCGCCAGCAGATCGTGGAGGACGCCACCGCGTCCGCGCTACCCAAGCCGTCGCCCTACGCGGGCGGCAATAGCGCAACCGGCGACGTGTCTCCGGGCCTGGCGTGCCTGCTGGGGTTCATTCCCGGAGTGGGCGCGATCTACAACGGCCAATACGCCAAAGGACTGGTGCATGCGATCGTCTTCGGCCTGCTGGTGTCGATCACCAGTTCCGGCACGGCCGGCGATCTGGAGCCGCTGTTCGGAATTCTGATCGGGGTATGGGTGATGTACATGGCTCTGGAGGCCTATCACACGGCGCGCAAGCGCCGCGCGGGCGAGCCGGTGGACGAATTCTCGAGCATCCTCGACGTGCACGGCCGGCGGGGCAGCTTTCCGGTGGGCGCCATCACCCTGATCGTGTTAGGCGTGGTGCTGCTGCTGAGCACCATGGATATCATCCAGCTCCGCTACCTGTTGCGCTACTGGCCGGTGCTGCTGATCCTGACCGGTGCTTACATGCTCTACGTGCGGGTGACGGATGCAAACGAGCCGATCGCCCCGCGGGAGGCCCGCCATGAGCACTAACGACGTGAACCTGCTGCGCGCCATCCGCTGGCCCGTTACGCTGATCACGTTGGGCACGCTGTTCGCCCTCAACAACTTCACGATTTACGGTTTCAACCAGACCTGGCCCGTGCTGCTGATCGTGTTCGGGCTGCTGAGCCTGGTAGGCCGCACCACGCGGGCCACGCCGGCGGGCGCTTCCCCGGGTGCCCCGCCTGGAGGACGCAGATGAGACGACGATCGATTACCGGGCCGATTCTGCTGATCCTGTTGGGCGCCGCTTTCCTGGTCTACAATCTGCGGCCCGACATCCAGCTTTTCGATCTGCTCTCGCAATATTGGCCCTTCCTGCTGATCGCCTGGGGGTCGTTGCGACTGGTGGAAGTGCTGGTGGACTACTTCCGCGGCAACCTGACGTACGCGTCCGGTTTCAGCGGCGGGGAAGTAGTGCTGATCATCTTCATGTGCTTCATTGGCTGGGGAGCGTTCGAGGCCCACAGCCACGGCGTGCATTTTCGTCCGGCGTGGGAGGCTTTTGGCGAGCACTACGATTACAACGTGGACGGCCAGAAGCCGGCCGGCAACGCCACGCGGGTGGTCTTCGAGAACAACCACGGCAACCTGAAGGTGACCGGCGCCGACGTACCCAACATCATGGTCACGGGGCGCAAAACGGTGCAGGCCGTGAACCAGTCCGAAGCCGATCGCGCCAATGGCGGCACGCCCCTGGAGATCATCGCCCAGGGCGACGCATTCTTGGTGCGCACGAACCAGGATCGCAATCCCACCAGCGGCCGGATCTCGGAAGATTTGGAGATCACTATTCCCTTGCGCATGAGCGTGGAGATCCACGGCAATTTCGGCGATTACGAAGTGGACGAAGTGAACGGAGGCGTGGAGGTGCACGGCGACCGCTCCGACGTGCGGCTGAACAAGGTCGGCGGCAATGCGCGCATCGAGCTGCAGCGCAGCGACCTGGTGCGGGCCGCGGATTTAAAGGGGAACCTCGATCTGCAGGGCAAAGGCTCGGACATCGAACTGGAGAACATCGCCGGGCAGGTGACCATCAACGGCTCGTACTCGGGCAGCCTGGAGTTCAAGAACGTGGCCAAGCCGTTGCACTTCGAATCGCCGAACACGGATCTGCGGGTGGCGGCGCTGCCGGGCCAGATCACCATGGACTTGGGCGAGCTGACGGCCAACAACCTGGTGGGACCGGTGCACCTGGTGACCAAGTCGAAGGACGTGAAGATGGAGGATTTCACGGATTCCCTGGACCTGGAGACCGAGCGCGGGGACATCGAACTGCAGCCGCGGCACGTGCCGCTGGCCAAGATCGAAGCCCGCTCGCACAGCGGCCAGATCACCTTAGTGCTGCCGGACAAGGCGGCGTTTCAACTGACCGCCAATACGGACCACGGGGACGCGGTCAACGATTTCGGCGCGCCCATCCAGAAGAAGACGGACGGGCGGTCTTCCTCGCTCGAGGGAATCGTGGGACAAGGTCCCAGCATTCATCTGGTGACGGAGCGCGGCACGGTGTCGGTACGCAAGGCTGGCGCGGACACCGAGGACGAGAACAAGCCGGACAAGGCAGAGACTTAAACCGCGGCGGTTATACTGCATCGGCGGCTGTTCTCTGTTAGCCTATGGCTTCTCGGGGGGAAGCCATTGTACAGGGCCAATGAGCAGGCGAAGCAATCCGGGCTGTACCGATGCACAACCTGCGGTGTCATGATCCCGGTGAATGCCGGCGAAACTTTACCCACATGTCCCAGCCGTTGCGCGGATGCCATATGGACGTACTTCAACGATAAGTGGCATGCGCCGCCGGGCGAAGTGCGGGAGGCGGTGGAGACCTTCGCGGCCCTGGATCTGCAGGGGGATGCGCGGCAAATCCCGGCCGGCGCGCGGCTGATCGACGTCAGCCTGGGGCCGGAACAAGCGGACAGTCCCCAGGGCGACCCGAAGGTGGCGGCTTTCCGCTACGACGGGCAGGTCTATTTCAGCAGCGTGTACGAGCTGTTCCGCAAGACCATCGTGGTCGAGAAGTGAAGCTACGCCACCCTCTCGGCGATCGATTTGGCTTGCAGGAATAGCAGCAGGTAGTCGCGCCCGCCGCCCTTCGAATCCGTTCCCGACATATTGAATCCGCCGAAGGGATGGGCGCCGACCATGGCGCCGGTGCATTTGCGGTTCACATACAGGTTTCCCACGAAAAAGTGGCGCCGCGCGCGGGCGACGTGTTCCGGCACGTGGGAGAAGATGGCGCCGGTGAGGCCGTACTGCGAATCGTTGGCCAGTTGCATGGCGTGATCGAAATCGCGGGCTTTGGTGACGCCCAGGACCGGGCCGAAGATCTCTTCCTGGAAGATGCGAGACTTGGAATCCACGTCCGCGATGACGGTCGGCGGGACGAAGTAGCCGTTATCCGGCGCGGCTACGGGAATCGGCAACTGGCGGCCTTCCTTCTTGCCCACTTCAATGTAATCCAGGATGGTGCGGCGGGCGCCCTCGCTAATCACCGGGCCCATGTAGTTTTCGGGCTTATCGGCGGCGCCCACGGTGATTTTGGAAACGCGCGCCTGGAGCTTTTCGAGGAAGGCGTCGTAGACCTTGGCGTCGACGATGGCGCGCGAGCAGGCGGAACACTTCTGGCCCTGGTAGCCGAAGGCGGAGACGGCCACGCCCTCGACGGCTTTGTCCAGGTCGCAGTCGGCATCCACCAGGATGGCGTCCTTGCCGCCCATCTCGGCGATGACCCGCTTGATCCAGATCTGGCCGGGAGCCGTTTTGGCGGCCAGTTCATTGATGCGCAGGCCCACGTCGCGCGAGCCGGTAAAGGCCACGAAGCGGGTCTTGGGGTGCTGGACGATCACGTCGCCCACGGCGGCGCCGCTGCCGGTGAGCAGGCAGAAGGACTGGTCCGGGAAGCCGGCTTCGCGCAGCACTTCGGTGAATTTGGCGGCGATGGTGGGAGTTTCACTGGACGGTTTGATGACGGCGGTGTTGCCGGCGACCAGCGAAGCCACGGTCATCCCGACCAGGATCGCCAGGGGGAAATTCCATGGTGGAATAATGACGCCCACGCCGAGGGGCAGATAGTGAATTTCGCCGTGCTCGCCGGGAAGCTGGACATCGGGCGGCTGGGGACCGGCGAGGCGCTGCATCTCTCGCGCGTAGTATTCGCAGAAGTCGATCGCTTCGGAGACGTCGGCATCGGCTTCGGGCCAGGTCTTGCCGGCTTCAAAGACCAGCCAGGCGTCGAATTCGAGCTTGCGGCGGCGGATGGCGGCGGCCGCGGCGCGCAGCATGCGGATGCGGTCTTCGGCGGGAGTATCCGCCCAGGTGGGGAAGAAGGCGTGGGCCGCCTCCACGGCGCGGCGGGCCAATTCGGCGCTGGCGCGGTGATGGACGCCGACTGTTTCCTGGGGGTTGGAAGGGTTCACGGAGCGCAGCAGGTCGCCGGTTTTCACGCGTTCGCCGCCGATCCAGAGATCGTATTCGCGTCCGAACTGCGCGCGCACCTGGGCGAGCGCCTCTTCCATGGCCCGCCGGTTCGCGGGAGCGGAGAAATCGGTGGACGGTTCATTTTGAAATGCCGGCAGTTTTTCCATATGTTTTATGTTAGCCGAGTTGACGCTGGTTACGGCGCGCGGCGGGCGGAATGGCACAATAGTTGCGGGACTTGCAGCCGCATGATAACATAGTCGAAGATTCCTGTGTTCGCGTTGTCCGCATCCACTTCACCCAATCGTCTTTCCATTTTGCCTAGCATTTGTAAAATAAAGGAGTTAACCCTAAGCTAATGGCTTCCAACAATTATTCCCAAGGAGCTCAGGTGGAGCACGATAAGTTCGGCTTGGGAACTGTGCTGTCCAGCAATGATGAACGGATCGTAATCAAATTTGACGATCATGGCGAGAAGAAGTTCGTAACCCCCATGGTGATGGGGCAGCTCAAGAAGAGCGACCGGCAGCCACCCGCCGAGAAGCGCGGCTCGCGCCGCAAGGCGAAAGTTGTGCCGGCCGCGGTGTAGCCGAGGCGCGTGAGGATTTTCATTTGAACGCCCGACAAAGACGCCTTTTCGAAGAAGCGCGGAAAAAGAATCCCGACCTGAAAATGCCAACCGAGACGGCGCCGGCCGCGGAGTTGTCCGAAGAGGATCTGGCCCTCATCAAGCAAGGGGTGGGGGACAAGACCAGCCGGGGCGGCGCGCCGGGCGGCGCGGAGATGGCGGGGGGAGACGGCCCGCGGGAACAGGGCGGCTCGGTAGTGACTTATTTCGAAGCCAAGGGCTTCGGCTTTCTGCGTCCGGACGACGGCGGGCGAGACGTGTTCTTTCACGTATCGCGCCTGTCGGAAGGCGATCCCACCACACTGCGGCCGGGTACGCGGGTGCTCTACGAATTAGGCATGGACCGCACGGGCAAACTGGCCGCCAGCAGTGTGCGCATCGCGCCGGAGTAGTTCCCATCACGTGGTCGAAGCCCCTCCGGGGCTGAAGCCCACTCTTCCTCCCATTGCCGGAAGGCCCATCCGGATCGAACTGCGGCGCGGCCTGCGCGACGGCCGGGACGCCGTCCATGCCGGGGCCTTTCTGCGCCAGCGGCGGATCGCTTTCGACGCCGCCACCGCCGGCCGCCGGCGGGAACTGGCGCGTATTTTCGTCCACGAGTTGTTCCATTTTGTATGGGTGCGGCTAGGCAATCCGCGGCGGCGGGCCTGGGAGGACCTATTGTGCGCGGAACTGGAAGGGCACGCGCGCGGGGAACTGGGCTGGTCGGCCGAGTGGCGCAAGCGGGCGCTGGCGGCGCCGGACCGGGACCGGCGCACGCGGCGCTGGCGCGAATACGTCTGCGAGAGCTTCTGCGATACGGCGGCGTGGATGTTTTCGGGGGTGCGGTCGCACGTGGAATTCACGCTGGCCCGGCGCTTCCGGGAGCGCCGCCGGCGATGGTTCATCGATTTCGGTGTGACGAAACGAATCTCGGTATAATCCATATAAGAGATAGGAGGCTTTTCATGTCGTTGCCGCGTCTGGGCGCCATACTGCTGACGGGTTTCGCCCTGGGCTGGGTAATCTATGGCTGCTCACGGGCCAAGCCGGTGCGGGCGGCGTCGGTCAAACCGGCCACCGAACGGCGGGCGGCTCCGGATTTCGCGCTCAAAGATGCGGACGGCAAGACGGTACGGCTCTCCGATTACAAGGGCAAAGTCGTGCTATTGGATTTCTGGGCGACCTATTGCGGCCCGTGCAAGATCGAAATTCCGTGGTTCATGGATTTCGAGCGCAAGCACAAAGACCAGGGCTTCTCGGTACTGGGCGTTTCGATGGACGACGACGGGTGGGACGCGGTCAAGCCCTTCATCAACGATCTGGCCATCAACTATCGCGTCGTGGTGGGTAACGACGCGACAGCCGAGAAGTACGGCGGGATCGAGGCGCTGCCGACCACGTTTCTGATCGACCGGGACGGCAACATCGCCTCCGTGCATGTGGGCCTGACCAGCAAGAGCGAGATTGAAGATGACATCGAACAACTACTGCAAGCCCCCGCGCATCCTGGCGGCGCTGGCCACGTTTCTTTGCCTGCCGAGCTTGTGGGCGCAAGGTAACCAATACCTGACCGCCGAGGCGCCCCAGAAGCTGGTGGCCAAGCGCGGCACCGCCGCGGAGGCCAGGATCGCGGTCACGGTACAGCCCAATTTCCACGTCAACAGCAACAAGCCCACCGACGAATACCTGATTCCCCTGAAGCTCACCTGGACTCCGGGCGGCGCGCTGGAGCCGGTGGACGTGGTGTTTCCGAGGCCGCAGATGGAAAAGTACGAGTTTTCCGACAAGCCCCTTTCGGTGTATACCGGGGAATTCGATCTGATTGCCAAGTTCAAGGTACCGGCCGGCGCCGCGCTAGGGCCGGGCATGATGGTCGGCAAGCTGCGTTACCAGGCCTGCAACAACAATTCCTGCTTCCCGCCCAAGACGGCCGAAGTACGGCTTTCGTACAGCATTCATTAAAATTGGAAGAGGGCCTGGAACAATCACCCCTCCTGGCTCGTCTGGATATTGAATGCGTACGAATGCTTCGTTTGGCGAAGCTGTGGCCGGCGCGGTGGTCTCCCTGCGCGGCAGCAAGCTGCGCAGCTTCCTTACCCTGCTGGGCATCATCCTGGCCACCACCACGCTGATCGCGGTCATGTCCGTGATCGACGGTATGAACGTGTACGTCGCGCAGAATGTGTCGACCATGGGCGCCGACGGGTTCAAGGTGCGGCGCATCGTGATGATGGGCATGTGGGATCCCAAGAAGTTCCTGGAGATGAACCGGCGTAACCCGGAACTGAATAAGGAAGAGTTCGACTTTCTGCGGAACAACACGCACCTGGTGCGGGACATGGGTATGTCCGTCAACCGGATGATCAGCGTTCACGCAGGCCGAGAGCACCGGGATAACGTGCAGTTGATCGGCGCGACCGCCAACTACGGACTCATATCGGATGTCGAGCCGGTGGATGGACGATTCATCACGGATCTGGAAGATGAACGGCGGGCTATGGTGGCTTTCATCGGCAACGATCTGAAGGAGCAGTTCTTCGCCAACAAGAGCCCCATCGGGAAAACGGTGATCGTGGAGGGACGGCCGTTCGAGGTGGTAGGGGTCGCCAAGATCAAAGGGACGGTCTTCGGCAACTCGCGCGACAATTTCCTGATCATCCCGGCGGAGACCTACTTCAAGATCTACGGCCCGCGCTCGGGCATCGGCTACGACCTGGTGGCGGCCAATCAAAACGTGCTGCAGCAGGCCGAAGATGAGGTCCGCGTGCTGCTACGCTCCCACCGGCACCTGGGTCCCAAGGAAGACGACAGTTTCGGCATCGTGAGTTCGGACTCGCTGGTCAGCGTATGGAACCAGTTGACCGGCGCCATCGCGGCGACGGCGGTCGGGGTGGTTTCGGTTTTCATGGTGGTGGGCGGAGTGGTAATCATGAATATCATGCTGGCGGTGGTGACGGAGCGCACCCACGAGATCGGCATCCGCAAATCCGTGGGGGCGCGGCGGAGCGACATTCTGAACCAGTTCCTGGTGGAGTCGTCGATTCTGTCGGCCACGGGCGGGGTGATCGGCATCCTGCTGGCGTGGGCGGTGAGCCTGATGGTCAAGGCGCTGACACCGGTGCCCATGCATATCCCGGTGAGCGCGGTGATCGTGGGGGTGACGCTTTCGGCGGCGGTCGGCCTGTTCTTCGGGATCTACCCGGCGCGGCGGGCGGCGGGACTCGACCCCATTGAAGCCTTGAGGGTGGAACGATGACCATAGGCGCATTTGGTTCCGGAGTAACGCTGGCGTTGAACACGGTGCGCGAGCACAAGATGCGTTCGTTTCTGACGGTGCTGGGCGTGATCATCGGCACCGGGGCGGTGATTGGCGTGGGCTCCATCATCGCGGGTCTGGACGGGGCCATCACGAACATTCTGAAAAGCTTCGGACCGAACACCATCGTGGTGCTGCGGGGCAGCGCCATGGGCGGCTGGACGCTCGAGGAGATGAAGCGCAAGCCGCTGACCCGGGAAGACGCGCTGGCCATTGAGGACCGCTGCCCGTCAGTGGAACACGTCAGCCCGTACCTGTTCGCCAATTGGGACCAGATCCACAAGGCGCGGTACAAGGGCAACGACAATTACAACCTGGACATGGGCGGGACCGAGGAAGGCTACGCGGCCGGCGGCACGGTGATGCTGCAAGGGCGCTTCTTCACCGACACGGAGAACCGCCATCACATGCCGGTAGCGGTGCTGGGCGAGGATCTGGGCAAGGCGTGGTTCCAGGGTGTGGACGCAATCGGCAAATGGATCGAGGTGGACGGGCACGCGCTGGAGGTGGTCGGCGTCATGCAGCGGCCGGCGGCGTCGTTTCCGGGCCAGGACGACAATCGCATTCTCATGCCCTATTTCACGATGCACAAGCTCTATCCCAGCGCCAACGAAAACATGCTGATCGTAATCGCCCGGCCGGGACTGTTGTCGCGCGCGGAGGACGAGGTGCGCACCATCCTGCGTATCCAGCGCAAGGTCCCCAGCAACAAGCCGGACAACTTTTCGCTTTCAACCGCGCAGCAGATGATCGAAGATTTCCATCGCATCACCGGGACGGTGGCCCTGGTGATGGTGATCCTCAGCTCGATCGGGCTGCTGGTGGGCGGCATCGGGGTGATGAACATCATGCTGGTGTCGGTGACCGAGAGGACCCGGGAGATCGGCATCCGCAAGGCGGTGGGCGCGCGCAAGGCGGACATCATCGTGCAATTCCTGACGGAGGCCGTGGTGCTGACGGGCATCGGCGGAGTGATTGGCCTGTTTTTGGGCTGGTGCGTCTCGCTGCTGAGCGGGCTGATCTTCAAGAATCTGCCGACCGCAGTGCCGCTGTGGGCGGCAATCTCGGGGATCCTGGTTTCGGTAGGGGTGGGACTGTTCTTCGGCATTTGGCCGGCGGGACGGGCGGCGAACCTGGATCCGGTGGTGGCGCTGCGCTATGAATAGCCGCGGCGCTGACGAACGGCAGGCATGATAACTAAACCTCAGGGGAGGCTGATCATGCACTCGCGCACCTGTCTGTGGCTCACCGTTCCGCTGTTGATCCTCGCGTATCCGGCCAGTAACGCCTTAGAATGCGTCGTTAGCGGGAACAGCAGATCTGGGTGGAGAGCAGAGAAGCGGGCGTAATCACGCGACTGGCCGCGAAGTAGTTCTTTTCCGAGAGGCTGCGATAGAACTCGCCGGCCACTTCGGCGGCCAGGGAGCCGCGGCTGGGTCCGCCGCCGGTCAGCATGACGACGACCACCAGTTTGTTCTTGCCTACGTCATTGAAGGAGCCGAACCAGCCCATGTGAGTGTGGGTGTCGGTGCAGGTTCCGGTCTTGCCGGCCACTGGTTCGCCGGGTTGGGCGCGGCGCGCCGTGCCGTACTCCACGGCAGCCAGCATGCCGGGCTTAACGACCGAAATGAGGTTCTCGATATCCAGGCGGCGCTTGATGCGCGGGACAAATTCGTTGATCTCGGCCTGGGTCCGCGGGTATTGCAGATAATACAAGGTGCCGCCGTTGGACATGGCGGACAGCAACGCGGCCAGTTGCAACGGCGTCTGCGAAATCCCCTCGCCAAAGCTGGAGAGCATGCCGACGCCGCCGTTGGCGGGCGGTTCGGAGGGAAACCGGCCGGCGCTTTCACCCGGAATGTCCAGGCCAGCCTTCTCGCCGTATCCGAACAGGTGGGCGTAATAGCTGACCCGGTCGAAGCCGAGCTTGTCGCCCAGCGTGGCGAAGTAGTAGTTGTTGGAGTGCGCCAGCGCCTCGGTCAGATTGTAGCCGTGCCGGAAGAGCTTGCCGTCCGGCCCCAGGACCTTCTCACTGAGCCCGGCCAGGGCGATAGTCACCTTGATCGTGGAGCAGGGCTGAAAACCGCTGCCGAGCGCCAGTTTCTGGTTGACGATGGAGAGTATGCGGCCGGAGTTGGGATCGACCACCACCACCGAGCCGTTGTAGGCGCCGAGCGCGGCCACGGCTGCCCGGCGTATTTCCAGGTCTTCGCCGTCGGCGTTATCGCCGGCGGTGGAATCGGCGAAAGTCGGCTCGGTCCAGGGCCCCCCGCGTATGACCGGTCCGGACAGGTGCGACGCACGATACGGCGTGCGATACGACGCGCGCACGATCAGCGGGCGATTCGTCCGGCTGGACCGGGACACGTACCGGTGATGGACCGGATGGTGTACGGCACGATGATTGCGACGGGTCTCGGTGGCAAATACGAGTTGGGATAAGAGGAGAAAGAAAACTGCGAAATGAAGCAATCGACGGAGGCTAAATGAATACCTCATAATAATTCCACACCCGCTTTCGCGGAAATAACGGGTAATTCACCAGAGGTTGTTATACAGACGCCGGCCGGAGCCGCCAGCTACCTTATTGTGCACATGCAGACACGTGTTCGTCAAGTTGACACAGATTAACCCTACTTAATTCGTCACTCGATTTCGATCCAGATGAGACTCAGTGTGCGATGGCTGAAATACAAGACGATGGTCAGCCTCGGGGTGAGGCACGGGCGGGAGACCACAACCGCCCGCCGCGGGCGATACATCTTTGAAATCTCTGACTGCCTGCTAGGCGTCTATATGTTAGTCTGGAATTTTTGGAGACGGTTTGACGCCTGAAGCGCCTGCGTTCCTACTGCAGATCGACATCTGGGACATGATCGGCCGGGGCGGTCCGCTGACAATCGCGGTCCTGGCCATTCTGCTGATCTTTTCGATTTTCTCCTGGGCCATCATCTTTTCGAAGTGGAGCACGCTGCGCACGGCGCGCGCGGCCGACCGGCGCTTCCTGCGGGCGTTCCGCAAGGCCAGCGGCCTGGACGCGGTGATGGTGGCCAGCGAACAGTTCAAGCCGGCGCCGCTGGTCTCGGTGTTTGAGTTCGGCTACGAGGAAGTGCACCGCCAGGTAAAAGCGCGCGGTTCGGTCACCAACAAGATCGCGCTCGAGCGTTCGCTGCAACTGGGCACTAGCGAAGAACTGGCCAAGCTGGAACGCAACATGAGCTGGCTGGCCACCACGGCGTCCGTGAGTCCGTTCATCGGCTTGTTCGGCACGGTATTGGGAATCATCCGCGCGTTCGAAGATCTCGGGATGCAGGGGAGCGCCAGCCTGCGCGCGGTCGCGCCGGGCATCGCGGAGGCGCTGATCGCTACCGCGGTGGGGCTGGTGGCGGCCATTCCCGCGGCGATCTTCTATAACTACTTTGGCCATAGCATCCGCGAGATCGGCGCACGGCTGGACGATTTCTCGCTGGAGTTCCTGAACATGGCGGAGCGGAGTTTCGGAGAGTAGCGGTGGCAATCGTAGTCAATGGCGGCGGTTCCCGATCGCGCCGCCGTGGTTCTTCCAGCGCGCTCTCGGAAATCAACGTCACGCCATTCGTGGACGTGATGCTGGTGCTGCTCATCATCTTCATGCTGACCGCGCACGTCATGGAGTTCGGCATCCAGGTGGATGTGCCCAAGACCCGCACCGTGCAGGACACAGCCAAGGAACTGCCCGTGGTGAACATCACCAAGGACGGCAATCTGTACCTGAACGATAAAGAGGTCAACATCAACGAACTGACTTCTTTGGTCGCCCAGCGCTATCCGGGAGCCACCGCGGTCTACCTGCGCGCGGACAAGGGGACGGTCTGGGAGCCGATCGCCGAGGTGATGGGGGAACTGGGGCAGGCCAAGCTGCAGGTGAACGTAGTCACCAAGCCGGAGGATGCCGCCGACAAGCGGCACAGGTAATGTCCCCGCGCGCAGACATACTGGACCGGCCGGACACACTAGGCAGACAATTACTGGGATCGGTGGCGCTGCACGCGGCGGTGTTCGCGTTCCTGATCTTCTGGGGATCGGTGGTGGCGCATCACGAGAGCTGGGGCGGTCCGAATCAGGGAGGGGGCAGCGTGGCCATCAACGTGGTGAACAAGATTCCGCTGCCCGCGCGCAGCGGCGCTGTGAATCCGCTGGCCAACGACACCGAATCCAGCATCCCGACGCCGCCGCCCGCTCCCAAACCGATCAAGCGGGCGGAGCCGGACGACGCCGACGCGATTCCGATCAAGGGCCGAACCAGTCACAAACTTGCCACGGTGAACCGGTCGGCGCAGAATACCTGGCGGGCGAAACAGCAATACCAGCCCAACCAGCTCTACAGCCAGGCTGGCTCGCAGTTGGTGTCGCCGATGATGGGGCAGGTGGGCTCGGGCGGTGTGGGCGTGGGGCAGGGAACCCCATTCGGCAACCGGTTTGGCAATTATGTCATGATCCTGCGGCAGCGGGTGGCGGAGAAGTGGCGGACGAACGATGTGGACGCGCGCATACACAACCTGCCCACCGCCATTCTCACGTTCGACCTGATGCGGGACGGTTCGGTACGCAACGTGCGTGTGGCGCAAAGCAGCGGCAATTCCACTCTGGACTATTCCGCGCAACGCGCCATCTACGATGCCAGTCCGTTTCCGCCGCTGCCGCCGGCGTACGAGCGGAATGCCGCCACCATCGAATTCTGGTTTGAGTTGAGGCGATAAATGAAACGAGTACTTCGGTTTGCCGCGGCCTTCGCCGCGATGCTGCCGGTGCTGGCGGCGCAGGACAGCGATGTCATTATCAAGTTACAGGGCGGCGCCCGTCCCGGCATCGCGGTGCCGGACCTGCGCGGCAGCGGCGCAGCGCAACCGCTGATGAATGCGTTCAACGAAACGCTTTATAACGATCTGGACGGCTCCGGGCTGTTCAAGATGGTCCCCAAATCCATGTATCCGTTGCAGGTCCCGCAACAGCCGTCGGATTTCCGGGCGCAGCCGGCGCAGCAGTACACGCGGCCCGGCGAGCAGCCGCGCAACGGGGGAGGGCTGTGGCTCTCCGACTGGTCGTCGCCGCCCGCTTCGGCAACCTACCTGGCGTTCGGGTACACCGCCATACAGAATAACGTTCTGGTGCTGTACGGCTGGTTATTTAATGTGACACAATCCGGCGTGTCGCAGGCGCAGGTGCTGGGCAAGCGCTACTTCGGATCTCCGGACGAAGCCGGCGCGCGTAAAGCCGCGCACGATTTCGCGGCCGATATCATTTCCCAGATGGGCGGCACGTCGCTGGCGGGGACTAAGATATACTTCGTCTCGGATCGCACGAGACACAAGGAGATATGGGTAATGGACCCGGACGGGTCGAACCAGCGGCAGATCAGCCATTTCAATTCGTTATCGATCGAGCCGGCAGTCTCTCCGGACGGAACGAAAGTCGCGTTTACTAGCTACGCCCGAGGAAATCCTGCTATATTTATCCTCTCAACGGATACGGGAAGGCGGCTGCCGTTTTATAACCAGGTCGCCTCGATGAACGCTACCCCGAATTTCACGCCGGACGGCAAGCAGTTGCTCTACTCGTCGACGGCGAGCGGGTGGGCGCAGATTTATATAGCCAATATCGATGGAAGTAATCTGAAGCGGATCTCGGATACGCGAGCCCTGGAGGTGGAGCCGAAGGTGAATCCCAAGACGGGAACGGAGATCGCTTTCGTCTCGGGACGGTCGGGGCCGCAGCAGATTTACCGGATGAATATCGACGGCACCGACGTGCAACGGCTGACCAACGGCGAGGGAGAAGCATCCAATCCGTGCTGGCACCCGAACGGGCAGGTGCTGGCATTCGCATGGACGCGAGGTTTTGCGACGGGGAATTTTAACATTTTCATTATGGACGTAGCCACTCGCAACTTCAATCAACTGACATATGGCGCGGGCCGTAATGAGGATCCTTCGTGGGCGCCGGATGGAATCCATCTGGCATTTATGTCCACGCGGACCGGTACGGAACAGATTTGGACTATGCAGGCGGATGGCAAACAACTGAAACAGTTGACCACCGCCGGCAGGAATTGGACGCCCGTATGGGCGAAATAAGGGTGACGGGTGGCAAGGTTTGGGCGCCGGCGGCGGTCCTCCCGGAGGAGGGGAGTTTGCCGGAATCCATGAACTTGCACCTGGACCCGCTTTTTTTTTTTTCAGGAGGCGTTAGCTCATGTTGGATACACGGAAGATCGGTTCTATAGGACTTTGTCTGATGCTGGCGATGTTCGCGGCAGGCTGCAAGAAGAAGGCCCCGCCCCCGCCGCCGCCCGCGCCGCAGCCGGTTGAGAAACCTACTCCGCCGCCCGCGGCGCCGACGATTACCGAATTTGTGGCTGAGCCGACGTCGATCGAGCGCGGCCAATCATCCACCCTGCGCTGGGCGGTCACGGATGCAACCAGCGTTTCTATCGACAACGGCATTGGCACGGTGCAGGCTTCGGGCAGCCGCCGGGTTTTCCCGGGCTCGTCCACGACCTACACCCTGACGGCCACCGGACCGGGAGGCACGAAGACGGCGACCGCCACGGTGAACGTGACGGAACCGCCGCCGCCGCCGCCGCCGCCCGCCCAACCCAAGCCGTCCCTGGAGCAGATGCTCTCGGGGAGCGTGGTGGACGCTTACTTCGATTACGACAAGAGCGATATTCGCGCGGATGCGCGGGACGCGCTGACGAAGGATGCGGACGCGCTGAAAGCGATCTTCGCCAGTTTCCCGGACGCCACGATCACGGTGGAAGGGCATTGCGACGAGCGTGGATCGGCGCAATACAACATCGCTCTGGGCGATCGCCGCGCCACGGCCGCCAGGGATTTCCTGATCCAGTTGGGCATCCCCGGCGACAAGCTCAAGCCCATCAGCTACGGCAAAGAGCATCCGCAGTGCACCGAGCACAACGAGGAGTGCTGGCAGAAGAACCGCCGCGCGCACTTCTCCACGGGGCAGTAAAATCGATTAAGGGGCCGGGCCGCCCGGCCCTCCGCAACCGGCGGGACGGCATAGCCGTCCCGCTCTAAAGGAGATCGTATGACCATCTGCCGCGCGATGCTGCCAGCGGTTTTGCTTTTTCCCGGTTTGACCTTTGCGGCTAGCAAGGAGATTGTGGAATTGCAGCGGGATGTGGCGCTCCTGCAGGAACAGGTCCGTACCCTGCAGCGCTCCCAGGACGAGAGACTCTCCGCCATCCAGGTGTTGGTCCAGCAGGCGCTGGATGCCGCCAATAAAGCCAACACCTCGGTCGCGCTGCTGCAGAACAATTTGCAGCAGAGCACCAAGGAACAGCAGAGCAAAGTAGGGACGGCGGTGGTGGATATGGGGGCGAAGATCGACGCGCTCTCCACCGATTTCACCGCGCTGCGCGAATCGGTGACGGACATAGCCAGCCAAGTCGGGAAGCTGCAACAGCAGATGGTCGACATCGGCAACGCGGTGCGTACGATTCAGGCGCCGGCGCCCGCGCCTCCCGCGGAGCCCGGAACGGCGTCCGTTACCGGCGACACGGGTCCCGGCGGGACCAGCAGCGTTCCTCCGGTCTCGGCATCCACGCTGTATGCCAACGCCATGCGCGACCGCAGCGGCGGCAAGCCTGACCTGGCCCTGCAGGAATTCAGCGACTACCTGAAATACTTCGGCAATACCGACCTGGCGCCCAACGCGCAGTATTACATCGCCGAGATTCACCTGGGCCAGAACAAGCTGGACGACGCCTTGCAGGAGTTCGACATGGTCCTGGAGAAATATCCGGACAATAACAAGACTCCGGATGCGCTCTACCAGAAGGGCGTCACGCTGAAGCGGATGGGCAAGCGCACGCAGGGCAAACAGGAGTTCTGCGAGTTGATCAAGCGCTTTCCGGCCAACGATCTGGCCAGCCGGGCGAAAGCGCAAGTGAAAGAACTGGGACTCACCTGCGGTTCCGCCACTCCCCGCCGGAAGCGATCGTAAGAGCCGCCATGGTTCCGCTGGCCCGGATGCTGGAGCGCTCCCTGCTGCGGCCGGAACTGACCGATGACGACGTAATCGTGGCTTGCCGGCAGGCCCGCCAATACGATCTGGCCTGCGTGACCGTGCGTCCCTGCGACATCGAGCTGGCCGTGCGCGAACTCGACGGAAGTACCGTTCGGGTGGGCAGCGCGGCCGCCTTTCCGCATGGCTTCAGCACCACGGCCGTAAAGGTGTACGAGGCCCGCGACGCCTTGCGACGGGGCGCGCGCGAGATCGAGACGGTGTTGAATACCGCCCGCCAGCGCTCCCGCCAGTTTCAATACATCGAGAGTGAACTGGTGCAGATGGCGGATGCCTGCCACAAGGAAGGCGCGCTGCTGAAGGTGATCTTCGAGAATGCCTGGCTCAGCGACGAATTGCAGATCGTGGCGTGCCGCATTTGCGCCCGCGCGGGCGTGGATTTCGCCGGCGGCGCGGCACCGGCAGATCTGCGGCTGATGCGTGCGCACCTGCCCGCGAATGTTGGATTGAAGTTGGCGGACGCAAGCACTCCGGAGCAGATCCAGGAAGCGCTGGCGGCCGGCTGTACCCGGATCGGCACGACCGTTGCGGCGGCGCTACTGCAAGCGTCGGCGTCGGCCGCGGACAAATAGGCTCCTCCCGAACTGTTATGACTCGAAATCTCATGTTGATCAACGGCGAGCGCGTGGAAAGCCGGCGCGGCGCCTGGTTCCCGGTCTACGATCCGTCCACCGAAGAGATCGTCGCCGAAGTGCCGGATGCCGATGCCGGCGATATCGACCGGGCCGCCGCCGCCGCCGCGGCCGCATTCGAATCCGGTCCGTGGCCGCAGACCACCGCGCAAGAGCGGGGGCGGCTGCTGTTCAAGCTAGCCGAACGGCTGCGAACGTTTGCACCCACGCTGGCCGACATGGAATCGCGGAACTGCGGCAAGCCTATCGTGGAAGCGGAATACGATATCAACGACACGGCGACCTGCTTCGAGTATTACGGCGGGCTGGCGACCAAGGTCATGGGGCACGTCAATCCGGTGCCGGACAACGCGCTGAGTTTCACGCTGCGCGAGCCGGTCGGCGTGGCGGGTCAGATCATCCCCTGGAATTACCCGCTATTGATGGCGGCCTGGAAGCTGGCGCCCGCGCTGGCGGCCGGCTGCACGTGCGTGTTGAAGCCGGCAGAGCAGACGCCGCTGACGGCGCTCGCCATCGCGGACTGGTTCGCGGAGCTGGGCTTTCCGCCGGGGGTGGTGAACATCGTGACGGGCTACGGGGAAACCGCGGGCGCGCCGCTGGTAGCTCATCCGGCGGTAAACAAGATCGCGTTCACGGGCAGCGCGGCAGTGGGAAAAATCATCGTAAAGAGCGCGGCGGACACGGTGAAACGAGTGACGCTTGAACTGGGCGGGAAATCGCCGAACATCTTCTTCGCGGATGCCGATTTCGAGGCTGCTATCGACGGCGCCCTGTTTGGCGTATTCATCAATCAGGGCGAAGTGTGTTCCGCGGGCAGCCGGATCCTGGTGGAGAAGCCAATATACGGCCGGTTCGTGGAAGCGCTGGTGGATAAGTCGAAGCGCATCCGGCTGGGCGCGCCGCTGGACCGGGAGACCAAGATGGGACCGCTGGTCAGCAAGGAGCAGTACGAGCGTGTGCGGCGGTATCAGGAGATCGGGAAATCGGAAGCCAGGTTGGCGGTGGGCGGCGGGCGTCCGGCCGGGCTGGGACGCGGCTACTACGTGGAGCCGACGATTTTTACCGACGTCGATAACAGCGCGCGTATTGCCCGCGAAGAGATCTTCGGACCGGTGGCCAGCGTGATTCCGTTCGACGGAGAGACTGAGGCCCTGCGCATCGCCAATGACTCGCCTTATGGGCTGGCCGCGGCGGTCTGGTCGCGGGACATCTTCCGGGCATTTCGCATCGTGAAAGCGCTGCGCGCGGGCATCGTGTGGGTGAACCACATGCAGCCGACCTATGTGGAAGCCCCCTGGGGCGGTTACAAGCAGTCCGGCTTCGGCCGGGAGCTGGGTCCCTGGGGCATCGAAGAGTACCTGGAGACCAAGCAGGTTTACGTGAATCTGAACGAGCAGCCAATCGGCTGGTACTAAGCTACTGGAAGCTCGTCCGCGAAGTCATCCCGCGCCTTCACCAGAAAATTATCCTTCGCATTACGGTTTTCACCCGACTATTCCGCTTTAGTAACTAAGAACGGCACTTCAGCCGGGGAAGCGGACATGACTAATGAGCTTATCCATCAACTCTCGGTTCTACAACACATAGCCGCGTTCTCGGCGGGTTTGCGCGGGCACCAGCTCGGCGAGTGGCGCATAGAGGACGGCCAGGCGGTAGTGAGTTGCGTGCTATGCGGCGCGGCATTGCGCCTGTGTTTTCCGGCGCTTCAGCCCGAAATGGACGGCGCGATTCTGGACCAGTTGTGCGTTCCGCGCGCAACCGCGGTGCGGGCCGCCTGATGGGAAAGCCTGGAGGGGCAATGAGAAACACGGTTGTCTTCATACACGGCGCGTGGGTCACGCCGCGTTGTTGGCGGTACTTCGCCCCGCTTTTTGCGGAGCGCGGGTATCGGATACTGTCGCCTGCCTGGCCTTACAAAGACGGTGCGCCGGCCGGACAATTGGCTGCTCCGGACGCGCGGCTGGCACACGTAGGGATACCCGAGATCGTGGCCCATTACCAGGCGATCATCGCGCGGGAAGACGAACCGCCGGTGCTCATCGGACACTCATTCGGCGGGCTGATCGTGCAGCTTTTGCTCGATCGCGGCGCGGGGCACGCGGGTATCGCGATCAGTTCCGTGCCGCCGCGGGGGGTGTCATTGGCCCACTCTCCGCGGACCGCTCTCCGGCAGTTATGGCGGCTTTTCGGCGCGCCGTCGCGCTGGGGTCGCATCCTCCCGCCGCCGGTGCAGAGCCGGGACGAAAGGGCGGTCCGTGAAGCGCAGGGGCTGCGGCTGTACTTAGTTCCCGAGAGCCGGAAGATCTTCCGGCAACTGCGGACTCGCGCCGCCGAGGTCGATTACGGCAACCCGCGGCGGGCGCCCCTGCTGCTGTGCGCCTGTGGCAAAGACAATTGCGTTCCGGCGGCGGCGCAAGAGCTCAACTGGAAGCGGTACGCGGTCTCGCCGGCGAGGACTGACTTCGCCTTGTTCCCGGAGTTGACGCATCTGGGTATCGCCGAACCGGGGTATGAAGCTTTAGCCGCCTATTGCCTGGCTTGGGCGGATGACCGGCTGAGACCTGCACGTGCACAGAGGGGTGAAGAAAGATCGGTCGCGACGATGGCGAACGAATGGAGACTGTCATGAGACCAAAATCGTTGTTGCATACGAACGGATGGTGGCGGGCCGGCTGCAGCCTGTCGCCGCACGAGATCCGGCTGTTGTCGATGCTGGTTGAAGGCCACAACCTCAGGACCGCCGCCGCCGAGTTAGGCGTCAGCCGCGCCACGGTGGCGTGGCACATGCGCAATGTCTATGGCAAGCTGCAGGCGCACTCGAAGGCCGAAGCCGTGGCCAAGGCTTTGCGTTCCGGGCTAATCCGATAGCCAGGGAGGCGCGCTTGACATGCGCATTCCCGATCGTCCATACTCTTGTGATAACTCTGTAACAGTTAGCCTTTCGATCGACACTTCTCCAAGTCTGAGCGGGAAGGCTGACGAGAGACACTGGGTATCACACTCCTGGCTGAGTCAGGCCGCAGCGCGAGCGGCGAAGATCCTATCCCCCAACTAAGCCGGTTCGAACCAAGGAGCGAAAAGTGTCTTCCCCACGGAATCGTGGTGGCTGGCCGAGTACCGGAACGTCTATGTCTGTGTTGCGAATGTATATAGAGGGCGTCCTCAGATCCGGGAATGATATACTCTCTTTGCACACCAGAGGGAATCGATGGCGATGTGGATGAGTGCCGGTAAATCGGATTTTCCAGCTCACGCCGTCCTGCTCATCCTCGCCGGCGCCTTACTCTACGCGGAGCCGCCCGGCATCTTCAAGGCGCGTGTCCAACCGGTGCTCTCGAAGCAGTGCTACGGCTGTCACACGGACGCCCTGAGTGGCGGTTTGCGGGTCGATTCACGCGATGCGCTGTTGAAAGGCGGCGCCAGCGGGCCGGCTATCGTGCCCGGCGATCCGGATCGCAGCCTGCTGATCCAGGCAGTTCGCCAAACCGGTCCGCTTAAGATGCCGAAAGGCGGCCGGCTCACCGATCAGGAGATCGCCGATTTGACCGAGTGGGTCAAGAGCGGAGCGCCGTGGCCCGCGGAGACGGTCATGACCGCGGCGGCGGATGCCAGCGGCGACGATTTCTTCGAAAACCAGATCCGTCCGCTATTGGTGCAGCGCTGCGCCAGTTGTCACACGCAGGCCGGGGCAGCCTCGGGACTGCGCGTGGATACGCGGGACGCGCTGCTGAAGGGCGGGGAGCGGGGCGCCGCCATCGTTCCCGGAAATCCCGACGGCAGCCTGTTGATTCAAGCGGTGCGCCAGGAAGGCGCGCTCAAGATGCCCAAGGGCGGCAAGTTGACGTCCCGGGAGATCAGCGACCTGGTGACCTGGGTCAAAATGGGCGCTCCCTGGCCCAAGTCCGCGCCCGCCCTGGTGGCGGCCGGCGGACCAGCGTCCAATTTCACGGTCACCGAGCAACAGCGCGCGTTCTGGTCGTTCGTGCCTCTGCACAAGCCGCCCATTCCGGCGCCCAAAGACTCCCGATGGGCCAAAACGGATATCGACCGCTTTGTTTTGGCCAAGCTGGAGAACTCGGGACTGCATCCCGCGCCCCCCGCCGACCGGAGGACGCTGATCCGGCGCGCGACGCTGGATCTGACCGGCCTGCCGCCCACGCCGGAGGAAGTCGCGGTTTTCGAGAAGGACCGTTCGCCGGATGCCTACGCGAAAGTGATTGACCGGCTGCTGGCCTCGCCGCGCTATGGCGAGCGCTGGGGACGTCATTGGCTCGACGTGGCCCGCTACGCCGAGGACGACGTGCGCGGCCTCGATCCGAAGCGGCGTGGCTACATGCCCTTCAACGGCGCTTATGTCTTTCGCGATTGGGTCATCCAGGCGTTCAACGATGACATGCCCTACGGCCAGTTCGTGAAGGCCCAACTGGCGGGCGACCTGATGGATAAGAGCGCGATGGAAAAATTGCTGCCGGGCACGGCGTTCCTCGGCGGCGGACCCTGGGTCTGGGATCAGGCCGAACCGGTGCAGGGACGCGCCGACGAGCGCAACGAACGGATCGATGCGGTCACGCGCGGATTTCTGGGATTAACACTTGCTTGTGCACGCTGTCACAATCACAAGTACGATCCGCTGTCACAGAAAGATTACTACGCGCTGGCGGGTGTGTTCGCGAGTTCGACTTACACGGAGTATCCCCGGGTCTCCGCCATCCAGGTCAAGGCTTACAAAGAGAAGCAGCAGGCTATCGACGACCTGGAAGTAGAGATGGAGGAATTCGTACGCGCGGAACGAAAGCAGAATGCGGAGATCCTGGCGCACCAGACTTCCCGGTACATGATGGCGGCGTGGCAGGTGAGCGGCAAGCCCAAGGCCAGCGTGGAGCAAGCCGCCGAAGAAGCCAAACTGGAGCCGGAGGTACTGGCGCGCTGGGTGAAATTTCTGGCCAAGCCGCACGCGCACTACACCTTCTTGAACGACTGGCAGGCCATGATCGCCACTGGCGGCATGGAGTCGCAGGCCAAGCTGCTGGCGGACGATTTCGAAAACCTGGTCCTCAAAATCATGGCCGAGGCCAAGAAGATCGACGAGGAAAACAAGATCACCAAGGCCAAGGCGGGCGTGCCCAAGCCCCTCCGGCGCGACGCCATGCCGAACGAGTTCGAGACCAAGGACCAGTTCTGTCCCGGCTGCGACCTGGAGTTGAAAGCGCTCCCGACGGATCAGGGGGCCGTATGGCTGGACCTGTTCGTGCGGGCGTCCGATGCGGACGATATGGAGGACGATCCCGAGCCGGGGGTCTTCGCGTTTCGCCCGTGGGCGCTCGAACGGCACATGAGCGCGAGGGCGCGCGAGCACGTGGAGATGCTGAAGGCGCGCATCGAGCAGATGAAGAAAGATCTGCCGAAAGAGTATCCCTTCATTCATGGGGTGGGAGACAAGCCGGCCCCGGTGAACATGGCGGTGAATCTGCGCGGCAGCCCATACAGCCTGGGCGATGTGGTGCCGCGCCGGTTCCTGGAGGTGCTGCTGCCGCCGGGCGCCAAACCGTTCGCGAAGGGCAGTGGACGGCTGGAACTGGCTAACGACATCGCGTCGCATCCGCTCACCGCTCGCGTGATTGTCAACCGTGTCTGGAAATGGCACTTCGGTACGGGCCTGGTGAACACGCCGGACAACTTCGGCAAGATGGGCGAGCGTCCGTCCAACCCGGAGCTGCTCGAATATCTGGCGTCCCGGTTTACCGAGCAGGGGATGTCGATCAAGAAACTGCAGCGCGAAATCATGCTCTCGGCGGTGTATCAACTGAGCACCGAGGATTCGGCCGTCAACGAAGAGAAGGATGCGGCGAATCGCCTTTACTGGCGTTTCAACCGGCAACGCATGGACGCGGAAGAGATCCGCGATTCGATTCTGTTCGTAGCCGGCGATCTGGACCTGAAGAGTGTGGGCGGCCCTTCGTCCGCCTTCGGCCCGGATAACACCCGCCGAGCGGTATACGGAAAAGTCAGCCGCTTCCATCTGGACAATTTCCTGCAGGTCTTCGATTTTCCGAATCCCAGCTTCACCGCCGAACAGCGCTTCACCACGAACGTACCGTTACAGCGCCTGTACTTCATGAACAACGAGTTCGTGTTCGACCAGGCCGGCAAGCTGGCGCAGAGGGTTTACGCCAAGGGATCGGACGAGGGGCGCATCAGGGAAGCGTATCGCTTGTTGTATGGACGGGAGCCGACGGCCCAGGAGATTGCGCTGGGGCTGAATTATTTGAAGTCGACGCCGGAGAAGCGGGGTTACGAGGTGGCGGGCACATCTTCGACTGCCTGGCAGGAGTACGCCCGCGCTTTACTGAGTTCCAACGAATTCGAGTTCGTGAATTAGGAGGATGGAAATGCGACACAAGCCGGTTGCCCAACCACTGTCACGCCGCGAAGCGCTCTGCCGCATGGGCGGCGGATTCGGCATGCTCAGCTTCGCCAGCCTGATCGGCCAACAGCTCGCGGCCGCCGGAGTCAGCCGGCCGGACAGTCCCTGGATGATTCGCGATCCCCACTTCAAGCCCAAGGCGAAGAGAGTCATTTTCCTGTTCATGAACGGCGGCATGTCGCAGGTGGACACCTTCGACCCCAAGCCGATGCTCGACAAATACGACGGCAAACCCTTGCCCGGGCCGATCCCGCAGCACGAACGCAAGACCGGCGGGCTGATGAAGTCGCCGTTCACGTTCAAAAAGTACGGGCAGAGCGGCATCGAGGTGAGCGAGATCTTTCCGCACCTGGGGAGCGTGATCGACGACATTTGCGTGATCCGCTCGATGCATACCGAGATCCCCAATCACGAGCCGGCGCTGCTGATGATGAATACCGGCGCGAATCAGCCGGGCCGCCCGTCGATGGGTTCGTGGCTCACCTATGGCCTGGGCCAGGCCAACCAGAACCTGCCGGGCTTCGTGGTGCTGTGTCCGGATGTGCCCACCACCGTGGGTCCGCCGCTTTGGAATTCGGCGTTCCTGCCGCCGACGCACCAGGGGACGTACATCTCCGATAGCGTGCGCGACAAGGAATTCGACGCCGAGAAGCTGATCCCGAACATCCACAACGCCAAATTCGATGCCGCGCAGCAGCGCAAAGAGCTCGACCTGATTGAACAACTCGACAAGGCCGAGGCCGCGCAGACGCGGACGCACGATCCGCAACTCGATGCCACCATCGACTCGATGGAGGTCGCCTACCGCATGCAGACCGAGGCGCCGGACGTGTTCGACGTCACCAGGGAAAGCCCGGCCGTGCAGAAACTGTACGGCGATGGCAGCACCGCGCGCGGCTGCCTGACGGCGGCGCGCCTGGTGGAGCGCGGGGTGCGCATGGTGCAGGTCTATTACGCCAAAGGCGACCCTTGGGATCATCACTTCGACATACAGCTTCACCGCAAGACCGGGCACGACTCCGATCAACCGTTCGCGGCGGTGATCAAGGATCTGAAATCGCGCGGGCTGCTGGACGAGACCCTGATCGTGTGCGGCTCGGAGTTCGGCCGGACGCCGGTCGTGGAGATGGGCAGCGGCTTTATGGGCGGCCAGACGCACAATGGCCGCGATCACAATCCGCACGGCTTTACCATGTGGCTGGCCGGCGGCGGAGTAAAGGGCGGTATGGTCTACGGGGCCACCGACGATTTTGGATGGAAGACGGTGGATAAGCCGGTCCATGTGCACGACCTCCACGCCACCATCCTGTATCTTCTGGGCATCGACCATACCAAGTTGACATACCGCTATAGCGGACGGGATTTCCGGCTCACCGACGTAGCCGGCAATGTAGTGCACGACATCATTGCCTGACGGCCTTGTAGCCCTTCGCCCGATGTAAACAGGCCACCGCGGCCTGTCTGGCGGCCTCTCCGGCCGGCAGAGCGCTCTCCGCCGAGCACACCAACTCGAATACTTTGCGAAAGGTACTGCTATGTCCAACCCGACCAGACTATGTGTATGCGCCATCCTGGCGCTTCTCGACGCATCTCTCTATTTGCATGCCCAATCCACCACCTCTTTGCGGGGGACGGTGCTCGATCCGCAGGGCGCTGTCGTTCCGGAAGTCGTCGTCACACTGACGAACGACGGCACCGGGTCCGCGCGCGAAACGCTGACGAACGCCACGGGTGTCTATCAGTTCCTGCAAATGCCCCCTGGCGATTACACGCTGAGCGCGGTCAAAGTGGGCTTCAGCAGCGTCACGCAGAAGGGGATCAAGCTATTGGTCAATACGCCGGCGTCGGCCGATCTGAAACTCGACGTCGGCAAAACCACGGAGACGGTGAACGTCAGCTCCGAAGCGCAGACGTTGAATACCGTGGATGCTTCGGTGGGCAATACCTTCAACCAGACGCAGATTCGCGAGCTGCCGCTCGATACACGCAACATCGTGCAACTGCTCAGCCTGCAGCCCGGAGTGACTTCCAGCGGCGAAGTGATGGGATCGCGGCGCGATCAGAATAACGTCACGCTCGACGGAGTGGACGTCAACGACAATCAGAACTCGGGCATCGGCGGCGTAGCGGACATCGGCAGTACGCAGGGGTCCAATGCCAACGGCGTGGCCAACGTGGCGGGATTCAATTCGGTGCTGCCCATTCCGCTCGATTCGGTGCAGGAGTTCCGGGTGACGGTCGCCGGGCAGGGCGCCGACGAGGGCCGTTCCTCCGGCGGCCAGGTGGTGCTGGTCACCAAGAGCGGCACCAACCATCTGCACGGATCGGCCTACGAGTACAATCGCAACACGCTGTTTGCGGCCAACTCCTGGTTCAACAACCGTAGTGGCGTGGATCGCCAGGTGCTCAATCGCAATCAGTTCGGCGCGTCTCTCGGCGGGCCGGTGAAGAAAGACCGCTTCTTTTACTTCTTCAACTACGAGCGCCGCAGTGACGCCAGTCAGTTGGCGGTGGAACGCGCGGTTCCCAGCGAGTCACTGAAGTCCGGTAATTTGACGCTGCAGGACGGCAATGGCAACACCTACACCCTGACGCCGGCGCAGATCCAGCAGATCGATCCGCTGCACATCGGAGTCAATCAGGGATATCTCAACCTGTTGAAGCAATATCCGGCCGGCAACGATCCGGCCTATGGCGCCGACGGCGGCCTGGCCTTCACCGGCTTCCGGTTTAACGCGCCGGACAAACTGGATAACCGCGCCTACGTGGGCAAACTCGATTTCCTGATCTCTTCCCGGCAGACGCTCTCGCTGCGCGGCACGCTCTCCAACGCGGACCAGGACAATCCCGCGTTCCTGGCTCAGTTCCCCGGACAGCAGCCCGCCAGCGTGCTGTTGAACAACAGCAAAGGCCTGGCCGCGAATTACACCTTCATTCTGCGCACCAACCTGATCAATTCGCTGGTCTACGGCTACACCCGCCAGGGCGCCGCGCAGTCCGGCGTGGTGGGCGCTTCGTTCCAGTTGATCGATCTCGACCCGCTCCAGAACTACAGCGCCCGCGCCGCCTCCCGTATTCTTCCGGTCCACAACATCGCGGACAACCTGACCTGGACCAAGGGTTCGCACACCATCACGACCGGAATCAACTTCCGCCTGATGACCAACAACCGGACATCGTATGCCAGTTCTTATCCAAGTTATGGGTTCGCTACTACCGTCGCGGTGGGGCTCGGCGAAGATATCCAGAATGATGTGACCAACTTCCTCGCGGCCAAGACCGGAAACCCGAATCTGCAACTGGCCAATCCGGACGCGGTGGCCAGCGCCATGGGTGTGCTCCTCGGCCTGGTGAACAATACCCAGATCACCTATCAGTTCGATCACAATGGCAATCCGCTGCCGATCGGCGCGCCCTCCGCGCGCGCCTTCAATATGCGGGAGTATGAAGGTTACATCAACGATAGCTGGCGCGTGACGCCGGAACTCACCCTGACGCTCGGGTTGCGGTACAGCAACGACCGGCCGCCATTCGAGGCCAACGGACTGCAGGTGAGTCCCAACATCGGACTCGATCAGTACTTCGCGCAACGTGTCGGCCTGGGTGCGGAAGGCGTACCTTCCAATGCCATGCCGAATGCGTACCTCAGCTACGACTTAGGCGGTCCGGTGAATGGTAAAGCAAGCTGGTATGGCTCTGACAACAACAATTTCGGCCCACGATTCGCGCTCGCCTACAGCCCGCGCAACCACGACGGCTGGCTGAAGCGCGTGTTCGGCAGCGAGGGCGCTTTGCGGATGGGCGGCGCCATGCTGTACGACCGCTACGGCAGCGAGTTGATCACCCAGTACAACCAGTTCGGATCGTTCGGGCTGGCCACCACGTTGAACAATCCGGTCTCTTACAACTTCACGGATTCGCCGCGTTATGACGGGTCGCTTCCCGCCTTCCCCGTGTCGCCCGCCGGCGGCTTTCCCTATACGCCGCCGGAGGTGAACGCCATTTCGGGCGAATTTCAAGGCATCTTCCCGAACCTGCGATCGCCGTACTCCATGCTGCTGAATGCGTCGTTTGCCCGCGAAATACCGGGCAAGCTGACCATGGAAGTCTCCTATAACGGGCGGCTTTCGCGGAAGCTGCTGCTACAGGGCGATATCTACACGCCGCTCGAGAACTTCAAAGATCCCGGCTCCGGCCAGACCTGGCTGCAGGCCATGACCATGCTTCGCAATCTGAACAACGGCGGATTGACACCCGATGCGGTGGCCTCGAATCCATCGCTGGTCGCCAACATTCCGTTTATCCAGGACCTGTTCCCGGCGCTCAATAATTTCTACTTTCCGGGCAGCGCTTCGGCCAACTACTTCTACGGGATCTACGGCGTTTACGGCGGCAGTTACCTGGATATGCTGCATGCGCTGGATCGGATTCCCGGCGCGTTCGGCACGCCCAACAACACCTGCGCGTCACGCTATGGATGCTTCACGTTCTTCGCGCCGCAAGGCAGTTCCATGCCCACCTGGATGAATGCGGGCGATGCGAACTTCCACGCCATGACGGTGACCGTGCGGCGGGCATTCACCACCGGCTGGTCCTTCGACATGAACTACACCTGGTCGCATTCCATCGATAATGCCTCCGCCGCCGAAGGCGCGGCCGGCCAGGATGGCGCCGTGGTTCAGAACGTTTTCTTCCCGGGCCAGTTCCGCGGCTCGTCGGATTTTGACATCCGCCAGCAGGTGAACGCCAACGTGGTTTACGAACTGCCGTTCGGCAAAGGGAAGCATTTCGCGCACAACGCTCCCGGCTGGGCCAACCAGATCATCGGCGGATGGCAGGTCTCGAGCATCATGCGTTTTTCGAGCGGGCTGCCTACCGTCATCCAGGGCAATTACACCTGGAACACCAATTACTGGCAAAACTCGCTGGCCATCCCGGTGGGTCCGTTCCAGCGCCAGGTTGGATACGACAACCTGGGCAACCCCAGCCTGTTCTCGAATGTGGATGTGGTCAACTCGTTTGCCGATCAGTTCCCCGGCCAGACGGGTACGCGCGCTATTTTGCGGCTTGCGCCCATGACGAACTTCGATTTCGCCGTCGCCAAGTCTTTCGCCTTGCCGTGGGAAGGCCATCGCATACAATTTCGCGCGGAGGCGTACAATGCTCTTAACGCGGTGAATTTTACGAATCCGAGCCTGGCGCTGTCCAACCCGTCCACATTCGGGGAATTCCAGAGCACCATGCCGCCGAGGGAGATGCAGTTTGCCTTACGCTACGAGTTCTAAGATCGCGCTGCTGCTGTTTGGAGCTATCGCCGGATTGCAGGCCGCCCAGTCAGTCTATGACTTCTCCATCGCCACTCCGGATGGCAAAGAGACGTCACTCAAGACGTATGAAGGCAAGGTACTGTTGATCGTCAACGTGGCGAGTCACACGATCTACAGCGATCAGATCCCGAAGCTCGAAACGCTATACCAGGCCTATAGCAAGCAAGGCCTGGTGATCATCGGCATACCCAGCGACGATTTCGGCCACGGCGAGCCCGGGAAGCCGGACCTGCACGTGACGTTTCCGGTGGCGGTCAAGTCCGCGCTCACCGGGCCGAACCGTCTGCCGCTCTTCGAATACCTCACCGATGAAAAGCTGAACCCCAAGACCGGCGGCGAGCTGCCGTGGAATTTCACCAAGTACCTGATCGGCCGTGACGGCAAGCCCACCGCGCGTTACGGCGCCGGCACGCAGCCGGATTCAGCCGAACTGATGGCGGCCATCGAAATCGCACTGGAGAAGAAATGATCCGCGCCATGGCGATTCTGCTGGCCTGCCTGGCCTTGAGCGCCGGCGAGCCGGCCCGCAGGGGAGTGCGAACGCCGGGCTTACAACGTTCCATATCGAGCCTGCGCCCGGCGGCGACCTTCGCGGTGGCAGGCGCGCCGGACTGGATGGCGGTCACGGAGACGGGCGTCTGGGTGTCCAGCGAGCCCAACAACCAGGTCGTGTTCATGGATGCCCACACGAACCAGACCGGCGCGGTGGCGGCGGTTCCCAAACCCTGTGCGGGCTTGGCCGCCGGCTTCGGCGCCATATGGTCGCCCAGTTGTGGCGAGCACGCACTGAAGCGCATCGATCCGGTTACCGGCAAGATCGTAGCCTCCATCCCCGTGGGCCCGGCGGATTCGGAGGGCGGCCTTGCCACTGGCGCGGGCAGCATCTGGATGCTTACCGATCCTAAAGGCGTTCTCGCGCGCATCGATCCGAAAACCAATCGCGTGGCCGCGCGCATTGCGGTGCCGGACGGTTCGTTCGCGTGCACCTTCGGCGACGGCGCGCTGTGGGTCAGTTGCACGCGGCACAGCCTGCTGGTGCGCGTGGATCCCGCGGCCAACAGGGCCACGGCTCAAATTCAAGTTGGCCCGCAGCCCCGCTTTCTGACAGCCGGCGGCGGCGCGGTGTGGACGCTGAACCAGGGCGACGGCAGCGTCTCCCGCGTGGATACGCATTCCAACAAGCTGGTGGCGCAGATCGATGCGGGAGTGCCGGGGACCGGCGGCGAAATCGCGTACGGCGAAGGCGCCGTGTGGGTGACGATGATGGGTTTCCCGATTACCAAGATCGATTCGCAGGCCAACCAGGTCGTGAAGCAATGGACGGGTCCCGGTGGCGACAGTATCCGCGCCGGATTGGGATCGGTATGGCTGACCGACCTGAAAGGGCAGAAGGTGATGCGGTTTGACCCTGGACAGTTGTAACGACGCGGCCCTGCTGCGCCTGCTGCAGATGGCCGACAGCGCTCTGCCGATCGGCGCCGCGGCTCACTCGTTCGGTCTGGAAACGTTGGTGGCGGAGGGCGCCCTCACGGTCGCCACCCTGGAGCCGTTCCTGCGCGCGTGGGTGGCGGAGGCGGGAGCTTTGGAGGCCGCCTGGTGTCTGGAAGCGGCCGCGACGGAGACCGCCGGCGATTGGATCCGCCTCAATCGCGGCATCGATGCTACCAAGCCTGCCCGCGAGAGCCGCGAAGCGAGCGCCATGCTGGGCCGCCGTTTTCTGGAACTGGCGGCCGCGCTCACCGAAGATCCCGGACTCGCCGCGCTTGCCGCGGCGGACGGCGCAGTGCATCTGGCGGCGGCGTTCGGACGCGCGGCGCGGGTGCTCGGTATGCCATCTCCCACGGCCGCGGCGGCCTACCTGCACCAGTCGCTGGCGGGCCTGATCGCCGCCTGCCAGAAGCTGTTGCCGCTGGGACAACGCCAGGCCAGCCTGATCCTCTGGCGGCTCAAACCGGCGCTGCTCGCCGCCGTCGAAAACGCCGCGTCCACCTGCTTTCTGCCGGCGCTGGAGATCGCTTCCATGCAGCATCCCGCACTTGCGACGCGCCTGTTTATTTCATGAACGCCAGCCTGCATCTCGCATTCGAAAAGGGGCAGAACGGCACGACGGTCCTGCACCTGCGGCGGCAGGACCCACCGTGGCGTGTGGTGCGGGCGTTCGGGTCGCTGGTGCATCTGCACAACGTGTCGGGCGGCGTGCTGTCCGGCGACCATCTGGAGTTGCGCGCTACGTTGTCACCCGGCGTGCGCGCGCAGATCACCACCACCGGCGCAACGCGGATCTACCGGCGGCGCGCTGGTACGGGCTCGTCGACCTGTGAAGCGCATTTCGAACTCGGCTCCGGCAGCCTGCTGGAACTGCTTCCCGATCCGGTGATCCCGTACGCCGGCAGCGCTTGTGCGCAGCACACCACCGTGGACCTGGCGACGGGCGCGACGCTGTTCTGGTGGGAAGTGCTGGCCCCCGGCCGGGAAGCGTCCGGAGAGGTGTTCCGCTACGAACGGTTGCGCACAGACACCGAGATCCGCAGCGCCGGTGTTCCCATCGCCATCGATCGCGCGCTGCTGACTCCGCAGTCGCGGCCGCTCGACTCGGCGGCGCGTCTGGGCCCGTGCCGGTATCTGGGTACCCTGCACGTCTGCCGCAGCGGCGAAGCGGCGGCCGTGTGGGGGCGCCTGGAAGACTGCCTGGCTGCCATAGCTCAACGCCGCATGGAAGCCGAAGATGGAGTAAGATGGGGAGTCAGCCCGTTGGTCCAGGATGGCGTGGTGGTTCGCGGCATTGCCGTGCGCGGTCCTTCTGTGACCGGCGGTCTGCGTGAATTCTGGCAGGCAGCCAGGCTGCTGCTTACCGGAGAACCGGCCTCGCCGCCTCGTAAGATCTATTGAACCTCCAGAGGAGATGAATGCAGCTCACGCCGCGGGAGATCGACAAGCTGATGATCTATACCGCCTCCGAACTGGCCCGGAAGCGACAGGCGCGCGGGCTGAAATTGAACTATCCGGAAGCGGTGGCGATTCTTTCGGCGGAGATCCTGGAGGCCGCGCGCGACGGCAAATCCGTCGCGGAAATCATGGTGCTGGGCGCGGAGATTCTGAAGCGCGACGACGTGATGCCGGGCATTCCGGAGATGATCCATGAAGTCCAGGTGGAAGCCACCTTTCCCGACGGCACCAAGCTGGTGACGGTTCACGATCCCATTCGATAGCTATGATTCCGGGCGAATACTTCCTCGAAGCCGGTGACATCGAAATCAATGCCGGACGCCGCTCGGCCCAGGTCACGGTGGCCAATACCGGCGACCGGCCCATTCAGGTGGGCAGCCATTTTCACTTCCACGAAGCCAACCGCGCGCTGGCTTTCGATCGCGACGCGGCCTACGGTATGCACCTGGCGATTCCGGCGGGCACCTCGGTCCGCTTCGAGCCCGGCGAGACCAAGGAAGTGCCGCTGGTGGCGTTCGCGGGCGCGCGCGCGGTGTTCGGCCATCGCGGCCTGGTCAACGGACCGCTCGAGGAGAAGCCGTGAGCACACACGTCCCGCGCCGCACCTATGCCGATCTCTACGGTCCGACCACGGGCGACCGCGTGCGCCTGGCGGATTCCGAATTGATCGTGGAGGTGGAGCGCGACTATACGGTCTACGGCGACGAAATCACTTTCGGCGGCGGCAAGGTCATCCGCGACGGCATGGGGCAGAGTTCCCGCGCGGTAGCGGCGCTGGATCTGGTGATCACCAACGCCACCATAATCGATCACTGGGGCATCGTGAAAGGCGATATCGGCGTGCGTGGCGGCCAGATCGTCAAGGTAGGCAAGGCCGGCAATCCGGACACCATGGCGGGCGTGGATCCGGAGTTGGTGGTGGGCGCGTCCACCGAAGTGATCGCCGGCGAGAACCTGATCGTGACGGCCGGGGCCATTGACAGCCACATTCACTTCATCTCGCCGCAGCAGGTGTACGAGGCGCTCTCGGGAGGAATCACCACCATGATCGGCGGCGGCACCGGTCCGGCGACGGGCACGGACGCCACCACCTGCACGCCGGGCAAATGGAACCTGGCCCGCATGCTGCAGGCGGCCGAAGCGTGGCCCATGAATTTCGGTTTCCTGGGCAAGGGCAACGCGTCGCGCCCGGAGCCGTTGGCCGAGCAGATCGAAGCCGGCGCCTGCGGATTGAAGCTGCATGAAGACTGGGGCACCACGCCGGCGGCCATCGACACCTGTTTGGCCGTGGCGGACCGGTACGACGTGCAGGTGGCCATCCACACGGACACCATCAACGAAGCCGGCTACGTCGAAGACACCATCGCGGCCATTGCCGGGCGGGCGATCCATACTTACCACACCGAAGGCGCCGGCGGCGGCCACGCGCCTGACATCATCCGCATTGCGGAACTGCCCAACGTCCTGCCGTCGTCCACCAATCCCACCCGGCCGTTCACGGTGAACACCATCGCCGAACACCTGGACATGCTGATGGTGTGCCATCACCTGAATCCGCTGGTGCCGGAAGACGTGGCTTTCGCGGAGAGCCGTATCCGCCCGGAGACCATCGCGGCGGAAGACATTCTGCACGATCTGGGCGTCTTCAGCATGATTTCGAGCGATTCGCAGGCCATGGGACGGATCGGCGAGGTGGTGACGCGCTGCTGGCAGACCGCGCACAAGATGAAAGTACAGCGCGGGCCTCTGGCCGGCGACTCCGCGCGCAACGACAACGCGCGCGTGAAACGGTATGTGGCCAAGTACACCATCAATCCGGCGATCACCCACGGCGTGGCACGGCACATCGGATCGATCGAGCCGGGCAAGTTGGCGGATCTGGTGCTGTGGAAGCCGGCGTTTTTCGGGGTGAAGCCGGAGATGGTTGTGAAAGGCGGATTCATCGCCTGGAGTCTGATGGGCGACGCCAACGCCTCCATCCCGACTCCGCAGCCCGTTTTTTACCGGCCCATGTTCGGTTCTTTCGGCGGCGCGCTGGGATCCACCAGCCTGACGTTCACTTCGCAGGCCGCCCTGCAATCGGGCGGGCTCGATCGGCTGCGGCTGGACAAGCGCCTCGTGGCGGTGGAGCGCTGCCGTAGCATCGGTAAGGCGGATATGGTCCACAATGCGGGCATGCCCAGGCTGGAAGTGGACCCGGAGACCTACGAAGTGCGCGCCGACGGCGAATTGCTGGCCTGCGAGCCGGCGGAGGTCTTGCCGATGGCCCAGCGCTATTTCCTGTTTTGACCATGAACTCTACACGAGCATTTCGGGTAGGCATCGCCGGTCCTGTCGGCAGCGGCAAGACCGCGCTGGTGGATGCCTTGAGCAAAAGCTTCCATCCGCGCTGCAGCGTGGCGGTGGTCACCAACGATATCTACACCCGCGAAGACGCGGAGTTCCTGATCCGGCAGGGAACGCTGCCGGCGGAGCGTGTGCGCGGCGTCGAGACCGGCGGCTGTCCGCACTCGGCGATCCGCGACGACGCGTCCATGAATCTGGAAGCCATCCGCGCGTTCGAGCAGGCGCTGCCCGGCCTCGATCTGGTCTTTATCGAGAGCGGCGGCGACAACCTGGCGGCGGCCTTCAGCCCCGAACTGGTGGATGTCTGGATCTACGTGATCGACGTGGCCGGAGGCGATAAGATACCGCGCAAAGGCGGCCCCGGCATCATCCGCTCGGACCTTCTGGTGATCAACAAGATCGACCTGGCGCCGTATGTCGGCGCGTCGCTCGAAGTCATGGACCGCGACGCCCGGAAACAGCGCGGCAGCCGGCCTTTTCTCTTTACCGATCTGAAACACTCGACCGGCCTGGCCGAGGTAATCCGGTGGCTGGAGCAGCAGTTACCCCAACATCATGTCAACTAACGAACCGTTTTACCGGCGGCACGCGCCCGGCTTTCGCGAACACCGCCGCGAGCTACCCGACTTCTCCAGCTTCGAGGGCATGCGCGCTCTCTACGAAGAGAGCAAGCTTCCTTCGGCGCGATGGCGGGAGGAGGTCCGGCGCGGAAAGGAACTCGGTCTCGAGTGCGTCGATTCCATCCAGGACAAGTCCGAGATCAGTTGTTTTCAGCGCGGCGAACTGCCGCATTGGTCGGGAATCAACACCTTTCTGAAGGTTCCCTATCTGGAAGACGTGCGCAAAGTGGGCGAATACGATGCCGCATTCGTGGGTGTGCCATTCGATATCGCCACCACTTATCGCGCGGGTACGCGATTCGGACCGCAGGGTATCCGGCGTATTTCCTCCTTATACACGACTTATAACTTCGAGTTAGGTGTGGACCTGCGCGAGTCACTCAAGATGTGTGACGTTGGCGACATTTTCTGTCCGGCCAACATCACCAAGAGTCACGACCAGATCTCCAAGGGCGTGGCCCACATCCTGTCGCAGGGCACCCTGCCCATGATCATGGGCGGCGATCATTCGATCGGCTATCCCTGCGTGCGCGGCGTGGCGCAGTGCGTGGAAGGCAAGGTGGGGATCATTCACCTGGACCGTCACATCGACACGCAGGAAAAGGACATGGACGAGATCATGCACACCTGTCCTTGGTTCCACGCCACCAACATTCCGAACTGTCCGCCCACGAACCTGGTACAGGTGGGGATCGGCGGCTGGCAAGTGCCGCGGCCGGGCGTGACGCAGGGCCGCAAGCGCGGATCGACCGTGCTGACGATACAGGACATCGAGCGCATCGGCATCGATAAAACGGTGGAGATCGCGCTGGAAGTCGCGTGGAAAGGCGCCAGCGCGGTGTATCTTTCCTTCGACATCGATTCGGTGGACGCGGGATTCGTCCCCGGCACGGGATGGCCGGAGCCGGGCGGGTTCCTGCCGCGCGAAGCTCTTGCCATATTGCGCGGCGTGGCCAGGGAAGGCATCGCGGCGATGGAAGCCGTGGAGGTTTCGCCGCCCTACGATATCTCGGACATCACCGCGTTGCTGGCCGTGCGCGCCATGGTGGACGTGCTGGCGACCATGACGAAGTATGGCCGGATCGGCGGACGGTTACAGTGAGGGGCTCGGGCCGCCGTCCCCCAGTCACCCATGAATCCCGCTTTTGTCATAGCCGCCGACTGCCAACCGGATAGCGCCGGATGGCTCGATGACGTGAGCGCGCAATGCGCCGCGATTTTAGGATTCACGCCGCGCATCGTGCTGCGCCCGCTCTCAGACTTGGGCGGCCCGCCGGATGCCGACGAACTCTTCGTCCTACCGGCGAGCTTCGACTTCAGCGTTTGGGAAAAGGAAACACTGGGCCGGGTATTGGCGGAGTGGCGCCGCTCCGGGCCGGACATCGAAGTTCATGCCGACACGCCCGATCCGGGGCACCCGCTGGTGGTGGAGTGCTTCGCGGACGTGATCGCTCGTGCCCTGGCGGGCTCCGGGATCCCGCCGCAGCGCCTGGGATTGCTGCTGGTGGCGAGCGGCCACGGCGATGGCGCCAACCGCGCCCAGTCCTATCGCCTGATGCGTCTGTTGTGGGAGCAACTCGGCGTGAAACAAGCGGACGTCGCCTTCGTGCGCAATGTCCAGACTTTTCTGGGCCAGGCGCTGGAACGCTGCTTACGCGACCCGCTCGACTGGCTGCTGCTGCCGCAAATGCAATGGCCGGGGGAGCATCTGGCGTATGCCCGCGTCATCCTGGAGAACTTCCAGCGTGCGCATCCCGGCGCGGCCGGCTGGCGCCTGCTCGACGCGCCCGGCGCGCATCCCGCGCTCACGGCGTGGTTCACGCAACGCATCGTGCAACTCTGGCGGGACAAGCGCAGCCGCCAGTCGGCGCGCATCCCTTCGCCGCGGCGGCAGCAGCCGCGGGAACTGCCTGCTTTCTTCGCCGGTGATGCCGCCGTGGCCGAAGTCTTCAGCGCGGATGCCTTGCGAGGGCTGCTCACCCGGATCGTGCCGCCGTCCGGCAAGTATTTCATCAAAGTCACCTGGCACGGCTACGCGCCCGGTACGTACACCGACCCCGCGGCTCTCGATCTGCTCCTCGAAGCGTTGCCCGGCAAGGCCGTGATCCTGGAAGGCCACACCAGCAGCCGGAACCTGGGAGGCGTCGCATGGGACTGGGAGACGGAGGCGCAGTGTCACCGCGCCTGGATCCGGCAGCAGGAAGCCGAGTATCTCGACCGCACCGGACTGGCCGAAGTGATGCGGCGCCACGGCGCCCAGTACGTCAACGTAACCGAAGCGTTCTGGGATGGACGTTGCGCGCCGGCCGGCGAAATCCTGGATTTGGTCGATCTGGAGTGTCCCGAGCTCGCCGCGTTCGTTCCAGCCGTGCTCTGGGAGAATCGCGGCGCTCCGTTCATCAGCTTCGCGAAGTTCAAGGGACCCACCCGGCTGGGCATCTCCAACCTCTTCGGCCTGATCCCGGCGCCGCTGCGCAGCGCTTGGCACGGTCCGAACATCACTTACTTCGCCCGCGTCTGCTGCGGCCTGGCGCGCCTGTACGGCGCTCTGTTTCCGATGTTCGGCCTGGTCGAGGGCCTGTATACCGCGGTGCGGTGGGACCGGCAGGGCCTGTATCGCAGCCGCTGGGGCAACTACGATATTCTGGCCAACCGCGGCATCCTGACGCTGAGCCGGGGACTGCCGGCCGCGGACATCTTAGCCAGCCGCCTGCAGGGCCAGGACGTCATGCGCAGCGCGTTCTTCGACGTCGTACGGGATGCGCTGGGCTGGTCCGCCGATGCCGCCGAATGCGCGCTGCCGCAACCCATGCTGATGCGGTTCGTCTGATTGTTGTATAGTGTAAGGAATTCCATCCCGGCCCCTGTCGGCCGTCTTTGCCCCGTCCGCCGCAATTCCGGAAGGGGGACCCTCGTTTTGCATCGCCTGCTGACACGCATAATGAATCTGACTGCTCTGGCCGGCCTGGCGGCCATCCTGGCCGGCATGGCGCCAGCCGCCGACAAACCCGCGTTCACGGTGGGCTGGTCGATCTATGTCGGCTGGAATCCGTACCATTACATGGATAAGTCGGGCATCCTCAAGCGATGGGCCGACAAATACGGGGTCTCGATCAAGGTACAGCGCTTCGACTACGCGCCGTCGCTGGAGGCATTCGTGGCCAAGAGCATCGACGCCTGCGCCATGACGAACATGGAGGCGTTGGACATGCCGGCGGCATCCGGCGTCGATACGACGGCTGTGATTCTGGGCGACTACTCCAACGGCAACGATGCGGTGCTGGTCCGCAACGGTCTCACCTTCGACAAGCTGGCCGGCAAGCGGGTGCTGCTGGTGCAGAAGACCGTATCCGAGTATCTCTTCGAGCGCGGCATGACCATGAACGGCGCCAAAGACCAGATCCGCCGCGTCAAGTTAGTCAACACCTCCGACTCCGACATCGCGCCGGCCTTTCTCAACAATCAGGACGAACAGGCCGTGGTCACCTGGAAGCCGCTGGTTTCGCAGATCCGCAAAGGCAAGGGGATCAGCACCATCTTCACGTCTGCGCAGATCCCGGGCGAAATCCTGGATCTCCTGGTGGTGCGCAGCGATGTGTTGCGGCGTCCCGGCGGGCAGAATTTCGCCAAGGCCGTTACGGGCGCGTGGTACGAGGTGATGGGCCAGTTAGCCGGCACGGGTCCGGCGCACGAGAAAGCGCTGCGCGGCACCGCCGACGCGTCCGAGGATACGGTCGATTCCATCAAAGAGCAGATCAGCACCACGCACCTGTTCTACACCCCGCAGTCCGCCGTTCAGTTCCTGGCTTCGAGCGAGTTGAAGCAGAAGATGGAGCTGGTGCGCCAGTTCTGTTTCGCGCATGGCCTGCTGGGCGAGGGGACCCGCGCGGCGGATGACGTGGCCATCCTTTATCCCGATGGCGCGGTGCAGGGCAACAAAGAAAGGGTCAGGTTCCGGTTCGATCCGGCTTACACCCAACTGGCGGCACAGGGTAAGTTATGACGCTTCTAAAAATCAACGCAGTGCCCGCCAGGGGCATGACCTGGTTCCTGTCCTGGTTTCTGTTTGCTTCAGGCATCTCGCTCTACGTGTACACCGCGCACCAGCGGCACATCGAAAATCCGGATGACAAAGTGGTGCCCACTCTGCGCCAGTTGGGCGACGGTTTCTACAATGCGGCTTTCAAGCCCGAGGCGGATGACGACGCCGGCCCGGGGCTGTGGCAGCGGGTTCACAGCAGCATGTTGTGGCACGACACCATGGCCAGCGGGCGCCGGTTTCTGATCAGTTTCGCGCTGCTGCTTCCGGCCGCCGTGCTCGGTCTGCACATCGGCGTCTTTCCCTACGTCGGCGCGTTCTTTTTGCGCTTCATTCTGTTTTTCGACAAGATCATTGCCCTTTCGGTGCTTCCGATTCTATTCATTGCGTTCGGCATCGACGAGTTATCCAAGATCATGCTGATCGTGATCGGAGTCACTCCGACCATCATCCTGGACTCGTTCAACCTGAGTAAGGGCGTGCCGAAGGAGCAGATTGTCAAAGGCTTCACTTTAGGCGCGGGTAACTTCGATATTGCTTACTTAGTAATACTCAAGCAGATATTTCCGCGGATTCTGAACAGCATCCGCATCAACCTGAAGGCGGTGGCCCTGTTTCTGTTCGCCGGCGAGATGATCGCCTCCGACGACGGGCTGGCATACCGCATTGCGCTGCTGCGGCGGCACATGGGAATGGACACCATTATTCCCTACGTTCTGTGGGTGGCGCTGCTGTTGTTCCTGGTGGATTTGACGATGCGGCTGGTGAATCGCAAGCTGCACCCCTGGTTCCGGGAGATCTGAAGATGCTGTGTTTCGACGACGTCACGGTGCGTTATCCCTCCGGAAAGACCTTCCGGGAAGTGCTCGACCACATTGATCTGGACATCCAGCCAGGCGAGTTCGTCACCGTGATCGGACAGACGGGCTCGGGCAAGACCACTCTGTTGCGGCTGGCCCTGGGCCAGGAACGGCCGGCGGCCGGCCGGGTGTTCATGGATGGCAAGGAAGTGCGCGAGCCCGATCGGCAGCGGGGTTACGTCCCGCAGAAATATTCGCTGTTTCCCGATAAGACGGTCCTGGACAATGTAACCTTCGGCCTCGAGGTGCAGCGGTTTTCGCTCTTCGGGCGCCTGACGCCAGCTTTCTTTCGGGCGCGGCGGCGGTTTCGGCAGGAGGCTCTCGATCAGCTCGCTCGCATGGGCCTGCGGCGGTCCGACGCGTCGAAATATCCGGACGAGCTTTCGGGTGGGATGCAGCAACGCGTCGCCATTGCGCAGGCGCTGATCGCCCGGCCGCGAATTCTGCTGATGGACGAAGCCTTCAGTGCGCTGGATCCTCACACCCGGGCGGGCATGCAGGACCTTCTGTTGGAATTGTGGCGTTCGACCGGGATGACGATCCTGTTCGTCACGCACAACATTGCGGAAGCGGTCTACCTGGGTACGCGGGTGGTCGCCCTGGCGCGGGAGCATGACACGGATCTCGGCGGGTCGCACATCGCACTGGACCTGCAGATGCCGGATTCCGCCGGGAGACACTTCAAACAAAGCAGCGAATTTGCGCGCCTGGTGAAGTACGTCGAGGAGGCCATGGAGCCCCCGCGCGCGGTTGACCGGATCGCTACCGCCGTCTGAGCCGACGGGGCTAGTCGATATGATCGTCCAGCAGCGTCGTGGCCGAGAAGTACTTCTGGCCGACGCCGTCCCTGGTGTGCCGGCCGTTGCGGTGGATCACGTGAAAGAGTTCATGCGCCAGTACGCGTCCCAACGCCCGTCCATACAGGGCTTCGCGAGCCGCCGGGTCAACCGGCAGGCGCGCGGTGGCTAGCGTGGAGCGGACTTCGTCGCACTCCACTTCGCTGAACGGAATCACGCGGCCGTCCACCCGGTACGTCACACCCAGGCGGCCCGCGGGCGCGATGGCCCCGGGAATCAGCGGTGTCATCTCGCACCGGCCTTTTAACGTAACGACAGCGATGTTGGTGAAGGCCTGCCCGGGTGAAATCTGGTCAAAAGTCCGCCAGTCCGCGACGATGCCGGACTCTTGCAGAAGTCTGCCTGCTTCGCCTTCCATCAGGGCGACCGAGCGGGGAGAATGGTCGGATTCGATATTGAGGACAACGGTCAGGTCGGCGCCCGGCAGGGCCGGCAACATGCCGCACAACAGCGTTCCTAATGCGCAAATTACGTGGCGCATACCATGCCTCGGACGTGGAAGGCAAGTCCAGTATACTCCAGCCCGTGCGCCGCCGGAAGGCTTACCAACGTCAGGGTACTGCCGGTCCTGAGAAAAATCGCACCCTGTGTCCACACCTTAAAGGAACATGTGCATGTGGCGCCGGGGCATCATTCTGGTCCTCCCCTTAGCTCTACTTGGTGGCGGACCCGCCGCGGCGTCCACACCGCCGGTATATCAAGTGACTACCGTGGCGGGCAGCGACACGGTCGGCGACGGCGGTCAAGCCCTGACGGCCCAACTGGCGCAGCCCGAAGGGTTGGCCGTGGACTCCGCCGGCAACCTGTATATCGCGGACGCCGCCAACCACCGCGTACGCATGGTGGCGCCCGACGGGACCATCAGTACGATCGCCGGCAACGGGCACCCGGGCTTCGGCGGCGACAACGGCCCCGCAGCCGCGGCGCAACTGAATCAGCCCTACGACGTGGCGCTGGACCCGGCCGGCAACCTGTACATCGCCGACTTCGGCAACCAGCGCGTGCGCCGTATCGGCGGCGACGGTAACATCGCCACCGTGGCCGGCAGCGGGACGAATGGCAGCAATGGCGACGGCGGCCTCGCCACGTCCGCGCTGCTGCTGGGCCCCCGCAATGTGGCACTCGACGCGGCCGGCAACTTGTACATCTCCGAGTTCTACGGCCATCGCGTGCGCATGGTGTCGCCGGCGGGAATCATCGGCACGGTGGCCGGGATCGGCATCGCGGGCTTCAGTGGCGACGGTGGTCCGGCCTCCGCGGCGCAGTTGGCTTACCCGGCGGGTCTGGCTTTGGACAGCGCCCGCAATCTCTACATCGTCGATTCGCTCAACGTACGCATCCGCAAAGTGGCCGCCGGGTCGGGGACCATCAGCTCGGTCTGCAGTCAGCAGAGCTTCGGCCAGCCTTATGTACAACTCTCCGGCATCGCAGCCGATCCGGCCGGCGACCTCTTCATTCCGGATAGCGGCAGTGCATTCGTCTGGCAATGGACTCCCAGCGCCGGCCTGGCGCGCATCGCCGGTACGCCGGCAGGCGACGCTTACACCGGGGACGGGCAGTCCGCGCTCACCACGGTCTTGGCGACGCCCGTGGCGGTCACGCTCGATCCGGCGGGCGACGTTTACGTCTCCGAAACCAGGCGCGTGCGCCGCATCGCGGCCGCCGGCGGCATCGTCGGCACTGTGGCCGGCGACGGTACTTTCGGATTCGGCGGCGATGGCGGTCCGGCCTCCGCGGCGGTTCTGAACACGCCGGCCGGGATCGCGGTGAACAACGGATCGGTGTATATCGCCGATCGGAACAACGCGCGTGTCCGCGAAATTCTCGGCGCCGATATCGTCACCGTGGCCGGTAATGGGATGCCGTCCTTTGCGGGTGACGGACTGGCCGCGACCACAGCCGGCCTGTTCGCTCCGTCCGCCCTGGCTTTCGATAACTCCGGCAATCTTTACATCGCGGACATGAGCAACGATCGCGTGCGGCGCGTCGACACCTCCGGCATCATCACCACCTTTGCCGGGGAAGGCAATCAGGCCGGCTTCGGGGGCGAAGGCGATCCGGCGACTGAGGTGCCGCTCAACCAGCCGCAAGGCCTGGCCGCCGATTTGGCGGGGAACGTCTACGTGGCCGACACCAATCACAATCGTGTCCTCCAGGTGGATCCGGCGGGCAATATGCATACCGTCGCCGGCACCGGCACGGCGGGCGTGGCCGGATTAGATGGACCCACGGGACTGGCGGTGGATGCCGCCGGAAACCTGTATATCGCCGATACGCAGAATCATCGGGTGCAGATGCTCGGCAGCGACGGCAGCGTTTCTACCATTGCCGGGACCGGCGCCGGCGGCTTCAGTGGCGATGGGGGACCGGCGGCAGCCGCGCAGTTGAGCTCTCCGTTCGCCGTAGCCGTGGATGCGGCCGGCAATCTGTACATCGCAGACACCGGAAACAATCGCGTGCGCCTGGTGACCAAGGACGGCAATATCGCGACCATCGCCGGTACGGGCGACGCCGGCTACAACGGCGATACCGGTGCGGCGCTGGATGTCGCCTTGTACAATCCGGCCGGGGTAGCGGTGGATTCCCAGGGCAACCTGTGGGTCACGGATACGGGCAACAACCGCGTCCGCGAACTCTCGCCGGTGCAGGCGGTGGTCACGCCGCCGCCGCAGCTCGTCACCGTATCGATCGCCAGCTCCGCCAGCCTCCAGCCGGGACCGCTGGCGCCGGGTGAGTTGTTTTCGATTTTTGGCCAGGGGATCGGGCCAGACATGGCCGTTAACGGCGTGCTCGATGCGGCCGGCCAGCTCTCGACCACCCTCGGCGGCGTCCAGGTTACGCTCAGTGGCATTCCCGCACCGCTGTTCTACGTGCAATCGCAGCAGATCAATGCGCAGGTGCCTTACGAGATGGTGGGACAATCGTCCGCGCTGTTGCAGGTGCTCTATCAAGGTGTTGTGCTGGCCTCCCAACAGGTCGCCCTGGCGGAGGCCAACCCGGCGCTGTTCACGTCCAACAACGGGGCGGGGAATGTAGTTGCGGTCAATCAGGATGGATCCATCAATTCGGACCAGAGCCCCGCGCCGCGCGGTTCGGTGGTGGTCCTGTACGCGACCGGCGAAGGGCAGACTTCGCCGGCGAGCGTTACGGGCCGGGCTGCGCAAGCGCCCTATCCGGCGCCCATACTCGGCGTGACGGTGACCGTCGACGGCATCCCCGCCAATGTCTTGTTCGCCGGCGAGGCCCCCGGTTTCATCGGTCTCCTGCAGATCAACGCGCAACTGCCGGGTAGCTTCATTTCCGCCGGCGACCTGCCGGTTCTCCTGACGGTGGGGACCTACCGGAGTCCGGACGGCGGGACGATTGCCGTCCACTGATGCGAGCGGCGCATTCTCAGATCGTCTCAGTGATGAGATATGGAAACGACAGAGGTCTCACGGCCTGCTGCAGAAAAACCGAACTGGAGGTCCGCAGATCGCATCGGCCGAACCTCACGGCGGCTTGGCCCGGGTATACGCGCACGATCGCTCCCTTGGCAACCAGGTTCAAGTGCACCCGGTCTTCCAGCAGCACGGGCCAGCCGATATGCAATTCCACCAGTTCTCCGCGCGCCGGGCAGGCCTGGCCGATAGTCAACAACGCGCCGGCGCTGCTGATATTGAGGATCTGTCCCCAGCCCGTATCGCCGGAAAAACAATAGCGTACCGGCAGGCTCAGACTGAAGCGCGTGTTCTGACGCCGATCGTTGTTATGCTTCTTCGCAGTGGCATAGCCCTTTTTGACAATTGCGGTCATCGCGGAACCCTGGAACAGCAAGTCGTGGGCCACTAAAACGACTATGATGAGATCTGCATGGTGGACGGAGCGCGTGCATGTTGAGGGTGGGTTTGACGGGAGGGTTGGCCTGTGGCAAAAGCTTCGTCGGTGAGGCGCTGGCCGGCATGGGTTGCCACCTCCTGCAGGCCGATCAACTGGGCCACGAGGCGCTGGCGCCCGGTGGCGCGGCTTACCAGCCGGTGGTCCGGGAGTTCGGCGCCGGGATCCTGGCTCCGGACGGGCAGATCGACCGGCGCGCCCTGGCAGCCCGGGTCTTTGGCGACGAGGAACGCCTGGCGCGGTTGAACAGCTTCGTCCATCCGCTGGTGGTGCGGCGCGAGGAGGAATGGTTCGCGCAGGTATCCGCCGCCGATCCGAAAGGTATCGCGGTAGTAGAAGCCGCCATCTTGATTGAAACCGGCAGCTACCGGCGGTTCGACAAACTGATCCTGGTGGTCTGCGATGAGGAGCAGCAGGTGGCCCGGGCCATGAAGCGCGACGGCGCCGGGAGACCCGAGGTTCTGGCGCGCATCAGCCGCCAGATGCCGCTCGCGGAAAAGCGCAGGTTCGCCGATTTCGTCGTCGATACTTCCGGCACCAAGGAAGAGACACTGCGGCAGACTCGCGCCGTCTATGAATCCTTGCGGATAATAGAAACATGAGAATCAGACCATTCATCTGGGCGGCCATCCTGGTGGGGGCGTTCTGGTATATGACCTCGGTAGCGCACTGGCGGCCGGGGGCGATGCTGAAGCCTTTCGAGCGGGCCGAACGGTTGTGGACGGCGCCGGACACGGCGCACACCGCCGGCTTTACCTCGGACGAGGTCAACAATATTGAAATTTATAAGCTGGCCCGGCCGGCGACGGCGAACATCACCAGCATCGTCTACCGCGAGGACTTCTTCTTTCAGGTTTATCCTCAGGAGGGCACGGGGTCCGGCTTCATCGTGAAGCCGGATGGTCTGATCCTCACCAACAATCACGTCGTTTCGGGTTCCTCCCAACTCACCGTGACCCTGGCGGGAGACAAGAGACAATACAAAGCCCGGGTGCTCGGCACCGATCCCCGCAACGATCTGGCACTGGTGAAGATCCAGGCGGAACATCCGCTACCCTTTCTGAAACTGGGCGATTCAGACGCCCTGCAGGTGGGACAAAAGGTGCTGGCAATCGGCAATCCATTCGGGCTCGGAGGTACACTCACCACCGGCGTCGTCAGTTCCTTGGGACGCACGTTGCAGCCGCAGGAAGGCCGGCGCCTGGAGGACATGATTCAGACGGACGCGGCGATCAACCCGGGGAACAGCGGCGGACCTCTGCTCGATTCGCACGGGTCCGTGATCGGCATCAACACGGCCATTTACGGGCAGCAGGGGAACATAGGGATCGGATTCGCCATGCCTATCAACCGCGCCAAGGCCATGCTCGACGAGTTTCAGGCCAAGGGCAGGGTGACGCGGCCGTACCTCGGCATCACGACCATTTACCTGTCGGGGGACCTGGCCGACGACCTGGGGTTGCCGAATGAGGGCGGCTTGCTGGTGCAGGGCGTCGAACAAGGTTCGCCGGCCGATCGATCCGGAGTGCGCGGCCCCACGCGGCGGGCAATTGTCGGCATGTACCAGATCAACGTCGGCGGGGACTTCATCATTGCCCTGGACGGACAACCCGTGGAAAGCACCGACTCGCTGCAACGTGTGTTGAATCGCAAGCGCGTGGGAGACATTCTGGATTTGACCGTTTCCCGTGGGGGCAGGACCCAGCACGTGCGCGTCAAACTCGGCGAAGCGCCGCAGACCCTTTAAGGAGAGATGGGCCAAGGCCCGCCGTGCTCACGAAATGCTGGTGCTGCCGACGGACTTCGGAGTGGTCTTGTTCTTGCTGCCGGGTGGGCGGCCCCTGCGCCGGCCCGTGATTTCGGCCATCCAAGAAGGAGGTCTTCCGCGTCTCCGTCCCCGGCCTCGGGCCAACCGCTCAAGGCTCAGGATGGCCTCTTCAATCTGTTCGCGCTCCTGGCGTAATTCAGCGAGAATCTTGGCGACGTCCATTCAGCGTCTTCTTTCCCTGTGTGGCGAATTCTAATTCGCCGGCAGGCCGATCCTAATCTGGCCCGCATGTCTATAATCACATATTTTTAGCGAAACGGACGCGGAATAGCAAGTAGTTATGGTTATATATCAAGACTAATAGCACCGCAAAGTCGGTTTTAGGACGGTTAGGACCTTGGTTAGGACTTTGGTGGCCCTTGTGCGTGGCGCTGTCGCCAGTAGAAATAGAACGGTAGTCCCAAAGCAATCAGTCCAAGACCGAGCAGAGACTCGCGCGGAGCATCCACGAGCGTGGAGAGTACCAGGCAAAGCGCGCTCAGCACGAAGAGTACCGGAAGTACGGGATAGGCTATCGTTCTATAGGGCCGGGGTAAATCGGGTTTCTTATGCCGTAAGACGATCACTGAGGCGGCAGTCATGCCGTAGAGTATCCAACTCGCAAAGATGACATAGGTGAACAGTTGCTCGTAACGGCCGGAGAGAACCAGCAGGGCGGACCACGCGCTGAGACCCAGGATGGAGACACCCGGGGTGTGATATGCGGCGTTTACGCGGCCCATCGCCGCGAAAAAACGGCGGTCCCGAGCCATCGCAAAAGGCACCCGCGAGCCGGACAAAATGGAGCCGTTGAGCGCCGCAAAGATGCTGATCATGGCTGCGATGGAAACGGCCTTGGCGCCCCATCCACCGACCACGCGACGCATCATGTCCGCCGCCACGCGCTGGCTTCCGCCTACCTGCGGCGCGGATAACACATGGAAATAGGCGACATTCGCGGCCAGGTAGATGGCGATTACCGCCATCGTCCCTCCGATAAGAGCGAGCGGCAGACTGCGCTGCGGCCGCCGAATTTCCGAAGCCACCATGCTGACGTTGTTCCAGCCGTCATACGCCCACAGGGCCGCCACCAAGGCCGCGAAGAATCCGGCCACGGTCAGTGCGTGCGGCGGTGTGACTCGTGACTCGGCGGGCGCTGCGCGAAAACTCATGCCGGCGACGATGATGAAAACAATTAACAATATCTTGACAATTGTTACTACTACTTGGACCTCGCCGCCCAGTTTTACGCCGAAGTAATTCAGACCGGCCAGGAACAAGATGAGACCCATCGCGAACAACTGGCCGTACCGCAACTCGAGCGGTGCGCCGTGGGCTCCCAGCGGCAGCGGTACGGTGTAGAAAACCCGGTCGAACTGGGGAACGAAGGTCGTCAAATAGCGCAGGAAACCGGCGGCCAGAGTGGCGATGGAGCCGCTTTTGGCGACCCACATCTGGGTCCATCCGTAAAGGAATCCCCACAGGGGGCCATACGCCTCGCGCAGGTAGACGTACTCGCCACCGGCCTCCGGCATGGCTGCCGACAATTCGGCATAGGTCAGTGCACCGGAGAGAGACAGCAGTCCGCCGAAGACCCAGACCGTGAAGACCATGCCGGGCGAGCCCACCCGCCTCACCATTTCGCTGGGGACCAGAAAGATACCGCTGCCGATCACCGTACCAATCACGATCGACATGGCGCCCCAGGGGCCTAGATCGCGGCGAAGATCTATTACTTTCGACTCAGTACTCATGCACTCTCCGCCCGTAAGGGAAGGAACGAAGCGGCGTAACCCGCCAGAAAGGTGACCGTCGAGCCAATCAGCACCCACCAGGTCCAGGCGATGGGCGTGTAGGATCGAACGTACAGGATGGCAGCCAGGCCAGCCAGCAGGCCGGCTAGGGCCGCCCACTCGTGTACCCGCCGTGTCAGCACGCCGAGGAGGAATACGCCCAGCAGCAATCCAAGGGTCACCGACGCGATCGAGAGGCCGGATTCGAGTACCGATCCCCAATGGCGCGCGAGCATGCCGATGGCCACCAGTATCGCACCCCAAAGGACAGTCATGCCGCGGGCGAATCGTAGCGCTCCGGCTTCGCTGCGCGGCCGGGCTTTACGCGCGAAGTCCACTACGGTGGTGGATGCCAGCGAATTCAGCGCCGCGCTAAGATTCGCCATGGCCGCCGCCAGGATGGCGGCCATCACCAACCCGGCAATGCCGGTCGGTAGGTGCCGCCAGACGAATTCCGGATAGATGCGATCCAGCACGTGCGGCGGGACCAGGCTGGCGTCCTGGTAATAAACGAACAGGGCCACGCCGATCGCCAGGAACAAGCTGAACTGGAAAAAGATCACCACCCAACTCGCCAGCAGGGCCAGACGGCTCTGGCGCAGGTCGCGCGCGCTCAACAGGCGCTGGACCATTAACTGGTCGGTGCCGTGGCTCGCCATGGTCAGGAAGCAGCCACCCAGCAGGCCCGCCCAAAATGTGTACGTACCGGAGAAGAAGTGCAAAGACGGCGAAAATCCGAAATTGAAGACGTGCAGTTTTCCGGCCGCGGAGGCAATCGCCCAGACGTGCGCCAAACCGCCAGGGACTTGCGCCAGGATCACCGCCAGGCTGACCACCGCGCCCGCCACGTACAGGCCCATCTGCACCACGTCGGTCCAAATGACCGCGGTCATCCCGCCTTCGAACGTATAAAACAACGTCAGGCCGACAATCAGAATGATGGAGGCCATCTCGCCGGTGCCGAGCACGATGGAGATCACCAGGGATACGGCAAACACCCGCACGCCTTCCGCCAGCGCCCGCGTCACCAGAAAGATGGACGCGGTGATGCGCCGCATACGCTCGCCGAAGCGGCGCCGCATCAGTTCGTAGGCCGTGTACATCTCGCCACGGAAGTACTGCGGCAGGAAAATCACCGAGATCACGATGCGGGCCAGCAGGTATCCGAAGACGAGTTGCAGGAAACCCAGATCGCCGGCGAACGCGAGCCCGGGTGTACCCACGATGGTGAGCGTGCTGGTTTCAGCGGAGACGATGGAAAGCGCGATCGCCCACCACGGCGCGGTGCGTCCTCCCAGGAAATAGTCCCGCAGGCTGGACTGGCCTTTGCGAAAGCGCGCACCGAACCCGGTTATGGCGATCAGATAAGCGAGAATCACCGCCAGATCCACGAGGCGCATGGAATGGCGCATTCTAACACAGCCTCCCAATCTGATATGATTTTGGGTTCGGAACTCAGTGGCTTAAGGCGGTGTCCAATATGTTGCGCCGCCCGCGCCGTTCAGTTATACTCCGCAAGTACCCACTGATCCGGAACGGGATGGCGGTAATGCGCCACCGGGCGGAACGAATGCGGCTCAGTAGGCCCACAGATCAAATTTATTGACGGAACATTCGCAGGAGGCAGCAAGTGCATCATTGGTTACGAAGGCTCACGGGGATTTCAGCGATCGCGCTGCTGAGCGTGGTTGCCGGTTTGGCGCAGACCGCCTCGACGGCGCCGACGGCGAAAAAGAAGCAGTACAAGGATCAGCAGGAGTACACGCTTTACGACTCGGCTAGCAAGGAGACCGATGCGAACAAGAAGCTGCAAATTCTGAATACCTGGAAGGAGAAGTATCCGGAGTCGGATTTCAAGGAGGAGCGGCTGAAGCTGCTCCTGGACACCTACCAGAAACTGGGCCAGGCGGCCAAAATGGTGGACACCGCCAAGGAGCTCCTGACCATCGATCCCAACGATGTCACGGCGCTCTACTGGATCACCTTCCTGGCGCCGTCATCGGGGGGCATCAGCGCGGACGCCTTGGCCACGGCGACCAAAGCTGCCAACGGTCTGCTGAACGCGCAAAAACCGGCCGGCACTTCCGACGATGCCTGGAAGACCGCCAAGGGCACCTTCGACGCCATTGCCTATAAAACCCTGGGCTGGGTGGCCATGGTGCAGAAGAACAATGCCGACGCCGAAACGAATTTCAAGAAAAGTCTGCAGATCGACCCCAAAACCGGCGAGGTGGCCTACTGGCTGGGGCAGGTGTTACTGGCCCGTTCGATTGCCGAGAAGAAGCCCGAAATGCAATCGGAAGCACTGTACTACTTCGCGCGGGCGGCGGCTTACGACGGACCGGGGGCGCTGAATCCTGACGGGCGGAAGAAGGTCGATGACTACCTGACCAAGGCCTACACCACGCTGCACGGCGACACCAGCGGCCTGGCGGATGTGAAGGCGCTGGCCAAAGCCAATGCCACGCCGCCAGCGGACTTCAAGATCAAGACCGCCGCCGAGATCGCCAATGAAAAAGAAGAAGAGCTGAAAAAGACCAATCCGGAACTGGCCCTTTGGCTCCAGATCAAAGGACAACTGCTCGGGCAAGACGGCCAGAGCTATTTCGATAGCTCGATGAAAGGCGCGGCGGTACCCAAGTTGAAGGGGTGGCTGGTCAAGGCCAACCCGGCGGTCAAATCGAAGGAACTGTTGCTCAGCATGGAAGGCAAGGACCAGGCGCCGGACGTCACACTCAAACTGGTGGGCGCGGACGGGACCACGGCGTCTCCCCTGACGGGCAAGCCGGAGCTCGGGGATGAGATCGAATTCGATGGCGTGGGCGATTCCTTCACCAAGGAACCCAGCCTCATGGTGACTTTCACGGTGGACAAGAGCAAGCTCACGGGACTGAAGGAAGAAAAGGTCGTGCCGGTCCACCACCCCGTGCACAAGAAGAAGTAGCCGGCCGGCATCCGGCCCGCCGCCCTGTGCCTTGCCGGGCAGACGACCGGTTGTCGTCTGCTCAGAGGCAGGCGACTTTAAACTCTAACTGTGTTTGGGCTGGCATTCGTGCTGGGCTTTGGCCCGCGTCAGCACCAGACTGAAGAAAACCCGCTCCACGGGATTCAGGGGTTCCTGCCGCAAAGCCTGAAAATACTGACCGAACGCATGCGCCGACCGCCCTGCCGCCGTGGCGCAGAGGTTGCGGCTGGCGGACACGCCGAACAGGGAAACCAGAATCGTCAGGGCAGCCAAGCTCATTCGCATCCGCATACCTATATGACGCCCGAAGCCCCACGAGCGTTAGCGCCGGCTGGGATTCTGTTAAAATAAAGCCAGTACTGGGTATTCGAAGAGCTATGCCGTTATACGAATACAAATGCGCCGCCTGCGGGGAAGTGTTCGAAGTCAGGCAGAAATTCTCGGACGAACCGCTAAGCGAACATCCGGGGTGCGGAGGAACCGTCGAGAGACTGTTGTCGGCGCCCACCCTGCAATTCAAAGGGTCGGGATGGTATGTGACCGACTACGGACGGAACGGGTCGGCGGCCGCCAAGGAGAAGCCGAAGAGCGATTCCTCGGACTCCAAAAAGAGCGACACTTCCAAACCCGCCTCCACCTCCGGCAAAGAGACGGCCACCGCCACTAAGCCCGATTGAAGCGCCGCGTGAGCAGTGCCGCGATCAGGCCCATGGCCAGACCTGCAAGGGCATCGGCCAGATAGTGATACCTTCCGTAGACGGTCGCCGTGGCGATCAAGATGGCCATCGCCGTCAGCGCCCGTCCGGTCCAAAGCTTCTCCGGAAGTGCCCGGTACATGCCGGCGGCGGCCGAGCAGGCGCCGGCCACGTGCGCACTCGGGAACACGCTGGTGTGAATGCCGTATCCGCCTAACATCCACCAGTTGAAGCGGCGAAAGACGGTCAGGTACGAGGGAAAATCCTGTCCCGGGAAAACGGTTCGCGGCGGTTCCGACGGCCAAAGCGGAAATTGCACGTAACAGAGCAGGACGGCTACGATCAAGGGCAACAAGAACCGCTCAACGCGTTCCCGCCTTTTGTAGACGTACAGCATGGCCACGCCGAACGGGCCCAAGGTGTACACCAGGGCGTAGGCGATCTCCAGGACCGACGGCAGTACCGGCCCCAGGACCTCGATAGCCGCATGGAGTTTGGCGCGTTCCAGGAGCAGGCGATCCCACCTGACCCAGGAGTTTTCCAGATGTGGAACATGATGCGCCGGTGCGAACCAGCCCATTTCGCGATAGGCCAGCAGCATCAGCGCCAGCGGGAACCAGTCACGAATCACGCCTAGCAGCAACCGCTGTCGCTGTGCATCCACCATGACGAGCAGAGCGTACGCTACCAGGACGGCGAGGTTCAAGGCGGGAGTTGCGGCACGCACGGATGAGGGAACCGAGAGCAACAGCGACAGGGCAGACGCGTAGAGAAAATACGCAGCCAGTGGCCCCTCGTAACGGCGGATTGGCGGGATGTGACCGGCTAACTGCGCGCGACTGCCTCGGCCCAGCGGCGCAGCCGCTGATCGCCGCGAGCCGACCAGGCGCTCTCCGGAACCACGCGTGCGAGCGTGCGGAATTCGTACTGCTCGATGGTGGATGCGACCGTGCCTTGCGCGCTGCGCAGCACGCGGCCGAATCCGATTAATTGCAGCGGGCAACGATTTTCGAGCAAGGCCGGCCAGGCAATCGATAATTCGATGAAGGCTCCGACAGGCAAGTCGCTCTCCGTTACGAATGCCACACCGTTGCTGCTTAAGTTGATGGTTCTGCCGCTTCCCACGGCAATGATTTTGTCCTGTTCCAACACCCGGAACCGGATCTCACGCTCCATTACAAATCGCTTTTTGGCGCGCCGCTCAACTGGAACGCTAGCGTTTTCAAGTCCCATTTGTTTTTGTCGTCTGCAGTATCCTACGGCCTGAGAGCTCCGACTTCGGCCCAACCGCCGCCGGCCGCCAGGAGCGCCCGTCCCCCGACAGCCTTTTATCTTGAATAGGATACCACTTTCGGGACCGTTACCGGGGTTAAATTTTTTTAAAAAAGTCCCACCAGTTCCACGGCTTGCCACCGCGGGAGACTACCGTCCGGGTCAGAGCCGGAAGCTAAGGGGTGACCTGGATCGAGCGTGCCACATCGCCGCGCCGTTGGGGGACGAAGCGGACCGAGACGTTCCGGCTGGTGTCCGCCTGCAAGTCAGCCAGGGTGAGCTTCTGATTGCCGGCCTCGATCCGGGTGCGGTGCGTCACGATCATGTCGAAGGGAACGCCGTCCGGGCCCTTCACGACGGCCAAGTCCTGAGCCGGCTTGACCATCATGATCTTGCCCGAAAGAGTCTCCGCGGGCCAGGCGGTTTTGGTGCTGGCACCCGTGGTGCCGGCCGCGAATACCGGGACGGCCAGCAAAAAGGCGCAACTGAATGCCGTCATTGCGATTCGTCTCATGAAACACCTCCTTGAAAACTCTTTAGCTGCGGGCGGCGTGCCCAGTCTCACGCTCCGCGCGCGCCGCGGCGTTGTCTACAAACCGATTGAGGTTGCGAGCCTGCTGGTAGAGATTGCCGGCGTATTTTTGATAGGCGGGCTCCCACAGCGTTCGCCGGTGGGCGCTGCCATAGGCTATGGCGTCCTGGGTGTTGTCCGCCATCAGGGTCACCGTCCTGGCGATGCGGTCGATGGTTTTCTGCTGCCACGGTTCCACGGCTCGCCGGATGGTCTCCAGCCGGCACAGCTTGGCGCTCATATCGTTAACTTCGGTTTGCAAGGCTGACAACTGGTTGTAATCGCTCGGCCAGCCGGGCATGTCAGCGACGGAGACCATGCTCACCAGCTTTTCGGCGTGCACGCGCGCCGCGACGGCGTCATGCCGCATGCCGGCTACGATACGGTCCGCCTCCTGCGGGAAATTCCAGGTGTACGAAGCGGCCGTAGGCTTGCCGATAACGCATTTGCGCACCACAGTGGCGCCCGAGATCGCCGGCAGAAGCAGCATGGCGGCGGCGCCGCAACCCATCAATAAGATCTGTTTGATTCCCATCTGAGGATGCTCCTTTTGGTTTTGTCTCTCCACATATATTTCGATGTGAGACAGCGCCCATGTGAACTCATACAGGGACTGTATTTCGGGCCGGGCAGGGCGTGAGTGTGTAAGTTCAGGTACGAACAGCGAGGTGGACTACCCCACGAACTGGCGCCAGTCGACGCCGCGCATGTCTCCGGTTTTCAGATACTGCTCATGGAGCTTGAACGCCGCCGTCAGGGTGTGCGGGGTGTGGCCGCCCTCGACCATTTCCAGGTAGCCGTTCAGCTCGTCGCGGAAGTCCGGGTGGGCGCAGTTCTGGATGATCAGGGTAGCGCGCTCGTAGGGCGAGCGGCCGCGCAGGTCGGCGATGCCATACTCGGTGGCCACGATCTGCACGGAGTGCTCGCTGTGGTCCATGTGGCTGACCAGCGGCACGATGGTGGAGATCTTGCCGCTCTTGGCCGTGGCGGGGCAGGTGAAGATCGAGAGGTAGGCGTTGCGCGTGAAGTCTCCCGAGCCGCCGATGCCGTTCATCATCTGGCGTCCCATGACGTGGGTGCTGTTCACGTTGCCGAAGATGTCCACTTCGATGGCGGTATTGATGGAGATGATGCCCAGGCGGCGGATCACCTCCGGGCTGTTGCTGATCTCCTGGGGCCGCAGCAGAATGCGGGAGCGGAACCATTCCAGGTTATCGTAGACCGAGCGCAGGGTGGCGTGGCTGACGGTCAGCGAACAACTGCTGGCGAACTTCACGCGCTCGCTCTTCATGAGGCGGATGACGGAATCCTGCACCACCTCGGTGTACATCTCGAAGGCGGGGATGTCGGGATGCTTGCCGAGCGCGCCCAGCACCGCGTTGGCGATATCGCCCACGCCGGACTGAATCGGCAGGAAGGAAGCCGGAACGCGGCCGGCGGCGATCTCGGCGGCCAGGAATTCGGCCACGTTCTGGCCGATCTTGTCGGTGACCGGGGTAGGGTCGGCGAAGACGCCGGACTCATCATCCGCGGCGGTCTCGACCACGCCGGCGATGCGCGCGGGATCCACCTTGATGACCGGGGAACCGATGCGATCCGCCGCCGCGTAAATCGGAATCTCGCGGCGATGCGGCGGATTGGCCGGCTCGTAGATGTCGTGCATGCCGAGCAGGGTGGGCGGATGGCGATGGTTCAGTTCGATGAGGATCTTCTCCGCCTTGCTGCAGAAGGTCGGCGCACAGCCGACCGACGAGGTGAGCACAATACCGCCGCCCGCGGTGACGTCGCTGGCCTCCACCACGGCCCAGTGTACCGGGCCCAGGAAGCCGTAGCGGGTGGCCTGCGGCATCAGCGACAGGTGCATGTCGAAGAAGCGCGTCTGGCCGGCGTTGATGCGCGCGCGCAGAGCCGGATCGGACTGGTAAGGCGTGCGGAAGCTGATGGCGTCGGCCTTGGCAAGCGCGCCATCGAGCGACGTACCGGTGGAAGCGCCGGTCAGCACGCCGATCTGGAATTCGCGGCCGGCCTGATGCTCGGCGGCGGCCCGCTCGGCGATCGCCAGCGGAACGGCTTTCGGCGCACCGGCCGGGGTGAAGCCGCTGAAGCCTACGGTCTGGCCGTGCCCGACCAGCGCGGCAGCCTCCTCGGCCGAAAGCAGGGGGAAAGAAAAGATCATGAAAGGTTCTCCGTATAAATCTCGATCAGGCGTCGGGCGGCGCGGAAGGGGCTGAGGCGGCCTTGCAGGACATCCCGTTCATAGCGCGCCAGCCGGCCGCGCACGCCGGGATGTTGCATGAATTGGTCGTGCAGAGCCTGCTCGATCAATTCGTAAAGCCAGCTGCGGGCCTGCGCCTGCCGGAAGCTGGTCAGCTCACCGGTGCTGGCGAGCCAGGCGTGGTGCTCCAGCACGGCATCCCAGATCCCGGCGATGCCCTCGCGGGCACGGGCCGAGCAGGTGACCACGCGCGGCGTCCAGCCGGTGCCGGTGGCGGCAAACAGGTGCAGGGCGCTCTGGTACTCGCGGCGGGCCGCCTCGGCGGCGGCGCGGTTCGCACCGTCGGCCTTGTTGAAGGCGATCAGGTCCGTCATTTCGATGATGCCGCGCTTGATGCCTTGCAGCTCGTCGCCCGCGCCGGCCAGCATCAGGAGCAGAAAAAAATCGACCATGGAGCGGACGGCGGTTTCCGACTGGCCCACGCCCACGGTTTCGATCAGCACGTTGCGGTAGCCCGCGGCTTCGCACAGCAGCATGGTCTCGCGCGTGCGGCGCGCCACGCCGCCCAGCGATCCGCCGGAGGGTGAGGGCCGGATGAAAGCCGCCTCATCGACCGCCAGGTTTTCCATGCGGGTTTTGTCGCCCAGGATACTGCCGCGGGAGACCTGGCTCGATGGGTCGACGGCCAGGACGGCGACCTTCTCTCCACGATCGCGCGTGAGATAGGTGCCCAATACCTCGATGAGTGAGCTTTTGCCGGCGCCGGGCACGCCGGTAACACCGACGCGGATGGAATCGCCGGCGGACGGCAGACATTGCTCGAGGACGTCCTGCGCCAGCTCGGTATCTTCGGGGCGGAGGCTTTCGATCAGGGTGATCGCCTGGCTCAGGACGATGCGGTCGCCGCGCAGAACACCTTCGACGTAGGCGTCGCGGGAGAGGCGCGGCCGGCGGGTCATCTTGACTCAGGCACGCTCCACCGGAGCGGAGGTGAGGGCCTTGAGGATCTCCTGAGCGGCCAGCGGAATCACCGTGCCGGGGCCGTAGATACCGGTCACGCCGCTCTGGTACAGAAAATCGTAATCCTGCGGCGGGATCACGCCGCCCACGATCACCAGGATGTCGCCGCGGCCGAGTTTTTTGAGCTCGGCGATGACCTGCGGCACCAGTGTATTGTGGCCGGCGGCCAGCGAGGAAACACCCAGCACGTGCACATCGCTCTCGACGGCGTGGCGGGCCACCTCGCGCGGGGTCTGGAACAGCGGCCCGATGTCCACGTCGAAGCCCAGGTCGGCGAACGCCGTGGCAATCACCTTGGAGCCGCGGTCGTGGCCGTCCTGTCCCATTTTGGCCACCAGCAGCCGCGGCCGGCGGCCTTCGGCGGCGGCAAATTCATCCGCCATGCGGCGGGCTTTCACGAAGTTCTCGTCCATCCTGCTTTCCGCTGAGTATACGCCGGAAATGGTGCGCGTTACCGCCTGGTAGCGGCCCCAAACCCGTTCCAGCGCCGTGGAGATCTCTCCCAGGGTAGCGCGATGGCGGGCGGCGATGACGGCCAGGTCCAGCAGATTGCCTTCGTGCGTTTCGGCGCAGCGGGTGAGCGCGGCCAGCGATTCGGCGGCGGCGACGGCGTCGCGCGTGCGCCGGAGTTCCTCCAGGCGCGCGATCTGGGCCTTGCGCACGGCCGTGTTATCCACCACCAGGACGTCGAGCGCGGCCTGGCTTTCGGTGGGATAGGCGTTCACTCCGACGATAATGTCGCGGCCGGCGTCGATGCGCGCCTGTTTGCGGGCGGCGGCTTCTTCGATGCGCATCTTGGGCAGTCCGGTTTCGATGGCTTTGGCCATGCCGCCCAGTTGCTCCACCTCGCAGATCAAATGCCAGGCGCGGTGCATCAGCTCGTGGGTCAGCATTTCGACATAACAGGACCCGCCCCAAGGATCGACGACCTGGGTAATCCCGGCCTCCTCCTGCAGGTAGATCTGGGTGTTGCGGGCGATACGCGCGGAAAAATCGGTGGGCAGCGCCAGGGCCTCGTCGAGCGCGTTGGTGTGCAGCGATTGCGTGTGGCCCAGGGCGGCGGCCAGGGCTTCCACGCAGGTGCGGATCACGTTGTTGAACGGGTCCTGCGCGGTGAGGCTCCAGCCGGAGGTCTGGCAGTGCGTACGCAGCGCCATGGACTTGGGATTCCCGGGGTTGAACTGCCGCACCAGCTTGGCCCACAGCACGCGCGCCGCGCGCAGCTTGGCGATCTCCATGAAGTGGTGCATGCCGATATCCCAGAAGAAGGAGATGCGCGGCGCGAAGCTGTCGATGTCGAGGCCCGCCTGGATGCCGGTGCGCAGGTATTCCAGGCCGTCGGCCAGGGTGTAGGCGAGCTCCAGGTCGGCGGTGGCGCCGGCCTCCTGCATGTGATAGCCGCTGACGCTGATGCAGTTGAATTTCGGCATCCTGGCGGAAGTGTAGCGGAAGATGTCGCCGATGATGCGCATGGAGCCGGCCGGCGGATAGATGTAGGTGTTGCGCACCATGAACTCTTTCAGAATGTCGTTCTGAATGGTTCCGCTGAGTTTTTCCGGCGGGACGCCCTGCTCTTCGGCCGCCACGATGTAGAAGGCCATGATGGGCAGCACGGCCCCGTTCATGGTCATGGAGACGGACATCTGATCGAGCGGGATCTGGTCGAACAGGATCTTCATGTCCAGCACGGAGTCGATAGCCACGCCGGCTTTGCCGACGTCGCCGACCACGCGCTCGTGATCGGAATCGTAGCCGCGGTGGGTAGGCAGGTCGAAGGCCACCGAGAGTCCCTTTTGGCCGGCGGCCAGATTGCGGCGGTAGAAGGCGTTGGACTCCTCGGCGGTGGAGAAGCCGGCGTACTGGCGGATGGTCCAGGGCTGCCGCGCGTACATGGTGGAGTAGGGGCCGCGGAGATAGGGCGGCAGGCCGGCGGCGTAGGCCAGGTGTTCCATACCGGCCAGGTCGGCGCGGGTGTACCAGGGCCGGATGGCGATGTGCTCGGGAGCCAGCCACTCGCCGCCCGCGGGCGCGGCGGGCGCGCCGCTGGGGGCCGGTTTGTAGTCGATTTTGGAAAAGTCGGGTCGCATGGCTAATCGCTCACTCCCAACCGCTCCTGCCAGGTGCGGAGGACCGCGGCGGCATTACTGCGTATGTGCACGAAATCGGCGACGCCCGCCTGCCGCAACGCTTCGAGGGAATCGGCCGGGTTGCCGGCCACGATGACCGGCGTGTTCTTGCCCGCGGCGCGGAGCTGCTGGATCACGCGGGGCGCCAGAGCGGCATATTCGGCGTCGGAGCTGCACAGAACCACGGCGTCGAAATCGCCGGCCAGGGTATCGGAAATTTTCAATTCAAAGCCACCGCAACCGAAGAGGTTGGCCATGAAGCCGGATCGCGCCTTGCGCATTTTCAGGTCGCCGGCTTCGAGAAGCAGCAGGCGCGGCGCTCCACGGCGTTCGGAACGCAGGCGGATCTCTTCGAAAATGCGGGCCGGACGGGGTGCGGCATCCGGGCGGGCGAGGTGGGGCAGCATGCGCTCGGCGGGGTTGGGGTATTGGTTCGTGCCGACGATGGTCAGGCGGCGGGTGGCGGCGGCCGTATCCCGGTCCGCGCGCGACCTGGCGATGGCCTGAGCGAGCGCGCCGCTTTCGGAATACTTCCGAAAACCGCCGGCAGCTTCGATCTGCTGCAGCAGTGTCCAGGTCTCCCGCGCCACGGAATCGGTGAGCGCCTCCAGGTAATAGGAGCCGCCCGCGGCATCGACGGAGCGGTCGAGCAGCGCCTCCCGCTTCAGGATCAACTGGGTATTGCGCGCCAAGCGGACGCTGGTCTCGGCGGGCGCCTGGTACGCGCTGTCGAATGGCTCGACCTGTATCGAGTCGGCGCCGCCAATGGCCGCGGCCATGGCTTCCGTGGTGGCCCGCAGCAGGTTGACGTGGGCATCGTAGACGGAACCGGTCCAATGCGCGGTACGGGCGTGGACGGTCATCCCGGCGGCTTGCGCATCGAGGCCGAAGCTTTCCACCACGCGCGCCCAGAGCGTGCGGGCGGCGCGCAGGCGGGCGATTTCGAGGAAGTAGGACGGGCCGATGGCGAAGGAGAATGCCAGCGCCGGTGCGGCATCCGGAATGTGGTCCAGAATCTCGACGCCTTCCGCCAGGGCGAAAGCCAGTTCCTGGACAGCGGTGGCTCCCGTCTCCGAGAAGCGGTGTGCGCCGACCGTGACCGGCTTGAATCCGGGCGACCGCACGGCGCGCAGCAACTGCCCGGCATGGTCGAAATCCGCCAGCGGCGCGAAATCGGCGGACCCGCGGACGTCCCTGCCGATCAGGGCGCGGAGCAGTTCCGGCACCCGTCCGCCGGCTTCAAAATGGACCGGGCAGGGGGGCAAGGCGTCCAGAATCGCTTGCATGTCCGCATCGCCGAGCCGGAAGCGGATCTCGTCCGCGCCGGCATCCAGAGCGGCCTGAGCTTCGGCCAGGCTGTTTACGGGCTGGCAGATGCGCCAGTCGTTGTCCGTTCGCGTGCCCCGGGTATACGGAAACGCGCCCGGCGCGGCTTCCAGGTATTCCAACCCGCGCAGGTCTTCGGCCCGGTAGAAGAGCCTGGCCTTGGGAGAGGCGCCCTTCAGATCGGCGCGAACGACGTCATCCCACTGCGCCGTCGAAACCGGCGGGAACTCTTCGAGGGTCAGTTCCGGATTCATGGGGCGGGGTCCTCCACGACTTCGATCAGGACTCCCAGCGACTTGGGATGCACGAAGAAGACGGTGGTGCCGCGCGAACCCGGGCGCGGCGCCTTGTCGATCAACTGGAAGCCGTGTTGCTTCATGTAATCGTAGGCCGCCTGGGCGTTGCTTACGCGGAAGGCGACGTGCGCCAGTCCGCCGCGGCCGCCGTTTTTGTCGATGAGCTTTTGCACCGGCGAATCGGCGCTGAGCGGCTCCAGCAGTTGCACCAGGTTGGGACCGCCGCCCACGCGCAGCAGGGCTTCCCTCACCTGGTCACCGCCATAGACCTCTTCGCGATGGATCTCCTGGAAACCCAGCGATCCGTATTGTTTCACCTGCGCGTCCAGTTCGCCCGCGCGCACCGCGATCGCCACGTGGTCCACGAACTGGAAGCCGGGAATATTGGTTAGATCGTCACTCATGACTATTCGAACTCCACCAGAACCTGACCCACCTGCACGCCGTCACCGACGTTGGCATTGATGGCCTTGACCTTTCCGGCTACCGGCGAGGTGATGTTGGTTTCCATTTTCATGGCCTCCAGCACCAGCAGCGGATCATTGGCCTGGATCTGCTGTCCCGTCTGGGCGTTGACGCGCACCACCACACCCGCAACGGGGCTGCGGCAGACCTTGTTTTCGTCCAGATTTTCAGCCAGGGCGCCGCCGTCCGGAGCAGGGCGGGGGGGCGGCGCCGGAGCGGATGCCACCGCGGTGGGCGCCGCCGGAATGTAAGCGTGCGCCGGACCCGCCGGCGCCCGGTCATCTTCGGCGACTTCCACGTCCACTTCGTAGGTCTTCTGGTCAACCGTGATTCTTAATTTCATCGCCCGTGTACCACTCCCAGATTGTGTGAAGCCTGTACGAACACACGGCCCTGCTGCGCCCAGGCATTGGAGGGCGCGGTACGCACCAGCCGCGCGCTGCGGATGCGGGCCCGCTTGCCCAGAAACGCAGCCACGGCCGCGCTGAGCACCATGACGATCTCCGGGGTCAACTCACCGGGCTTCTCCATCGCGGCAGCCTGGGGCGCCGGCAGGGCAGCCGGCACCGCCGGCGGCGGATGCGGCGCCGGCGGCGGCGCGATCATGGCTTCCAGCCGCGCGACCTCGCGCCGGATCATGCGGCGGGACAGGGTCGCGCCCGCGATCCATCCGGCAAAGATTCCCAACGGCAAAAGTATCAGTCCCATAGAGACTCCTCGGCCTGCGATGGTTCTAAAGCGGCATCAGGCCGTGTTTCTTGGCCGGCCGCAACTCGCGCTTGGTATGCAGGCTCTCCAGCGCCAGGGCCAGGTACGCGCGCGTCTGGGCCGGCTCGACAATGTCATCCACCAGGCGCGCCGCACCGGCGACGTAGGGATTCGAAAACGTGTTGCGGTACAGATCGATCAGTTCCTGGCGGCGCGCTTTCTTGTCCTGCGCCTCGGCGATCTCCTTGCGGAAAACGACTTCCACCGCGCCCTCGGCGCCCATGACGGCGATCTCGGCGGTGGGCCAGGCGACCACCCGGTCCGCCCCCAGGTCCTTGCCGCACATCGCCAGGTAGGCGCCGCCGTAGGCCTTGCGCAGGATCACCGTGATCTTGGGTACGGTGGCCGCCGAGTAGGCGAACAGCAGCTTGGCGCCGTGACGGATGATGCCGCCATATTCCTGCTGCACGCCGGGCATGAAGCCGGGCACGTCCACCAGGGTCAGCAGCGGAATATTGAAGGCGTTGCAGAAGCGGATGAAACGCGAGGCCTTGTCCGAAGCGTTGATATCCAGCGCGCCGGCCAGCACGGATGGTTGATTGGCGATGATGCCGACGGTGCGCCCCGCGAGGCGGCCGAAGCCGATCAGAATGTTCTGCGCAAAACTGGGCTGCACCTCCAGAAAATCGCCATAGTCCAGCAGAGACGCGATCACCTGGTGCATGTCATAGCCGACCTTGCCGTCCACCGGCACCAGGGAGGCCATCCCGGCATCCGGGTCGATGGGCTGATCGTAAGCCAGGCGCGGCGGATCTTCCATGTTGTTGGAGGGCAGGAAGCTCAACAGCCGCCGGCAGATGAAGGCAGCCTCTTCATCGTTCTCGGCGATGAAGTGCACGACTCCCGAGTAAGTCATCTGCGCCGCCGGGCCGCCCAGTTGTTCGGGCGTCACCACTTCGCCGGTGACCTGCTTGATCACCGACGGACCGGTGATAAACATCTGCGCGCCCTTGGTTTGAATGATGAAGTCGGTCAGCGCCGGGCTGTAAGCCGCCCCGCCGGCGCATGGTCCGCAGATCAAAGACACCTGCGGCACGACTCCCGAGAGCATCACGTTCATATAGAAGACACGGCCGTAGCCTGCCAGGCTGTGGATTCCTTCCTGCACCCGCGCGCCGCCCGAGTCATTGATGAAGACGAACGGCGAGCCGGTCTTGAGCGAGAAGCGCATCATCTCGGCGACTTTGTCGCTATGGGTTTCACCGGCAGCGCCGCCGCCCACGGTGAAGTCCTGGCTGGCCAGGTGAATCAGACGGCCATCCACGGTGGCGGCGCCGGTGACCACACCGTCGGCCGGCAGTTCCTTGCCGGCCATGCCGAACAGCGTGGCATGATGTTTGGCGAACAGGCCGATCTCCTGGAAACTTCCGGCATCGATCAGGCGGTCGACACGCTCGCGGGCGGTCAGCTTGCCGGACTGATGCTGCTTTTCGATGCGATCCTTGCCGCCGCCTTCCATCAGGGCGGCGCGCTTGTCGGATAACTCCTGGATTTTGGCTTCCATACCGGTATTGGTTTGTTCTGCGGTTGGCATATGTATGTTTTGATGCGGAACGGGAGCAGGGTTCCGCACGGGCTAAGCCCGTCTCCCTCACGCCGGCGTTACGGTCACGCGATGCGACTGGCCGTTCATCGTTACTACATATGATATCGGCTCGGTCAGTGGAGACGCGGGTTTGGACGATGGCGGGGCGGGCGGCTTGGCCGGCTCCTTGCCGGGCTCCTTGCCCGGCTCCTTGCTGAGGTTCTTGGGTCCCTGGCTGCGCGTGGAAAAGAACTTAGGCGCGACCTGCGGGAACATGGAATAAGTCAGAACGTCTTCGTCGCTGCCGTTGCATCCAGTCAAAGCCAGGGCGTCGGCGCGCAGTTGATCCCACTCGGGACGCAGCAGGTCCGCCGGCCGGCAGGTGCAGGGATCCTTTTTGGAATGCTGCACGGCTTTCTTCACCACTTCCGGATTCTTTTCCCCCAGCGTGCTGCCGTAGTAACCCAGCATCAGATCGGCAAATTCGCCGGTCATAACTTTGTAACGTCCCATCAACACGTTGAACACGGCCTGCGTGCCCACGATCTGGCTCGAGGGTGTCACCAGCGGCGGATAGCCCGCGTCTTTGCGCACGTTGGGCACTTCTTCCAGTACTTCGCGGATCTTGTCGCCGGCGCCCTGCTGTTTGAGCTGGCTCTCCATGTTGGAGATCATGCCGCCGGGGATCTGGCTGCGGAAAATGTCCGTATCCACACCGCTGAATCCGGTCAGGAATTCGCTGTAACGCGGCCGGACCTTACTAAAGTAATCGCGCACCTTGCGCACGCGTTCCATGTCGACCGCGGTGCGGTAGCCGGTGCCTTCCAGCATCTCCATCAAGGCCTCCGTGGGATTGTGGCCGGGGCCGAGGCTCAGACTGCTGATGCTGGTATCCACGATGTCACAGCCGGCTTCGATGGCCTTCATCAGGCTGACCAGAGTGACGCCGGTGGTGGCGTGCGTGTGCACGTGCACGAGCGTCTCGTCGCCGCAGGCCGCCTTGATGCCTTCCACCAGCTCGTACGCCGGCGCGGGCTTCAGCAGTCCGGCCATGTCCTTAATACAGATAGAGTCGCAACCCATCTCCATCAGTTGTTCGGCCATGGTGACGAAGGCCGGGATGGTGTGCTCCGGGCTGATGGTGTAACAGATCGTGGCCTGGGCGTGTTTGCCCGCGGCGCGCACGGCTTTGAGCGACGTGCGCAAATTCCGGATGTCATTGAGCGCATCGAACACGCGGAAGACATCCATGCCATTCTCGGCGGCCTTCTCGACGAACCGGCGCACGACTTCGTCTTCGTAATGCCGGTAGCCCAGCAGGTTTTGCCCGCGCAGCAGCATCTGCAGGCGGGAATGGGGCAACAGCTTGCGGAAGACGCGCAAGCGCTCCCAGGGATCCTCGTTCAGAAAGCGTATGCAGGCGTCGAATGTCGCGCCGCCCCAGCACTCCAGAGACCAGAATCCGGCCTGGTCGAGATCTTCACAAACCGGCACCATGTCTTCGAGCGCCATACGCGTCGCCAGGAGGCTTTGGTGGGCGTCGCGGAGTATAAGTTCAGTAACCTGGATTGTTCGTTCGGGCATAGAATGCTCTCCCGCTGAGCTGCGCGGTATCTATAAGACCATTCTATCCGAATTACTGACTGCGAGCCAAGTGCGGCGGCTGTCACTCGGCGCGCAGGGCCTGCACGGGATCCACGGACGCGGCGCGGCGGGCGGGAATATATCCGGCGATCAGCGCGGCGATGGCGAGTACGGCGGAGACTCCGATCAGCGTGGGTATATCCCAGGACTGTACCCCGAAGAGCAGCTTGCGCAGGGCGGTGGTGGCGATGACGGATACGACGAGACCGGCGAGAATCCCCATGGCCGCCAGCGAGCCGGCTTCCCTGAGGATCAACCGGTAGACCGACGCGCGCTCCGCTCCCAAGGCGATGCGCACGCCGATTTCGCGCGTACGCTGGCGGACGGAGTACGCAATCACGCCGTAGAGACCCACCACCCCGAGCAGCAGCGCGATCGCGGCGAATCCGCCTACCAGCCAGGCGGACGAGCGGCGGATATATGCCGACGGCGAATCGGCGATCCGGTCGGGCATGGTCTGCGCATTCGAGGTCGCAATGCCGGGATCGAGCTTGCGCAAAGTAGCGGCCATGGCCGCCAGCATGGATTCCGGCGGTTGCGCCGCGCGCACCACCAGGTAGTAGTCGATGCCCGGACTTTGGTTGAACGGAATATACTCGGTCGGCCAATTATCGGTATCGAGCGAGCTCTCGCGGACGTCATCCACCACGCCGATCACGGTGCGGATGGATTTGGGCGTCAGATCGGTGTCCCCGTACTGGCGGCCGATGGGATCTTCGCCGGGAAAATATTTGGCGGCGAAAGATTGATTGACGATCGCCACGGAAGCCTTCGACTCATCGTCCGCATCGGTGAAATACCGGCCCCGCAGCAGGCGCGCGCGGAGCGTTACAAAGTAAGCCGGGCTGACGTCGCGCTCGTTGATTTCGTTGTGATGCCCGTCGTAAGGCTTGCCGACAAAGCGGACCCAGTCGGTGTTGCAGTTACAGGTAACGGGCAGGAAGCTGGTCAGGGCCGCGGACTGGACTCCGGGCAGCTCGGACATGCGGCGGAGGACATCGCGGGCGAGCGCAATCGCCTGGGGGTCCTTGCCGTAAGTTACCGGCGAAGCATCCACCTGCAGGGTGGCCACATGGTCCGGCTGGATGCCGAGCGACACGCGCAGGAGACGATAGAGACTCTGGCCGAGCAGTCCCGCGCCTACCAGCAACACGGTGGCCGAGGCCAGTTCCAGGACCACGAGACGTCCGCCCAGCCGGCGCCAGGTATTGCCGGCCGAGCCGCGGCCGCCCTCGGCCAGGCCGTCGCGTAAATGGGTCAAGGGGAGGCGCGCGGCGGGCGTCAGCGCGAACAGGGCCACGGCCAGCAGCGCCACCGCCAAGGCGAACGCCAGCACGTGGAGGTTCATACCGAGGTCCTCCAGAAACGGCAGGCCGCTCATCATGGCGGTGGGAATCAGACGGGTGAGCAGGCGCATGATCCAGACCGCCGCCACCGTGCCGAGCAGCGTGCCGGCCGCCACCAGCGCCATTCCTTCCGTGACGAATTGGCGGACGAGCCGGCCCCGCGACGCTCCCAAGGCGCCGCGCACGGCCATCTCGTGGCGGCGGCTTTCCGAGCGCACCAGCAGCAGGCTGGCGACGTTGACACAAGCGATCAGGAGCAGCAGCGCGGCTCCCGCGAGCAGGATCAGAACGATGGGGCGGATGTTGCCCACGATCACCTCGGCGAGAGGCACGACCATGGCGCCCTGGCCGCGGTTGGAATCCGGATATTGGGTTTCGAGCTGGCGCGCGATGAGCGCCGTGTCGGCCAGGGCGGACTCGACCGAAACGCCGTCCTTCAGGCGCGCGACGCCATAAAGATCGTGACAACCGCGGCGTTTGTGACAACTGCCGTCCGGGTTCAGCAGGACGTAGTACTCGGCGCGGCCAGTGGGAGCGAACTGGAAATCTCGCGGCAGGACACCGATGATCGAATAGGACGCGCCGTCCAGAGTGGCGGAGCGGCCGATGATCGCCCTATCGGCGCCGTAACGCTGCTGCCAGGCAGGGTAGCTGAGAACGGCGGTGAGCGGCCCGTGGCGGGGATCTTCGCCGGGGCGGAAGTCGCGTCCGAGAAAGGGAGTCACCCCGAGCGCCCGAAAGAAGCCGTCACTGACGCCCGCGGCGCCGGCCGGTTGCGCGCCCGTGGGTGTGTTTAAGATCATGCCGGTCGGGTTATAAACCTCGAGCGAGACGAATACTTTGTTGAGCTTCTTCCAGTCCAGGAAATCGAGATAAGAGAGGTTGCAGCGCGGGCATTGCGGCGTGTGCTCGTAAACACCGGCGAGGTGGTTGGGATCCGGATAAGGCAACGGCTTGATGAGGGCGGCGTCCACAAAAGCGAAGATGGCTACGCTCGTGCACAGGCCCAGCGCCAGCACCAGGACAGCGGTCGCGGTGAAACCCGGATTCCGGGCCAACTGGCGGGCGGTGAAGCGCAGGTCTTGACGGACAGAATCGATCAGATTCACCTGGCGCATGTCGCGGCACTCCTCCTTGGTTTGTTCGAAATCGGCGAAAGCTCTTATAGCGGCCTGGCGGGCCTCACGCGGGGGCATACCGGCCGCCAGATTCTCTTCGACCTGGCGCTCGACGTGGTAACGCAGTTCCTCGTCGAGATCGCTTTCGACGCCGGTGCGGCGGAAGAGGGACCGCAGCCGCTGCCGGAATATGTCTCGCAGGCGCATGGCAGGTCAGTTGGCGCGCACCACCTGGGTGATGGCGGTGGAAAGGCGCTCCCACTGCGCGGCTTCCTGGTCGAGGACTTTGCGGCCGGCCCTCGTCAGGGTGTAGTACTTGGCGCGCCGGTTGTTTTCACTGATGGCCCAGGCGGCGCGGATCCAACCGTTCTGTTCCAGTTTGTGCAGCGACGGATAGAGGGCGCCCTGTCCGACTTGCAGAACTTCGCCGGAGATCTGGCGGATACGCTGGGCGATGGCCCAGCCGTGCATCGGCTGGAGGGCGATGACTTTCAGGATCAGCAGGTCCAGGGTACCCTGCACCAGGCCGGTCGGCTTGCTCACGGTCTCTCCTCTCAGTAACTGACAACAGGATAGCATGATTCCGCCTGTGGTGTAATCGCAGGATGCGGGTGGTTCTGTTCGGCGCCACCGGGATGATCGGGCAGGGCGTGCTGCGCGAGTGCCTGCGCGATCCGGCGGTGGAGCAGGTGGTGGCCGTCGGGCGCGGAGGAACCGCGGAGCAGCACCCCAAGCTGCGCCAGGTGGTGCACGCCGATTTCCTTGATTATGCGGCGATTGAAGACCAACTGCGCGGCTTGGAAGCGTGCTTCTTCTGCCTGGGCGTGACGTCGGCGGGCATGCGCGAGGAGGCGTACCGGCGCATCACGTACGGCTTCACCCTGGCGGCCGCGGAGACCCTGGTGCGGCTCAACCCGGCGATGACCTTCATCTATATATCCGGCGCCGGCGCCGACCGTTCGGAACACGGGCGGAGCATGTGGGCGCGGGTCAAGGGCGCTACCGAGAATGCGCTGCTGCGCTTGCCTTTTAAAGCGGCGTACATGTTCCGGCCGGGTGTGATCATTCCGCTCGATGGGATCCGTTCGCGCACCCGCCTCTACCGAATCGGCTATGCCGTCACGGGACCCTTGCTGCCCTGGCTGTACCGGCATTTCCCGCAGTATGTGACCACCACCCGGCAACTCGGCCGGGCGATGATCCAGGCCGCGCGGTCGGGCGCCCCGAAACCGATTCTGGAGAGCGCGGACATCAACGAGCTTTGACCGCCGCTACGGGATGAGCTTGCGGTCCGCGAGCCAGTCGCGGACACGGTCCGGCCAGGTGGCTACCGGCAGATGCACGGGTCGCATGCCGACGCCATGCGGGCCGCGTTCGTAGATGTGCAACTCGGCGGGCACTCCCTGTTTCTCCAGATCCAGGTAAAGGTTGACGGTGGTGACGACGTGTGCGCTGTCCTCATCGGTGCACATGAGGAACGTGGGAGGCGCGTCCTTGGGGACGGCGATGGATCCCGGCTTGAATCCGGGATAAATGGCGGCGGCGAAATCGGGGCGGGAACTGAGGCGGTCGATGGGATCGGGCGCCGCGGGGTCGCCGGCGTCGAAGCGGGTTTCGA
>DATJYO010000007.1:0-186794 GCA_035499555.1 Bryobacteraceae bacterium
TACACGGGCTCAACCGCACCAGAATAAATCGGCCTCTCCGTCTGGCAGCTGATTCCAGACTACATCCCACTGGAGCCCATTTTCATGCGTTGTTGTGGTGCCTCACAGCGCCATGACTCATTCGTAACGCAACGCGACCAGCGGATCGATGCGAGTGGCTTTGCGCGCCGGCACGTAGCTGGCGATCAGCGACACGGCGATCAGCAGCAGCGGGACACCTGCGAACACCAGCGGATCGGTAGCGGTGACGCCATAGAGCATGCCGGAGAGGACGCGGGTCAACTCGAATGCGGCGGCCAGTCCGAAGGTGGCGCCGGCCAGCGACGTCAGCAGTCCGCGGCCCAGCACCAGGCGCAGGATCTGCGACTGGCTGGCGCCCAGGGCCACCCGCAGGCCGATCTCGTGTGTGCGGCGGCTGACCGCGTAGGCCGTCAACCCGTAAATTCCGACCGTCGCCAGGGTCAGCGCCAGCGAGGCAAAGACCACGATCATCAACATGGCCACCCGCCGCAGCATCAGGGAATCGGAGAGCACCTTCTCCATGGTCCGGACGTCGGAAATCGGCAGATCCGGATCCAGTTTGGACACCTCTCTTCTCACCGCGCCCGTCATGGCCGTCGGATCGCCCACGGTGCGCACGGCCAACGCCATCGAATCACCCGGATGTTGCAAGTGCGGCACGTAGATCGCCGGCTCGATCGCCGAATCCAGTCCATACAATTTCGCATCCGCCACCACGCCTACGATCTCCGTGGGCGTGCCGCCCAACAGGATACGCCTGCCCAGCGGGTTCTCGTTCGGAAAATGCTTGCGCACCAGCGCCTCATTGACCAGCGCCACCCGCTTGGCCGCGCGGTCGTCGTGATCGTTGAACAGCCGACCCTGCCGCAAGGCGATGCCAATGGTGCGGAAATAGCCGGGCGTCGCCAGACGGTAGTCCGCCAACGGCTGTTTGTCCTGGGTCACGGGCGGCCGCCCTTCGATTTCGAAGCTGTTCACGCCAATCCGGAACGAAAGAATCGAAACGCGCAAGGGCAGGAACACCACGGCTCCAGCGGAGCGTACGCCCGGCAGCGCGTCCAGCCGGGTCATCAGTTCCTTGTAGAAGTTCCCGCGCTTCTCCGGCGTGTCGTACTTCACTTCCGGCAGGCTCAGATTCATGGTCAGCAGGTTGGTCGTGTACACCCCCGGATTCACGGCCGTCACGCGCCCGAAACTCCGCAGCAGCAGACCCGCGCTGACGGACAGCAATACGGCCATGGCCACCTCGGCCCCCAGCAATACGGTGCGAATCCGCGCCGATCCGCCCGCGCTCTCCGAACGGCCGGCGGCTTCCTTGAGCGTCGTGTTCAGATCCGTGCGCGACGCTTTCCACGCCGGGACCAGCCCGAACAGCAGCCCCGTCAACAGGGAGATTCCCAGCGTAAACATGAGGACGCGCGCATCCACGCCCATCAGTTGCAGCATGGGGAACATATCCGGCACGATGCTCCGGAGCAACCGGACGCACCACACCGCCATGAGCAGTCCCAGGCCGCCTCCCGCCAGCGCCAGCACCAGGCTCTCGGTGAGCAGTTGCCGGACGATTCGTCTCCGCCCCGCCCCCAAGGCGCCCCGCACGGCGATCTCTTTCTCGCGCGTCGCGGCCCGCGCCAGCAGCAGGTTGGCCAGGTTGGCGCAGGCGATCAACAGCAGCAGCCCGACGGCGCCCAACAGGATCCACAGCACCGGACGCACGCGCCCGGTGTACATCTCCGCCATCGGAAACATGGTGATGCCCCACCCGGTGTTGGTCTTGGGATAGGCGCGCTCCAGCCGTTGCGCGATCAGGGTCATCTCCGCGCGCGCGCTCTGCAGAGTGACGCCCGGCTTCAGCCGCGCCACAATTCCGTAGTTGTGGTTCTGCCGCTCGGGATTGTTCGGGTTGATGGCCGTCGGCAGCCACAGATCCGCCTTCACCATCTCGCCCAAATGATGCGGCACGACACCTACGATCGTGCGCGGCACTCCGTCCACCGTGAGCACGCGCCCGACCGCGGCGGGATCGGAATGGAAGCGGCGCTGCCACAGCGCGTTGCTGATCATCACCGCCGGCGGTCCACCGGGACGGTCCTCCTCCGGCAGGAAGTTGCGGCCCACGATCGGCTTGATTCCCAGCGCCGGCAGGAACTCCTGGGAAGCCAGCGCCGCCGGCACGCGCTCCGGATCGCCGATGCCGCTGATGTTCAGACCGTACTCCGGGATGGCGAAGGCCGCCGCCATGTACTCGAACGACGTGGATTGCTTCTTCCAGTCGAGGAAGTCGGCGCCGCTAACCGGCATCTGGTCGAAGCCCGACTTCAGAAGGGTGCCCCAGATCATCACCACACGGTTCGGCTCGGGAATCGGCAGCGGCTTCAGGAGAACGGCGTTCACCATGGTGAAAATAGCCGTATTGGGACCGATGCCCAGTGCCAGGGCGAGGATGGCGACGGCACAGAAACCCGGACTCCGCAGCAGGGTCCGCAAACCGTAACGGAGGTCTTGCCAGAAGAACTGCATGTTCTAGCTACGCAGTCTGGAGCCGGCTTGTTCCACGCCGGCGACTGTTAACAGATCAGTAATGTATCGTGAAGCCCTGGCTGTAGAGCAGGTTACCGTTCAGATAGACGCTGACCTGCCAGTTGCCGGCCTCCGCTTCCGCCGATCCGTAGATCGGCAATCCCCAGGCGGCGCAGCCGGCCCCCTGGAATGTGATCGGGAAAGAGCCGCTGTCGGCAAGATCCTCCTGGCCCTTCGGGTTGAACCATTTGAACGTCAACAGGTCGGACGAGGTGGCGCCATCGAAATCCAGGTACGCGAAAACGGCCCAGTCGTAGATGGAGAAGGTGGTCTGAGAGGGCGGCTCTCCGCATACCAGGTGTCCGGCGGCATCGGTGCCGACCGTGCCGGAAATGACCTTGTCGATCACGGTGAAGGTGTTGGCGTTGGGCGCGGTGATGGTGAAGGGCAGAGTGAATAACTGGACACCGTTGCGCAGCACCGCGACCTGCCATTTGCCGGGGATATTGACGACGCCGGTCCCGGCGATTTGCAGGGGCCAGGCCGTGCATCCGGAGCCGCTGAAATTGAGCACCTCGGTGGGCTGATAGGAATCCAGCGAGCCCGACGGATGGATCCAATGGAACGTGAAGACATCGCCAACCTGTGCGCCGTTGAAGGTGAACCAGACCCACGCGGCGGCATCCGTGGTCAGGAAGCCGGTCTTGGCCGCAGGCATCGTGCAGTATTCCGGATTGCCGTTCGTATCGGTGATCAGCGCGCCGGCGGTTTCCTTGGCGGTGACCACGAAAGAGGACGGCGGCGCCACGATACTGAAGGCCAACGTGAATTGGAGCGTGTTGTTGTACAGCACCCGTACCTGCCAGGTGCCGGGTTCGCTGGCGGGTTCCTGGCCCTGAATCGCCAGGGCGGCCGCCGCGCATCCCGATCCGCCGGCCTTCAATGTGACCTTGGGCTGCGTTGCATCCACTTGCCCGGAGGGATGCACCCAGTTGAAGCTGAGCACGTCACCGGGCTGGGCGCCTACATAGGTCAGATACACATAGGCCGACGTAGCGCTGTTGGAGAAGGAATTCTGGGCTGCCGGCGCAATACAATCCGTGCTGCCGTCGGGGTTGCTGTAGACCGCGGCGGCGGTCTCCTCGGAAGTCACCTGGAAGGCCGATTGGCTGGCGGGCGGGGCGATGGCGATGGTGGTACCTGGCTGGCTCGGCGTATCGCCCACCTGGATACTGACCGGCACGGCGCTGCCGAAGACTCCGTCGGGAATGGTGGCATTGACTTGCATCACACCCGCCACTTCCCCGGGAGCAGCACCGTAATAGGCCACCGCGGCGGGTTTTCCTCCGATGGTGACGGTCACATTCTGCAGCGGCTTGGGCAGCGGCGCAGCCGCCAGCTTGCCATCGACTCCGGCCGGCGACGTCTGTCCCTCGCCGGTAGCAAAGAGAACCACCACGCTGCCGGGAGGCGCGGGTTGAGTCAGGGAATTGATGCCTGTGTTCCCATTCAGCGCGGCGACTTCCCCGGTGCCGCTGGCATTGGAGGTAAACAGCGCGGGCACGGTGGAGGCCAGGGTTACCGGGAACGACGCCGAGGTTTGCCCCTTGTAGGTCACGGTGACCTGGGCCGTGGAACCGGTTACCTCGTAGGGTACGACCGCGGCCACCTGGCCGGCCAGTGTGTAGATCATGGGAGCCGCCACGCCGTTCACCTTCACGGTGGTGCCGGCCAGCGTGGTGGAGACCAGGCCATCGTTATCGAGCGTAAGCTGGGCGAGGTTGGCGGGGCCCATGCCCGAGCCGAACAACACGATGATTTCGCCGGGGGAGATCACACCCGAGGCATAGCTGGCGGCATTCTTCACCGAGGCGATCACCGGGACCGTGGAGGCGGTGGCCGTGACCGTAAACTCAAGCGATTGGATCACCGCTCCGTTGTCGTAAATGCGGGCCGTCCAGGAGCCCAGCTTGGCTGCGCTCAGCCCGCTGATCTTCAGACTGGCGCCGGTGAAGCAGAAATCGCCGGCCTGCTGGGTCCAATAGCTCCCGGCTGTGACTGTGCCATCCGGAGCCAGCCAATCGTTGTTCAGCAAGTCATTTGCGGTGGTGCTGGCGGAAAAATACAAGTACACCGTGCCCACGCTGGTGGCGAAGGTGGTCTCGGCGGGCGGCAACACGCAACCCGCGCCGGGAGGCGCCTGGCTGGTGACCCGGGCATCGGTCAAGGTCAACGGTGGCGGCGCTGCCGGCGCGATGCTGAAATAAAGTACGCCGGAAACGGCGCCGCCGCTCGAGACCGTAATGGCGATCGTGCCGGCGGACGCGATCAGGTTGGCGGCCACGGCAGCCTGCAACTGCGTGGAACTGACCAACGCGGTGGGGAGCGGCGTCCCATTCCAGTTGACCGCCGCGCCGCTGGCAAAATTGGAGCCGGCGACCGTGAGTGTAAAGGCGGCGCCGCCGGCGGTAGCGGAAGCCGGGGACAGGCTGGTGAGGGCCAGCCCGCCGGAGGGCGCGCCGGTGTAGTTAATGACGAAGTTATAGGCATCCACCGACCCCAGACCGGTAACCGGGTCGTACCCCTTACCGGTAGCGTAGCCGTACTGACCATTGCTGCAGTCGGTGGTGCCTGCCTGGCAGGGCACCACGTTATCGCCGTAGGTGATGTCGTGAAAAGCCGAGGGCGAGGTGCGCGCCATGGAGTAAAGCGATGGGTTGATATTGCCAAGCCCGGCATGACCCTGCACGCCTTTGGCGACCAGGTATTGATTCAGAATCGCGACGATGCCGGCGAAGACCGGCGTCGAAGCCGAAGTCCCGCCGATGCCCTGCCACTGTCCGGAACTCAACACGTTGTACGGGTCGTGATCGGCGGATGCGGTCATGGCCACATCGGGAACATCGCGCGCGTTGTCGCTGGGGACTCCCGGCCCGGCCTGCCAACTCGGTTTCTGATACAGGATGCTGACGCCGCCCCCGCCCGCCGCGATACCGCCGCCCAAAGCGGAATCGTTCCACGCAATTTCCGGTATATAGGAAAGCGCCGACAGCCCGGTTGGCGTGTTATTGGGGCTCCAGTAAATACCAAAAGACTCGTTGAACTCGGTGCCGCCGACCGCGGTGACCTCCGGGATACTGGATGGAATCTGCACGGCCACGCCTAACGTGGCGGCGCTGACGCCGTGCGGGTCGCAGCCGGCGGCGCCGGTGTCGTCCGACGAGGCCAGCCAGGTGATACCCATGGCATTGCCTTTTTGGGCCTCGGCTTCATAAGTCGCGCCCAGGTCCGCGGACACGTACGGCTCGCATCCGCCCCAACTCTCGCTGATCACCGGGGCGAGATTCTGATCGATGGCATAGAAGGTGGCGTCGTCCACGTTGGCGCTGTAGACGTAATAGAACTTGGCATTCCGGGCGATGGCGCCGGCCCATTCGATATCCAGGTCGGCTTCGCCCAGCGCATCCGAGTTGATGCCGGGGTCGGTCCCGGTGACGATGGTCTGCAGGCTCTGGTCCGCCAGGCCGAACGTGCTGCGGAAGGACTGAATGTCCGACAGGTCCAACTGGGATTCGCCGACGATGGCGATCTTCTGTCCGCTCCCGTCGAAGCCGAGCTGGTACAGCCGATTGACATCGTAGATCGTGGTTAAGTCATCCGGCGCCAGCGAATATTCGGAGTATTGATTGCACCCGGTACAGTGCGTTTGCCATATGTGGTGCGGCTTGGGGAGAAAATCGTTTAACCCCAGGATCGCGCGCGCCAGGGGACCCAGTGCGGCTGGAATGGAGGGATCCGCGGCGATGGCGAAGTGGCTCTCGCCATTTACGACGTAGCGATGCACCGCCGCGTGGAGCGCGGCTTGTACCTGCATCGCGGTGCCGCTGAAAGAAATGTAATCGCCCCCGCGTGCGGTATAGGCCACCTGAAATCCCGCCGAGGTGAGCCAGGCCGAGATCTTGGCCAGATCGCGCGGGCTAGTACCGAACTGGCTGGCGTATTCCTCCGGTGTGAGCCATTGGTGGAATTGCGGCGACGCCGGATCCTGCTGATCCGCCAGCAACTGTGCGAGCGCGGCCTGTTGGGCCGGACCGGGCTTCAGGATCAGTGTCATGTAGGAAAGCCGAAAGGACGGGTCCACCGGACCCTGATCGTATTCGGGCCGCGCCTGCGGGTGAACGCATCCTCTCAACACCACTAACTGGCTGGGATCGATCGGGCCGGAGATCCGATCCTGCTGCGCTTGGGCGGACGTTGCGACACACGCCGCCACAACCAGAGCCGAACAGAACTTAGTCATGGAGTTGACCACTAACTGATAGTGATGAATCGGACGTTCATAATATCACGGAAACCGCGATTTTCATCAGATTTTTTCACGCCCGAAGACCCGCAGGTGCTGGTAAACCATCGCTACGGGCAGCCCCATCACGTTGAAGTAGCAGCCTTCGATGCGTTCGACGAATTTGGACGCCAAACCCTGGATAGCGTAGGCGCCGGCCTTGTCCATGGGCTCGCCGGTGGCCACGTAAGCCTCGATCTGTTCGGGGGTTAGGGGAGCGAACCACACGCTGGTTTCGGCGATGTCTTCGACGGTGACATCCGGTGTGTGTAAGCATACGCCCGTGAGGACTTCGTGCCGCTGACCGGACAGCAAAGAGAGCATGCGGACGGCATCGCTCGCGCCGTTAGGCTTGGCCAGAATCCCGCCGTGGATCACCACGGTGGTATCGGCGCCCAACACGATCTCGCCGGGCTGCGCGGCGGCCGCCACCGCCTTCGCGTGGGCCAGGCGCCGGACGTAATCACGCGGCGTCTCGGCCGGCAAGGGTGTCTCGTCCACATCCACCTGGCGGACGACGAACGATATGCCGGCCTGTTTCAGAATCTCGCGGCGGCGGGGGGATGCGGAAGCCAGCACCAGCATCAGCTTATGTTACCTGCCGGACCAGCGCCCGGGCGGCGTCCACGCAAAGCGCAGCGGCGTGCCTGGATTCGGGACTCAGGCCGTCCAGCGCGTCTTCGATCTCAGACGGCTGCAAGGCGGCGATTTGGGGCAGGGTCTTGCCGGCGATCCATTCCGTAAGCGCGGAACCGGCCGCGATCGAAGCGGTGCAGCCCCGCACCTTATAGCGGACAGCCGCCGCGCGGCCATCGCGGAATTCGACCGACAGCCGGAGGATATCGCCGCACGCCGGGTTGCTGGCCTGCACGGTCGCCGCGGGCGGCGGCAGTTCGCCGATGTTCCGCGGGTTTTGAAAGTGATCCAGCAGCCGGGCGGAGTACATTTCGTGTTCCAATCATTCTAATGCAGCAGACTACGGTGGTTGCCGCCGTGATTCGAAAAGATGCGCGGATCCTGATCTGCCGGCGCCGGGCGGACCAACTGCATGCGCTCAAATGGGAGTTTCCAGGCGGTAAGTTGGAGCGCGGCGAAAGTCCGCAGGAAGGCCTGGCACGCGAGTTGAAGGAAGAGTTAGGCATTGAGGCGCACGTCGGCCAGGAAATCGAACGTTACGAGTACTGTTATCCAAATGGACGCCCTTTCCTGCTGATTTTCTTCGACGTCCGTGCATTCGACGGCGAGGTCAAGAACTGCGTTTTCGAAGAGATCCGGTGGATTGACGCGGGCGCGCTACCCGAATTCGATTTCCTGGAGGGAGACGTGCAATTTGTGCGGCGGCTCGCCGTCGCCAAGGGATAATGCGCCGCTCAGGGCAACCGCAGATCCACGTTGTGCTGGCGATTCAACTTCTCGGTCAGTTCGCGATCCACCAGGGATAGCGAGACCTGGTTGTGTACGTTGCCGGTAGTGAAATAGTGCAGCGTGTCGCCCTCGGTGTAATACGCCACCGCCGAGTAAATGGTGTGGTCCTTGAACGCGATCAGATAATAAGACGGTTCGGGAGCCGGCGCAGCGTCGGTGCTATCGGTGGGCGATTGATAGAAGTGGAAGTTCGAGTTGGCAGGCGACTCGGCGGGAGCATCCGAATTGGGTGGCGGCGTTCCGAAATATTGATTGATGATCACGGGCGGCTGGGATGCCGGTGCGTTGCCCTGATCGGCATCCGGCGGCGGCCCTCCTTGATCGGGCGCATAGCCGGAACCGTAGCCGTATCCTCCCACGTACACGGGAAAGGCGTAGATCCCGGTCGAACGGCGCACACGGTGTCCTCTGCCGGTGTTGCCATAGGCACCGAATCCCCGGATGAAAGAACCACTGAAGGAGCCGCGGTTATAGCCCGAAGCCAGCGCAGCGGCGCCCTGTGGCATGGCAGGAGTTACCACGTTCCCCCAGGGATTGCCCGACGCCGGCCGTCCCGCCGGGAAGACCACGTTGCCAAAAGGACCCGCCGGCCTGATCTGAGCGAGAAGGGGACCAGCGGCCAGAAACGCGACGACCACCCCGCCGATGTGTTTCATGGCACCTCTCGCTTTAGCTTACCACCGCCGGGCGCGCCGCAAGCATATTGCGGGAATGCTAATGGCCGTCAGATCTGCGCGCCGGGCGCGGGCGGGAGCTTTTCCTTTATTTTCTCGGGCAGTACCCGGTTCAGATCGCGGTAGCTTTGGCGGAAGGTGCGTTTCACCTCGTCCGGAGAAGCATCCGCCACCCGGCGCGCGGTATCCATCACGCAAGGCGCCAACCGCGATTGCGACAGCACCAGCTTGGGCGGTACGGGCAGAAACGCCATCATGCACCAGATCAGGATGGCTCCATAAAGCAGGCCCTGCACCAGTCCGAAACCGGCGCCCAGCAGGCGGTCGAGCCAGACCAGGTCGAGAGAACGGATGAACTTCGCCAGCATCCCGGTGACGACCGAACCCAGGACCGTGATGCCGAGGAAGATGATCGCGAAGCCGATAATGTCGGCGAGGCCTGGCTCCGTGATACGCGGATGCAGGGTAAATGCGACCGCCCGATAGTAGTGCAGTCCCAGGATCAGCCCCAGAATCGAAGCGCAGAAGCTCACCACCGTGCGCACCAAACCGCCGCGCAGCCCGGCGACGATGGATACGACGATGATCGCGCCGAGCGTTATATCGACCCAGTTGTTCAGGGCGGCCATAACCGAATGATACGCCTTTCGGCGCCGCTTTGTTCCGCTGGTACCGTGGCGGCTGAACCGCGGGCGTCGCGGATCTATAATGCCTGCAGAGTTGGAACTGTGCAATGCATAAGCTTGATGGTGCTCTTTCCGGTGCTGGCGGCGAACTATGTGTACGACTTTCGCGGGCTGAGCAATTAGATCACTTCTCTTTGCTCAGGCGCCGGAAATATTCCGCCACCGCGTCGGCATAACCCGGCGGCACCGGCTCGGAGGGACCGCTGCGCACGGCGCCGCCCTGGTCGAGCGCGCGGCGCAACTGCAGCTCGATCTGCTCCACGCCGGATAGCATTTGCGCCTCTATGCGGCTGAGAAGCTCCGGGTCGTTGGAGGGCTGCGGATCGAGCCGGTACATATCGCGGATGCTATCCCGGATATCCTTCCCGACCTGCGGGTTGTTCTCCAACTCGTGCAGCGTGTGCCGGAAGTTGCGGACCATCTCGCCCGCGTCGCCCCAGGTTGGCCCGGCGCCCGGCAGCAGGCCGCCCCCCTGGCGGCCGTTCGAACGCGGACCGGTTTGCCCGGCTTGAGCCTGCTGGCCCCGGTCGCCGGGTTGCGCGCCCTGCGTGCCAGGCTGCTGTCCGGCTTGCGCCTGTGGCTGGCCGGGCTGTTGACCCGGCTGTTCGCCCGCCTGCCGCCCAGGCTGCCGGCCGGCCCGCATTGCCCGCTCCATCTGCTGCCGCAGTTGCTCCGTCTGGGCCAGCGCTTGTTGCAGCGCCTGGCGGTCCTTATCTCCGTCCGACGGGGCATTGCCAGCGCTTTTCTGGATCTCCTGCAGCTGGTCGCGCAGCTTATTCAGCGCCTGCGTAGTGACGGCATCGCGCATGGCGGCGATTTCGCCATCACCGCGGCGGATGTGATCTGCGGTCCAGCGCATGCGATTGTTGAGCTCGTTCTGCTGGACCTCGCCCAGAGCCTCGCGCAGCTTGTTCGACAACTGGCGGTTGGTGGCCAGCGTATCGCGCACGGCTTTGCCGACGTCGCTTTCGAGACGCTGGTAGTCGTTGGCGATCTGATCCTTTTCGCGCGCCAGTTCCTGTACCTTCTCCGGCGAAGCGCCCTGGCCTGCCTGGCCCGGCGCGCCGAAGGTCTGCCGCATCTTGTTATTCGACTCCTGCTGGCGGCGCGCCAGGTCATCGGCCTCGCGGGCCAGGTCGTCCATGTTGGTGGCGGTCTGCTGCTGGCGCATCCCGGCCAGCATGTCGCGGGCTTCCTTCAGCCGCTCCGCCGCGCGTCGCGCGTCCGCTTCGCTTTGGGTGGAAGTGGATTGGCGCATGTCGTTCTGCGCCTGGCGCAACTGCTCGATGGCGCGCTGCAACTGCTGCGAGGACATCTGTCCGCCCTGGGCGGATTGCTGGCCGCCCTGTCCGCTCTGCGGCTGCCCGGACTGCGGCATTCCACTCTGATTGCGCGAAAGCTGCTCCATCTTGCGTTGCAGCTCCTCGGCTTCGCGGCGCAGCATTTCCTGCTGCCAGCGCTGCTGGGAGACCTGCTGGTTCTGCTTCTGCTGTTCGGCCAGTTCCTGCTGGCGGCGGGCAAGCTGTTCCAGCTTTTGCAGCGCGTCGTCGATCTCCTGCTGGCGGTGGTCTTTGGAAGCCGCGGATTGCCCGCTCTCATACTGGTTCTTTTCGGTGTCCAGCTCCAAGTCGAAGAGGCTCTGCAGGTCGCGGTCGGCAGTCGGATTGTTGCCGCCGCCGCCACCGCCGCGGTTGCCGAAAGCCACCCGGATGTCGCGCATCATGGCTTCCGCCCGCAAGAGGTGCTGCAGCGCTTTCTCCTCCGGCGCCAGCGCATTCTGCCATTGCGACCCGCGCAGCTTGTCCGCCGCCGGACCCATGGCGGCCACCGCCGCGTCCATATCCTGGGTGAACGCTTTCATCTCTTCGCTGGCGTCGGCCAGTTGGCGCGCCTTCATGCGCTGCGCCAGCGAGTGCGCCTGGTCGCGCAGCTTGGATTGCACGCCGGCCAGGAACCCGGCGTTCTCGGCCGCGGCGGCTTTATTGCCAGAGGTGTCTTTGATCTGGTTCCAGGTGGCGGCGATGATTTCTTTCTCGCGCTCCGAGATCCGGTTGTCCTCCTGTTGGCTGCCACCGCCGCCGGGAGATTCCTGCGACTGCGAGTAGTGACGCTCAAAGGGTTCGGCCTGCACGAAGTACATGTCGGTGCGGGCGGTGGCGTGCGAGTCGCGGGAGGTAGCGTACAGGCTCACCAGGTCGCCGGGGGAGAGCTTGTAGTCTTCGAGCGCGATGACCGTGGATCCGGAAGCCGTCCTGGCGCCTTTGTGACCCAGCATCGAAACGGTCTTCTCGGCATCGCCGTTGACCGAATAATGCAGGCTCAGATCCTGGAGACCGAAGTCGTCGCTGCCTTCCACCGCGACGGTCACCTCTTCTATCGGATTGACGCGCGCATCCCGCTGCGGACGCACGATCCGCACGGTAGGCGGATCGTCGTGCTGGGCCTCGATGAAGTAATCCGGGCTGAGGCGCACGTCTTCGCCCTGCTCCACCGACGCGATGTGATACATGCCGTCCTTACGGATGGGAACGGTGGCCATCAGGGCGCCGTCTCCGCCGTCGCGCAGAAGCACCTTGGTGCCATCGTCGAACAGCAGCGCGCCGTGATCCAGCGGCCGGTCGGTTTGGATGGACAGCTCCGCGTCGGTGCCCTCCACGGCGCGCAGGTCGCCGCCGGGATCTTCGACCTTGTCTTTCATCCCGGTCCAAGCCGGGAAGCGATAGGTCACCTTCAGCCGCTTGATGCCGGGCAAGTCCACGACTTTCAGATGATACTTTTTGGATTCGACGCCGCCGGCTTCGACATAGTAGTCGAGCGAATCCGGAACGCCCGCGATGAGGATTTCATAAGCCGTGCCCCCGAGCTGCGGGCGCATATCGGCCTGCTCCCATTTGGCGGAGTTGGCGTAGCGGGCGAACATCCGCACGCGCTGCGCCTGAAAGCCTTTCAATTGCGCGGAGATGAGCTGATCCGCGCGGCGCCGGATGGTATGGTTGCCGGGCTGCACCGCGATGTCGTAGTAGGGCGTCAGTTCGCTCTTGGGGATGCGGCCCCACAGCAGCACGGTTCCGTAGCCGAGGAAGCCGGGACCGGAGGCGCCCAGCCAGATCAGCACGATCAGCGATCCGGCGGCGGCGGAAAGGAAGCTGACCAGGCGGCTGCGGGCCGCCACCTGTGCCGGTTCCGTCCGGTTCGCGACCTGCAATGTATCGGCGGCCAGCAGCGGCAGGAAGGGATCCTGCGGATTCACCTGGGAGCGTTCGGTGAAGGTCAGCAGACGTTCTTCGAACTCCGGAAATTTCTGTTCGGTGTCGCGCGCGGCTTGGCGCCGGTTCAGCCTGAGCAAGGGGATCACCAGCCCGATGGCCAGCGCCAGAGCCAGGGCCACGAACAGCAGCACGCGCGCGCTGGCCACACTGCGGCCGGAGAAAGCGAACGCGTTGGCCCCCAGGACGGCCAGCACGGTGAAGATCAATGCCGCCGCGGCGGCGATGGCTGCGCCCCTGGTCAGGGCCAGCACCCGCAGCCGCCGCTCGACCTTAGCCAGATATTCGGTCAACCCAGTGAGTGGATTCATGTCGGCCCTACCGTCAAATGCTTATTCCCCAACAGCGACTCCGCCACCGCCAGCGCCAGAACCGTAATCAGGACGTACCACCAGAACTCGACCGGCTTGGGCGCCTCGGTTTCCCCCGTGGCCGTGGCATTCCGCGCCCCCTGAGCCGTATTTTGCCATAACGCCAGGGTATCCGCCGAAATGACGTCCAGGTCCGATTCGCGGCGGTCCGCGTTCACGGCCACCAGCTCGTGCCGTCCGCTGGGCCGCTTGACGTCATAAAACCCGGCCATCGCAAGCGGCATATTTTGCGCGCGGGTGGCCTCTTCCAGCGTCAGCGCGCGGCTTTCCTTGGGATCGAGCACCTCGACCGCCGCGCCCTGCTCCTTCGCCTGCCGTAATTCGAGGAACGAACCCACCAGGTAGTTCGCCGGACCTTCCTCCTGCCGCGCCAGGTAATTGGCAGTGTGCTCCACAAACGGCACGAACGATGCGTGCAGGGGAAAATCGTTCGAGACGTTGTCGAAGGTGGAGGCGAAGACCAGCACGCGGCCCTCGCCCACCTGCTTATCGAGCAACAGCGGCGTTTCGTCGCCCAGGCGGGCGGCCACGCGCGCCGATCCGGCCTGGACGCGCACCACCTGGTAGAACTTCACATCGTCCCAATGCTGGGCTCCCTGGATCGACGGATGGCCTTCGTCCAGCCAGGACGCGCTCTGAAAACGGTCGCCATCGCGGGTGAAATATCGCGAATCGGCGACGGCGCCATCGAACACCGGCACGCGGCTTCCGGCGGCCGCTTCGCGGCCCAGAGCCACCAGCACCGATCCGCCGGCGCGCACGTAGTTACGCAACGCGGTCTCGAACGGCGGCGGCAGCGACGGCACGTCCGAGACCACCACGAAAGCGTACTTTTGGGGCGCCAGGTTGGCACACTGCTCGACGGGAACGGCATCCAGCACATAGGCGGACTCCGCCGCCGCTTCGAGCGCCGTCCGGAAATACAGCGCGTCGCGCTGGTTGCGTCCCGCGTGCACGAACAGAACGTGACGCGCCTCGGCACGTTCCACCGAGAAGTAAAAATGATCGTCGTCGGGCAGGTTGTCGGCGGAATCGATGCGCACTTCGCCACGGTTGAGGCCGAAGGGTACTTCGACGGAAAGGAACTCGGCGCTGGCCCGGCCGGAGGCCGGAACCACAACGGACTTGGAATCGATCTCGCGGCCGTTCAGCACCAGCGAGACGCGGCGCGCGGCCTCCTGGGTTCCATATCCGGCGATAGTCGCCTGTATGCGCGCCTTTCCTGCCCCGTAGACGCGCCGCGGCGAGTTGACGCTCTCGACCGCGAAGTTGGGATCGCGGCGGTCCGCGAGCGGGTGCGGCACCAGGCGGACGCCGTCGCCCAGGCGGAGATCGGAGAAGTTGGATGGCAGCGAAGATTTCTGCATGTCCGAGAACACGTGTGCTTCCACGGGCACACGGGCCGATTGCGCGATGGAGCGCAGGGCCCGCGACAGCTCCGCATAGGAGCTGCGCGTGTCACCCGGCTGGATCGTCTGCAGGTCCGCCGCGGAATCACCCATCACGTGTACTTGCGATCCGAAGGCCAGCACCTGCAGCTTGTCTTCCGCGCGCAGCCGGGAAGCCACTTCCGCGGCCTCGCGCCTGGCGCGGGCCAGGCGGTCCCCCTGGCGCATGCTGAAGGAATTGTCGATCGCCAGCACGGTGAGCTTCGGGCCGGCAGTCAAGCCGGCGAAATGCGATTCGACGAACGGGCGCGCGAAGGCCAGCGCCAGCAGCACCACCACCGCCGCCCGCAACGCCAGCAGCAGCAGGTATTCGAGGCGGCGATGCTTGATGGAGCTCTGGGTGCGCCGCTCGAAGAACATCAGGGAGCTGAACGGCAGCGGATCGGTCTTATGCTTACGCAGCAGGTGAAGCCAGACCGGCAGGCCTACGGCCGCGGTTCCCAACAAGGCCCAGGGCGCCAGGAATCCCATCTACAGTCTCCCCTGCCGTACGCCCAGATACTCGCGCAGACCTTCGTCCAGCGGGCGACCGGTGTTCATCAGAAAATAATCCAGGCCTGCGCCCTTGGCCTGATCGCGCAGGGCGGCGATGTGCGCGTCGATCTTACGCCGGTACTCGCTGCGCGCGTACTCCGGAGAGACTTCGAGTGTGCCGCTGGTCTCCATATCCGTGAGCAGGACCGGCTCGCGAAACACCGGCGCGATTTCCTGGGGGTCGAGCACGTGAAACAGGATCACCTCGTTGCCGCGGAAGCGCAACGGCTCGACGGTCTTGATAATTTTCTCCGGCTGCTCGTAATAGTCCGAGATGACCACCACCAGCCCGCGCCGGCGCGTGAAGTCCAGGAAATGCGCGAAGGGTTTGAAGAAATCGGTGCGCGTGCCGGGCTGGGCTTTTTCGATGGCATGCAGGAGGCGGAACAACTGGCCCTGGCGGGCAGACGGCGCGACGTAGTTCTGCACGTCCTCGTCGAAGACGATCAGGCCGGCGGCATCCCGCTGGGCGTTCGCCAGGTAACACAAGGACGCGGCCAGAAACCGGGCATAGTCCAATTTGTTCACGGCATGCGAGCCGAAGCCCATGGATGCGGACGCGTCCAGCAGGATCAGCAGTTGGGTGTTGGTCTCGCCGCGGTAGCGTTTCAGATAGACGCGCTCGCTGCGCGCAAAGACGTTCCAATCCACATGGCGCAGGTCATCGCCGGGCGTGTAGGCGCGATACTCGGCGAACTCCTGGCTGAAGCCGTAATCGGGCGAGCGGTGCAGACCCGCAATGAAGCCGTCCACCACCGTCTTCGCGACCAGGTCCAGGCCGGCGATGGACGCGAGAGTCGCGGGATCGAGGAAACGCTGTAGCATGGGTCACACGCCTCCGCGGAGGCCGCCTTATTCCTTGGGAACTCCTTTCCACTCGAGCAGCCGCTTCAGGATATCGTCCTGCTTGAGATGGTCGGACTCGGCGTGGAAATTGAGCAAGACACGATGCCGAAGCACCGGAATGTACAGTGCCCGGATATCCTCGTAACTCACGTGATAGCGGCCCTTCATCAATGCCCGTGCCTTGGCGGCCAGCACCAGAAATTGCGCCGCGCGCACGCTGGCGCCGTAGTTCACATATTTTTTGACGAAATCCGGAGCGCTTTCGTCGGTATTGCGGCTGGCGCGCACCAGGTCGATGGCATAGCGTGCCACGGACTCGCCGATCGGCACCATGCGCACCAGTTGCTGGAAGTCCAGAATTTCGGCCGCATTGGTGACCGGATCGGCCTGCGCCACGTGGGTGGTGGTAGTCAGGTCCACCACTTCCAACTCCTGATTGGCGGTGAGATAGCCGAGTACGGTGTTGAACAGGAAGCGGTCTAATTGAGCTTCCGGCAGCGGATACGTGCCTTCCAGCTCGATGGGGTTCTGGGTGGCCAGCACGAAGAAGGGCGCGGGCAACGTATAGGTGTTCCCGCGCACCGTGCAGGCCAGCTCCTGCATGGCCTCCAGCAGGGCCGATTGCGTCTTGGGCGGCGTACGATTGATCTCGTCGGCCAGCAACACGTTGGCGAAGATCGGCCCTTTCACGAACGTCCAGGTGCGATGACCCGTGGTGGGATCTTCCTCGATGATGTCCGTGCCGGTAATGTCGGACGGCATCAAATCGGGCGTGAACTGGATGCGCTTGAACACCAGCCCCAACGTCTGCGCCATGGTGCGGACCAGCAGGGTCTTGGCCGTGCCGGGCAGTCCGGTGATCAGGCAATGGCCGCCCACAAACAGGGCGATCATGACCTGCTCCAGCACTTCCTCCTGTCCGACGATGACGCGCCGGACCTGCCGCACGATCTCCGCCTGCACCTCACGGAAGCGGGCAATCCGATTCTGCAAGACCTCGGGCTCTAACTGGGGTGTCACGGTAGTGGACATATGGGAATCAGTCTTTCGATAGCTCCAGCAACATTTTCTGCGCCGGCCGGAATCCGGGGGCGGCTTCGAGTGACAACAGTAACTCGTCTTTGGCGGCGTCCAACCGGTTCGCGGACCGGTAGGCCTTCGCCAGGTTGAAATGCGACGCGGCAGGGTCCGTGGGCGCCCTGGCCAGCACGGCACGATATTCGCGGATGGCTCCAGCCGTATTACCCAGGCTCAGCCACAGATCGCCCAGCCGCCGGTGCAGATCCTCATCCACCGGCTGGATGTAATTGAGCCGGTCCAGCACCGCGGCCGCTTCCTGCTTATTGCCGGCCTCTTCCAGGAGGCTGGCCAATTGCTTCAGTGTATCAGGGCTGCGGCCGCCGACCTTGGTATACCGCTCGAGTTGCGCGATGGCCGCCTTCTTGTCGCCTTTATCGAGATACGCGTCGGCCAGAACCTGATACAGATTGCCCTGTTCGACGTAATCGGGGTAGATATCGCGGATGGCGGTGGCGTCGCGAATGATCGCGTCGTCGTCGTGCGCCTTGTGATCGGCGGACACTTTCTCCAGGCCCTTGCGCCAATCCTCGAATCCGTCGACGGTCTTCCTGGTCTCACGGGTCAGCGCCGCGAGGAAGTCCTTGTCGAAATCCTCTGGCTTCATGCCGAGTTCCTTGCCGATCACGTCGCTGGTGGAGGCGCCGCCGGCGAAATCGTGAATCATGGCCAGCAGCTTGGGCCACCCCCAACGCTCATTGATGTAATCGCAGATGCGGCCGGCCTGGAAGTAAGACACCACCACCTGCGCCGAATAAGTCGGCCGGACAAAGCCGCGATCCAGTTCCGCCACGGGGAGCAGCTTCTTGTCGCGCAACGCGGCGATCACGTGCGGGTCCAATCGATCGCCCCATTCCGGCGAAACGGAGGTCTCCTCGTGGACGGCCAGGCCTTCGGTGAACCAGCGCGGCACGCGGTGATGCGTCATGGTCAGCACATAGACGTGGCTGAGCTCGTGCCACATGGTGCTGCCCCAGTGAAACGTACCCGGCGGGCGCCCGGACGGGCTGTCCATGGCCACCACGTAGCCGAATGTCACGCCCAGCGCACCCAGGCCCGGCATCCCCATGGTGCGCACGGCGAAATCCTCGTGATCGGGATAGACTTCCACCTGGACGGGATGGTCGAGCTTGAAGCCGTACTTCTTGTCGTAAGTATTGAGCGCGCGCAGCATCTCCGCTTCGAAGTACGGGTGCAACAGCTCGGCTTCTTTCTTATGCAGACGCAGAATGGTGCGGTCCGTCTTATAAGTGACGAAATTCTTGTAACTGTCCATCAGCCGGAGCGTGTTGACGGTAGCGGCATCTTTGTAGTCGTTGTCGTAACACATCTCCAACTGAGTTCGCGCTTCCCGCTCGTCGCCCAGGCGCATCAGGTTGATGCCTAACTGGGAGCGGGCGCTCCACAAGTCCGGTTGGGCGGCGATCGCTTTGCGGAATAGCCGGATGCCTTCCTCGTAGCGCCGGTTCAGCACGAAAATGCGGCCCGCGGTTTCATAACCGGCGCCGGTGTGCGGATCCCATTGGTCACCGGGTTTGTCGTTGAGCCAGTCGATGGTAGCCAGTATGGCCTTGGCCTGCGTGGATTCCGGCGACATCTTCAGCGCTTTCTGCGCCTCAGCCGCCGCTCGTTCCGGGTTATTGTCCTCGAGCGCGAGGCGCGCCAGCAGTTCCTGCGCCGCCACCAGGCGCGGATCGGCTTCGAGCGCCTTGTGCGCGTAATCCTGGGCGGCCACTTCGAAGCCGTCCGCGGCCACCAGCGCCAGCCCCAGCAGGGCGTCGGCGCGTTTGGGCTCGATGGCCAGCGCTTCTTTGAACAACTGGGCGGCATCGGCCGGCTGGAAGCGATCGAGGAACAGCCGCCCCCACCGGACGCGATATTCGGCATTGCGCGGATGACCGTCCACCAACGCGCGAAATGCATCGTTGGCTTCCCGGTAGCGGTGCTGTTTCCACAGCGACTCGGCCTGGTCGAGCGCCTGGGCCGAAAGACCCGCGGCCGCGGCCAACACTAACAGTGCCAGCCTCATTTGTCGATCTCCGCCTGCGTTTTCGCCAACTCCAACAACAACGCGCCGAGCTGCTTCTTATACTCATCCGGCGGGATGGCCGCCTTATCGTATTTGAGCTTGTCGATCTGCTGCTCTAATTGCTCCTTCTTGGCCAGTAACTGAAGCTTGCCCGGGTCCTTGGCGGCGGCAGCGGCGGACCCGATGCGCAGCAGCGGGAACTGCGCCGCAACCAGGCCCTCGCCGTTCTCCGGTGAGGGCGCCCGTACCGGTTCGCCTTTCCCGGTATCCTCCAACACGGCATGCTCGGTGGCCAGCCGGTTTTGCGATTCGTAATATGCGACGGTCTTCTTGTCGGCGTAGCGAAAGGCTTCGAGTGCCGAAATCATTTCGTTCTTGTCGCTGTCAGCCGCCGGATCGCCCAACGCCTCGGCCCAGTAGCGCGCAAAGGCGGTGGCGTTTTTCTCCGTCCCCGTTTTCGTGGCGGCGATGACCACGCGATTCGGCTTGCGCAGAAACTCGATCGATCCGCCGCTGCAACTGGTCATGTTGACCACCAGTTGCCTGGTGGCGGGAATGCTGTCCAGAAGAGCCGCCAGTTCGGTCCCCGACAGGTCGGGACCCGGCAGGTTGATCTTATAGTCCACTCCGTCGAAGCTGCCGTGGCCGATGAGCATGAGTACCAGGGCGTCCGCCGGCTTGGCTTCCTGCGCGATGGTATGCAGCGCGGAGCGCACCTGATCGCGGGTGCCGTTGATCAGCGTGACGACTTTCGCGTCGGGTGCGGGCTTCACGGCCCGTTCGATGTCTTGGGCCCACATGCCGAAGCGCTGGGCGTAGTCCGGTTCGCCGCCGAGTCCGCTGACCGTCACGTAGTAAGTGGTAGCCGGCAGGGGAATCGCGGCGCATAGAAGCGCGGCGCAGGCGCAGAGGAGCAGCGATCTCATACCACCCCCCAGCGGCGGCGCAGCACCCATTCCGACCCGCGCAACAACAACGCCAGCAGGAAGACCGCCGGCATGTCCCAGAGATCCTTGGTCTCGCGCGTGGTGATGCCGGCCTCCGAGTAGGAGATCTCGCCGGCCAGCCGTCCCGCATCCGACGCGCGATAGTAACGCCCGCCGGTCTCCGATGCCAGCTTTTCCAGCAACTCCCGATTCTGCGAGGTATGGAAATTTTCGGCGACGCCATCTTCGCGGCGGAAGAGGGCCACATCACGGCCCAGTTCATCTTTGTCGCGTCCGGCCACGATTTCCGCCACGTAGGTTCCGGGTTTCTCCGCGTTCCACTCCGCGGAGTAGGCGCCTTCCTGCAACGGGACCGGGGTCAGTTCGATAGCGGCCGGCTTTCCGTCCGGTCCCACGATGTGCGCCTCTACCACCGCGTTCGGGACCGGCTTGTACGCCTTATCGCGCACCTCGGCTCGCAACGTTACCCTGGTCTCATCCGCCAACACCGTGCGCGCCGTGGAGGCGCTTACGCGTCCCGGACTGTCCGACACCAGGTGACGCATCAACTGCTGCCAGAAGGTCGCGTGCGTGGTGTCGGTATGATCCTGCCACATGCGCCAGCGCCAGCTTCCGGAAGTCGCAAAAACAGCCGTGCGGCCCCTGCCGTAATTCTCGGTGACCAGCAGCGGCATGCGATGGCGGCCCGCCGGCGCCACTTCCATCAACACCACGGCTCCGGGCTTGGCTTCGCCGACGTCGTTGTAGTTGGCCAGTTGCGGCATTTTGGTCCAGCGCTCCGCGTTGCGCTCCGGATCTTCCAGCAGGCGGCAGATCAGACTGGCCTTGCCCTGCGCGGTCAGCTCCTGGCTGGAGAAGTCGCGGTGAAAGGTGCCTTTGTTGGCCGGGAGCTCAACCGGCAGCAGCTCCGCCAGCGGCGAATGCTGATAGCCCCCGTCGGCCAACGCAAAGCGCCCGCCCAGGAAAAGGATGCCGCCGCCGCGCCGGTTCGCGAATTCGCGGATCAGGTCCTGCTGCGTTTCGGTGAAATAGTTGGCTTCCACGCTGCCGACGATCAGGCCGTCATAAGCGAACAGTTCTTCGGGCTTGGCGGGAAATCCCTCGTCCGGCGGGTGCGCATCGGCGAAACCCTGATAGTAGATTTTGTTCTGTGTGGTACGCAGCATGCTGGCGAGTTGCAGGCTGCGATCGTCCTCCGCCGCGCGCCGGATGAACTTGAACTCCCAGCGCGGCTCGCCTTCCATGTAAAGGATCCGCGGCTTTCGGGATTCCACGTTCACCAGCCGGCGCAGGGAATTATTGTCGCGATTCTCCTCGCCCGGCAGCGGATCGACGGCGATCTCCAGAGTCTTCGGACCCGCGCTGCCGGCGCTGAACAGCAGCGCTTCGCTTTGCGGCGCGCCATCGCCCTTCAACTGCACCTGGCGGGTGGCCAGTATCCGGCTGCCGTCCCGCACGGAGACCTGCGCCTTCTCGCCGGCAAAGCCGTATTGCCGGAATGTCACCAGCGCGCTCAAGCGCGAATCCGGCAAGGCCCGCGACGGCAGGACCGCGTCCGTAATCTCGATATCCTTCCCCGGCTTCTCCCGCCCGAACCCGATGGTGTGCACGGGAATGTGCCGGCGCCGGATCTGCGAAATCGTATCCAGATCCACCCCGCCGGAATTATCGGCGCCATCGGAAAGCAGGACCACCGCGCCCAAGGGCAGCGTGGACGAATCTGCCAGCACCTGTTCCAGGCTGTCACCGATGCGCGAAGCCGGCTGGCCATCGGTCAACTGGCCGGTCTTCTGAATGCGTTCGGCATCCTTGCCGAAGCGATAAAGCCGCACCTGGAACTTCTCGCCCAGCGCGCCCAGCAGCTTATGATCCAGCAGCCCGGCGGCCTCCGCGCCGCGCGTCTGGGAGCCTTCCCGGATCCCCATGCTGCGCGAATCGTCGACCATTACCGCCACCACGTTCTGCTGCGGGCGCAGGGTGGCGATGCTGATGGCGGGATGCCAGAGCAGAAACAGCAGCAGGGCGATCATCCCGGTTTCGAGGGTCCAGATGACCAGCGAGCGGGCGCCGGTAAGCAGGCCGCTATGCCGCCGCACGTGCCACAGCAGCAAAGCCCCGGCTACGATCACGCCCATAGCCAGCATCCACAGCGGCCATGGCGCCAGCAGGACAAACTGCCCTTTCTGGAAAACCGCCCCGGGATATTTGAACAGGAACTCGAACATCGAAGGTGCCTGCGATTAGTGCGTCATCGCGTAAATGATGTAGTTGATGCCCATGCGATAGGCCTGCGACGCGTAGCGCTCGGGATAACGCGGGTGGTCGGCCCACTCCCAGGCGTCGCCGTTATCCTGGTTGAAGCAGATGGCCACCATCACGCGCCCGCGATCGTCGTAGATCGCCCGCCAGTGCGGAGTCTTGCCGTCCTTTTCCCAAATCCGCCCCGTGTACCAATACTGGATGCCGGGCACCTGCACGCGCTCGCTTAAATCATACAGGACGTGAAAGATGGGGTCCTGGTTATCGATTTCCACGATGGGCCGGTCCGGGAACACGCGCTTGATGCTCTCCAGGAAGACGTTCCATTCGCCGCTGCCGTGAAAATCGTCACACATGAAAAACCCGCCGCGCAGGAGGTATTCACGCATCTTGGCGCACTCGTCGTCAGTCAGGCTCCAGTGCCCCACTTCGACCGCATACAGCCAGGGCCAATTGAACACTTCGTCGCTGTCGAGATCCACTACCTGCTCAGACGAACGAGTGTGGATGCGGGTGAGGCGGCGCACACCCTGCACAAACTGCCGGTCGGCCTTGGGGTAATCGGTGGGCCAACTGCCGATCTCGCCAAAGACGCTGGCGTGGCGGCCCGAGGGATACTTGAGCCGGGTAAAAGCCCACTCGGTCTTTTCATACGCGTCCGGCGGGACGGGATAAGGGTCGTCTTCGATCCCGGGAAACTGCCGGAAGGTTGCCTGGAGCGCCAGCATCGCCGTTACGGAAGCCGCCACAAGACTACCGCTGATAAGCAACCGGCGGCGCATTTGGACGAGGCCCTCGTATGTGTTTCAGGATAGCATGGCCTGGCCGTCCCCTCTTCAGCGGGCGGCGCCTCCCAGATAGTGCAGCAGGAAGGCGTCGATGTCGGTAAACAACGCCACCTCTTCATCCACGGACGAGCCGATTCCGTGGCCGGCGGCGCTGCTGGTGCGCAGCAGCACCGGCTGCCGGGTGCCGCTGGCCTGGAGGCGGGCGGTCATCTTGCGCGACTGCATCGGATCCACGCGCGGGTCGTTGTCGCCGGTGGTCATCAGCACCGCGGGATACTGCGTCCCGTCTTTCACGTGATGATAGGGCGAGTAGGCGTAGAGCGCCCGGAACTGGTCCGGCTCTTTTACGGTCCCGAACTCGGTGACGTTGAATGTCCCGTTCGGCGAAAGCTCCACGCGCAGCATGTCGTAGATGCCGACCATGGAGACGACCGCATGAAACATATCGGGGTGCTGCGTGAGCTCCGCCCCCATCAGCAAGCCGCCGTTACTGCCCCCGATGATCGCCAGGCGGGAAGCCTGCGTGTACTTATGCTTCACCAGGTACGTCGCGCAGGCCGCGAAATCGTCAAAGACGTTCTGCTTCTTGGTGAGTTTACCCTGCTCGTGCCAGGCCTCGCCGAACTCGCCGCCACCGCGCAGATTTGCCTCGGCGAAGACCACGCCGCGCTCCAGCAGAGGCACGAAAGGCGCAGGATAATTGGGTGTCAGACTGATGCTGTAGCCGCCGTAGCCGGTGAGCAGAGCCGGATTGTTGCCGTCCAGCGCGATGCCTTTCTTGTGAATGATATTCAACGGAACCCTGGTTCCATCCTTGGAGACGGCGAAGCGCCGGGTGATCACGAATCCATCGAGCGGCACCGGAGTCGGCGGGATCAGAGCCGTGGGCGTGAGCTTGCGGCTGTGGGGATCGAAATGATAGAAACCGCCCGTCTGCAAGTAGCTCGCCTCGTAGCAGATCGGCCCCGAACCGTCTAGATTGCCGCAATCCACGCTGGAGACCGGCGGTACATGCACCTTGGCCGGCATCCCGTCGCCGGGCAGAAACAGCACCTCCGACGGTCCGCCGGCGAGTTCATTCACCAGCGGGCCTTCCGGCGTGGGCGCCACCGACTGGATTACGGCGGGCGACTCCGACACCAGCGTCTGCGCCTGGTCGAGCGTTTCGGCCACATCGATGTGCAGGAGCTTTCCGTGGGGCGCGCCGGACCTGGACACCAGATAAATGTCCTTGTGATACCCAAATGCCATCTGCTTCACGCCGTCGCCGGCGCTGGCCAGTTTCCTCCAGGGATGGCCCGGCACCAGGACCCAGAACTCGAAATCGCCGCCATCGCCATAAGCGACGCTGGCGCCGATGTACAGGCTGTCGCGCGACGCAGTGAGCGCAATTTCGGCGATCTTGGGGAAATCCTGGCCTAGCGCGAAGCGATCGTTTTCCGGTTTGTCGCCCAGTTTGTGAAAGTAGACCTGCTGAAAAAAATCCAGGTCGGCCGCCGGACGCTCGCCCGGTCGCGGGTAGCGGGTGTAGTAGAAGCCGGAGCTGTCGTTGTTCCAGACCGCGCTGCCGCCCGCCGTGCCGAAATTCACCCGCGGAATCACGTCGGCCAGCGCCTTGCCGGTCGCGGTTTCGTACACGTGCAGATCGCCGGCTTCGCTCCCGCCCGAGGACAGCGATGCGGCCAGATACCGGCCGTCAACCGACGGTACCGCAAAGTCGATTTCGGTGAGATGCCGTGGATCGAGCGCGTCCGGGTCCAGAACCGTGCGTTCCCCGGCAAGGCTATCGAGCGAGTCCAGCGTGACTACGATCTGGTGCTGGTGCCGCGGGTCGCTTTTCATCGCGAAGATCAGCTTGCCGCGCTGGGCGATTGGATAATAGCGCGCCTGCGCGGGTTGCATCAATTGGCGCAACTCGGCCGAGAGCGCGTCCCGGTCCGCCAGCGTATCGAGAAATGCACGGGCGTAACGATTCTGTGCCGCGGCCCACGCCTTCACCGGGGGATCGGTGAAGTCCTCCAGCCAGCGGTAATCGTCGGTGACCGTAACCTTGCCGTAGGTATCGGTGACCGGCTTCTTGGGAGTCGGCGGCGGGGCCTGCGCCCAGAGTGCGGCGGCGGTGAAAATCAAAAGCGCAAAGGCGCGCGCGTGCCTTACAACGACTCCGCGGATGCATTCCATGCACCCGGATTGTATCAAACGCGGGTGATTGATCGGCCGGGCATTCGCCGGCCGATGGCGTTACAGTGGGTTCTATGTGGAAATCGTTGCTGGCCGTTCTCCTGTGCGCGGCGCCACTGGCGGCCCAGAAGTATACCGGGCCGCGTCCGCCCAAGGCGGATCTGCCATACATCATGCACGCCGATAACCTGGTGCCTACCGAGAGCCTCCAGGCCAGGCAGGAAGATCGCAAGAACGACGTCTACTATGTGATCGCGGGGGCGAACTCGTCGTCGCGTACGCCCCTGGCTTCGCCGGCGTTCCTGTTCCAGGCGGATCAACTTCAGCCCGACCGGCTCCAGTTATTTCAACTGCAATCCAAGGGAGGCGTACGGGAAGTGCTGTTTACGCACAAGAAGAAGATGGTGGCCCGCCCCATCCGTCTGAACGTGACCAAACTGGACGAGAACCTGTTCAAGATCGAAGTGGACGACATCCTGCCGAACGGCGAGTATTCGCTGACCCCATCGGACTCCAACCAGGTCTTCTGTTTCGCCGTCTATTGACGCAGACCGCGCTCCCGCAGATACGCGATCAGCGCTCCCGGCCGGTCGGTGATGATGGCGTCCACCTGCGCCGCCACCAGGCGCTTCCATTCGCGCCGGCTGTTGGCCGTCCAGGTAATCACTTCGAGACCGGCGGCATGCGCCGCGCGCACCTTGCGCGCCGTGACCAGGGCGTGATGCGGCGCGACGATGGCCGCCCCGGCCTGGTGCGCGATGGCCACGAAGCTCCGCGGCCGGCGCATGTAAAGGGCCGCCAGCCGGATGTCGGGCGCCAGCCGGCGCATGGCGTGCAGCACCCGGAAATCGAACGATTCGACCATCACCCGGCGTTCCAGATGATGGCGATGGATCGCGTGAGACACCAACTGCGCGAAATGTTCCGGCGGAGGCGCCAGCCACGGACGGTCCGGGTAGCTTTTGATCTCGATGTTGAAAAGGAAGTGCGCGCGATGCGCCAGTGCCAGCACCTGTTCGAGGGTGGGCACGCGCGCCGCATCCCCCAGGTCGTAGGTCTGAATTTCGGCCAGGGTCAGTTCGCGTATGGCGCGGCGTTTCAGCTTCGGGTCGTGCCGCACCACGGCTACGTCATCGCGTGAAACCGCCACATCCAGTTCAATCGCATCCACGCCGACCGAGATCGCGTATTCGAATGCGGGCACCGTATTTTCGGGCAGCATCCCGCGCGCGCCGCGGTGGCCGTGAACTAGGATAGGCCGGTCCACTGGATTTAGAATAGCCGTTTATGAAGCAGATATCGCGCCGGACCTTTGCGTTGGGCGGTGTGGCGGCGGGAGGCGCGGCCCTGCAGATCGCCGCCCAGACGGCGCATGCGCTGCCCCTGGTTTGCGTATTCTCGAAGCCGCTGATCAAGATCCACTACGCCGACTTGGGTGGCGTCCTCAAGGATCTGAACGCCGACGGCTGCGATCTGACGGTGCGGCCCGGCGGCCACGTGGAGCCGGCGCTGGCGCCCGCGGATCTTTATCGCGCGATCGAAGCCATCCGCGCCGAGGGTGTGGAAGTGCCCATGATCACCACCGCGTTTGTGTCCGCGGCCGATCCCACATTGCGCGCCGTGCTGGCCATCGCGGGCCGTATGAAGGTGCCGTACTTCAAATTGGGATATTGGCGTTACGGGCCGGCGGACAACATTCTCGCGCGCATCGCCGAAGTGCGCCGGGACGTGGCGGGCATGGCGGCGCAGGGCCGCCTCTACGGCATGGCGGCCGGGTTCCACAATCACTCCGGCAGCTACGTGGGCGAGGCGGTATGGGATGGCCGGGCCGTCATCGAGGGTCTGGATCCCAACTGGATCGGCTATTATTTCGATCCCTGCCATGCCACCGCCGAAGGCGGCGAGGCCGGATGGAATATCGCCATGCGCATGGCTTTGCCGCGGACCAAGATGGTCGCCCTCAAGGACTTCTACTGGGAAAAAAGCAGCGGCAAGTGGACCATGCGCATGTGTCCGCTGGGCGAGGGCATGGTGGACTGGCCGCAAGTGTTCGCGCTGCTGGCGTCGGCGCGATACGCCGGTCCCTTGTCGGTGCACATCGAGTATGAGCCCGCGGACATACTGACCGCCATTAAGCGCGACCTGGAGTTCGTGAACAAGCACGTGGCGGCGGCCTGGGGGCCGGGGACTGCACCGGCCGGCGACAAGGCGCGGGACCGCCTGAGCGGATAATCCCTAACGCGCAAAGGCGCATGGTACAACGGCTGATATGCCTACTTTCCGCGTAGAGACGCCGCCGGCCGGGTACGACGTCGTGGTGGAGCGCGGCATCCTGGCCCAGACCGCGCGCTACATCCCCCCGAAAGCCGGCAAGGTCGTCGTGGTTTCGACCGAGGACGTGTGGGGGCACCATTGCTCGCGCCTGGAGAACGGTCTCAAGGGCGTGCCCCACGAGGTGCTGTTTCTGCCGGGCGGCGAGGATCAGAAGCGGTTGGCGCCGCTGGAACGGCTGGCCGAGGAAATGGTCGAACGCGGCGCCGACCGCACCAGCGTGGTGGTGGCGTTCGGCGGCGGCATCGTCACCGACATGGCCGGATTTCTGGCGGCCATCTTCATGCGCGGCATACCGGTTCTGCAGTTGCCCACTACGCTTCTGGCGCAGGTGGACGCGGCCATCGGCGGCAAGACCGGCGTCAACCTGACAACCGGCAAGAACCTGGTCGGTAGCTTTCATCAGCCCGTCGCCGTCTTGATCGACCCCGCGGTGCTGGAGACGCTGCCGCACCGCGAGTACCGGGCGGGCTTATTCGAGATTCTCAAAGCTGGCGTGATTCGGGACGAACCGCTATTTCGGTTTCTGATGGACGAGAGCGCCGGCGTGCTGGCGCGGCAGCCGCAAGCGGTGGACCGGATTATCGGAGATTCCGTGCGCATCAAGGCGGAGGTGGTCTCCGCCGATGAGCGCGAAGGCGGGCTGCGGCGCATCCTGAACTTCGGCCACACCTTCGGCCACGCCCTGGAAGCCGAGACCAACTATGTCCGCTTTCTGCATGGCGAAGCTGTCGCCTTCGGCATGCGCGCGGCAGTCTATCTGGCGCAGATGACCGGCCATTTATCGGCCGAAGACAGCGTCGATATCCTGGAAGGGATCCGGCTCTACGGGCCGATCCCGGCGCTCGACGGCCTCCCGGCCGAGCGCTTGCTCGCGCGCCTGGCCCGCGACAAGAAGACCATCCAGGGACGCGTGCATTTCGTACTGCCGGTCCGGATCGGCGAAGTGCAGGTGGTCTCGGGCATCGACGACGGCACGGCGCTGGCGGCCATCCAGGCCGCGCTGGCATGAAAGGCACCACGCCGGAGGGCGCGCATAGCGAACGGGAGGCGGCCGCGTGGGTGCGCTCCATGTTCGGACGCGTGGCGCACCGCTACGACTTGGCCAACCATCTGCTCTCGTTCAATATCGATCGCTACTGGCGGGCGCATACGGTAGCGCGCGTGCGCGACGTGCTGGCGCGTCCGGATGCGCGCGTACTGGATATCTGCTGCGGCACAGGTGACCTGGTGCGCACGCTCCAACGGGGCCGCCCGGTTGGCGCCCCGGTACTCGGTTCCGACTTCTGCCACCCCATGCTGCTGGCTGCGCGCGATAAGGTCGGGCCGCGGTTGTTCGAAGCCGATGCCCTCTCGCTGCCGCTGGCGGACGCCTCGCTCGACCTGATCACGGTCGCGTTCGGATTCCGGAATCTGGCGAATTACGAAGCCGGGCTGCGCGAGATGCGCCGCGTGTTGCGAGCCGGAGGCGTGGCGGCCATCCTGGAGTTCTCCCAGCCGCCCAATGCGCTGTTCGGGGCACTGTACAACTTCTATTCGCGGCGGCTGCTGCCCGTGATTGGGGGCGCGCTGTCGGGATCGCGGGATGCGTACGCCTATCTGCCGGAATCGGTGCGAAAGTTCCCGGGTCCGGAGAAACTGGCGGCCAGGATGCGCGCGGTTGGGTTTGCCGAGGTGGCGTTTGAGCGGCTAACGGGGGGAATTGTGGCGCTGCACCTGGGTCGAGTCTGAGCTAACCGAGCAGGTGCTGATACTCCGCCGGATCCAATCCAAATCGCTCCATCTGCCGCGGCAAGTCCGGACGGATGGCTTCCGGCGTGTTGGCGACCCAGGCCGCAATGACCGTTTCCACGCCCACGCGGCCCTTCCCATCTTCTTCGGCGAGGCTCTCGGCGGCTCCGCGAAGCTGCGCTTCGGCCTGGTCCCGCACCGGGCGGGGCGTCTGCGCCAGGATCTGCTGGAGCAAGTCTTCGGCGGCATCGTTCCAGTTCATTTCCGCTATAGTATCAGCAGGCAAATGCAACGCCATCCGAGCCTGGTTCCACTTTCCCACCAGCACCATAACGGACTGGCGCTGTGCGTCCTGACGCGCCGGTCGCTGGCTGAAGACGCATCGCCGGCGAACGTGGACCGCCTCGCGCGGCGCGCGGTGGACCGCTACGAACTGGAGCTGGCCAATCACTTCGAAATCGAGGAGCAGGTCCTTTTCCCGGCCATCGAGGAAGCTGTCGGGAAGCTGGACCTGATCGCGGAACTGATTGCCGAGCATCGCCGGCTGGAAACGACGATCGGCGAATTGCGCGCGGCACCCGGCGCCGACGTGCTGGAGCGGCTCTGCGCGTTGTTGAGCGCACACATCCGGCGCGAGGAGAACGATCTTTTCCAGTTGGCCCAGGCCCGCCTGCCGGAGACGGCTCTCGAAGCTCTGGGTCAGGTGATTGACGCCAAAGCCGTGCGCCTCTGTATTTCGTGAGTTTTTTGGAGAGAATCCATCCGTTCCGGTCTACTAGTTGGTTCTACAAGGATCAACGACAGCGATGCGGAATCGGATTTCTCATGGAAAGACTGTGCCGGCGCTGGCCGCAGCGCTGTACCTGACGGCGGCCGGAACCGCTTGGGCGGGGGCCGGCGGTACCGGCGGAGGCGGGGCCGTCTTCTCCGTGATGCACACCTTCTCGGGCGCGGACGGGTCCAGGCCGTTCGGAAGTCTGCTCTGGCGGCAAGGCCGGGTATTCGGCACCACTAGCGGAGGGGGCCCGTGGAACGCCGGAACCGCATTTCAATTCGTGGTGAGCGGCGGCGTCTACAACGTGCTGCATGCCTTTGCCGGTGGCGCGCTGGATGGCGCCAGTCCCCTCTCGGGCCTGATCATCGATTCCATCGGCAACCTCTACGGGACCACGCTCGAGGGCGGCGCAGCCAACGCCGGCACGATGTACAAAATCAACTTTCTGGGCGGGTTCCAATTGCTGCACAGCTTCGCCGGTTCGCCATTGGAGGGGTCCGGTCCGGCGGGGACCCTGGTGATGGATCCGGCCGGCAACATTTACGGCACCACTTACACCGGCGGCCGCTCCGACGGTTGGGGAACCACTTTCGAGTGGACCGCGGCCGGCATCTACTTTACCGGTCAGAGCTTCTCGCCGGATGGGGCCCTGCCGCGGGCGGGGCTGGTGCGCGCGGGCGCTCACCTGTACGGCACTACGCTGGGCGGCTACGGCGACGCGCCGGCCGGATCGGTGTACGAAGCCAACACCCGCCCGGCGCTCTACACCTTCACCGGTGGCGCGGATGGCGCCCAGCCCATGGCCAGCCTGATCATTGACGGGCTGGGCCACCTGCTCGGCACGGCGATGGCCGGCGGCAGCGACAGCCTCGGCTTTGGCAATGGTGTCGTCTTCCAGATCGAAATCGCGACGGGTGCTCTGACTGTCTTGCACACATTCACGGGGCCGGATGGGTCGGCGCCGATGGGCAGCCTCGCCCTCGACACGTCGGGCAACCTGTACGGCACCACCATGTGGGGCGGAGCCTTCAACAACGGCACGGTATTCCGGCTGGACTCGTCCGGAAACTTCACCACCCTGTACAGTTTCACCGGAGGCGCGGATGGAGGGAATCCTTTCGCGGGTGTGGCCCTGGACACGTCCAACGATCTATGGGGCGTAACTTCGGCGGGTGGATCGGCGCCCGCGCCGGACGGCGATGGGGTTCTGTTTATGATCGCGCTCGCGCCGGCATAGGCCGCCGTTACCCGACTTGCGCCGGCTCAAAGTAGCGCTGGGCCAGTTCCGGCTTGGCGATGACTGCCTTGCGCCAGCAGGAACGGGCTTCCACCGCGTTCCCCAAGGTCATGTGGGCGTGGCCCAGGTTCAACAGTGCTTCGCCGAATTGTGGGTCGGCCTTCAAAGCCTCTTTGTAGAGCACCGCGGCATCCGCCGCCTCCCCGCGCTTCTGGCAGATCAGCGCCGCGTTGTACAGCAGCTCGGGGCTGCGATCGCCCGCATCCAGCAGTTGCCGGTAGATTTCGAAGGCCCGGTCGTATTCGTTGTTCTCCAGGGATAGAGCGGCCAGACCGCGCAGCGCTTCCCGGGAATCCGCACCCGAGGTGGTGAGTTCCTGGAAGCAGGCGCGCGCCGCGTCTTTATTCCCCGCCCGCCAGTTGGCGATTCCCAGGTTCAGGCGCGCTTCCGGCCAATTGGGACGCCGCTGCAAGCAGAGCTCGAAAGCCTGAATGCTGCCCGGATAGTCGGACCGTTGGAGACGCAGATGGCCGATACGGAAAGCCGCATCGTCGGCGTCCGGCGAATCCTGCGGCACCTGGGCGTAGAGCTTCTCGGCGGCCGCGAAATCACCGGCCTGCTCGTACACCAGGCCCAGGTTCCAGTGGGCGCCTGCCAGTTTGCCGTCGATTTCCAGGGCACGCTCGTAGGCTTCGCGGGCCCCCTTCAAGTCGCCCTGCTCTTGCAGAGCCACACCCAGGTTCAGGTGCGCCTGCGGCGAGTCCGGCTGTACCTTGGCCGCCCGGGCATAAGCTTTGGCCGCGTTGGCCAGATCGCCGGCCTTGTGGCAGGCGACTCCCAGGTTGAACCAGTTCTCGAAAACCTGGGGCGCCAGCTCGGCTAATTTACGCGAATAGTCCGCGGCGGAGGCATGATCTCCGGCGGCAAACGCGGCACCCGCCAGGCCTTCCAGCGCGATCTGCGATTTCGGCTGCACTTCGGCCAGGCGCTGCGCAAACTTGCGCACCTGCTGATAGTCCTGGTTGGCCAGCGACAACGAAACCAGGTTGCTGAGCGCTTCTTCGGACTGCGGATTCCGGTTCAAGATGCGGCGGTACAGGTCCACGGCTTCGTTGGTGCGCTCGCGTTTCTGGAGAGCGACGGCCTTGCCAAACAGGGCTTCGTCATGATCGGGATGGCGCGCCAGGAAGCGGTCGTAGGCGTCCAGGGCTTCGTTATAGCGTCCAAGCTGCACCAGGCATGCGCCTAGCGCGAGATGCGCCTCCAGCCGCGCGGGATCGTTGGAGATGGCTTTCTTGAACGAGTCGGCGGCCTCCTCCCAGCGTTCCAGACGCCCCAGGCACACGCCCGTGTTGAAATAGGCGGTGGGATGCAGCGGCTGTAGCAGGGCTGCCTGCGCATAGCTCTGCGACGCCGGCAGATAGTCCTGCAACTCGTACTGCAACTGACCCAGGGCGAAGTACAATGCCGGGTGGCGCTCGCCGTTGTCCAGCGCGCGCGCCAGTTCCCCCGCGGCATCCGCCACCTTGCCCTCGAGGTGCAGCGAGGCAGCTTTCGAAAGCACCTTGCTGACTCGGGCTTCTTGCGCCGAGTTTACTGTACCGGCGGCCAGCTCCACGCCGGAAGCTGCTTCGTTGCTACCTGTGTGCCTGTAATCCATGCTTGGTTCTCCTTGGTTCCGTCCTGGCTTGTGCCACCGGACAGAAACCCACAAATCCTGCCGAGGAAGTCACCGTGACTCTCGAGCTTCACCCAATAGACCCGGGCGCGCTCGCCGGCGTCACTGAAGAAACCGATGCCGCCCGTCTTGAGCCGGTCGTCGGTCCAGAAATCGGCTTCCTGTCCTTCGATGAAGGTACGGTACCGGTCGCCCTTGACGTCCATGGTCACGCGATAAGGCGTGTTCGCATGCACCATCATGCGCAACGGCGTCAGCACCCGCGATCCCTTGTTCCCGTCGATGACCGGGTAGTGCACCATGGCCACCATGGGCCGCGGGCCGGGCTGCAGCACCGTGAATTTGACGGCGTAATAGTTCTGCGGATCCTTGGCCCGGACCGCCCAATCCACGCTTTTGTTCTCGATCTGCGCCATGAACTCGAAGCGATAGTCGGTGAGGGGTACCGACGGGCGGAACAGCGCCATTTGGCCGGGATGCACAAATCCGTCGGTGCTGTACGACCAGCCTTTCGGTCCGCTGGCGGGTCCGCCTTTCCATTGATCCAGGCCGCCGCGGAAATCGTCCGCGAAGTCGCGCACTGCGCGCGCAGCCAGCCACTGGCGGACCGACTGGTGGCCGGACGCCGATGCGGTGATGCCTTTGAAAGAGATCGGGAGGCGCCATAAGGCAGCCAGCAGAACCGCCGCGGCCGCCGCGCCCACGAAGCGCAACTTGCGTTTTTGCGGCGGCAGGCCTATCCGTCCGCCGCGGATGACCTGGAACGAGCTCTTGCGCGGCGCCAGGTCGAGGCCATCGAGCCCGTAGGAGACGCCCGCCGTAAGGAGGTCGTTGAATTTCACCCGGATGGGGTGCACGTCGAATCCCGGGCTGGACAGGTTGGCTACCCGCAGGGTCCACAGGACCGCGCAGCCGCGTGCGGAGCGGCCGACGCCGGGGTGCCAGGCGCGGGCCGGCGTGGACAGCAGGCGCGCCAGGATCGGGAAGTAATCGATCTTGGGTTGCGCCTCGCCCGGCACCGGAGCGCAGATCGGATGGCGCTGCGAGCCCCATTTGGAGTTCCACGCCAGGGCAGCCGTCCGCGGCGCGGCGGGAGCCGGAGGTGCCGCCGAGCTCGGCGGCGCCAGGTTGATGCCTTCCGGAATGCCGGATTGCATGCGCGGCGTGGCCAGCGGAACAGCCGGCGCCGGCAGCAGAGCGGACTCCGGACGGGGCGCCTGCCTGCCAGTTGCCTCGTGTACTGCCGGGCTGGCGGCGGGCAGCAGGCCGGAGCCGGGAGTTGCCGGCGTCCCCGGGCACGCGACACGGTATTCGCCGTGCGCCACCACTGCCGGCATCGCGCACCAGGCCGGCGATCCGGCCGGCAGGGCCGGCTGCGGCTCGACGGCGAGCGACATGGGCGCGAGTCCCAGCGGCCGATGTGTGACCCGGTCGATCTGCTCCCCGGCCCGGAACGTGATTTCCAAACCTGGGAGAGCGGGCTCGGCACCGGCGGCGGCCACGGCGGGTACGAGTTCGGGCACGCGGGGTGCCGCCTGGCTATAGGGATTCGGAGCCAGTGTTCTGGCATGCGCGGTTTCCGGGGCCTGCGGTGGCGCGACGTCCAATTTGCCAACACCGGTCTCGATCGCTATCGGGTGCGGCACGGCAACCGGCTGCCGCCTGGGTTGCGATACGAACGCGGCGGGAGACGGCGCGGCTGTGTGCGTTGTTTGCGTGGGCGGTGTCTGCGGCCCGGCAATGACGGCGTCCAGCGGAAACGCGACGGTCAGGCTACGGGCGGAGGCTATCGGACGGAGGGCGGACAGCGGCACAGCGGCTTTCGCCGTGAATCGCGGCAGGAGCATGTCCGCGCTCTCTGGCGCGCCGTGACGGACAGCCTCCGGAAGCGACACCGCGAACACCGGCGGCGCGACTGTCCGCGATACGTGCGTATGGGCCGCGAGCTGTGCCGCGGGATTCTGGGGCGTGAGCTGCGGCACCCGCATCCCCACGCCCGCCAGAGACGATGGAAGTGCGGCGTCGGGCAGCGAGGCCTGGCGCGGTTGCCAACTGTTCCTGGTGAAGACCACCGGCGATGCATGCGGCAGATCGCGTCCCGGCTTGACTTCGAGCGAGATGCGCGCCACGGCTTCGGGCAGTTTGTTGGATGTCCGGATGGTGGCGGAAAAACGCGGCGCCGGAGATTCCACGCGACGGCGTGCGCCGTCGCTGTTCCAGACCGCGCGCGCCGGTTGGGGGGCGCTTCCCAGCACGAAAGTCGGCCGGAAGACGCTGGCTCCGACGACGCCATCGGTAACCACTGGTTTGCTGCCGTCCGGCAGGCTCTTGGCTAACACCGACTCGCAGAAGCGCAACCCGGTTTCCACGTCCGCGGTGGGCCGCACCCGGAAGCCGGCCATCCCCGACGGCGCCGGATCCGGAGCTAGAGCTTCGAACGCACGCTGCCGGAAACGATCGCGAAACTCCTCGCGATGGGAGTCACTGCAGAACTCCAGGTCACGGAGCTGGCGAATCGGTCCAATTCCTTTACCGCAATATAGGCATCGCACGGCGCAACCCTTGTCCTGTCGTCGTTATTATAAAGCTACTTATATATTGTGAACAATAGTCATTTACTAATTATGTGAAATTAAAGAAATGCTAACGAATGGCCCGCGGGTCCCATATATTATCTTAGGTTAACTGTTACAAAAGATAGATAACGATCGCCAGTGAGATATGTCAGTCGAAGGGCTACGGACCGCGACCGGGACGCGCTCCCGATTTGAGCTACGCTATGGCTGATGAATCTTCAGCAAGCGGCGGAGTGGTTGCGGGAGGCCCGGGCGGTGGCCGTTCTGACGGGGGCTGGCATATCCGCCGAGAGCGGCGTCCCTACGTTCCGGGGGACCGACGGTTTATGGAGGCAGTTCCGGGCGGAAGACCTGGCGACCCCGGAGGCTTTCGCGCGGGATCCGCGGCTGGTGTGGGAGTGGTACAACTGGCGGCGCGAACTGATTGCCAAGGCCCGGCCGAATGCGGGGCACGCGGCCCTGGTGCGCCTGGAAGTGCGCGCCCCGCGTTACACGCTGATCACGCAAAATGTAGACGGGCTGCATGATATGGCCGGCAGCGGGCGCCTGCTGAAGCTCCACGGGGACATATGGCGCATGCGCTGCACCTCGTGCGGCAGCAACTGGCCGGACCGGCGGGTGCCGCTGCCCAAACTGCCGCCGCACTGCGGATGCGGCGGATTGGCGCGTCCCGCCGTGGTCTGGTTCGGCGAACCTCTGCCCGCGGGCATGATGGCTGAGGCGGAGCACGCCGTGCTCGACTCGCAGGTCCTGCTGGTGGTCGGCACCTCGGCCCAGGTTTATCCCGCCGCCAGCCTGATTCCCCTGGCTAAGCAGGCGAAGGCCAGAGTCATTCAGGTGAATCTGGAACCTACCCCATATTCGGAGATAGTTGACTGTGCCCTGGAAGGACCTGCCGGCGAGTTACTACCAAAGTTAATCGGGTGAGGTAACTTTGGATAACACTGTAGAATTGTCCTTCGTGACTGGAAAATCAGACTGCCCGGGGTATATGCAAAATCAGCGGGCGGGCACCGGGCCGGGGTATGCGAAGGCCGGGAAATCGGCGCTGCAGCAGATGTGCGTGGAGAAGATGGGCGCGCGGGCGAAGAAGTTCTGTTCGGAGAGCTGCTTGTAAATCGATCCGGCCACGCCGGCGGCGATGGGACCGTTGATCCGCCACCCGCCCGTCAGCAGCACCACGACCACCAATTGGTTGCGCTCCACGTCGTTGAATGAACCGAACCACCCCAGGTGATTGAGGGCCCGCGAATCGTGGCAGGTCCCGGTCTTTCCCAGGATCGGCTGCGATGTGTTGTAAGCGGCACGTTGCGCCGTGCCGATGTCCACGGCTTCCCGCATCCCGACCTTCACGTCGGCGATCCAGGGGGCGATGTCCAGATGACGCTTGACACGGGGCACGAACCCATCGATTTCGCGCTGGCTCTTGGGGTACTGCAGGTGATAGAGCGTTCCGCCGTTGGCGATGGCCGAAACCAGCGCGGCCAGCTCCAGCGGCGTCAACTGGATGCCCTCGCCGTACGCCGTCATCATACCCACGCCGCCGTACTGCGGGGGAGAATCGGGCAACTCCCCCGCACGCTCGCCAGGGATGTCCCATCCGGCCTTCTCGCCGACGCCGAACAGGCGGTCGTAATGAATCACCCGCTCGAAGCCCAGGCGGTCGCCCAGAATCTTGAAGTAGGGGTTGTTGGAATGCGCCAGCGCGGTATCCAGGTCGAGCGTTACGCGCCGCGAAATGTGTAAGGGCCTCTCCCGGTCGATCAGGCCTTCGTGGAGGGCGGCAAACGCGGTCACCAGCTTGATCGTGGAACAGGGCGTGAAACCGGATTCAAAAGCCACCTTCTGATTGACGATGGTCAGAATACGCCCGGTCTGCGGGTCCACCACCACGACCGAGCCGTTGTAGGGCCCCAGCGCGTCGACCGCCGCGCGGCGCACGGACAGATCGTCGCCGTCCACATTGTCGCCGGCGGTGGGATCGAAATGACCTACGATGGGACGCGGACGCAGACGCCGGGTCCGTACACTCGCCAGGCGGCTGGCAGTCACCCGCGGGGCGGCCGCCGAATGGGCAGCCGCCTGGGCTCGCGGCTTTGCTTTCGGCTTCGTGGGCGTGTGCGTCTTGTGCTTCTTTGAGCTCCGCGCGGCGTCCGACCGCGGGGCGCTCAGGCACACAAAAAGTATCAAGAAAAGACTGCGCCACATATCGGAATAACGGCGTTAACGCGAACATTATCCAGCATCGGCACTGGCCCGGTCAAGCGCTGTGGATCTCCTGCGTGGTGCGCCGGGTGACGGGAATTCCCGCATCTTGCGCGTCCACTACCGCGATGGCGGCAATGTTCACGATATCGTTCACTTCCGCGCCGCGCTGCAGCACGTGCACCGGGCGAGACAGCCCCATCAGGATGGGGCCGATCAGTTCCGCTCCGCCGATGCGCCCCAGCAGCTTGTAGGCGATGTTGCCGGCCTCCAGATTGGGGAAAATCAAGACGTTGGCGCCGCCCTTCAGGGTGCTGAATGGAAACGTCACATCCACGATCTCGGGCGCCACGGCGGTGTCGGCTTGCATCTCGCCGTCCACCATGAGGGCCGGCTCGCGCAACCGTACGAGCTCCACCGCGCGGCGGACCTTCTCCGCCAGCGGGTGACGGGAACTGCCGAAATTGGAGAAAGAGAGCATCGCCACCCGCGGCTCTTCATTGAAGCGCCGCGCCATTTCCGCCGTGTTCACCGCGATTTCGGCCAGATCTTCGGCGGTCGGTTCGATGTTCACCGTGGCATCCGCCAGAAAATACATCTCCCGCTTGGGCGTGATCATTACGTAAACACCCGAAACCCGGCGCATGCCGTGCCGGACTTCGATGACCTGCAGGGCGGGCTTGATGGTATCGGCGTAATGCTGGGTCAGGCCGCCGACCACGGCGTCCGCGTCGCCCAGCCGGACCATCATCGAGCCGAAGGTAGTCCGATTCAAAATCAGCTCGCTCGCCTCGCGTCGCGTGACACCCTTGCGCTGCCGCAGGCTGTACATCTCCTCGGCGTAGGCCGAGAGCCGTTCGGATTTGGCCGGATCGACGACGGCGATACCGTTGAGATGCAGGCGCAGTTCCTCCATCCGCTCCCGAATCTTCTCTTCGTTGCCCAGCAGGACGGGTCGGGCAATCTTCTCGTCCACCAGGATCTGGCAGGCGCGCAGGATCTTGGGCTCCTCGCCTTCCGGAAAGACTACGCGCTTGGGCTGGCGCTGCGCCTTGTGGATCATCACGCGCATGACTTCGTGCGCCTTCCCCAGCCGGCGCTCCAGTTGCTCGCGATACTCGGCGATATCGATAGGCGCCTGCGCCACGCCGGTCTCCATGGCCGCCTGTGCCACCGCCGCCGCTTCCCAGATCAGCACGCGCGAGTCGAACGGCTTGGGAATAATATACTCGCGGCCGAATTCCAGGCGGTCGACGCCATAGGCGCGGCGCACGGCGTCCGGCACGTCCTGCCGCGCCAGGGCGGCCAGCGCACGGGTTGCGGCCAGCTTCATCTCGTCGTTGACCGTAGTCGCCCGCACATCCAGCGCCCCGCGGAATATGAACGGGAACCCCAACACGTTGTTCACCTGGTTGGGATAGTCGGACCGGCCGGTGGCCACAATCGCGTCCGGGCGGGCAGCCACGGCTTCGTCGTACGTGATCTCGGGATCCGGGTTGGCCAGCGCGAAAACGATGGGATCGCGGGCCATGGCTTTGAGCATTTCCGGCGTAACACAATTTCCGCTGGAAAGGCCGAAGAATACGTCCGCGCCCACGAAGGCTTCCGTCAACGTGCGTTTGTCCGTCTCCGCGGCGAAGCGCTCCTTGTACGGATTCATACCCTGTTGGCGGCCTTTGTAGATGACCCCCTTGGTGTCGCACATCAGGATATTTTCCCGGCGCACCCCCAGGTTGACGTAGTGCTGCGCGCAGGAGATGCCGCTTGCGCCGGCGCCGTTGAACACCACGCGGACCTCCCCGATGCGCTTCCCCACCAGGTCGAGCGCGTTGAGCAGAGCGGCGCCCGAGATGATCGCGGTGCCATGCTGATCGTCGTGGAAGACGGGGATTTTCATCGTACGGCGGCACTGCTCTTCGATGTAAAAGCATTCCGGCGCCTTGATGTCTTCCAGGTTGATGCCGCCGAAGGTGGGCTCGAGTAACTGGCAGGTGCGGACGATCTCGTCCGGGTTCTCGGTGGCCAGCTCAATATCGAATACGTCGATATCGGCGAAGCGTTTGAACAGGACGCCTTTGCCTTCCATCACGGGCTTGCCGGCAGCGGCGCCGATATTGCCGAGTCCCAGCACCGCGGTGCCGTTGCTGACCACGGCCACCAGGTTGCCCTTGGCCGTGTATTTGTAGACCAGGCTCGGGTCGCGGGCGATTTCCAGGCAGGGCACGGCGACACCCGGCGTGTAGGCCAGGCTCAGATCGCGCTGGGTGCGGCACGCTTTGGTGGGGACCGTGGAAAGCTTGCCGGCGGGTGGCGATGCATGGTATTCCAGAGCTTCTTCAGGGCGTATTTTCATACCGGACTCCTTGCCTTACAGCCATATTATAGTTGCTTACCTGGAAATATGAATACGGGCCCGGAGACGCGGTCCGGCATCGGGGAAAACCGGGGTCACGGGTCCGTTAAAATAGCCGTGTGCGGACATTGGCCACCACCGCAATCTTTGCCGGACTCGATGAAACCGAGCTGGCTTTCCTCACCCGGCGCACCATCGCGCGCCGCTATGCGCCAGGCGAGATCGTCTTCAGCGAGGGCCAGCCCTGCGCCGGTTTATACGTGGTGGAGAGCGGCAACATTCGCATCTTCAAAACCTCCGCCGCCGGCCGCGAGCAGGTCCTCAGCATCGACGGCCCGGGCAGTTCCGTAGCCGAAGTGCCGGTGTTCGACGGCGGCAATTATCCTGCTTCGGCTGCCGCCGTCGGACCCGCAACCCTGCTGTTCGTGAGCAAGCAGGACTTTCAGGCGCTGTGCCTGGCGCATCCGCAAGTGGCCTTGAAGGTCCTGCGGGTGGTGGGCGCGCGCTTGCGCCGGCTGGTGGGTATTATCGAGGAACTCTCCTTTACCACGGTGCGGCACCGCCTGGCCGCCTTCCTGCTGCGCCTGGCGCAAAGCCAGGGAAAACCCGCGGCGGGCGGCGTGAAAGTGGAATTGCCCGCCGGTCACCAGGAATTGGCTGCCCAGATCGGGACGGTACGCGAGTTGGTCTCCCGAAATCTCTCGCGTTTGCAGGCGGAGGGACTGCTGAAGGTCGAAGGCCGGAGCATCGTCATTGCCAGCCTCGACGCGTTGCGCGCCGAGACCGAATCGGCCTAAGACGTCTTACCGTATATCGCGTCGCCCACCCGCCGCATCCACGCCAGTTCATCTTCCGCCATGGGACCCAGCCGCCAGGCCTCCAGGGCATCCTTGAACTGCGCCGCGTTGGCCGGCCCGGTCATGCACACATCCACCGCCGGCTGCGACAGCACGAAGCGGTAGCAGTCCGTCGCGGTGGGCACCTTCTCACCGGCCGGGATGCGCTTGTGCCCCAACAGTTGCCGCCAGCTCGTGGCCGTGTACGAAACCAGTCCGGGAGGATTCGCCGGCAATTGCCCGAAGATCTCCCGTTCCGCGCCGCGATGCACGGCGTTGTATCGGAAGTGGTAGATGTCGATCTGCGGATCGCCGCCCAGGCGCGCGACCAGCGGACGGTGGTGGGTGGAGACCGCCACGTACCGTACCAGGCCGCGCTCGCGCAGTTTGCGGCAGGCATCCCGGACGCGCGGCGGCGGTCCGCCATTCCACAAACCCAGCAGCAGAACGTCGGTATGATCGAACCGCAGCGCGCGCAGAGCCCGCTCCAGGCTAGGACCGATCCAGGACGCCACGCGCGAGTAGGACTGCGTCACCAGCAGGAAACGGTCGCGCCGGCTGGCCAGCGCGCGCAGGCCATCGCCGAAACCGCCGCGGCGCAGGCTACCCCAGTAGAAGTAATTGACACCCTGGTCGAAGGCCAGTTCCACGGTGCTGGCCGGGGCGCCATAGCTGGACGCCAGCCCGAGGCGGCCGACCTCTACGCCCGTACGGCCGAGAGTCGCTCGATTGAAAGCCATAGGTCGATTCTATCCGGGCAAAAGGACTATGCCGATGCGAACGGGGTCACGACGGCAGCGGCTCCCAGATGGCGGTGTTTTGGGCCGCGCTGATCTCCACAATCTCCGTCCACGGGTAGAAGTGGGCGCCCGCCGTATCTTCGGCGACAATGCCGAAACTCGAGATCTCCCGCAAGGTCAGCGGCGGAAGCTCCTCTTCGTCGACCGCCACGATCCGCACCCGCTTACCGACCAGGTTGCGTAGAAAAGCGCTGTCGTTCTCCATGCCTGGCTCCCAACGGCGCAATTGTAACATCTATATCGGAGTTCCATATCCGAAGCTTTTACGGTCCTATAATAAAGGTTTAAGTCAAAACTTGAGGTAGCCTGATATGCAAACAGACAGACTCCGCCGTCGTGTGGCGGCCTTCGTTTCCTGCGGCCTGCTGCTGGCGTGCGTGCCATTACGTTCCGACGAGGGCATGTGGACGTTCGACAACCCTCCCACCAAACAACTCGAAAAAAAGTATAATTTCACACCGACGCGCGAGTGGCTCGACCACGTACGGCTCTCCTGCGTGCGCCTCAATGACGGCGGCTCCGGATCGTTCGTCAGCCCGCACGGACTGCTTCTCACCAATCATCACGTCGCCCGCGGCCAACTGCAAAAGAACTCCACAGCCGAGCACGATTACGTCAAAAACGGCTTTTACGCCGCCACCGAGGACCAGGAGATGAAGTCACCCGACCTGGAGGTGAACGTCCTGGTCTCCATGGAGAACGTCACGCCCCAGGTGCAAGCCGCGCTCAAAGGCGCCAGGACGCCGGAGCAGGAGTTCGCCAAGCGCAAGGCGGAGATCGCCCGCATCGAGCGCGAAAGCCTGGAAAAGACCGGCCTGCGTTCCGACGTGGTGACGCTCTACCAGGGCGGCGAATACTGGCTCTATCGGTACAAGAAGTACACCGACGTGCGGCTGGTGTTTGCGCCCGAAGAACAGACCGCCTTTTTCGGCGGCGATCCCGACAACTTCACCTATCCCCGCTACGATCTCGACATGGCTCTGTTCCGGGTCTACGAAAACGGGAAGCCGATCGACAGCAAGGATTACCTGAAGTGGAACCCCAAAGGCGCCGCCGACAAGGAACTGGTGTTCGTGCCGGGCAATCCCGGCAGCACCCAGCGCCTGGACACCGTGGCCCAGTTGGAATTCGAGCGGGACGACCTGGAGCCGACCATCTTGAAGATCCTGAAGAACCGGATCGGCGTCCTGGAGCGCTACTCCGCCGAAGGAGCGGAACAGACGCGCGAAGCCGCGTCCATGATCTTCGGACTCCAGAACAGCGTGAAGGCGTTCGAAGGGCGCTACAAAGGACTGCTCGACAAGAACGTCATGGGGACCAAGGAGAAGGACGAGCAGGAGTTCAAGGCCAAAGTCATGGCCAATTCCGAGTGGAAGAAAGCCTACGGCAACGCCTGGGGCGAAATTGCCGAAGCCACGCGTAAGGAAGCGACGCGCCTGAAGGAGCAGTTCTACCACGGCACCGATTCTCAGCTCACCAACGTCGCCGCCACCATCGTCGATTACGTGGCCGAAATCAAGAAACCGGACGGCCAGCGCCTGCCGGGATTCCACGATGCGCAACTGGATTCGCTCAGGTTCCGCCTCTTTTCCCGCGCGCCGATCTATCCGGGATTGGAAATCGCCCGCATGACCGGCGCGCTCGAAGCCGACGTGGCCGCACTCGGGGCCAACGATCCGTACCTCAAGACCGTGCTCGACGGCCGTTCCGCTAGAGACACCGCTACCGAACTGATCAAGGGCACCAAGCTGGCCGACCCCGCGTTTCGCAAGCAACTGATCGATGGAGGCGAGGCCGCCGTGGCCGCCTCCGACGATCCCCTGATCGTTTTGTTCCGCAAACTCGACCCCATGCGCCGCGAACTGATCAAGTGGCAGGAAGATAATGTACAGAGCGTGGAACAGGCCGCCGGCGAGAAACTCGGCAAGGCGCGTTTCGCGGTCTACGGCAAATCCACTTATCCGGATGCGACCTTCACCTTGCGCCTCTCTTATGGACAAGTGAAGGGCTATCCCATGAACGGCACGATCGCCCCGTACAAGACGACTTTCTACGGTCTGTACGATCGCGCCGCCAGTTTCGATTACGAAGGGCCTTTCTACCTGCCCTCCCGCTTCAAAGAGGGCCGCGATAAGTTGGACTTGTCTACGCCGTTCGACTTCGTCACCACCAACGACATCATCGGCGGCAACTCCGGCTCGCCGGTCATCAACCGGAATGCGGATATTGTGGGACTGATCTTCGATGGCAACATCGAATCGCTGGTCGGCGACTTCGTCTATGACGACACCACCAATCGCGCGGTCGCGGTACACACCGCCGCCATGACTGAGGCCTTACGCAAGCTGTACGGAGCGCAACGCCTGGTGGATGAGTTAATGGGCGCTTCGAGCCCGACCGCCGGAGCCAGCCAGTAGGGTGAACGGAGATTCGGGGCCAGGCGGGACCTGCGGTCGCGCCTGGCAAAGCCCGTTCTCGGTGACGCCGCCGATTTCCACTTCGATCAACTCATTGGGCTCGGCGCCGTCCGTCAACTCGACCTTCAGGTAGTTTCCGCTGAGCGCCATCCGCGGCTCGTTCAACGTCACCACGGAAAGCCGCCGGCCGGTCATGCTGTGCCGGAACGCCAGGTTCTTCCTTGCCGCCAACTCGCGAAGTATCCGGTTGCGTTCCTTGCGCACTGCCATCGGAACCTGCTCGGCCAGCTCCGCCGCGGGCGTCCCTGGACGCTCGGAGTAAGTGAATACGTGCAGATAGGTGAACGGCAGACCGTCGATGAACCGGCGGCTATCCTCGAAATCCGCATCGGTCTCGCCCGGGAATCCCACCATCACATCGGCGCCTACCGCGCAATCCGGCATCAGCGCGCGCGCCTTCACGATGCGGTCCGCGTAATGCCGCGGCCGGTACTTGCGATGCATCCGCCGCAGGATGCAGTCCGATCCCGTCTGTAGCGGGGCGTGTACGTGCCGGGCTATGCGTGGCGACGACGCCATCAATGCCAGCAGGTCATCCGACCAGTCCATCGGTTCGATGGAGCTCAGCCGGAGCCGCGCGATCTCCGTCTCGTCGAGCAGCCGCCGGATCAGATCCGCCAGGCGCATCCGGCTGCCCGGCTCGCGGCCCCAGCGTCCCAGATTGATGCCGCTCAGCACCACCTCGCGATAGCGCAGCGCCAGGGACCGGACTTGAGCGATCACCTGCTCGGCCGGCGCGCTCCGGCTACGTCCCCGCACGAACGGAATAATGCAGAACGAACAACGGTTGTTGCAGCCATCCTGCACCTTCAGATTCGGCCGCGTGCGATCGCCCGCGGCATCCTCCACCGGCGCCGACAAGAAGTCGTGCTGGGCGAAGATATCTCCCACCCAGATATTGCCGTGATATGGCGCGGCGGTCACCAGCTCCGCGATCTGCGTCTTGTGGGAATTGCCCACTACCCATTCCACTCCCGGCAGGGCCGCCAGTTCCGCCGGAGCGCGCTGCGCGTAACATCCGGTCACCAGGATCCGCGCCGCGGGATTCTCGCGATGCACGCGCCGCACCGTCTGCCGCACGTCGTCATCCGCCGCCTGCGTCACCGTGCATGTGTTCAGGACCACCAGGTCCGCATGGCTGCGCGTGCCGGCCGCTTCCAGACCTTTGGCCGCCAGGAGTGTTTCGAGCGCTGCCCCATCCGCTTGCGTGGCGCGGCACCCGAAGTTTTGAACGAAGAACTTACCCACGTTGTCTCTATTATATCGGCGCCTGAACCTGGAGCTGCGCCATGCGCTCCTTCAGGAATTCGAGCACCTCGCCGGGCGCGGAGGCGCCATCCAGCGGCAGCATCAGGACGCCGGCCGGGGTGAACTGCGCGCCGCGCGCCCGGCTGACCAGATTCATCAGGCGCGCCGGATCGATGTGCGTCCCCGGATGGAACTTCACGTTGAGCAGGCTGTGGCGGCGATCCACCGCCTCGATCCCCAGTTTTTCCGCCGCACTCTTCAAGGCGGAATACTCGAGCAGGTTCCGCACCGCGTCCGGTACCGGGCCGTAGCGGTCTTCCAGCTCTTTTTCCACGCGCTCGCGGTCGGCCGGCGTGCCGGCATTGGCGATCTGGCGATACGCGCGCAGTCGCTGGTTCTCGTCGGCAATGTAATCGGCCGGGATGCGTATGTCCAGTCCCAGGTTCAGACTGGAGTGAATTTCGGCGGGCACCTCCTCGCCCTTGAGCTCGCGCACGGTCTCCTCCAGCAGCCGCACGTACATGTCGAAGCCGACGGCGTTGATGTGGCCGTGCTGTTCGCCTCCCAGCAGGTTCCCCGCCCCGCGCAGTTCCAGATCCAAAGCCGCGATCTTGAACCCCGCGCCTAAGTCGCTGAATTCTTTGAGCGCCGCCAGGCGCTTCCGGGCAACCTCGCTAAGCTCCGTGTCCGGCGGCACCAGCAGATACGAGTAGGCACGGCGGTTGGATCGCCCGACCCGGCCGCGCAGTTGATACAATTCCGCCAGGCCGTAGCGTTCCGCGTTTTCGATGATGATGGTATTAGCAAGCGGAATATCGAGACCATTCTCTACGATTGTAGTGCACACGAAAATATCATATTCGTGCCGCATGAACTTGAGCATGGTCTTCTCGAGTTCGCTCTCGCCCATCTGCCCGTGTCCCACCCCGATCCGCGCCGTGGGCACCAACTGTTGTAAATCTGCCGCGCGCTTCCAAATTGAGTCCACCCGGTTGTGCAGGAAATAGACTTGCCCGCCGCGGCTTAATTCCAGTTCCAGCGCCGCCCGGATCAAGTCCGGATGAAAATGCGCCACCGTGGTCTGGATCGCCAGCCGGTCCTTGGGCGGGGTTTCGATCACCGACATATCGCGCAACCCTAACAACGACATGTGTAGTGTACGGGGAATCGGCGTGGCGCTCATGCTGATTACGTCCACGCTCTTTTTCAGGTGTTTCAGCCGCTCCTTATGTTTCACGCCGAAGCGCTGCTCTTCGTCCACAATCACCAGGCCCAAATCTCTGAAAACCACGTCCGCCGAAAGCAGGCGGTGCGTCCCGATCGCCAGATCCACCTTGCCTTCGGATAAATCCGCTAAAGCCGTTTTCAACTCTTTTGGGCTCCGGAACCGGCTTAACATCTCGATCCTTATGGGGAACGGTTGAAAGCGCCGCTTGAAGGTTTCGTAGTGCTGGAAAGCCAGCACCGTGGTCGGCGCCAGGACGGCCACCTGTTTGCCGTCGCCCATGGCTTTGAACGCGGCCCGCATCACCACTTCGGTCTTGCCATAACCCACGTCGCCGCACAGCAGACGGTCCATGGGTTGGGCTACCTCCATGTCGCGCTTAATGTCCTTGATGGCGGTAAGTTGATCGCGCGTCTCGCTGAACTCGAAGGCGTCTTCAAACTCCCGCTGCCAGTTGCTGTCAGAGGAGAACGCGAAGCCTTCCGCCATCTTGCGCCCGGCGTACAACTTGAGCAGTTCATCCGCCATGTCGCGCATTTTGGCTTTGACCCGGCTTTTAGTGCGGGTCCAGGTAGCCCCGCCCATGCGGTCGAGCACGGGTGCGGATTCGCCGGCGCCGCGGAATCGCTGCACCAGGTCCATGCGGGTGAGCGGCACGTAGAGCTTGGCGCCGGCGGCGTATTCGAGCAGCATGTAATCGCCGCGGGCTTCCCCGTGATCGATTTCGCGCAAGCCCAGAAACCGGGCGACACCGTGCTCGGAGTGCACCACGTAATCGCCGGGCTTGAGGTCGATCAGGTCCGCGGAAAAGGTGGCCAGTGCCGACTTCCCCGCCGGTGCACGCGCCACCAGTTCGGACGTGTCGAACAAATCTTCGCTGCCGAAGATGGCCAGGCCTGCGTCACCGAACACCACGCCGCGCCGCACGGCTCCGCGGATCAGATAGATCGAAGCCACCGATCCCGCCATGTAGGCGCGTTCGGCCAGGTATTCGGGCGTCGATTCGTTCTGATCCAGGCCGAGTTGATAGGGCACGCCGTACTCGTTGAAGATGTCGGCGACCCGTTCGACTTCGCCTGCCGATCCCGCGAAGAACGCCACCCGCGAGCCGTTGTCGGCCAGCGTGCGCGCTTCCGCAATCGCCACCTGCATATTGCCGTGGAAGGCCATGGCGGGACGCGTGGGAATCCGATGGCTGCTGGCTGGTGGGTCGCCGCCGGCCCCGATGACTTCCAGCTCCTCCATCTCGATCTGGGGAAGCTTTTCGGTTTCGCCTGCCAGTTCCTCCCAGCGGAAGAAGACGCTGGCCGGGTCGTACGCGGGTGAAGCCGGCACCTGTTCCAGGCGCTTCCACAGGCGATCGGCGGCGGCGCGCACCTGCTCCGGCTCGTCCCACAGGACCAGCGGGCGCTCCAGCAGCGAAAAGACCGAGTCGCGGCGTGGGCGGACCAGAGGGACCAACAGCTCCCAGCCCGGAAAAGACTCCCCGGGCGGGGGCAGTTCCCGCGCCGGAACGCCGGATTCCAGCAGCCTCTCCCCAAGCTCGGCCAGCAAACCGCGGGACTTCTGATACTCAGTCAGCGGGAGCAGAACGGCTTCTTCCACTTTGAGCGTAGACCGCTGGGATTCCACGTCAAAGCGCCGGATGGATTCCAGCATGTCCCCAAAGAGATCCAGGCGGACCGGGTTGGAAGACTCGGGCGAGAACACGTCCAGGATGCCGCCCCGTACCGAATACTCGCCCACCATCTCTACCGGTTCGCGCCGTTCGTAGCCGACACTCTCCAGATGCGCTACCACATCCAGCAAAGGCAGTTCGTCGCCGACCTTCAAGCCCAGCGCCAACTGACGGTAAAACGCCGCCGGCTCGATACGCAGCAGGGCGGAAGCCACGGGCACAATCGTGAGCGGGACGCGCCGCGTCGCCAGCCGCCATAGCCCGATGGCCCGCTGCTCGCAGACTTCGGCGTGCGGCGATATGCCTTGCATGGGAAGAACATCAAGCGATGGAAGGAGTTGTGGGCCGGCCGGCGACTGGCCGCCGATCAGTAGGCCATGAAACGTCTCGACGGCTTCGAAGAGTTCCTCCGCCCGTTTATTGCCGTCTACTACAACTATAAGAGGACGTTCCGTGAGCTGCCAGAGCAGCACCGAATAAATTGCCTTGGCGGTGGTAGTTAGGCCGCTCAGCCGGGCGCGCGATGGCGGCGACGGTAAGTGACGCAGCAGGTCCTGAAACGCCGGATGACGGCCCAGACTAAGGAAAAGGTCACGGATGGCAGGATGGATCACGCCCAATTCGAGTGTAACAGAGCCGATTCGCGGTGTTAGCATGGATCGAATGAGCGGCCCTGTGCGCATCGCCGTGGTGGGCGATTTCAATCCGGACTATGCCACGCATCACGCCATCAACGGGTCGCTGGAGCATGCCGCTGCCGGGATGGGCGTACCTCTGGATGCGAAGTGGGTGGCCACTGGCTGCGCGGAGCGCGACGCGGATAAGATCTTCCGCGCCTGCGATGGCCTTTTCATCGCTTCCGGCAGCCCGTACCGCAGTATGCAGGGCGCCTTTGCGGCTATAGAATTCGCGCGCACCCATCGGTGGCCCCTGATCGGGACTTGAGGCGGGTTCCAACATACTCTGTTAGAGTATGCCCGCAACGTGATGGGACTGGCCGACGCCGACTCGGAAGAACATGGCGTGCCGACCTCGAATCTGGTCATCACCGCAGTGGCGTGTCCCATGCCCGGCCGGTCCGCGGGGGCGCCGAGCCTGCACGCCGCGGCGCACATCCGTCTGCGGCCGCGCACCCGTGCGCGGGAGATCTACGGCCACGATGAAACCACGGAGCGATACTTCTGCAATTACGAAGTCAACCCGGCTTATCGCGATGCCCTGGAGGCTGCCGGCCTGGTGCTGTCGGGTTTCTCCGATAACGGCGACATCCGCATTGCCGAATTGCCCGGGCACCCGTTTTTCCTCGCCACGCTGTTTCAGCCGCAGCTATCTTCGACGGCGAGCCACCCGCACCCGTTGATCACGGCGTTTTTACGGGCGGCCGCCCACTGAACCGGGCGCATTGGCTAAGCCGTAGAGTCCGTGCGCGCGGATGTACTCGATCACCGCGGCGGGCACCTCCACGCGCTGGTTGCCGGCGGCCAGTTCGCGGCGGATCTGCGACGAAGATACGGGCATCGTGACGGTTTCCAGGCGGTGGACGCGTGCCCCGGCGGGAATCTCGTAGCTGTGGCCCGGCCGGCTGACCACGATGAACTCCACCGCCTGGACCACATCGCGCCAGCGCCGCCAACTCTCGATCTCGGCGAAGGCATCCGCGCCGATGAGAAAGAACAACTCGTCGCCGGGCGCCAGCCGTGCGCGCACCTTCTCGATGGTATCGACCGAATAGCCCGAGCCGGACCCCTCCTCGAGGCGTGACGGCTCCAGCTTGCCTTGGCCGCGGCACGCGAGTTCCACCATACGGAAACGGTCCTCGTACGGGGCGTGCGTGACACCGTGTTTGTGCGGCGGCCGCTGCGCCGGCACAAGCCAGACCGTGTCGAGCTGAAACTGCCCAGCCGCTGCGTGCGCCACCGCCAGGTGCGCATTGTGTATGGGATCGAATGTGCCGCCGAAGATGGCCCGTCTCACCGCGGGCGCCCTATTTCAGAATCTTGATCCGCACGTCGCGGAAGTACACTTCCATGGGCGGACCGCGGTGCAACTGGAAGGCGATAATGCCGTTCAGGCGCGCCGAATCGTGCAGGTCCGCGGTCACCGTGCCGTTCAGAGTCAGGCGAATGTGATCGCCGTCGCAGAGAATTTCGTATACGTTCCAGCCGTCCAGCCTGGCGGCTTTCTCGCCTTTGCCTTTCCAACCGTCCACCAGGGTGCCGCGGCCTTTCTCCTCGTAGATATTTCCCCAGTAGTTGTCCTGGGCGGCGTCGGCCTGATAGCCGCGCACCACCCAGTTCGGCAGACGCTCGCTGCGGAACTGAATGCCGCTGTTATGATTGCGCAGCTTCATCTCCACCCGCAGCACGAAATTGGCGTAGCTCTGCTTGCTGATCAGAAACGAATTGTCGGTCATGGCGACACCCGCGGTGTGGCCCACGATCATGCCGTCTTGCACGCTCCACAGCCGCGGATCGCCATCCCAGCCATCCAGGTTCTTGCCGTTGAACAGCGGCTTGAATCCGTCCTGCGCAAACGCGGCCGCGCAGAAGATTACGGCCAGCAGCAGGCGCCGCATCTCTAGCTCCTCTCGATCTTCACCGAGTTAAGCCGTACCTCCTTCGCCGGCCGGTCCTGCGCGCCGCGCGGCACTTCCGAAATCTTCTTCACCACCGCATAGCCTTCCACGACCTCGCCGAACACGCTGTGCTTGTTATCCAGCCAGGGCGTCGGCGCTACCGTGACGAAGAACTGGCTGCCGTTGGTGTTGGGACCGGCGTTGGCCATGGAAAGAATGCCGGGCTTGGAGTGTTTCAGCGACGGATGAAATTCGTCGGCGAATTTGTAGCCGGGTCCGCCGCGGCCGGTTCCTTCGGGATCGCCGCCCTGGATCATGAAATTGGGGATCACCCGGTGAAAGATGGTGCCATCGTAAAAAGGACTGCCGGTTTTGCTGCCATCCGCCAGACTGACGAAGTTCTCCACCGTCCGGGGGGCTTTATCGGCGAACAGCCGGATTTTGAACGAGCCTTCGGAAGTGTCGAAGACAGCTTGGATTTCGTTGGGCATCTTCGAATTGTAGCAGCGCTCAGACAGCCGCGTTCACCAGCCGCCCCGCGCCGCCCTGCAGGCACAGACCGTCAGCCCGTGCGGCGAAGTAGCGCGCATTGATCTCATCCGTGCCCAGGTCTTCAACCGTTCCGAATCCCATGGCCCGGAGCCGGCGCCGCAGGTCACCGGGTTCGAAGAACAACCGAAACGGTTCGCCGGCGCCCGCCACCCGCACCGCCAGTGCGTCCAGCGCCAGTTGTTCGGCGGGGCCCAGGGCGGACCGGGCGGTCACATAATCGAATACCACGCCGCTGCCCGCCGGCAGGGAGGCGATGAACGTGGCCGTGGCGTCGAATGCTTCCAGCGTGATGTAAGGCGTCACGCCCAGCCAGGAAAAGAATGCCCGCTTGTCGCGGCGGAAACCGGCCGCCGTCAATGCGCCCGCCAGGGACTGGCGCTCGAAATCGACCGCCACGAAGACCGTGTTCGCGTCGACTGCCATGCCGGCGTCCCGCAGGCGCTCGCGCTTCCACTGCTGGGTGGCGGGATGGTCTACTTCGAAAACCCGCAGGTCCGCGTGCGGATTGCGATACGCGAACGTATCGAGGCCCGCTCCCAACAGAACATACTGCCGCGCACCGCGCTCGCAGGCGGACGCCAGGCGGTCTTCCGCGTACCGGCTGCGCACGGCCAGAAAAGCCCGCAGCCGCGGGGCACCCGGCGGCAGCCTGGCGGCGTACTCCGGACCTAAGATGCGCAGCGCCAGAGGATCCGCGAAGACCGGCGGCCGGTCGAGCGCCTGGTGCGCCGCCCGCCGCAAGGCGACGCCCATTGCCGTCCGGCTGGGCTGCTCTGTCTGCATTACCTCTACGTTCTCAAATCCTGCGTCCCGCCGCTGCTATAATGAAGTTTCCCCCTTTATCAGGAGACTAAAGTTACATGTTTGATCTTTTCCGCAGCCGAGACAAAGCCGTGCGCATTCTGTTGGGCGGCTTGCTGCTGCTCGTCGGGCTTTCCATGCTGACTTACCTCATTCCCGGTGGACCGAGCATGGGTAGCAGCGGCACCGACATGGTGGTCGCCGAGATCGGCAAAGATGCCATCACCATACCCGAGGTCCAGCAGATCATCCAATTGAACACCCGCAGCCAGCGGCTGCCTCCCGAATTGCTGGCGCACTACGTACCGGAGTACATCAATTCCATGGTCACCGAGCGCGCGCTGGCATACGAAGCGCAGCGGTTGGGCTACAAAGTTTCCAATGCCGAATTGGCCGCGGCGATCCGGGAGACCCTCCCGCAATTGTTTCCTAACGGGAAGTTTGCGGGCAAAGAGGCCTACGAGCAGGTTCTGGCGCAGCAGAATCTGACGATCGAGCAATTCGAATCCGACCTGGGCCGCCAGTTGCTGACCATGAAACTGCGTGGCGTGGCCGGCGAAGGCATCGTGGTGACGCCGCAGGAGATCGCCCAGGAGTACCATCGCCGCAACGACAAGATCAAAGTGGAATACGTCAAGATCCCCGCCGACAAGTTGCGCGCGCAAGTTCAGGTCACGCCCGCGGAATTGCAGAAATATTACGACGATCATAAACCGCTATACCAGGTTCCGGAAAAGCGCGATCTCGGCATCCTGCTGATCGACCAGGCCAAACTGGAACAAACCATTCAGCCCACCGAGGCTGACCTGCAGCGCGTTTACAACGAGAACCGGGATCACTACCGCACGCCCGAGCGTGTGGACGTCCGCCACATCCTGCTGAAGACGGACGCGAAGGATCCCAAGAGCGACGCCGCCGTGAAAGCCAAAGCGGAAAGCCTGGTGAAGCAGTTGCGTGCCGGGGCGAACTTCGCGGAGATGGCCAAGAAGTATTCCGAAGATCCCGGATCGGCGGCCAAGGGTGGCGAATACGACGGTGTGGTCAGGGGCCAGATGGTGCCCGAGTTCGAGAAGGCCGCATTTTCGCTCAAGCCGGGCGAAATCAGCGATCCGGTGAAGACCACCTACGGCTATCACATCCTGCAGGTGATCAAGCACGAGCCGGCGCAGTTGAAAACGTTCGAAAGCGTCAAGAACGAGATCGCCAGCGAGTACAAGAAACAGCGCGTCAACGACCTGATGCAGCAGACTTCCGACAATGCCCAGGCCGCCCTGACCAAAGACCCGCTGCATCCGGAGAAGATCGCCGCGCAGTTGAACATTCAATACATCAAGGCCGACCAGGTGGGCCCCGGCACTTCCATTCCCGAAATCGGTACGAGCAAGGAATTTGACGAGTCCATCTCGACCTTGAAAAAGGGCGAAGTTTCCCAACCGGTCCTGCTGACGGGTAATAAATACGTGATGGCGGTCGTGACCGGCGACACGCCGGCGCATCCGGCAGCCTTCGCCGAAGTCGAGAGCAAGGTACGCGACGGGCTGATCAAGGACGAGACCGACAAACTGGTGGCCGCCAAAGCCAAGGAACTGGCGGACAAGGTACAAGCCAATGGCGGCGATCTGGCCGCGGCCGCGAAATCCATGGGCTTCGAGATGAAGACTTCCGCCGAAGTGGACCGCGCCGGCGCCATCGAGGGCCTCGGTTCCGCAGCCATGCTGACGGACGCCTTTGTGAAGCCGGTGGGCGCGATCATCGGCCCCGTAGCCGTGGCCGATTCGAAAGTAGTCGCCAAGATCGTGGATAAGGTCCCCGCCGACGCGGCTGGACTGGCGGCCCAAAGCGCCGGCATTCGCGACCAGATCCGCGGCCAGCGGGGCCAACTCCGCAACGCCCTGTTCGAAGAAGGCGTGCGCGACGCACTCACCAAAGAAGGCAAGATCAAGATCCACGAAGACGTGATGAACCGGTTGATCGCCAACTACCGCGGCTAACCGGATGATCCACAGCTTCCTGGATTTCCTGCGCTCGCTCACCAATCCGGAGCGGCTGATCGAGTTGTTGAGCACCCTGCTCACCGGGTGGCTGGGTTACGCTACCCTCTTTCTGCTGGTGTTCGCCGAGACCGGGATGTTGGTGGGGTTCTTTCTTCCCGGCGATTCGCTGCTGTTCACCGTGGGCGTCGTCTGCGGCGCCGGACGGCTGGACATCGCCCTGGTAAACGTGCTGCTCATCGCGGCCGCGCTGCTGGGTGACACGGCCGGCTATATGCTGGGCCGGACCTCCGGACCCCATATCTTCAACCGTGCAAACTCGCGTGTCTTCCGCCGGGAGCACCTGGCGCGGACGCACGAATTCTACGAGAAACACGGCGGCCGCACCATGATCTACGCGCACTTCATCCCCATCATCCGCACCTTCGCCGCCTTTGTGGCGGGCGTGGGCCGGATGAACCTGGTCCGCTTTATTTCCTTCGACGTGTTCGGCGTTACCGGCTGGGTTTTGCTGATGACCCTGCTGGGCTATAAGCTCGGCGGCGTCAGCTTCGTGCGGCAGAACTTCGAGAAGGTCATCCTGGGAATCATCGTCCTATCGCTGGTGCCCGCGGGCCTCGAAGTCCTGAAGGCGCGCCGCAAGCGGTTGGCCGCCGCCAATTAGCGAGCCGGCTTCGGCCGAGACTCCCACACAGTTACTGTCGCGCTGCCGATCCGGGGCGGCGGCATACCTGCCGGGCTGCCGCGCCATCGCGCGCAATCGCGTTGCGGCGCCGGCCGTATCCGATGTAGACTGGGATCGAAAGCGGTGGAGTTCGCTTAATGCCGCCCGGCGGCCAATGACTCCTACAGTGGTAAGGCTGTGGAGGCATTTCGCTGCTATCCCTCCCGGCGATACCCACAACGGTAACTATGGCGCGAAGGGAGATTCCTACGTTTGGACAGATATTTAATCGTGCTCACCGGGGCCGGTATCGGCGGCCTGGCTCGCTACCTGGTGAGCACCTGGATTATGTCGCGATACGGCGGCCGCTTTCCGCTAGGCACCTTCGTCATCAACGTGACCGGCGCGTTCCTGATCGGCGTTTTGATGACCCTGTTCCTCGAGCGGCTCAGCCCGCACCCGCATTGGCGGCTGTTTCTGGTGGTGGGCCTGCTCGGCGGATACACCACCTTTTCGAGTTTCGAATACGAGACGTATCAGGCCGTCCGCAACGGCGCGCGCTGGATGGGTCTGATCTACGTGACCGGCAGCGTGCTCCTCGGCTACCTGGGCGTGTGGCTGGGAGCCGCGCTGGCGGCCCGCAGGTGACCCCATGCTGACTAAAGGACCGGCCAAGAAAGTCACCATCTTCGTCAACGAAGACACGCAGCATCACCTGACCGCGCTGCACGATTCCATCATGACGTTCCTGCTGCACAAGGGCATCGCCGGCGCCACCGCCACGCGGGCCTACGCCGGATTCGGCGCGCACCATCGGATGCATACGCCCGGGATCGAGGTGCTGGCCGAGCACTTGCCGATCCGCATCGAATTCATCGAGGCGCCGGAGAGAGTGGAAGAGATCCTGCCCGCGCTCTATGAAATGGTCAGCGACGGTTTGATCGAGGTGCAGGACACTACCGTCGTCAAGGCCGTGAGCCGGTCCGGCAAATCCGGTTCGCACTCGCCGCACCAGCAGAAGCAGAGCCGCGCGACGCTGCTGCGCGTCTTTCTGGGCGAAGCGGACAAATGGCACGGCGAGCCCCTGTACGAGGCCATCGTCAACAAGCTGCGCATGCTGGATGTGGCCGGCGCCACGGTCTATCGCGGCATTCTCGGCTACGGCGCCAAGGGCCGCGAGCACAAGCGCAGCGTCTTCCACCCTATGCGCGACCTGCCCATCATGATCGCGGTGGTGGACGCCCCCGAAAAAATAGCCGCCGCCACCGAGGCGATCGCGGAGATGCTCCAGGACGGCCTGATCGTCACGTCCGACGTGGATATGATCCGCCTGGTGCGCGGCAAAACGGAGGCGCCGGATGTCACCGGCCCAACCGGCTAAGCTGCTGCGCATCCACATCGCCGAGTCCGACCGGTGGCAGGGCCAACCCCTGCACGAGGCGATTGTGGATAAGTGCCGCGAGTTGCGGATCGCCGGCGCCACCGTGTTTCGCGGCCTGGAGGGTTACGGTGAAACCGCCGAAATGCACCGCGCACATCTGATCCAGCACGATCAGCCCCTGGTAATTTCAATCGTCGATACCGCGGCCCACATCGAACGGCTGATAGCCGCGATCGTGGGCATGGTGGATACGGGGATGCTGGCGCTCTCCGACGTGCTGGCGCTGCGCGTGCAGAAGCGGCCATGAGCGGCGCGGCGCCGGGCGGCATCGAACTGGCCGCTGAATTGTGCGTCCGCTACCGGCTCGCCGACCTGGAATTCTTCCTGGAGAGCTGCCGCTCGTTTGCGTCTGCCGAGGCGCTGAACATCGCCGTCTTCGGCCGTTTCAAGGCCGGCAAGAGCAGCTTTCTCAACCATCTGCTGGGCCGGCCGCTGTTGCCCGTAGGCGTCACGCCGGTTACCGCCGTGATTACCACACTCGAGTTCGGCGCGGAAGAGAAGGCCGAAGTCCGTTTTCTGGACGGCCGCTCTCAGCCCGTCCCCCCGGACCAGATCCAGGAGTATATCGCGGAGACCGGCAATCCAGGCAATGCGCGGCAAGCTGCCTCCCTGCGCCTGGAGACCCCGGCCCTGGAGCGTTACCGGGGCGTGCGCTTCGTCGACACGCCGGGACTCGACAGCGTGTTCGCGCATAACACCAGCGCATCCCTGGGGTGGTTGCCGAACACCGGATTGGCGCTGGTCGCCATCGGTGTGGACCCGCCGCTTTCGCGCCAGGATGTCGAGCTGATTCAGAATCTGCGCCGGTACACGCCCCACGTGTCCGTCCTGCTGACCAAGGTCGATACGCTGGCCGGCGGCGAGCGCGTCCAGGTGGAACAGTTCGTCCGCCATCAACTGGCGCAAAGCGGCAACGGCGCCCTGCCCGTGTTCCCCTATTCCACCCGGCCCGGCTTCGAGAGCCTGCGCCAGCAACTCGACCGGCGGCTGCTGCAGCCGGCCTGCGACGATGCCGTCACGCAGCGCGCCGCGATTCTCCGCCACAAAACGGAGACCTTGTTGGCGGAGTGCCAAAGCTACCTGCGCGTGGCGTTGAAAGCCGCCGAACTGCGGGTCGATATCCTGGCGCAAAAGAACACCCTGGCGGACGCGCGCCAGACGCTGCGTCTGATCGCGCAAAACAGCCTTTCCGGAGTGCGCACACAATTCGAGGAACTCCTCCGGCCGGAAGCACGGCCCGTGTGTGAGCGGCTGTCGCAGCGTCTGGATCGCGAGTTTCCGGCCTGGATCGGCAGCCTGCGCACGGCGATGGAAGAGTTCGACCGTTGGCTGTCCGCCGAGCTGACCAGTGCGATGGCGGACCTGTCCCGGCGGCATCGTCCTCGCTTCCTGGAGCCGTCGCGCACGGCCTGCCGGCAGTTCTCCCAGTCGCTGCAGGACTTCCGCAACCGTCTCGCGCAGCAGACGCTCGAGACCCTCGGCGTAGCCCTGCGCACGACCCAAGTGGAGTTGCAGGCGCCGGACCCGCCGGCCCCGGACATCCGCGTCGGCCACATCTTCGATCGCAACTGGGAGTTGCTCTCACCGCTGCTGCCCATGGTCATCATCCAAAGCGTGGTAAAGAATCATTTCCGGCGCTTGGTGGCCCATGCGGTCGACACCAATCTGTCGCGCCTGGCGGCCCAGTGGGAAGATCTCACCGGCGCCGCGGTGGGCCGCCTGGAAGCCGGCGCGGCGCAGCGGCTCGACACGCTTCTCACCACCGTCGAGCGGCTCATGGCGGCGGCTCTTGACGACGCCGGCCGTATCCGTGAGGACTTGCGCCGGCTCGAAGCTCTTACAATGAAGGGATGGGATCCGTAAATTCCCGCATCGGATGGATGTTCGCACTGCTGGCCGTTGGCACAGCGTTGGGGCAGTCCTTCGAAGATCGTGCGCGCCAGGCGCTCGACCAGGTGCTGGCAGGCAATTGCGACGCCTTCTATGCGCAGTTCTCACCCGAGGCGAAGAAAGCCATCACCCTCGAGACCTACAAGTCGCAGGTCGGACGGCTCCTGGCCGCGCTGGGAAAGCCCCTCCGGCTGGATCCGCCGCAGACGCAGCACACCGGTAACCCCACCACCATCGTCATCCCGGTGCATTGGGCCGCGGCCACGTTGAATTTCATCGTCAGTTGGAATGCCGCCGGCGAGATCCAGGGCACCTCGTTCCGGCCGCCGCAATCCCCTGCCCCGCCTTACACCACCCCGTCGTATAGCCGGCCGGATTCTTTCTCGGCGCGCGAGGTGACCGTGGGATCCGATGAGTGGAAGCTGCCGGGCACTCTCACGATTCCCAAGGACAAAGGACCCTGGCCCGCGGTGGTGCTGGTGCACGGTTCCGGACCCAACGACCGCGACGAGACTGTAGGCGGCGTGCGCGTGTTTCGCGACCTGGCCGAAGGGTTGTCATCGCGCGGTGTCGCGGTGCTCCGTTACGATAAGCGCACCAAGGTGCATCCCCACGAGTGCGCCGCCGATCCGAATTTCACCATGACGCAGGAAACAGTGGACGACGCGGTGCGCGCGGCCGCCCTGCTGCGCACCGAAGCGGACATCGACCCGCGCCGTATCTACGTGCTCGGGCACAGCCAGGGCGGCTACATGATGCCGCGTATTATGCAGGCCGACACCCGCCTGGCGGGTGTCATCGTCATGGCCGGCAACGTGCGGCCGCTCGAAGAGCTGATCGTCGCCCAGACCGAATATCTCTTCGGCCTGAAAGGACAGTTGACCGATACCGAACGCGCTCAACTGGACGCCATCCGGAAGGATCCGTGGAAGGTTTTGCCGGGAGTAACAGCGAAATACCGCGCGGACCTGAAAGACTACCAACCCGTGCCGCTGGCCGCCGCCAGTCCCGAACCGATGCTGATTCTGCAAGGCGAGCGCGACTACCAGGTGACCATGAAAGACTTCGCCCTATGGAAAGCCGGCCTGGCCCACAAGCCGAATGTCACCTTTCACAGCTATCCCGCGCTCAATCATCTGTTCGTCGCCGGCCAAGGCCAGAGCCGGCCCGAAGAATACGAAAAGCCCGCGCATGTGGCGCCGGAAGCGATCGCGGACATTGCCGGCTGGATCGACGGCGGCCCGTCAAACTGATTTGAGGAACTCCTCCGCGAACCTCTCTACGTCCGCCATCGTGTTATAGAGCGGCGCGGGCGCCACGCGCAGGATATCAGGCTCGCGCCAGTCGCACACGATGCCCTTTTGCCGCAGCGCCTCGCAGACAGCTTGTACCGGCCGCCGGACGCGTATGGATAGCTGTGCGCCGCGGCGAGCCGGATCGCGCGGGGTGGCGATCGAGAACCGGTCGCCCGCCTGCGCCTGCAAACGCGTTTCCAGCGCGCCGGTCAACTGAATGCTCTGCGCGCGCACCTGCTCTATTCCGGCCTCGTCGAACAGGTCCAGGGACGCGCGCAACGCTGCCAGGGCCACTATGGACGGATTGCTCACCTGCCAGCCATCCGCGCCGGGCGTGGGTTCGAAATCGGGTCCCATGCGGAAGCGGGTCGCCGGATCGTTACCCCACCAGCCGGCGAATCGCGGCCGGCTCTGGTCGCGTGCGTGCCGCTCGTGGACGAAACACCCGGCGATGCTCCCCGGCCCTCCATTCAGATACTTGTACGTGCACCAGGCCGCGAAATCCACGTCCCAATCGTGCAGCTTCAAAATCAGATTGCCCGCTGCATGCGCCAGGTCGAAACCTACCAGGCAGCCCTTAGCGTGTCCCGCGCGCGTCACACGCGCCATGTCGAAAGCCCGGCCGGAGGAGTAGTTGATCCCGCCCATCAGCACCAGGGCCACGGACTCGCCCTGGCGGTCGAGCAACTCTTCCAGCTCCTCTTCGCCCGCCACCGTCACCAGCGAATCCGCCGGATCGAACCCATGAAATCGGATCTGCGATTTCACCGCGTACTGATCGGAAGGAAAGGCATGCTCCTCCATCGCCACCCGGTATCTCTGCCGCGTGGGCCGATAGAACGACACCATCATCAGGTGCAGATTCATGGTCAGCGAGTTCATGGTGGCCACTTCGATCGGCAATGCGCCGGCCAGCCGCGCGGTCGGTTCCCTCAGCAGCTCGCCATACGAAACCCACGGCTGGCGGGCGCGGAAGTGGCCCTCCACGCCCAGCCGTTCCCAATCGTCAAGCGCCTCTGCGACATAACGGCGGACGGTCTTCGGCTGCAACCCCAGCGAATGGCCGCACAGATACACGCACGCGCCGCCATCGGCGCACTTCGGAATGTGGAACCGCTCCCGATACGTGCCGCTCACCCTCGCCCCACGAATGGCATCTGCGCCGCCATGACGGTCAGGAACAGGACGTTGGCATCCAACGGGAGGCCGGCCATGTACAACACCGCATCCGCCACATGCTGGACATTCATGACCGCTTCGGGCCGCCGCGAGCCATCCGCCTGCGGCACGCCGGACGACATGCGCGCGGTCATGGGCGTCTCGGCGTTGCCGATATCGATCTGCCCGCAGGTGATGTCGAAATTCCGCCCGTCGAGGGCGATGGACTTGGTGAGCCCGGTGATGGCGTGCTTGGTGGCGGTGTACGGCGCGGAGTTAGGCCGCGGCGTATGCGCCGAGATGGAGCCGTTATTGATAATGCGTCCGCCGCGAGGCGTCTGCGCCTTCATCATGCGGATGGCTTCCTGCGCGCACAGGAATGGACCGGTCAGGTTGACGCTCACCACCGCGCTCCATTGCTCGAAGCTCAGCTCCTCCATCGGAATAGCCGGAGCGCCGCGGCCGGCGTTGTTGAATAGCAGGTCCAGACGGCCGAACTCGTCCCTGATCCTGGCGAACAGCGCGCGCACCGCCTCCGGACTGCCGACGTCGGTGGACACCGCCAGCATCCGTCCGCCATCGGCCGGGGCCATCGCCGCCGTGCGTTCGAGCTCCGCTTGCCGCCGGCCGGCCAGGACCACGGAGTATCCAACGCCACGGAGCGCCAGGCTGACCGCCCGGCCGATGCCGCTCCCCGCGCCGGTCACCAATGCCACTCTGTTATTTTGCATAGCCCGCCCATCGCCCGTGCACCGCTACCTGCTGCAAAACCAGAACCAGAAAGAACACGCCATTATAGGACGCGTGCATCAATGCCGCGGCCTTGGTCGATCCGGTGCGCTGGCGCATCCAGCCAAACGACGCGCCGGCCAGGGTGATGAGCAGGGCATGCCGCCAGGAGTAGCCGTATTCCTGCAGATGCAGCAGTCCGAAAGGCACCGCCGCCAGCAACACACCCGCGACGGCGCCCAGCGAGCGCACCAGCAGCGGCTGCAGGAAACCGCGAAACACGATCTCTTCGCAGATCGGCCCGATGGTGACCCCCAGCACTGCCAGCAGGATCGCCGAGGTGGGGTCGGAAAGCAGCGCTTTCATGGGACTCTCCACATCCGGCGTGCGGATCAGCAGGCTGGCAAATACCACCACGCAAGCCATGCCGATACCGCTGGCGGCCACCATGGCCGTGCGCCCCCGCACGGATTCCCAGCGCAGCGACTGCCAGAGGGGACGCTGATAGTAGCGGTGGAAAATCACCGCCAGGGCGCCCAGCAGATAGCCGTACAACAGGCACTGCGCGGGCAACAGTACGTAGATCTGCTTCACGTGCCGGACGGCCAGGAATAGCGCCGCCAGCACCGATTCGAGCGCCACGCCGAGCGCCGCGATGAGCACGAACGCGCTCAGGTCCAGGTAACTCCAGAACGGATAGCTCTCCGGCGGCGGCGGTTCCGGAGGCGCCGACACATCCGGCAGGGGAGGCTCCGGCGTCACGCGTCCCTTTCGATCAGGCAGGCTGCCAGCAGGGGCACCAGCAGTTCGTGATGGCCGGTCAGCGCGTAGCCGGCGCCACCCGATTTAGCGTGCGGCCGTTCGACCACGTTCAGCTTCGGGCGGTAGTGCTGGATGAAATCCAGGTTCACGGTGGTGAAATCGGCCAGCGGATGGCCCAGGTTCCGCACCGCGGAAACAGCCTTCAGAAAAACTTCCGGCAGCACCACCGCGGAGCCCACATTCAGATAGACGCCACCAGCGTGGAGGGCTGCCACCAGCGAGCACAGCAGGCGAAAATCGCGATGCGTGGCGCGGCCGAGGGCGGCCGCGTCCAGTGCCGGGTGCATGTGCGGCGTGTCCGTGCCCACCGCCACGTGCACGGTGACCGGCGTCGCCGCGCGCCAAGCCTCGAGCAGCAGGCTGGCCGCCGCGTACTCGGGATTGGCGATCTCATCCAGCCGCCGTCCCAGCGCTTCGCCCATGCCGAGCCCATCGCCATCGGCCGCGGCCACCGCCTGGTTCATTTCGCGCCCGGTCTCTTCCGCTACGCCGAAACGGCCGTCCGGCAGGACCGCCTCCACATCCTCGCTGGTCTGGCCGGCCAGCGCAATTTCGAAATCGTGTATGGCGGCAGCGCCGTTGAGGACGAATGCGGTGGCAAAGCCGCGCCGCATCAAATCCGCTAGAACCGGCGCCAGTCCGCACTTGATCACGTGGCCGCCCAGACCCCACAGGATGGCCCGCCCTTGCGACCGCGCCGACGCCATGGCGGCGATCACCGCTCGGAGAGAATCGCCCGCGAGTATGTGCGGCAAGGAATCCACGAGCCCGAAGACCCCGGAGCCTCTGGCGTAAGCCGACGCGAACTCCGCCACCCGCACCTTCCCGCCGCGATCCTGCAGAGGCACGGTTTTCAGTCCCGAGAAATCGATGGGTTGTAGTGTGTATTTGCTCCGCGCGCCGCGGTTGCCCCGCGTCCCCTTCATATCACCTTCCGCAGGGCTTCCGCCGTGTAACTCTTTTTCGAACGCGCCACCTGCTCCGGCGAGCCGGCCGCCACCAGGCGTCCGCCGTATTCCCCGCCATCCGGACCCAGATCGATAATCCAATCGGCTGTCTTGATCACGTCCAGGTTGTGCTCGATCACCACCACCGTATTGCCGAGCCCCACCAGGCGCTGCAACACATCGAGCAGTTTGCGTACGTCGTCGAAGTGCAGACCGGTGGTCGGCTCGTCCAGAACATAAAACGTCCGCCCCGTTTGCCGCCGGCTCAGTTCCTTGGCCAGCTTGATGCGCTGCGCCTCGCCGCCGGATAGCGTGGTGGACGACTGTCCCAGGTGAATGTATCCGAGACCGACGTCGTTCAAGGTCTCCAGCTTCGGCCGGATTTGAGGGATGTTCTGCATCAGTTCCAGGGCCTGCTCCACGGTGGCGTCCAGCAGATCGGCAATGGACTGCCCCTTGTACTTGACCTGCAGCGTCTCGTGGTTGTACCGTCGCCCGCGGCACACGTCGCAAGTTACGTATACGTCCGCCAGGAAGTTCATTTCGATGCGCCGCAGGCCGTCGCCCTGACAGGCTTCGCAGCGTCCGCCTTTGACGTTGAAGCTGAAGCGGCCCGGCTTGTAGCCGCGCTCGCGGGACTCCGGCAGCATGGCGTAAAGGTCGCGGATGGGTGTGAACAGGCCGGTGTAAGTCGCGGGATTCGATCGCGGCGTGCGTCCGATGGGCGATTGGTCGATACGGATCACCTTATCCACGAAGTCCATGCCCTTGATGGCCACGTGCGCGCCCGGATTCTCGCGGGAATTGTAGATTCTCTGGGCCAGCGCCCGATACAGGATTTCATTCACCAGCGTGGATTTGCCGCTGCCCGAAACCCCCGTGACCACCGTCAGTACACCCAGGGGGATCTCCACGTCGATGTTTTTCAGGTTGTGTTCGGTGGCGCCCAGGATCGCCAGCTTCTTTCCGTTCGGCGCGCGGCGCGCCTCCGGCACCGGAATCCGCAGCGATCCCGCCAGATATCGGCCGGTCAGCGAACCGGGATCCTGGGCGATGCCTTCCGGCGTGCCCGACGCCACCAGGCCCCCGCCCAGCCGTCCGGCCCCGGGACCCAGGTCGATCACGTAATCGGCGCGCTCGATGGTTTCGGCATCGTGCTCCACCACCAGCACCGTATTGCCCATGTCGCGAAGTTGGGTGAGCGTATCGAGCAGCCGCCCGTTGTCGCGCGGGTGCAGACCGATGGACGGCTCGTCCAAGACATAAAGCACGCCGCGCAGCTTGGAGCCGATCTGCGTGGCCAGCCGGATGCGCTGCGCTTCGCCGCCGGACAACGTCGCGGCCGACCGGTCCAGGCTCAAATAGTCCAGTCCCACCGCCGACAGAAACTCCAGCCGCCGCCGGATCTCGTCCAGGATGCGGCCGGCGATCTGCATCTCGCGGTCCGCGAATTCCCAGTTGCGCACCGTCACCAGCGCGCGCGAGATCGGCATATCGGTGAACTCGGCGATCGAGAAATTCTTGACGCGCACCGCCAGGCTCGACGGACGCAGCCGTTTGCCGTGGCAAGCCGGGCACTCGACCGGCGACATATATTCGGTGAGCCACTCGCGATAGCCTTCCGAAGACTCATCGAACGTCTGCTGCAGAATCTTCAGAATGCCGGGAAATCCGTTCCCGCCGTCCAGCAAAGCGTTCTGCACCTTCTTGGGGAACTGGTCGAAGGGCGTGCCCAGGTCGATGCGCATCTCCCGGGCGGCTTCCGCCAGCTTGTGCCGCATGTAGGCCGATCCGGACTGCGGCCCGAGGCCCCCCTCCAGCAGCGGGCGCGAAAAATCCACGATCGCCTTGGCCGGGTCGAAGGCCCACCTGCTGCCCAGCCCGGTGCACTCCTCGCAGGCGCCGTAAGGGCTGTTGAAGGAAAACGAGCGCGGTTCCAACTGCGGCACGCTGGTGCCGCACTCGGTGCACGCCAGCTTCTGCGAATAGAGCCTTTCCTCGCCGTTCACCACCGCGATCAGCACCAGGCCTTGCGCCAGCTTGGTGGCCGTATCGATGGACGCCTCCAGCCGCTTCTCGATTCCGGGCTTCACCTGCAGCCGGTCCACCACAACTTCGATGGTGTGATTCCGGCGGCGGTCCAGGGGAATATCCTCCTCCAGCGAACGCAGCACGCCATCGATGCGCGCGCGCACGAATCCCTGCCGCGCCAGCTTCTCCAGGTCTTTCTTGTATTCGCCCTTGCGGCCGCGGACCACCGGCGCCAGCACCAGGATACGGTCGTCAGGGCGCAGCGCCAGCACGTGCTGCAGGATCTGCTCGGTGGTCTGGCGCGAGATTTCGTTGCCGCACAGCGGACAGTGAGGCGTGCCGATCGAGGAGTACAGCAGCCGCAGGTAATCGTAGATCTCCGTGATGGTGCCCACGGTCGAGCGCGGGCTGCGGCTGGTGGTTTTCTGCTCGATGGAAATCGCCGGGCTCAAGCCGTCGATCGAATCCACGTCCGGGCGCTCCATCTGGTCCAGAAACTGGCGCGCATACGTGGAAAGCGTTTCCACGTACCGCCGCTGACCTTCCGCATAGATGGTGTCGAACGCCAGGGATGACTTACCCGACCCGCTCAGCCCCGTGATCACCGTCAAGGTGTTGCGGGGAATCTCCACGTCGATATTTTTCAGGTTGTGTTGCCGCGCACCGTGCACTGAGATTCGATCGAGCATATCGTACTGTTCGGGGGATTAAACTCTATTGTTGCGCGGTTGAGTTAGCCCGCGCAATTGTTGTATAAATGATGACGAAGTGCTTCACTGCCCGACCTGTCAGGGAAGATTGCATCGCGTCCACCGGACCTTCGGCGAGAAGTTCCTATACCAAGCCGTGTATGAGTGCCGGCATTGCCATGCGCGCCGGCCCGAGCCGCGCTGGTATGCGCTGTATCTGGGTGACTACCCGCGCTGCCCGCGCTGCGGCACATATCGGCTGACAAAACTGGCCACCCGCGACAAGATCGATCCCATGAAGCGGGGCCTGCTCAATTTCCTGCAATTCGCCTGGGGCGCGGACCTGTACCATTGCCGCTACTGCCGCATTCAATTCTACGACGTGCGCAAACCGGTCGCGCCGGAAGCCAAGGAGAAGGCCTCGGCGGCCCAGGCGTCAGCCGTCGCCACGGTGCCGGGCAGCCAAACGGAATAGCCATCTTCCTTACTTTTCCGGTTGGCCGGCGCGCTCCAGTTCGTCCATGCGCTGGCGAATCGCGCCCACATCGTCCGCCTTGGGGGCCAGTTTCACGTATTTCGTGAAATGCTCCAGCGCGCCGTGGACGTCGCCCTTGTCGGCCAGGATCTTGCCCAGCAGCGCTTCGGCGGCGGGATAGTCGTGGCTCTTGTCCAAATCGATAGTCCGGCGGACGCTCTTCTCGGCTGCATCGGCGTGCTTCAACTCATAGTTGGCCACCGCGTCATAGTAAAAGATCCCGGGGAATTCCACGGGGTCCAGCCGGAACGCCTGCTCGCCCAGGACCGTCGCGTCTTCCATCCTTTTTCCGTTGACTGCCAGGCGGATGAGCTGTAAATAGGGGCGGATGTACTTGGGGTCGGCCTGGAGCGCGCGCTGGCAGGCGTCGGCCGCCTCCTTGGGCTGCGACTGCTGCTCGAGCACTTCGCCCAGTTGACTCCAGGCCCGCGCATAATCCGGATAAAAGGCCACGGCCCGCTCGAACTGCTTCTGCGCGCCGCGCAGTTTCCCGTCGGTCAGCGCCTGCAGACCTTTGTCGTAGGCCTTGGCGGCCTCCTTGGGAACGTGCAGCGCGGTCACCGAAACGGTGGAGCCTTCCGGATCGCCGATCGGCTTCAACGTGATCACCGCGCCGTCATGCAGCGCAACGTCAGCTTTCCGGTAACCCTTCAGCCAAACGGTGATCATGCATTTGTCGTCCCAATGATGGGTGATCGGGTCGGACCCGGGGTCGATCACCACGGGCACGATATAGATGATCAGCCCGTTGGCAAAGGCGTTCACGATATTGCAGACCGGTAAGTCCTGGCCGGCCGGCGGGGGACTGAACAGAGGCGCGGAGGGGAGATCGGCTCCATTATCCAGCACCAGCTTTGCGTGATACTGCTGGTTCTGCGCGAGACAGGCGCAGGCCATCGCCAGTACGCAACCCATCGCTATCGTTCGCGCCATGGCATCCTCATGGTAACGCCGGGCGAAGTGCGCTAGCGCTCCAGCTCGAGCACCTGGATGCCGGCCTTGGGCAACGGCCGCTGCAGCAGGGCGTCGAACCCACGCGCCTCCTGATGCGCGATGGGTACATCTCCGCCGGTCAGCAGGTCGCGCATTAGCCGCGGCTTCCAGGGCAGCAGAACGTCGAACTGGAAGTCCTCTTTGGCGGCGCCATGGTTAAACACGAAAACGAACCGATGGCCGTCTCCGGTCAACTCGCGGACTTCCACGTCTTCGTTCTCGACGGGTAACGATTTCCGTAGTGCCTCGCCGGCCAGCGCCAGGAACAGCGCCCGCGTGGCAGGATCGTGTTTCCGCTGATAGGCCAGGCCCAGAAATGTTCCGGCCAGGATGGCTTTGCCTTGTCCGTAGCTGTTTTGGACCATGGCCGCCGCACCGGAGGGAAACCTGGCCAGAACCTGTGCGGCGGGTAATGGCTGCAGGTCCTCTTCGAACGCCGCTCCCAGTGTCGTCTGGCCGGGGAGCAATGCGGAGAGCGCCATCTTTGGCTCCGCCTCCGGACGAATGAGTATCTCGCGCGCGCCGAATACTGCATCCAGGCCAAATCCCGGCACGACGGGGCTGGCGTAACCGCGCTCGTCGTTCCAGGCCAGGCGCGCTTCCGCCACCACCGTTCCGCCGCCCTTGACGTATTCCTTCAGCACATCCGCGAGACCCCGCGGCAGCATCACCGGATAGGGCAGAAACAGCAGCTTATATTGCCGCAGGCGATCCGCATCCAAGGCCACGGGATGCACGAAATCCACCGGAATCCCGGCCTCGAAAAACGCCCGGTACACGCCCAGCAGAGAGTCGCGCTCGGCATTGCCTAGGGTGGAAGGCGATGGCTGGCTGCCGCCGACCATGTACGAAAGCCGGTCGTACAGAATCGCGACCTCGGCCGGCGCCGGCTGGGACCGGTTCAGGTCGCGGGCATGGCTGCCGATGATCGCCGCCACGCGCCCCGCGGCCCTGGCGCGGTCGGTCAGCGAGCCATCCAGGTTGACCAGCCCGTAGCCATTCGACTCGAAGCCGGAGCTCATCGGATACCAGGCGTAGTTGGCGATCTCGCGCGCGCCGTGCGCCAGGGCCTGCCACATCCAGAACTCCTCGTCGTGTGCGGTTACCGGTTCGACGATGCGCATCCCGGTGGCGCCCTGCCCCGCCTGCAACTCCCCGATCCAGAATCCCTTGCCGAAGGCGTGCCCGGCCGAGCGCGTGAAATCCAGTCCCGCGGCCAGCATCCAGTACGGCCACGGACGTGACGATTCGGAATGCTTGGGGTAGAGCGACGTGCCGAAGAAGTCCGTGCTGGCCGACATTTTCCAGTCGTCCGGTTCTCCATAACCATCCGTCGGTGAAGTAAACAAGCCGGGCGAATCGGCATGGCTGCTGATCGGATGGGTGTGGTCGGCGCTCCGGATGGCGTCAACGCGCGTTCTCAAATCGCCGGCCAGCTTGTCGTCGATGAACGCCCGCCAGTCCATGTAGTCGGTGTACGAGAGAATGGTCGAGAAGCGCGGCGCCTCCACCTGTTCCCAGTTGTCGAACTTGCGGTACCAGGCCCGATTCAGGGCATCCAGCGTCTTGTACCTGGCCCGCAGCCACGCCCGGAAGCGTGCCTGGCTGCCCGGACAGAAGCAGAACTCCGGCTGTGCGATCCAGGAAAAATCTGCCCAGTTAATGACGTGGGGCTCGCTCCATACGTCCCAGCCGTAGAGCGCCGGATAACGGTTCGCGTCCGCGGAAAGAGCTTCCAGAAATCTCACGATCTCCCGCCGCACGCCGGCATGGTCGATGCAATATCCGGGCGCGGATTGCGAGTTGATGACCACACCGCTGCGGTCCACGAAGCGGCCATCTGGATAGAGACGGCCCACCCAGTCCGGAGCGGAATCCAGGTAGATCTGAATGATGACCCGCAAGCCGCGCTCGCCGGCCAGCTTCATGAGCAGGTCCAGATTCCGGAAGTCGAAGGCGCCCTGCTTTGGTTCGGCGGTGGCCCAGTCGACCCAGCACTTGATGGCATTGAACCCCACCGCTTTGATCTGGTCCAGATCCTTGCCCCATGCGGCCGGACTGTCGGCATCGAGCAGGCTCATCATCGGCGCCCGCGCTTTGCCGCCGCCGTACCAGACCGCGGCGGGAAAGAAACTTTCGTCTGGAGTCCCCTGCGCCGCCGCGCCGGCCACCGCCAGCGCCGCGGCAATCAGCGCCCGGCTGAGCGGCGAGAGTCGCGTATGCATTCTTCCCTGAGGGTATCTCACCTCACCGCACGCCTACTCCTCAGCAGAGGATTTCGATGCCTTCAACAATTTGGCCCCACTTGTCCGTTCCCGGCCGCCGCCGCGCCGCCTTTACCGCCTTGGAGATTGCCGCGCTGATGCTGTGCCTGGCCGCCGTTTCCTTGCCGGCCCGCGCCGCGGCCGCGGGCTGTCTGGCCCCACCGTCGGGACTCGTGAGCTGGTGGCCCGGCGATACCGACAACAACGATCTGGCGGGCGCCAATAATCCCAATGCGGCAAGTGGCGTTACCCTCGTTCCGGCCGAAGTCTCCAACGGATTCCACATCGGAACCAAGGGCTATTTGGAAGTCCCGGCCTCCAAATCGCTCGCCAATCAGAACTTCACCTGGGCGGTGTGGGTGCGCCCGGATGGCGCCGGGCCGAACAACGATTCGACCGGCAGCAGCATCGTGCAGCAGGATATCGACGATTACAGCCTTTCCATGGCGCTCTACTGGCGGTCCCAGGACAACCGCTTTGTCTTCGTATTCGGCAATACCGGTTCGGAGAGTTTCGCCTCCAAGGACACCTTCTCCACCGGCGTCTTCTATCACGTGGCGACAACTTATGACGGGAGCGTCTTCCGTCTCTTCGTAAACGGCGTAGCGGAAGGATCCTTCAACGAAGCCAAGCCCGTCTCCTATTCCACGAATCCCTGGACCATCGGCTCCTCCGGCCAGATTGGCGTCCAGGTCGGCTTTCCGCGGACGCTCAACGGTGTGGTGGATGAAGTGCAAGCGTTCAACCGCGCGCTGAGCCAGTCCGAACTGGAGGCGATCTATGCCGCGGGTTCCGCCGGCGAGTGCAAGGATGCGTTCGGGCAGGGGCCTGGACCGGGCACCGGCACGGGAGCCAGCGTCAACGCCGCCAGCTATGCGAATCCGATTCTGCCGGGTTCGGGTATTGCGCAAGGCTCGCTGTTCACTATCTTCGGCTCCAACCTGGGACCGTCGGCCAGCCCGTCTCTGTCCTTTCCGCTCTCCACTACTCTCGGAGGCGCGAAAGTGAATGTCACGCAGGGCGGCGAGACCATCGCGGCGATTCCTGTGTTTGTAAGCGGATCGCAGGTAAATGCCATCATGCCTTCCAATGCGCCGCTGGGGGACGTCACCATCACGGTCAGCTACGCGGGCCAGGTCCTGGCGGGTGGCACGGCGCAGGTCGTGCCCGCCAGTTTCGGAATCTTTGCCGCCAACAGCTCCGGCAGCGGCCGGGGCATTATCACCAATACGGACTATGCCGTCATCGGCTACAATTCCCCCGCCCACCCCGGCGACACTCTGATCGTTTGGGGAACCGGTCTGGGCGCCATCTCCGGCAGTGACGCCGAGCCTCCGCCGGTGGGCAATATCGGCTCCCATGCGCCCACCATCTACTTCGGCGGATCGCATGTCACTCCCAGTTACTACGGCAGATCGGGCTGTTGCAGCGGGCTCGACCAGATCGTCTTTCGGGTTCCCCCGGGTATAACCGGATGCAACATTCCGGTCGCGGTGGAAACCGGAAATACGACCAGCAACTTCGTCAATGTCGCCATAGCTCCCAGCGGTGACGTTTCCTGCAGCGACCCCAGCGGCATTTCCGCCACGGAGTTATCCAAGCTGGTCTCCCAGAACTCCGGATCCATCGGCAGCATCTTTTACAACGTGTACGACAACCTTTCGCCGGGCTTCAATCTCTTCGGGGGCAGCACCCAAGAGAGTACCGGAACCCAGGAGCTGGCCACCTTCTTCAAATATCAGTTCACCAACGTGTACAGCATGGCCCCGGTGTTGAATTCGGGCGCCTGTACGGTGTACGGTTTCAGCGGCACCTCCTTCAACGGGCCGGGCGTGCTGGGTTCCATCGGACTGGATGCCGGCAGCTCGATCACCGTCGCCGGCGGAGGAGGACAAGGCACCATATCGGAGTCCTCGTCGAATAAAGGAGTCTACAGCAATGCCTACGATCTGCCGAACGGTTCGGTGACGTTTACGGGTACCGGAGGATCCAACGTCGGGCCGTTTAATGTGACCGTACCCATCACTGCGGAGAACCTGCAATGGACGAACGAGGGCGCCATCTCGTCCATCGACCGGGCCAGCGGAGTCACTCTGACCTGGTCGGGCGCCAACCCGGACGACACCATCCAGATCATGGGCTTTTCGATCGCGGGTACGTCCACGTCCACCGCCGCCGGAGCCGGTTTCACCTGCACGGCTCCCGCCGGCGCCGGACAATTTAAAGTCCCGGCAGAGGTGCTGCAGGCCTTGCCTGCGAGCGCCAGTTTAGGTAATGACATTCTGTCGGTTGCCACCGGATTCCTGGGTATCAGCCAGGTGAGCGTCCCGGTGCCATTCACCGCCACCGGCCTGGATCTGGGCTACGCGCTGACGGAAGCGACCATCACCAACGCGACGGTAGCCTATCAGTGAAACCGTTAACGGAATCGCGTCCCTGAACACGCGAAGTGGCCGCGGATTTGCTCCGACGATCGGACGGAGAAATCCGGGATGAAACTGCTGATCTTTGTGATGTTTTTGCTGCCGGCGATGGCCCAAACCGGCGAGGAGAGCCGAGACCGGTCCGCGATTGCCCCTAAGACCGGACCCGAAATCCTGAAGCCCAAAGACTATCATGACGCTACCGGCTACTGGCACCCGTTCACGCGCATGCCGCGCTTCGTGGCGGAAGATCAGAAGGCCGTGTGGACGAGTCCATTTCATACGTCCAGGCGCCAGTTGAAGCTGTGGCTAATCCTGGGCGGCGCCACCGGCGCCCTGATCGGCACGGATAAGTACATTTCCAAGAATGCCCCGACCACACCCGGACTGCGCACTTTGGGCAGCGACGTTTCCTATTTGGGCGACCCCTACACGCTGCTCCCTCTGACCGCCGGATTCTACTTCGGCGGAACGGCGTTCCATGACGATCACTTCCGCGAAGCAGGCCTGCTCTCGTTCGAGTCACTGGCCAACGTTACGATCGTGCAACTGGCGCTGAAGTCGATATTCGACCGCCAGCGCCCGACGCAGGGGCACGGCAACGGCGAGTTTGAAGCCTCCTCCAGCCCACGCTACAATTCGAGCTTTCCCTCCGGCCACGCCATCGAAACATTCGCGATGGCTTCCGTCTTTGCGCATGAATACCCGCACACACTCTGGGTGAAAATCCTGGCGTACGCCTATGCCGGAGGCGTGGTGGGCGCCCGGCTGGCGGCTAACCAGCACTTTCCGGGCGATGTTATGGCCGGCGGTGCGATCGGCTGGTTTATAGGCGATTATGTTTGTGCCAGGCGACACAATCCGGAGCTGGAAAAGAAACCGACCCTTGCCCAACGGGTTCTCAATCACATTAGTATCGGTGGGCCGCCGCCGGCGGTACCCGGCCAATAGACGTTACGGCACGCAGACTGCTTAAAGGCACTGCATGCCTGCTAACAAGAAACGGAATCGGCTTATTCTGGTAACCGGCGCCACCGGCCGCCAGGGCGGGGCGGCCTTGCGCCACCTCGTTGACAGAGGCTTTGCGGTCCGCGCCCTGACCCGCAATCCGGATCAACCAAAAGCGCGCGCGCTCCACGGCCACGGCGCCGAAGTCGTGCGCGGGGATATCGACGACCAAGCCTCGCTGGGGCGGGCGCTCGACGGCGTGTACGGCGTCTTCTCGGTGCAGAGTACAACAGAGGCCGGGATCGAAAGCGAGATTCGCCAGGGCATCGCCCTCGCCGACGCCGCCAAGCGCGCCCGCATTACACACTTCGTCTACACCTCGGTGGCGAGTGCCGACCGGAACACCGGGATTCCGCACTTCGACAGCAAATCGGGCATCGAAGAACATGTCCGCCGCACAGGTATGCACTTCACCATATTGCGGCCCGTGTTCTTCATGGAAAACTGGCTCTCCATGCGCGACACGATTGCCGGCGGTACGCTGGCCTTGCCGCTGGAAGCCTCGACCCGCCTGCAGATGATCGCGGTCGATGACATCGGCGGGGTGGCCGCGGCGGCGTTCGAGCATTCCGGCAAATGGCAGGATCGCACCTTCGAGCTGGCCGGCGACGAGTTGTCGATGGCGGAACTGGCGCAAGCCTTCACGCGCGTCGCCGGCCGCGAAGTCCCTTACGTGAAAGTGCCGTGGGACGAGTTCGCAGCCCGGACCGAGAGCCGGCACGTCCTGATGTACCGCTGGCTCGAAGCTACCGGATACCATGTGGACATCCCGGCAGTCCGGCAGGAGTATCCCAAGCTCACGACCTTTACGAGCTGGATCAACTCCAACTGGCACACCGGGACGCAAACTGCCGGTTGAGCCGGTCTTCGCCGGACCCAAAGCGGAAGCTCACCTTTCGGCGACCGACTTCTGGGCCAACTCACCGATGATCGGCAGGGAGTACGCCTCTTCCTGGCTCGCTTTGATAATCATGAAGATCGACACGCCCAGCAGCACCGCCTGAATCACGCCGTTGATATGCACGTGGGGGATCTCCGAAAAGACCGGCTTCAGGACCCAGTCTTCGATCAGCCAGGCGACAAAAAGGTACAGGCCCTGAAAGGCGTGGAAGCGGACGACCTGGTTGGAGCGGAAGCGTTCCGAGGCCAGTACGACGATGGACGCGATCCACCCCAGGCCCGGTATGTAGCACAGGATCGAGGCGGTACGTGGCGTAATGGAGGCAAACGGGTCCGTCGGCTTGCCACCGCCCGGCATGGCGCCCGGCTGGCGGGCGCCGCACTTGGCGCAGTAGGCGTCTCGCGCCTCCACCTGGGTTCCGCACTGGCTGCAAAAAGGCATCCGTAATTTGATACGTTAAGCCATCCCGGAATGTTCACGCAAGCTGGTGCCGGGAAAGCACTTGCAGCCTGACCGCGGTTACTTCACGGTGAACGGAACGGAAGCCTCGTGATCGTCGAACGCCAGCACCAGCTTTCCCGTGTGCTCGCCGGTGCTGGAGAGGGTCATTTTATAGACCTCCACCGGCGCGCCCGGCTTGCTCATGTCCATCTTGACGCTACCAAGGTCTTTGCTCTTGTCGTAGGCCAGACCCCACTCGCCGGTTGCTTTGCTGACAATGAATTCCCACTGGTCGGGATTTTCCACATTGGCGAACAGCGTGTAATTGCCGGCCGGGACGTGCAGGCCTTTGATATCCAGATCGGCGTCCGTGTGCAGCGCGGTCGCGGCATTCGCCCCGGCGCGCCACACGGGATACGTTTTGTCGTGCGAAATCACCCCGCCCGGACCGAACATCTGCCGCCCGGCCACGTGCGGGGCGGAGTACTTGATGGTGATGGTTTTGCCGGCGATGGTCACGGAAGTTTCGGCCGGCATGGGCCGGGGCGGACGAGGCTGCTGCGCCAGGCTCATGCTGGCTGCCGCGGCCATAGCGGCACAAACGAAAACGGACTTGGTCATGGGATCGTCTCTCCTTGATGAATTCGGATCGAGGCCGTGCGGCGGATTCTCCCCGGCCGCCGTATGCCCCAATGACCAGAGTACCCCAAGCCGGTCCGTTTGGCGGCGCTACTGCCACTGCGTCGCAGTGGCCTTCTGATGCTGGATCTGTAATTCGTTGACGACCTGCTGCACGTTCGGCACTCCGACGGCCACCTGCTGCGCCTGGTTTCGCGCCTGTTCGGAACTTACCGTACCGGTCAGGAGCACGACTCCGTTTTCGCTGCGGTGATGGATTGCCCCGGGTACCCCGTTCCGGATGAGCGCGGCGTCGAGGTTGCTTTGGATGCCTTTGTCCAGATCGGCATAAAGCGTACGCGTCTGGCTGCCGGAATTCGGCGGCACGACCGCGATCTCGTTCGCCACCACCTGCCCCACGGCGATCCCCTGCGCGATCGCATCAGCCTGGGCTTTGGCCGCGTCGTTGGGAGCCTGTCCCGCCAGGAACACCACTCCGTTTTCGCGATCCTGCTTCACCGAGACATTCTTCAGCCCCGCCTGATCCAGCGCTTTGCGCGTAGCGGCCGCTACCGGCGGCGACTTCCGCGCGGTGCATCCGGTCAACACGCCGAGCCACAGCGCGGCCGCCACGCACAGACCATTTCTGAAAGTGATCATGAATTCGCACCTCCTCTGCGCGTTATTTAAGCAACTGAAATTCCGCCAGACGCTCCGCAGTGTGATTTCGCGGACAGAATCGCGGACCGGAGCCTTCGCGGCTAGTCCAACCGTCTGATCCGGATGTTGCGGAACCACGTGTCGCCGCCGTGATTCTGCAACGAAATCGGACAGTCGTGTTGCGGCTGTTTGGTCAGATCCTCGGTGACCGGAGTTCCCTGCCCCCAACGATGCGCGATGCGCTCGGCGGCCAGCGGCGAATCCAGCTCCGCATCCACCACTTTGACACCGTTCAGCCAGTGCTCGACGTGATTGCCTTTCACCACCAGCCGTGATTCGTTGAACGCGCCCACCGGCCTGGTGGCGTCCTTGGTGGGACCCTGAATGTCGTACAGCGCGCCGGCCTGGTGCGTAGTGCCCGCGCGCGCGTCGGGATTGCGGGTGTTGTCCAGAATCTGGTATTCGAAGCCGATCACGTACTCCTGGCCGCGATCCGGACGTCCTGCAGGCCGATGCTGCAACGAGAGATTCACCAGGTCTTCGAAACGATGAACCGTCATGTGCGCCAGAAAAACCCGGCCCTGGATGCGATACTTCACGCCGCTATTGGCCCCCGGCGCCACCTTCCATTCCCAGGCCAGTTCGAAATCGCGGTAGCGGTCCTTGCTGAAGAGGTCTTCGGTGATGTGCGCGTGCGCGTTGGCTTTCAGGCAGCCGTCGTCAATCGACCAGGCGTCGCCCGGCGGATTTTTCTGCCGCGGGTCTTCCCAGCCGGCCATGGTCTTGCCGTCGAACAGGCTCACCCAGCCGGTCTGCGCCTGTCCGATGAGCGGCGCCAGCAGCGCACAGCACCACGCCAGTTTCACGCTTCCGCCCCTTTTTGTTTGGCGAAGATCTTGCCCAGGACTTTCACCGCCACGTCCACGTCGCGCTCGGTCACGATATACGGCGGCAGGAACCGCAGCACGGTATCGTGCGTGCAGTTGATCAGCAGGCCCTCCGCCATGGCATCCAACACCATCTGCTTGCCGGGGATCTCCATCTCCACGCCGATCATCAAGCCAAAGCCGCGCACCTCCCTGACGAACGGATGCTTTCGCGCCAGCTCTTTCAACATCAAGTGGAAATATCCGCCCACCTGCTGGATGGACGGCAGCAGGCCGTCCAGAATGTCGAAGAACTCGAGCGCCACCCGGCACGCCAGCGCGCTGCCGCCAAACGTCGAGCCGTGCATTCCGGGACCGATCGCCGCCGCGGCGCGGGCATTGGCCACAATCGCGCCCAGCGGCAGCCCGCAGGCGATCGGTTTGGCGGTCACCAGCACATCCGGCAGTACTGCCGGTTTCGTGCGCTGATAGGAGTAGTAGGTGCCGGTCCGGCCCACGCCGCACTGTATTTCGTCGAACACCAGCAGCGCATCGTGCCGGTCCGCCAGCTCGCGCGCCTTTTGGACGTATTCGTGGTGGACGGGATAGATACCGCCCTCTCCCTGGATCAGTTCCAGCACCATCCCGGCCGTAGCGTGGCTGAAGGCTGCCTCGAGCGCCGCCGGATCATTCGCCGGGACAAACTTCGCGCCCGGCAGCAGCGGCTCGAAATCGCGCCGGTATTTGGGTTGGCCCGTGATGGACAGCGCACCCAGCGAACGTCCGTGAAAGGAATTATCCAGGGCGATGATTTCGTGCTTGCCTTCTCCGTGCTGGTTGCCGTGCGCCCGGATCATTTTCAGTGCGCCTTCCATGGCCTCCGTGCCGCTGTTGGTGAAGAAGGTGCGCTCCAGGCCGCTGGTCTCGGCCAGCCTGCGGGCCAGGGGTCCCTGGTATTCGTGATAGTAGAGATTGGAAGAGTGAATCAGCAGGGCGGCCTGTTCGCGGATGACCTTCACGATGCGCGGATGCGCGTGGCCCAGCGCGTTCACCCCGATGCCGGCAATGAAATCCAGATAGCGCGCGCCGTTCACGTCGTAGACGTGGCAGCCCTTCCCGCGGTGCAACACCAGCGGATAGCGCGCGTAGTTCTGCAACAGGTACTGGCGTTCGAGCGAGATCACGGTTTCGGCCGCCGCGGCGGGCAGCGGATCGGGGCTGCTGGTCATCTTTTTCATCATACAGTTTCGGACACGCCGGTACACCCGGCTTCGCGTCGTCACGTTAGAATCGGCGGTGGAGCCTGCATGCGTTTGCTTTTGAGCGTGGCCGTCGCCGCCGGTTTCTCGCTTGCCGCCGCCGGACCGATCCGTCTGGATCCCAAGAATCCCCATTACTTCCTGTTCCATGGCAAAACCGTGGCGCTGATCACCAGCGGCGAACATTACGGCGCGGTGATGAACGCGGATTTCGACTACCGCCGCTACCTGGCCACCCTCGAATCGGAAGGCATGAACTACACCCGCCTGTTCGGCGGCAGCTACCGCGAAGTGCCGGCGCAATCGTTCGGCATCAAGCGCAATACGCTGGCCCCCGCCCCGGGACGCTATATCGCACCCTGGGCGCTGCGGGGCGACCGGTATGACCTGGATCGCTGGAACCCCGAGTACATCCAGCGCTTCCGCGACTTCCTGGCCGACGCCCAGCGGCGGGCGATCGTGGTCGAGGTCACCCTGTTCTCGTCCTACTACCAGGAAATGCACTGGAAGATCAGCCCGTTTAACCCCGCCAACAATGTGAACGGCACGACGGCCATCGATTGGAAGAGGCTGCACACCCTCGACAACGGCAATATCCTCCCCTACCAGGAGCGCTATGTGCGGCAACTCGTGCGCCAGGCCAATCCCTTCGACAACGTGATTTTCGAAATCCAGAACGAGCCCTGGTCCGACCGGCCGGTGTTGGCCAACGTGGTGAATCCTTATCTGACCGAGCCGTCCCGCGACCGTTACCCCAATTCCGTGGACCTGGCCGACCCGGCTTCCATAGCGTGGCAGGCGCGCGTCGCCGAGTGGATCGCGAGCGAGGAAGGCAGGCTGCCGAATCGTCATCTGATTGCCCAGAATTACTGCAATTTCCTGTTTCCGGTGCGGGAGCTGGTGCCGGGCGCAAACATCGTCAATTTTCACTATGTTTACCCGCAAGCCGTAGCTTTGAACTACGGGCTGGGAATCGCCATCTCGTACGATGAAAGCGGTTTCCTGGGAAATGACGACGCCTCCTACCGCCGGCAGGCCTGGAATTTCATGCTGGCCGGGGGCAGCGTGTTCGACAGTCTGGATTACTCCTTCAGCGCCGGCCATGAGGACGGCACCGACGCCGCACCGAATGGCCCTGGCGGGGGCAGTCCGGCCCTTCGCCGCCAGCTCCGCATTCTGAGCGATTTTCTGGGTAAGCTGCCGCTGGAAACCATCGTGCCGGATACGCGCGTGGTGAAGCATGCCGCGGGAGCCACTCCGCATGCGCTGTCGAGCCCCGGCGGCGACTACGGCATCTATTTCGATGGCGGCGGGCTTGCCGAGGTCGAACTGGATCTGCCCCCGGGCGCCTATTCCGGCGAATGGGTGAATGTGGAGACCGGAAACACAACCCGCGTCGCCAACTTCGCGTCCACCGGCAATGCGGCGTCAACGCTGCACCCGCCCGCGTATCAGAACGGCATCGCCTTAAGGCTGACCCGCACCAAACCCTGAAGCGATCCGCGTCCGGATTCTGTGCTAGATTCATGAAGACCCCGCGATGCAAGCCATCATCGAAGCCCGTAAAGTCGAAAAGTCCTACGGCTCCGAAAAAGAAGGCCGCATCCAGGTCATCGCCCCCACCGATCTGGCCATTTATCCCGATGAAATCCTCGCCGTCCTGGGTCCTTCCGGCTCCGGCAAATCGACGTTCCTGCGCATCCTGACCGGACTCGCGCGGCCCACCGGCGGAGAGGTCATCCATCATGGCCACGCGGTCGGCGGTCCCTGCGAAAATGTTTCCATCGTATTTCAGAGCTTCGCCCTCTTTCCCTGGCTGACGGTGCTCGAAAACGTCGCCGCTCCGCTCAAGGCTCGCGGCGTGCCGGAAGCCGAGCGCGACGCGCGCAGCACCAGGATCCTGGACACCGTGGGCCTCGACGGATTCGAAAACGCCTATCCAAAAGAGCTTTCGGGCGGGATGAAGCAGCGCGTCGGATTCGCGCGCGCCCTGGTGGTCGAGCCGGAAGTGCTGTTCATGGACGAGCCTTTCTCGGCCCTCGACGTACTCACCGCCGAGAACCTGCGCGGCGAGCTGCTGGAGCTCTGGCAGAGTCACAAGATGCCCACCCGCGCCGTCTTCGTGGTCACCCACAACATCGAAGAGGCGGTGCTGCTGGCCGACCGCATCGTGGTGTTGGGCAAGAATCCGGCCACCGTGCGCACCGACTTCCGCGTGCCCCTGGAGCGCCCCCGCGAACGGAAAGATCCGCAGTTCACCAACGTAGTGGACTATATCTATCGCGTCCTCACCCGCCCGGACCTGACGCCCGCGCCCGGCCCGGCGTTTCTGGTGCCCCAGCCGGCCAGGCCTAGGTACCAGATGCTGCCGCACGCGCGCCGCGGTGCGGTCGCCGGATTGCTCGAGATGCTGGCCGACCGCAACGGCCGTGACGACATGTACCGCCTGGCCGCCGCGCTCTCGTTCGAAATCGACGACCTGTTGCCGGTGGTGGATGCCGCCGTCCTGCTGCATTTCGCCAAGGTGGAAGAGGGTGACGTGGAACTCACCCCGTCCGGCCACGCCTTCGCCGAGGCCGACATCCTGCGGCGCAAGGAACTGTTCCGCGCCGCCGCCCTGGAGAATATATCTCTGATCCGCGAGATCACCCGCTCGCTCGAAGCCCGCGCCGATCACACCCTGCCCGACGGCGTCTTCGAGGATCTGCTCGACGAGCATTTCAGCGAGGAGGAAGCCAAGGCGCAACTGGAGACGGCCATCAACTGGGGCCGTTACGCCGAGCTGTTCGACCACGACTCGGACACGCACCAGTTCTTCCTGCCGGAAGAGACGCCCGTGGCCGCGCCGCCCGAGGCGGGTTCGCATTGACCATCCGCCCCCTGCTTTCCCGCACGGTGATCGGAGAGCGCACCTGGTCTCTGCTCCTCGATCTGGGCGTGCTGGCCGCGCTGCTGGCCATTATCCAGGGCCTGTTGTTGGTGGTCCACTACTGGTTCGGCGCGATCACGCCCGCGGCCCACATTTCGCGCTCGCCGCGGGCTCTGCCGCTCTACGCATTCTTCTCCGTCGTGCGCATCGGCATCGCCTACCTGCTCAGCCTGCTGTTCGCCCTGGCCTACGGATATATCGCCGCCTACAATCGCCGGCTGGAAGCGCTCATGGTGGCGATCCTGGATATCCTGCAGTCCATCCCCGTGCTCAGTTTTCTGCCCGGCGTCATGCTGGCCATGGTGGCCCTGTTTCCCACCCGGCAGCTCGGCGTGGAATTCGGCGCCATTCTGCTGATCTTCACCGGCCAGGTATGGAACATGGCATTCAGCTTCTACGCCTCGCTCAAGTCCATTCCGCGCGAATTGCGCGAGGCCGCCCGCATCTACGGATTCGGCGGCTGGCAGACATTCCTGGAGCTGGAGTTGCCCTACGGCGCCATCGGCCTGGTGTGGAACTCCATGGTCTCGGTGGCGGGCGGCTGGTTCTTCCTGATGGCTTGCGAAATGTTCGTGCTCGGCAAGCGCGATTTCCGTCTGCCCGGGTTGGGTTCGTACCTGCAAACCGCCGCCGGCAGCGGGGACACCTCCGCCATCCTCTGGGGACTGGGCACTATGATTGGGGTGATCCTCCTCATCGACCAGTTCGTGTGGCGGCCCGCCATCGCCTGGTCCGACAAGTTCAAGTTCGAGCAGGTGGAGAGCGGCGCGCAGCCCCGCTCGGCCGTGCTCAACCTGCTGCGGCGATCGGCGATCCTGGAACGCTTCCGCACCGCCGTCATGGCTCCCATCAGCGAACGGATCAGCTTGCGTCTGGCACAGCGCGCTCCGCTTGCGGCGGCCGACGGACCGCCATCCCAATGGAAGATGGTCGTATCGATGGTTCTCGGCGCGCTCGCCGGCGGCGCTATCCTGTACGCCCTGGGCGGAATGATCGTGAGCCTGAAGACCCTCACCGGGTCCGAGCTGGTTTCGACTCTGCAGGGCGCGGCCGCGACCTTCGCACGTGTCGCCGTCTCGCTGGCCATCTCCGCCCTGTGGACCATTCCCGCCGGCGTGGCCATCGGCTTCAACCCCCGGCTCGCCCGCTTCGCCCAGCCCTTCGCGCAGTTAGCCGCTTCCGTGCCGGCGACCGCGCTGTTTCCCGTGATCCTTTTGGCGCTCATCCGCATCGGCGGCGGGCTGGGCGTGGGCTCCATCCTGCTAATGCTGCTCGGCACCCAATGGTACGTTCTGTTCAACGTGATTGCCGGCGCCATGGCCATCCCCACCGACCTGAAAGAAGTCGCGTTCGTGTTCCGCTTTCCCGGCTGGGAGCGATGGCGCACGGTGATCCTGCCCGGTATCTTCCCCTACCTGGTGACCGGCATGGTCACGGCGTCGGGCGGAGCCTGGAACGCCAGCATCGTGGCCGAGTATTTTCACTTCAAAGGCCAAACCCTGCAGACCGTCGGATTGGGGGCCCAGATCAGCTCCGCCACCGACACCGGCAACTTCGACCTGCTGCTGCTCTCGACGATCGTGATGGCGGCCCTGGTGGTGACCGTGAACCGGTCGCTCTGGCGGCCCCTGTATCGCCTGGCCCAAACCCGTTTCAAGCTGGAGGGGTGATGGTGACCTGTCGCCCACTCGACCAAATGCCGATAAGCTAGAGGAATGACCCAACCGGCCAACGACCGGTGGCAGGGGAGGTATTGGGACCTGCCCCCGCTGATCCTGTACCCCTTCGATCGCGCGCTCGATTCCGCGGCGTTGTTCGACAGCATCAAACTCTCCCTATATCGGAACGGTATGGCGGAATCGGACCTGGAAAAGGAGCCCTTGCTGCGCGGCCGGTATACGGAGTTCCGCATGCTCTGCCTGGTGGGCAAAGACGTCATGCGCTGGATCGGCCAGTGCATGGATTTTGCCGGCCGGGACGAGGTTCTGGCGCATGCCGGAATCGTGCCGCAGAATTTCGCCGACCTGCTGGTGCACAGTACGCCGGCGGCGGTCGGGGCCCGTTTCGAGAGTTGGGGAGTGGCCGGATATCGCCAGGTGCTCTCGCGGGCGATCGGGGTGGGTGCCGTGTTTCCTGACCCGCCGGCCTATGGCACGGTATCGGCAAATTTCTTGGAACAGTATTATGCCTACGCCGACCACTTCTTCGCCTGTTACCTTTCGCTTTCTGCGTTTACTCCTTTCGACCCTGACAGATTCCAGTTCTCCTTGTACACCTCCGACGAATACCTGAGCACGCTCGAATGCGGTCCCGACGATCGTGCGGACCCGGTGTGAGATTTTCGACATCTGTTGCAACATTTTCCCGGCTTTCTGCACTACCTAATAAGCGCCAATCAGGATCATAGGAACTCGCCGTGCACTGACGGCGTGGGAGGGACCATTGAGCCTATATGGAAATGTGGGCGATTACTCACCCGGCGAACGGGCACAACTGCGCCAAATACTGGAATTACTGAAGCGCTCGCGGCGGACGGTGCGCCTGGCCCACCGCCTGGTGGCCCGTGAAAACGGCCACCTCCACCCCAGGGGATTCGGGGCGCGCGGCGCCGCGGATCATGTCGCGGCTACGCACCACAAACGCCGCCGTGTGATAACCGGGCGCCGGGTAACCCGGCGCTGACCGCCGCTTACCGCTCCTGGCTGTCGCCCACCCCCGCCATTTCTCCGTCCACCACTCTAAACCTGTCCGGTCCCATCGCCGATGAATCCCTTAGGATCGCTTGACCCGCCAAGCCTCTTGTCGGGAGCCGGCGACCCGCAAAGGAGATTTCATGCAAGTCAGCACCATCGCGCTGCCGGAGAGCGGTGCCGCCACTGGCAACGACGTTCGCGCCGGCAAGTACCTGGCCTTTCACCTGGGCCGCGAAGAGTTCGCAATTCAGGTATTGAAAGTCCGCGAGATCATGGGCGTCCAGGACATTACCGCCGTGCCGCAGACCCCGGTTTATGTAAAAGGGGTGATCAACCTGCGCGGTAAGGTGATCCCGGTTGTAGACCTCCGGCTGAAGTTCGGCCTGCCGCAGATCGAATACACCCAGCGCACCTGCATCATCGTGGTGCAGATCAAGGCAAGTGACGGTGGCGCGCTATCGCTGACCGGGATTGTAGTCGATGAGGTGTCTGAGGCTATCAACATCGCGGCCGGGGAAATCGAAGACACGCCCGACTTCGGCGACGGTGCGGCCACCCCGTACATCCTCGGCATGGCAAAAAGCAAAGGCAAAGTGAAAATCCTTTTGGATATTGACCGGGTCCTTTCCACCCAGGACCTGGATGGTCTGAAGGCGCTGATGCAATAAGGAGACGAAGAAGATGCCATCCAGATTGACGATTGGGACTAAGCTGCTGGGCAGCGTGGGAGCCATGTTCGCCCTGGCCGGCCTGCAGAGTTATCTCGGGCAGCACACGGCGAATACGTTTAAAAAGCAATTGGAAAGCGTGATCGACGTTTCCCTGCGCGAAGTCGAACTCGCGGGCCGCATTGAAGTGAACAATTCGGAGGCGATTTCCACGCAGCGCGGTATCGTCCTGGCCGCCTCCGAAAAGGACCAGGCTTCGCTCGAAAACTACGAGCAGCAATACCAGCAGGCGACCGAGAATGTCCGCAAGTCACTCAACGAGCTGCGTCCCCTTCTGCGCTTGGAAGAGGGCAAAACCCTGGTGGCAAACGTCAGTGAAACTCTCTCCCAATGGCAGCCGCACCACGAAGAACTGTTGCGGCAGGCGCACGCCCGGCACTTGGCGGAAGCCGATCACATCCGCAAGGATATAACGGCGCCGCTGTACAACAAGATTGCGGCCGACGCGGCCCGTCTGCGGACCCTCAGCGCGGCTGCCCTGGCCCAGGATAAGGCCGAGGTGCAGACGGAGAACAGTTCCAGCCAGAGGGCGGCCTTCGGTCTCATGGGACTCTGCCTCCTGGTGGCGGCCGTCGTGGTGGTGATTGTGCGGCGGATCAACGCGGCTCTGGGCCGCCTGGCATATCGTATGACCGAGGGTGCCGAACAGGTGGCCAGTGCGGCTACCCAGGTCTCCTCGGCCAGCCAGTCGTTGGCGCAGGGGTCGTCCGAACAGGCCGCCTCCCTCGAAGAGACCTCGTCTTCGAGCGAAGAAATCAACTCGATGACCCACAAGAATGCTGAGAATTCCAAGGTCGCGGCGGAGTTCACCGATCAGGTGAATCAGCGCGTCACGGCGGCCAACGAGTCGCTGGCCCAGATGGTTTCCTCCATGAACGAAATCAACACCTCCAGTGACAAGGTGTCCAAGATCATCCGGGTCATTGACGAAATCGCCTTCCAGACCAATATCCTGGCGCTGAACGCAGCCGTGGAAGCGGCCCGCGCCGGAGAGGCCGGCATGGGTTTCGCGGTGGTCGCGGATGAGGTCCGCAACCTGGCGCAGCGTTGCGCGCAGGCCGCCCGGGACACCTCGGCGCTGATCGAGGAATCGCTCGAGAAATCGCGCGACGGCATGGCCAAGCTGGACCACATGGCGGAGGCTATTCGCTCCATCACCGATAGTTCCGCCAAGGTCAAGACTCTGGTGGATGAAGTTTATGTGGGCAGCCAGGAGCAGGCCCGCGGGATCGAGCAGATCGCCAAGGCCATCGCCCAGATGGAACAGGTGACGCAGAAAAACGCGGCCAACGCGGAAGAAAGCGCATCGGCCAGCGAGCAGCTATCCGCCCAGGCGCGGGTGATGCGCGCGGCGGTCGGCGAACTGCATGATCTGGTGGGTGGAACTGCGGAAAGCGGCGAACCCCGCACTGCCGCCACGCCGGCCCAGCCCCGGCTGGCAGCTGCCCGGAAGAGCGACGCTACCGCCAGCAGCCTGCAGGCATTGAAGTCGGCCGTGGCGCGCCAGAATCAGCCGCCCGCGCCGCAGTTGACGGCTGTCATGGCGGCCAAACCCGACCGCCACGCCATTCCCTTGGACGAAGACTTCAAGGACTTCTAAACACAGAAAGACGGGCGCATGGCTGAACAAACCGAATTGAGCCAGGCAATCGACGCGCTGGCAATGAAGGTGGTCGTGGAGGACCTGTCTTCGGAGGCCGGCTTCGACCGGTCGCTGCGCGCGCTGGCAACTGCGGTGCATGGTGTCCGGGAGCGCGCGGCCGCCGGTGGCTGGAAGGAGGTCGAGCGGATTGCAATCCAACTTAGCGGCGCGCTCGATGCCGCCAGCCCCAGTTCGCGCGATACGTTGGCGGGCACCCTGCAGAGTGGCGTAACCGCCATGCAGGAGGCGCTCGCCGCGTCCCCGGCGGCGCCGTCCGCGCCGGAACCGGCGGCTTATTCGCTGGCGCAGGACCCGGAACTGCTTTCCGACTTTGTGCTGGAGGCCCGCGAACACCTGGCGGCCATTGAGAGCAACTCCCTGGCCGTGGAGCAGGATCCTGCAAACGCCGAAGCCATCCACACCATCTTCCGCGCGTTTCATACCATCAAAGGACTCGCCGGATTCCTGGAGTTGGGCGCCGTACGGGAAGTCTCGCACAATGTGGAAACGGTGTTGGACCTGGCGCGCAACGGAAAGCTGCGCATTACTCCGCGCGTCATCGATATGGTTCTCGAGAGCGCCGACTATCTCAAAACCTGCGTCGATGCTCTGGAGGCCCGATTGCATGGGCGTACCGCAGCCCCGCCGCCGGATCACGGCCGCCTGGTGGAGCGCGTCCAGAACCTCATCACGGATGGCCCGGCCTCCGAGCCGGAACCGGTCCCCGTGCCTGCCGGTGAGGCGGCACCCGAACCTGAGTCCGCGGCCGCGCCCGGCGCGCGCCAGCAATCCGTATCCGAGGCCAAGGCCGTCAAAGTGGATACCGGCAAACTGGATTACCTGGTGGACATGGCCGGCGAACTGGTGATCGCCCAATCCATGGTGCGGCACGATCCCGATCTGGCGGCACTGAAGAGTCCCCGCCTACAGCGTAATCTGGCCCAATTGGCGCGCATCACCAACGAACTCCAGAAGACCTCCATGTCCATGCGCTTGGTGCCCATCGGCCAGTTATTCCAACGTGTGGCACGGCAGGTTCGGGACCTGTCCCGCAAGATGGGAAAGCCCGCCGAGCTGGATATCAGCGGCGAGGAAACCGAAATCGACCGCACCATCGTCGAGGAACTGGCCGACCCCCTGATGCATATGGTGCGCAATTCCCTGGATCACGGCATTGAAGACACCGCGGCGCGCGCCGCCGCGGGCAAGCATCCGGTCGCGCGCATCGGCCTGAAGGCCTGCCACCAGGCCGGCCACATCGTGATTGAAATCTCCGACGACGGCCGCGGGCTGGATGCCCGGCGCATCCGCGCCAAAGCGCTGGAAAGAGGACTGGCCGCCAACCCCGAGCGCCTGTCCGACAGCGAAGTGTTCCACCTCATTTTTGAGCCGGGTTTTTCCACGGCGACCCAGGTGACGGATGTCTCCGGGCGCGGCGTGGGCATGGACGTGGTACGCAAACAGATCCTGAAGCTGCGCGGCCACATCGAGATTCAATCCGCGGCCGGTGTGGGCGCCACCTTCACGCTCAAAGTGCCCCTGACGCTAGCCATTATCGACGGTCTCGTCGTAGGAGTCGGCGCGGAGCGTTACATCGTGCCGCTGTTCGCGGTGCGGGAGATGTTCCGGCCCGCGGCGGAATCGGTCTTCACCGTGCAGAATCGCAACGAAATGGTGATGGTCCGCGGATCCCTGCTGCCGGTGGTGCGGCTTTACCGTAAGTTCGCCACTAAGCCCCGCAGCGAAGATCCCTGCGCCAGCCTGCTGATCGTGGCGGAGGGCGACGGGCGCCGCTTCTGCCTGATGGTGGACGAGCTGATCGGCAAACAGGAGGCCGTCATCAAGAGCCTGGGCAGCACCTTCAAGCATGTGGCCGGGGTCGCCGGCGGAGCCATCCTGGGCGACGGCCGGGTGGGCCTGATTCTGGATCTCGCCGGGCTGGTCAAGGAACGCGCGCATGCCTGAACACCCCGGCGTGGCCGCTGCTCTCCGCATCCAGCGTCTGAAACCGGAGGAGTTCAACGCCATCCGGCGCCTCGCCTATGAGAAATTCGGGCTGGATCTGCGGCACGGCAAAGAAGAACTGGTCGCCGCCCGGCTCGGCAAACGGATGCGTGAGGGCGGCTTTGAGACTTTCGACAGTTATTACCGTCACGTGACGGGGGACTCCAGCGGCGAGGCCCTGGTGGGCCTGATCGACGCCCTGGCCACCAACCACACCAGTTTCCTGCGCGAGATGGCGCATTTCGATTACCTGCGGCAGAACATTCTGCCGGAATTGCGCGAGCGCGCCCACATCGACTTCTGGAGCGCGGCCTGTTCCACCGGCGAGGAGCCGTATTCGCTGGCTTTCACTCTGCTCGACCAATGGGGCGCCGATATTTTCCGCCGCGTCCGCATCGTGGCGACCGACATTTCCACCAAAGCCCTCGCCGCCGCCCAGAAGGCGGTGTATCCCGCCGACCGCTTCACCACTCTTCCGCCGAACTGGATGCGCCAGTTCCTGCGCCGGGGCGAGGGGCGCTGGCGCGGCTGGTATCAGGTCAAACCGGAGATCCGCGACCGCATCGAGTTCAGCCGCCTGAATCTGATCGAACCGGTTCGGCTCCAACCGACCTTTCCCGTCATTTTCTGCCGCAATGTCATGATCTACTTCGACAAGCCCACCCAGGAAGCCGTGGTGCGCCACTTGACCGATCGTCTGGAGCCCGGCGGCCATCTCTTCATCGGCCACGCGGAGAGCCTCACGGGCGTGCGTCACGACTTGCATTACGTGCGTCCGGCGATCTATCGAAGGCCCGCACCCGGCGGCAGGAAGGCGCGATGAGCAATGTCGTAGTGGGAATCGCGGACTGCCAGGTGAGTCATTCCGGCGACGATGTGCTGGTCACCTATGCCTTAGGCTCGTGCATTGCAGTGGCCATACACGATCCGGTTGCCGGCGTGGGCGGACTGCTGCACTATATGCTGCCCGAATCATCCATTTCGCCCGCCAAAGCCAATGAGAATCCCTATATGTTCGCCGACACCGGAATCCCGCTGCTCTTCCGCCGCGCCTACGAGCGCGGTGCCGACAAGCGCCGGCTGGTGGTGCGCGTGGCCGGCGGGGCGCAGGTGATGGACCGGGAAGGAGTCTTCAACATCGGCAAACGGAATTACCTGGCGTTGCGCAAGATCCTCTGGAAAGCGGGCGTCTTCGTCGAGGGAGAAGAGGTCGGCGGGACCCTGTCGCGCACGGTGCGCCTGGAGGTGGGCAGCGGGCGATTCTGGCTGCGCGGTTCCGGAGGCGAGGAGCAGGAACTGAGGCCGGCGCCTAAGAAAGGAGTGACCCAGTGGCCTTCCGCGTCTTGATCGTGGATGACTCGACCGTGATGCGCGGGTTCATTCGCCGCATCATGCTGCTCTCCGGCCTGGAAGCGTCTGCCTTCCTGGAAGCCGGCGACGGCAACGAAGCGCTCAACGTTTTGCGCCGCGAGTGGGTCGACGTGGTTTTGACCGATATCAACATGCCCGGCATGGACGGCGAAGAACTGCTGCGCAGTCTCGGCACCGACGAGTTGTTGAAATCGGTACCGGTCGTGGTGGTCTCCACCGACGGGACCGAAAAGCGCATCGGGCGAATGCTGGCGCTGGGCGCGCGCGGATACGTGAAGAAGCCCTTCCTGCCGGAAACGCTGCGCGAAGAACTGGAACGGGTACTGGGAGCGACGCATGAGTGAAAACGATTGGGACGCTAAATTGGCCGCCGCCGCCGAAGACGTTCTGGAGACCATGTTCTTCAGCGGCATCTATGGCCCGGCCGCCGCGCCGCCGGATGGGGCCGCCCTGGCCGCGCGGGTGGCCTTCCGGGGGACGCCGTGCGGCACGCTGACCTTGCGCCTTTCCGAACCCTCCGCCCGCTCGCTGGCGTCGAATTTCCTGGCCTGCGAAAGTGCCGAACCGCTCCCCCAACCCCAGCTCGCCGGCGTAGTCTGCGAGCTGGCCAACATGGTTTGCGGCTCGCTGTTGAGCCGCGTGAAAAGCGAGACCGATTTCCGCCTTTCCGCCCCGGAACTGCTTCCCTGCACCGAACCGGAGCCCGCGGCCGGCACGCCCGCCCACCAGGCGTTCGACCTGGGTGATGGTGTCCTGGACCTATGCCTCGAATTGGAGAATCATGCCGGCTGATCGCGATATCCGTGTGCTGATCGTGGATGACTCGGCGATCGTCCGCAAGATCCTGACCGAAGCGCTGGCCGGACAACCCGGGCTGGAAGTGGTGGGCACCGCTCCCGATCCGTACATCGCGCGCGATAAGATCCTGGCCTTGCACCCCGACGTCTTGACCTTGGACATCGAGATGCCGCGCATGGACGGACTGACTTTTCTGAAAAAGCTGATGCACTTTCGCCCCATGCCGGTGATCGTTATCAGTTCCCTGGCGCAGGCGTCCTGCCAGAGCGCTATGCAGGCCCTCAGCCTGGGCGCCGTGGAGGTACTGGCCAAGCCCGGCGGGCCCTATTCGGTCGGCGAGCTGCGCCTGGACCTGGCGGCCAAGATCCGGGCCGCGGCGGCATCGCGCGTGCCCCGCTCCGCCTCCCAGCCGGCGGCCGCACCGCCGCCGCCGCGCCGGGTGACCGGCAGCCTGGCGCCTTCCACCGTGATCGCCATCGGCGCCTCCACCGGCGGGACCGAAGCTATCGCCCAGGTGCTGCCGCAACTGCCGGCCGCTTCGCCGGGCATCGTGATCACACAGCATATTCCCGCGGGTTTTTCCCGCGCCTTCGCCAACCGCCTGAACCAGTTGTGCCCCTTCGAAGTCAAAGAGGCCGAGGACGGCGATAAGCTCTATCCGGGCCGCGCCTTGATCGCACCCGGAGACCTGCACATGCTGCTCCGCAAGAACGGCGATGGCTACGCCGTGTCGGTGAAGACCGGCCCGCGCGTCTGCTACCAGCGGCCTTCGGTGGACGTGATGTTCAATTCGGTGGCCGAGTCGGCGGGTTCGCACGCCGTGGGTGTGCTGCTCACTGGCATGGGATCCGACGGCGCGCAGGGATTGCTGAAGATGCGTCAGGCCGGCGCCCGCACCATCGCCCAGGACGAGGCCAGTTGCGTGGTCTTCGGTATGCCCCGGGAAGCCATCCGCGCCGGCGCCGCCGGCCGCGTCGTGCCGCTCTCCGGCGTCGCCCACGCCATCTTGAACCCCACTCCATCCGCCGCCTGAACCCGCGCGCCGGCGCCTGGCTGCGCACTCTGATTCCGTCCGCCGTGTGGTAAAGTCGCCCTTGCCATGACGCTGAACGGTTACCTGGTCAAAAGCACCATCGTGGCTGCCCTGGGCGGCCTGCTCTTCGGTTTCGATACCGCGGTAATCGCCGGCACCACCCGCGCGCTTAGCGATACGTATCATCTCTCGCCGGGATCCCTGGGGCTCACCGTGGCCGCCGCGCTCTGGGGCACCATTCTCGGGGCCATGTTCGCCGGGCTCCCCGGCGACCGCTGGGGCCGCCGCGACAGCTTGCGCGTCATGGCTGTCCTGTACCTCGTCTCGGCGCTGGGCTGCGCCTTCGCCTGGGACTGGTATTCGCTGGTGTTCTTCCGCTTCATCGGCGGACTCGGAATTGGCGGATCGTCGGTGCTCGGCCCCATGTACATCGCCGAAATCGCGCCCGCCCGCTGGCGCGGCCGCCTGGTAGGCCTGTTTCAGTTCAACGTCGTGTTCGGCATTCTGCTGGCCTACTTCAGCAACTACGTGATCGGCCTGGCCGGGTTCGGCGCCGCGGAATGGCGCTGGAAACTGGGCGTCTCGGGCATCCCCGCCGCGCTGTTCCTGTTGATGCTGTTCGGGATCCCGCGCAGCCCGCGCTGGCTGGTGAAACGGCGCCGCGTGGCCGAAGCGCGTGACATCCTGCGCCTCACCGGCGAAGAGAATTACGAATCGGAGTTACAGGACATCGTCACCTCCATCGACGCCGAACACGGCCACGGCGACGAGCCGCTCTTCCAGCACAAGTACCGCGTGCCCATCTTCCTGGCAGTGACCATCGGCATGTTCAATCAGCTCTCCGGCATCAACGCCATTCTTTATTACCTGAATGACATCTTTGCGCGCGCCGGCTTCAATAAGGTATCGAGCGACCTGCAGGCGGTGGGCATCGGAGCCACCAATCTGCTTTTCACCATAATCGCCATGTCCGTGATCGACCGCCTGGGCCGCAAGACCCTGCTGCTGATCGGTTCGGTGGGGCTGGCCGTTTCGCTCGCCGGGGTGGCCGCTATCTTCGCCATGCATAGCCACGAGGACCTGCTGGTGTGGCTGCTGGTTCTCTTTATCGCCTGTTTTGCCTTCTCCCAAGGTGCCGTGATCTGGGTCTACCTGAGCGAGGTTTTCCCGAATCGCGTACGCGCCAAGGGCCAGAGCCTCGGCAGCTTCACCCACTGGTTCATGAACGCGCTGATCTCGGGAACGTTTCCCCTGGTCGCGGCCACCTCGGGCGCCGCGCCGTTCGCGCTCTTTGCCGTCATGATGGTCGTGCAGTTCTTCGTCGTGCTGTTCACTTACCCCGAAACCAAGGGCGTTACCCTGGAAGAGATGCAAAAAAAGATGGGGATCGCCTGATGCGGTGCTGCCTTCCCGGTCCGGCCGCGCGCCACGGCCTTTCCGTCGGCCTCGCGCTTCTGCTGGTCGCCGCCCCCCTGAGCGTCGCCGACGTGCGCAACTGCGTTTGCGACCTCGCCAGTCCCGAAAGCATGGCCCAGCGCGAGTGCGGGTTGTGCCGGGAGGCCGAGAAACAGCCCAAGGATGTACCCGTCTTCTTTCTGAAAGACATCAATCCGCACAAACCGAATCGCTGGCTGGCCCTGCCCCGCGCGCACGTCCACGCCCTGGCCGACTTGACTCCCGGCGATCGCCTGGCGCTGTGGACCGCGGCCATCCAAAAAGCGCACGCGCTCTGGGGCGACCAATGGGGGCTGGCCGTCAATGGCGAAATTCGCCGCTCCCAGTGCCATATCCACATCCACATCGGCAAGCTGCTCGACGGCGCCGAGACCGCTAACTTCGTCCTGGCCGACGGCCCGGCTGGGATCCCCATACCGAAAGACGGCGGCGGAATCTGGATTCATCCCGCCGCCGGAAAGCTGCACGCGCACCTGGGCGACGACGCCCCGGAACTGGTGCTGATGAGGTAGATCATGCTGCTCGAAATCGCCAAGCTGCCCACCGCGGAAAACTCCGCCATCCATTTGCATCCGGACGATAACGTCGCCATCGCGCGGGTGCCGCTCGTGCCCGGGGCCGAGTTAAAGGTCGATGGCCAGGCTCTCGCCGTGCTGGAACCGGTTCCCGCGGGCCATAAAATCGCGCTGGCGGCGATTCCGCGCGGAACCGTCCTGCGGCGCTACGGCCAGGTCATCGGCCGCGCCAGCCAGGACATCGCGGCCGGCGCCCATGTCCACACTCACAACCTGGCGTTCGAAGAGCCTCACTTCGATTACGAGTATCCCGCGGGCGAGATTCCCTTACCCGCGCGCCACGACAGTCCGACTTTCCTGGGATATCCGCGCGAGGACGGTTCCGCCGGTACGCGCAACTACATTGCCGTAGTGGCGGCCAGCAACTGCGCCGCCCACACCGCCGAGCTGATCGCCCGCAGCTTCGACGGTGAACGGTTGCCTCCTAACATCGACGGCGTGGTGGCGTTTCCGCACGGCGAAGGCTGCGGCCATACCATCGGTCCGGACACCGCGCAACTGCGCCGCACGCTGGCCGGCGTATTGGCGCATCCGAATGTGGCGGCCGCTGTGATCCTGGGGCTGGGTTGCGAGGTCAACCAGATCGAACACTACCTGGGACCCAACGCGCCGCGGTCCACGCGCCTGGTCGGCATGACCTTGCAATCGAGCGGAGGCACGCGCGGCGCGGTAGTGGCGGCGTGTGCGGAAATCGGGCGCCTGATGGCCGACTGCGCCGGCATGCAGCGGGTGGCCGTCCCCGCCTCGCGCATCGTGCTGGGCTTGAACTGCGGCGGCTCGGATTCGTTTTCCGGCATCACCGCCAATCCCGCGCTGGGCCTCTGTTCCGACCGGCTGGCGGCCATCGGCGCTTCCGCCGTCCTTGCCGAAACCACCGAGATCTTCGGCGCCGAACATCTGCTCGTCCGCCGCGCTCGCAACCGCCAGGTCGCCGACCGGCTGTTGAGTTTTGTGCGGAGCTACAAACAGTACCTGGTCCGCTTCGCGGGCAGCTTCGACGACAATCCGTCGCCGGGCAACAAGGAAGGCGGTCTCACCAATATCCTCGAGAAGTCGCTGGGCGCCGTGGCCAAGGCCGGATCCTCGCCTCTGACCGATGCCGTCGACTATGCCGAACCTGTGCGCACACCCGGCTTCGTCTTCATGAACACGCCGGGCTACGATCCGGTATCCCTCACCGGCCTCGCCGCCGGCGGTTGCAATTTGATCGCCTTCACCACCGGACGCGGCAGCGCCATCGGCTTTCCGTCCGTGCCCGTGCTCAAGATCGCAAGCAACACGAACACCTACCGCCGCATGCAGGGCAACATGGACATCAATGCCGGCGCCATCGCCGACGGCGAGAAGAGCGTCGCGGAGGTGGGTGCCGAAATCTTCGAGATGTTGCTGCGCGTGGCTTCCGGTGAGCGCACCTGCGCCGAGCGGCTGGGCCATCAAGAATTCGTTCCCTGGCGAATTGGACCCGTACTGTAAACACCTTCGGGAATCTTCCGGATAGCGGTCGCCGGCGGCGCCGCGAGCTGCGCGACTTAACTCAAACTTTGCATCTGTTGCCGCGAGGCGCATGCTAGAATCGTCTGGTCTTCGCTGAAAAGCAGACGAAGCACCACTACCTGGAGGGGAAATAATCGCATGAAGCATTGCATCACCAAGGGGGCGCTGTCTATGGCCTGCGCCCTATCGTTCACGGGTCTGGCTTTGGCGCAGGATGTCGACATGACTCCCGGCACCCCGCGCTTTGTCGTTCTGCCCGCCAAACCCGCCAAAAGCGGCGTAAAACCGGCTGTCGTGCTGCCGACCTGGAACGGATCCTTCAATTACCAGGGCGCCACCTATAGTTTCAACATGGTGGGCACGACGCCCAACACCAACACCACAACTACCGTTCCCGTTTACATCATTCCGCTCAAAGTCGTGATTACCACCAGCACCGGAACGTCGACGTTCGATCCGAACACGGTGCTCCCGAACGGCAATACCGTGATACAAAATACCGTCGCCTCGCCGATCTTCGACTCCACCACGACCTACATCCAGGGCGGCACTAACGTCGGAACCACTCAGTACATCGACGCTTATCAGCGCGCCAACTTCTGGGCCGGCGTGAAGTCCCATCCGGGCTATCACGTGCTGTTCGGCGGTCCCACCGTGCTCCCGACGCAGACCCTCAGCCCGCCCTCCCGCGACGGCAAGGTCGGCAAGCCGTTCGGGTTCACGGCCGGCGAGGTCAACATCAACTGGTTCGACGCCGAGATTCAGAGCATCATCACTTCGTTCAGCCAGATTCAACCGAACAGCCTGCCGATCTTCCTGACCTACGATGTCTATCTGACCGATTTCGGCTGCTGCATCGGCGGCTACCACAGCGCCGCCGGCCCGCAGGCGTACGCGCATGCCACCTACGTGGATGTGACCGGCCAGTTCGCGCAGGACGTCTCGGCTCTGTCGCACGAAGCCGGCGAGTTTGTCGACGATCCGCTGGTCAACAACCCCAACGGCAACCCGGTAGCCTGCGGCATCCTGGAAGTCGGCGATCCGCTGGAGAACAACGCGAACTTCGGCGCCTATCCCTACACCCTGAACGGCTTTCAATACAATCTGCAGGACCTGGTGACGTTGCCGTACTTCGGCGCGCCGCCGGCCGTTTCGGTTCACAAATGGTTCACCTTCCAAGGTGAAACCCTGTCCGTGTGCCAGAACGGCGGCTAGGCCGCGATTCCAACTGCGGGTGGCGGCTGTTCGCCGCAACGGCGCCGCCCGCTTCCTTTCCCTCCCCTTAACTCTTCAGGATTATTCCCGATACCAGTCTGGACGACCGGTACTATCCACCCAGCCGATTGCCAAAGTTCTCATTGGCGGGCGCGATGGCCGTGATATGATCGCATGGTCGTCGCCCGAAAAGGCGAACCACCACTACCTGGAGGGGTAACTAATCGAATGCAGATAAGCTTTGCCAAAAGTGTGCTCTTCTTGCCCATCGCGGCTTTGTCGTTAGGGAGCCTGGCAGTCGCCGGTGACAGTGTCGACACGACGCCCGGCACACCTCGTTATGTCGTGCTGCCCGCCAAGCCGGGCACCAGCGCCGTCAAGCCGGCCACCGTGCTGCCCACCTGGAACGGCAGCTTCGTCTACAACGGGACCACCTACAACTACAACATGGTGGGCACTGCGCCATCCTCGAATACGTCCACCACGGTTCCGGTCTTTCTGATCCCGGTGAAGATCGTGATCACCGCGAGCGGCGGTGGCACCACCACCTTCGATCCATCGCATGTACTGTCGAACGGAAAGACAGTCATACAGAACACCGTGGCTTCACCCATTTTCGATTCCACCTCGACCTATGTGCAAGGTGGCGTCAACGTGGGCACCACGCAGTATATCGATGCCTTCCAGCGCGCCAATTTCTGGGGCACGGTGAGCACCAACCCGAACTATCACGTGCTTCTCGGCGGCCCCACAGTTGTTCCCGAAGTGACGCTGAAGCCTTCCAGCCGCTACGGGAAGACCGGCAAGCCGTTCGGATTCACAGCCGGCGAAGTCAACATCAACTACTTCGACGCCGCCGCACAGAAGATCATTTCCAAGATTACGGCCATCCAGCCGAACGCTCTTCCGATCTTCCTGACTAACAACGTCTACCTGACCGATTTCGGCTGCTGCATCGGCGGCTATCACAGCGCCGTGGGCGCCCAGGCCTACGCGCACGCCACTTACGTGGACGTGCCCGGCCAGTTCGCCCAGGATGTCTCCGCTTTGTCGCATGAAGTCGGCGAGTTCGTGGACGATCCGCTGGTCAACATCCCGAACGGCAATCCCGTAGCTTGCGGCATCCTGGAAGTCGGCGATCCGCTGGAGAATAACCCGAACTTCGGCGCTTATCCTTACACGGTCAACGGGTTCCAGTACAATCTGCAGGATCTGGTGACGCTTCCCTATTTCGGCGCGCCGCCCAGTACATCGGTCAATAACTGGTCCACTTTCCAGGGCGAGGTCTTGGCCGTGTGTCAGAACGGCGGCTAGGCGCCGGCATCTCAGCCAGCACCGACATCATCCGGCCCGCTTCCCTCGTTTGAGGAGGCGGGCTTTCTTTTGCCGGAGCTGTGTAGTTTCGGTTAAAGGCGTAGTTCCAACACGCTGATCTAGTGTCAGGGACATAGTGTCTTGGACCAGGCAGACGCTCTGGAGGTAAACGGAGACCTTCAGACCCAACGGGTGAAGCTGGCGCGAGTCACGGCATTTGATATCTTGCCGGCCCCGCCGCGCGGGAGTTCCGCGCCGCCCGCGACCTGGAGCACTAGCTCCCGCCACGGGGGCTCCCGCCACGGGGTTGCACCACCCGCCGCAATCCTATATCTTTAGGTTTCCCTATGTCCAAAACCCCTATCACCGTTGCGCACGGAGACGGTATCGGCCCCGAGATCATGGCCGCCACCCTGCAAATCCTGGAAGCCGCCGGCGCGGCTGTCGAGATCGAGACCATCGAGATCGGCGAGAAGGTCTATTTGCGCGGCAACACGGCCGGCATTGAACCCAGCGCCTGGGACTCCCTGCGCCGTACCAGGGTCTTCCTGAAGGCCCCCATCACTACGCCTCAGGGAGGCGGTTTCAAAAGCTTGAACGTCACCGCCCGGAAGACGCTCGGCCTGTACGCCAATGTGCGGCCCTGCGTTTCCTATCATCCCTTCATCGACACGCTGCATCCGGGCATGGACCTGGTCATTGTGCGTGAGAACGAAGAGGATTGCTACGCGGGCATCGAATACCAGCTCAGTCCGGGCGCCATGCAGTGTTTGAAGCTGATCACCCGCCCCGGCTGCGAGAAGATCGTGCGGTATGCCTTTGAATACGCCCGCCGCCACCGCCGCAAGAAGATCACCTGCTTCACCAAAGACAACATCATGAAGATGACCGACGGTCTCTTCCACAAGGTCTTTAATGAAATCGCCGCCGAGTATCCGGATATTCAGAACGAGCACTGGATCGTGGATATCGGCGCCGCCAAAATGGCGGACACGCCCGAGACCTTCGACGTCATCGTGATGCCGAATCTCTATGGCGACATCCTGTCCGACGTGGCCGCGCAGATCGCCGGCTCGGTGGGTATCGCCGGATCCGCCAACATCGGCGATCACGGCGCCATGTTCGAAGCCATCCATGGCTCGGCGCCGCGGCGCGCCAATCAGAACCTGGCCAACCCGTCCGGGCTGCTGTTGGGCGCAGTCCTGATGCTGGTGCACATCAATCAGCCGGACGTCGCCGCGCGCGTGCACAACGCCTGGCTGCGCACCATCGAGGACGGCATTCACACCTACGACATTTTCACGGAAGGCGCCAGCAAAGAGAAGGTCGGCACCAAGGAATTTGCGCAGGCCGTGGTGCATCGCCTGGGCCAGAAGCCCAACACGCTGAAGCCGGTGTCCTACGCCGCCGCGCCGCCGCACACCGCCGCGGGGGGCGCCGCGGCAGCCGCCACCGTTCCCGAACCCAAAGTGGATCTGGTCGGCGTGGACGTCTACGTCAATTGGCCGTCGCTCGATAACGAGAAGCTGGCGGATGTTCTCATCGCCACTGCCGGCGATGGCATGGCTCTGACCATGATGTCCAATCGCGGGGTCAAAACCTGGCCCCACGGCCATCCGGAGACTTTCTGCACCGACAATTACCGCTGCCGTTTCGCGTCCCCCAGCGGTGTGACGCAGGCGCAGATTATCTCGCTGCTGGGCCGCGTCGCCGCGACCGGCATGGAGATCGTGAAAACCGAGAACCTACGCAACTACGACGGGCGCGCCGGCTACACCCTGGCGCAGGGAGAATAACATGCCGCTGGTCGCCGTGTTAATGGGCAGTAAGTCGGACTGGGAGACCATGCGGCATTGTGACGAGACACTGACCAGGTTCGGTGTCGAGCACGAGTGCCGGGTCCTGTCCGCCCACCGTACCCCGCAGCTTGCCTCGCAATACGCCACCGAAGCAGAGGCGCGCGGCTTCGAAGTGATCATCGCGGCGGCCGGCGGCGCCGCTCATCTCGCCGGGGTGCTGGCCGCCCATACCGTGCTGCCCGTGCTCGGCGTACCCATGGAGAGCCAATCGCTCAAGGGCATGGACTCGCTGCTCTCCACCGTGCAGATGCCCGGCGGCATCCCCGTGGGGACGCTGGCCATCGGCACGCCGGGCGCGCGCAACGCCGCCCTGCTGGCCATCGCCATCCTAGCCAATTCCCGTCCCGAGTTGCGCGACAAGTTGAAGCGCTTCCGGGCCGAGCAGGCGGACAAGGTCGCCCGGGAGACTCTGCCATAAGAATCAGCCTTACGCTTTTGCTGCTGTTCGCCGCCGCGCTGGACGCGCAGGCTCCACGCATGACCGGCTATGCGCCGTCCGCGGCGAGCGCCGAGCAGGCGGTCGAGCAGCAATTCCGCGCCATCCCGTCGCCCGACGCGGAGCGCAAGTGGCATCGCTATTTTACGGCCGAGCCGCATCCCGCGGGTTCGGAGCGCAATCACGAACTGGCGCTCTACGTAGCCCGCCAGTGGACCGAACAGGGCCTGGAAGGTGTGCGCATCCATCGCTACGATGTGCTGACGTCCATGCCCCGCGCCATCACCGTGGAGATGGTGGCGCCGGCCCTCTATCGGGCCTCCCTGCGCGAGGACGCTTACGACCAGGATCCCGACACGCGCAACCCGGCGATCCACGGCGGCTATCTCTCCATGTCCGCGTCCGGCGAAGCCACCGCTCCGCTGGTGTACGCGCACAGCGGCAATCCGGAAGACTACGATGTCCTGCGCAAGCACCATATCAGCGTCAAGGGCAAGATCGTGCTGGTGCGCTACTCCAACCCGTACAGCTACCGCGGCTTCAAGGCCCTGACGGCGCAGCGGGAAGGTGCCGCGGGCCTGCTCATCTACTCCGATCCGGCCGAGGACGGCTATAAGCGCGGCAAGGTATTTCCGGATGGGCCTTGGGGACCCGAGAGTCATATCCAGCGCGGGTCCATCACCTACGATTTTCTGGTGCCGGGCGATCCGCTCACGCCGGGGTGGGCTTCGGTCGAGGGCGCGCGCCGCATTCCCATGGCGGAGGCCGTCTCGCTGCCGAAGATCATGGCGGTGGCGATGTCGTGGCGCGACGCCAAGCCGCTGTTGGAGCGGCTGGACGGTCCGCTCGCGCCCAAGACCTGGCAGGGCGGTCTGCCGCTCGCCTATCGTCTCGGCGGCGGCGCCGTGATGGTCCACATGAAAGTGGACATGGATACCAGCCCGCAGCCTAACTACGTGGTGGAGGCGCGCCTCCGCGGCAGCACCTCGCCGGACGAATGGGTCCTGCTCGGCAACCACCGCGACGGATGGGAGTTCGGCGGCGTGGATCCCTCCAGCGGCACGGCATCCCTGATGGAACTGACCCGGGCGCTGGGCCGGATGAAGGCCGCCGGCTTCCGGCCCCGGCGGACGTTGGTGGTGGCCAGTTGGGACGGCGAAGAAGTGGGACTCACCGGCTCGACCGAATGGGGCGAGCAATTCGCGGATGAGCTGAAACAGAAGCTGGTGGCCTACCTGAATGTGGATTCGTCCACGTCGGGTCCGAACTTCAGTCCCAGCGCGGTGGGATCGCTGGCGCCTCTGCTGGTGGAATTGAGCCGCGATGTGCCGGCGCCCTCCGGCGTGACGCTCTATGCGGAATGGCGTAAGTCGGCTGCCGCGGCGCACAAGGTGACGGATGAAAACCTGGTGGAGACCCGCATCGGCAGCGGGTCCGACTTCACCGTTTTCCTGAACCATCTATGCCGGCCGACGGTGGAGTTGACCTTCGACGGCCCCTATGGCGTCTATCACTCGGCCTATGACGACTTCTATTGGATGAATCACTTCGGCGATCCGGACTACCGGTATCACACGCTCATGACCCAATACTGGGGATCGCTGGCGCTGCGGCTGGCGGGCGCGGATATCCTGCCGTTCGATTTCGCGGCGTACGGGCGGGACATCGACCGGTTCGCAAAGCAGCTTCCCCGGGGATCGGTGGACCTCGCCGCGCTCAAACGGCGCATCGCGGAGTTTCGGGCGGCGGGCGCGGAGTTCAACGCCGCCGTGGCGCGGGCTCTCGAGAACGACCCGGTGGATGCGGATTTCGCCGCGCGCGCCAACCGGGCCATCATGCAGGTCGAGTCGAATTGGGCCAATCCGGAAGGCCTGCCGGGGCGGCCCTGGTTCAAACACACCCTGTATGCGGCGCGGTTCACCTACGGGCACCTGGAACTGCCCGGCTTGACCGAGGCCATCGAAAAGCGGGACTGGCAGCAGGCCCGCCGGCAAGCCGGCATTCTGTCGGATGCCTTGCAGCGCAACGCCGGGCTGCTGCGGTCGGCGGCCGGAGGCCGCTGAGAACTTCGCGAAATCGCGGCACTAAGCTAAGTGCGCGATCCCCTTCTGCCGCCTCTGGCTGCCCTCGCCACGGGCATCCTGGTTTCGCGCCTGGCCTCCTTCGAGATTCGCGAATGCGCCCTGGCGATCGCGGCATTCCTGGCGCTCACCATCCTGGCTCTCTGGCGCTCCTCGCGCGGGCTGGCGGCGCTCTGCTGCCTGTTCGGTTTTGCGTTCGCGGGCGTACTGGTGGACCTGGCACACCGCCCCGGCGACCGGCCCGAACTGGACGCGGAAGGCCGCGAGCCCGTGATTCTGGGCGGCTGCGTGGTGGTGCCGCCGGCGCTCTCCGGCGATCGCGAGCGATTCGTGCTGGAACTGGAGCCCGGCGCGCGCGTCCAGGTGACCGCCTACGCGCGTGAAGGCGAGCCGCCGCCGGCGCTGCGCTACGGCCAGCGCGTGGAGTTCGAAGCGCGCGTACGGCGCCCGCGCAATTTCGGCAATCCGGGCTCGTTCGATTACGCGCGGTACCTGGCCCGCCGCGATATCTACTGGACCGCGTCGGCCACCAGCGCTACCGTGACCGTGCTGCCCGGACGTTGCGGATCGCGTTTCATGGCGGCCATCATGGGACTGCGCGTGATGGCGCTCGACCGCCTGGCGCAGCTCTATGCCGGCCAGCCGTATGACACCGGCATGATGCAGGCGGTCATGATCGGCGAGACTTACCAGGTCGAGCGCTCCTGGACCGAACAGTTCCGCAACACCGGCACCTTCCACGCCCTGGTGATCTCCGGGACCCACACCGCCGCCCTGGCTGCCTTTCTGCTGTTGCTGTTGCGCCTGTGTTTCGTAAGGCGGGAACTGGCGCTGCTGCTGACGTCGCTCCTGTTGTGGCTGTACGCCCTGGTGACTGGCTGGGGATCGCCCTGTGTGCGCTGCGCGGCGGGATTCACCCTGTTCGCCATGGCCGCGTGTTTCGCGCGCCGCCGCCGGGTACTGAACATTCTGGCGGCAGTGGCCCTGGCCTTTCTGGTGCTCGATCCGGAACAGATGTTCGAGGCCAGCTTTCAACTGACCTTCCTGGCCGTCGGATTCATCGGCGCATTCGCCACCCCGCTTCTGGAGCGAACGGCTTACCCGCGGGCACGCGCACTGGCCGATCTGCCGGACACCGGCCGCGATATGCACCTGGCGCCCGCCATCGCCCAGTTCCGCGTGGAGATGCGCCTGCTGGCCGAGACCTTGCGCTTGTGGACCGGGCTGCCGGAGCGCGCTGCCTGCGTGGCGATCACGATTCCGGCGCGGGTGTTGCTCTACGCCTTCCAACTGGCGGTGGTTTCCGCCATCGTGCAGATCGGGCTGGCGCTGCCCATGGTGGAGGATTTCCATCGCATCGGATTTTCGGGAGTATCGGCCAATACCATCGTGGTGCCGCTGATGTGCGCGGTGATTCCGGTGGGCTTCATCGCCATCTTTACGGGTTGGAAGTGGGTGGCGCACGGGGCCGGCTGGCTGCTGGCGGCGTCGCACGCGGTAGTCAACTGGCACATGCGCTGGGAACCGAACTGGCGCATTCCGACCCCGCCGTTATGGCTGGCGGTCGCCATCGCGGCGGCCATGATCCTGGCAGCGTTGACCCGGCGCGCGCGGCGCTGTTTCGCCGCGGCCAGCGCCACGGCCGCCGTGCTGGTTGCGCTGCTCCTGTGGCATCCGTTCCCGCCGGAGGTGGCGCGAAACCGCCTGGAGATGACCGCGATCGACGTGGGCCAGGGCGACAGCATTCTCCTGGCGTTTCCGGATGGAAAACTGATGCTGGTGGATGGCGGCGGCATTCCGAACTTCGGCCATCACGCCCCGTCGCAGATGAATATCGGTGAAGACGTAGTCTCGCCGTACCTGTGGGACCGTTCCATCCGCCGCATCGATGTGATGGCCTGCACGCACGCCCACGCGGATCACATCGGCGGGCTGCCGTCGCTGTTGGCCAACTTTCACGCGCGGGAGCTTTGGACCGGCGCCAACTCGGACAACCCGGCCTGGTGCGCGCTGCGCGATACCGCCCGGCGGAACGGCGTACGTGTGTTGCCGCTCCAGCGCGGACAACATTTCCGGTACGGCGGCGCGGACGTGGATGTGTTGGCGCCCGCGCCGGACTACGTCCCGAAGGAGCAGCCGGGCAACAACGACTCGCTGGTGTTGCGGATCACCTACGGCCGCCAGTCGTTCCTGCTTTGCGGCGACATCGAGCGGCCGGTGGAATCCGAGTTGGTGGCCGAAGGGCTGCTGCGCCATGCGGACGTTCTCAAGGTGGCGCATCACGGCAGCAAGACCTCCAGCACGGCGGATTTTCTGGATCTGGTGCGGCCCGCGTTTGCGGTAATGTCGGTGGGTCTTGAAAACTCCTACGGGCATCCGAATGCCGGCGTGATCGAACGGCTGGAAGAGCGGCACGCCGGTGTGCTGCGCACGGACCTGGATGGATTCGTCACCCTGCGCACGGACGGACGCCGCCTGGCGATGGATACCGGACGCTGGTCGGGGGCGCTGGGCAGCGCGCCCGGCGCGGGTCTGCCCCGCGTGTTCTGATCGGCTAGTCCGATTCGGGCTCGGTCTCCTCGACCAGTCTCTCCACGTGTATGCGATAGATGGCCGGCTTGCCGTCGCGGTCGCTTTCGAAATAGATGTACTGGCTGTCGGCGGAGAAGATGGGCGCCACCATGGCCGGATCGCTGGCGCGATGCTCGCACAGCGTCAGCTCCCGCCGGGTCAGGCGCAGCAGGATCAGAATGTACGGCGACGCCCGATTCTGGCTGGCGCCCACGAAGACCGACGTGTTGGCATTGCATCCGAAATGGGCATACTGGCTGGTGCGCGCCACCAGCTTGTCGCTGTTCTGATCCGGCGTGCATTCGCGGATGGCGTGCAACTGGGTGCGATCCTCCGGGAAGTTCAAATAGAGGACCGTGCGCCCGTCGGGCGACCAGCGCGCCGGGCCGAGGCGCCCGGCGGCCAGCGGCAGCTTTCGATTCTGCGTTCCGTCGGCATTCACCAGCCACAGCCCCTGGTCCGCCTGGCGGTAGAGAATCTGCGCGCGGCGCGGACGCGGCTGCGGGTGTGACAGCACGAAGGGCGCCTCAACCACGGTGCGCGCGGCGCCCTTCTGCAGTCCGATCGATAGCAGGCGCGACGATCCGCCGCGAGACTCGCCCACCAGCGCCGCGCCCTGTTCGGCCACGCTCATGCCGGGGCAGCGTTCCCATCCGTCCGCCACCTCGTAGATCTTGCGCGTACGCAAGTTGTTCAGCCAGGTCTGCTGCAGCGTCCGGCCGTCGAAGCAGCAGATACTGTGTTCGTCGCCCAGCAGTGCGATGGAACCCGGATCCAGGTGCTCTGCTTCGGTCAGCCGCCGCGATTCCCCGCTATGGAGGTCCATACGGCAGGCCTGCGGCGCCCCGGCGCCGTCGTTGGCATAGATGAGGAAGCCGCCGTGGCGCCCCAGGCAGCGATTGTAATAGGGCGGCAGCCAACTCGATTGGGTGGGCTCGGTGAGCCGTATGACCTCGAATTCGGTGGATGGATCGGTATAGCGATGCCAGGCGGATGGGATCAGGGAGCCTTTTTGCTCAGCCAGCGCCCAGGTGCCGAGGCCGGAGGCCAAAAACACACGGCGCGACCAGCGGCCTGTTGCGGCCGGCACAGCCCTCATAAGGAAATGGTAGCATCCGTGCGGAAACCCGCCGGGATCGCGCGTGCTTACCGCAGGTTTTCCAACGCGGGTTTGACCCAGGCGAACAGAAAGCCGCCGATGGTAGGAAACTGCGCGGCGAGCACCGTGACCAGCGGCAACGCCCCAATCGAGGCGACGTGCCACAGGTTGGCGTCGATCTTGCCGGGCTTGGTTCCGTTCAGATAGCTAATGATGGTGTCGCGGTTCAGTTGCACGAAGGCGAACAGAAACACCGCGCTCATGACGAAGAAGCAGGTCGAGATGGCCGTCATGATCAGGTGGTGCGGCTCGAAGGGGTAGCACATGAACGAGACGATGGCGAGGATCAAACCGCCAGCTACGAACTCCAGCAGATTCTTCAGGTGCAGGGCCCCATACCGGATCACCGCCACGAAGCGCAGGGCCACGAACTCCTCGGCGACCCGGTTCGCGGAGCCCTCATCCCACCATGCGGAATGCAGCGAGTGTTGGATCAGACAATTCGACACTTCTGTCAGAATTCGGTTCGCATCCCGGTGCGCTTTCAGAAAGCCGGAGCCGGTGAGACGCGCAGCTTCCTTCAAGTCTCTCAATTGGCCGGCATAGGGGTTCGGCGGTGCTTGAGCCACCAATGTTCTTAGCCGGCCGATCGAGTGCATCAACGTAACGTCGGTGCGGCGGCCGCCGCCGAACCGCCACACCAGCCCCGGGGACAGATCCCTGCTCGTGCCCAGCCGCTTGAAAGCTCTCTGCATGGGGTGCTGTTCCAGCAGGCGCAGGATCCTACGCAGGCCCAGCCATATATGTACGAATCGCGCGCAGGCCAGCAGGAGAGCCAGATACACCAGAAACAATCCGGCCGTGTAGCACCGGCAGAACCAACGGCTTTCCAGAGACAGGATCTCGGTGCCGCAAAGCAGCCAAATCACGATGCTGCCGGCCCACACCGCGCAGGCAGCCCTGAACCAGAAACCGAACTGCCATTTTTCGAGCGCGTCGGACACGGTCCCGTAGGTTCTTCCTACATCACTCAGGCAGACATCGGCCTCGAATTCGGGCAGGTCTGCGGGTTTGGCGCGGCACAGGAATGTCCGATTCAACTGCGCGTACGCGTACCAGAACAGCGCAGCCAGGAGCAGGAGTAAGGGCAACACGGGCGAGACCCCGTTGGCCATCTGGACAATTCGGTAAGCGTCAACGGACGTGAAATGCCGCTGTGCCAATCCGACGACCACCCGGCTGAATAGCGCCGAAATCCCCAGGCAAAGGGGTGCCACGACGATCCACCACAATCCGGCTCTGGACTGGGGCGGCCGACAACACCAGATCACCGCGATAAGTGACAATGCAGGAGTTACCGTGACCACGATGACCTGCGGCCATATCAGCGACGCCCAGGCCATTTGTGCGATATGGACGGTCTCCATGACGGCGTACGCAACCAGCAGCACGGCTACAGCCGCGGCCAGTGGGGGTCTTCCATTGAATTCGCCTGCGCCGGTGACCTGCCACCTGCGGATGAGGTCGAGTTTAATGCACCCGCTATCGGCACGGCGCGGATTGATCGACACCAGCATGACTGCGAACAGGACGCACAGCAGGGTGAAGCCGCCAAAGCCCAGGGTCCAGGTTCGCGGCAGATGCGGGAGGCGCCGTCCCGTCAGATTCTGCATCACAGGGGTCGCCGACCTCAGTGCATCCCATCGCGGGTCCTTCAGGCCCCAAACCTGGACCGGCCACAATGCGTCCCGGCCAACGACGGACAGCCACAGCGGCGGCCGGTAGCTGCCTGGCCCGTCGGCAAATGGAGGCGCATAGTCGGCCAGGGGCTTGTCCAGCGGATTGTTCGGTTGGTGGTCGGACAGTAGCCACCGGCAAGCATTGTACACGCCCTCGCCGGCGACACTGGAAAACACGTTCAGAGGATCGCCGGAGTCCGGGCTCCAAGATCCGGTCCAGATACGGTTCAGGGAGAAAAGCGGATAGCTGGTCACTATCAGCATTCCCTGAAAGACTCGGTTTTGCGCTACACCCGCATAAACCAGATCCGAATCGAGCATAAAGAGCCGCAGATCGGGGCAGAACTTCTTGAGCATGCGGCCCAGAAATATAGCATCCAGGATGTCGCTGGCCACAATTCCCGCGAACTGGATGTGCCGGCGCGGAAGGATGCTCAGCATGTCGGTCAGGGCGGCTTCCTGGGCGAGGGGTGACAGTTCCGGTGAGAAAGCCGGGATGCTGTCGGCCGGCGGGTGCGAGTCTTTGAGCGTGAATTGCACACCGGCATGCGGCCGCGCGGCACCCACTGTGTTCGATAGGGCGCTGAGTTCCGAGTCGTCCTGGTAGGCGTTCCGCAGGCGCGAGATCTCCATCGGATATCTCAAAAAGACGACCTGATTCTCTCCAGTTGCATGGACCATCTGGTTGGCGAAGAACGTGCCCGACTCCACGAGTATGGCGACTCTGCCCGCCTGTCCCTCGGCCTTCAGGTACTCGAGGAATCTGCGGAGAGCCACGGCGTCATTCTCGACGGTCGCTTCATATTTTATGGGCTGGTTCCGGGACGGCGCGTATGACTCCAGAATCTGCCCATTGCCGTAGCCGGTGGCGGAGCCGGTCATCACTCTGTAGCCGGCTATCCCAAGGTACTGGTGTCCCTCATCCATGCTGTCTTTCATGACGGTGCCCAAAGAATACACCGAACCGGAAAAAGTGGGCCCGAGCACCTTTACCGTGCCTATCTTGGGGCCATTGAAGTGCCAGATCAGTTCCAGCGCACTATTGAACTGCGTTTTGTTGACGCCGCCCAGAGCGTCTTCGCCGACCAGTAACACACCCAGGACCGACTCCCGTTGCCGGCGGAAGACCAGGATGCCTGGATATTCCTGCCGGCGCTTCTGCCATCTCGCGTATTGCTCCCGCTTCAGCCACTCCGCATCCGCCGGGGCGCCTTCTGTCGACCACGGAAACCAGAAGCGATCGAAGGTGTATCCCGTGTCCAGGGCGGCGCGCAGAATGCTTTCCATAAAGCGGTCGAAGGCGTAGGGATAACGTGAGTTCTGCGGATCGGGAACGGTGGCAACGATGAACCTGGTTTGGTAGCCGCGCCGCAAGTGGCAGATACTTTCAGCGGCCTCGGATTTGGCGCGGGCGTCGGCGGCGAAGACCTCGTGCATCGTTTCGCGCGGCCAGTCTTCCACCTCCAGCTTGTCGTTGAAAGTTACGGCACTACTGGCAGGGGCGGTGACGCTTTGCGTCTTCTTGTTGTTCTGCGACTGGCTGTTTGGCTTGCCCGGCTGGTAAACCGCGCCGGCGGCCAGCAGGGCGACAAGCAGCGCGGATCGAGGATTCATGAAGATTCCCCCTCTGTTAATCTCTAGTGATTCTCAGGGGGGAAACGTTTCAGGCCAAGCTTACAACTCCAGAATTACCGGCATCACCAGCGGCCGCCGGGAGGTCTCCTTGACAATATAGCGCTTCAAATCCGCGCGGATCTTTTCTTTGATCACGCCCCAGTCGGTCTTCTCCTCCCGGTTGGAGGCTTCCAGCGTCTTGGCCACCACCTGGCGCGCGGTCTGCATAAATTCGGAGCCGTCCTCAGCCAGGGCGAAGCCGCGGCTGACGATTTCCGGCAGGCTTTCCATGCGGCCGGTCTGGCGGTTGATGGCGATGATGGGCAACACGATGCCGTCTTCGGACAGGTGCCGGCGGTCGCGGATCACCATCTCTTCGACGACCTCGTCCACCGAGCCGGAGTCGATGCACACGCGCCCGACGGTCACTTTGCCGGCCTTGCGCGCGCCGTGGTGATCGATCTCCAGCGTGTCGCCGGATTCCAGGATGAACGTTTCCTCCAGGCCCGAGGCGCGCAGGTGCTCGGCCAGCCGCGCGTGCTTGGTGAGCTGCCGGAACTCGCCGTGGATGGGCATGAAATAACGCGGGCGCACCAGGTTGAGCACCAGCTTCATTTCTTCCATGCTGGCGTGACCGGAGACGTGCACCGGCGGATTCATGTTGCCGTAGAGCACGTCGGCGCCACGCCGCGACATGTGGTCGATCATGCGGAAGATAGCTTTCTCGTTGCCCGGGATGATGCGCGCGCTGAGCACCACGGTATCGCCCGGCTCGACGGAGACGTGCTTGTGGTTATCGACGGCCACCCGTGACAGCGCCGACATGGGCTCGCCCTGGGTGCCCGAGAGCAACACGGTGACCTTGCGCGGGTCGGCGTCCATCACGTCCTGGGGACGGATCAACACCCCGTCGGGGATCTCCAGCAGCCCCAGCGAATGCGCGATCTCGCTGACCGAAACCATGCTGCGGCCCACCAGCGCCACCTTGCGGCGGAACTCCGCCGAGAGATCCAGCACCAGTTGAATGCGATGGATGGAAGAGCTGAAGCAGGAGATCAGCAACCGCCGCTGGGCGTGGCTGAAGATCTCTTCCATGCGCGGCTGCACGGCGCGCTCGGATTCGGTGTAGCCGGGCCGGTCGGCGTTGGTGGAGTCGGATAGCAGCAGCAGCACGCCGCGCTTGCCGTAGTCGGCCAGAGTGTGCAGATCGAACAGTTCGTTGTCGGTGGGAGTCGGGTCGACCTTGAAGTCGCCGGTGTGGATAATGACCCCCAGCGGCGTGGTAATGGCCAGGGCCACCGCGCTCACGATCGAATGCGTGACATGCACAAATTCGATTTTGAAAGGGCCCAGTTCCAGGATCTCCTTGGGCTTGATCGGGATCAGTTGCGGCTCATCATCCAGCTCGTATTCTTCCAGGCGGCGCTCCACCAGGGCCAGCGTAAACGCCGTGCCGTAGACCGGAACCTGGATTTCAGACAATACGAAGGGCACCGCTCCGATGTGGTCTTCGTGGCCGTGGGTAAGGACCAGGGCCTTCAACTGCGCCTGGTTCTCCTTCAAGAAGCTGATGTCGGGCATGACCAAGTCCACGCCCAGGAGTTCATCTTCCGGGAACATCATCCCGGCATCCACCACGATCATCTCTTCGCCGAAGCGGATGGCAGTCATGTTCATGCCGAACTCGCCCAATCCGCCCAGCGGAATTACTTGTAGTATGCTCATCGATAACCTGCGGCCTGCAACTCGAATAATTCAGCGTAGCGCCCGCCCAGCGCGACCAATTGGCTGTGGGTGCCCTGTTCGGCGATCCGGCCGTTTTCGAGCACCAGGATGCGATCCGCCATGCGCACGGTGGAAAACCGGTGCGAGATCAGGACCGCCATGCGCCCCTGGGTCAACTCCGCAAACCGGCGGAAGACCTCGTACTCGGCCCGGGCATCCAGGGTGGCGGTGGGCTCGTCGAGGATCAACAGTTGGGCATCGCGCATATAGGCGCGGGCCAGGGCGAACTTCTGCCACTCGCCGCCCGACAGGTCCACGCCGCCTTCGAAGCGGCGGCCGATCATCTGGTCGTAGCCATGGGGCAGCTTGCCGATCACCTGAAAGGCCAGGCTCTTCTGGGCCGCCATCTCGATGCGGTCCCGGTCGGCGAGATCTTCTATTTTACCAAATCCAATGTTTTCTTTAACTAATAACTCATAACGCATGTAATCCTGGAAGATTACGCCGATCTCCTTGCGGAGGTCGTCCACGCTGTAGTCGCGCAGGTCCACGCCATCCAGCAGGATGCGTCCGGAGGTCGGATCGTAAAGCCGCGCCAGCAGCTTGACCAGGGTCGTTTTTCCGGCTCCGTTTTCTCCGATAAGCGCAATTTTTTCTTTTGGTTCCAGGGACAAACTGATGTTTTCGACGACCAGCCGCGAGGAGCCTGGATAGGCGAAAGACACATTTTCAAATTCAAAGCCACGCCGGATCGGGCGCGGCGCCGGCAAAGCATTGGGAAGGCTGCGGATAGCCGGCTCCATTTCGAAGAAATCGAACAGATCTTTGAGGTATAGCGCCTGGTCGGAGATATCGGTGAAACTCTGCAGGATCTTTTCGATATAGGAACGGGACCGGGAAAATGCGCCGGTGAGAAAAGTGAAGGTCCCCACCGATAGGGCGCCGGCCAGGGTCCGGATCAGGACCACCGCGTAAGCCCCGTAATACCCGCCGGTGGAAATTAAATTCAATACAAAGCCAAGGCTCGCACGCTTGACCGCAACTCCCTTATTTTCCTCGTAGATACGGTCGGAAACTTCGCGATACCGTTCGGCCAGATGGGGGCCCAGGCCAAAGATCTTGACCTCCTTGGCGCTCTGGTTGGAAGCGCCCAGAAGGCGGATGTAATCGAGCAGTCGGCGCTGCGGCGTCCAGCGGTAGAGGACCGAGTAGGCCAGGCTGGTGAAATGCGTCTCTCCCAGAAAGGCCGGGATCACGGCGGCCACCAGCAGGACCATCAGCCAGGGCGAAAACACGATCAGGCCGGCCGAGAGGGAGAACAGGCTGAGGGTGTCCTGCGCGACGTTCAGGACCCCCGCCAGCAGGCCGATGCGGCCAGTGGTCTGGCGGCGGGCGCGTTCCAGCTTGTCGTAGAAGACGGGATCCTCGAAAGAAGCCAGGTCCAACCGGGTGGCATGCTCGATGAGGCGCACGCTGATGCGGTTGGTAAACCGGTCGCTTAACAGGCTGTCGGCCAACGAGTTTGCGCGCGCCAGCAGATCGCTCAGGACGGCCAGCCCCAATTCCAGGGCGACCAGTTTCCAGATGGCCGTGGCATTGCCACCGCCATGTTTGATCCAGCCCACCACGCCGTCCAGAATGAGCTTGGAGACCCAGAGCATGGACAGCGGCAGCAGCGCGCGCACGAAGCGTAAGAGCGTGGTAGTCACCACCAGGGGCGGGCTGGTTTCAAAGACCATCCCCAGCAAGGGCCGGATATTGCGCAGGGAAGCCAGGCGCGCACGCCAAGTGGCGTCGCCTTCGGGCTTGCGGGGGACGGGCGGATGCATGGTCTACGCTTTAGTGTAGCTCTAAACAGAAATGCTCACCCCGAAGGGTGAGCATCCTTTCCCCTGTTCTACCAGGGGGATGTTCGATGGGAGAATCAGTTTCGACGGAATCGCAACTCCGCCAAAAACCTTTGGTAACTGGATCTTATGGTTCCTGCGCCCGCAAGTCAAGCAAAAATCCAGGCAAAAATTTTGGCCTGTAATTGGATGCAGATGAGATATTTACAGGATTTCCACATTTCCACAGAAAGTGTTCGAAAGCGGAAAAGGAGAGGCTTTTGCCCTGTTGATTTGGTTCTAAGATTCTGTTTTGCGGCACTTTAGCGATCTTGAAGGTGCAGCAGAATCATGGCGTCCGCCTCCGCTCCGCGCGGTCCGCGGTGGAGAAACGCGCGCACGCCGCCGAAGGCCAAGCCGCCGACGATCGAAAAGCCCAGCAGTATGCCAATCAAAATAAAGGCATTGATGACGAGGTTGCCGATGTTGTCGCGGCGCGTGGAAACGCGCTCGTTGAGGGTGATGTCCGCATGGTAGCGGACCAGCGAGAGCAGCTTCTCGGCGGCGTCGGCGTTGGCCGGCGACAGGATCACGGCCACCAGCGGCCCGCTGCGTTTCACCACGGCCCCGCCGACCTTCTGAAATTCGCCGGTCCGCTGCATGGCGATCTGGGGCGTAGGATAGTCGAAAATGGCCATTTTCATGCCATTGAACGTACCCATCTGGGCCTCCGCGGAGAGGTGAAACGCGGCGGCGGACGGGGGAATTCCCGGATCGAACTTCGCCAGGGCCGCCGGACCTTCGATGTACCGCTCGGAATTGGGTGTCAGGTTTTCCGACGGCAGGTAGTCGAGCAGCGTGGGCAGCGGCGAGTTATCGACCTGTTTCAAACCCTGCACCAGTTGATCGAGGAGCGGCGTAGTGGGACGAAAGCCGTCGAAACGGAAAAGGTAGTTGCCATGCACAAACATCGTGCTGGTGGGGGTCTCGGCCGATAGCCGGGCCACGGCCGAGGGCTTGGAATCGGCGGGCCGCAGCCATTCGAAGGCGGCCATGGCGCCGGTGGGATCCTGAAACAGGTAAGCCGAGGCGGCGAATTTGCCGTCGGGTCCCTGGTAGCGTGCCGCTTCGGCGTCGCGGAAACCGTACTCGTCCCAGATGGGGCGGTCGGCGGTGGGGTTGAGGGTTTGGGTCGAAACCTGTTTATAGTTGCCGAGGGTGTCCGGAAGAATAGCCGCGGCGCCCAGCAGTGGCATTAGCACCGCCACGGCGGCTACGCGGACGAGCGGGAAAGCGATCGGGGTTCTCATGCGGCACCGTGGCATTTCTTGAATTTCTTACCGCTGCCGCAAGGGCACGGGTCGTTGCGGCCGACTTTGTCGTTGCGGATCACCTGCTTTTTGGCCACGGCCGAACCGTCGCCGCCGACCATTTGCATGGCGGCTAATTCCTTCTCTTTATCCCGCTGGATCTTCTTGGTGACGTCCTGGATGGCGTTCTGTGCGAGGCGCCGGTCCTCTTCGGAAGCGGCGGCCGCCCGCCCGTTTCCGTTGGATTCCTCTTCTTCGTCGTCCTCGTCCATCGGGAACGGCAGGACCGGTTCGGCATGGCCCGCGCCGGGACCCGCGTCATTGCGCTGGACCTGCAAGAAGAAAAGGTAGCGCAGGGTCTCGTCTTCGATGCGGTCCATCATCCCCTGGAACAGGATGAAGGATTCTTTCTTGTACTCGACCAGCGGATCCTTCTGGCCGTAGCCGCGCAGGTGGATGCCTTCCTTCAGGTGGTCCATCGACAGCAGGTGGTCCTTCCACTGATCGTCGATGACCTGCAACATAATGATGCGCTCGGTCTGGCGCATGGTGTCCGGCCCGACCAGGTCTTCCTTCTCCTGGTATTTCTGCGCCAGGCGATCGCAGATGCCGTCTTCGATCTCCTGCCGGTTCATGCTGCCGAATTCGGCGGTCTCCACCCGGTAACCGAACTGGCTGAGCACATCGGTCTTCAGGCTGGCCAGGTCCCAGGTGTCGGGGTGCGTGTTCTCCGCACACCGGCGGTCGACGAACTCCTGCACCAGGCCGCGGACCATTTCCATGATCCGCTCCTTTTCGTCGGCGCCTTCGAGCAACTGGCGGCGCATGCCGTAGATGGCCTGGCGCTGCTTGTTGTTGACGTCGTCGTACTCGAGCAGGTGTTTGCGGGATTCGAAGTTCTGCGCCTCGACGGCCTCCTGCGCCTTCTGGATGCGCTTGGTGATGAGCTTCGACTCGATGGGGACATCTTCCTCCATGCCGAGCCGCAGCATGAGGCGCTGCATGCGCTCGCCGCCGAAGATGCGCATCAGGTCGTCCTGCAGCGAGAGGTAAAAGCGGGAGCTGCCGGGATCGCCCTGGCGGCCGGCGCGGCCGCGCAACTGGTTGTCGATGCGCCGCGACTCGTGCCGCTCGGTGCCCAGGATGTGGAGGCCGCCCAGAGACACCACTTCGTCGTGCTCGCGGTCGGTCTGCTCCTTATACTTAGCCAGCAGGGCGGCCCAATCGTCTTTGGGCATGTTGTCGGCGTCGAGGCCCTGCTTGCGCGCGGCTTCGCGCGCCATGAACTCGGGGTTGCCGCCCAGCAGAATATCCGTACCGCGGCCGGCCATGTTGGTGGATACCGTGATGACGCCCTTGCGTCCGGCCTGCGCCACGATGGTCGCCTCACGGTCGTGCTGCTTGGCGTTCAGCACTTCGTGCTTCACGCCCATGCGCTTGAGGATGCCGGAGAGCCTTTCCGACTTCTCGACCGAGATGGTGCCCACCAGCACCGGCTGTCCTTTCTCCTGCAGCGCCTTGATCTCCTTGGCCGCGTTGCGGAACTTCTCCTCTTCGGTGCGGTAGACGATGTCGGAAAACTCTTTACGGATCATGGGCCGGTTGGTGGGGATCACGGTGACGTCCAGGTTGTAGATCTTCTGAAATTCAGCCGCTTCGGTCTCCGCCGTACCGGTCATGCCGGACAGCTTCTTGTACATGCGGAAGTAGTTCTGGAAGGTGATGGTGGCCAGGGTTTGATTCTCGCGCTCGATTTTGACGCCTTCCTTGGCTTCCACGGCCTGGTGCAGACCGTCGCTCCAGCGGCGGCCGGGCATCAGGCGCCCGGTGAACTCGTCCACGATGATGACTTCGTCCTGGCCGGTCTCGTCGTTGCGCTTCACCACGTAATCGCGATCGCGGAGGTACAGCGCGTGCGCCTTCACGGCCTGCTCCACGTGATGCTTCCACTCGATGGTGGCGATGTCGTAAATATTGGGCAGGTTGAGCAGCCGGGCGGCCTTGTCGAAACCCTCTTCGGTGAGCGCCGCGCTGCGATGCTTCTCATCCACGGTGTAGTCGCCGGTGGTGTACTTTTCGCCCGGCTCCTTGCCTTCGATCTCTTCGCCGCGCTGCAGCTTGGGGATGATGCGGTTGACCTTGAAATACTTGTCGGTGGACTCCTCGCTGGGCCCGGAGATGATAAGCGGGGTGCGGGCCTCGTCGATCAGGATGGAGTCCACCTCGTCGACGATGGCGTAGTGATGCCCGCGCTGGGTGCAGTCCTCCAGGCGAAACTTCATGTTGTCGCGCAGGTAATCGAAGCCGAACTCGTTGTTGGTGCCGTAGGTGATGTCGCTGTTGTAGGCTTCCTGGCGCTCCTGATCGTCGAGGTCGTGGACGATCACGCCGACTTTCAGGCCGAGGGCGCGATGGATCTTGCCCATCCACTCGGAGTCGCGGTGGGCCAGGTAATCGTTGACGGTGACGATGTGGACGCCCTTGCCTTCGAGCGCGTTGAGGTAGGCGGGAAGCGTGGCGACCAGCGTCTTTCCTTCACCGGTACGCATTTCGGCGATCTTGCCGCGATGCAGGACCATGCCGCCGATCAACTGCACGTCGAAATGGCGCATGTTCAGGAAGCGGCGGCCGGCTTCGCGGACCACGGCGAAGGCTTCGATCAGCAGGTCGTCGAGCGGGGCGCCCTGCGCCAGGCGTTCTTTGAATTCGATGGTCTTAGCGGCGAGGTCGATATCGGAAAGCTGTTGCAACTGCGGCTCCAGATCGCCGATGGCGGCGATGATGGGCTGCATGTGTTTGATTTCGCGCTTGTTTTTGGTGCCAAAAACCCTGGCCAGCAAGGCATCCAGATCAATCATAGAGGTCTCGGGACTAAAAGGAGATCCGCTGTCTTTATTCTAGCGCGGCGGGGTGGAGACAGACCACGCAGAAAAAGGAACAGCTACACCACAAACCGTCACCGAAATTTCATCACAGGTCTCCTGACCATTTCCGCGGATCGGGTGGCATTACTCAATTCCGATTAATTCGACGTGGGGAAATACGGCCGAGACGTCCAACGGGATGAGCCGCAGGAGCTTCTGAAGAGAGCCGCGTCAGGCGCTGAAATCACGATTGGGGGAAATAGTTGTGCACGTCAATGCGGGCCGCTCGGAGGAACGGCGAGATCGCATCGGAATTGCCCGGAGTCCCCCCCAGACTTCGATCACGGGCTATGCAGCAACGATCGAATACTGGCCATCACGGTTTCCCAGTCCGGCGTCTTCGGATTGATTCCATCAAAGTGGCTATCGCCTTTGAAAGTGAACAGCCGCACCGGGTCATCCGCTTTTTTGGCGGCTGCCACATACTGGTCGAGGAGCTCATGTATCTGGGTTGGTTTGGCCCGGACAAACAACTCCTGCCTGGCGCCCGTGGGCAGGAGTCCGGTCACGGAACCTTCCCGGTAGCGCTCCGGGAACTCCGCCGGCGTGCCGCCGAAGAACTGCGTGATGACCGGCCCGCCGCACATCGACTGCTCGAAGGCCCGGAAGGTTTCCAGATCCGGAGGCCCGTCGATGTCCACGACTCCCTGCAACGGCAGGGGCGAGTCCGTGTACAGGGGACTCTTCTTCGGCAGCCTCCCGCGGCCAGCCAGCCACATTGCCAATTGGCCCCCGGAGGAGTGGCCGATTACGATGGTGCGGCCGAGATCGAGATGGTATCGCGGTGCGATGTTGCGCAGCATGTCTGTGGCCCGGCTCAGGTCCCGATAGGTGCCAGGCCATCCGCCGCCTTCGTTTCCCAAACGGCGATATTCAATGTTCCACGAGGCGATCCCAGCCTCGGCCAGCGCCGCGGAGATCGGCCGCAGCAGTTCGAAGGAGGTTACGGCCTCAGGCAATCCCTTCAGCCTGGCCGACCAGCACCCCCCGTGGACGAGTATGGCAACCGGAAACCGGCCCTTTCCGGGGGGTACCCGGATCTCGGCGAACTGCAACGGGTCCGCGCCGTAGGCGATCTTCCCGGTTGCCGGCGGCGCAGGCTGTTTGAGCAGTTCCACCGGATTCGTCGACTGGCCCCACAAGTAACCGGACAGCAGCAGAGGCAACGCGGGAATGAGAACTCTGGAGGCCAAACCTTCCAATCCCAGGCGCGCGGACATGAGATACCCTCCTATGGGACCGTGTACGAAAGCAACTTTGAAAATGTTCACCGTTATTGAGAGCCGCGAGACCCTGTGCGGCTGGATATGCTCCGCAAGCCGCCGCGAATTCGCGCGGCGGGATTCACTTCAGCCACCCGTTGCGACAGTTCGCGCAGGGCGTCGCGGCCGATCCAGCGCGCGGAGCGGCCGCTCGCGGCGGCCAGCGATCGCGCCACCTCGAGGGCCTCGGCGCACAACGCAGGGCTGCGCTTGCCGATCTGCCGCAAGGCCCAGTTGACGGCCTTTTTGACGAAGTTGCGGTCGTCATCGGCGGCCTTCACGATCAGCCGCAGCGCCGTGCGGAAGCGCGCGTCGGGAGCGGCTTTGTCGTGCACCGCGAGTACGGCGAGCAGCGCGAAGGCGGCGCGCCGTTCGTATTCCGGCTCGCGCCGCGACCATTCGCGCACCTTGCGCCAGGCGAAGGGAGTCTTCCAGATCAGGGACAGGCAGGCGCCATCGCAAATCGCCCAGCAGTCGAAGCCGCGCACCCAGGACTCCACTTCCGCTTCCGTAATCGCCTGCGGATCGGCGATCATGGCGGCCAGCGCGCGGGCTTCCAGCACGCCGCTCGACCACAGTGACGAGGCCAGCGCCTGGTTGCGCCCCAGTTCCCGGGCCAGCGCCTGGATCCGCGGGGTGGGCACGCCGTAGGCTTTCGCCGCGCGGATGCCGAAGCGCGCCATGCCCGCCACGTTCGCCGCACTGCCGGCGGCGCGCAGGCGGGCCAGAACCTCCCGGCTGGACATACCGGACGATGCTAGCAGAAAACGCACGGGTACAATGGATAAATATGGTAAGACTGGATGCGCTCCTGGATTCCTGGAAAGCAATACGCGCCGACACGGCGGCGGCGGTGGAAGAGTTTCCGGCGGACGAGTTCGATTACAAACCCGCGCCGGACCTGATGACCTTCGGCGAAATCGCGCGGCACATTCTGGTGGCCGGGCATGGACTCACGGGCCTGATGCTGGAGGGCGAGGAGGTGCTGGGCGGTCCGCAGTTCCGGGAGAAGATGGCGGGTTTCGCCACCCTGCCGGCGGGCGCTCCTCCGGCCGACCTGGCGTGCGAATTGCGCGCCTCGGTGACGCAGCGCGCCGCCGAACTGGCCGCCCGTCCGGCGGAGTTTTATGCGGGTATGATCACGCGCGTGGACGGGGCGCGGGTGACGCGCATGGAAATGCTACAGTTCGTCAAGGAGCACGAGCTCACGCACCGGCAGCAGCTTTTTATGTACCTGCGGATGAAGGGTCTGGTTCCCGCCACCACCCGCCGGCGGCTGGCGCGGCAGGCGGCTCGCTAGCCGGTTATGAGGCTGTAGAATACAGTTGAAAGCAGTGTGGACTTTCGCTAATTTGTAGTGTGTTCGGGAGGAATTCTAGCCATGGTTACTTGCCCGGTATGCGACGGGGCGATTGATATCGACGAAGAAGATGTGGACGAAGGCGACTCAATCAGTTGCGACGAGTGCGGCGCAGACCTGAAGGTGATCGGAACGGATCCCCTGGAACTGGAGTCGGCCGACGAACTCGAGGAGGAAGAGGAAGAGGCATTCCTGGACGACGACGAAGAAGAAGAGTCCGAAGAGGACTGGAAGTGACCCGCATTCACCGGTTGGCTATCGCTTCAGGATGCGCGCTCCTGCTCCTGGCCGGCGCCACCCGGGCGGACAAGAAGGACGAAAAAACCAACGAGCGCATGGTGCAGGGCGTGGTGCGCAATTCCGAAGGGCAGGCGGTGAACGGCGCGGTGGTGCAGTTGAAAAACACCAAGACCCTGCAGATTCGCTCCTTCATTACGCACGAGGACGGCTCCTATTATTTCCATGGCCTGAACACGGACGTCGATTACGAACTGCGGGCCGATTATAGCGGCATGTCCAGCCCGCGCAAGACCCTCAGCTCGTTCGACAACCGCAAGACCGCGGTATTGAATCTGAAGCTGGAGCCGAAGAAATGAGGGAAGCCGCCGCACGGCTTCACTCCCGCGCGAGCCGCAACTCCAGCAAAGTCACACTATAAGGCGGGAAGGTAAAAACCATCCGCCGGCCGGTAAGCGCTGTATCCCGCCGTTCCACTCCCACCGCCGTACGATCGCTGGGCGAGTTCATGGCTTCCGTATCGGCCAATCCGCGGTTCGATAACACGAACGCGCTGCCGCCAGCCGCCGCGCCATCCGCCAGCACCATGGCCGGGCGCAAGGCCGCCGCCGTGGAATTGACGGCATAGATGCGCAGCGTCCGCCGGTCGGGGCTCACCGCCGCGCTGACGTCGGGCTGCTCGAGGGGCCAGGCGAGCGCGCCGTGGCGCTCTACCTGAAGCGGGAAGGAACCCGCCGCGCGCGCATACAACTGGTCGGTGAAGTACGCCGGCGAGCGGTACAGCCAGCCCGCGCCGGTGACGATCACGCCCGAGCCGAAGCTGTCCGCCAGGTTCGAGCGGATGCCCATCTCCACCAGGTCCGCGTTCCGCTGCAGCAGATTGCGATAGCGCGCGCAATCGAGCGCATTGCCGAGCGATTGCAGAATGCCGCGTTTCAATCCGAAGTCGCCGCCGGTAGTGTTCCACTCGGTGACTGCCACGCGCACGTCCCTGCCCCGCGCGTTCTGCCGGATCTGCTCGCGCAGGTCGTCGAACTCGCGCACCACTTCGGTCAGGTCGCCGCTCTCATAATGATGCGGGCACAGGTAATCGAGCAGCCCGGCCGCCGCCGCCAGCACCCCCGGGCGCGGGTAGGAGCTCATCAATTCGATCGCGGGATCGGCCGCGCGCATGGCGCCGGCGAAGGCCGCCACCGAATGCTCGTAATCCTGGCCGCCGATTTCGTTGCCGATCTGCCAGTACTTCACCGCGTACGGCGCCGGGTGTCCGTTGCGCGCGCGCAGGCGGCCGTAATGCGTCTCGGGCGCGCCGTTCATATATTCGATCTCGGCGGCGGCGTCCGCCGGCTGTTTGCCGGTCCAACGCACGCAGATCAAGGGCGCGGCGCCCACCAGCCGGCACAACCGCACGAACTCTTCCAGGCCCACGAAGTTCGGCTCCAGCCCGCCCCAATACGTGGTAAACGGCACGCGCGTATCCCAATCGCCGACTGTCCGCTCCCACTCCAGGCCCTCGATGGATGTGCCGCCGAAACGGATCACGCCGGGGCGCAACGCCTTGAGCGCCGCGACCACGTCGGGACGCCATATGCCCAGCACGGCATCGCTGCCGATCAGGTACACACGATCGAGCCACACGGTGCCGGGACCTTCGAACTCGAGGGCCAGGGTGGCGGCGTTCGAATCGCGCGCCGCCTTCAGGATGCCTTCGCGCATCTGCCAGCTTTCGGCCGCGCGGCCGAGCGATACCCGCGCCAGGATGCCGGAGGCATCCCGCAGCACGGCGCTGACGGGCACGTCCGCGGTCCCTTTCACGTGCAGATGCAGCCGGTACGCCACGCCGGCCCTGGTGTAGAAACCATCCTGCGCGATCCCCGCATGCGCGCCCGCCAGGCGGATGGCGATCCGCTGCGACCGCCGGCCGTTGAAGGCGTCGTTTTCATCCAGGGCATACTCGGCCGTCTGCACGGCTCCGTCCGGATACCAGGGCCGATGCGGGCGATCGGTCTGCTGGACATAGGAAAAACGATAAGGCGGTTCGCCTTCAAAACTGTCGTCATCCACCTGCTGCGCGATCATGGAAGGGATCAGGCGGCAGAGCATCTCGATGAACTGGCCCGACTGCTTGGCGTCGATGGCCCGCGCCGCGGCGGACGCCAGGCGTATGCGCAGTTCGCCAGGCGGCGGCTCGGCGACCGGCTCCAGCCGCACGTTGGCGAAGGCGGCCCGATCGCCCTGGCTCTCCAGGTGAATCGTCACTTCGCCTGGCGACGGCGCGCGGAACAGAATCGCCGGACCGGTGGACGAGCCGAACGATCCGGTGGGGGTTTCGACCCGCATGCGCGCGCTGCCGTCCGTCTTGGCCGACAACCGCCACAGCGATCCAGGCGCGACATACACCGTCTGCGCGACGCCGGCGTGCGGGCTCAACTCCAGCGTGCGCGCGGCGACCCGCGCCGCGCCGCCGTGCTCGTGGACGGTCCAGCCCGCCAAGTCGCGGGCGAAATCGCCGTTCTGCAGCGGCTGGGCCGGCGCGATGGCCAGCAGCACGAACGGCAGGATCAACTGAGGCCCTTCAGAAATGTCGCGCTGGCCTGCAAATCCTCGCGATCGACTTCCACGAAATAGTTCTTCGCGCCCGACTTTTTAGCCGCCTTCCACAGGCGCTTCCAATCCACGATGCCCTGCCCCAGCGCAACCTCTTTCTTCTTCTCCGGCGACCAGTCCTGCAGGTGGATGGAAATGAACCGCCCCGGATACTTCTCGAAGTAATCCGCCGCCTTATAGCCGGATTTGATTACGCTGACCTGGAACTGCATCTTGACCAGCTTGGGATCGAACTCCGACAGGAGCTTGTCGTAGATCAGCTCGCCGTCGATCTTCTGGAACTCGAAATCGTGATTGTGGAAGCCGAGCTGCATGCCGCCTTTCTGGGCGCGCTCGCCCAGCTTGTTGGCTTCATCCACGGCTTTCATCCAGTCCGCCATTTTGGCGTCCTTGGGCAGCCAGAACGTGGAGATGATCATCTGTTTCAGGCCCATGCCCTGGGCCCAGGCCAGCCGCTCGTCGAAATGGTCGCGCAGCTCGGTGAATCCGAAGTGGCAGCTCTCACAACCGAGGCCGGCCGCCTGGATCCTGTCGCGCAACGCCGTGGGCGCCAACTGCGCCAACGGGCCAAAGCCCATGGAGGTGTAGCCCGGCGGCGAGCACATCTCGATCCGCGCGAATCCCCAGCCGGCCAATTCGTGCAGGGTGCCTTCCAGATCTTTGCCGATGGTCTGGCGCACCGGCCAGGCCTGGCAGCCGATCGGGTAGCCCAGGGGATTGGCGCGCAGCCATCCGGCCACGCCCAGGCCGATAGCGCTGGCTTCGAGGAAGCCTCTTCGGGAGATCATGTTTCGCATGGCGGCATCATATCATGGGGGCGAGCGGCCCGGCCCACGGGTGTACACTGAACGTTGCCCGAGAAATTCCTCTTCGAAGCCCAGGCCGAGTGCCCCGTCACACGGGCGCGCGCCGGCCTGCTGCATACGCCGCACGGCATCGTCGAAACCCCCGTCTTCATGCCCGTCGGCACACAGGCCACGGTCAAAGGACTGGCCCCCCGCGACCTGGCCGGAGAGCTCGACGCGCGCATCCTGCTGGCCAATACCTATCATCTTTATTTGCGCCCCGGCCCGGACCTGATTCGCTCCCAGGGCGGCCTGCACCGTTTCATGTCCTGGCCGCGCGCCATCCTCACCGATTCCGGCGGATTCCAGGTCTTCAGCCTGAGCGGCCTGCGCAAGATCACCGACGATGGCGTGGTGTTCCAATCGCATCTCAACGGCGATACCCACACCTTCACGCCCGAATCCACCGTGGACACGCAACTGGCTTTCGCCAGCGACATCATGATGGTTCTGGACGAGTGCCCCGAGTATCCGGTGAGCCACGAGTATGCGCGTGCGTCCATGCAGCGCACGGTACGTTGGGCGCACGCCGCCTGCGCGCATTTCCACCGGCGCCGTCCGCAACTGGCCACCCGCCACGCTCTGTTTCCCATCGTGCAGGGTTCCATGTTCGCCGACCTGCGGCGGGAGTGCGCCGCCGCGCTGGTGGACCTGGACGCGGATGGCTACGCCATCGGCGGCCTGTCGGTCGGCGAGCCGCGGCCGCTCAGCCTGGAGATGGTGGAGGCCACCGAAGCGCTGCTGCCGCGCGGCCGCCCGCGCTACGCCATGGGCGTCGGCATGCCCGAAGAACTGCCCGAGTACGTGGCGCGCGGAGTGGACATGATGGATTGTGTGCTGCCCTCCCGCAACGCCCGCAACGGCTGCCTTTTCACCTCTCAAGGCGCCGTCCGCATCAAGCAGGCGCGTTATCGCGACGATGCCGGTCCGCTCGATCCGGCGTGCACCTGCTATACCTGCGCGAACTTCTCCCGCGCCTATCTGCGCCACCTGTTTCAGGCCGGCGAGATCCTGTACGCGATGCTCGCCACGCTGCACAACGTCAGGCGGTACCTGGACATCATGCGGGAGATCCGGCGGGCGATCCTGGAGGGGACGTTCGCGGAGTACCTGCAGAGCGCGCGCGCGGCCGTAGTCGAGGGCCAGCCGCCGGTGGGCGCCAACTGAGGGTTAACTGGCTGGCGGCAGATGCGGCTATGACGGCGGGGGCCGGCCACGGCACCGTTTCCGGGGCCCGAGCGCGCCGCCAGACGCCAAGCGCGGGAAGAAGGAACGCTGCTCGCAGCAGCGCTCACGCCCGCCCGAAGTCGATAAATCCGCGACCCGGATCGGTATTCAGCAGCCGGACCCGGACCTGGTCGCCGACGTCCAGCCCGTGCTCGCCGCGCATCAGGCGCCCTTCCACGGGCGGCGATACCAGGCGTACGAAGGTGCCTTTAGGCACGACTCCCGTCACTACCGCGGGGAAGACTTCGCCGATCCGATCGCGCATGGCGACGGCCGCAATGCGCTTGGACATAGCCCGTTCCACCTTGCGCGCGGCATCCTCCCGCTCGGTGCAGCGGCGGGCCACCGAATCCAGTTCCGCGTCGCCGTACGGCGTACCCTGACTGGCCAGCACTGCTTTTACGAGCCTCTGCGTAACCAGATCCGCAAAGCGCCGATTGGGCGCGGTCGAATGCGTGTAATCGTGGACCGCCAGCGCAAAATGGCCGATCTGCTCGCCGCCGGGCCGTTCCAGGACATATTCGCCCGGTCCCATCAGCTTGACTACGGCCAGCGACAGGTCGGCGTAATGCAGCGGATCCGCGGCGCGGCGCGCGATCAGAAAACGGTTGAGCGCCCCCGAATCCGGATCGGCGGGCAGCCGGCCGCCCGCGCGCGCGGCCAGCTCGACAATGCGGTCCCAGCGCTCCGGCGTTTTCACCACCCGGCGGATCGAGGGAACACTCTTGTCGTGCAGCAGCCGGGCAATGACGCCGTTGGCGGCGATCATGAAATCTTCGATCAACTGCGAGGCGCGGTTGCGATGCCGCGGCCGGATGCCGGTCACATGGCCGTCCGAGACCACGGCCTCCGTTTCGGCGCGGTCCAGGTCGAGCGCGCCCAGGCGGTGGCGCATCTCGCGCAGCTTCTGGGCGGCTTCATCCTGCAGACGAAGCTGATCCCGCAGGTCCGGGGACGCGGCCACTTTTTCCGGCGGCTCGCCGTGCCCTTCGAGCCACGGCCCCACCGAACTGTAGGCCAGTTGCGCAGCATTGCGCGTAACGGCCCGGTACGCCGTGCCGTCCTGCACGGAGCCATCCGCGGCCACTGTCACTTCGACGACCACCGACAGCCGGTCGGCGTGTTCGTTGAGCGACGTCAGATCGGTGGACAGGTCGTCCGGCAGCATGGAGAAGTTCTTCACGCCCGTGTACACCGTGGTGCAGTTCGCCGCGGCGTGCGCATCGATCGGCGACCCCTTGGCTACGTCGCCATCCACATCGGCGATTCCCACGCGGATGCGGATGGCGCCGTGGTCCAGGCGCTCGGCCACCTCGATCTGGTCGAGATCGCGCGAGGTATCGTTGTCGATGGACGACCACAGCAACGCGCGCAGATCCCGCACGGCCCCATCGGCGGGAGCCTGCGCCGGGTGCGAACGCAGAGCGGCGGCCTGGCGCTCCGCATCCGGCGGAAAGTCCGGCACGAATCCTTCGTCGATCATCTCCTGCCGCGCCAGGGCGGTGAGATCGTAATGATTACCGTGTGTGTGATTCATGGGTCAGTGTTATTCGGGTGCCAATCTCAGGCCGGCGATCTTGCCGTCTTTGGCGAAACGTACCGTGATCGAAACGCTGCCCTGCGCGGACTTGAGCCGGTAAGTCCGTATGGGTTCGTCGCCGGAATCGTTCCGCTCCATCAGGTCGAACGCGGTGGCCGGTCCCTGTTCTTTTAATAGGCTCGCGGCTTCCTGGATCCGGTCCGGGAAGAAGAAGGCGCGGGCTTCGGGGGTGAATGCCTGCGGATCGGCCACGCCGCCGGCAATTTTCCCGAGCAGGGCACGCACGAAGGCCGTCCGCTCCGGCTCGGTATCCGGAATGGGCCGGGCCTCCGGCACGGCCAGCGACGTATTGTACAGCCCCGCTACTGCGTGTCCGATCTTTCCGGGACGCGCGTGTCCCGAGTCCAGGTTCGTCAGCACCACTACGGTCAAGCCGTCGTCCACAAAGCGCCCGATGTACGTAGTGAATCCCTGCCAGGCGCCCCCGTGCTCGATCAGCCGGTGCCCGTTTTGCGCGGTGATGGTCCAGGCAAAGCCATAGTGACCCGGATTGGGCTTGCCGTCATTGAGCGCGAACACAGTCCACATGCGGTCGAGCGAAGACTTCTTCACCAGTTTCTCGGTGTACAGTGCCGCGTCCCATTTGGCCAGATCCGGCACGTTGAAATACATGGCGCCGTCGGCCGTCGAATTGAAGGTAGGCGAGACCCACTCCTGGTTCTTGAGTTCGCCTTTGACCCACTCATACCCGGCCGAGCGATTCGGAACGATATCCCGCTCGCTGATGATGCGGGTGGCGTTCATCCCCAGCGGGCGGAAGATGCGCTCGGCCAGGTAATCGCCGTAAAATTTGCCGGTGAGGCGGCGGATCAGCATGCCCAGGATCACGTAATTGGTATTGGTGTAACGCCATCGTTCGCCGGGCTGGAAGTCCATTGGCATGGCCGCAATCCGGTCGAAGAGCTGGTCCTCGGTCAGATCCTGCCGCAGATAAAACGGCCCGCCGGGCTTGGTGCGGGCGGAGGTCTCGTACTCGGCGATGCCGGAGGTGTGCGACAGCAGGTTCTTGACCTTGACCGGTTTCCAGATGTCCGGCGCGCGGTCGAAATACCTGGTCACGCTGTCTTCCAGATCGATCTTGCCTTCTTCCACCAGCATCATGATGGCGGTGGCGGCGAACTGCTTCCCGACCGAGCCCGATTGGAAGATCGTTTCCGGCTTCACGGGTACGTCAAGCTCCAGGTTGGCCAACCCGTATCCCTGGGCTTTGACGATTTCGCCGCGCCGATAGATACCGAGCGAGAGTCCGGGGATGTGCTCCCGTTTCATCTCGGCCGTCACGTACGCATCGATCGGGTCCGCCGCCACGGCGGCGCGCGGCAGCCCGGCGAATGTTATGGCGGCCAAGACGGTGCACCGGCACCAACGACGTTTGGACATGGCCGTACACGAGGCTATCATTTTGCGCAGACGTTGTGGGCCGGCGGCGGGAGGCTCAGACCGGGTGGCGCACCGTGCGGGCCAAAAGTTGGCGCGCGCGCTCCAGCGCCTTCTGCTCGGCTTCTTCGCGCGTGGCGCCGGTGGTGCGCGCCAGGTTCGCGCCCGGCGCGACATTGTCGGCCTGGCAGCGGTAGGTATCGCCGAGCCTGAACGAACTGAGCCGCACCTGCCACGGCGCGACATCCACCACGCGCTCGCGATAGTCTTCCGGCCTCATCTCCAGCCGAGGCTATCATCTCCAGCATGGCGGCGCAAATCGCGCTTGCACCGTTATACGATGGGCTGACCCGTGGCCTCCGACTATCCCGCTCTGATCGAACTGGAACGCGTATCGGTGATGCGCGGCGATAAGATCGTGCTGCACGATATCAGCCTGCGCGTGGGGGTGGGCGAACACGTGGCCATTCTGGGTCCGAACGGATGCGGCAAGTCCACCCTGATCAAGACCATCATGCGCGAATGTTACCCGCTGGTCCGCCCCGGCTCGCGCATGGCCCTCTTCGGGCAGGAGCGCTGGAACATATTCGATCTGCGGCCGCTGCTGGGCGTGGTCTCGAACGATTGGATGACGCTCTGCACGCGCGAAATCACCGGCCGGGAAGCCGTGCTCTCCGGGTTCTTCGGCAGCGTGGGGGTGCAGCCGTACCATCGGATCACAGCCGAAATCGAACGCAAGAGCGCGGAGATTCTGGAGCTGTTGGAGATCCCGCACCTGGCGGAACGGGACGTGAACGAGATGTCCTCCGGCGAAGCGCGCCGCGTACTGCTGGCGCGGGCCCTGGTGCACGATCCGCGCGCCCTGGTGCTCGACGAACCCAGCAACAGCCTGGACGTCGCCGCACAGCACGAACTGCGGGAGCTGATGCGCAAGCTGGCGCGGGCGGGCATCGGGATCATCCTGGTTACGCATCACCTGGCCGATATCATCCCGGAGATCGACCGGGTGATCCTGATGCGGGCGGGCGCCATCGTCGCGGACGGAAACAAACAGGACGTGCTGACCGCCGCGGCGTTAGCCGGACTGTTCGGCCTGCCGGTGGATCTCGCACAACGCGACGGCTATTATCACCTTTGGTAGCCGGCCGCGCCCGGCTACAATGCCGCCAGAACCTGCTCGGCGTGGCCTTCGGGCTTCACCCTGGCGAAGATCTTCTGGATCTTCCCCTGTTCGTCGATGACGAAGGTGGTCCGCTCGATGCCCATCACCTTCTTGCCGTACATGTTCTTTTCTTTCCACACGCCGTAATCCTGCACGGCCTGGTGGTCCACATCGCACAGCAACGTGAACGGCAATTTCTGTTTCTGCTTGAAATTGGTTTGGGCTTTGGGCGTATCTTTGGAAATACCCAGCACCGCGACGCCCTTCTTCTCGAATTTCTTGAAAGTGTCGCGAAACTCGCAGGCCTCCACCGTGCAGCCGGGCGTGCTGGCTTTGGGATAGAAGAACAGGACCACTTTCCGGCCTCGCATATCCTTCAGATCGAACGGCTGGCCGGCATCGGTCTCCAGCCGGATATCGGGGGCTTTGTCGCCTTCTTTGATCATGAGTTCAGCCTCTTGCGCAACATCTCGTTTACAGCGCCGGGATTGGCCTGCCCGCGCGAGGCTTTCATCACCTGCCCCACCAGGAATCCCAGCACCGTGGTCTTGCCGCTCTTGTATTGCTCCACCTGTTTGGGGTTCTGATCCAGCACCGTATCGATCAGCTTCTCGATGGCGCCGCTGTCGCTGATCTGTTTCAGTCCTTCCCGCTCGATGATCGCCGGAGCCGCCTCGCCGCCGGCGAACATCTTGGCGAAGACTTCCTTGGCGATCTTGCCGGAGATCGTGCCATCGCGGATGAGCGCCACCAGCTCGCCCAGATTCTCGGCGGTCACCGGGGACTCCGCAATTCCCTTTCCTTCCGCGTTGAGCGCGCCCATCAGATCGCCCATCACCCAGTTGGCCGCCAGCTTGGGATCGCCCGCCCGCGCGGCGGTCTTCTCGAAATACGCGGCGATGGCCCGGCTGGCGGTCAGCACGTTGGCGTCATATTCGCTCAGTGCCCAGAGCGCCTGGAATCGCTTGCGTTTGGCCGCCGGAAGTTCCGGCATGTCCGCGCCAATCTCCTCCAGCATCTGGCGCGAGATGCGCAAGGGCGCCAGGTCCGGCTCCGGAAAATAGCGGTAATCGTGCGCGTGTTCCTTGCTGCGCATCCCCGCCGTCTCGCCCGTTTCCGGATTGAACAACCGGGTCTCCTGCTGGATCTTGCCGCCGCTCTCCAGGATACCCACCTGGCGCGCGATCTCGTGATCCAGCGCCAGCTTCAGGAATCGGAACGAATTCAGGTTCTTCACTTCGGCCTTGGTGCCCAAATGCTCCGCGCCCTTGAGCCGGACCGACACATTGGCATCGCAGCGCAAATGCCCCTTCTCCATGTCGCAGGTGGAGACGTTCAGAAACTCCATGGTCCGCTTCAGCTCGGTCAGAAAATCGTAAGCCTCCTGCGATCCGCGCATATCCGGCTCGGTGACGATTTCGATCAGCGGCGTCCCGGAGCGGTTCAAATCCACGTAGCTGTAGCGGTCGGAGTCGCGGAACCCGTCGTGGATGCTCTTGCCGGCATCGTCCTCCATGTGTACGCGGGTGATGCCGATACGCCTGGGCGCGCCGTCCACGGTTATTTCGAGCCAGCCGTGCTCGGCCAGCGGCTCCTCGTATTGCGAGATCTGGTAGCCCTTGGGCAGGTCCGGATAGAAGTAATTTTTGCGCGCGAATCGCGAAACCGGCCGCACGCGGCAGTTCAACGCCAGGGCCGCCTTGATGGCCAGCCGCACGGCCGCGGCGTTGAGCACCGGCAGCGCGCCGGGCAGGCCCAGGCACACCGGGCAGACGTTGCTGTTGGGTTGCGCGCCGAAACTGGTGGGACAGGCGCAGAATATCTTGGTCGCGGTGGCCAGTTGGACGTGCACCTCCAGGCCGATGACCGGCTCGTATTTGGCGATCGCCTCCGGGCCCGCCAGATCCGCAGTCAGCGATGACATGAATCTTCATTATGCCGCGATTCCGCGGCAGCGAATCCGGCGCGTGCCCGGCCGGCGAGTTGCTAGAATCGGACTCAGAGGTCTGTTTGGATGCCCGATGCCGGCACGCTTGAATTAGGCAGCGTCCAGAAGACGCTGCTTCTGCCATTGTGGGGACGCGCCGTCGAAACGCGGTCCTCCCACCCGCTGCTGGTGGATGAAACCGCCGTGCGCATCATGGCGGAGATCGGCTATGACTTCTCCACCATCGCGCGGAACACCAGCCCCATCAGCCAGCTCTGCTGGATCGCCCGCAGCCTGCACATCGACCGCACGCTGCGGGAATTCCTGGAATACCATCCGCAGGCCACCGTGGTGAATCTCGGCTGCGGCATGGACACCACTTTCGAACGCATCGACAACGGCCGCGTCCACTGGTACGACCTGGATCTGCCGGACGTGATCGCCCTGCGGCGCCGCTTCATTCCGGAGACCGGCCGCCGCCAGTTCCTGGCCAGCTCCCTGTTCGACTACGAATGGCTGCATCAATTGAAAGTCGAGGATGCCGTTTTCCTGGCGGCGGCCGGCGTGCTTTACTACTTCACCGAAGACCAGGTCCGCGCATTTCTCCTCACCCTGGCGGACGCCTTCCCGGGCTGCCAGCTCATCTTCGACGCCTGCTCCGCTTTCGGCCTCCGCACCGCCAACAAAAAGGTGATCACCGCCGGCGGCATGGACGATAGCGCCTTCCTCAAATGGAGCCTTGAGCGGGCCCAGCTCCTGGAATCCTGGGACCGGCGGATCGTTGTGCGCGCGGAGTATCCGATGTTCCGCAAGCTCAAGCTGGCCGTGGAGCCAAAGAAGCGCTGGGGCATGTTCATGTCCGACACCCTGCGGGTGATGTCCATGGTGCACCTGCGCCTGGGCTAGCTCCGGTACGGGTTCAGGACGCGGGTTCCCCGGACTCCGCCGGCACGAAGGCGATCGTAAGCGTCCAACGTTTCGCGTCTCGCCCGCCGGCTCGCTTGGCCTTGCCCTTCTGATCGGACAGTTCCTGCAGGACCTGAAGTAATCGTTTGCGGATTTGGGCGATCCGGCGCTGGTTGGCAGTCGTGGTGATGCGCACGACCAGCGGGCGGCCGCCACGAGGTCTGGGCAGAGCCAGCTGGACCTCGCGCCGAGCCTGTTCGAGGGCCACTGTGGCCAGCCCGCTGATGGCCTGCTGCATGGGTCGGGATCGGGACGGCTGACGTCCCGAGATGGTGTTGCTGGCCGCCTCATACCATTTCTCGGTGGCCCCCCGGTTCTGCCGGGTTTTCGCGAGTGTCAGCAGGCCGACACGTTCCAGCGCGTTGGCGTGATGATAGAGCTTTGTGGGCGGCTCGCCGAGCTGCTGGGCGACTTGCTTGGTCGTCCGCGGCCCCTCCGCGAACAGTTCCAACATGCGCAGGCGCAGCGGATGGGCGAGCGCGCGCAGCTGGTCGAGACTGCCAGACGGGCTCCGGCCGGAAACTACCGACCCTTTTTTCATGATCCGAGGCTTTGCCTTCATTCCGGGCTGAATTATTTCCAGTAGACAGCTTATCATTATTCATAATATTATGAATATTCACTATCTAGTGAATATGGGAGGGAATCCGAACATGCCCAATGCCACCGATCTGGTCTTCGCCGCCGTCGTGTTCGTTGCCGGCGCCTTTCTGGACTATTTTGTGCTCTGGCCTTACCTGCTGCGCAAAGCCGGCGGCGGCGATGCCGGCGCCCGCACCCGCGTGTACCGCATCCTCATGGCCTGGTTATGGCTGGCCGCCATTTTTGTTGCCGCGCGCTGGTGGGTGCTGGCCCGGCCCTGGACTGCGCTGTGGCTTCTTCCGCCGGGCGGCTGGCGCCTGCTCGCCAGCACCCTGGCCGTCCTGGCCGTTGCGGCCCTGTGGCTCTCCCAGACGCGGGCCCTGGCGCGCCTGAGCGCGGAGAAACGGGCGGCACTGCGGCAGCGTTCGGGACACCTGCTGGCTCTGGTTCCGCGCACCACGGCCGAGTACCGCTGGTTTGTCGGCCTGAGCGTCACGGCCGGCATCTGCGAAGAGCTGCTCTACCGCGGTTTTCTCGTGTGGGCACTGCAGCGCTGGGTCGGGTTAGGCTGGGCGGCGGCGATCAGCGTGATTATGTTCGGCGCCGCGCACGCCTACCAGGGCAAGGATGTGGTGCGGCCCACGCTGGCGGGTCTTGTGCTGCAGGGTATCGCCCTGCTCACCCAGTCCATCCTGCCCGGCATCCTGCTGCACGCGATGCTCGATGTTATGTCGGGCACCAGCGGGTACGCTCTGTTGCGGGAATCCGCCCCGGCTGCCCCGGCTGCGGCGGCGAGCGAGTTGTTCGGGGCCGAGACCGGCAGGAAACCGTGAAAGGACCGGATGCGACCAGGGACTCGAAACGCATGGCAACCCGCGCCCCCACCGAACACCGAAGTGACAAGGTCCGGTTAACCGAACAGTGTAGGGGGACTAGCCGCTGGTGCCCGGGACTTCGCTATCCATTTGGCAGTTGCGATTCCGCGCGCTTGCCCGCAAACTGTAAGTGATGGCCTCCAAAGTCCGCAAAGCCGTTTTCCCCGCCGCGGGCCTCGGCACGCGCTTTCTCCCGGCCACGAAAGCCCAGCCGAAGGAAATGCTGCCGTTGGTCGATAAGCCGCTTATCCAGTATGGCGTCGAAGAGGCCATGCATTCCGGCATTCAGAACATCATCATCGTTACCGGCCGCGGCAAGACCGCCATCGAAGATCACTTCGACGTCAGCTTCGAATTGGAGAACCTGCTGGAAACCCGCGGCAAGCGCGATTTGCTCTCTATCGTGCGCAGCGTGTCGGACATGATCAACGTGTCTTACGTGCGGCAAAAGGAAGCGCTCGGCTTGGGGCACGCGGTCCTGCGCGCCATGGAGCTGGTGGGCGAGGAGCCTTTCGCCGTGGTCCTGGCCGATGACGTGATCGATGCCGAAACGCCTTGCCTCCGGCAAATGCTGGATGTTTACGAATTCTTCTGCTCGCCGGTGGTGGCGGTGATGGAGGTGGCGCCGGAGAATATCTCGTCCTACGGAGCCATTGACGCCGAGCCCATTTCGCACAACGGCTGCCGGGACAGGGTTTACCGGGTACGCAACCTGGTGGAGAAGCCCAAGCCCTCCGAAGCGCCTTCCAACCTGGCCATCATCGGGCGCTACGTGTTGATCCCGGAGATCTTTCAATCTCTGCTGGCGATCGAGCCGGGATCCGGTTCAGAGATTCAATTAACCGACGCTTTGCGCCATCTATTACGTAGCCGTCCTATCTATGCGTACCGGTTCGAAGGTACGCGCTACGATGCCGGGGATAAGCTCGGTTTTCTGAAAGCCACCGTGGAATTCGCCCTGCGCCGGCACGATCTGGGGGGTCCCTTCCGGCAATACCTCAAAACTCTATCCCTTTAGTTTCTTCAATTTACCGGGCATGGTACGGGCTGGTTCCCGGGGTTGATTTCTTTAGTAACAGGCGTACTAGAAATCTTATCAAAAGTTATTGCACCTACGGACAGTGGGTGTTATGATTGAACCCTGGATTGGTTAGTACGTTCCGGTGCGAGTTTCATGTTTGAAACGGCCCTGATTTTGGCATTCTCCGGCGGATTGTTCGCTTATTGGTTCCGCTATACCGTGCTCCTGCTGCTGGCCCAGGAGCAAAACGGTAAAGCCGGTCCGATTTTGCAGCAGTTGAGCCTCGCCGGCACGCGCGAAGCCTTGCGGGAATCTCCGGATCTCGGTCCGCTGCAACTGGCGCTGGACAAGGATTACCGGTTGCTTCTCTACCTTCTGGATCACGCCGCCGGGCTGGGGCTGGACCCGCTGGAGCAATACCTGCTGATCCTGGACTACAAGATGATGGCGGTCTGGTCGCGTTTGACGCGCCGCGCATCCGCCAGCCAATCGCGCCGCGCCCTGCAGGAGATGGCCCGGGTGCTGAGCTGCATCGCCGCCAAGATGGGTGAGCGGAGCACATTCCCCTCCCACGCCTGAGAATAGCGCGGACTCCCTCAAAAAATCGACGCGGGAACTCCAGAACCTCCGCCGGTGTCTATAATGGTTGCAGGTCGCCCTATGGCTACCCTGGTGCTGGAATTGAACTCGCAGAAGACGGCGGAGATCGCGGCGGATTCCGGCGATCTGGTTTTAGCCCGCGCTTTGCGCGAGGGTTCCGAGCAGGCCTACGAGACACTCCTCCTGCGCTTCCAGCAGCCCGTCTACAATCTGGCGCTGCGGCTTCTCAACGATCCTGCGGACGCCTCCGACGTGGTACAGGAGGTTTTCCTGAAGGTGTTCCGCAACATCGGACACTTTCGCGGCCAGAGCAGCCTCAAAACCTGGATTTTCCGCATCACCATCAACGAAGCCCACAACCAGCGGCGCTGGTTTTTCCGGCACCGGCAGCGGGAAGTGGGCATCGAGGATCACGACGACGATTCCAGAAATCCCGCCGAATCGCTGGCCGCGTCCGGGCAATCGCCGTACGATTACGTCTTCGATCAGGAAAGGCAGGAACTGATCACCGCGGCATTGGCTCGCATCAACCCGACCTTCCGGGCGGCGGTGATCCTGCGCGATATCACCGATTTGAGCTACGAGGAGGTGGCTGAGATCCTGCAGATCTCTCTAGGCACGGTGAAGTCGCGAATTCTGCGGGGCCGCGAGGCTCTGCGCCAGGAGTTGCAAAAGAAGTTGCAGTCGCAGCCCGCGCTGCGGCTGATGCCGAAAACGGCCGAGTAGACTGTATGAGTTGCCAAACGCTGCGAAATTCCGTAGACGGATTCCTCGATCAGGAGATGTCCGAAGCGGAGCGTACTCGTGTGACGGACCACCTGGCGGTGTGCCGGGAGTGCGCCGCGCATTTGGCGGAGCTTTCCGAAATGCGCACCACGCTCAAGGCTCTGCCGGTAGTGCCGGTGCCGGAGCGCCTGTGCACGCAACTGCAAGTTACCGCTTCCCGCGAGCGATCCCGCGCCGCCGCGACCCGGACGCTGCCGCTGGCCCTGCATTCCTGGATCGCCACCGGCAAATTAGCTGTGGACAACCTGATGCGTCCGCTGGCGCTGCCTTTCGCGGGTGGACTCTTGTCGGCCCTGCTGCTGTTCGGCATCATCGTACCGGTGCTGGGGTTCCGGCCAGCGGTGCGCAACGACGTTCCGACGGTGCTCTACACTGCCGCGACCCTGGTCGAAGTGGCGCCGTTCGGCCTGGGCGACGATGCGCCGGTCGTGCAGTTATATATTGACGCCAAAGGCCAAGCCACAAATTATACCGTCGAGCGCGGCCAGGTCAGCCCCGAGATGCAAGCCGACCTCGACAAGCTGATCTTTTTCTCGCGCTTCACCCCTGCCACCTGGTTCGGACAGCCTACCAACGGCAAACTGCTGGTCTCTTTCCGCCGCGTGCTTTACACGGTCCGCGGCTGACGGTGAGCCGCCAGAGACTGGGGCAGCATTTCCTGATTCGCGGTTCGATTCTGGAGCGCATCGCGCGCGCGGCCTGTCCCGAGCGGGAACCCCTGGTAGTCGAAATCGGTCCGGGCCGCGGCGCTCTCACCACCCGCCTGCTGGCCCGCGCGGACCGCGTGATCGCGGTGGAGCTGGATCCCCGGCTGGCCCAACATCTGGCACCGCATCCCGGCCTGCAAGTGGTCGAGGGCGACGCCCTGGCGATGGACCTGGCGCAATGGGGAGCGGCGGTAATCGCCGGCAATCTGCCCTACTATGCGGCGACCGCCATCGTGGAACGCGCGGCGGCGCTCGGTCCGCGGTTGCGGCGCGGCGTCTTTCTGGTGCAGAAAGAAGTGGCGGAACGGATCGCCGCCTCGCCCGGCCACCGGGAATACGGCTATATCAGCGTCGCCCTGCAACTCGCCTGCGATGTTCGATTGCTCTTCGAAGTGAAGCCGGCGGCATTCCATCCCCCGCCCAAGGTGGATTCCGCGGTGCTGCAACTGGCGCCCCACGATCGCGCCTCCGAACTGGGGATCGGCGACCGGGAAGAGTTTCTGCGTTTCGTGTCCCTGGGCTTTCGCCACAAGCGGAAAACGCTGCGCAACAACCTGTCGGTCCGCTACGGCGCCGCCATCGACGATTGGCCGGAAGGTAGTATGCGCGCCGAACAAATCTCCCTGGAAACCTTTGCCGCTTTGTACCGCCGTCTTGTAACATAGCGCTGAGGTGATGTATGAAGACGCACGTTTTGCGAGCCGCGCTGCTGTTGGGAGGTGCATGCGCGCTGGTTCCGTTAGCGGGGCAAACGCCGGACGAAGCCGCCGTACCCAAGGTTCTGACGATCGCCCGGGAGCAGATCAAGGAAGGGCGCGAATCCGCGCATGAGAAGTCCGAACAGGCCTGGGTCCGCGCTTTCGAGAAAGGGAACCTGTCCAGTCACTACCTCGGTATGACCGCCGAAACGGGACCCACCGAGGCATGGTTCCTCATTCCCTACGACTCCTTTGCCGCCGTGGAGAAGGCCCGCGCCGAGGTCGCCAAGTCGTCCGTGTCCGGCGATTTGGAGGCGGCCGCGGCGGCTGACGGGGAACTGCGCACCGGCTCGCGCAACTTGCTGGCCGTGTTCCGCGGCGAGCTCAGCTATCGCGCCGCCGACGCCATGGCCGGCCTGCCCAAGTGCCGGTACATGGAAGTGACCCTGCTCCGCATCAAGTACGGCCATGAAGCGGACCTGGCGCAGGCCGCCAAGATGCTGATCTCCGGAGACCAATTGTCCAACTCCGATCAGGCGGTGCTGACTTACCAGGTGATTTCGGGCGCGCCTTCCGGAACCTACTTCCTGTTCGAGCCGATGGAATCGCTGGCGCGCATGGACGAAGGCCCGGCGCGCTCGGCGGCCGCCCGCCAGGCGATGGGCGAACGCAACCGGCAGCACTTCGAGAGCCTGGTGGCGGACGCGGTGCAATCCACGGAGAGCCTGCTCTTCTCCATGGCGCCGCGCATGAGCTACGTTTCGAAAGAATTCGCCGCACAGGATCCCGCTTTCTGGAATCCCGCGCCACCGCCTCCGGCCAAACCGGCGGCCAAGCCGCGTCACCGGCCAGCTCCCTGATCCGACCGGCTGCAAGGCCGGCCGTTCTGCTATCATCCTCAACATGCGTGAAGCTGTCATCGTGGATGCGGTGCGGACGCCGGTGGGAAAACGGGACGGCGCCCTCAAGGACTGGCATCCGGCGGACCTGCTCGGCCACGTGCTGAGCGCCCTGGTGCGCCGGAATCGGCTGGATCCGGAGTTAATTGACGATGTAATTGCCGGATGCGTGGGACAGGCGGGCGAGCAGGCCTTCAACGTGGCGCGCAATGCGGTGCTGGCGGCCGGCTTCCCGGAATCCGTACCCGCGACCACCGTCGACCGGCAATGCGGCTCGAGTCAGCAGGCGGCCCACTTCGCCGCCCAGGGCGTGCTGGCGGGCAGCTACGAGATCGCCATAGCCTGCGGCGTGGAATCCATGACCCGGGTGCCCATGGGATCGAACGGCGCCGGCCCCGGCAAGCCTTTCGGCCCGGCGGTGATGCGGCGCTATCACAACGCCAGTTTTCACCAGGGCATCGGCGCGGAAATGATCGCCGAGCGCTGGCAGATCAGCCGCGCGGAGCTGGACGCGTTCGGGCTGGAGAGCCATCAGCGCGCGGCGCGGGCCACGAATGAAGGCCGGTTCTGCAACGAGATCGTTCCGGTCGGCGAAATGACCCGCGACGAGGGCATCCGGACGGATTCCAGCCTGGAGAAGATGGCCACCCTAAAACCGGCGTTCAAATCCGACGGCGTGATTACCGCCGCGAATTCGTCGCAGATCAGCGACGGCGCGGCGGCCTTGCTGATCATGGAACGCGCCGCGGCCGAGCGGCTCGGGATGCGGCCGGTGGCGCGCTTCGCGGCCTTCGCCCTGGCGGGCGACGATCCGGTGATCATGCTGACGGCTCCCATACCGGCCACGCGCAAGGTCCTGGCGCGAGCGGGGTTGCGGATCGCGGACATCCACTGCTTCGAAGTCAACGAAGCCTTCGCCTGCGTGCCGCTGGCATGGCAGCGTGAAACCGGCGCGGATCTGGCGCGGGTCAACGTGAACGGCGGCGCGGTGGCGCTGGGACATCCGCTGGGCGCCAGCGGCGCGCGCCTGATGACCACGCTGGTGCACGAGCTGCAGCGGTCGGGGGGACGCTACGGGTTGCAGACGATGTGCGAAGGCGGCGGCATGGCCAATGCTACCGTGATCGAAAGACTGTAGACAGCCGCTCCCGCACACGGGCCAGCACCGCCGCCGGTTCCGGATCGTCGACGCGAATCACCTGCCCGGCCGGGCGCCAGCGCTGGAACATGCGCTCACAGGGGAACCCGGCGAAAATGCTGATCAGCGGTACGCCGCAAGCCGCGGCCACGTGCTGTCCGGCGGAATCGTAGCCCACATACAGCCGGCTGCCGGCGATGATGGCCGCGAATCCCGCGAAGGATCCACGCCATATTTCCACCCGGGCAGCGGAGGCCGCGATGGCCCGCTCGACGCGTTCGGCTTCTTCTCCGCCCGCGCCCACGTCGATCCACAGCGGCGCTCCGGTAGCGGCCAGCAGCTTGATCAGCTCCGTCTCAAAGGGATCTCGGATGCGCTTGGCGGGATTCTCGCCGACGCCCAGACTCACCGCGATGGTGGACTCCGGAACCGCCGCCGGCGGAACCGCGATGTACGGCTTCGCGCCCGCGATCCCCAACGTCTCCGCCGCCCAGCGGCTGGCGAGCGCGGGCAAGGGATCGTCGCTGCTGCCGCCAAAAGCGCGGCTTTCGAAGAAGTAATAGCGCTCCTCCGCGCAAACCGGCAGCAGACCCAGTTGCGTGAGGCGCGAATCGGGATCGAGCACGATGCTGTGAGGCCGGTTGAGAACTTCGCGCAATTCCGCACCGGCCGCCAGCCTCTGGCGCAGCGGGCCGCGGCGGTAATCGACCGGCGGGTGCAGGATGCGCGGATCGGCGGCGAACAACTCCCAATTCTTCCGCGGACCGGCCAGGTAAATGGCCGCGTCCGGGAAGCGCTTCTTGGCGGCATCCAGGAGGACGCTGGTGACGGCGACGTCCGCCCCCAGGGTCACGCGCGAGAGCACGAAGATGTTGCGCGGATCGCCGGCGATCAGCCGGGGCGCCCGCACGCGTTTATAGCGCGCGACCAGCGGATCGCCCGCGCCGGGCGCCATGGCTTCGGCAAACAGTTCGGCGTACGTGTCGCACAACGCCGGCTCGAAGCGATCCGCCAGACCCTCGACCACCACCCGGAAAAACGCATCGGCGCACTCGTCAGCGGTGAGGGCGTGGAGCAGTTCGCGCGGCCACGGGCCGCCGCGCAGGCAGCATCCCAGCAGTTGCCGGGCCCGCTCGTTACAGGAAGTACTTGCCAACGATCAGATCCAGTTTGCGCCGGGTGGCTTCGGGCACCAGTTTGCGGTCGGTGATGATGGCATGCGCCAGCGACGATCCGCACTTGCAGGTACGCGCCGCGGGCATGTGGGCCACGGCGGCGGCCACTACCTGGCAGGCATGTTCGGCGTTCTTCGTCAGGTTGGCGATGATGTCGGCGACGGTCACGGCGTCGTGATCCGGATGCCAGCAATCGTAATCGGTGACCATGGCGATGGTTACGTAGCAGATCTCGGCCTCGCGCGCCAGTTTGGCTTCCTGCAGGTTGGTCATGCCGATCACGTCCATGCCCCAACTGCGGTACAGGTTCGATTCGGCGCGGGTGGAGAAGGCCGGGCCTTCCATGCAGAGATAGGTGCCGCCCTGCCGGGCCGCCACGCCGGCCTCGGCGCAGGCTTTCGCGACGACGCCGGAAAGCTGCGGGCAAATGGGATCGGCGAAGCCGACGTGGGCCACCAGGCCCTCGCCGAAAAACGAGGAGATCCGCCCGCGGGTGCGGTCCACAAACTGGTCCGGGATCACAAAATCGAGCGGCTTGTGCTCCTCTTTGAGCGAACCCACGGCGCTGAGAGAGAGGATGCGCGCGACGCCCAGCGATTTCATGGCGTAGATATTGGCGCGGAAATTCAGCTCCGAGGGCGATATGCGGTGGCCGCGGCCGTGGCGCGCGAGAAATGCGACGCGACGGCCGGCAAGTTTGCCCAGCACAAAGTTATCCGAGGGCGCGCCGAAGGGCGTCTCGACGACCGCCTCCTCCTGCGCGTCGAAGCCCGGCATGGCGTACAGGCCGCTGCCGCCGATGATTCCGATTTCTGCTGTCAAATGGTCAACTCCTTGGAACGTGTAGGAACGCTTAGCGCCTGGACCAGGGCACTCACTCCGGTGCCATCCGTAGCGATGGTCCGGATGATCTTCGGTTGGGACTCGCCGGGCACCAGGCTCAACATGCCTTGAATCTCGCGCTCGGTTTGGGCCGCTCCCTGCTGGTCGGACTTGTTGATCGCGAAAATGTCCGCGATCTCCATGATGCCGGCTTTGAGGGCCTGCACGCCGTCGCCCATGCCGGGCACCAGTACCACGACCGTGATTTGCGCGACGCCGGCGATTTCCACTTCGTCCTGGCCGACGCCCACGGTTTCGATGAGAACGTAGTCCTTGCCCGCGGCATCCAGCAGCGTGGCCATGTCGCGGGTGGCAGCGGCCAGCCCCCCGGACGTGCCGCGGGTGGCCATGGAGCGTATGAAGACGCCCGGATCGCTGTGATGATCCAGCATGCGTATGCGGTCGCCCAGGATGGCGCCGCCGGTGCGCCGGCTGGTGGGGTCCACGGCGATGATGCCGGCGGTGCGGCCCTGCCTCCGGATCTCACGGGCCATCGCGTCCACCAGGGTGCTCTTACCGGCGCCGGGCGCGCCGGTGATCCCGGCAAGGATGGCGCGGCCGGCCCGCGGGCGCAATTCGTCCAGGACGGCCAGCGCCCGCGGATCGCGATTCTCGATCCCCGTGGCGGCGCGGGCCAGCGCGCGCGCGTCGCCTTCCGCAATCTTGCGCGCCCAGTCGGTCATCAGCTTTTCAGAAGTTGCCGCGCGATCACCAGGCGCTGAATCTCGCTGGTGCCTTCGCCGATGGTACACAGCTTCACGTCGCGATAGAATTTCTCCACCGGATAATCCTTGATGAAGCCGTAGCCGCCGTGAATCTGCACGGCCTCGTTGGCGATGCGAACCGCGGCCTCGGAAGCAAACAGCTTCGCCATGGCGGATTCCCGGGTGACGCGGCGGCCGTGATCCAGCATCCAGGCGGCGCGATAGTTGAGCAGGCGCGCAGCATCCAGATCGGTGGCCATATCCACCAGCTTGTACTGTATGGCTTGAAACTCGGAGATCGGCCGGCTGAACTGGCGGCGCAGCTTGGAGTAGCGCAGCGCGGCGTCGTAGGCCCCCTGCGCCATCCCGATGGACAGCGCGGCGATGGAGACACGCCCGCCGTCGAGCACTTTCAGGCTGTCCACGAAGCCTTCGCCGCGCTTGCCCAGCAGTTGGGTGGGCGGGATGCGGCAGTTCTCGAAGATCACTTCGCCGGTGGCGCTGGCGCGCAACCCCAGCTTGTTCTCTTTCCGGCCGGGGCGAAAGCCGGCAGTGCCCTGCTCCACGATGAACGCCGAGATGCCGTGCTGCGCCGCGGTGCGGTCGGTCACCGCCATGGCCACGCACACGTTGGCATAGTGCGCGTTGGTGGTGAACGTCTTGGCGCCGTCGAGCACCCAGCAGCCGTTTTCGAGCGCAGCCTTGGTACGTGTGCCGGCGGCGTCGGAGCCGGCCTCCGGCTCGGTCAGCGACCAGCAGCCGATCCATTCGCCGGACGCCAGGCGCGGCATGTAGCGCCGCCGCTGTTCGTCGGTGCCCATCTTAAAAATGTGATTGCTGCACAACGAGGTGTGCGCCGCCACGATGATGCCCACCGAGCCGTCCACGCGCGACAGCTCTTCGATAATGATGCTGTACTCGATGTAGCCCAGCCCCGCGCCGCCCAGGTCCTCGGGGAAAATCGAACCCATGTAGCCGAGTTTGCCCAGCTTACGGATGACGTCCATGGGGAAGATCTGCTCTTCGTCCCATTCCATCACGTGCGGCAGGATTTCCGCCTCGGCGAACTCGCGCACGGACTTGCGCAGTTGGATCTGTTCCGGCGTGTATTCGAAATCCATGGGGGGCGCTAGACGATCTCTTCCCGGGCAGCATCCCAATGCACGGGACGCTGGCGCCGGAAGCTTTCGACGGCCATGCGGCACGCGATGGAGACACGGTAGCCCAACTCGAACGGGCAGTTCGGTTCCTGACCGCCGCGGATCGCGTCCAGGAAGTTGCGCATGTGGGCATTGGGCGCGCTGCGCGTCGACCCCATCATCTCGGCGCCGTCCGGCCGGTTCACCTTCTGCGGCAGGTAGCGGATCTGCTGGCTCTTGGAAATCGTGCCGTCGGTGCCCAGCACGTCCTCCGTACTGCCCAACTGGTTGTTGCCGAATCCCGAGTCCCACGAAAACAGGATCTCCTCGCCGTGTTCCAGGGTGACGTTCATGGTATCGGGTACTTCGCGCCCGTCCTTCCACAGGTAGAGGCCGCCCGCCATGTTGGCCGTGTGCGCGACCTTCAGGCCCAGCACCTTGTACCAGAAGGCCAGTTGATGGCACATGTTCTCGTAGACGTTGCCGCCGGAATAATCCCAGAAGAAGCGCCAGTTGATGTAGCGATTGGGGTCGAATTCGTGCGCGGGCGCCTCGCCCAGGAACGCCTTCCAGATGATGTTCTCCGGCGTCATATCCGGGAAGACCGGTCGCGACCATTGGGGCTTGCCGTGCGGCGTGTTGCGATACATGTGCGCGTGGATCGCGGTGATCTTGCCGACATTGCCGGTCTGCAGGAAATTGACGGCGTCGGTGACCTGGCCCGAGGAACAGGCCTGGTGCCCGATCTGCACGGTCCGCCGCCCGGCGCGCTGGTACGCGGCACGCATGCGCTTGGCGTGATCCACGCTGAACGCCATGGTTTTTTCCTGGTATACGTGCTTGCCGGCATCCAGCGCGGCCACGAAATGCTCGCAGTGCAGATGCTGCGGCGTGGCGATCAGAACCGCGTCGATGGATTTGTCGTCCAGCAGGTGGCGGTAATCCAGGTAGGCCTTGGCCTCCGGCGCGACGGCGCGCGCGTCGTCCAGGCGGCGCGTGTAGATATCGGCGATCCCGGCAAACTCGGTGTTGGGACAGGCCAGCGCCTCGCGCATGATCTGCGTGCCGCGGTCGCCCGCGCCGATGATGCCCAGGCGAATGCGGTCGTTGGCGGAGAGCATGTTCGGCGCGGCGATGGCGCCCGCCAGACCGCTGGCCACCTTGCCGATGAAAATACGGCGAGACTGCATGGAAACTCCTTCGAAGCACACTTCACGCGCAGGCGCACAGGCGGAAGATCATGCTAAGAATCAGCATAGCAAAGGCGCGCCAGGGCGCGCCTCCGACTCGATCCCGAAAGGAGTTACTTCTTCTTGCCCTGCGCGGCCACCGCCTCCATGGCCGCCTTCACTTTTTCCTGATCGCCGAGGTAGTAACTGCCGAGCGGCTTCAGATCGCCGTCCAGCTCGTAGACCAACGGGATCCCGGTGGGGATATTCAGCCCGACGATGGCCTCGTCGGAGACGTTGTCGAGGTACTTCACCAGCGCCCGCAGGCTGTTGCCGTGGGCCGCAATCAGAACCCGCCGGCCCTCCCGCACCGCCGGCGCAATGGTGTCGTGCCAGTACGGCAGAAAGCGCGCCACCGTATCTTTCAGACACTCGGTGAGCGGCAGATCGGCGGCGCTCAGGTCCTGGTACCGGGGATCCCGGCCCGGAAAGCGCTCGTCGTCCGGAGTCAGCGCGGGCGGCGGCACGTCGTAACTCCGCCGCCAGATCTTCACCTGCGCTTCGCCGAACTTAGCCGCTGTCTCCGACTTATTCAGCCCCTGCAGCGCGCCATAGTGCCGTTCGTTCAGCCGCCACGAGCGGTACACCGGAATCCACATCTGGTCGAGCTCGTCGAGGGCCAACCACAAGGTGCGGATGGCGCGCTTCAGAACCGAGGTATAAGCCACGTCGAAGGCGAAACCCGCGGACTTCAAGGTGACGCCCGCCTCCTTGGCCTCCTGCCGCCCTTTCTCGGAGAGATCCACGTCGGTCCAGCCCGTGAAACGGTTCTCCCTGTTCCAATCGCTTTCGCCGTGACGCAGCAAGACGACTTTGTACATGGCGCGCTCCTAGCGGCGATAAGCCTGGCGGCCGGCGAAGACCGCCGCGCTGCCCAGGTCCTCTTCGATACGCAGCAACTGGTTGTACTTCGCGATACGGTCGGTGCGGCTGGCCGATCCGGTCTTGATCTGGCCGGCGTTGGTGGCCACCACGAAATCGGCGATGAACGGGTCCTCCGTTTCGCCGGAGCGATGCGACACGACAGCCGTGTAATTCGAGACGGCCGCCAGGTGCATGGCTTCCAGCGTCTCGGTGACGGATCCGATCTGGTTCAGCTTGATCAGAATCGAATTGGCGATGCCGCGATCGATGCCGCGCTTGAATATGGCGGGGTTGGTGACGAAGATATCGTCGGCCACAAGCTGTATCTTGCCGCCGAGCGCGCTGGTGAGCGCCTCCCAGCCGTCCCAATCCTCTTCGGACATGCCATCCTCGAGCGAGATGATGGCGGGATACTGGCGCACCCAGTCGGCCCAGAATTCGACCATCTGTGCGGACGTCCGCTGGCTCTTGTCGGACTTTTTGAAGACGTACTTGCCGTCGATATAGAATTCGCTGGCCGCCGGATCGAGGCAGATGCCCACCTGCTCGCCAGCCTTGTACCCGGCCTTCTGGATGGCTTCCAGCAGCACTTCCAGCGCTTCCACATTGGATTTCAGATTGGGAGCGAAGCCGCCTTCATCGCCTACCGCCGTCGAGTAGCCGCGCTTCTTCAGGACGCCCTTGAGCGTGTGAAAAACCTCCACCCCCATGCGCAGCGCCTCGGAGAATTTGGTGGCGCCGAACGGCGAGATCATGAACTCCTGCACATCCACGGAATTGTCCGCGTGCGCGCCGCCATTGAGCACATTCATCATCGGCACCGGGAGCAGGCGAGCGCCGGCGCCGCCCAGGTAGCGGTACAGGGGCGTGCCCTGCGCCGCGGCAGACGCGCGCGCGGCGGCCATGGAAACGGCCAGGATCGCGTTGGCGCCCAGACGGCCCTTGTTTTCGGTGCCATCCAGCTCGATCATGCGGGCGTCGATCTCCGCCTGGCGCGCGGCATCCTTGCCGCGCAGGCATTCGGCGATTTCGCCGTTAATGTGACTGACGGCTTTTTGGGTACCCTTGCCCAAATAACGGGATTTGTCGCCATCCCGCAGTTCCACGGCTTCGTGCTCTCCCGTGGAGGCGCCGGAGGGCACAGCCGCCCGTCCCATGCTGCCGCCCGCCAGATGAACATCCGCTTCCACCGTGGGGTTGCCACGCGAATCCAGAACTTCACGGCCTGTAATGCGTACGATAGTGGTCATAAGAGTGTGAAACTATAAAATAGCAGACAGCAAGGCGCGCTTCTGCTCCGCTGGCATAATGGAAGGACGTCGATGGCGGTCCGATCGGGCCGGCAGACGATGGCAGAACTGGAGAGTACTCTATGGTGAATACACATAAACTGGTGGCGTTTCTCGCGGTGCGCGACCGCGACGCCGCCCGAACGTTCTATCGCGACACGCTGGGCCTCGAACTCCTGGGCGAGGACCAGTTCGCCATGATCTTCGACGCCAACGGAACCACGCTGCGGGTGACGCCGGTGCCGGACTGGACGCCGCCGAAGTTCACGGTCCTGGGATGGGAGGTGCCGGATATCGAAGCGGCCGTGACGGCGCTCGAATCCGCCGGCATCCAGTTTGAACACTTTCCGTGGATGAAAGACCAGAGCCCGCGCGGCATCTGGACCTCGCCCAGCGGTCCGGGAGTGGCCGCCGTGCACGGAGGATCGCGCGTGGCCTGGTTCAAAGATCCGGACGGCAACGTGCTGAGCGTCACGCAGCCGCCTTCCGGCACGTAGGCGCAGCCATGGTACGCCGTTTGCGATTCTGTCCGCTGATCCTCTCCGCGCTTCCCCTGGCGGCCGGTGCATACCACGGCTGTCCGGCCAATGCCACGGCAGGAGCCGTCGCCACCGGCTGCTATCGGGACCTGTTTGTGGAAGCCGGCATTCCGGAAAAAGCCGTGAACCGGAAGCTGGACGCCGCCTTCCGGCAGCTTTTTCACGGCGATCCCGGATCGCAGGCGGTTTATTATGCCGCCGGGCGCAACGCCAACGGCCCGCTGGCTTACGTCACCGACGTGGCGAATCACGATGTGCGCACGGAGGGCATGTCGTACGGCATGACGATCGCGGTCCAGATGGGCAAGAAGGCCGAGTTCAACGCGCTGTGGAACTGGTCGAAGACGTACATGTATCACGCCGCCGCGGACCACCCGTCGCGCGGCTTCTTTTCCTGGTCGGTGAAGACGAACGGCACACCGAACTCCGAGACTCCCGCCCCGGATGGCGAAGAGTATTACACCATGGCGCTCTATTTCGCCGCGGGCCGCTGGGGCAACGGCGCCGGGATTTATAACTATCGCGCGGAAGCCGACCGCCTGCTGACGGACATGCTTCACCGCGAGGTGATCCGGGGCCGCATCCGGCAAGGGCCGTACGCGTGCGGCAACACGTTCGACGAAACGCACAAGATGGTGCGGTTCGTGCCCGGCCTGGACCTCAACAACTTCACCGACCCGTCCTATCATCTGCCGGCCTTCTACGAATTGTGGTCGCGGTGGGGACCGGCGGCCGATCGTACCTTCTGGGCCGAGGCGGCCGCGGCCAGCCGCGACTTCTTCCAGAAGGCCACCAATCCGGCTACCGGCCTGGCTCCGGACTATGCCAATTTCGACGGCACGCCGCACAGCGCCAAGTGGAACCGCGGCACGGCTGACTTCCGCTACGACGCATGGCGTACGGCCATGAACTGGTCCGTGGACTGGGCGTGGTGGGCCAAGGACCCCCGCGAACGCCAGTTGAGCGACCGCATACAGGCATTCTTCGCCGCCAAGGGTATGGACACCTACGGCAATCTTTATACGCTGGCCGGCGAGCAACTCGCGGGGTCGCATTCCACGGGCCTGATCGCGACCAATGCAGCCGCTAGCCTGGCGGCGGCCAATCCGCGCGCCAAAGACTTTGTGCTGGCGTTATGGAATAGCCCCATCCCGTCCGGACCGTACCGCTACTACGACGGGATGCTGTACCTGCTCTCTCTGCTCCACGTGAGTGGACATTTTCGCGCCTGGTCGCCGAAGTAGCTGCCGCAGTAGCGCGGCCGCGAATCGGTTAAAGTGGGACCATGCCGAAGATTCTCGTAATTACGGGCGACGGTGGCGAATCGTACGAGGCGCTGTACGCGGTGCACCGGTTTCAGGAAGAGGGCTGGGAAGCGGCGGTGGCGGCGCCCTCGCGGCGGCGGCTGCACCTGGTGATGCACGATTTCGAGCCCGGCTGGGATACCTATGTCGAGCGTCCCGGCTACGGGCTGGAGGCGGATCTCACCTTCGACGAAGTCAACACCGGCGACTACGCCGCGGTACTGATCCTGGGCGGCCGGGCGCCGGAGTACCTGCGGAATAATGCGCGGGTGTTGGAGATCGTCCGGGAATTCGACGGCCGGCAGAAATGGATCTTCGCCATCTGTCACGGCATCCAGGTGCTGGCCGCCGCGGGGTTGACCAAGGGCAAGCGCGTGACGTGCTACGAACACGTCCGCTGGGAAGCGGAGCAGGCCGGCGCCCGCTACGTGAGCGACCAGACCGTACGCGACGGACGCATGGTGACGGCCCAGACGTGGCAGTCGCATCCTTCCTTCTACCGGGAGATCTTCGCGCAACTCTCGGGCCGGACGCAGGCCGCGGGGTCGGCATAGAGCGGCGCCGGCTACCGCTGCGCCCAGTAGCGATTGCGGGCCTGCACCACCACCCCTTTTCGATCGGTGGTGAGCTGTATCTTGCGGAACTCCGAAACATCCACCGGCTGGTCCGATACATAGCCGATGTCGTATTGGCTGCGGAGCTCTTCCTGAAGCTGCTGGAAAATGTCGTCGAGGCTTTGCTTCCTGGTGACTTCGAAGAAGCCGCCGCCGGTATCGCGCGCCAGGCTCACCAATACGCCCCGGCCATTCCCGCCGCCGAAGCCGCCGTAGTATGTGGCGTCCGAGAAGTCGATGGTATAGATCAGCGTCCCGGAGCGCTGCGCGGCCTCGATGGCCTCCGTCCGCGTGGCCTCGCTGCCGGTGTCCACGCCGTCCGACAGCACGATCAAGGCCTTGCGCTCGCCGGGTTGATCCCTCATGATCTCGTGGGAGGCTTTCACCAGGGCGTCGTAGAGCATGGTGCCGCCGCCGGTCTGGCTCATCAGATCGTAGGTGGAAGGTGTGTCCACCCGCTGCAGCGCGTCGTACAGGGTGCGGAGCGATGAAGTCAGGCCCTGGCGCAGGATCGGCGACAGATCGAACTGCATGACGAAAACCTGGTCTTTCTTCTCGCGTACCACCTCGTCCAGGAAGCGATGGCAGGCGATGCGCTCGGCGTCCATGACCCGCCGCTGGCTCAAGCTGGTGTCGATCATCAGTCCCAGCGTCAGGGGCAGATCGGTATCCCGCGAGAAGTAGCGAATGGTTTGCGGACGCCCGTTTTCGGATACCGAGAAATCGTCTTTCGTCAGATCGCGGACGAAGCCCCCGCGTTTATCGCGTACGGTGGCGAACACGCTGACGACTTTTATGCCCGTGGAGAAGGTGGCTTGATCCTGGGCCGCGCCTTGGGCCGCCAGCATAGCCGGCAGCAGGGCCGGCAGCAAGAAAAGCACGGCGCGCCTCATCGCTGCCTCCACGGCTCGGGACCGTTGGCCAGGTCCGGCATGCGCGTGAAAAACGCCGGATTGTAAGGGGCATCCAGATCGTAGTCAACGTCCCAGGTCCACTGGCGCAGGCCGCTGGCCCAGGCGATGCGCGCCGGCAGTTGTATGCCTTGTACCTCGCGATAGCGTTCCAGACGATAGTCGCCGCCGTCCCGGGACTTCACCCGTTCCGGCAGGCCGGCGCTATTGAGCGAAATGCGATAGGCGATTCCGTCCGCATCCACGGTCAGGGTGCGGCCCTTGACCGACTGCGGATGCGGCTGCAGCCAGGCGCTCTCCAGCAGAAAGATCAACTGGTTCGTCGTCAGCCGGGTGCGTTCCATTCCGGTGATCGGCCAGGCGGCGCGCGGCGTGCCGTTGGCGTCTATGGCGACGCGGCCCGCGGCGCCGTCCACCACGATCGCGCGCGGGTTCCCGGCCATACCGCCGCCCGTTTTGGACAAGTAAGGATACTCGCCGCTGCCGCGGCCATCGTATTCAAAGTAGCGGTCCGGGAATACGCAGAGCCAGGTGGCCAGCGGACCCGCCAGGTTCACAGGGGCGGGTTTCATGTAGACCGCCAGAGAGCGCACGGCGTGCAGACGATCGCGCCCGCCTTTAGCCTTGACGGCGGCGTCCCACAATTCCCGCGGGTCGGCCGCGTGCGCCGCCGGCCACGCAGCCGCCAAAACCGCAACCAGAACCGGCCGCGTAAATCGGATCCGCCGAAGAAGACTCATCAGAAGTCGTACTCGAGACGCGCGCTGCCGCTGCGCGGAGCGGCGACAGCGGTGCCGGAGAACAGGCCGGCAAAGTTAATGACGTTCAAACGGCCGGTCAGGTTTTCAATTGTTGCCTCGAGACGCAGCGTGCGTTTCTCGCGCCGCCACAGCTCGGCGCCGGTGCTGGCGTCCAGGGAGAAATTGGGACGCACACGCCCGGCGCTGAAATTCACCCGGTCGATGATCTGCCGGCCGTATTGCGCTGCGAGCGCGGCCAGATCCGCATCGCCGCTGATTTCCACCGGCAGACCGCTGCCATATCCAGCCACCGCGGCCACCCACAGCCGCGGATGAACCTGGTAGCGGAGGCGGGCCCGCGCCGTGTTGCGCTGGTCCTGCGAAATCGGGAAAGCGCCGGTGACTCCCACTACCCCGGACGCATCGTCGCCCAGGAACAGGCCGCCGGCCACCGGCAATTGCGCGATGCCGATCATGTTCGAATAACTCAGGAATCCCGCAAAACGGCCCCAGTGCGGCAGCGACAGTTTGACATCCACGCCGCGGATCCACGCGCTGGCGAAGGCGATGGGAAAGCTGATTCCGGTATTGAGGAAAACATCGTCGTCGGCGTAGTTGACGAAGGTGCGGCGATAGAAGCTGGCGTCCAGCCGCGCGGCGCCGGACAGCGCTTTGCTGAAACCGGTCTCGAAATAGTTGCCGCGCGAGGGCCGCAACGGAATCCGCAACACCAGGGGATTGATGGTGTCCACTGCGGGCGAGCTGGCCAGCAACAGGTTCTCCATGGCCGGCGTGATGAACACCCGGTCGTAGGAGAAACGCAGCACCATCCCCGCCTTGGGCCAATACCAGGCGGCGCCCAGCCGCGGGCTGACCGCCTGATCGTTCACCGCCAGCGAGTAGCGATCGAAGCGCAGGCCGGCGCTCAGGGTCAGGTTGCCCAGGCGCACCGCATCCTGGGCGAAGGCGGCCTGCTCGCGGTCCAGGCGGCGATCGAAGAAATTGAAATGCAGAGGCGTCCCGTCGTCGAAATACGAGGCGTCGGTAATCTGGTACTGCAAGGCCTCGGTCACCGGCGAATAGAAGGCATCCGCGCCGGCCTTCAGGTCATGCCGGCCCTCGTGCAGGGCCATGGTGCTGTTGAAATAGCCGCGCCGGAAACCGCGTTGCTGCGCGGCGATGACAGGCGTCGCCAGCAGATTCGACCGCAGGTTGGCGGACAGATCTTCCACCGATGCGCGCATGCTGAGCAGAAGCTGCGGCGAAAACTCGTGCGTCCAGGCGGCCTGGCCCAGGTCCTCGCGCGTGGTGCGATCCTGGCGCTGGCCCGCGGCTTCCTGCAGGTTCTCGTTCGGTACCTCGAAGGCTGCCTGCGTGCGCTGGACCGACAAGTGGATGCGGTCGGCATTCGATAGATCCTGATCGTAGATCGCGGCCGCGCCGTCCAGCGTTCCGGTGTTGGTGTAGTTTCCGAGCGCCGGCGGATCCAGGTAATGGTCGCTATGATCGCCCGACGCGCTGACCGTGACCGCGCTTCGCTTCCATCCGTAGACCGCCGAAAGGAACCCGGTGGCTTCGCCGAAACTGCCGCCCTCGGCCTGCGCCGATCCGTGCCAGCCGGGTTGCACGTCGCGGCTGGTGGTCACTTCCACCACGCCGCCCAGCTTGCGGCCGTATTCGGCGGGGTAATCGCCGGTCAATACGCTCATGGACTCCACCGGACCGGTCTCCATATCCGGCGCGAAACCCGGCGCGCGGTTTTCTTCCATGGGCACCCCGTCCAGCACGAACAGCGTTTGATTCTCCGAGCCGCGCGGATGCAGGACGCCATTGCCTTCAAACAGCCATCCCGGCTGCCGATTCACCAGGTCCATCAAGCCGCGGCCGGGGATGGCGGACTGTTCTTCGTGAATCTGTCCCGCGCCGACGCCATAGGTCACGCCGGTACTGTGCGGATCGAGCAAAGTGGCCGCGTCGGTGACCACTACAGCCGTGGAGGCGGGCTGAATTTTCAGCACCACATGCAGCTCCACCGGCACGGAGGAGCGAATCTCCACCAGGTTCGAAGACGAGGTGAAACCGCTGTGCGCGGCGGTTACGCGGTACAAGCCCAAGGGCAGATGCTGGAAGACGAAGCGGCCCTGGACGTCGGTCTGGAAAGTCCGGCGGGTCTGGGATACCTCGCTCGCCAGGGTTCCGGAAGCGGGCAAAGCCAGGCCGGCGGGATCGCGCACATCCAGGCGTAACTCGCCGGTATCGACCTGCGCATGCGCCGCCGCGCACACTACCAGAAGCAACCCGACCCGCATGGTTCTTTCAGGTTAGCATTCGTGGGTGTAAGAGCGCCCGCAAGCGCGCAAGGCGCGGCCATTCGGCGATAACCTAGTAGTTACGTGAACGACGCACACGGCGCGGTCCGCTTCGCCGCGATCATACCAGCCTATCGCCCCGATGAGCGGCTGCTGCAGCTTCTGGCGGACCTTTCCGACAGGCAGATACCGGCCATCGTGGTGGTGGATGACGGCAGCGGCCCGGCGTATCGCGAGATCTTCCGCCGCGCCGCGGCATTTCCCAAGGTACGGCTGGTGCGGCATGCGGTCAACCTGGGCAAAGGCGCGGCCCTCAAGTCGGGTTTCAATTACGCCCTCTGCGAGTTTCCCGATCTGCAGGGCGTCATCACCGCGGACGCCGACGGGCAGCACCATGCCGAGGATGTGGAGCGAGTGGCCGCGAAGCTGGCGGCGCAACCGGACCGGCTGGTGCTGGGCACCCGCACGTTTTCGGCGGACGTTCCGCTGCGCAGCCGCTTCGGCAATGTCCTGACGCGGGCCGTGATGCGCGCCCTGGTGGGCCAGAACGTCTCGGATACACAGACCGGACTGCGCGGCATTCCCGCCGCCTTGCTGCCGCAACTCATGCGCGCGGAAGCCAATGGCTACGACTTCGAGCTCGACATGCTCATCGCCGTGCGGCAGCAGGCCCTGCACATCGAAGAGATCCCCATCCGGACGATCTACGAGCCGGGCAACCGCACCTCGCATTTCAACCCGCTGATCGACTCGATGAAGATCTATTTCGTGCTGCTGCGCTTCAGCTCGGTGTCACTGCTGAGCGCGGCGCTCGACTCCCTGCTCTTCTACCTGGCCTATCGCCGGCTGGGCAACCTGGCCCTCTCGCAGGTGATCGGACGCGTGGTGTCGGTGGCATTCAACTACTCGATGGTGCGGCGGGCAGTCTTCTTCTCCCGATTGCGGCACGCTTCGGCTCTGCCCAAGTATCTCCTGCTGGTGTGCCTGAGCGGATCGGCGTCGTACCTGGGCATCCAGTTTCTGAACTCGCGTTTTCACATCCAGGCGCTGGCGGCCAAGCTGTTTGTGGAGACCTTGCTCTTCTTCGCCAACTTCGCCATTCAGCGCGATTTCATTTTCGGCAAGAGCCCCCCGGTGGAAGGCGCGCAACCCGCCCGGCTATCGTGGGCCGAGCGGCTGCCCAAGTGGGTCCCGCAAGTGGTTTTGGGCGCCGCCGCGCTGGCGCTGCTGGGCATCACGATTCATGGCTTTCGCGCCACCGGATGGCTGCCTGACAACGGTTGGACGCCCGTCGGGCGGCGCCGGTTGTGGCATTACACCTGGATGGTCGGCGGCTGCAGCGCGGTCCTGGTGTGGCTGGCGCCGAGGGCCTTCGCGCCGTTAGTGATCGCCGTGACGCTCGCCGCCACCGGCATCGCCCTCGGGCCCGCGGCGCTACTGGCGCCGGCCGCTCTCCTGATTTCGTCCTGCGCCCTGGGGCTGATCCTGATGCGCCGCCGGCAGGACGCCTCCCCGGATGCGCAACTCTGCGGCACGCTGCTGGGCATGGCGGTGTATATCTTTCTGATGAACTTCGCGGCGCGGCTGCCGGTGAATTATCCGGCGGCGTATGCCGCGGCGCTGGCCATCCCCATCCTGCTGGACCTGCGCGGCGTGGGGCGCCGCCTGCTCCAGTGGGGGCGCGCGCTGACCGTCGCGGCGCCGCGAACCCAGGTAGTGGCGTGCGCGCTGCTGGCATTCGTCCTGGGAATGCACTGGCTGATCGTGTTTCAGCCCGAGTCCGGCGCCGACGCGCTGGCCATGCACCTGGCCATCCCGCATAACATCGCACTGCATCATCTGATGACTTACACGCCGGATCGTATCTTCTGGTCCGTGATGCCCATGGGCGCCGACTGGTGTTACACCATCGTCTACCTGCTGGGCGGCGAGTTCGCGGCGCGGCTGCTGAACTTCGCCATGCTGCTGCTCCTGGAGGCCATGCTATACCAGGTGGCGCGCCGCTTCGTGACTCCCGCCGTCGCCTTCCTGATCCTGGCGCTGTTCGCCAGTACGTCTCTGGTCCAGTTGGTGACCGGATCGCTCATGGTGGAGAACCTGCTGGCGGCCATGGTGCTGGGAAGCGTACTGGCCATCTGGCGCTACGGAGACACCGCCGAATCGCCGTTTTTGTATGCCGCCGCCGTCCTGGGCGGTACGGCGCTTTCGGTGAAGCTCGGCGGACTGGCCTACCTGGCGGCGGCCCTGCCCGTGGCGATCGCGGAAGTCAACCGCCCGCGGAAAGGGCTGAGTCCGCGGCCGGCCTTGGCCGCCGCGATCGCGATCGTCCTGCTGCTGGCCGCGGCTCTGCCGCCCTACCTCATCGCCTGGCACATGACCGGCGACCCGGTGTTCCCGTTTCTCAATCAGAAGTTCCCCTCGCCGCTGGTGGATCGCACCGTTAGCTTCAACGACTACCGCTTCAAGCAGCCGTTGACCTGGCACACGCTCTACGATCTGACGTTTCTCTCCAGCCGATTCTACGAAGGGCGGCCCGGCTCTCTGGGCTTTCAGGATCTGCTGCTGGCGCCGGTTGGATTCCTGGCGCTCTTCTTCGTCCGCAAGCGGCCGGCCCGCAGCGCCGCCTGGGTGTCGCTGGCAGGCGCTGCGATCGTGCTCGGGTTTCTGCCGAACGCCCGCTACTTATACCCGTCGATGCCCTTGTTACTGGTTCCTCTAGCCGCCCTATTAGGCTGGCTCACACCGGGTAACTTGCGCCGCATCTTAGTTACCGCGGCCGTAGCTTGCGTAATTCTGAATGCCTGGTATCTGCCGTCCTCGAATTACGGCCACGGCGACTTCTACGAGCAGGCGCCCTTCTCCGCCGCCACCCGCCAGGCCTACATCCACCGCTGCGCACCCATGCGCGAGATCGGGCAATACATGAACCGCCAACACCCCGGCGATCCGATATTGCTGACCAACAGTTCGGAGCTGGCGGCATTCGATGCGCAGGCATATTCGACCGGGTGGCATCAGTTCAACGTGTTCCGGCGGCTGCGCGCGGCGCACAGTCCGCAGGAGATAGCCGCCATCCTGGACGGTTGGAACATACATTATGTAGCGGCGCCCAAGCCGGGCGTCGGCGCGCGTATCGAGCCGCGGGCGCTGGACGATCTGATCCAGCACTGCGGCACGCCCGAGTATCAGACCACCTCGTTCTACCTGGCCCGGCTGGAAAAAGGATGCCGCGCGCCCGGACCCCGCCAACCGCTCCTGGTGTCCCCGGGATACTACGACGACTTCGACCCGGCCATTGCCTACCGCGGCGGATGGGAACAGGACCAAGTCTGGCCGCAGACCTTCGCCCACACGCTGACTTACACCGACGTGCCCGGCTCCGAGGTGCGCTTCGCCTTTCAAGGCGACGTGTTGAATTATGTCTGCACCAAGGCGTCCAACCGCGGTATGGCCGGAATTACTATCGATGGCGTGCGCCAGGCCACCGTGGATCTGTATTCGCCGGTCACCCAGTGGCAATCGAGCGTGATCCTGCGAGACCTGGGACGCCGCCCCCATTTGGCCGTGATTACCGTGCTTCCGGATCGCAACCCGCGCAGCTCCGGCCGCTTTGTGGACGTGGATGCGTTCGTGGTGGAATAGTCCTTCATGATTCCGGCCAGATACAGCAGAATCGCGGCTTACACCGCCGGGCTGGCGTTGTTCGCCTGGTTTGCGTACCTGATTCGCGGCGGACTCACTTCCTGGTTCGACAACGACGATCTGATGAACCTGCATTATTACTGGTCGCGGCCGTGGCCGGCGCTGCTGAAGGCGAACCTGTGCTTCTGGTCGAGCTATTACCGCCCCGGCGGCGGCCTGTTTTACCGGGTGATTTTCGCCATCTGGGGTTTTCATCCGCTGCCCTTCCACATCGCCTCGTTTATTCTTCTGTGCCTGGATTTCGCGCTGCTGGCAGTCGTGGTGTACCGGCTCACCGGATCGCGTTGGGGAACGCTGTTGGCTCTGCTGGTGCTGGGCATACACCCGGCATTCGTGGATGCGTACTTATCGACAGGCACCATTTACGACGTTCTGGCGTACGCTTTCTTCTGGGCCGCGTTCGCCTGGTATGTCCGCCAACGCCAGGCCGGACGCCTGCCGGGCGCCGCCGCTACCGTGCTGCTTCTCTGCCTTTTCGCCGCGGCGCTCGACTCCAAAGAGATCGCCGTCTTATGGCCGGTGGCGGTGGCGCTCTACGAGGTAGTCTGGCATCCGCCCGCGGATTGGAAACCGGCCGGGCTTTGGCGCTGGATCCGCCGCGAGGGCCGCCTGGCCGCCATCGGCGCGATCTTCGATCTCGCCTTCATCATCGGCAAGCGCTACGGACCCGACTCTCTGTGGCAGGTGGAGGCTTACCGCCCGCATTACTCGCTGGGAGCTTACATCGGGTCGCTGTCGTCTTATCTGCATGAGTTCGTCGATCGGCTGGATCTGAAGCCGCTGCAGATGGTGGCGCTGATCGTCGCCATGGCGGTGGTTGCGGCGGTCAGCCGGCGGCGGTGTCTCATCTGGTCGGTGGGATTCATCCTGGCCGGTATTCTGCCCTTGGCGTTCATTCCCGGACGCGGCGGTTTCGCGTATCTGGTTCCCGCAGTGGGTTGGGCAGTATATGTGGCGGGTCTAGGCGATTGGCTGCTCGAACTGGCGACCGGCAAATACGCCTGGGTACGCGCCGCGGCACAGATATTGATCCTGGCCGTCCTCGCCCGCCAACTGTCAGGTTGGCAGCGACGTGTGATCGGCGAGCACACCGCGGCGGCGCACAACATGCAGCACCGGTTTCTGCGTTATGAACAGCAGATCCGCGCGCTGATACCGGCGCCCGCCAAAGGGGCACGCATCCTTCTGCTCACCGACGCCGACGGATATCATGACTGGGACGTCTATTTCCTGATTCGCCTGATGTACGGCGATCCGCAGCTCCAGGCCGAGCGCATGACGGTCTGGCGGGAGAACCATGTGCAGGTCGATCCGCGCAAGTATCCATATGTGCTGGATTACGCCAACGGCGCGTTTAACTTAGTAAGTCCAGTTAGCGGACCGCCATCGTGACCGTGCCCAGCCCCGGGATTCCTCCCGCGCTGATGGTAACCGGCACCGCATTGCCCGGCGTGACGCTGTCGGGCACTACCACGTTGATCTGCATGGCGCCGGCGACAAATCCGGGAGCGGCGCCCTGATAACTGACCGTGGCTGCCTGGCCGCCGATGGTCACGCTGACGGGCGCCGCCGACAAGGGCATGTCATGCGACGGGATAACCAAACCGTCGGGCACTGCGGGATTCAGCGCACCCGTGCCCGTTGCATAGATGGCCACCGCGGACCCGCGGGCCGCGGGCCGCGATGCGGAATTGACAGAATAGTCGCCGTTCAGAATGGCGCCCTGCCCCGACGAATCCAGCGCGAAGATCGCGGGGGCAGCGGCGCTGACCGGCAGCGTAACAGTGAAACGCGTGGTGTCCGCTCTGGTCAGGATCATCTGGACCGTCGACTTGCCGGCCACCGAGAACGGCACTACGGCATTGATCTGTCCCTGCGCCGCGTACAGCAGGGGCGCCGCCACGCCGTCGAAAGTGACCGTGTAGCCCTGCAGGCTGGTAGTTACCTTTCCCGTGGCGTCCACCACCAGGTTCGCGGGCGTTGAGGGTCCGATGTCCACGCCAAACAAGGTAACCAGTTCGCCGGGCGCCACCGCCGCGCTGCTGAAGCTCGCGGCATTGACCACCGCCTGCACCCCGGCCACCGGCAGCAGGCCGTAGACCACCACCTGGCCGGAATCCGTGGGCACGTATACCCGCCCGTTGACTACCGTGGGGTTAGCGAACTTCGTAAAGTTCCCCAGCGCGTCGCGATCCGCCACCATGTCGCTGTCCCACAATTCCTGGCTCACGTTCAGCGCGTTGAAAGCGCGCAAGGCCCCCGGCCCCGGAAATGGCGTCGAGCTGAGCGTGGTGGCCCAGAAGATGCCGCTGCCGGGTACGAAATTGTTGGATGTGACGGTCATGCCGGCGAAGGGCAGCACGTTCAAGGCTGCCGTGTTGGTAGCCAGCGGCGTGGTATTGAAGACGCCGTTCTGCATTTGAAACTCCCGCAGCACCCGGTCATCGCCCCAGACGTAGTAAACCGGCCCGTCCGGACGGTTCCACAGCGCCGAATTGAAGATCGCGAACTCGCCATTGGGAACGGCTAGAAAGGCTTGCAGGACGCCTTCATCGGAGTCCACCTGATGACCCATATTCGTGCGATCGGTAACCACCACCAGACCGGCCTTTCCGCCGGCCACCACGAGATTCGTTCCGGGAATCAGTATGGGGCCGTTCGAACCGAAATCCTGGTCGTCGTCGGTCCACTGGGCGAACTCCGCGGGTGTCAGCCAGTCCGCCACATCCAGCGCCGGCGTCAGGCGCAGGACGGTCTCGCCCCACGACAGCACGCCGTCGTAGTTGCCGTTGCCCGTCGCACAATATACGCTGCCGTCCGTATCGGCCGCCAGGCCCCGTCCGCCTTGCCAGATGGAGGAACCGGCCGCGGAGGGCGTGGTATTGAAGACCGCGGTCTGCTGCAGGTTGGAGGCATTGTAGGCCACGATCCAGCCGTGCCACGGCGCGTAATCGCCGTGGGATCCGAACCCGATGTAGACCGTGCCGTTGGCCAGCAGGAGTCCGGGCCGCTGCAGGTGGCTGGAGGCGATCAGCGGCAGGACGCCGTCGACGGCATCCCCCGACCCGCCCCAACCGGTGCCCGAAACGCTGGCCGCGATCGGCACCGGACCGTTCAATTTCTCGCTGCCATCCGTGAGATCCAGGGCGTGCAGTACAAAGGTATCGTTGCCATCGACTATGGTGTCGGCGACCACATAGATCGTATTGCCGGCGCGGTCGATCACCGGTGTACCCAGGATTCCGACTTCGTGCAGGATGTCGTCGTATGGGTCAAACCCCGGCACGCTGTAGCTGTTGGGATCGATCGCCACACCCAGGTTGACGTGCCACAGCGCCGTAGTTCCCGCGGCCGCGTCGGCATCGAAGGCGTAGACGCTGTTGTGCATCGTGGCCACGTACAGCACGTTGCGCGTGCCTTTTCCCGGCATGTTCATAGCGTGCAGGTAGAGCGGCTGCGCGTAAACCTGGCCGTCCACTGTGTAGCTGTAGAGCTTGCCGAACTGCGCGGGATTCACGTTGTTGGTGTTGAGAATGCCCTCGTTCAGGTTCTCGCTGGTGCGGTAGTTGTCGTAGTTGGCGGTGGGAACATCGATTTGTGCGTTGGCTGCCCCGCCCCAAGCCAGTAGGATTGCCACTGCGGATAGTCGGATAGTCATGAGCTTCAAACCTGTTAACGACGAACAATGGTCTCAAAAGGCTACACCCCGGCTCCACGGGGAATTCTCCGGGCCGCGGGTTACGGTATACTTCCCCGAAGGAGGCCAGATGCTGACTCGAAGAGGCTTTGCGGCCCGTATCGGCGCCGCCATGGCCGTGGGAAGAATGCTGCCCGAGATGGCTTACGCGCAGCGGGCCGTGATCCAGGGGAATCTGCCCAAGGACATCGTTTGGCTGAACGCGAACGAAAACCCGCTGGGACCGCCTAAATCGTCATTGTCGGCCATGGCCGAGATTCTGCCGCAGTCCGGGAGATACCACTACCAGGAGCTGCGGGAGTTCTACACCGCGCTGGCCGCCACCGAGGATCTCAAAGCCGAGAACATCATGGCCGGATCCGGATCGAGCGAAGTGCTGCACGCGGCCGTGGACGCCTTCACCGCGGCCGATCGCCCGATGGTCATCGCGCACCCGACTTATGAAGGGCCGCCCGAAACGGCGCGCGCGCTCGGCCACCGCGTCATTCCGGTGCCGCTGCTGCCCGACTACGCGGCCGACGTCCACAAGATCGCCGAGGCGGCCGAACAGTCGCACGCCGGCCTGATCTATCTCTGCAACCCGAATAATCCCACGGCTTCGATCACGCCCAAGGGTTCGATATCGTGGCTGGCGCAGAACCTGCCGTCCGGCACGGTGCTGCTGATCGACGAAGCCTACATCCACTTCGGCGAGTCCCCGGAGCTGGAATCGGCGATGCCTTTCGTACGCCAGGGTAAGAACGTGGTGGTGGCGCGCACCTTCTCGAAGATCTACGGGATGGCGGGTGTGCGCGCCGGATTCGCCTGCGCCCCGCCCGGACTGATCGAGCGCATGCGGCCCTTCCGCATCAACGTGCTCTCGGTGATCGCCATGCGGGCGGTGTTGGCCGCCATCGCGGAATCGCACACGCTGGTTCCGGAGCGGCGGGCCATCAACTCGCGGGTGCGCGGCGATCTCTGCGCCTGGCTGCGCCAGCGGCAGGTGCCGTACATCGAGTCACAAGCCAATTTCATGATGATCGACGTGGGCCGCAACGCGCGGGAGTTCATTACCAGGATGCCGCCTATGGGAGTCGCGGTAGGCCGTCCGTTTCCGCCGCTCGACAACATGCTGCGCGTGACCATCGGGACGGAACAGGAGATGCAGAAATTCCGGGACGTCTTCTGGCGCGTCTACAAAGCGTGACGCCTAGTGCGCGGCCAGCAGGATCACAAACAGCAGCAGGATCGCCAGGTCGGCGATCAGGCCCGCCCCGTTCTGCTGAAATTCGATCAGCAGGCTGGATTTCGGAAGTGAGCGCATTGCATTTCCCTTGCTGAGAGACGCCGGCAGCCCCGGCGCGGTTGCACCACCTTGCAGCAATTGTATCAGGATCGCCGGCGCTTGGATCCCCCGCGGCTTGAATATCCGGTACCGGTACGCCTTCGCGGCGGAATCCGCGTTCTGTACTGAGACCCGGTATACAATTGACCCATCGAGGGACAAGGCGATGCGTCTCGCTCCGTGGTTTGCTGGAACTCTGTTAGCCGCACTTACCGCCGTTCGCGCGCAGGATACTTCGCGGTACCTGTACGCGGTCAATATCAATAACGTGACGACGCTGGCCATTGACCCGATCGGCGGCGCACTGGCCAAGCTGTCGCAGATCGGGCTCTATACGGACACCGAATCCAGCCAGCCGGCGGCCTTTACTCCGGGCGGAGAGTTTGTTTACATCTGCGAAGGCGACTACAAGCAGGTGGAGGCATTCCGCGTCAATCCGGCGAGCGGGGGATTGTCCAAGGTCCCGGGAGAGCCGTTTCACACCGCCCAAGGCGCTGTCTCTGCCGCCGTGGACTCCACGGGGCGTTTTCTGTACCTGGGCGAGACCCAGGGCATCGCCGCGTACACCATTGACGCCAATCTGGGCGCCATCACTCCGGCCGGCCCGGGTGCGTCGACGGAAGCCCTGGCGCTGGCGGCCCACCCCAATGCGCCCTATCTTTTCTCGAGCACCGGGAACGCGGTCAGCGTCTGGAGCATCGATCCGGGCAGCGGCGCATTGACGCTGCTCAAAACCGTATCGATTCCCAAGGTCTATAACCTGGAGGCCAGTCCGGACGGCGCCCGCTTGTACGTGCACGCCGCCGCCCAGGGCCAGCCCAACACCTCGGAGTTGCTGGTATTCGATTTCGATGCCGCGACCGGCGGGCTGACGCTAGTCGCCGGATCGCCGTTCCGGCTGCATCCGAGCGCCGTCGGTCCCTTTGCGATCGATCCGACCGGGCGTTTCCTATATGTGGGGGACTCCACCGGCGCGATCTTCGGCGGTGTCGCCGGCTTCCTCCTGGACGCCGTGACGGGCGGCGTCCTGACCGCCGTGCCCGGATCTCCTTTCCCGGCCGGCAACTCGCCGCAAGGGGTGGCCGTGGAACAGTCCGCCCGCTTCCTGTACGTTGGCAACATAAGTGTGGGTAACATCTCGGGCTATGCCATCGATGCTGCCAGCGGTGCTTTATCGCCGCTCTCCGGTTCCCCGTTTGCCGATGGCGGAGCCTGGCAATTGTTCGCGGTCACGCCGCCTGGCGCGCCAACACCGGTACTGATCTCACTGGCCGTGAGTCCCGCCAATGTCGCGGTTGGTTCCAGCGGCTTTGGCCACACTGTCCAATTCACCGCGGCCGGTCAGTACAGCGACGGGTCGACGCGGTTCCTGACGGCCTCGTCGGCGTGGTCCTCGTCGGATCCAAGCGTTGCGAAGATCAGCAGCAACCCCCAACAAGCGGGCCTGGCGTCAACCACCGGAGCCGGCACGGCGACGATCGCCGCCAGTTTCGACGGCTTCACCGCCACGGCGACGCTTACGGTGACGCAGCCGGAGTTGGTCTCGATTACCGTCAAACCGGCAAACGGCACCATCGCTGCCGGCACCGCGCTGCAATTCAAAGCCATGGGGACTTTCAGCGATCAGTCGACCCAGAACCTGACGGATGTGGCGCAGTGGGTCTCCTCGCAGCCGGCGGTAGCCGCGATCGACAGCACAGGCGAGGCTACCGGCCTGACAGCCGGGAGCAGTATCATTTCGGCCAGCGTCGGGACGGTGAGCGGGTCCACACTTCTGAAGGTCCGGTAAAAAGCCCACGCGGTCTGCTTGACTTCAGATAAATCGAATCCTATCATGGAGTTGAACACTAGCGGGGAATTTCGAACCTGCAATCTCCGGAGGCCGATTTGATCAAGCTGGATATTATCAACGAAGTCGTCAATAAAACCGGCATTACCAAGACCAAGGCCGAGATGGCGGTCGAGACCGTCTTCGAGTCCATGAAGAAAGCTTTGGAACAGGGCGATCGCATCGAACTGCGCGGCTTCGGAGTCTTCAACGTCAAACCCCGCAAGACCGGTATCGGCCGGAATCCGCGTACGGGCGCCGAGGTCTCCATCCCGCCGGGCAAAGCGGTGCGCTTCAAGCCCGGCAAGGAGTTGCAGACGCTCCAGTAACCGGGCGCTTGGATCATCGTATTGTGTCCCCACAGGATTATTCGGCGGCCACCTATCTCCCCTACGCGGAGAACGGCAGCGGCTTAGGCATTCCGCGGCCCTTTCCGCGGATTCACGAGCGTTACTGGCTGCACGGTCTGCTGTTCCTCATCACCCTGTTTTCCACCTCGATCGTGGGCGCCAGCCTGCAGACGGACTTCAACCGGAACCTGCCTTTCGACGTGGAGCAGTATCTGCGCGGCTTCGTCAGCGTCTGGCGGCATCCCGGCTTCATCTGGCAGGGCCTGCCGTTTTCACTCACGCTGCTGACCATCCTGCTGGCGCACGAAGCCGGACACTACCTGGCGTGCGTGTACTACGGGGTGGACGCCAGCCTGCCCTACTTCCTGCCGGCGCCCACGCTGATGGGCACGTTCGGCGCTTTCATCCGCATTCGCTCGGCGGTCTACTCCAAGCGCGTGCTGTTCGACATCGGGGTCGCCGGACCGCTGGCCGGATTCGTCTTTCTCCTGCCGGCGCTGGCCGTGGGGGTAGCGTTCTCCAAAGTGATTCCGGGCATCGCCCTGCAAGGCGACATCCGCTTCGGCACGCCCGGCCTGTTGTGGATCCTGCAAAAGCTGATCTTCCCCGGCGTGCCCGCCTCGGATATCTATCTGCACCCGGTGGCGCGGGCTGCCTGGATCGGCATACTGGCGACGGCGTTGAACCTGTTGCCGATCGGCCAGCTCGATGGCGGCCATATCCTCTATGCCCTGGCCGGCGATAAGCACAAGCTGCTTTCGAAGATCTTCATTGCGGCGCTGCTGCCGCTGGGCTTCCGCTGGTGGCCGTGGTGGTTGTGGGCGGTGGCCCTGTTCTTCCTGGCCCGCCGGCACCCGGTGATCGTGGATCCTTCCAGCATCGGACGCGGCCGGAAATGGCTGGCTCTGGCGTCCCTCATCGTCTTCCTGCTGTGTTTCACGGTGGCTCCCGTTATGGAGGGTGGCCCCTAGCCGGGGAGCCATGAAGATCACCGCCACGATCATCACCCTCAACGAAGAACGTCACATAGCCCGCGCCATCGAAAGCCTCCGTTGCTGCGATGAGATCCTGGTGCTGGACAGCGGCTCCGCGGACCGCACCACGGAGCTGGCCGAAAAGCTGGGCGCGCGCCTGATCGAAAGCCCCTGGCGCGGCTACGCCGGACAGAAGAACTGGGCCGCGGAACAGGCCACCCACGATTGGATTCTGTCGCTGGACGCCGACGAAGCCCTCAGCGAGGCGCTGGAGGGCGAGATCTGGAACCTGAAGAAGAACGGCCCCAAGTACGATGCCTACACCATGCCGCGCCTGGCGCAGTACCTGGGCCGGTGGATTCTGCACAGCGGCTGGTATCCGGACCGCAAGATCCGCCTGTACAACCGGGAGAAGGGCAAATGGATCGGCGATTTCGTGCACGAGAGCGTGCAGGTGCGCGGACGCGTCGGCCATCTCGACTCCAACCTGCTGCACTTCACCTGTGAGTCGCTCTCCGAACATCTGAAGACCATGGACCGCTACACCACCCTGGCGGCCGAGGAACTGGTTTCGCGCAAAACGCCCATCGGCTGGAGCCACCTGATTGCCGATCCGATGTGGACCTTCCTGAAAACCTACTTCGTCGAGCGCGGCTTCCTGGACGGCATCGAAGGGTTAACCATCGCTTACATGGCGGCGCTCTATACGTTCCTCAAATACGCCAAGGCGCGTAATATGAGTTCGGGGCGATGAAGGTCCTGCACCTCGATTCCGGACGCGCGATGCGCGGCGGCCAATGGCAGGTCCTCCGCCTGATGGATGGCCTCCGCCAGGAAGGCGTCGCGTGCACGCTGCTCTCGCCGCGCCGGTCGCCGCTCAGCTTGAAGGCACGATCGCTCGGCCTGGATGTCCGGCCGCTGGGGGCCTGGTCCGTGTACCGGCTATCCCGCCAGGCGGATCTGGTGCATGCGCACGACGCGCGATCGCACACGCTGGCCGCCGCCCTGGGAGGCGCGCCGCTGATCGTCTCGCGCCGCGTCGCATTTCCCGTACGTTCCCGCTGGAAATACCGCCACGCGGCGTGTTACGCCGCGGTTTCGCAGTTCGTCAAGCGCGTGATGGCGGAGGGCGGCGTTCCCGAGGAGAAGATCGAAGTGGTCTACGACGGCGTGCCGCCGGCGGATGTAGCGCCGGCCGGCGATGCGGTGGTCGCGCCCGCCAGTGCGGATCCGCTCAAGGGCGCGCAGTTGGCCCTGGAGGCCACGCGCCGCGCCGGCGTGGATCTGCTGTTGTCGCGGGACCTGGAAGCGGACCTGCCGGGCGCGGCCCTGTTCCTATACCTGACCCGCTCGGAGGGTCTGGGCTCCGCCATCCTGATGGCCATGGCCGCCGGCGTGCCCGTGATCGCCAGCCGCGTGGGCGGCATTCCGGAGATCGTGGTTCACGGCGAGAACGGCTGGCTGGCGGACAATGACCCCGAACCCGTGGCCGCCGCCATCCGCACCTTGCTGGCGGACCGCCCGCTGGCGCAGCGCCTGGGAGCGCGGGGACGGCAGACCGTCGCCGAAAGGTTCACCGTCGGCCACATGATCCAAAACACCATGCAGCTTTACCGGAAGGTGCTCGCTTGTTAGAAGCCTGTCTGGCGCTCCTGTTCGGCCTGGTGATCGGCAGTTTTCTGAATGTCTGCGTGTACCGCCTGCCGCAGGACCTGTCGGTCGTCCGTCCGCGCTCGTACTGTCCGGAGTGCAAACATCAGATCGCCTGGTATGACAACATCCCCCTGGTGAGCTACCTGGTGCTGGGCGGCCGCTGCCGCCACTGCCGGGCCGCTATCTCGTGGCGCTATCCGGTGGTCGAACTGCTCACCGGCGTACTGTTCTTCGTGTTCGTCGCGCTGCTGGGACCCGGCCTGGCGGCGGTGAAGTTCTGCCTGTTGAGCGCGCTGCTGGTGGGCCTGACGTTCGCGGACCTGGAAGCGCGTATCCTGCCCGACGAATTCACCTTGGGCGGCACGGCCGCCGGTTTGGCGCTGGCGTGGTTCGTCCCGATCAAGGGAGATGTGGCGGGGGAACTGCTTTGGCTGGCAGGGGCGCGCTGGCGGCCGCAATGGATGTCGCTCGGCACCGCCGTCCTGGGCGCCGTGGTGCCCTGCTTCTTTTTGTGGCTGGCAGGCTGGGTGTATCTGAAGCTGCGCCACCGCGAAGGACTCGGCCTGGGCGACGTGAAGCTGATCGCCATGACCGGCACGTTCCTGGGGTTGGACGGAGCCCTGCTCACCCTGATCCTCGGGTCGCTGGCCGGTTCCCTGATCGGCTACGGGTACATCAAGCTCGCGCACAAAGATCCGGAGAGCTACGAGCTGCCCTTCGGCACGTTTCTGGGATTGGCAGCCATCGCCGTCTCCGTCAGTGCCTCGGTCATCCTGTAGGTTCCCCGGCCCTAAAAAACCCGGCCTTTTCGGCGCCATACCAGTAATATCCCGGCGGTTTTCGCCACATCACTCTTGAAGGAGCCGGAAAGGACCCATGAAGCTAGACCTACGAGACTCGATTCCCACGCAACTGATCGGCGCCGCAGCCGTGATCCTGGTGTTGGCAGGCGGCACCCGGATGCTGAAAGGAATCAACCCGCAACCCGATCCGCCGGGAGTGTGGGGAATGATGGGCGTCACCGCATCCGACACGATCCGCATCAACGTGGTGAACATGCAGTTCGCCGGTCTGACGCCGGCTTCGTGCAACGTCACCATGAAGTTTCTGGACGATACCGGAAAGGTATTGAAACAGAGTACGGTGACCATCAAGACCACGCAAGCGGTGTCTCTCGATTACACCCCGGGCGGCGGCGCCGGATTCCGGACGGAAGTTCATCCGGCGGTCTCCGTCCCCTCCACGGAACCGGTAGGCTGCAGTGCCATCGGCAGCGCGGAAGTGTTTAACACCATCTCCGGGGAGACCGTTGCCTTCGCCCACCCGATTTACATCCCCTTGCCGCAGACGGTAACGGGGCAGCCCAGCGCCTCGCGTCCGGCCGAATAGGGGATGTTACAGCGACCGCTTGATGCTGCGCCTGGCGGTGTCGCTGCGCTTGATCTGCGCGCGCCGCCGCCCGGAAGCCAGGTTCTTGGCCGCCTTTTCGCGGGCCGCCTGGCTCACCGCGATGCGGTTCACGACCCGCACCGCGCCCGAACTCCGGGCCAGCCTGGTGGCTACGCCCTTGTGCTGCAATACGTCGGTCTGGCCTTCGATGGTGGCTACGCCGCCCTGCACGTGAACCTGAAAGTGGTGCGTCGAGATCTTGGAAGCGGCGAAGCGCGCGCGAATGGATTTCTCGACCTCGGCATCGGGCAGCGCCGCTTGCCGGGGACGGGCGGCCGGCGCGGTCGTCATGCGCGGGATACTGACCGGCTTGGCGCCGGCCCATCCCAGGCAGGCCGCGGCGAAGACCAGGGCGGCGGCGCGAAGGCAACGGGACATGTGAGAAGCTCCTTAACTGGAATTGTCTTTCGAGGCGCGGTTTGTTCTCATAAGGCTGATGTCCCTCTACGGTGGAATTGAAGCCGGCGGCACCAAGTTCGTGTGCGCCATCGCCGACGAGCCTCCCCGGCTCCTGGCGCGAACGGAATTTCCCACGACCACACCCGCGGAAACGATCGGCCGGGCCGTCGAATTCTTCCGCGCCCAGGATCGCCTGCCGGGCGCCATCGGCATCGCCTCGTTCGGTCCGGTAGGACTGAATCCGGCGTCGCCCAATTTCGGCTTCATCACGTCCACGCCCAAGAGCGGCTGGCGCGATACGGACCTGGCCGGAGCGGTGCGGCGCGGCACGGGCCTGCCGGTGGCCTTCGAAACGGACGTCAACGCAGCCGCCGTGGGCGAGTGGCGCTGGGGCGCGGCGCAGGGGCTGGACACTTTCCTCTACCTGACGATCGGCACGGGATTCGGCGGGGGCGGCATGGTGAACGGCCGCCTGATGCACGGCCTGGTGCACCCCGAGATGGGACACATCCGGGTGCCGCACGACATAGCCGCCGATCCATACCCGGGCGGCTGCCCTTTCCACGGCGATTGCCTGGAGGGCCTGGCGGCGGGACCGGCCATCGAAGCGCGTTGGGGCCGGCGCGGCGAGACCCTGCCGCCGGACCATCCGGCCTGGGATCTCGCCGCACAATACATCGCCCTGGGCCTGGTCACCTGGATCTGCACACTCTCTCCGCAGCGGATCATCCTGGGCGGCGGCGTGATGCGGCAGCCGGGCCTCATCGACCGCATCCGCACGAAGGTGCCGGCGCTGCTCAACGGCTATGTGGAAGCGCCGGGCATCGTGCTGCCGGCGCTGGGCGGAGATGCGGGCGTGCTGGGCGCCATCGCCCTGGCCGGCGGGCTCCCTGACGCGGCGTGAAAGGCGCGGGCATTTGGCGGCATCATGGAAGTGAGGAGTTGTTATGTCCCACCCTTTCGCGTTGGCCTTGCCGCTGGTGCTGGCCGGCGCCCTCTTCGCCGCCAATAACCTGACTCCGGGGTTGAACCAGTTCGCATCCGCTTCCTACCGCCAACTGTCCAAAGGCCAGGGCAACCTGATTCTCTCGCCTTTCTGCATTTCGACGGCGCTCTCCATGCTGCTCGAAGGCGCGCGGGGCCAGACGGCCACGTCGATAGCCGCGGCGCTCCATCAGCACCCGGGCCAAGGCTATCAGGAGGCCGTGGCGGCGCTGGCCGCGGAGCTGGGCAAATCCGCGAACACCGGTCCTAACCAACTTTCGATCGCCAATGCCCTGTGGGTCGCACGCGGTTTTCCGCTGGAAGCGGCATTCGAGGACGCCATGCGCACTCTCTACCAGGCTCCGTTGACGCCGCTCGATTTCGCGCAGCACGCCGAGGCCGCCCGCGAGCAGATCAACACCTGGACGGCGCAACAGACCAAGGACAAGATCCGCGATCTGTTTGCGCCGGGTGCGATCCAGCCCGATACCAGGCTGGTGCTGACCAGCGCCATCTATTTCTATGGCAAGTGGCAATCGCCCTTCAAGCCTTCCGGCACGCGCGCGGAGCCGTTCCAACTTTCCGGCGGCGGTAGCGTGGAAACCCCGTTCATGCACCAGGGCGGCGGGTTCCTCTATGCCGAGACGCCCTCGGCCCAGATCCTGGAGATGAAATACGACGGCACGCCCGTGGCTTTCGATATCGTGCTGCCGAAAACCACCGACGGCCTGCCGGCGATCGAAGAGTCTCTCGATGCAGGCACGCTCTCCGGCTGGCTGGGCAAACTGACGCGCGAGACAGTGGATGTGGCCATCCCCAAGTTCCGCGCCGAATCGTCGTTCTCGCTGGGCCAGATGCTGGCGCACCTCGGCATGGCGGAAGCCTTTTCCCGGCAGGCGGATTTTTCGGGTATCGACGGCCGCCGCGACCTGTTCGTCTCGCAGGTGGTGCACAAAGCCTTCGTGGACGTTTCCGAACGCGGCACGGAAGCCGCCGCGGCGACCGGCACGGTAGTTATGGCGATGGCGGTGCGGCGGCGCAACATCGTCTTCCGGGCGGATCATCCGTTCGTCTTTTTCATCCGCGACACGGCCAGCGGCGTGATTCTGTTTGAGGGACGCCTCTCGCATCCCGGTCAATCGTCGTAAGCGGATTACAGAGAGACCAGGGTTTCGTTGCGCTTCAACTGGCCGCAGGCGGCGTAGATATCCAGACCCCTGGGCTTGCGAATGAAGCAGCCCATGGCACGGCGGACGAGGGCCTGGAAAGCGGCCACGCGATCCGGATCGGGCGTCTCGAACGGAATCCCCGGGCCGGGGTTGAGGGCGATCAGGTTGACCTTGGCGTTCAGATTGGCCAGCAACTTCACCACGCGGCGCGCGTCGGCATCCGTGTCGTTGACGCCCTTAAGCAGCACGTATTCGAAGGTCAGCTTCTCCCAGGGGCGCAGGGGATAGGCCTTGCAGGCGGCCAGCAGATCCTTCAAATGATACTTGCGGGTGATGGGCATCAACTGCTGGCGCATCTCCTCGGTGGAGGCGTTGAGCGAGATGGACAGCTTCGGGCGGGCCGGCTCGCCGCCGAGTTCCGCGATCTTCGGAATGATGCCGGCGGTGGAGACGGTGATGCGCCGCAGGGGAATGGCGACGCCTTCCGGATCGGAGAGCAGGCGGGCGGCTTTCACCACGTGGGCCAGATTCAGCAGCGGTTCGCCCTGCCCCATCATGACGATGTTGAGCCGCTCGCGCTCCTCGAGCAAGCCGTTCTCGCGCGCCACCAGCAGCACTTGTCCCACGATCTCGCCGGCCGTGAGATTGCGCTCCAGGCCCATGAGGGCGGTCATACAGAATTTGCAGTCCACCGGGCAGCCCACCTGGCTGGAGATGCAGATGGTGGAGCGCTGGCCTTCGGGCATGAGCACCGTTTCGACGGTGCGGCCGTCGGCGAGGCGCAGCAGGTAGCGACGGGTGCCGTCGGCGGAGTCGTAAATGCGCGCGACGGCGGGCAGGCCCACGCGGTCCGGACCGGCCAGCTCGTGGCGCAAAGCGGCGGGCAGCGTAGTGACCTGTTCCAGGTCCGGCACCTTCTGCCGATACAGAGCCGTGTAGATTTGTTTGGCGCGAAACTGCGGATGGCCGGGACCGAGAGCGGCACGAATCTCGCCAAGCTCCATACCCAGCAGGGGTTCGGACATCTGATTCGATTATGGCATGGCCGCCGATTTCTTACGCTGCATGGCCGCGATGACTTCATCCGGCACGCCCGCCGCCTTGAGTTTCGCCAGATCGGCGGGCTCCAGCGAGAAGCGGCACGGCTGATTGGCGATCATCTTCAGGATCTCCTCCGTGGCGATGTTGCCATCCACCAGGCGGATCACGAAATCGTTGGTGAGGACGATGCCGGTCTGGGTACTGCCCGCCGGCGCGGCCTGAGCCGGCGGCGGGCGCCGCGCCTTCTCGAGCGCGGACTCCGCGGCGGACTCGGCCAGTAGACCGCCCGCCAGCCTGGCGCCGTGCAGATCGACGGCCTTCTGAAAGGCGGCGATGGCGGCATCGTACTTCCGGGCCAGCATATACGACACGCCCAGGTTATAGAAGGCTTCCATAGAGACACGCGACCCGGCGCCGCAGGCATCCGCGCTGGCCTGCGACAGCTTGAGCAGTTCGTCATAATCGCCCGCCTTGGCGGCCGCATAAGCGCGATTCAACTGGCACTCCTTGCTGTCCGCAAACGGGATCTCGCGATTTTCGAACCACGGCATGTATAAGTGCTGGGCCTCCACCAGCGCCTGGCGCAGAGTCAGGGATTTCACTTCGGCCGGCGCGGGATACTCGGGCGTCGTTGTCTGGCTCTGATTGTCCTTCTGCACATGGCCGCGGACAGTCACGGCGGCCAACTCCCGGCCGTCGGCCGGATCGGTGGCGCGCACGGTGGCCTGAAAATAGCCTTCGGTGCGCGAGATATGTTCAGCCGGCAAACCCCCGCCCAGGATCGGCGGCAGGGGATGCGCCTCACATCGAGTCACATCGATGGAAAGCAACGCGGCGGGCACCAGGTTAACGGCCGAGCCTTCCGCTTCGAGCGTGACGCCACGCGCGCGCATGTCGGCCAATAGCAGTTTGCCGAACTCCGCGCCGCAATCGCCGGTAATGCGGCCCAGCGTGATGCGTTTGCCGAGCGCCGCCGCCAGGCTGGGCGAGTGTTCGAGTTTCACCGCGATTCGTTTCTCCGCATGGGCATTGCAGCACAGGAGAAGTAATCCGACGGGCAGTAATTTATGAGTCATCCGTATAGCACTCCGAACTGCGTATCCGGAGGTACAGAGAATACGGTAACGCTTTCGCCAGATTGGCGTATCAGTCCAGCGCGGCGCGGGTCCGGTGGCAGCCGAAGCGTGCTATCTTCGGCTGTAACGAATATGGCACCCGATACACTTTCGCGCCGCGCGTTTATGGCCTTGACGGCGGCTGCTCCTCTGGCGTCCGCCGTGGCGCAGAGCAAGAAGCTCCCGGTCGGACTGGAGTTGTTCTCGGTCCGCAACGACCTGCAAAAGGACCTGATGGGCACAGTGCGCGCGGTCGCCAAGATGGGCTACGAATGCGTGGAGTTCTTCTCGCCCTATTTCGCCTGGAAAGCCGACTACGCCAAACAGGTGCGGCAGATGATGGACGACGCCGGCATCCGCTGCCTGTCGACCCACAACGGCGGCGAGTCGTTCACCGCGGAAGGGCTGAAGCACGCCATCGAGCTGAATCATATCATCGGCAGCCAGTTCATCGTCTGGGCCAGCGCCGGCGAAGTGAAAACGCTGGACGGCTGGAAAGAGGTGGCCGCCAAGCTCAATATGGGCGCGGATGAGATGAAACCGGCCGGTTTGCGGGCCGGCTATCACAACCACCAACTGGAATTCACGCCGATCGAGGGCAAGCGTCCCATGGAAGTGCTGGCGGCCGACACGTCATCCGACGTCATGCTGCAACTGGACGTGGGCACCTGCATCGAGGCCGGCTCCGATCCGGTGGCCTGGATCGAACAGAATCCGGGGCGCATCCGGGCGATGCACTGCAAAGACTGGAGTCCGGAGAAGGGCTACAAGGTCCTGGTGGGCGAGGGAGTAGCGCCCTGGAAGAAGCTGTTCGCGGCGGCGGAGAAGACCGGCGGCATCGAATTCTACCTGGTGGAGCAGGAAGGCAGCCGGTATCCGGAACTGGAGACGGCGGAGCGCTGCCTGGAGAACTTCCGGAAGCTGCACGCGTAGGCCGGATCAGTTCGCGGAGATCGCGCCAAACACGCCGGTGGTGAGATCGTTTCCGCCGGCGGTGAAATACAGCACGTTGGCGGGGCCGGACTCCACGTTGCCGTTGCCGAACTCGAGACCCCACAAGCCGGGGATGGCGATGGTCGCGCCGCCGCTCTGAAGGAATCCCAGGAACTTTCCGTTGGACGGATTGTACGCGCCGATCCAGCCGCTGCCGGTATTTCCCACCAGCAGAGCTTTGCTGAACTGGCCGAAATTGGCGGGCGCCACCGCGACGCCCCAGGGCTGATTGAACCAGCCGTACTGCAGTCTCAGCAGCAGCGTGCCGTTGGTGTTGTACGCGTCTACAAATCCGGTGCCGCCGCCGGTATTCAGATTGTAGGCCACGAAGATTTTCGAGCCGATGGCCTGAATGCCGGCGGGCGTATAAGATGCCGGAATCTTGGGATCGGTAAAGGCACCGGGCGGCAAGGTCACGGGCGCGAAGGAGACCGCGTCATAGGCTTCTACGCCGCCGTTGGCGTTCGCCGCGTAGTAGGTCTGCGCGCCGCTGGTAGCGTTCCTGGCTACGGTTAAACCCTGGTAGGAGGCCCCCGCCGCGGCGTGGTTCACCATGATAGTCGCGGAAGTGACGTGACACTTGGCGCAGGCGACTCCGGGCTGTGCCGGCGCCGTATTGGCATTCCAGTTGGAGATGGTTCCGTCCAGAGTCGCGAAGGCGAAGTTGTTGGCGTTGAATGCCGTCCCCGTGGGGCTGCCGGGACCGGAGCCGCTGGCGGGCGGGATGGTCACCAGCAAGGGAGCCAGAGAAGCGGCGCCGGACTTGTTGGCGTAGTACAGCGTCGAGTAGCCGGTGACGTTGTCGGAGACCCACCATTCATTTTCCTTGGCCGCCGGATTGGCCGGCCGCGAAACGCCCCAGGGATTGATCAGGTAGGGATCCTGCGAGTTGACCACGATGTTGGTCACCGTGTAGTTGTTTTGCGCTTCGACGCAGGCCGATACCAGCAGCACACCCGTCAGCATCCACACAGTTCTCATCTGGAATTTCCTTTCCCCTCGTTTGAGGAGTATAGACCCGTCAGAGCAAATCAGTCAACGTAAGGCGTGTGAACTTATGGGGCGAGGCGCCCTGCCCCGCCCCAGGATGACCCCACTTCAGTTCGCCGTGATACTCCCAAACAGACCGTGCGCGTAGTTATCGATGCCGGCGGCGAAGAACAGGGTGGTGGTGGGACCATTGAGCGTGCCGCCACCGCCAAAATAGATCGCCCAGAGACCCGGGATAGTGATGTCGGCGCCGGTGGAGTCTTTGAGGAATCCCAGGAAACTCCCGTTGCTGGGATTGAATGCCGCGATCCATCCGCTACCCACGTTTCCCACCAGGATCGTCTTGCTGAACTTGCCGAAGCTGGCGGGCGCCTGCGCCACTCCCCACGGCTCACTGAACCAACCTTGCGCCAGGCTCAACAGCAGTTTCCCGTTGGCATTGAACTTGTCGACATAGCCGCCGACTCCGGTGGCGGAGGAGAAGGTGACCCAGATATTCGCGCCGATCGCCTGAATGCCGTAGGGCGTGTAGCCCGCCGGGATGGCCGGGTCCGTGAAGGCCCCCGCGGGCAGAGAGATGGGCGCGAAGGCGGTGGTATAGGCTTCCACGCCGCCGTTGCTGTTGGCGACATAGATGGCGGGCGCCGTTCCCAACTTGCCCAGCGTGCAGCCGGTGTAGACGGCTGCCTTGGACGAATTGTTCACCTTCATGACCGCTTTGTTGCCCGAAGTCCACTGGGAGATGGTTCCGTCCAATGTTACGAAAACGAAACTTTTGCCTAGGGCCACGGTGCCCGTGGGAGTCCCGGGCGAGGTGTGGTTGGCGGAGGGAATCGTCACCACCAGGGGATCCACGAAGCCGGTCGGACCATACAGGGTCGAGACTCCCGTGCCCTCGTCGGAGACCCACCAATAAGACGATGCCGAGCGGGAGAGCCCCCAGGGATTTACCAGGTGCGAGTCGGTGGACACTGCCATGCCCGATATGTCGGATACCAGGTTGGTTTGCGTGTAACTATTAGTGCCGGCCTCTTGGGCACTGGCAACCGCACATATAAACAGTCCAATCATCAATTTGTAAATGTTCATTCGTTATCCTCGAGTACCTTGTTGAGGAGTATACGTGGCCGTATGAGTCGAGTCAATTGAATTAGAGACGCGGAGGTCGAATTTAACAGGTCGCCAATTCAGGGCATGAAGGCGGGATTGACAGCCAACGGATTATAATTTTAGTAACACGTGAAAACTAGCATCCGAGGGTTCTTTCTGGCGCTGGCGGCGATGCTGGCGAGCGCGGGGCAGAGCATTTCGCCCGGCCTGGCGCACGTGCTGGGGTCCATCTCGCCGGAGGCGATGCGCGCGAACTTATCGTACCTGGCATCCAACTTACTCGAGGGGCGGGACACCCCATCGCCCGGACTGGACATCGCCGCCGATTACATCGCGGCGCAGTTCCGGAAGGCCGGCCTGAAGCCGGTGGCCGGCAACAGCTATTTTCAAACCGCGCGCATGCTGCGGCCGGGTCCGCCGCCGGAGGGATTCACGCTGCAATTCAGCAGCAGCGGGCGGACGCTCAAAGTGGCCAAAGACCAGGCGGTGCTGGTCAGTGGCCGGGCCATCGACTTCGCGCACGTGGCGGTGGAAAAGGCCCATGACCTGGCCGACCTGCGGAATGCGGACCTGAAGGGCAAGGCCCTATTGCTGGACGAACCGGCGGATGGTGAGCACGCCCTGGCCCAGGCCGCCGCGGCGCTCCATCCCGCCATGTTCCTGGAGACATCCGAGAATTTCGGCCCGCAGACCGCGCGCCGGCTGATCGACCCGGATGAAGAACGGGCCCTATGGGGCGATATTCCGCGGCTGATCGTCTGCGATCCCGATGCGGCGGCCATGCTCAGCGCCGCGAGCATCGGGGAGACCGGCATCGTCCTGGCGGTGCATTCGGCCGCACCGGCTGAGAGATACGTCCCGGTACGCAACGTGGCCGGATTGCTGCGCGGGTCGGATCCGGCGCTACGCGGCCACTACCTGCTGATCAGCGCGCACTACGATCACATCGGCCGCAACGACCGCGGCGAGATCAACCCCGGCGCCAACGACGACGGCAGCGGAACGGTGTCCGTGATCGAGATCGCGCGCGCACTGGCGGCCATGCCGGTGCACCCGAAGCGCAGCATCCTGTTCATCCTGTTCTTCGGCGAGGAGGAGGGCAGCCTGGGATCGCGTTACTACATCTGGCATCCGCTGGAGCCATTGGCGGACACCATCGCCGATTTGAACCTGGAGCAGGTGGGGCGCACGGATGCGATCGACGGGCCGCAGCTTTCCAAGGCCACCCTGACCGGATTCCGCTATTCGAGCGTCACGCGCACACTGCAGCAGGCCGGCGCGCTCACCGGCGTACAGGTGGCGGAGACGCCCAACGACGGCGACTTTTTCCGCCGCAGCGATAACCTGCCCTTCGCCGAGCGCGGGATTCCCGCGCATACCATCGTGGTGGCGCTGGACTTTCCCGGCTACCACGCGCCCGGCGATGTGTGGCAGAAGATCGACTACGCCAACATGGCCAAGGTGGACCGCATGATCGCGCTGGCGGCCATTCAACTGGCGGACTCGCCGGGCGCGCCCGAATGGAACCGGGACGACCCGGACGCGGCGGTCTACCTGCACGCGCGCTAGACGGCCAGCGTCAATCCAAGAGGAGCCCTCATGTTGAAGATCGCCGCGCTTTGCATGCTGGCGTGGTGCCAGACCATCGCCGCCGCGCAACTGGTGAGCGCGGTCGTTTACAACACCTCCGTGCCGCCGCATGCGAAGCTGCCGATCTATGACCACGGCTATCTGATCGTCACTTACGGGCACGGGGATTCGGCCATCACGGCGTACGGGCCGGACGGCTCGCGCATTTTCGACGGACTGGTCAAGCTGCCGAGCAACGCACCGCTCGAGATAGGCAACGCGGCGGCGGATACCGACGGCACGGTGGCGGTCACGGTGACTTACACCGGTCCCGAAGGGCATGGCGGCGCGATCGTGCTATTCAATCGCATCGGCCACCAGACCCATGTGATCGAGACCGGCCGGTATCTGCCGGCCGCGCTGGCGTTCGATTCGCACCGCGATCTGTGGGCGGCCGGATGGCAGCGCGGGACGCAGGATTACTTCATCTTCCGGAAGTTCTCACCCACGGGCACGGAGGCGGGCGCGTTCGTGCGGCGGTCGGCGTTTCCGGCGGGGCTGGAGCCCGGCCACATTCCTTTGGGCGAAAAGGGGGTGAGCGTGGCGGACGGGCGGGTAGGCGCGCTGCTTGAATCCGGCAACTCCGCCGACGCGCGCGAATGGGTGGAACTCGATCTGGCGGGCAAGCTGGTGGGCCGCTGGCCGATGCCGCACATGTTCGGCATCAACGTGGCCTTCGCGTCCGACGGCAACCTTTACGGAGACACACCGTACGCGAAGGGAAAGCCGGTGCATCTGACGCTTTTCGACCGGTCCAGCGGAGCGTGGAAGACGGTCCCCGACGAGATCCATGCGGATTGGACGCTGATGGGCGCCCAAGGCTCCGACGTGGTGGTGTGGGACCGCGGAAGCGATCCCATGCTGCTGCGCTGTTGGCGGCCTTCCCGGTAGCGGCGGCGGCTAAGCGCGGCTCCAGCGATGCGCGCCACCGGAACGGTCGGCACGCAGGACGCCGCGGCGTTCCAGGTATTCCAGGTGCGCCATCACTTCGAAGATGGCGAAGCGGTAGTGGAACGGCGAAAGGTGGCGGTTCCACAGCTTGCCGGCAATCAGGTGCGCGGTAGCCGCGCCGCCTTCGACCAGTTCCACGATGCGCGCGCAGCGCTCGGCGTGATGCTCGTGGGTCTTACGCACCCACTCGCGATGCCCGCGGAACGGCGCGCCGTGGGCCGGCAGGATGAGATCCACGTCCAGGGCGGCGATGCGGTCGAGCGACGAGAGGAACTCGCCCAACGCGTCGCGGCCCGGCTGCCATCCGATGTTGGGGGAGATATGCTCCAGGACATGATCGCCCGAGATCAGCACGCGGCGCCGGCGATCGTAGAGACAGACGTGGCCGGGGGAGTGGCCGGGGGTCCACAGCACCTCCAGAACACCGTGGGCCACCGGCAGGAGTTCGCCGCCGCACAACAGGCGATCCGGTTTCAGACGCTCGAAGCTCTGCTGCACTTCAAACGTGGACTCGTGCACCAGGGCGAGCATCTCCGGCGAGACGCCGGCCACGGTCAGGATTTCCCGCTGCCAGTCGCGGTGGACATCCGTGTCGGTGATGTGGGCGAGCAGCTCGTCGTCGGCCTGGTGCAGGTCGAGCGGCGCGCCGGTCAGGGCGATCAGCCGGGAGGCCAGACCGATGTGATCGGGGTGGATGTGGGTGAGCAGGATGCGGCGCACGTCGCGCCACTCCACCGCCAGGCCTTCCAAAGCGCGCACCAGCGCATCGAAGCAGGCTTCAGTCCGCATGCCGGTGTCGATCAGCAGGTAGCCCGCTTCCAGGCGGACCAGGTAGACGTTGACAATACCGAGGGAAAAAGGCAGCGGCAGCTCCAGCATGAATATGCCGGGAACCACTTCGCGGTAATCGCCGCCGATTTCGAGATAAGGGGTCAAGGGGTGATGCTACCACACCTTGGCCGCGCGGCCGGCCGCGGCTAGGGCTTCAGGACTTCCTCAAAAAACGCCAGCGCCCGGGGATCGTTGGACTCTCCCAGCCAGAACATGGCCTGCTTGCGGACGGCCGGATTACGGTTGGTGCGGGCCACCTGGATGAGCATGGGCACGCCCTCGCCGTTGGGAAGCTGCTGCAAGGCGAAGACCGCTTTCTTCTTGACGTCGGTATCGGGATCGCTTTCGAGCGCGTCGCTGATGGCGCCGGCGGCCTTCTTGCCGGCCTTCTGGGCCAGCCAGAAGAGCGCCTGCCCGCGCACGCGCGAGCTGGAATCGTGGCGGGCCACCGCGATCATGGTATCGACGGCCTGCGGCTCTTTGCTCACCGACAACGCGAAGATGGCCTTCTCGCGGATGCGATCGCTGGCGTCCGCGGTGACGATGCGCTTGACGACTTCGTAGCCGCGGCGGCCGCGCGCCTCGCCCAGCCAGAAGATGGCTTTCTCGCGCAGGCGTTCGGGCCGGTCCGCGGCGGCGAACCGTTCGAGGGCCTCGTCCGCCGCCGGATCGCCGTGCAAGGCGATGGCGGTGACGGCGCTATCGCTCACGCGATCGGTTTCCGCGGCCACGAAGGTGGACAGGAAAGCGACGCTCTCGGCCGGACGCACGTCGCGAATCCAGCGGATGGGCACGCCGTCGGCATCCAACTGGCAATCGCCGGAGATCACGCGGATCTTGCCTACATGACTGTCCTGGATGCGAAACATGACCTGCACCTGGGCGGGCGGCTCCAGGTGCACCGGCCCCGGCGGCCGCACCCCGTAGGTGTTATAGTCGCAACTCATTTCGTGGCCCGGCACGCCGGGCACGGTGTAGCCCACCCAGGCCGGCTGGGGCTGGGCGTACTGCTCGCGGAAGCGATCGGCCAGCGGCGACTGCGCCGGCAACAGGGCGGCGGCGAGAAAGAACAATACGGGTCTCATTTGTTTAGAAGCTCCATCAGGTATTCGGTAGCATCCTTGTTGCCCATGACCGACAGCTTGCTGACGATCATCTTCTTCAACTCCGGATTGGTTTCCTTGCGCGCCAGCTCCACCATGCCCTTGGCATTGCCCTGGATGAACAGGGCGTTGACGATTTCGCCGCGCAGCGCGGGATCCGTCTCGGAGCTGTACATGGAGACCAGGGCCGCGCCGGTATTCTCGCCGCCCATCAGTCCCAGGCTGTGAATGGCGGCGCGGCGCAGGCGCAGGTCTTTCTCGCTGCGCGCCACTTCCAGAAGATGGGTGGTGTTGCCGCCGATGAACATGGAGTGCAGGATGGCCTCCTTCACGTCCATGGAAGGCTCCTGCTGGTAGAGCTGCCAGAGCTCGGACTGGCCGCCGCTGACGCCGAGCTGATGGATGGCGTCCATGCGCAGGTCCGCGTTCTTTTCCGATTTGGCGGCTTGCAGCAGGCGATCCCGGTCGCCGCAGACCATGAAGGCGTGCAGCACGGCACGCTTGATTTCGACGTCATTGGAACTGGCGTACAGGTCGGCGAGCACCTGGCGGTTTTCCTTGGATCCCATGACGCCCAGGTAGTGAATGGCTTTCATCTGGAGGTCGGGATTCGAGCCGCTGCGCGCGGTTTGGAGCAGGATCTGGCGGGCCTTGGGATTGTCGGTCTGGGCCAGCACGAACAGGGCGCGCTCCTTCAACCGGGGCGACTGGTTGCCTTGCAGGAACTTTTCCAGCATGGGGACGGCGCGATCGGGATCGCTGTTCATGAGGCCGTTGAGGGCCATCAGTTTGAGGTCTTCATCGGGCTCGGAGTTGGGATTGATCTTCTGGCCGGAGGCCTGGCGTACTTCGAGCTCCAGCGCTTTGGCATCGTCGCGCCAGCGGCTGCTGGCGTATGACTGGCGCAGTTGGGCGAGCGTGGCGAGGGCCTCCTCGCGGCGGCCGAGCTTGTTCAGCGCATAGGCCTTCCAATAGAGGGCGCCATCGGCGTGATCGCCCTTGCGGGCCGCGACCGCGTCGAAGGCCTGCACGGCCTGGTCCCAATGGCGGGCGTCGATAGCGGCCTGGCCTTTGTCATAGGCGGGGTCGTCGCCGGAGCGCTGCGATTTCTGCAGGAAGCTTTCGGCGCCGGGGAGCTCGGGGAATTGGGCGCAGGCGGTTCCCGCCGCCAGCGCGGCGGCCATACCCAGCAAGAAACATGATCTCTTCATTTTGTTTTTATCCTTTATAAAGTCTTCTGGCCGGCGCGCGGCGCGGCGGTTTCCTCGCGATGGCGCACGGTGGTGCCCAGCACCCGCACTTTGAACAGGATGCCGTCGGCTTCGATGCGCTGGCGCAGTTTCTCCAGCTCTTCCGGCGTGAGGCGGTCCGGGCCGTGAGCGATCTGGAGCAACACCGGCTCCAGCTCGTCCAGCACGGTGGCGACGCGCGTGTCGCCGGTGCGGGCCGCGGTCTGGCGGTAGAGGCGATTGGCGGCCACCAGGTCTTCGGCGCGCGCGCGCTCGGAGGTCACATCCATGGGCTCGCCGGGCTTGGCGTTGGCCAATTCCACCAGCACCATCTGCGAGCGCTCCAGGTGATCGCCCACGGCCACCAGCAGGATGCGCTCGCGCACCTGTCCGGCACCGGCGGTTTGCACCGGCTGGGCTTTGGGGTAATAGCGTCCCGCCAGGAAGGCGGCCACGATGAGGGTGGCCGTTACCGCCGTGGCCGCCCAATGCCGCAGGGGCCACAGCACCGGCGCGGTCCACCAGCGGCGCCGGCCGGCGATGGACGGCTCCAGCCGGCGCCAGACCTGCGCGCCGTAACTGGCGGCGCGCTCGGGCACCGGGGCGGAATCCACCACGTTGAGCACGCGCTGGAGGCCGGCATATTCCGCGCGGCAGCTCTCGCAGCCATCCAGATGGGCGCGCACCTCCGGCGAGCCGTCGCCTTCGCCGTAATAATAGAGGACCAGTTGTTCTTCGTTCAGGTGATTCATGATGCGGTCACCAAAGGTTCCAAGGCGCGGCGCAGTTTCTGCACCGCGCGAAAGATGCTGTGTTTGGCCGCGTTCGGCTGGACGCCGAGGGTGCGGCTGATATCGTCGATGCACATGCCTTCGTAGTGGCGCAGGACGAAGGCGGTACGCTCCATCTGGCTCAACTCGTCGAGCACCCCGGCGACCTTGCGTTCGACCTCGGCGCTGAGGGCCAGGCGGTCGGGCGTGGGCGATTCGTCGGGAAGCACCTGCATGGGGTCGGGCGTACCCTCTTCGGCGGCCGGCTCGGTTTGCTCGCCGCGGCGCTTGCGCGCGCGGATCAGGTCGAGGGAGTAATTGGCGGCGATGCGGTACAGCCAGGTGCCGAAGCTGGACCGCTCGTCGAATTTGGATAGCTGCCGGTAGGCGCGCAGGAAGGTTTCCTGGACCACGTCTTCGGCGTCCTGTTCATGTCTCGTCATACGAAAAGCCAGACGGAAGAGGTTGCGGCTGTGACGTTCCACCAGCACGCGGAAGGCGCCGGCATCCCCGGCCCGCGCCTGGGCAACCGCCACGCTATCGGTCAGTTCCATCAAGCTATCCATTAGACTGCAAACGGGATGGGGCGGTTAGTGATAGGCGGCACGGGGCGCGGTGGGCGAAGCGGGGCGGGTGGGGGAGCCGGGGGATTTTGGCGATTCAAAGCCACGGTGGATAAGCCTTTTAGAAACATTTGCTTAGCAGCCTTATGCGGGGTGGAGGGCGGGCCGGGATTGTGCAAAATTGTGCATGGCAAACGGCATCGGATTGGCTTCGTTTCGCAATTCGGCCGCGATGGCAGTCCGGTGAAGTGGGCGCGGGTGGATGACCAGAATCGTTTGCCCGGCATCAGGATAGCACGGCCGCGGCGCGGCGCCGGGGTGGCGGCGGCGAATACAGGGCACGAGACCGGCCGAACCTTTTGGCCCGCGTTTACGTCTTAGCTTTGTGTGGTATGGCCACATGAACAGGCGGAGGACGGAATGGACGAAGACAGACTCGAACTTCTGCAGGGAACCCTGGACGTGATGGTATTGCAGACGCTGGCCGGCATGGGACCTTTGCACGGTTACGGCATCGCGCGGCGCATCGAACAGGTTAGCGGCGAGGCAGTGCTGCTGAATCAGGGCACGATCTACGCATCCCTGGTCCGCCTGCAGCAGAGGGGCTGGATCTCGGCGGAGTGGGGCACCTCCGGTAACAACCGGAAGGCCAAGTTCTACGAGATCACCGGCCGGGGAAGGAAGCAGTTGGCGCGGGACACCGCGTACTGGCGCCGGCTATCGGGCCTGATGAGCCGGATGCTGGCGGCGCCGGAGGAAAGCGAATGATACAAGATTTGCTACGCCAGGCATGGAACCGGCTGGTGTCCGTGTTCCGGAGCGCGCCCCTCGATGCGGAGCTGGACGCCGAGATCGCCTCCCACATCGAGGCGGCCGTGGAGGAGAATCTCCAGCGGGGGCTGGGAGCGGAGGAGGCGCGCCGGCAGGCGCTGCTGCGGTTCGGCGGCGTGGCGCGCGCCATGGAGCGGCAGCGCGAGTCGCGGGGTGTGCCGTGGCTGGAAGTGCTGTTTCAGGATGCACGCTTCAGCCTGCGCACGCTGCGGCGCGACCGCGCGCTGGCGCTGGTGGTAATTGCCGTGCTGGCCCTGGGGATCGGCGCCAACGTGGCGGTCTTCAGCGTGGTCAATACCATCCTGCTGCGGCCGCTGCCCTTCCGCGACCCCAGCCGGCTGGTGTGGTTCGCGGGCAATGAAGGCAAGGGCGGCCTGTCCGACCAGACTTACACGGTGGCGGCATTCGAGGAATTCCAGCGCCACAACCGGTCGTTCCAGGAAGTGACCAGTTATCAGACCTTCTTCAGCTCCATTCAATACAAACTGACCGGAAAGGGAGATCCGCTGCCGGTGACGGGCGTGCAGGTGGCCGGAAACTTCTTTCCGATGCTGGGTGTAGAGCCGATGTTGGGCCGGCTGTTTACGGCGGAGGAGTGCCGGCGGGGCGGACGCGCGGTGGCGCTACTGAGCCAGCAGTTCTGGGAGCAGGAGTTTGCCGGCGACCGGTCGATTGTGGGGCGGACGATCACCATCGACGCTTCGCCGGCCGATATCACGGGGCCGGTGACGGTGATCGGGGTGCTGCCGGCGGGCTTCGATTTCGGCGAGGTATTCTCGCCGGGGATGAAGGTGGATTTCTATGTTCCCGCCTACATGGACTTCTGGCGCACCTGGGGAAACACGCTGGCGATGGTCGGGCGCCTCAAGCCGGGGGTATCGTTAGGGCAGGCACAAGCGGAAGCGACGGTGCTGTTCCCGCAACTCCGCGCGGCGCATCGCGATTGGTATTCCGACTACAAGTCGCGGCTCTCGGGCCTGCAAGAGCGGGTGAGCGGGAAGCTGCGGCGGCCGCTGGTGGTGCTGTGGTGCGCGGTGGGGCTGATCCTGTTGATCGTATGCGTCAACGTGTCGAACCTGCTGCTGGCGCGCGCCATGGCCCGCGGCAAGGAATTCGCCACGCGCACGGCGCTGGGCGCGGGGCGGGGACGCCTGATACGCCAGTCGCTGACGGAGAGCCTGGTGCTTTCGGGCGCAGGCGCGCTGCTGGGCCTGGGGGTGGCGTGGGGCATCACGTTTTACCTGGCGCGGCAAAACCTGATGGTGCTGCCGCTGCTGCAGACGGTGCGCGTGGATGGCGCGGCATTCGCCTGGACGGCGGCGATCGCCTGCGTGGCCGGAACGATCTTCGGTCTGGCTCCGGCGTTGAAGGTGTCGGGCGGCAATCTACAGGAGACGCTGAAGGATAGCGGCGCGGGGATGAGCCAGGGGAGACGGCACGAGCGCCTGCGCTCCACGCTGGTGGTTTCGGAAGTCGCGCTGGCCTGCGTGCTGGTGGTGGGGGCGGGCCTTCTGTTGCGCAGCTTTTTACGCCTGCTGGACGTGGACCTGGGCTTCCAGCCGGCGCACGTGGCGGCCATTCCGATCGAGTTCAACGACGGCGGGAAACTGGAGCGCCGGGGCGCGGAACTCCAGGAGATCCTGCACCGGGTGCGCGCCATACCCGGCATCGAGGCGGCCGGCGTGACGGACATGCTGCCGCTGGACCGCAATCGTGAGTGGGGCTTCGTGGCCAAGGAGAACGTGAATGACCGGACCATCGAGCACGGGGCCTTCGTGTACGTGGTGAGTCCGGGATACCTGGAAGCCATGGGCATGCGGCTGCGCGGCGGCCGTGACTTGTCCTGGCAGGACCGCTTCGACACGCAGCACGCCGTGGTGATCAACGAAGCTGCCGCGCGGCGGGAATGGCCGGGCCGGGATCCGGTGGGGCGAGCCGCATACGGACCCGGAGACGGCGAGGCGCGCGTGGTGGGCGTGATCGACGATGTGCGGGAAAGCAGCCTGGAAGAACGCGCCAGCGCGCAGATGTACATTCCCATGACGCAATTCAATCCCGAGGGCGCCGAACTGGTGGTGCGGACGCGGCTGCCGATTGCGGCGATCGAGCCGGCGGTGATGGCGGCGCTGCGCAGCCTGAACCCGGGGCAACCGCGCACGCAGTTCCGCGCCATACAGCAGATTGTGGATCACGCGGTTTCGCCGCGGCGTTTCCTGGTGCTGCTGGTGACCTGTTTCGCGGCGTTCGGCCTGTTGCTGGCGTCTCTCGGAATCTACGGAGTGATCTCGTACTCGGTGAGCCGGCAGTCGCAGGAGATCGGGATCCGCATGGCGCTGGGCGCCAGTGGCGGCCGGATCCGGCTGGGGGTGGTGGGGCAGACGCTGCGTCTGACGCTGATGGGGATCGCCATCGGAGCGGCGGCGTCGTTCGCCATGGCGCGGGCCATCGCTTCGCTGCTATTCGGCACGGGGGCGGCGGATCCCCTGGTTTTTACGGCGACCCTGCTGCTCCTGGGCACGGTGGCGCTGTTGGCCGGCCAGATTCCGGCCCGCCGCGCTTCGCGGATCGATCCGGCGGTGGTGCTGCGAGGTTTGTGAACGGCTCAGGCTGAGCCAGACGCCGGCGGGCCACAGCCATTTGCCAGGAACCGGGCGACCTCGTCCAGCACGCGCGCGGGCTGCTCGCGATGCGGGAGGTGGCCGCAGGCGTCGAGTATGACCACCCGGGAGGGCGCCCCGATCAGGCCGGCGATGCGCGCGGGATGGACGAGAGAGCCGTACTCGTCGCGGTCGCCGTGCAGAACCAGGGCCGGACAGCGCACGGCGCGGAGGTCATCGTCGAGACGCCAGGCGGCGAAAGGGGGCGAGAGCCAGGTCTTGGTCCAGGCATCCAGGACCCAGCGCGCCTTCGCGCCGTGATATCGCGCCAGGCGGTCGAACTGGTCCGGGCGCTCGAACTCGGCTTGCGCGGCGCGGATACTGGAAAGGGTACGATCCTCGGCGAAACACTGGGCGGCGACGGTCACCAGCCCTGGGCAGAGCTCGGGCCAGCGGGCGGCGGTGGCGATGGCCATCGCCCCACCTACGCTATGGCCGAATGGGATGAGGGCGTCGAGACGCAGGGTTTCGCACAGCAGCGCCGCGTTGGCGGCCTCGTCCCGGACGAAGGTGAGCGGCAGCGGTCCGGCGCGCGCGCCGGACTGTCCGAAGCCCAGGCGGTCGTACGCCACCACCTGGCGGCCGGTGGCCGCGGCGAGTTTCGGCGGAAAGTCCCGCCAGAGCTCGACGCAACCGAGCGAATCATGGAAGAGCAGGATGGCGGCACCGGCAGCGCGGGGCAGATCGGAAGGAACCCAGGCGCGGGCGAACAGCCATCCCGTCCCGGCGGCGACGCGGCGATCGCTGGCAGCTACTTTCATCTTGCGCCGGCCATGGCCAGCGCGCGCCTTTTGTTGGCGCTGACGAAATACCAGGCTCCGGCGGCATTGATGCCAATGACGACGAAGCTGATCTTGGCCGCGAAGGAGCCCACGTTCCGGACATCGATGATCGGAAAAACGGACAGCACCACGTACAGCAGCGTCATGGCAAATCCCGACGCGGCCGCGATACGCACGCTGCGGGGAGGTTTTTCGCCGGGACCCACCAGCGGAATGGCGAACATGACCAGGTAAGTGAGCGCCCAACAGACGATGCCACCGTTGTTCAGCAACTGGAACGATTCCTGGGAGCCGACGCCGAGGTGGAAGAGAACCGTCAGGGCGAAGATGGTGATGCCGATGCAGAGGATGGAACCGGCGGGCGTCTTGTAGCGGGGGTGAAGGCGGCTCATCCAGGCCGGCAGCAGGTGATCCCATCCGGCCACCATGGGCAGGCGGACCAGGGCGTTGAAGAAGATGCTCGAGCCGCCGATCAGGTTGCAGATCAGCAGGGCCGCGCCCAGGGAGACGATGAGAGGCTGGACCGGCAGGCTCTGCGTACTG
>DATJYO010000008.1:0-88600 GCA_035499555.1 Bryobacteraceae bacterium
GCGCGCTTTGGACACGCTGTTTGACGAGCCCTCCACGTTCGATCGCGACACGCTCGCGGAACGGCTGCGGCGGCTGGCGGACGAGGGCATCTTCATCGGCGGCAGCTCCTGGAAATACGAAGGCTGGCTGGGGCAGATCTATGCGCGCAGCAACTATCTTTCGCGTGGAAAGTTCTCGCGCAAGCTCTTCGCATCGACTTGTCTCAAAGAATACGCCCTGACCTTTCCCACCGTGTGCGGCGATTTCGCCTTCTACCAGTTCCCCACGCCGGAATTCTGGTCGCGGCTGTTTGCGCTGACGCCGGACGGTTTCCAGTTTGCCTTTAAAGTACCGGAACAGATCACCTGCAAGGTGTTTCCGTCGCACCTGCGCTACGGGCCGCAGGCCGGGCAGGAGAATGAATCGTTTCTAAACGCCGAGATGTTGAAGGAGATGTTTCTGCGTCCGCTTTGGCCGCACCGGCAGAAGACCGCGCTGCTGATCTTCGAATTCGGCACCATCGCCAAACACTCTCTCGCCGGCCTCGACGGCTTCCTGAAGTGCCTGGATCCCTTTCTGGCCGCGCTGCCGCCGCATTTCCGCTACGCGGTGGAGGTGCGCAACCCGGAATTCCTGGCGCCCGACTATTTCGACTGCCTGCGCGCGCGGGGCGTGGCGCACGTGTACAACGCCTGGTCGCGCATGCCGCCGCTGCGCGAGCAGATGGCCGTTCCCGGATCGCGGACCGCGGGATTCACGGTGTGCCGGGCGCTGCTGCGGCAAGGCCGGCCCTACGAAGAGGCGGTGGCGCGATTCTCGCCCTACAGCGAGATCCGCGATCCGAATCCGGGTGTACGCGATTCGCTGCGGGTGCTGATCCGGCGCTCGCGCGAGGAGCGCGCCCTCGCGTTTCTGTTCGTCAACAACCGCCTGGAGGGCAACGCCCCGCTGACGATCATGGCGGTGACCGATGACGACTGAGGCCACCGTTTGGCCCCCGGAAGCGCTACGGCGCCGGCGCCAGGATGCGGTCGATCTGCTGTAATTCGCCGGCGTCCAGCGCCAGCTTGTCCACGGCGCCCACGCACTGGTCGATCTGCGCCACGCGGCTGGCGCCCACCAGCGCGCTGGCCATCACCCCATGCCGTAGTACCCAGGCCAGCGACAACTGGGCCAGGCTCTGGCCGCGCCGGCGGGCGATCTCGCCGAGCGCCCGCACCTGCCGGAGCCGCGCTTCGGTGACGTCGGCGGCGTGCAGAAACGTGCCGGGCTTGGAGGCGCGCGAGCCTTCCGGGATGCCGCCCAGATAGCGGTCCGTCAGCAAACCCTGCGCCAGCGGCGAGAAGGCGATGGCACCCACGCCCAAGGCCTCCAATTGCGGGAAAAGTCCGGCCTCCGCGTTACGCACGAACATGGAGTACTTCATCTGGTGGATCAGACAGGGGGTGCCCAACTGTTTCAGGGCAGCCACCGCGTGCGCAGTCTGCTCCGGGCTGTAATTCGAGACGCCGGCATACAGCGCCTTCCCCGCGCGTACCGCGCTGTCGAGCGCCGACATGGTCTCCTCGACCGGCGTATCCGGGTCCGGACGGTGCGAGTAGAAGATATCGACATAATCGAGGCCCATACGGCGCAGGCTCTGGTCCAGGCTCGCCAGCAGGTACTTGCGCGATCCCCACTCGCCGTACGGTCCCGGCCACATCAGGTAGCCCGCCTTGGTGGAGACGATCAACTCGTCGCGCCAGGCGCCCAGATCCGCGCGCAGGGCCCGGCCGAAGTTCTCCTCGGCGGAGCCCGGCGGCGGACCGTAGTTGTTGGCCAGATCGAAATGCGTGATGCCCAAATCGAATGCCCGGCACAGCATGGCGCGCATGTTTTCGAAGGTATCCACGCCGCCGAAGTTGTGCCAGAGGCCCAGGGAGATTGGCGGCAGACGCAGGCCGCTCGCGCCGCAGCGGCGGTATGGCATGTGATCGTAACGATTCTGATCGGGAGTGTACATGGTTCAGCTCAATACGGCTTCGACCGCAACTTCGGCATGTCCATCCACCGGGGCGGGAATCACGTCGCCCTCCACCGGCGCGCCATCCGCCGTCAATGTCACTGTATTCCCCGGACCGGCCCGCCGCACCGTGATGTTATAGGTGACGCCGCGGAACCGCCGGACGGCGCGGAAACCCGGCCATCGTTCCGGAATCACCGGCGCGATCTGCAGGCCGTCGTAGGCCGGCCGGATGCCCAGAATCCACTGGGTGATGGCGTAATAGTTCCAAGCCGCGGTGCCGGTGAGCCACGAGTTCTTGGCCTCGCCATGGGTGGGCGTATCGCGGCCGGCGATCATCTGCGCGTATACATACGGCTCGCAGCGGTGCACGTCGCTGATCGGCTCGCGCGCCGACGGATTGATGCGCGAATAGTAATCGTGCGCGCCGTCGCCGTTGCCGGCCATAGCCTCGGCGATGATTACCCAGGGATTATTGTGGCAGAAGATCCCGGCATTCTCCTTGTAGCCCGGCGGATAGGACGAAATCTCCCCCAGGTGGAGGTAATAGCGCGAGTAAGCCGGCTGCTGCAGCACGATGCCGTGCGGCGTGGCCAGGTGCTTCCGCACGGATTCCAGCGCGCGCCGCGCCAGGCCGTCAGCCAGCCCGATGCCGGCCAGGATGCAGAATCCCTGTGGCTCGATGAAGATCTTGCCTTCGGCGCATTCTCTGGATCCTACTTTGTTGCCGAAATCGTCGTAGGCGCGCAGGAACCATTCGCCATCCCAGCCATGCTTCCTGACGGTTTCCTCCATGTGCGCGCCCTCCGCCAGGTAGCCTGGCGCCTCCGCCGCATGCCCGCTGTGCCGGGCGATGGCCGCCAGTTCCTGGGCCGCCAGCACGAACAATCCGCCGATGAATATCGACTCGGCTACCTTGCCGTCCTTGTTGGTGGTGGTTTGGAACGACTGTCCCGGCGTGTCGGAGAAACAATTCAGATTCAGACAATCGTTCCAGTCCGCGCGGCCGATCAGCGGCAAACCGTGCGGCCCAAGCCGCTCCAGCGTGTAACGGAAACTGCGCTGCAAGTGTTCGTAGAGCGGCTGCTCGGAGCCCGGCTGGTTGTCATACTGCACCGGCTCATTCAGAATGCTCCAATCGCCGGTCTCTTTCAAGTAGGCGGCCACACCCAGGATCAGCCAGTGCGGATCGTCATTGAAGTTACTGCCGACATCATTGTTACCCTTCTTCGTCAGCGGCTGATACTGATGATAGGCGCCGCCGCTCGGAAGCTGCGTGGCCGCCAGATCCAGGATGCGTTCCCGGGCGCGCTCCGGCACCATGTGGACGAAGCCCAGCAGGTCCTGGTTCGAATCGCGAAAACCCAACCCGCGGCCAATCCCGGACTCGTAGAACGAGGCGGAGCGCGACATATTGAAGGTCGCCATGCACTGATAGGCATTCCAGACGTTCACCATGCGGTCGGTGTGGATATCCGGCGTGGTCACCTGGCAGACATCCAGCAGACCGTCCCAGTAAGTGCGCAACTTCTGGAACGCCGTTTCCACGTTCTCCGGAACCAGGTACCGCGTGATGACAGGCTTAGCGGTCGTCTTATTGACGGTCTGCGACTCCGGCGGATCGAACTTGGCGTCCTTCGGGTTCTCGTGGTAGCTGAGAACAAAAACGATCTGGCGTGTTTCTCCCGGCTGCAGGATCAGCCGCACGTGATGCGCGCCGATGGGCGCCCACCCATGCGCCACCGAGTCACCCGATTCACCGCGTTCGACTGCCGCCGGGCGGTCCCATCCGCGCGCATTGCCGAGGAATGCGTCCCGCTGGGTGTCGAATCCCGCCAGCTCCGCCGAGCAGGCGAAAGCGGCGAAATGGTCGCGCCGCTCGCGGTATTCGGTCTTGTGGTAGATGACGTTGTCTTCCACCTCCACCTCGCCGATGCTGAAGTTGCGCTGAAAATTGGTGGAATCGTCCTGCGCATCCCACAAACAGAACTCCACCGCCGAGAAGACCGACATTGCCGCCGGCGCCAGCCGCTGGTTGGTAACTTTCAGTTGCCAGATTTCCAGATTCTCACCGAGCGGCACGAAGTACCGCGTGCTGGCGGCAATCCCGCGCCGCCGGGAGCCGATGGTGGTGTAACCCATGCCGTGCCGGCAGGTGTACTGCTCCAGATCGCCGTGCGTCGGCTGCCAGGAGGGCGACCAGTAATCGCCGCTCTGATTGTCGCGCAGGTAGATATAACGTCCGCCTGTGTCGAACGGAACGTTGTTATAACGATACCGCGTGATACGCCGCATGCGCGCGTCGCGATAGAACGAGTAACCGCCCGCGGTATTCGAAATAATGCCGAAGTAAGCCTGGCATCCCAGATAGTTAATCCATGGCAGGGGAGTATCTGGCCGGGTAATCACATATTCCCGATTTTGATCGTCAAAATAACCGTATTGCATAGGAATTCGCTGACTGACTCCGGATAACGACATGCATTATACCGCCGCGCGGCATGCTGCGTGCGCATGTCAGGAACGCAGCCGCGCCATCATTTCCAGACAGACCCGCGCATTGTGATACGGACATTTCCATGCACCTGCCAGGCACGCATCTGCATCCTCGGCCGCCGTCCACGGCGTCCCGTCCGGCTTCAACTTCGCGTGCCATTCGCCGTGCCGCCGGTCGACCACCTTGTTCTCGATGTATTCCCAAGCCCTGCATGCCGCCGCGCGGAAGCTTTCATCGCCTGAAACCTGCCAGGCATTATAGAATCCGACGACAGCCTCCGCCTGCGCCCACCAGTGCTTGTTAGGATCGACCAGCCGGCCGTGGGATGCCTCGTAGAACAGGCTGCCGTCCGTATCCAGACCTTCGTCAATCGCGGCCCGCGCCATGCGCACCGCCAGGGCGCGCGCCCGGCCGGTCAACGCCTCGTCGCCCAGCGCCTCCGCGGCCTCCTGGATCAGCCAACTGCCCTCGATATCGTGCCCGAACGACACGTGATCGGACAGCGAATTCCACCGCATGTCGAAGAACAATTGAAAATGCGATCCCGCAACGATACGATCCATGGTGTTGGCCAGCAGCCCGTGCAGGCTTGCCCGCAAACCCGGATCGTCCCAGACACCCAGCAGGTTAGTGTACGCCTCCAGGATATGTAAGTGGGTGTTCATCGACTTAGGACAGTTCAGATCCTTCTCACTCAGCCGCAGGTCTTCGAGTGCGCCCCAGTCGCGGGCGCGGGCTTCCACATAGCCGCCATGTTCCGGATCGCGGCTTTTCTCTTCGATCAGGCCGTAAATCCGCCTGGCCCAATCCAGGGCTTCCGCGCTCGCGGCCGCCCGAAAGTATTCCGCCAGGCCGTAAATGGCAAATGCCTGGGCGTAGATCTGCTTGCGATCGGAGATAGGATGCCCAAGGTAATCGAGCATCCAATAGACGCCGCCGCACCCCTGGTCGCGGAACTTATCGGCCAGATACTCGTACGCCCAATCGGCGATCTCCCGGTATTTGCCGTCGCCCAGAACGCGTGCCGCGGCGGAGAATGTCCACAGGATACGCGCGTTGATGACCGCCGCCCGGGGCGCCTGCCGATTCACGCGCAGGTCGCAATCGACTTCGCCGTAGAATCCGCCGTTTTCCCGGTCCACGGTATGGCGCATCCAGAAGGGCAGGATGTTCCCGGTCAGTTCGCGCCGGAACCGCTCGGCCCATTCTTTGTCAGCGATCATCGCCCGGCCCGCTGGCGGTTTTTGTCGATCAGGGCGATCCTTTGCTGCACGCAAAGCGCGCTGCGCAGTGGATCGGAGGGGGTGTTCCGGACATAGTCGAGCAGGCGTTCGACGGTGGTGGCCGCCACGTAAGTCCGCGTGTCGGAGGCGCCGTAATAGATGAACACCTCGCCGCCGCGCGCCACCCAGCCATTGGAGAACGCCACGTTCGAGACGTCGCCCACGCGCTCCTCGCCCTGCGGCGCCAGGAAGTACCCGCCCGGGTGCGCGATCACTTCCCACGGCTTCGCCAGGTCGCAGAGGAAGCAATATAAGACGTAGCGCAGACCGGCCGCGGTATTGCGCACGCCGTGCGCCAGGTGCAGCCAGCCCCTGGCGGTTTTGATCGGCGCCGGTCCCAGGCCGTTCTTCACCTCGTTGATGGTGTGGTAGGCACGCTGCTCGATGATGCTCTCGTTCTCGATGACGGCGTGTTCCATGTCGGCGGCCAGGCCCCAGCCGATACCGCCGCCGCGCCCGGCTTCGATGAAGCTGTCCTGCGGGCGGGTGTAGAACGCATAGCGGCCGTCCACAAACTCCGGATGCAGGACGCAATTGCGCTGCTGCGCCGACGGCGTGCGCAGATCGTCCAGCCGCTCCCACGTTTTCAAGTCGTGCGTGCGCGCGATGCCGCACTGCGCCACCGCCGACGACAGATCGCCCGGCGGCGCGTCCGGATCTTTGCGCTCGGCGCAGAACAGCCCGTAGATCCAGCCGTCCTGGTGCGCGGTCAGGCGCATGTCGTAAACGTTGGTCTCCGGATCCGTGCCCTCCGGCATCGCCACCGGATACTCCCAGAACCGGAATCCGTCCACCCCATTCGCGCTTTCCGCCACGGCGAAAAACGATTTGCGGTCGGCGCCCTCTACCCGCGCCATCAGCACGACCTTGCCGTTCCACTCCATGGCGCCTACGTTGAAGACGGCGTTCACCGCCGACCGTTCCAACAGGAACGGATTAGCCTCGGGGTCGAAATCGTACCGCCACGCCAGCGGCGCATGCGCGGCTGTCAGCACCGGATAGCGGTAGCGCTGGAACCAGCCGCTGGCCTCCGGGATCGCTTCATTCGGTCGCTGGACGAGCTGTTCGTGAGCGCGAACCAAGTCGTCCAGCCGCTTGCGAAACACTTCGGTCATAGTGATTTGCGAACGGGTTTATCATAACGTGATTCGCTCGTCGATCCGGCCCGCAGTCGGGCATGGAAATCGTAGACGCTTTGATCGCCGGGCGGACGTTGGAGAATTACCATCTTCTGCCCGGTGCGGCCGCGTGCCAGGCCCGCCGGGCGCGGTATCCCAGTCCGGACTTAGCCGTCGCGGACCCCGTGCGGCGCGAACACGGATTGACGTGAGCCGCGCTACATTATTTCACGAGACGTACCATGAAGCTTCTGATAGTGGCAGTCGCCGCAGCCGTGGCTGCGACTGCGCAGACCGCCGACAGGCAAACCCATACATGGTGGAACGAGCGGCCCGTTGGAGCACGCCCTTACACCGTCAACGCCCGGAAGATGCCGCTGATCGCGGTCAAGGGCAACAAGTTCGTCGATCCGCAAGGCAACACCGTCCTATTCCGCGGCGTCTCGATCGCGGATCCCGACAAGATCGAGAGCCAAGGCCACTGGAATAGGGAACTGTTTGCCAAGGTGAAGGAATTCGGCGCGCGCATCGTGCGCATCCCCGTGCATCCGGTGGCGTGGCGCGGACGCACGCCGGCCGAATATCTGAAGCTCCTGGATCAGGCCGTGGAGTGGTGTACGGACCTGGATCTGTACATCGACCTCGACTGGCATTCGATCGGCAACCTCACGACGGGCCTGTTTCAGGATCCGATGTACGATACCTCGCAGCAGGAGACGTACAACTTCTGGCGCACCGCGGCCCGCCATTACGCCGGCCACAACACCATCGCCTTTTTCGAATTGTTTAACGAACCCACTACCTTCCGCAATCAACTGGGGCCGGTCGACTGGATGGAGTGGAAGAAAATGCAGGAGGACATGATCGCCATCATCCGCGCCTACAACGCGCACGCCATCCCCCTGGTGGCGGGTTTCGACTGGGCCTACGATCTGACGCCGCTGCACATGGCGCCGATCAACGCGGAAGGCATCGGTTACGTGACGCATCCTTATGCCCAAAAGCGCCCGCGTCCCTGGGAGCCCAAATGGGAAGAAGACTTCGGCTTCGCCGCCGCTCAATATCCCGTGGTGGCCACCGAATTCGGCGGCTTCAGCGGGGACTATGGTCCGTCGATCATCAAGTACCTGGAAGGCAAAGGCATCAGTTGGATCGCCTGGTGCTTCGACCCGGAGTGGGGCCCCACGCTCATCAGCAATTGGGAGTACAAGCTCACGCCGTCGGGCGAGTTCGCCAAACAGGCGCTGGCGGGCAACGTGAAATAGGATTCACGCCGCGGGCGGCGGGTTTGCCGGAGTGTGCAGTCTTAATGAAAATTGTGCGCCTCCGCTGCCGCGCCCGCCCGCAGCGCCTCCACCCGTCCGACTTTCACGGAAATGACCCCATCCTGATTCTGCAGCACGCCATCGATTAATAAGAACGGCTCGCCCACCACGACCAGCTTATATCGCTCATAAGTGGACGGGGTGATGATGGCGTTCATCACGCCAGTCTCGTCCTCCATACTCAGGAACACGAATCCCTTGGCGGTGCCGGGCCGCTGCCGCACGATGACCGATCCCGCAATCCGCACCAGCCGTCCGCTTGGAACCCGTGCCAGGTGCGCCGCCGGAGTCACGCCGAGCACCTGCATTTCGGCGCGGCGATAGGCCATGGGATGCCGTCCGATGGTTACGCCCGTACCTCGATAATCGGAGGTGAGACGTTCTTCGTGGGTCATGCGCGCCAGCGGCGAAGCCCCCTCCAACGCTTCCAGGCGATCCAGCAGCGGACCGATCGGGCGCACCGCGCGCTCGGCGATCCACAGCGCATCGCGGCGGTGAATCCGTTCCAGCGGATTCAGCGCGCCGACCTCGGCCAGCATTTTCATCTCGTCCTTGCGCAGTTCCGGAACGCGGAGCGCCAGGTCGTCCACGCTGCTGAAGGGCCGCTCGGCCCGGGCACGCACGATGGCTTCGGCAGCCTCCCGGCGCAGGCTGCGGACATAACCGAAGCCCAGGCGCAAACAGTGGGTCCCGGCGACCTCTATAGTGCAAGGCCATTTTGACTTCGTCACATCCACCGGCAGCACGCGCAGGCCATGTCTCTGCGCGTCCTTGACCAGAATCGACGGATGATAAAAGCCCATCGGCTGGTTATTCAAGAGGGCCGCCGTGAATGCCGCCAGATAGTGACACTTTAAATAAGCGCTGGCATAGGCGATCATGGCGAAACTGGCGGCGTGCGATTCCGGAAAACCGTAGAGCGCGAACGAAGTGATCGACAGCACGATCTGATCCTGCACCGCCCCGCGAATGCCGTTCTGGTCCATACCCGCGCGCAGCTTGGCCTCGATCTCCCGCATGCGTTTTTCGGACCGCTTGAAGCCCATGGCGCGCCGCAGCTCCTCGGCCTGGCCGCCCGTGAATCCCGCCACGATCATGGCCATGCGCAGCAACTGCTCCTGAAACAGCGGCACGCCCAGCGTCCGCTGCAACACAGGCTCCAGGGACGGATGCAGGCAGTCGGCCCGCTCCCGGCCCTGCCGCCGCCGCAGATACGGATGCACCATCTTGCCCACGATCGGCCCCGGCCGGATGATGGCCACCTGCACCACGATGTCGTAGAACCGCGCCGGTTTGAGCCGCGGCAGGCAGGACATTTGCGCGCGGCTCTCCACCTGGAACATGCCGATGGTGTCGGCCTTCTGCAGTGCGCCATACACCGCCGGATCGTCAGCCGGCAGGTGCGCCAGGTCCACTTCCTGGCCATAGGATTCGCGTATGTGCACCAGGCACTCTTCGATGGCTGCCAGCATGCCCAGACCCAGCAGGTCTACCTTGATTAGCCCCAAGTCCGCACAGTCTTCCTTGTCCCACTGCACCACCACGCGGCCGGGCATGGTGGCCGGCTCCAGCGGCACCACGGAATCGAGCTGTCCCTGGCAGATCACCATGCCGCCGGAATGCTGTCCCAGGTGCCGCGGCAGATCCTGCACGGATTGATACAGTTCCAGAAACTTGCGTACGCGCGGATTGGATATGTCCAGATCGGCATCGCGAAAATACCGCTCGGGCGTATCGTTGGGGTCCTTCCATTCCCACGCCCGCACCAGGCTGGACAGCCTGTCTAGCGAGGTCACTTCGAATCCCAGCGCCTTGCCCACTTCGCGCGCCGCCGAGCGGCCGCGGTAGGTGATCACGTTGGCGGTCATGGCCGCGCCCAGCTTGCCGTAACGCTCGTAGACGTACTGTATGGCGCGCTCGCGCTGATCGCCGCTGGGCAGGTCCAGGTCGATATCCGGCCACTCGCCGCGCTCCTCGGAAAGGAAGCGCTCGAAGAGCAGATCCATGCCCACCGGGTCCACCGCGGTGATCCCCAGCGCGTAGCAGACCGCGCTGTTGGCCGCCGATCCGCGCCCTTGCGCCAGGATGCCGCGATCGCGGCAAAAATTCACGATATCCCACACGATCAGGAAATAGCCGGCCAGCTCCAGTTTCTCGATCAAGGCCAGCTCGCGCTCGATCTGCCGGCGGGCTTTGTCGTGATAGGGCCGGTAGCGCCGCCGCGCGCCCTCATCCGCGCGCTTTCGCAGAAACGAAGCCATGGTTTCGCCCTCCGGCACCGGATACCGGGGGAATTCGTAGCCCAGGTCCGACAGCGTGAATTCCAGGCGCGACGAGATCTCGCCGGTATGCGCGATGGCTTCCGGAAGGTCCGCGAACAGCCGCGCCATCTCCGCGCCGGATTTCAGGTAGCGCTCCGCGTTCGGCGACAGCAACCGGCCGGCGGTCTTGAGCGTCACCTTTTCGCGCACGCAAGTCAGCACGTCCAGCACCTCGCGCTGTCTGGCCTGCGCATAGCAGACACCGTTGGTGGCCACCAGCGGAATACTCAGGCGGCGCGCCTTTTCGACCACGGCCTGGTTGCGGGCTTCCTCGTGGCGGTCCATGTGGCGCTGCAATTCGGCATAAAGACGATGCCGGCCGAAGATGCCGGCCAGCGCTTCGTCGATCTCCGGGGTGATGCAGATCAGCCCTGGCGAAAACTCAGCGATCTCTTCCAGAGTGGCTGCGCCTTCGCCTTTTTTGGCGCGGAGCTTCATACGCGTCACCAGGCGGCACAGATTGCGGTAGCCCGCGCGGGTCTCGCACAGCAGCGGATAGCGTTGGCCGTTGGTGCAGGTGATTTCCGAGCCGATGTGCGCGCGCATGCCGGTCTTTTTCGCGGCCATGTGGAAGCGCGGCGCGCCGTAGATGCCATCGCGGTCGAGCAGCGCCATCGCCGGAATGCCGAGCTCGTTACAGGCGGACACCAGGTCTTCGGGCGTGGACGCGCCTTGCAGGAAGCTGAAGGCCGAGCGCGCGTGCAGCTCGACGTAAGGCTCAGTCATAACTGCCTTCCACGAACCAGCGGCCCTGCTCGGTGTAGATCCGGTAGAGCGCGCCGTCGCTCAGGGCCACGTCCCATTCGTCGCGCGCCCACGGATCTGAGGTCCACCAATCGCCGGAAGTGCGCCAGGGACCTGCCGTAGACGTCACGTGTCCGCGGACGCCATCCGCCTGAACATGCACCGGCTGTCCGGAGACCATCTGCACGCTGGCCGCGCGGGGTGGGCGCATGGCGCGGAGTTTAAGAGACGCGGCGGCAGGGCAGCGCGGCGGCGCGGCGGAAAAGCTTCCGCCATAGCTCCGCATCGCAAATGCTCCGGGGCGATAGGTGTCGAGCAACTCCGGCGAACCTACATGCCGATCGCCCACCAGGGACCGCAGGCGTGCCAGCGTGATTTCCAGTTTTTCCGGCTCCGGGGCCAGGGGGATGAAGAGGCCGTTCTGTGCGGTCCGGGGCTTCACCGGTTCCGCTTCCAAGCATACGTGCACCACCGGCGCCGGCGGCGGATGCGAACCCAGATCCAACTGCAGCAGTTTCAAAAATGCCTGGGTCTCCCGCATGGGAACCGGAAAGTGCAATGTGCGTGTGTGTTCGCCCCCTCTTTCGAGCTTCAGCCGCAGACGTAATTCGTTGGTGGCCAGGCCGTATGAGAGCAGCCGCGCGCATAAGCTGTGCAGCATACGCGACAGCACGAACAACAGCGGCTCCAGGAGTTCTATGGCATATTCCAGCTCCGTTTCTTCCGCAAAATGCACCGGTTCCGCCACGGGCGCCAGCGGACGGTCGCCGGCTCCGCGCGCCAGTTTGTGTAGACGTAAACCTTCCGGGCCCAGCCGCTCGGCCAGGCCCAAATCCGGCAGCGCCGCCAGATCGCGGAAACGGCGGATGCCCCAGCGCTCCAACGTCTCCAGCATCTCCGGTGTAGGATTCAAAAGCGTCAGCGGCAGACGGCCCAGAAACTTGGCCTCGTCGCCGTAGGGAATCACGCTCACGCCCGAAAAACCGCAGGCCGCATGTACCGCGGCGTCCAGGTTGGCGGCGACCGCCACGCTGGCTTGCAATCCGCGCTCCGCCGCGCGCCGCGCCAGCGCCGCCGCGATCTGTTGCGGCAGGCCGTAAATACGCTCCAGCCCCTCAACGTCCAGCGCCACGGTATCCGCGGCGGTCTGCTCCACCTGCGGCGAAAACTCCTGCGCCAGCCGCAGCAGATTGCCGGCCTCGCCGGGCGCGGTGTGAAGGGCGGCGAACATAACGGCTCACCAGCGTGATTCAAATGACGCTGTTCTCGCGGGTACCGGCTTGCACCGTGCCGTGCGCACCCGGATGCCGCGCAGCAATCGCGAGCAACCCGGCACGCCGGACCAGTCTGCCCGTTCCCGGCGCAGTTCCAGCACCAGCGAAGCGCAGGTCTTGGCCAGCGGCTGCCGGCCGATCACCAGCAACGCCGTAGGCGTGTGCTCCACCGCCCGCCGCAGACGGAACCAGGAGGTCAGCGAAATTCGCCGCGCGGCAGCTATCGGTATATCGGCCAGATCCATCGCCACCAGGCCGAAGCCGCCGCCCTGCACCAGCAGATCCGCGGCTTTCAGCGCGTGCTCGGCATTGCCGCCGCAACGCACCCACAAGAGCCGGTCCAAATGCACACCTACGGCTGCCGCCGATGCCAGATCCAAGGCATCGCTGGCATCCACCAGAGCACAGACATCCCCGCGGCCGCCGGCGGCCGCCATAGCCGCCAGCATCAAACTGGTGCGCCCGGAGGATGCCGGCCCGCATATCTCTGTCAGACACCCCTGCGGAAGGCCTCCGAAGGTGACATCGATTTCCACCACACCGGCCGGGCGGAGTTCCGCGGTTTGGCTTCGAAATGCAAAATCGCGGCCTAATGCCAAGGGCGCCATATTCGCCTTTTATTCGCCTGTACTCTAATTTTGCAGCCGGGGGTCCGGATTTGTCAAGCCAGGAGTCTCCTTGGATCATCTCTTGCCGGGGACGCTACTTGGAAGTACAATATTTCACGCTCGCTTTTAAATTAGGGAGGATACGAATGCATCTTCGTTTTGCCGCTGTTATTCTCGTCGCCGTCTGCCTGGTTGCCGCTATTCCGCTCTCCGCCCAGAACACCGCCTCCATAACCGGAACAGTGCGGGACGCCACCGGCGCCGTGCTTCCAGATGCCGAAGTCTCGGTCGTCAACGTGTCCACCGGCGTCACATTCAAGACCAAGACCAACGGCGAAGGAGACTACCTGGTGGCCGGGTTGCCCGCGGCATCTTACAACCTGAAGATCAGCGCCACCGGCTTCAAGGGTTACGAGGCCGACAATGTGGTGCTGCGAGTCAGCCAGAAGGCGCGTATCGACGCCAACCTGGAAGTGGGGCAAGTGACCTCTGAAATCAGTGTCCAGGGCACGGCTGTCGCCCAGGTGGAGACCCAATCCTCGGAGATCTCCGGCGTCGTTACGCAAAAAGAGATCAGCCAGTTGGTGCTGAACGGCCGCAATTTCACGCAACTGGTCACCTTGGTGCCCGGCGTTAGTAATCAAACCGGGCAGGACGAAGGCGTGGTCGGGGTGGCCGGCAATGTGTCTTACGCCGTGAATGGCGGCCGCGTCGAATACAACAACTGGGAGATCGATGGCGGCGACAACATGGACAACGGCAGCAACGATACGTTGAATGTCTACCCGAATGTGGATGCCATCGCGGAGGTAAAGGTGATGACCTCCAATTACGGCGCCCAGTACGGCAGAAACGGTTCGGCGACCGTCGAGACCGTAACCAAGTCGGGCACCAGGGACTTCCACGGCGACTTATTCGAATTCCTCCGCAACGACGATTTCAACGCGCGGAATTACTTTTCCTACACTCCGCCGCTAGTGCCCGAGTATAAGAAAAACGACTTCGGCGGCACCATCGGCGGCCCGGTGTATATACCGGGACATTACAACACCAACAAAGACAAGACCTTCTTTTTCTTCTCTGAAGAGGCCCGGCGGGAAATCGTGCCCGGCGGCATATTCACCGGACAGGTCCCTTCGGCGCAGGAGCGCCAGGGAAATTTCTCCGATGTTTGTCCCTCGCCGGGGTCCGGAGTCGACACCGGGAACTTCCCGGACTGTCCGGTGAATCCGGCGACCGGAGCGTACTATGCAAATAACACGGTTCCGGTGGATAACAACGCCAAGAACCTGTTACCGCTGCTGCCGCTGGCCAACCTTCCGGATAACTACTATAGCTCGGCGCCGGCCCTGCCGACGCACTGGCGGCAGGAACTTTTCCGGGTGGATGAAAACTTCACGGATAAACTGCGGCTCTTTGTGCGCTATATTCACGATTCCTGGAGCCAGACGCAACCCACTCCTACCTGGGGCTGGGGGTCGTCGTTCCCCACGGTACAGACCAATTTTGTGGGCCCCGGCGTGAGCCTGGTCGCGAATCTTACGGCCAATGTCTCGCCCACCTTGCTGAACGAATTTACATTCAGTTACACCACGGATCACATCTTCCTGGATGCCGTGGGTCCGGTGGCGCGGCCTTCCGACATGACCATGACCGGCCTGTACAATAACGGGTTTGGCGGCCTGCTGCCGACCGTCAGCGTCTCGGGCGGGATCAACTACGATACGGGAGGCTTTGGCCTGGACACGGGATACTTCCCCTGGAATAACGCCAACCCGACCTACACTTACAAAGACCAGTTGACTAAGATCGTGGGCGGACACAATCTCTATTTCGGCGCTTATGTAGTGACCGCCGAAAAGAACGAGATGAACAGTCCGTACATTCAGGGGGTTTTGAGCTTCGACAACACAGACACGTCGATTACCACCGGCAACGCGTTTGCGGATATGCTGACCGGCCAGATCGCATCATTTTATCAAACAAACCTCAAGACCAAATATTACAACCGGTACAAGATAGTAGAACCCTACTTCCAGGATGATTGGCATGTCACCAAGCGGCTCACCGTCAACTTAGGGATGCGGCTGAGCATGTTTGGAACTTATCGGGAGAAGTATCATCAGGCGTACAATTTCGAGCCGGGCGCTTACCAGTCTTCCGCGGCGCCGCTTCTGGATGTGGATGGGTCGGTGACGGGACAAACCGGGGCTCTCATTCCCGGAAGCGGCAATCCGTATACCGGCCTGGTGCAGTGCGGCGTGAATGGCGTCCCGGCGGGTTGTATGACCGGTCACCTTTTCAATCCGGCGCCGCGCGTCGGTTTCGCCTTTGACCCCTTCGGCGACAGCAAGACGTCGATTCGCGGCGGTTATGGCATATTTTACGAACACACCAACGGCAATGAAGGAAACACGGAATCACTTGAAGGCAGCGCGCCGCTGGTGCTGAGCTCCCAGCAGTACAACGTCTCCGGCTATACCAGCATCGGCGGCGGCGGAGTGCTGTTCCCGTTGGGCGTGAACGCGATTCCCACCAGGGCGATCTGGCCGTATATGCAGCAATGGAATCTCAATATCCAGCGCGAGGTCTCCAATGGGACTGTGGTCAGTGTGGCGTACGTGGGCAGCAAAGGCACGCACCTCTCGCTGCAGCGGGACATCAATCAACTGTATCCCATCAGTCCCTCCCAGAATCCATATGCGCCGGGACAGGCCATGACCCAGGACGACTGCAACAACGGCACAGTGAATGGTGTGGTGCCTACCGGCGCGGCCGGCAATCAGTTCGCAGTGGCCTGCGGCGGCGATCCGGACCTATACCGCCCCTATCCGGGATACGGCTCCATCACGTCCCTGGAGGCGCAGGCCAACTCGATCTACAACGCATTACAAGCGTCGGCGCACAGGCACGTCGGCCGCCTGAGCCTGGACGTAGCCTATACCTGGAGCCATTCGCTGGACGACTCTTCGGATCGTTACGACGGCAACTTCGTCGATGCCTATAACCTGGGACTGACACGCGCCAGCTCCAATTTCGATCAACGCCACTTGCTGAATGTCGGCTACGTCTACGATCTGCCGTTTTTCAAAAACCCCGGATCGGCCCACAAGTTTCTCGGCGGCTGGCAGATTTCAGGCATTACTACATTTCAGACGGGCACGCCGTTCAGCGTGGTCGATGGACTGTTCAACGCCGGCGTCGGCAACGGTACCGGGCTAGGCTCGTTCCTCGACCAGGTGGGCAACGCCCATGCGATCGCCAATCCGTCCTACAGCCCGGACGGCGTCTATGGGCCGCTGCTGTTCAATCCGGCCGCATATACGGCTCCCCAGGGTCTGAGCTTCGGCACGGTGGGACGCAATTCGCTGAACAATCCCAGGCGGACGAACTTCGACATGGGCCTGTTCAAGCACTTCGCGTTTGACGAAGCACGCGCGCTGGAGTTCCGCGCCGAGGCTTACAACGTTTTCAACCACACGCAGTGGAGCGGGGTAAACAGCGGGACCAGTTGTTTCGATTTCTCCTCGAACTCCGACTGCTGGGAAAACAACAACTTCATGCGGGCGGCCGGGGCGCACAACCCCCGCATCCTGCAGCTTGGGCTGAAGTTCCTGTTCTGAGGACGCCGGGCGCGGCTGACTCGGCCGGCTGTTATTCTGGCTATATGGACGAGGATCAGCTCCGGCGGTTGTTCGAGCAGGTGCAGGCGGGCGCGGTGAACGTGGATGGGGCGCTGCAACGCCTGCGCCACATGCCGTTCGAAGACCTGGGCTTCGCCAAGGTGGACCACCATCGCGCCCTGCGGCACGGCATGCCCGAGGTGATCTTCGGCAAGGGTAAGACGGCGGAACAGATCATCGCTATCGCCGGCACGCTGCTGGAGAACGCCCGCAACGTCCTGATCACGCGCGCCGATGCGGAGACCGCCGCGCTCGTCACCGCGCGTTTCGATTGTGGCGAATACTTCCCGCTTTCGAGCGCCATCCGTTTCTGGCGTGACCGGAGCATTCGCGGAAAGGGCACGATTGCCGTCGTGTGCGCCGGCACCAGCGATATACCGGTGGCCGAAGAAGCGCAAGTGACTGCCGAAGTCATGGGCAACCACGTGGAAGCCATCCACGATGTCGGAGTGGCGGGCATTCACCGGCTCATGAGCCATCGCGACCAACTGATGGAAGCGCGCGTGGTGGTGGTGTGTGCCGGCATGGAGGGCGCGCTGCCCAGCGTGGTGGGCGGCATGGTGTCATGCCCGGTAATCGCGGTCCCGACCAGCATTGGCTACGGCGCCAGCTTCCACGGCCTGGCCGCGCTATTGGGAATGCTGACCAGTTGTGCCAGCAACGTCGCCGTGGTGAATATCGACAACGGTTTCGGCGCGGGATACGTGGCGAGTCTCATCAACCAGGCATAGTTCCGCCCGCGGTCTGGGGCCTCATCCCAGGCCCGGCGGTCTGCGCTTGTGCCAATCCGTCCGGCTCTGAAATTCCTTGCCCACGGCGAGCAGTGTATTCTCCGAGAACGGCAGGCCCACCAGTTGGATTCCGACGGGCAGATTGTCCGCGAAACCGCAGGGCAGCGCGAGCCCCGGCATGCCGGCCAGATTGCCCGCTGGAATCAGCGCCGTGAGACCGGCCTCCTTGGGGACGGCGCGATCCGGGCGATGATCGAGCGGCTCGTCGATTTTGGGCGCCACACCCAAGCGGCTGGGCGCCAACAGCAGATCCACATCCGCGAACAGCTTGAAGATCGCGTCGCGGGCCCCGCGGCGCACGCGCATGGCTTTCAAATAAACGTGCGCCGGAATTTCCTGACCGGCTTTCAACCCCGCGATCTGCTTCTGGTCCGCCAGTTCCTCCACCTTCCCGCTGGCGATGAGAGGCTCGAATACGGAGGCCGCGTCGGCGGCAATGATGGAACCGATCATGGCGCCATACGGGAAATCGGGCAGCCTGGTCTCCACCATTTTGGCGCCGAAACCGCGCACCGCTTCGAGGGCCTGCGAGAAGGCCGGACGTGCGGCTTCCGCGGGCCACTCGCTGAAGTCCGCAGGTGCGAAGCCGATGCGCAGGTCGCTCATCTTGCGCGTGTATTGCGGCGCGTAGTAGAAGCTCTTGCCGGAAGATCCCGGATCGTGACGGTCGCCTCCCGCGATCTCTTCCAGCACCAGGCCGCAATCTTCGGCGGAATGGCAGAACGGTCCCAGCTTGTCCAAGGTCCACGATAGCGGCATCGCGCCATAACGGGAAACCAGGCCGTACGTGGGACGCAGCGCGGTCACTCCGCAAAACGCCGCCGGCGTAAGGATCGATCCGGACGTTTCCGAGCCAATGGCAAAGGGAACCAGGCCCGCCGCCACCGCAATCGCGGAGCCGCTGGAAGATCCGCCGGACCAGCGGCCGCGGTCCCACGGGTTCAGTCCCGGCCCGGTGAGCGAAGCCGCGGCATAGCGGTAACCCGGCCCGCCCGCCAGTTCCACCATCGCCAGTTTGCCGACCAGGGGCGATCCCACGTGTTCCAGTTTGTGAACCACGGCGGCGTCGTAATCGAAGACTTGAGCGGCATACGGCCGCGCGCCCCAGGTGGTGATCTGGCCGGCTACGCTGAGCAGGTCCTTGGCGCCATAGGGCACCCCTTGCAAGGGGCCGCGCAACCGCCCGCGCTTGATTTCATCGTCCACGGCCTTGGCCTGCCGAATCGCGCGCTCCGTGAGAGGCAGCGCCAGGGCATTGTACTGCGGACCGAGCGTTTCCAGGCGGCGGCCAAACGCGCGCGCCAAGTCCACCGCGGAAGTCTCCTTGGCCCGCAGCATGGCGCTCAATTCCGAGATCGTGGCGAAGAAGATTCGGCTGTCCGGTTCCGCCATAATGCCTCAAGCGGTGAAGTGAAACGCCGGTTCCATCGATATGGGAGTGTCCACTTTGGAGAGCGTTTCAGCGGTCCGCTGATTCTGTTGGCGGGCGGCATCCAGTTCGGCCTGCGGATTCGCCGGCGCCGCGGAAGGAGCCTGTGCCGCCGCGACGGTGGCCAGCATCGTACTCGCGAGTTGCCGGCGCGTCAATTTGTTTTTCATGTGACGCAGGTAAGCGCCTCCAATGCCGCCTTTTCCATCACCGGACGCGGGGCCTGCTCGCCGGTCCACAGTTCAAACTGCCGCACCGCCTGCTCGATGAACATCTGCATGCCCGGAATCACGATGGCGCCCTGTTCGCGCGCGCGTCGCACCAGGACGGTCTCAAGCGGATTATAGACCATATCCAGCACTACGTCAGCGGGAATGCGCCCCGCAAAGAAGCAATCGTCGACATGCGGAAACATGCCCAGGGGCGTGGCATGCACCAGGGCATCGAAATGCCGCCCGTCGAGTTGTTCGGTAAGCAGCGGTTCGGCCCCACAGATCTTGGCCAGGGCGCGCACGCGGTCCGCGTTGCGTCCCACCAGCGAAATATGCGCGCCGGCATCGGACAGGGCGCACGCCGCGCTGCGGGCGGCCCCGCCGTTTCCCACTATCAGGACGGAGGCGTTGTGCAGGCGCACCTGGCGCGCCAGCGGAGCGGTCACACCCGCCGCGTCGGTGTTGGCGCCGCGCCATTTGCCCGCCTTGCGCCATACGGTGTTCACGGCGCCGATCCGCCGCGCCAGCGGATCGACTACGTCCAGGTAGCGCAGGATCTTCTGTTTATGGGGGATGGTCACGCTGAAGCCGGCGACGGGCAAACGCTCCGCCAGCGCGAAGAAGTCTCGCATCTGTGCGGGTGAAACCAGGAATGGAAGATAGACCGCCTCCATACGCCGGTATTGAAAGGCGCGATTGTGTACCGCGGGAGAGATGGAGTGGCGCACGGGATCGGCAATGACGCCATAGATCTTGCATGTCCGCGACAGTTTCTCCACGCGAAAAAGGTGCCGCAACTGGCGCGCGCACACCTGGCCGGCGGCGGTACCCTGCGACGCGGTGGGAGCGGCGTAAGTATACAGTCCCCCAAATAACGGCGATAACACGCGGCTGGGAAATCCCAATTCGCCCATGGCCAGCAGGACCAGCGGTGTGCGCGGATGGCTCTTGGTCAGGGCCAGCACGCGCCCGTAATCGGTGGGCTTGCGCGCCGTGGTGACGACCTTATAGCAATCGGCCGGGATGCGCGTCATGCGGTTGAGCAAGGTATCGAGTTGCGGGGTAGCTTCGTAGTTGTGATAGGAGATGATCAGCCGCGCCCGCCCCCGGAATACACCGAGCCGGGCGGCGGCGGGTTCGGCGCTCTCGATCTCCACGTCGACCGCTTGCGCGCCGGCGCTTACAGCGGCGTCCAGCACCTGCAGTTCTTCTTCGATACTGCCGTTGAACTTGCCCCGGTTCTGATGGCGGCGGCAGGTGGCCAGCACCAGGCATTCCGGATGTTCTTCCAGGAATGTGCGAATGGCCTCCGCGCCGCGCGCCGGATGCGGCAGGTAATCCAGGCGGAATTCGAGGAAGGATTCGCCCGCTTCGGCTTCCCGCCGCGCGTGCTCTAAAAGTCGATCCAAATCCGGAAAACCCAGCGCGATACAAATGCGCGGGAGAGGCCTCGTCTGCGCCATTCGGGAGTCTTTAGCATATCACGCGAGAGACGGGGCAGAGCAGCGGCGCAAGAGCCGCGCGGTTCAGTTCAGGTACTTCTTGACATCCGGGAAAAGAAGCGCCTTAATAGCCGGCTTTTCGAGATCTTCCCGCGTTACGACGGTGGCGCTGAGGTCGATTTCTTTCGGCGGATCGATGCCGTGCAGTTTGTTCACCAGCGTCTTCACGGCTTCGTATCCCATGCGGAACGGATCCTGAGCCACCAGCGCGTCGATCGAGCCGTCTCTAAGATCCTGCACGAGTTCGTCGCTGGCATCGAAGGCCACGAGTTTCACTTTGCCGGCGACCCCGCGTGACTTCAGGGCCAGCGCCGCACCCACCGAACCGGGCTCGGCGGAGGCGAACAGACCATCGAGATCCGGCTGCGCCGTCAGGAAATTCTCGGTCGCATCCACCGCCTTGGCCCGATCCGACATGGAGAATTGGCGGGCCACGATGTGGATACCGGGAAAATTCTTGGTGAGGCATTCTTCAAAACCGGCTTCCCGATCCATGGTGGATTTGCTGCCCGGCGCATGCATCAGCATGGCGATCTTGCCTTTGCCCTTCAAAAGTGCGCCCAACTTACGCGCCGCCATCTCTCCCGCCTGGTAGTTATTAGTGGCCAGGAAGGTGAGATAGTTAGTCGAATCCACGCCGGAATCGAACACAGTTACCGGGATATGCGCCTGCGCGGCGCGATCCAAGGCTCCGTTCAGGGTGGTCCGATCCTGCGCGGCGACAGCCAGGCCATCCACCTGCCGGGCGATCATGGAGTCCACAATCTCGACCTGACGCGCATAGTCGGTCTCCGTGGCCGGCCCATTCCAAAGCACATCCACGTTCAGTTCCCGCCCCGCGGCGATGGCTCCGGCTTGCACGGAAACCCAGAACAGATGCGAGGTGGCCTTGGGGACAACGGCGATGGTGGCGCGATGGGCGGAGTGGCAGGAGGTTAAGAGCAGGAGGATGAGCGACGCCGCGAAGACGGTGGATGACAATCTCATAAATGTGGTCCGCATCTCGATTACGCCGCGCACCAACCTCCGTCGATCAGCACGTCGGTGCCGGTAATGAAGCCGGCGGCCGGAGAGCAGAGATAGACGGCCAGCCGGCCGACTTCTTCCACGCGGCCCCAGCGGCCCAGCGGGATCTTGGCGACGAATTGGGCGTTCAGCTCGGGATTCTCGATGAGCGGCGTATTCATCTCCGTGGCGAACGGCCCCGGGCTGATGGCGTTGACCGTGATGGCCTCCGAAGCCAGTTCCAGCGCCAGCGCGCGCGTCAACCCCAGCAGAGCGCTTTTGCTGGCCGAATAGGCGGTACGGCCGGGAATCGACACGTGCGCCATGATGGACGCCAGATTGATGATTCGTCCGTAGCCGCGGCCTTTCATCTGCGGCACGAACGCCCGGCACATCAGGAACGTGCTGGTCAGACTGGTGTCCACCACGCGGCGCCATTCGTCGAGCGTGAACTCCACCAGCGGCTTGCGGACATTGATGCCGGCGTTGTTGATCAGGATATCGACTGGACCGAACGCCGTGCGGACTTCATTTTCCAGGCGGGACACCTGTGACTCGGCGGTAACGTCAGCCACGAATACCTGAGCCCCGCCGCCGGTCTGCCACACAGCTTCCGCGGTCTTTTGCAAAGCTTCGCGGTCGCGGGCAACCAGTGCGATCTGCGCGCCTTCGGCGGCCAGGGCCAGCGCCATGGCCTTGCCCAAGCCGCGGCTGGCACCGGTGATCAGGGCTACCTTGCCGGCTAGCGGACCGCTCACCGGGGCTGGCCTCCCGGGGCATTGTGCGAGGCGGCCAGGATCTCATCCGCCACCTGCTGGGGATTGTCGACGTTGCGCAGGGTCAGGCGGCTGGCTTCGCCGGCGGTCTCGATGGCCAGGTTGCCCACGCCGAACATCCGCTGGGTCACGGATTGATCCACGCGGGCATCCTGCACCTTGGGCAATGAAATATTGCGCGTAGTCCGGCTCAGCGCCCCGACCTGATACCGCAGACAGTCGCCGGTGATGGTCGCCTTGGTGAACTGCCGCTGTACGTGGCGGCGAATGGGCAAGATGAGCAGCAGGAACGGCAGTCCAATCACCCACCATCGGTACTGGACGGCATCCTGGGGCAGCATGCTGGCGAGCACGATGGCCACGATGATCGCCAGCGCTACCGCAGCATAGCCCAGCTTGATGAATTTCAGGGTCGGGCGGATGACGGCATCTTCCATAGCGTTGCCTCCGAACGCGATATTGTAGCGTACCCGCCGTGCGAGCGAGGAAACGCGAAGCCCTAGTTCTGCTTCTTCAGCATCTTCAGGTGGGGCGGCAGGACGAACATGCTGTCCGGCAGGTCTTTATTGATCTCCACGCTCTCCGAATACATTTCGAAAACCTTTTCGCCGTTGCGCTCACGCCGGATCGAAAAGGGCCACATGACACCGCCGCCCACGTCCCGGAACTTGTCAAAAATACTGACCTCTTCCTGCCTGGCGTTGTCGATGGGGTCACGGCGGCTGTAAACCTGGCGCACGGGCAGCTTTGTCAATTGATCGAAATAGACGCTTTCAGTGTGGTTAGTAGCGTCGGTTATGTCCACAATCTCAACCGGACGGTTATCGAAGAAGTCGGATTCGCGCCACTCGAAGATCAATCCCGGCTCCGCCAAGCGTTCGCGCAGGATGTAAAAGATGTTGTGCCGGGTTGCCAGGCGGAACTGCTTGACGGTGTTGTCGGGCAGCGGGCGCGCGCCGCGGAAGGTAACTTCATAACAGTCGCCGGCCCCATAGAGCAATACATCGTCCTGCTTCTTGCCCCGGGCATCGCGCACGCGCACACCCAGAAAGTCCGGATCGGGCTTATCCGGATGCGGCAGGTACTTGGTATAGAGAGTCGTAACTCCCAAGCCGGTTATAGCCTCACGATAGAAGCCGTAGATCCGGCCCGATTCCACGCGCGTCTGCATGGCCAGGAATGCCGGACCGCCGAGCGCCGCCAGGGCATCGTCAACAATGCGTTTCCCCTTCTGCTGACTGGTCTCCGCCTGCGCGCTCCACCCGGCGGCGGCCGCCAGCAGCGCCACACAAATCACTCTCATTTCTTTTTGCTCAGACTCTCCGCTTTCAATCCAGTGTTGAGTTTGACTGACTCCACGATCACGTCCGCGCTCTTTTGCCCGTCCCGCATCAGAGTCATTCGGCTCGGTATTTTGATGCCGTCCACTTCCTCGAAGCTATCAAAGATCTCGTCGATGGTGGAGGGCGGGCCGCTCATATTGATCGACTGATACTCCAGTTTGGCGGGCAAGCCCGTCTTCGGATCGAGGAACAGAAGCACCGTATTACCGTACTGGTCCCCGATACGTAATTTATCATCGCCAGCCGGCGTCAGGGTGCGGTCCGGCAACCGATCGCTTAACAGCAGGAGGAAGTACAGACGCAGAAGTTTCTGCTGCACGGGTTTCAATTGCGATGCCGGCAGCGTGGTATCGCCCTGCGGGCTTGCCATCCATCCGCTCTTGCCATCGCCATAGGTTGTCACGGTGCCGAAGGGCAGCTCCGCATCCTCCCGGAAGGATGACGGCGCGATCCACTGGTCCTTCCGTTTCATGATCGAGCCGCCGGCCGGCGCTTGCACCGCATGTATCTCCGAAAGTTCCACCATGTCCTTGACCGCCGCCAGCCTGGCCGCCCCGCCGGCGGCGTCCTGCGCGCGCTCCAGGAGTTGTTTGGCCTCGGCCGCGCCGCCGGGTGCTGGCTTGCCGTGCGGTTGGGCTTCCGGTCCGGGGATGGTTATATCCAGGGACGAAATCGGCAGTCCCAGCGTTTCGAGAGACTTCTGAAACTCCGCGGTGCGGCCCACCGCGACTATGGTGAGATCTTCCGGATGGACCCGTTCGCGGGCGGCGCGCAGCACATCCGCCCGCGTGACGGCTTCCAGGCCCTTCTGGTAGATATCGATGAAGTCCTTGGGGTAGCCGTAATACTCATAGTTCAGCAGCCGAGCCAGGGTCTTGGCCTTGGTATCGAAAGCGAAGACCAGGCTGTTCAGCGCCGACTGGCGCGCTGTGTTTAATTCGTCCTCACTCACTTCCGCAGCACGGATCTTGGTGACTTCTTCCTGGACCGCCTTCAAGGTGTCCGCGGTAGAAGCGGATTTGGTGCTGCCGGCGATTTCGAACACTCCGGGGTGGTCGTAATCCGCGCCCCAGTCGGCGGAGATATCGTAAACCAGTCCTAACTGCGTGCGCACGCGCTGCATCAGCCGGCTTTGAAAACCGCCGCCCAGGATGTCCGCCATCACTTCGAGGGAAGGCAGATCCTTGTCTCGCAACTCACCTCCCAGGTGTCCCTCGACGAAGAACGTCTGGGTGACGTCGTCTTTGCGGGCCAGGAAAATTCCAGGCTCGGCTTTCTTCCGCACGGGAGGAAATGGCGGCACCTTCGGCTGCGTGTACTGCCAGCCGCCGAACAGCTTGTCGAGCTTGGCTTTCATTTCCGGGATCGAGAAGTCGCCCCATACCGCCATCAGCATATTGGCCGGAAAGAAGTAGCGCTTATAAAACGCGATGACGTCGGCGCGCTGGATGTTGTTCAGGGTCGCATACTCCATCTCCCAGCCGTACGGAGTGTCTCTGCCGTAGACGATGTCCGCGAATTCCCGGGACGCCACGCCGTGCGCGTCGTCGTTGCGCCGCGCAACGCTGCTGCGCAACTCGTTCAACGCCAGGTCGATCTTGTTCTGGCGGAACTCCGGCTGGGTGAGGATGTCGTGGAAGACTCCCATAGCCAGGCCGGCATCCTCCTTCAAGGCGGTGAAGGAAACCAGGCCGCTGGTCTCGCCAATGTCGCTTTCGACCGACGCGGCCACGTTTTCCAGCTCTTCGTCGAGCTGGTCGCCGGTTTTCGTTTTGGTGCCTCCGGTCCGCAGCACCGTGCCGGTCACGCCCGCAAGGCCGACCTTGTCGGCGGGCTCGAACAGGTTGCCGGTGCGAACCCGCACCGCTCCGCTCACAATCGGCAGTTCGTGATCTTCGAGCAGGTAGATCTTCATGCCGTTGGACAGCGTGTACGTGGTTACGTCCGGAATGGGGATGCGTTTGAGCGGCGGAAACCGCAGATCGCGATAGGCCGGCGGAGTGTTCGGAATCTGGGCCGGTCCTACGGTCTGGCCGCCCAGCCCGGCGGCGAACAGCACCAGGATGGGAGCCAAGGCCGCACGCACGCGGAATTCCGTCCTCATTTCGCACCTCCGATCAAGTACGCCGCCGTGCGTTTCTCCGGCACGAAGCATTCTTTGGCGACGCGCTGCACGTCGTCGGCGGTCACGCGATCGATGTCGTCCAGGGATGTGAACAACTTCCGCCAGTCGCCGTAGATGGCGTAATACTCGGTCAGCAAAGACGCCAGGCCCGGATTGCTATCCAGCCGGCGGATGAGACTCGATCGTGTCTTGGTCTTGACGCGCGCGAGGGTGGCGGCGTCCACCTTTTCGGCCTTGAACTTTTCCAGGAGATCGAACAGCGCCTTCTCGTTCTCGGCGGTCGTGTGTCCTTCCGCGGGCGCCACGAAGAAGACAAACAGGTTCGGATACTTGCCGCCCGGAAACGTGTCGTCGGCTTCTGCTTCCAGTGCGATCTGCTTATCCCGCACCAGTTCCTTATAGAGCAAGCCGGTGCGCCCGCTCGCCAACACGTGGCTGATCACATCGAAGACCGGGTCCTCTTTGCTGTACTCGTCCGGACGTTTGTAGCCCACCATCAGCAGCGGCTGGCTGGGAGACTCGACTTCCACGCGCTTGGGCCCATCCTGGGGAGGCTCCTTGGTATGCAGCAAAGGCGGCCGCGGCTGCGCCGGCATGGGGCCGAAGTACTTCCCGGCCAGCCGGCGCGCCTCCGCCGGATTCACATCCCCCACAATCCCCATGGTGATGTTCGCGGGCACGTAATACTCGTGGAAGAACCGCCAGGCATCCGCGCGGCGCAAGTGCTCGACATCGCTGGGCCAGCCGGTTCCCATCACGCGATAAGGAAAAGCGGCGAAGGCGGTGGCCAGGAAGGACTGCAGCAGCTTTCCCTGCGGTTCGGACTCGACGCGCATGCGGTATTCTTCCATCACCACGTCGCGTTCTTTGTAGAAATCGCGGAACACCGGCTGAAGGAAACGCTGCGATTCGAGCAGAAACCATAACTCCAGCCGATTGGAAGGCAGGCTGTAGAAATACTCGGTCGAGTCCCAGGAAGTCTGCGCGTTCATGCCCTCGCCGCCGTTCTGCTCGATGATCCTCGGATAGAGATTGGGTTCCACCAGGGCACTGGCCTTAGCCTCCGCGGTCTTGAGCTCCTGTCGGAGCCCGGCCACCTTTTGGGGATCCGCCTCGGGGCCCTTGTCGCGCTCGGCGTCCAGCCGGTCGTAAACGGTTTCCACCTCGGCGATGGCGCGCTTCTCCTCCGGCCAGTTCTTGCTGCCGATGGTCTCGGTGCCCTTGAACGCCATGTGCTCGAACATGTGTGCGATCCCGGTGGCGCCGGATGGGTCGTCGACCGAGCCGGCATTCACATAGGTGTGGAAAGACACCACGGGCGCCTCGTGACGCTCCGCGACGATAAAGTGCATGCCGTTGGCGAGTGTGAACTCTGTTACTTTTTTCTCGAATTCCTGAAGATTCTGCCCCGCCAGCACCAGTGGCAACAGGAACAAAGCAAAACGATGTGCCCTCATGATCTGTCTATTTCGACGTTAGCAGAGTCCGCACAAATCGGGGGAAGGCGGTGGACCGGGCTCCTCTACCGGTTGAAGGGATACTCCTGGATCCAGTGAAAACCGCGGGTCGCCAGCAGAAACTTCCGGGAGTCTTCCAGCCGGAGCTGCATTTGAATCCGGTGACCCTCCATGGGGCCTTCCAATGTTAAACGGTCCTGGTCGCGATGAAAGCCAAGCAGCGCTTTCCATTTCTTGTCCGAGAACTTAGTGAGTGCGATTGTCTTCCTGTTACTGTCGGCCGACGCGCCGTAGTAAGCGATGGTGTCGTCCGGACGCTCGACCGCCAGGTAAGTTTCCGAGTCGAAAATGACACGGCGCCAGCGATCGACGTCGGTCAGCAGCGGCGGGCGCAGTTGACCGTCGACCCACATCTGATCGACATCCCAAATGCCGTACAGCGCCGGCTTCGGCCGTCCGCCGCCATAGGTATTCCAGGAGTGCCAGGCGCCGCGCAAGTCCGCGCCGAGCAGAAAAAGGCCGAAAACGATCTGTGCTGCGATCGCGGTGCGATTCGCCCATCGTGACCGGAACAGGAGCGGTTCGCCGGATGGCCGCACGGCGCTGCGCCTGAGAAAAACGTCTCCGAGTTGCGGGAGGTCCGGCGCCAGCAGGAAAAGAGACAGCAGAATCAAATGAAAAGAGAACAGTTTGACGGGGACATCGTATGTCATGTTCAGGGTGAACACCTGAATCATGTCCGCCAGACAGACGACTGCGCCTAACATGGCGGTGCGCGGAATCATCAATAAAAGGCCGCCCAGGATTTCGGCGCAGCCGGCGAATATTTCGTAGGCCGGAGAAGCGCCGGTGGCCGACCAGATCACGCCCATGGGTGAGAAATGGCCGTAAGGCTGGAGCAAGGTCGCGAGACGAGGAAAGGGCATCTGGACCGGAATCGCTTTGCCGGCCCCGTAGACAAACATCTGTCCGGCGAGAGCCAGCCGCATGGCGATGCGGAACCACTTGTGCAGGACCGGGTAGCCGCGCCGATGACGGTCGGCGGCGGACCAGGCGGCCGTTGCCGCCGCGGCTATGACAAGCAGGCAGAACGCCAGGATCCAGTCGAAGGTCTTGTCGCCGCTGCCGCTGCCGGTGTAGACCAGCGCCTGCATGATGCGGAACACGTGCGCCGCGGTCCAGAACACGATCTGGCGCATCGGCGGCAAGGTGGACAGGTCCGATATGTCCAGATCGCTGATCGGGATCAGGCTGGGCAGGATCTGGGTTAACAGACAGAACAATCCGAAATACACAACGCCGAGGCGAAACGCGATTCGCGATATCAGGCCCCACTGCGGTGGCGAATCCGTGCGTGCGGCCATCCGGGTCTGAGGACTCATGCGGAGCATTCTCGCACAACGGCAAGCTGCTAAATTGATAAGAGACTCGGAGGATACCTATGGCTCAGAGCGCGACGATGACCTGGGCGCCGCCAAAGGCGGAGCATGCCGGTGCCATCCCCTGGTATATCTGGACCTGCGTGATCGCCATCACCTCCGCCTCCGTCGGCGGCATCTGGGATATCTCTTGGCACAAGAGTATCGGCCGCGACACGTTCTGGACCGCGCCGCACATGCTGATTCAGTTGTGCGGAATCCTGGCGGGGATCTCCTGCGGTTACCTGATTCTGTCCAGCACGTTCGGGCGGCCGGCCGCGTCCGACGGTTCGGTCCGCATCTGGGGTTTCCGTGGACCGCTGGGCGCGTTCGTGGCGGCGTGGGGCGGGGTAGCCATGATCACGTCCGCGCCCTTCGACAACTGGTGGCACGATGCCTACGGCCTGGACGTGAAGGTGCTCAGTCCTCCGCACGTGCTGTTGATCTTCGGCATCCTGGTGATTCGCGTCGGCACCCTGCTGTTGATCATGGGTCATCTCAACCGCTTGCACGGCCACGGCCGCAGAGGTGCGATGGCTCTGCTCCTGTACACGTACACGTTTCTGCTGGTGACTTCGTTCGGTATTTTTCAGGAGTTCCTGCTGCGGAACTACATGCACAGCGCCTTGTTCTACATGCTCATGACGCTGGGATCGTGTTTCTTCCTGGCTGGACTTTACCGCATGTCCGACTATCGCTGGTCGGGTACGGTGGTGTGCGGCATTTACACGGTCCTGAACCTGCTGTACGTCTGGATTCTGCCGCTGTTTCCGGCGGAACCCAAGCTGGGACCCGTCTACCAGAACATCACCCACTTCGTGCCGCCCGACTTCCCGATCCTGGTGATCGTGCCCGCCTTTCTGCTGGACCTGACACGTCCGTACTGGCAACGCTGGGGCCTGTGGCTGCGCGCCGCCGCGATTCCGGCGATCTTCCTGGCCGCGCTCATGGCCGTACAGTGGCCCTTCGCCGATTTCCTGATGACCCCCGCGGCGCACAACCGCATCTTCGGATCGGGCTACTTTCCGTTCTTCGTCCCCAGCACCACCGATTGGGTGCGCAACGTGTTTTCGCGCGTGGAACCGGACGCCGCGCACTTCTGGACGCGGATCGCCTGGACGCTGATACTCGGCGCCCTCATGGCGCGCGCCGGATCCTCCTGGGGCGCCTGGATGCGTAAGGTACAGCGGTAGGCATCAGCTCAGTCCTTTCAACAGCGCGGCGCCATTCGGACTCCCCCAACCGGTGCAGGCATCCCAACCTGGGCCGGCGTTGTAAGAGCCGTTGCTGCCCGTTACGACGTCGTGGAATCCGGCCGCGGAAAGTGGAGCCTGGTAGATCGCGCTGTTCAGGAAGCCGGCACTTTTGCCGAGTTGTTGGTTGAGCAGCGCTATCAATCCGGCCCACAGCGGCGCGACCGCGCTGGTGCCGCCGATCACCGCCGCCTGGCCGTCGACCTGCACCTGGTAGCCGGAATTCGGATCGGCATCGCCGGCGACGTCCGGCACGCCGCGTCCGGCAAAGCCGGTATTCACCGATGCCGGTACCGCTGCGGATTGCTGGAATGGCGGCAGCGCGAAGGTCTCACTGACGCCGCCGCCGGTGGCGCCGTTGCCCGGTCCATCGTTCCACACGGTCTCGCTTTGAATCGCACCCTTGGCAGCTACCAGCGTGGTGCCGCCGCACGCCAGCACGTGCGGACTCGAAGCCGGAAAATCCACATGTGCCTGGCCATCGTCTTCGCCATCGGTCGAACCGTCGTCACCGGCCGCCACGCAGACTGTGACCCCCAGCGCCGCGGCATCCTGGAACGCCTGGTCGTACGACTGTAACGATTGCGATGTCCAGGAGGATTCCGGGCCGCCCCAACTGATGGAAACGATGTCCGGCTTGGTTGCCTGGTCGTGAATGGCGGTAGCGATCGCATTCAAAAAGCCCTGGTCGGTATTGGGCGCAAAATACACGGCGATGGCCGCCCCCGGCGCCACGGCGCCCGCCACTTCGATGTCCAGCAGGACCTCGCCGTCGGCCCCGTTGGGGTCGCCCTCCGGCTGATTGGAGGCGCCATCCACGCCGATGGGTGTGACGGCGGGAGTTGGCAAACCGAGATTGGAGAAAAAAGAGTCCAGATCCGATTGCCGATATCCGCCGCCAAGCTCGATGATGGCGATGGTCTGGCCGGCGCCGGTGGTGCCCTTCGGAAATTGGTAGAGCTGGGCCACCTGCACCGGCGTGAACGATTTCCCGGCGGCGGCGCGCATCAGGCGGAAGTGAGGCTTGGCCTGCGGCCGCTGATCGAACCCGAAGACTCCCTGAATTACATGGGCCAGATCCGTCGGGACGGTCAGGGTTCCCGTGCGGCCGCGAAAGCGGTGGCCGGCCCGCTCATAGAGCATCAAATGGACGCCAAAAGCACGCGTGGCATCCGCCACAGTGCCGGACAGAATGACGGAGCGGCGGGCGGGATGCGTGGCCACGACGGTGAGTCCTTCATCGCGCGCAAACTTTGCGACCCGCTCCAGATCGTCCGGATGCGCTCCATAGGTGGCGGCGAAATGCTGGCGCCGGATGCGTATCGCGCCGGGACCGGGCAACGGATTCCGCCGCCGCACCACGACGGTCAACTGCACGTTCTCATTGGCCGCTGGCATACCTGCCACGCGCGCGCCTGGAGGCGCCTGCCGGTAGCTTTTCTGGAGCTCGATCGGTTCCCTCGCCATAGCCTCACTGTACCGCAAGCGCCTGGGGCGCATTAGGCGGCGACGCTATAATGAAGGCGTTGAAGGTACCTTTCGCGGCGATACTGTTCGCCAGTCACCTGCTCGCCGGAAATAGCCTGGTCGATGCCGGCTACGAGCATTTCTATAACCTGGAATACGATCAGGCGCTGGCGGATTTTTCGAAAGCCATCGCACAGGCCCCCGACAATCCCGATCTGCACAATCATGCCGCGGAGACCATCGTGTTTCAGGAGATGTTTCGCGACGGGGCGCTCGAAAGCGAGCTGGTTACCGGCAACAACTCTCTGCTGCGGCGCGCCAAGCTGAATCCCACGCCCGAGACACAGAAGCGTTTCCTGGGCGAGATCCAGCGGGCCATGAGCCTGGAGCAGGCGCGGCTCCGCCGAAATCCCAACGACGCGGGCGCGTTGTACGCCATGGGCATCACCTACGGCCTGCGGTCGAACTATTATTTCCTGGTGCAGAAGGACTGGGTGAGCGCGCTGCACGACGCCACGACTGCGCGCCGACTCCACAACCGCGTCAGCGAGCTGGAGCCATCCAACGTGGACGCGCGGCTGGTGCAGGGACTGCACGACTACGTGATCGGCAGTCTGCCGGCCATCTACAAGATCTTCGGTTTCCTGATCGGTTTTCACGGCGACAAAGAGCGCGGAATCCGCACGGTGCAGGACGTAGCCGCGCGCGGCACCCTGAATCGCGTGGACGCCGAGGTGTTTCTGGCGGCGATCTATCGCCGCGAGCGCCAGCCGGCCAAGGCCCTGCCGGTGGTCGAGGATCTGATCCGGCGCTTTCCGCGGAACTACCTGCTGCGTTTCGAAGAGGCCGGCATGTACTCGCAGTTGGGCGACGGTAAGAAGGCCCTTGCATGCGTGGACCAGGTGGCGCAGTTGAAGGCGCAGGGCGCCCCGGGCTACACGCGTGTGCCGGCGGAGGCGATCGCGTATCAGATGGGCACCATCCAGTTCTGGTACAACGATCTGGACGCCGCACTGGCCAACATGCAGAAGGTGACCGCGCACGCCGACGAGGTGGATCTGAACACCGGCGTGCTGGCCTGGATGCGGGTGGGACAGATTTACGATCTCAAGCAGCGGCACAGCCTGGCGATCGCGGCTTACAGGAAGGCGATGGCTTATGCGCCCGAGGCGGAGGCGGCCCGGGAGTCGCGGCGTTACATCTCGGAACCCTACCGCCGCCAGAAGGGGTAGCTCGTTCTGCGCGGGGTGCCGCAGCCGAAATGTTAGATTGGAAGAAGTATGAACTTGTGCCGGCTCCTCACGTTGTCAGCCGTACTGGCGCTGTGCGCATCCGCACAGCAGAAAGGCGTCGAGCCGGATTGGGACATTCATCCCGTGCTGAAGGATATCGCCGCGCATGCGCAGCACCTGGTCCCGGTGCTGGACCAGGTGGACGTCGATACCATGCGGAAGAACGGCGCGCCCGATACTTACCTGGCGCAGGTGAACGAGAGCAAGGTGCAGGCCAAGGCGCTGGCCACCGAAGCGTCGGCGCTGGCCAATTCGCCGGACAAAGTTTCCGCCGATCTATTCACCTTCTTCCGCATGCAGGCGCTCGAGAAGACCCTGCTTTCGGTGGAAGAGGGAATCCGCAAATATTGGAACCCGGCGGTGGCCGACCTGCTCGGCAGCGAGATGGCGCAGAATACGGCCAGCCGCGACCGCTTCCAGCGCTTCATCCTGGATCTGGCGGCGGAAAAAGAACAGGAGTGCACCGTGATGGATCACGAGGCGCAGCGCTGCCGCGGGATGCTGGCCAAGCAGCCTCCCAAAACCGAGAAGAGGTAACATGCCATTCAACTGCACGATTTGCGGCGAAGAATCCACGCGCATCTGTGTCTGGTGTACGAAGGATACGTGCGCCAATCACCTGTGCCAGAAATGCGGCCGCTGCAGCGACTGTTGCGAGTGCGAAGTGCCGCTCACCGAGCCGGTGACGGAACCGGCGACGGTGCATAGCGCCCCTCCGGAACCCGAACTGGGGGCCTGACCCATGCGCGCGCTGGTTTGCTTACTCCTCATCGGCTGCCCGCTGCCGGCTGCCGAAGCTGTCTTCAACGTGAAGGATTACGGCGCCACTGGACGCAAGTCGAGCGATGCCCGGCCCGCCATCCAGAAAGCCCTGGACGCGGCGGGCGGGGCGGGGGGCGGCACCGTCTACCTGCCGCCCGGCGCGTACACGTCCGGCACGCTGCATCTACGCAGCCACGTGCGCCTGTTGATCGATTCCGGCGCCACGTTGTACGCCTCCCTGGACAGCAAGGCCTTCGACAAAGCCGCGCTGCTCTACGGCGAGGGTGTCGATAACATCACCATCGAAGGTCGCGGCACGCTGGACGGCCAGGCGGAATACGTCTGGCAGCCCAACGGCGATTTCGACGATGCCTACATCCGCGAAAATATGCTGTTGGCCAAAGCGCTGGGCAAGCCCTTGATGCGATCGTTTCCCCAAGGATTCCCGAACGAGAAGATGTATCCGCACCTGGTGCTGCTGCTGCGCTGCAACGATGTGCGCATCGCCGGTTTGTCGTTTATCCGCTCGCGCAGTTGGACCATCAACCCCTACGCCTGCCGCCGCCTCACGATCGATGGCGTCTATATCCGGTCGAGCCTGAAGGACGCCGTCTGGGCCGACGGCATCGATCCCGATGGCTGCCAGGACGTGCGCATCGCCAATAGCACCATCGAGACCGGCGACGATGCCATTGTCTTTTATTCTTCCAACGGCTGGGGTCCGGCGCTGCCCTGTGAGAATATCACCGTGACCAACTGCCGCCTGTCTTCGGCCTCCAGCGCCATCAAGTTCTGCGACGGAAACATGAATTGCATCCGTCACGTGACCATCGACAATACGGTGATCACGGATTCCAATCGCGGAATCGCCTTCATGGTCTTCGACGGCGGATATGTAAGCGATGTGGTGATCGCCAATCTTACGATTCAATGCCGCCGTCACGACTGGTTCTGGTGGGGCGACGGGGATCCCATCCATTTCAATATCAAGCGCCGCAGCGAAGTCGACGGGCACGCGCGCGCGAACGAACCGCCCGCCGGCTCCATCCGCAACGTGATCATCCAGAACGTGGTGGCCCACGGCATGGGATCATCCATGATCAACGGCCACCCCGATAGCTGGCTCGACGGGGTGACGCTGGACAATATCAAGCTGTTCGTTTCCAACGATCCCGAATCGCCCTTGCAGAAGACGGTAGAGGCGATGCAGATTCGCTGGGCGCGCAACCTGCGGCTGAAGAATGTCGAAATCGCATGGGAAAAGCCGGACTCGGAGAAGTGGCGCACACCGCTGCGTTTCGAGGATGTGCGCAATGTCGAACTGGACAACTTCAGCGGCCGTCCGGCCACGGCGGGGGCTCCGGCGATCGCGTTTTCCAACGTGGATGGCGCCACAGTCAGAGATTCGACGGCCGCGATCGGCACCGGCGTGTTCCTGGAATTGACCGGGACCGGCACGCGCGGCATTCGGCTGGTGAACAACGATCTCGAGGCGGCCCACACGCCTTATCGGCTGGGCACGGGTGTGCGGCCGGACGCAATCCGCGTTGTACCATAGGCTTGATGCCGCGATCAGACTGGTATTCCGACACCGATCCGCACGCGCTCGAAATTTTCCTGGAGTGTCAACGCCGCATGACCGCTTCGGAAAAAGTGCGCGGGATGCTGGAACTGAGCCAGATGGTGTTTGATACCGCGCGCCGCGAGATTCGTCGCCAGCATCCCGGCCTGAACGAGCGTGAGGTCTTCCTGCGGACGGCTGCCCGTCACCTGGATCGCGACACGATGCAGCGGGTCTATGGCTGGGATCCGGGGCCCGGCGTGTGAGTGGTCTGGCCCAGGCCTTTCGGCAGTTGGTCGAGGCTTTGGACCGCCGCGGTATCCCATATCTTGTCAGCGGTTCAATCGCCAGCGGCATTCACGGTATCTACCGGGCTTCATTAGATGTCGACCTGGTGGCCGGCCTCCAACCCGCACAGGTCGCTGAGTTCGTGCGCGAACTGGGCGGCGACTTTTATGCCGATCCGGAAGCCATGCAAGACGCTTTACGCGCAGAGCGATCCTTTAACCTGATCCACTTCGCAACCAGCTATAAGTTCGATATCTTTCCGCTCCTCCGGGATCCCTACCAACAGATGCAGTTTTCGCGCCGCGCAGTCAGGGAGATCGTGTTGGAAACTCAGACGCTGATAGTCCCCGTGGCCACCGCCGAAGACACCCTGCTGATGAAACTGGTCCGGTTCCGCTCCGGCGGCGAAGTGTCCGAGCGGCAATGGAACGACGTGCGCGGCATCGTTGCCGTGCAGGGCGGAAGTCTGGATCGCGAATATCTGATTCGCTGGGCAGCCCATCTGAAGGTCTCCGACCTATTGGAAGAAGCACTGCGCGCGTCGTAGGTTCATTTCCGGTAAGGCGCGGCCTTATCCGGGTGTCCCGACTCTTCGTAGAGACCAACCAACCCCTCACGCGCCTGCTGGAGCCAACTGACCGACGGAGTCGCCTGTTGGCTGATAATCCGGTAACCGGCCAGCATGTGACTCTCCGCATCGCCATAGCGTTTCTCCATGAGCAGCACGCGCCCCAGTTTGAGTTCCGCGATCCCGATGTTCAAATGCCCGGGGGGCAGGATCTCCTTATAAGTGGCGATGGCCCGCTGTAATAACTGCTCGGCCCGTGGGAACTGCTTTTCCCGCGCATAGGCGGTGGCCAGGTTGCCCGATTCCAGCGCCACCGATTGATGCCGGTCGCCGTAAACGGCACGATCGATTTCGAGCGCGCGGTGGAAACGGGCTTCCGCATCGGCAAATCTGCCGCGGCGCATCGCCAGCATGCCCAGTTCGTTGAGCGCTACCGCCACGCGCTGATGCACCGGCCCGTAGATGTGTTGTTGAATGGCCAGCGACTGTTGCAGCATGTCCTCGGCCTCGTCGTAGCGGCCTTCCATCACCAGAGCCTGGCCCAGATAGTTCAGGCTGGCTCCGGTCTCGGGGTGATCGTTCCCGTACCAGGAGCGATTGATCCCCAGCGCGCGCCGGTCGAAAGCTTCCGCTTCGGCGAAGTGGCCCAGGTTTGTTTGAATGGCTCCCAGGTTGATGAGATCGTCGGCGATCAGAGGATGGCGTCCGCCGTAGGTCCGTTCATGCATGGCCAGCACGCGCCGGTTTAATTCGTCCGAAACAGCATAATCGCCTTCGTAAAACCGGCAATTGGCTAACTCGGAGAGAGTAGCCGCCAGATCCGGGCCGGAGTCTTTCTGCCGGGACTCGATGCGCACGGCCTGCTCGAGCGTGCCGATGGCCGCCTTGTAGTCGCCGCGAACCTCCTGCACCTTTCCCAGAGCGGTCAGGGCCGTGGCCAGCGCCGGGTCGTCGGGCCGCAGAGTCCGCCGGCTCATGGCCAATCCCTGGCGCACCAGTTTCCCGGCTTCTTCCAGGCGGGCCTGCTCCATCCGCAACAATCCTAACGACCCGAGGCTCTCCGCAACCTCCGGATTCTCGGCGCCATAAATCGCCCGGCGGCGTTCCAATGCGAGTTGGAGCAGCGTATCGGCCTTATCCAGGCTGCCGAGTTTCTGATAGATACCGCCTAAAGTGGCATAGAGGTCGGCCTGCACCGCCGGCTCCCGGTCAAGCGCTCGCGCCTCCTGTACGCCCATATCGATCACCGTGCTGGCCCGCAGGCTGTCCGCCGGTCCCGCGGAACGATCGCCGCCGTCGAACAAATGCAGCATGAACTGCTGGATTCGCTGCGCGCGCGCGGCCTGGGCCAGCGCGGCATTCTTCGCCATCGCCAGCCTCAAAGTGAAGAAGACCACCAACGCCATAATCGCGGCGAACGCTCCGGCGGTCGCGATCACGGAACGCTGGCGCCGCCGGACGAACTTGCCCAGCCGGTACCGGATGGAATCCGGCCGCGCCTCCAGCGGACCGCTTCTGAGAAAGTTGTCGATATCCCGGATCAGGGCTTCCACCGACCGGTATCGGCGCGCCACATCCTTGTGCATGGCCGTCAGACAAAGCACGTCCAGGTCTGCCCAAGCTTCCCGGCCGGCAGCCAGCACCCGGGCCGCCGAGGGTTTTTCCGGTTCTCTCTCGACGATCAGGCGTTCCGCCTGCGCCGGAGTGCAAGTCGAGAGATCGAACGGCAGCCGCCCGGCCAGAAGCTCGTACAGGATAACCCCGAGCGAATAAACATCCGTGTAAACACCAGGGCGCTCGCCGCGTATCTGTTCCGGCGCCGCGTACGCGGGCGTCATCATCCGCAACCCCGTGATCGTCTGATCGGTCTCCTCCAAGCGGTCCAGTTGCTTGGCGATCCCGAAGTCCAGCAGCTTCACGGAGCCGTTATCGCTCACCAGGACATTGGAAGGCTTCAGGTCCCGGTGAATGATGGCTTGTCCGTGCGCGTACTCGACGGCCTCGCAGACCCGGCGGAACAGCCGGAGCCGCTCCTCGATCGAGCAGTTGCGCTGCCGGCAATACTCCGTCAACGGCACGCCTTTGACGACATACTCCATGGCGAACCAGGGAGTGCCGTCCGGCAGCGTATCCGCATCGTAAAGACGCGCGATAGCCGGATGGTTGAGTTGGGCCAAGGTACGCTGTTCGCTACGGAACCGTTGCCGGCGCGCCGGCGAGAGCCAGGCGTCGCGCAACAGCTTGATCGCCACCAGGCTGCCCAGGTCGTCGCGTTGGGCCAGGTACACTACCCCCATGCCGCCCTCGCCGATCAGGTCCCGGATGCGGTAGGGAGCGAAATCCCGCTGCAGAAACGCGGGCGCCGCCGCCGCGCCCGTCACCTCTTGCGCGGCCTCGGCCAAACCGCGTTCCAACAGAGAACCGCCGCGGGCGTCCTCTTCCAACATTGCCGTCACATCGCGCAGAAGTATGCGGTCCCCGCTACACGCGGACTCCAGAAAAGCGCTTCGCTCGGACGGCGGCAGGTCGGCAGCCGCATGAAAAATCGTCTGGATCCGTTCCCAGCGGTCGTCTTCCATGGGCGCCTGCCGTCAGCTTGCCCGGCGGAGTTGGTGCGCCAGCCACGCCTTGGCCGCCCGCCAGTCGCGCATCACGGTGGCTTCGGAGATGTTGAGCAATTCGGCAGTCTCCGTCACGTCCAGGCCGCCGAAGAATCGCGTCTCCACCATGGTGGCCTGTCGTGGATTCATGCGCGCCAGATCTTCCAGGGCGGTGTCTAGCGCCAGCAGTTCGTCGCTACCGGCGGCCTGTTCCATCGACTCGTCAAAGGCGACCATCGGCATCTCCCCTTCGCCTCCGCGTTTGGTGGCGTTTCGCCGGCGCGCTGCCTCCACCAGAAACTGTCGCATGGCGCGGGCCGCGATCCGCTTGAAATGCAGCCGGGACGTGGTGGCCACCTGCGCCGAATTAGCCATCTTGAGCCAGGCTTCGTGTACCAGGGTGGTCGGGCTCAGCGTGGCCTTGGGATCGCCGCGCTTGACGGTGGACGCCAGGCGCCGCAATTCCTCGTAGGTGAGGCTGAAAAGCTGGTCCATGGCGCGGCGCTCGTCCGGAGTGACATCCGAATCGACCGGCTCAAATCCACGTGCCCCAGAAATATTTCGAACACGCATGACAGTTTTCTGCCGGGGTTTGCGTAATGTGTAGTAGACACCAGTCTGACTCTGGCTCTGAGAGCACCGGCTTTTCTGGGATGCTACCACCTCTGTGCCGCCGGTGCAAGTACTGGGCGTCCTGTGTTTTAGCATTTGTAGCAAGAGGAGATAACGATGCTGTTTATCAGACGTTCCATCGTGGCAATGGCCGCCGTGACCCTCGCCGCAACGGTAGCGCCCGCCAAGGATGGCCGGGATTTTGCCGGATTCTACAGCCTCACCCACGCGACCGCGGAAGGCGATTCGGTCCGCGTTACCGTCACCATGCAGCTCTTCAATTACAGCGGCGCGGACCTGGACCAGGCCAGCGTGGCCCTTCGCCCTGCCCCACCCACAACGGGCGCCTATGGAACCTACTCGCCGATCGAGCAATGGCGCGATGGCACTGACGTGAAGATTGTGATGCACCTCACTGTTCCCCAGGCCGAATATCAGCGATGGGATAGGCGCCAGCCGTTCGTGCTGGTCCTGAATCGCGACCAACAGGGCAGGGAACGGGAGCGCACGGTGCAGGTGAGCCGACGGCCTGCGATCCCGCTCGACGACAGCTCCGCTACCCAGTAAATCAAAAAGGAGAATCATATGCGCCGCACTCTTATTACACTTGGGTTAATCGCGATTACGCTGCCCGCCTGGGCTCAGCAGGACTGGATAACTACGTTTATCGGTGGCGGTCCCAATGACATACCTGCCACTCAGGCCGATATCAACGATCCTACCCAGGTTACCCTAGATAGCGCCGGGAATTACTACATTGCGGCGTGCGCCGCCAACCGCGTGTACAAGGTGGACACCACGGGAACCGTCTTTGTGGTGGCGGGTCTGGGGCCCCCGGGCTATGCCGGTGACGGAGTTCCGGGCGGGGCGGGCAACGCGCTTTTGAACTGTCCTTCTGGCGTTGCTGTAGACAGCGCCGGTAACGTTTACATTGCCGAGTACTACAATTACACGATTCGCAAGGTAGATACCGGCGGAACCATCACCACTATCGCCGGTGTTCAGGGCGCTTGTGGCTATAACGGCGATGGCAGCCCGGCCACGAACTTCGAGGTCTGCCATCCAGATGGAATCGTGGTGGACAATTCCGGAAACCTCTACATCGCCGATACCGGTAACAACCGGGTGCGAAAGCTGGTTCTTTCCACCAAGACCATCAGTACCTATGCGGGTACAGGTGTGGGTGGATACAACAACGATAACATCGCGGCCACCGCTGCCGAGCTGAACCAGCCAAACGGTCTGGCGCTTGATACCGCGGCTAACCTATACATTGCCGACACCAATAACTACCGCATCCGGCTGGTTACTAAGTCCACGGGAATCATCACCACAATTGCGGGCACCGGTACGGCCGGCTTTTCCGGCGATGGGAACGCCGCCACGTCCGCCCAAATCAACCGTGTCTACACGGGCATTGCTGTAAATGGCGCCGGCACTACGGTGACGATATGCGACAACGGCAATGTGCGCGTCCGTCAGTTCACCGTTTCGGGAAACCCGAACACCGGCAACATTAATACCATAGCCGGCACGGGCGGTACGGGATTCAGCGGCGACGGCGCCGCGGCTACCAGTGCCACCTTCAACAACCTGACGGGCGTGGCCGTGACGCCTACCGGTTCCATTTACGTGAGCGATCGTAACAACGACCGCATCCGGCAATTCACCGTTAGCGGCATCATCAATACGGTCGCCGGAAACGGCAAGAACGCCCCTACGCTGATAAGCACTCAAGGCGTTCCGCCACAAGGTGTGGTTTTCAACTACCCCTTTGGCATTCTGGAAGATCCGTCCGGCAACGTATTTGTGAACGACTCCAACAACTATATGGTTCGGGAACTGGTGGCGGCGACGGACCTGGTGGACTTCTTTGCCGGCAACGGCACGCGCGGCAGTACCGGTAATGGCGGCCCGGCCACTGCGGCCGAGCTCAATCTGAACTACGGAGTCGCACGCGACAGCGCCGGTAACATTTACATCGCCGACAGCAGCAACTGCGTGGTCCGGGAAGTAGCCGCCAGTACGGGAAACATCAGCATTTTCGCGGGTAAAAGCATCTGCGGGTACTCCGGCGATGGCGGGCCGGCGACCAGCGCGGAACTTTACAACCCGTACGGCGTATACGTGGACAGCGCCAACAACGTCTACATCGCCGACTCGTCCAATCACATTATTCGCATGGTGAACGCCAGCGGCACCATCTCCACCGTAGCCGGAACGCCGGACAAGGCCGGTTACCTCGGGGACGGCGATCCGGCGACGGCCGCTTACTTGAACACGCCGTATGCGATCGGCAAGGACGGCGCCGGCAACCTGTACATCGCGGACACCGACAATTGCGTGATTCGCGAGGTCGACACGGCCGGGATCATCCACACGGTGGCGGGGATTCCGCGGACCTGCGGCTACACCGGCGATGGGGTGGCCAATCAGGAACGACTGAATTATCCCCAAGGACTTCTGACCGATTCCAACGGCAACCTCTTTATCGGCGATACCAACAATCACATGGCCCGCTGGGTCGATCCCTCCGGCAACCTGACGACCATCGCGGGGACCGGCGGCGCCGGGCTGAACTGCGATGCCTGTTATGCAACTCTGTCCGAGCTTTATTATCCGGCGGGCATCGCCCGCGATGCTGCGGGCGACATCCTGATCGTGGATCAGTACAATTTCCGCGTTCGCCAGGTCTCGGCTTTCCCGGCGGCGGGAGTCTCTGCCACCAGCCTGGCGTTCGGCCTGGTGACAGTCGGGGCTACCAGTGCGCCACAGCTCCTGACCGTAAGCGCGCTGGGACCGCTCACTATCGGCAGCATCACCACCACCGCCAACTTCAGTGAGTCGGACAATTGCGGCACTTCGCTGGCCAATGGAAAGACCTGCACCGTGTACGTCACCTTCAAGCCGAATGCCGGCGGACCCGCCACCGGGACGCTGACCATTTCCGACAACGGCTTCTTCAGCTCCAGCACGACGGTGAGCCTGTCGGGTACCGGCAGTGCGCTGGCTATCACCGGCGGACCGCTGGTCTTCGGTAATCAGGCCGTGAAGACCAGTAGCGCTGCTAAGAGTGTGACCATTACGAATAAGGGCTCCGCCGGCGTGACTATGAAAGGATACACGGTCAACGAGTCCACCGACTTCGCCATCTCCGCCAATACCTGCCCCGCGGTCGGCAGCCAGTTGGCAGCCGGGGCTAATTGCAAGATCAGCGTTACCTTTACTCCCCAGACGACCGGAGCCAAGAAGGGAGCCCTGGTGATCGCGGACACCGACCCCAGCAGCCCGCAGGTTGTGGGCATCACGGGCACCGGCACCAGTAAAGTAGTGTTCAGCCCGACTTCGCTCACGTTCGCGGCGCAGGCCATCGGCACGACCAGCAAGCAAACCCGAATCACGCTGACCAACAATACCGGCGTTAAACTGACGCTCGGTAATCCGGCTCTCTCGTTCACCGGGCCGTTCGCCAGCGCGCATGCCACCACTTGCACCAACGGATTGCCCATTGCCGCGGCCGGCACGTGCGCAATCTTCGTCACGTTTACGCCGGCTGCCGTCGGTACGGTCACCGGTAGCGTCAGCGTTACCGACAGCGACGCGTCCAGCCCGCAAACCGTCTCCCTGGCCGGAGTGGGCACGGGCGTCGAGTTCACGCCATCGTCGGTAAGCTTCGGCACGTCGAACGTCGGAGTCCGCGTGCAGTCCACCGTCACGATCACCAACGTGAGCGGCGCGCCCATTACGTTCACCGCGTGGACCATCACAGGCGCCAACGCGGCGGATTTCACTACCAACCTGGCGGATCCGCCTTGCGGCGGGACGCTGGCGTCCGGTGGCGTCTGTACCTTTACCGCATACTTTACGCCGTCCATCGTCGGCGCGGAGTCGGGGACCCTAAACGTGTACGACAACAGTCCCGGCAGCCCGCAGACGCTGGCCTTAAGCGGGACCGGTCAGTAAACCGCAACCCCGGGGCAGGCCATGATCTTACATGGTCTGCCCCTTAACCCATCTTCTCGATATCGATCCCGGCCTCCCACTTCTCATTCGATCGTAGGAGTTCCTCCCAGGTGGTCTCTCTGCCCGTATAAGCCGCCGTGCGGCCCAGCATGGCTGACAGCGCCGACTCCGCCCCCATCGCCGCCTGGTTGTGAAATTTTCCTTGCACAATACTCTGGATGAAATCGGCGTGCTTCTCGGCGTCCGCCTGCGCCAGGTTGTCCGAGAAATTGCCGGTCACCGAGAACTCGCCGGACTTGGGTTTCTCACTGCCGCTCCAGGTCCAGGCTTCTTCGCCATCGATCTGGATCGGCCCGGCGTACGGTGACTGCGAACTGCCGCGCGTGCCGAAGAACCGTTCGCTGGCCTCGAACCCTGTCTTGCCGAACTGGCACGAGCTGAAACTGACGTGCACGTCGTTGGGATAGGTGAACACCACGTCGAAGTGCGACCAGGCGTCGCCGGGGGACTCCGTACGGCCCTTGCGGCTGCCGGTGCCGATGGCCTTCACCGGATGGCCCTGCAGCGTCCAATTGCAGATGTCGATCACGTGGATGTTCTGCTCCACGATAATGTCCCCCGATAGCACCCGGTCATGGAGCCAGTGCCGCAGACGCAGTTCGGCGGGCGACGCTTTCGGGTAATCCGGCATGCTCAGGAAAGGGCAATAGTAGTGCGCTTCGCCGCACGCGATCTCACCCAGCGCGCCGGCATGAATACGCCGCACCAGCTCCACGAAAGGCGGCGCCTTGCGGATCTGAAAGCCGACGTCCAGGCTCAAGCGGCCTTCCGCGCGCTTGCCGATCTCGATCACGCGCAGGGCGCTGGCCACGTCCACGCCCACCGGCTTCTCGCAGTAAACGTGCTTGCCGGCTTCGACGGCCATGGCCAGGTGTTGCGGGTGGAAATAAGGCGGCGTGGCGATCACCACCGCGTCCACCTGCCGGGATTGCAGAATTTGTTCGGCCGCCCGCGGTCCCTGGAACATCTGCGCGGGCGGCACGACGGGTTGTTTTTGTTTTTCGGCCAGCAGGTCGAACTTCTTCTTGGCGGTTACCAGGCGGTCTTCGAACAGGTCCGCCAGCGCCACCATCCGCGCCGGCCCGTTGGTCACGATGCTGGTGGCGTCGGCGGTGCCGCGCCCCCCGCATCCCAGCAGTCCAACGCCAACCGTGGAATTGGCCTGCGAGCCGCGTACCAGGTGCGGTTTGAGGATCATGAAGGTGGCCGCCGCGCCCGCCGCTTCCAGGAACGCGCGTCGATCCGGTTTGGAATTGTCCGTCATATGAGTTTCTCCAGATAGGCAATGGATGCCCGAATGTCCTCGGCTTGTTTAGCGCCGGAGATCTCGCGCTCAATGGTCAGCGGGCCGCGATAGCCGGCCTCTTTCAGCCGCTTGATGAACGCGGGAAAGTTGACCTTCCCCTGCCCGATGGGAACTTCCTTCCCCAATTCGCGGGGGTTCGTGGGATACAGCCCGTCCTTGGCGTGAACGCCCTGGACGAGCGGCCCCAGAATATCCAGCGCATCCACCGGGTTGGCCTTGCCGTACAGGATCAGGTTGGCGGCATCGAAGTTCACGCCGATGTTGTCCAGGCCCGTATCGTGGATCGCGCGAAACAGCGTGATGGGGGTCTCCTGTCCGGTTTCGCAGCGGAAGTTCTGCCCGTTCCGTTTGCAGTAGGCTCCTACGGTGCGCAACGCGTCCACGGCTTCTTTGTACAGGGGATCGTTGGGGTTCTCGGGAATGAATCCGCAGTGCGTCTGTACCGCCGGTACGCCGCATTGCCTGGCGAAGTCCGAGGTCTTCTGGATTTGGGCGATCCGCGCTTCGCGGTATTGCCGTGGCACGAAGCCGATGGTGAGCGGACCATGGTAGAAGTCGTACACTTCCGGGCCGGGTCCGCCGGCCACCAGCGAGCTGGCCTCGATATGGTACTGATCGAGCGCCGCGCGCAGCCGTTGGGCCATCCCGGCGTCGAACGCACCCACGCCCACCTGGCAGGTGGGAATGCCGAAGGAGTGGACCTTGCGGATGGCGGCCTCGGGATCGCTGCCGGCGGAGACGATCAGGCCAAGCTGCAATGCGGGCTTCGCCGCCGCCGCGGCTGCCGCGCCGGCCGCAGCCAGGCCGGCGAATGCTCTGCGCGTATACATGCAGAACATTTAAACACCATTTATGACGGCCGCCCTGATTCCGCGGGCAGAAGAACCCTACAGGTTGGCGTTCGGCTCCAGGCTGCGCCACAAATACCAGGCCGCCACGGTGCAGTAGGGGCGCCATCGCTGACCCAGTTCTTCCACCTCGGCCGGCTGGGGCATCTCCTCCAACCCGTAGGCTTTGCGCACCGCCGCGCGGATACCCAGATCGCCGCTTGGCAGCACATTTGTGCGCCGCAGCGCGAAGATCAGAAACATGTGCGCGGTCCAGACGCCCACGCCTTTGACCTGCGTCAGCCGTTCGATGACCTCGTGGTCTGCAAGGGCCGCCAGCGCGGCGAAGTCTACCGTACCGGCGCGTGTGTGGCGCGCCAGGTCCCGTATGTACGCCGTCTTCTGCTTGGATAGTCCCAGCGCCCGCATTTTGGCGGGCCGCAGCGCCAGGATGTTCTCCGGGGTCAGTTGGCCGCCCGGAACCGCCGCGGACAGGCGTCCGAAGATCACCTCCGCCACGCGTCCGCTGAGCTGCTGGTACACGATCGATTTCACCAGGGTCTCGAAATCCGGATCGCGAAATTTTATGCGATAGGCCCCTACCCGCTCAATGATTCCGCCGATTACCGGGTCGGCCGCTTGCAGATGACGTATGGCTTTGCGCATGATTGAAACAGGTACGAGGGCTGCTACGTCCCTCATTGTATCGTTATGGCCCTACCCAACGGCGCGCTGGGACGCGCGATTTTCTGTCTGATCCTGATGGCACCTCCGGGCATGCCGCAACAGAAGCCCGACGAAAAGCCGGCCGAGGAATTGCCGGCGCCGATTACCGTGGATGTGACCCTGGTCAACATCCTGGCGTCGGTGCACGACCGGCACGGAGCCTTGATCGGCAACCTGAACAAGGATGACTTCACCGTTCTGGAAGACGGCAAGCCGCAGACCATCAAGTACTTCACGCGCGAGACGGATCTGCCCCTGACCATTGGGCTGCTGATTGACGTCAGCGCCAGCCAGCGCAATCTTCTGGATATCGAGAAGCGCGCCGCGCACGAGTTCTTCTCCCAGGTCTTGCGCAAGAAAGACGAGGCGTTTCTCATCAGTTTCGGCGAAGAAGCCGAACTTCTGCAGGATTACACAAATTCGCCCAAGCTCTTGCAGTCCGGTCTTTCGCAGTTGCAGATCAACTCCGGCGCATCGGGGCTCGGGCCGGGTCCGGTGCCGACCATCAGCCAGCCGCGCGGCACCGTGCTCTACGACGCTGTTTACCTGGCCGCTAATGAAAAGCTGAAGACCGAAGTCGGACGCAAGGTCATCGTGCTGATTACCGACGGCATCGACCAGGGAAGCAAGCTCAGGATCGAGGAGGCCGTCGAAGCCGCCCAGAAGGCCGATGCCGTGATTTACAGCATCGATTACGCCGACCCCAGCGCCTACGGCATGTTCTCGTTTGGTGTCAGCGACTTCGCTCTACAGCGGATGTCCGGCGAGACCGGAGGCCGGGTCTTCAAAGTGGACCGCAAGCACACTTTGGAAGACGCATTCAAGCAGCTTCAGGACGAAATGCGCAGCCAATACGCGATCGCCTATAGCTCCACGAATCCGGAGCGGGACGGCTCGTTCCGGCGCCTGAACGTGAAAGTCGCCGACAAGAATCTGAAGGTGCAGGTGCGCAAGGGGTATTACGCCAGCAAGCCGGACCGAACCTGAGGCGAGTGGCGGACTTCAACGCGCGCGAGTCTTCACGCCCGCCCGCGCCGCGAAGTACGACTCCAGCGCGGCGCGTAGCGGCGGCATCGGGGCAATCCCCTGGCTCTCCATCTTGCCGTTCGACAGCGCCGAAAACTTCGGACGGCGGGCCGCCGTACGATACTCGCGTTCGTTGGTGGGATGCAAGGCGATGCTCCGTCCCGGCATGCCGACCTCAAAAATCGCCTGGGCGTAGTGGAACCAGGAGATAGGCGTCCCCCCGCCGATATGAAAGATGCCTCTGTGCCCGCGTTCCACCAGGTCGATCGTGCGCGCGGCGAGCAAAGGCGCGTAGGTGGGAGAGGCCACGTGATCTTCCACCACCCGGATGGGCTGTTCGGATCCCGCCAGGCGCAGCATCAGCTCCACGAAATTACCGCGGGCGGTTCCCAGGCCGCCGGGACCGAACACACCCGAGGTGCGCACGATCAGCGGCGCTTCCAGGTACGCCTGCGCGTACAATTCGCCCGCCAGCTTGGAAACCCCGTAGGCTCCCAAAGGGTGTGTAGCATCGGCTTCGGTGTAGGGCCGGCCGGCGGTGCCGTCGAAGACGTAATCTGTCGAGAAGTGCACCAGCAGAGCGTCCAGTTGGCGGCAGGCCAGCGCCAGGTTGCGCACGGCCAAGGCATTCACCTGGAACGAGGCGTGCGGCTCGCTCTCCGCCACGTCCACCTGGTTATACGCGGCGGCGTTGAACACGATCTCCGGATTCCAGGGCGTCAGTACCGCTTCGACCTTCCCGTTATCGGTAATATCCAGTTGCGCGCGATCCCAGCCGATCGTCTCGTAGCCTCGTCTGTCTAATTCGGCGGTCAACTCGACACCAAGTTGCCCCGCACTCCCGATTACAGCCGCTCTGCGCGCCATATAGAAGTAAGAGGATAACTTGTTTCCAGGCTTGGAGGGGAATCAGTCTGCGCGGAGCTTTAACCCCGCCCGCACGGCCTCATGCAATTTCACGCGTTGCCGATAATCCGCGGAACTGGCAAACGGCGTCTTCTCCCGCTCGGAAGTCCAGCGCGCGATCTCCGCTTCCGTGATGCCGGGAATCAGCCGCAAGATCCCCTCTTGCACAGTGTTGACGTCGAACCGCAAAGGCGCATCTTCGCCGAACGCCACCAGCCTGACCTGCACCGCAGGCACGGTGCAGACGATCTCCGGGCCGATGCGCGAGTACAATACATGCGGGTCGGCCAGCACCTGGTCGCGCCAGCGCTTTCGCGCCGCGTTGATGGCGTCCCGATTGAGGTGTTCCAGATCCAGGCGGAGACTGGCCAGGTAATGCGCCCGCCACAGCGCCGCCGCGCCCGCGTCCGCGAATACGCCGTGGCTCAGATCGTTCAATGCATCCACGATCTCGGTGCGCTCGTCCGGGAACAAGCGCATGTAGTGCGTCACCAGTTCCAGCAGCCAGGGAGTGGAGACGTCGGTTTTCACATCCGCGAACATGGCGGCCATGGCGCGCAGCATCCGGTCCTCGCGATGTGACACGGTGTCTTCGGTGGGAAGTTGCTTGCCGCGCATGGTAAACAGGAAGAAGAAACTGGCGTAGAAACCCTCCGCCTGCAACAGTTGATTGGCGTCGCGCAGCGTCGAAAAATCGCGCGCCTTCTCCAGTTGAACGCGCAAATAGTCAGGGCCCCGGAAGGCGCTCGCAAAAGCGAAATGGTTCTCACGCACCTCGTAGTACCGCGCCAGGGTCTGTGAAAACGTAGTCAGATCGGACGCGCCGCGGTAATATTCGTTGCCGCGATAAGGCGCATCCCCGAATCCCACGCCCTCGTGATGATATTGCCACCGCAGGTCCGCGCCGTGCGCCAGGTGGGCCGCCAGCGTCTCCAGGTGAATGGCCCAGCCTTCGCTGAAAGCTGTCGTCCGATCGGAGAGCGCCGCGGTCGAATGCGGAATAGACGCTACTTCCAGGCCGTCCAGGCGGCGCCCGCCGGCCAACATGTCCATGACCACGTGTCCGGTCTCATGATACATGGTCGTCTCAAAAAGCTCCGGCTCGGCGTCCAGCAGGATGTAGGCTGTATGCGGATACTCTTTCACGCCGCCGGCGCTCTCGAGGCGGAAGCCGACCGCCCCGTGATTGCCGCCTTTGACGAGAGCCACGTAATAGTCCGGCGTCGCGGCGCCGGGCGCTACGATAAGGGCCGCCTGCGCGTACAGCCGCAGAGCCCGCTCGGCGGACTCGTTGTGCAGCCATGCGGCGTATTTCGACGCATCCGGCACGCGCCGGTACACCGGCATCTCCTCGCGGATCTCGGCGGATGCCGTATTCACCTTGCCGGCCGGCTCCAGGAAAATCACGTGGGGCAGATCGGCCGCGGCCGCACAGGAGGCCAGCAGGCAAACGTACAACAGGCGCATACCAGAAAGACGATAGCAGAACCGGGGAATTAGCGCCCACGCAGAGCGGCGGCAATCGGGGACAATAGTACGCGATGGAATTGAACGGCGAACAACTCACGATCGAAGGCGTCTGTGCTGTGGCCGAGGGCCGCGCGGAGGCGGCTCTGGCGCCTTCCGCCGTGGCGAAGATGGAGCGTTCGCGCGCCGTGGTGGATCGGCTGGCCGACGGCGAGGCGCCGGTCTACGGCGTCAACACAGGCGTGGGCCTGTTGGCGGACGTGCGCATTGCGGCTTCCGATCTGGACCGGTTGCAGCGGAATGTGGTGCGTTCGCACTGTACGGGCGTGGGTGATCCGCTGGGCCGCGCCGCGGTGCGCGCGATGATGCTGATCCGCGCCAATGTGCTGGCCAAGGGTTACTCCGGCATCCGGCCGATCGTGGCCGCGCGGCTCTGCGACCTGCTGAATCGCGGCGTCACGCCGCGGGTGCCGTCGCAAGGCAGCGTGGGCGCCAGCGGAGACCTGGCGCCCCTGGCGCACATGGCCGCGGTCCTCATCGGCGAAGGCGAGGCCGAGTACGAAGGCACGGTCTATAGCGGAGGCGAAGCCCTGCAGCGCGCCGGATTGGAACCGCTGACCCTGCGCGCCAAGGAAGGCATTTCCCTGATCAATGGCACCCAGGCCATGCTGGCCATCGGTTGCCTGGAACTGGCCGCGTCGGAAACGCTCGCCGATTCCGCGGACCTGATCTGCGTCATGACGCTCGATGCTCTGCGCGGCACTCCTCGCGCCTTCGATCCCCGCCTGCACGCCGCCCGGCCGCATCCCGGCCAGAGCGCGAGCGCCGCCCGCCTGCGCCGGTTGCTGGAGGGCAGCGAGATCCGGCAATCGCACCTCACCTGCCGGCGCGTGCAGGATGCCTATTCCCTGCGTTGCGCGCCGCAGGTGCACGGCGCCGTCCGCGACGCGCTGGCCGAGGCCCGGCGCGTCTTTGCCGTCGAACTGAATGCCGCCACCGACAATCCCCTGGTCCTGGATGACGAGATCGTATCCGGCGGCAACTTTCACGGCGAGCCGCTGGCTTTTCAACTGGATTTTCTGGCGGTGGCGCTGACGGCCCTGTCCGGCATCTCGGAACGCCGTATCGACAGGCTGGTAAACCCGGCCCTGAACGAAGAACTCCCGCCTTTTCTCGCCGGACACGCCGGCCTCGAATCCGGCTTGATGATGGCGCAGGTCACGGCGGCGTCGCTGGTGGCGGAGAATCGCGTGCTGTCGCATCCGGCGTCGTCGGGGTCCATCACCACCAGCGGCAACAAGGAGGATTTCGTCTCGATGGGTATGACTTCCGCCCTCAAGTTCCAGAGCATTGTGCGCAATACCCGGACGGTGCTGGCGATCGAAGCGTTGTCCGCGGCCCGCGCGTTGGACCTGTTGCAGCCGTTGCGCAGCAGTCTCCCCATCGAGCAGGCGCGCACCCGCATCCGTACCGTATCGGCCGCCCTGGAACACGACCGGGCCACGCATCACGACATGGCCGCCATCGCCGGATTGATTGCCGAAGGCGCTCTGCGCGATTAAAGCGGGAAGACACCAAATGCGACGCAGGCCGCGGTCATGAGCAGCGACGCGGCGAAGAGATAAGGGATCGCGAAGCGCTGGTGTTCCCCTAGCTCGACGTTCGCCAGACCGACGATCAGAAAGGTGGCGGGGGTCAGCGGACTGACCGGAAAACCGGTGGTCATCTGCCCCAGCAAAGCCGACTGCGCTACGTGCGCGGGTGCGACTCCGGCCAGTTTGCCCGCCTCCGCCAGCACCGGCAGCACGCCGAAGTAGAATGAGTCGGGGTCGAACAGCAGGCTGAGCGGCATGGACAACACGCCCAGTGTCACCGGAACGTGATGCATCAGCCTGCCGGGCATCGCGCTGACGAATGCGCGCGCCATAGCCGCCAGCATGCCGGACTCTTTCATAATCCCGGTGAAGGCGCCGGCCGCGAACAGAATGCTGGCCATCATGAGAGCCTCCCGCGCGTGCGCGTCCACACGCTCGCGCTGCATGCGCGTGTCCGGATAATTGACGGTCAGGGCGATCACCACGCCCACCATGAAGACCACCACCGGGGGCAGCCATCCGGCGATCAGAACCGCGATCAAAAGCAGCGTGACTGCGCCGTTGACCCAAACCCGGCGCGGGCGGCGCAGCAGTTTCTCTGCTTCGGTGAGCGTCCGCCCTGGAACGGATTCCGGCGCATGCGCAGCCGTCCATCCCAGGCGTTTCTCTTCCCGGCGGCCGAGCCACCAGGCGACCGCGAACGTGTAGCACAGCCCCACGATCTGCACCGGTATGAGTGGGCGGAACAGGGTGGCGACCGGGATGTGCAAAGCGGCCGACGCCCGGATCATGGGGCCGGTCCAGGGCAGGAAGTTGACCCCGGCCGCCAGAGACGCCGCACAGGCCAGGATCCGCCGGTGGATGCCCATCCGTGTGTAAAGCGGCAGCATCACCGGAATGGTGACCAGAAACGTCACGGCGCCGGACCCATCCAGGTGAATGAGCAGGGCCAGCAATGCGGTGCCCATCACCAGCCGCGTGGGCCGGTTGCCCGCGGTGGCCAGGATGCGGTCGATGAGGGGATCCAGCAGGCCGGCGTCGGACATGATGCCGAAGTAGAGGATAGCGAAGACGAACATGCCGGCGATGGCGGCCAGGCTTTCGACGCCTTTGACGATGAACCCGCCGGTGCGCAGGCCGAAACCGCCGCACAGAGACGCAACCACCGGGACCGCGATCAGCGCCACCAGCGGCGACGCCCGCTTGCTGATGACCAGCGCCAGCAGCACGCCAACCGTGAGAAATCCCAGCCCGGCGATCATGGCCGGACCGGGACGATTACGCCGGCCTCGGCCAGGCCGTCCAACTCGGCCGGGTCCAGGCCCAGCACCTCGGCCAGCACGGACGCCGTGTGTTCGCCAAGTTCCGGCGCGGCCGAACCGATGCGCGCCGGCGTCCCGGACATCTTGATGGGATTGCCGGTGACGCGATGCGGACCGGCCGGCCCTTCGATCACCGGGAACATGTCGCGCAGGGCAGTTTGCGGATGCGCGACGACCTCCGCGAAGGTCCTGACCGGGGAACAGGGGATGCCGGCGGCGTGGAAGCGATCCACCCATTCCTGCATCGGGCGTTCGCGAAAAACGGCACTCAGGATTTCTTCGAGCGCATGCCGGTTCTGGACCCGGCGCGCATTGGTGGCATAGTCCGCGTCCGCTTCCAGATCGTTGCGTCCGATGACGCGGCAGAAGGCCGACCACAGTTTCTCGCTGCCCACCGCAATCGAAAAGCTGCGGTCCTGGGCCGCGAAGACTCTATAAGGAACCACGGTCGGAAAGCCGCTGCCGAGCGGACGGGGCACCTTGCCCGACCCCAGAAATGTCATGTAGTTCGAGCTCATTGCCGAGATCATGCCGTCCAGCATGGACACGTCGATGTATTGACCCTTACCGGTCTGTTCGCGGGCGCGCAGAGCCATGAGGATGCCGATCACGGCGAACAATCCGGCGTTGATGTCGGCCACGGCGTAGCCGCCACGGACCTGCTCGCCCTCTTCCGTCCCGGTGATGCTCATGAATCCGCTGGAGCATTCCACGATCAGGTCCATGGCGGCTTCATCGCGCGACGGGCCGGCCTGCCCATAACCGGAGATCGAGCAGTAGACCAGGCGGGGATTGCGCCCCGCCGCGGCCGCATAGCCCAGACCCAGCCGATCCATCGTGCCCGGGCGGAAATTCTCGATCAGCACGTCCATGCGTTCGATCAGGCGCAGGCACAGATCGATGCCGGCCGGCTGTTTCAGGTCGATGGAAATGCCGTACTTGCCGCGATTCAGTCCGAAGAAAAACGAGGACTGCGGCCCGGCGAAGGGCGGACCCCAGCCGCGGCCCATGTCGCCGCCCGCGCGATTCTCGAGCTTGTAGACCCGGGCGCCGAAATCGGCCAGCAGCAGGGTGGCGTAAGGGCCGGCCAGGGCGTGCGAGAAATCCAGGACGCGAATGCCGTCGAGGGCGGCGTGTGCGGGCATAGATGCCTACGATACCGGAACCCCGCCCCGCGGCGCAATCGTCGCGCAAGTGTGGAAGTCCTGGGTTATCCTGTTAGGACTACGCAACGGGTGAAAGGCAGGGTCAATTCTCTTTCACCGTGATGTTTGTACGGCTTCCGGAGGAAATAGGATGGGAGACATTCGAGCTCGAAATCGGTATACCCGTCGTGCGGCGCTGACGCTGGTGGCAGCGGCGATACCCGCGCGAAGCCAACCGCAAAAGACCAACCAGCCCGAAGGAGGACACATGCCACATCCCGTGGTGCACTTTGAGATCGGATGTCGCGACCGCGCCAAATCGGAGCGATTCTTCGCGGACTTGTTCGACTGGCACATCACAGCCAATGGCCCGGCGTCGGTGATCGACACGGCCAGCGAGCGCGGCATTGCGGGACACATGACGTCTCTCGGCCACGAGCCGTACCACTACACCATGTTCTACGTGGAAGTGGAGGATGTGCAGGCGTACCTGGATAAGGCCGCGGCCCTCGGCGGCAAGATCCTGGTGCCGCCGGTCAAGATTCCGACCGGCACTTTTGCCTGGTTCTCCGACCCGGACGGCAACGTCATCGGACTCCTCAAGCCCCGGAAGTAGCGGATCGGCGGAGCCGGACCGCCCGGCCCGAGAAACTTCTTGACTCGGGCGTCAATACTATTTTACTCTAGGCATAGAGCAAAATAATATGGAGTCCCGCGACCTGTTTCCCGGCGCCCTGGAGATGATGATCCTGGAGAGTTTGCGCCGCGCGCCGCTGCACGGCTATGCCCTGGCGCAGCTCATCAAGCAGTCCTCCGACGACCTGCTGCAGGTGGAAGAAGGATCCCTCTACCCGGCGCTGCAACGCATGTTGAAGGCGGGATGGGTGTCGGCGGAATGGGGCGTCTCGGCGCGCAACCGCCGCGTGCGCATCTACCGCATCACTTCCGCCGGACGCAAACAACTGGCCCGGGAAGTGTCCAGCTTCCAGCGCATGCTGGAGGGCATCGCCCGTGTCATGCGGCCGAGGGAATCGTGAGGGCCCGCCGCCTGCGCCGCGAACTGGCGGCGGAGATCGAAGCGCACATCGCCGAGCGCACAGAAGAACTCATGGAGAACGGTGTGCCCGAAAACGAAGCGCGCCAGCAGGCCCGGCGCGAATTTGGCAACCCTACGCGGATCGCGGAAGCTGGCGGCGAAGTCTGGGGTTGGACGTGGCTGGAACGTATTGCCAAGGATCTGCGCTACGGGGCGCGGGCACTGCGCGCGAGTCCGCTGTTTACGCTGGCCGTGGTACTGTCGCTGGCGCTGGGCATGGGCGCCAATACCGCCATCTTCACTCTGCTTTACGCGTCGCTGTGGAGACCGCTGCCGGTCCCGGCGCCGCAGCAGGTTTATCAACTGTGGCGGCACGCCGACAGCGGGCCCTGGATCGGAGATTTCGGCGACTCCTACGTGCTGTTTCGACGGCTCGGCCAGGCGGGCCGCGGCGCCGGCGATGTGTTTGCCGCCAGCGGCTTCGCCGCGCGGAAATTTGGTGTAGGCGGTGCCGCGAACGAACGCATCACGGGCGCGGCCGTATCGGCCAACTTCTTCACGGTGCTGGGCGTCAATCCCATGCGCGGACGCCTGTTCGAACCGCAGGACGATAACGTGCTCGGAGGCAGCCGCGTGGCCGTTTTGAGTCACGCGTTCTGGACGCGGCGCTTTCAGGCGGATTCTTCCATCCTGGGCAAGACCATTCTCTACGACGAGACGCCTTACACGGTCGTCGGAGTGGCGCAGCCCGGATTCACGGGCATTGAAGCGGAAGCTTCCGTGGACGTGTGGGTGCCGGTGACCAGTTCCGTGGATAAGGGATGGCTCACCTCACCGGACGTCAATTGGCTGCGGGTTCTGGTGCGGCTCCATCCCGGCGTGTCGCCGGCCGGCGCGCAGGCGCTCTTCGAGAACATATTCCGCCGGCACGTCGCGGATCGGTTGCTGCCGGGCGCCGCGCCGTACTGGAAGACGGTGCTGGAGGCGGAACATATCACGCTGCGCGCGGCCGGCGCGGGCCTGGCCACCACCGGTCACAAGTACCAGAAGCCCCTGCTGCTGGTCATGGCCCTGGTAGCTATCGTGCTCCTGATCGCGTGCGCCAACGTGACCAATCTCATTCTGGCTCGCAACCACGCCCGGCAGCATGAGATCGAGATCCGCCGCGCCTTGGGCGCCAGCCGCTGGCGCATCGCCGGGCAATTGTTCAGTGAAAGCCTGCTGTTGGCGGCGGCTGGTGCGGCCGGCGGGCTCGCCATGGCCGCCTGGGGCACGCGCCTGCTGATTTCGTTCCTGCCCAGGCAGGAAGTGCCGCTGGCATTCGATCTGCGGCCGGGCCTGGCTGTGCTGGGCTTCACCGCGGCCATCGCCCTGGCCACCGCTGTGCTGGTCGGACTGTTGCCGGCCTGGCGCGCGGGCGCGGATCGCACATGGCGCGCGGCGCGGCGTATCGCTCAAACTTCCTTCAGCGGCCGGCTGCTGGCGGCCGGCCAACTCGCGCTGGCGCTCCTTTTGCTGATCGGCGCCGGACTCTTCGCCGCCACGCTCCGTAATCTGAAAAACGCCGATCTGGGCTTCCGTCCCGACCACGTGATCACGTTCTCTCTGGCGTTTCCGAAGGCGACGGAGGAGCCGCACATGCGCCAGGTCTACGATGGGCTCAAGGCGCGACTCGCACTGCATCCGGGCGTGATGGTAACCGGCTACGCCTGGCCCGGCATCTATGGACGCGGGGGCTGGTCCGGCGGGATCCGGATCGAAGGGCGTTCCCCGCAGCCCGGCGAAGATAACGAGGTGGGGATGATCGCGGCCAGTGCGGGCTTCTTCCAGGCGATCGGGTTGCCCCTGGTGCGCGGCCGTTACCTGGATGCGCGGGACCAGGACGACAAGCCGCCGGTGGTGGTGGTCAACGAGAGCCTAGCCCGCTACTTCTTTGGCGGCGGTCCGGTCCTGGGGCGCCACATAATGCTGGCCCGGTTTCCGAAGACCCCGCGGGAGATTGTGGGTGTAGTGCGCGACGCCCGGCACTACGGCGTGCGGGACCCCGTCATGCGCATGGTCTATCTGCCCGCCTGGAGGGTGGAGGCCGGGAGCTTTTACGTCCGCATGCAATCCGGCGCGATCTTGTCCAACGATAGCATTCGCGCGGAAGCCGCCGCGCTGGACAAGTCCGCGCAGCTCGAAGACGTCGCGCCGCTGGAGACGTCCGTCGACGACGTGATCTCCCAGGAGCGCCTGACGGCGACTCTCTCGGCCGCGTTCGGCATATTGGCGTTGCTGCTGGCCGCGGTTGGACTGTACGGCGTGGTGGCCTATAGCGTCTCGCGGCGGACCAACGAATTCGGCATCCGCATGGCGCTGGGCGCGCAGCGCGCGGACGTGCAAAAGCTGGTCCTGCGGCAGACCATCGTGCCCGTCGGGGCGGGTCTCGCCGCCGGTCTGGCCGCCGCGGCGAGCCTGACGCGTTTCCTCTCGACGATCATCGCGGGCATGCTGTACGGTGTAAGTCCGGAAGATACGGTCGTGTTCGCCGGTGCGGCACTGTTGCTCGCCGCCATCGCCCTGTTGGCGGGGCTGCTGCCGGCGCGGCGCGCCGCCCGCATCGATCCCATGTCCGCTTTGCGATATGAGTGATCGCCTTACCGGATCCGAAACAGCACCACGGGACCGAGCGAAGCCACGGCCTCCACGCCCCAATCGGCGGGGTGCGCGGCCATCGCGGCCCCTATCTGTCCGTTGCCTTCGTCTTTGCTGCTGGACGTCAGGATGTAACGGTAACCGGCGCGGCGCACCGCCCGCGTGGCGCCCATGCGCACATCGCCCACCGATCGCGGAGTGGCGATCGGGTTGTGGGCCAGCCAGCGCCACTTCCCGGCCTCGCGGCCGTAGAAGTCGAACGGCAGATGCAGCATGGGATCGGGTGTCATCATTACCGCCCCGCTGAGCATCTGCGGCGCGGCAAAATCCACCTCCACGTACATGCCCGCGCGGATCGGCTCCCAGGTGCGCCAGCGGGTCGCCTGGTTCTCATCGAAGGCCAGCGGCAGGTCCCAGACATTCGGCCAGGCGCGCAATTGCCAGTCCGCGCGATTGAAGATCTGATCGTCGCCGGAGAAAAGCTGAATCTCGTGAATCAACCACTCCGCCGGAGCCGCTTGCGGCAAGCGAATGCGTAGGCCTTCCAGGGGACGCGGCGTCCAATGCGCCGTCACGTTGTAGATCAGATCGTGCGGCGCCATGGCCACGCGCAACGCATCGTTCAAATCGTCGGCCGTTGCCGAATGCCAGAAGCCGAGCATCTCGCGGTCTGTGTAAGCGCTGGGGACGGACATGAGAGAGAAGATGCGCTCGCCCGCCGCGGTGTGATCCTGGACCATGCGCGCGATGCGATACTCGCCCTGCAAGCTGGACAGATAGTCGGCCTCCGGCTGGATGCGTAGCGCGGCGCGCCACGGAAAACGCTCCAGCCGCCAGGTGTACGCCGGATGGTACAGCCCGAATACCGGTGGCCAGCACGCAATGGCTTGCACCGCGATGGCCGCCAGTTGCGCGCGCCGCGGCAGCGCCATGGCCAGGGCCAGCGCCAGAAACGGAAGCGACGGCATCAGAAAACGGCCGCCGGTGTTCCAGAACCACGGCAGCCCCAGCAGCACGGCGGCGAGCCAGCATAGCCGCCCTACTGGTTTTCGCAGCGCGAGCAATCCGACCGGCAGGGAAAAGAACGCTACGCCCATAATGCCTTGAAACGCCCCTCCCAGGACCATCTCGTAAGGCACCCGCCAGGGCGGCACGCCGCGCCACGAACTCAACGACCGGGCCAGATCGAGCTCCATCGCCGGATGAAAATACTCGTTAGGGAACAGCCGGTTGAACAGCGGCGCCAGCGGATTGCCGGTCATGACTCCGGCCCGCAAGATCCAGGGCGCGATCATCACCAGCGCTCCGGCCGCCACCAGGGCCAGTGTCTTGACCCGCAGCCGCCGTTCCATCAGCGCCACGAAGCCGAGCGCCAGGATCGATACCAGGCCGCCCGGCAGCTTGATCGCGTAACAAAACCCCGCCGTGATTCCGGCGGGAACCAGGTAGCGCGCGTCGCGCGTGTCGCGCCACACCAGCAGCAGATAGAACGTCGCCAGCACGAAGAAGACCGCTCCAGCGTCGGTGTATGCGGACGTGCCGGTAACCCCCGCCATCGGCGCGCAGAAATAGAGAACGGCAGCCGCCAGGCCCGCCGCATCCGGAAGCTGAAGCCGGCGCGCGATGGAGAGGATCAGCGGCACGCTGGCCAGCAGAAAGGCGCAATGCACCAGCTTGGCCGCCGAATGTTGTCCGAACGCGAATGCCGGCACGAACAGCATTTCCAATCCCTGGGGCACCATCTCATAGAAACCCACGCGATCGGGGAAGCCGCCCAGCCGGACATACTCCGCGGTGAGACCCAAATGGTAGGCGACCGCGTCCGGCTCCACTTCCGGCGCCAGCGCGTTGATCAGGTACAGCAAGGCGTAGCAGGCCAGCGCCGCGCCCGCCACATAGAGCGTGACGCGGTCGGCTGGCGCCTTCACCGGATCGGCCAGCCCGGGCGCGCGGTATCGGCGCCACAGAAGCAGGCCCAAGCAGGCCGCCGCCAGCGCCGCGAAGCTGATACGGTTTCCTGCGCCGGCCACCAGCAGCAGGAAGACGATCAGGCTTTCCGCCGCGGCGCCCACAGCCAGGACGATTGTCGCCGGAACCGGCAGTCGCGGGAGGCAGATACTGCCAAGCATCCAAGCCAGCGCCAGTGTGAAAACCGCCCCGAAGAGGATGGATGGCAAAGCCAGCAAACGAACATTGTAAACGGCTGGCTCGTTTACGTGCTTTACTGAAGGCAGGGAGGTCGCTATGACGCCCAGGAAAGCAGCACTGCCCGAGAGCGATCTGCATGCCGCCGAGCGGTACCTGGAATCGCTGCTCGATTCCGACGAACCCCTCGCGCCCGGCGAAATCGAAGAGATTCAGGAAAGCATCGAAGCCATCCGGCGCGGCGAGATGACGGTCACGGATTTCGAGCGCAAACACGGCAAATAGACTCTCGGGCGGTCCGTAGCGCGAATTCGTATAACGGTAGTTAACCTCGCCTCCATGGGTGGATTTCCAGGACTATGGGAGAAGGAGCCAGCATGAGCTTACGCAGTTTCCTGGAACAGCAGTTCATCGACGTCATTCAATGGACTGAATCGGATACGGGGGTTTTGGCCTATCGGTTTCCGATGTCCAACATGGAGATTCAGAGCGGCGCGCAGTTGACCGTGCGCGAATCGCAAATGGCCGTATTCGTCAACGAAGGCCGCATCGCGGATGTTTTCAAGCCTGGTCTCTACACCCTCACCACGCGTACGCTGCCGTTGTTGACCGACCTGAAGAACTGGGACAAGGAATTTCAGTCGCCATTCAAGAGCGATGTCTATTTCTTCTCGACGCGCCTGCAAATCGATCAGAAGTGGGGCACGCCGACTCCCATTTCCATTCGCGACAAGGAATTCGGCGCGGTTCGCGTGCGGGCCTACGGCATTTATTCCTATCGCATCGCTGATCCACGCGTATTCTTCACCAATATCAGCGCGACGCAGGATATCTACGCGGTCGAGGAGTTGGAAGGCCAGTTGCGCAACACCATCGTGGCCAAGCTGACCGAAGGGATCGCGCCGGTGGAAGTGCCATTTCTGGACATGGCCGCCAATCTGGGTGAATTGACCAAGCACGCCGCGACGCTGATCGAGCCGGCTTTTACCGCGCTGGGACTGGCGCTGGTGTCGTTCGTGATCGAGAACCTCTCGCTTCCCGAGGAGCTGCAAAAGTTCCTGGATCAGCGCATCAGTATGAACATGGTGGGCGACGTGCAGCGTTACACGCAATTCTCGGCGGCGCAGGCCATTCCGGCCGCGGCCGCCAATCCGGGCGGCGGCGCTGGCATGGGCGTCGGTTTGGGCGCCGGTATCGCCATGGGACAGACTCTGGTGAACGCCGTCACCAGCCATCCGGCCGCCGCGCCGGGTCCTGCGGCTCCCCCTGCCGCCGAGGCCAAATTCTGCATGGAATGCGGCAAGCAGATTCCCCGATCCGCCCGGTTCTGCCCGGAGTGCGGCAAGCCGCAGCCGCAGGCCTGAAGAACACTATGAACTGTCCCAGTTGCGGCGCTCCCATGCGCCTCACCGAAAACGACGAATCGCTGACGTGCGAATACTGCCGCGGCGTTTACACGCCGGAGCCGAACGTCGACGGCGTCCGCCCATTGGGTGAGGCTTCCCCGCTCGCCTGCCCGGTGTGCCGGGTGCCGCTGGAAAAAGCGGCGCTGGGCGGGCGGCGGATTCTGTACTGCACCAGATGCCAGGGGATACTGGTTCCCATGGAGGATTTCCTGGGAATTACGGAGGAACTGCGCGCGCAACACCCCCACGACCATGCCATTCAGCCGCCCGTAAACCGCGGCGAACTGCAGCGCCACCTCGATTGTCCCCAGTGCCACCAGCGCATGGAGACGCACGTTTACGAGGGTCCGGGCAATATCGTCATCGACGACTGTTCGCGCTGCTCGCTGGACTGGCTGGACAAAGGCGAATTGATGAAAGTGGTCCGCGCTCCGGGCGCCGGCTAAAGGGCCGCCGCCCGGGCGGAGCATCTCACTTTCGGTTCGACATGCTCAACGCGCGATCCGCATCGGCGAACCGTCCCGCCGCGGCATACAACTGCGCGAGTTGCTGCCAGAGGCTGGCGTTTTCCGGCAGCAACCGGGTGGCTTCCTCCTCATAAGAAATGGCCCGCTGCAGATCGCCCAACCGATACCACGAACGCGCGCGGCCGTGGGCCGTATTTGCCAGGAATGCATTGTCGACCAACAACTCCGGATGCGGCGGCAAACTGCGCGCGGCCTCATCGAAGGCGGCCAGCGCCTCCTGGGGACGCCGCGCTGCGAGCCATGCGTATCCGAGGTTCTGCAGGGGCTTGAAGGGCCACCGGGAGACCGCCACGGCTTTTTGCCAGGCTCCGATGGCCTCCTCCAGCCGGCCGCGCGCCTGACAGAACGACGCCAGCGCCGACCATGGCGCCACCAGGTCCGGCTCGAGTTCGGTGGCGCGCACGAAGTCCTGCTCCGCGGCTTGCGGGTTGCCGATGTCCTCGTAGATTTGACCGCGCAGGAAGTACAAGTAACCGGTATCGGGGTGAAGATGCAATGCCCTGGCTGCCGCTGCCAGCGCTTCGGAATCACGTCCGAGGGCGTGCAGCACGGCGGCGGCATTTGCCCAGGCGTCAAACCCCCGGCCGCCCGGCAGCGGGGCGGTAGCGCAGTCTACCTTCGGATATCCTGCGGCGTTCCGCACGAAAACCGCGGACACCTCGTCCAGGTATACCGGAGTCCACGTATTGCTCCGGCAGAACTGCCGCAGCACCGGAAAAAACTGCAGCGCGAAATATCGTCCGAGCGGCACCACGATCGTGCGGATGCCGTAGCGTTCCGCTTCCGCCTGCCATTCGGGCGAGTCTGGCGGCCTGCTTTTCAGCAGCGCCGCGCGCAGCATACGGTCCGCACCGAATGGAATCGCCCGGCTATCGATGTAGTCCTTGTATTCCGGGCCCAACCGGAACGCCAGGTAAGCTCCCTCGCTGTATCCGCCGAAGATCTGCGCCGGCAGGTGTTGCTGTTTCACGAAGGCCGTGGCTCTTTCCGGAAACCACCACGACAGACCCGGGCCGAAGGAAACGGTTTCGTCCGCGGACCGGTACGTCCGGCCGTTCACCAGGTTAGCCATACGCAAGGCGCCTATGCCGATCAACAATGCGCCAACCGCTACCGCCAGGCTCCTGCGTTTCAGGGCCGGCAGTTGCGACGCCAGGACCTCGCCGCCGACCACCACGATCAGGATGCCGGCCAACGACATCGTCCGCTGGTGCCGGAGGACCAGATACACCGCTCCCGCCAGCAGCAAGGCCTCCGGGACCCGCTGCCGGCGTAGCGCGAGCACCATGGCGCAGAGTGCGATCAGCAGCAGCAGATACGACGTGTCCGGCGCCAGGGGCCACAGTTCAACCCGTATGTGCGCCCAATTCAACGGCAGCGGCGCCCACTCCAGGATCGCCTCGGAATGCACCTCCATAACGGCTTCCTGCCGCGCCAGCACCTGGTAAACCTTCCAGCCCCACGGGTTGATCAAGGTGGCCGCGCAGGTGGCCATCAGCCACGGCCCGGCGCGCCGCAGACGGTCCCAAGCCCGGTGGAATACTTCGAGCACGATGTACGCCGCCGCCAGTCCCAGGCCCGCAATGAAGCCGGGATGCAGATTCACCCAGACGGCCATGATCGGCGGCAGCAGCCACAGCCGCGCGTCGCCGGTCTTGTACTGTTGCCAGACGATCGAGAGCGCGGCGGCGAACAGCACTACACTGAACATCTCCGCGCGCGCGGTGATGCGGGACGTCACCGGCGGCACGGCGATGATGGCCAACCCGGCGGCGGTGGCCGACCCGCGCCGCAGCAGCAATGCCACGGTGCCCGCGGAAGCGGCCGCGGTCAGCCAGGATAGCAGCGCATATCCGCCCAGCAGAAACAAGCCGTAAAAAACCAGGCCGGCTCCCACGGGATAGATCCAGGGCTGGCCCGCCGCGGTGTACGAGAGTACGTCTGTCGATGGAATCTGACGATGTTGCACGATCCAGCGGGCCGTGGCCATCTGCCAGCCCAGATCGAATTCGGCGACGGTTCTCAAACCGGCCAGAAACGCATAGACGACGGCGGTTGCACCCAGCGCGTACGACAACAGCCGGCCGCGCCTGAGCTTCACGAGCGCCGCTGGCATTTAGGGCAGAAATGGGTGCCGCGTTGTGCCACCAGGATCCGCCGGATGGCCGTTCCGCACTTGACGCAGGGCTCGCCGGTCCGCTGGTAGACGCGGTGTTCCAGCTGGAAGAAGCCTTTGCGGCCTTCCGCGTCCACGTAGTCGGAAATCGACGAGCCGCCTTTCTCGATGGCCTGCGTCAGCACCTCTACGATCGCCGCGCGCAGTTGCTTGACGCGGTCCGGACGCAATCGCGCGCCGAGTGCCAGCGGATGGATGCCTGCCCGGAACAGCGCTTCGTCGGCGTAAATATTCCCCACGCCGCGAATGAAGTGCTGATCGAGCAGCACCGACTTGATGCGGGCCTTGCGGCGCTTGAGCCGCGCGGCGAACTCCGCCAGCGATACTTCGAGCGGCTCCGGACCCAGCTTCTCCACCCGCGCCGGCAGCCCGCGGCTGACTTCGATACGGCCGAACTGCCGCTGATCTTCGAATCGCAACACGCCCCGATCGAGGTTCACCAGCGCGTGCGTGTGCTTTCCCAGGCTGCCGCCCAGCAGCAGTTTTCCGGTCATGCCGAGATGCACGGTGAGGCAGTGGCCGCCATCCAGATCGATGACGATGAATTTGCCGCGTCGCCGTATGCCCCGGATGCGCCGTCCGGCGACCGCCGCGCTCATCCGCTCCGCGTCACCCAGCAGGATGCGCGGACAGGTGAACTCGGCCGACACGATGCGCCGTCCCACGATGGGCGCGATGGATCGCGCCACGGTTTCCACTTCAGGCAGCTCAGGCACGTTCGGGCACGTCGAGCAGGATGTCGTCGCCATTCACCTGCACCGCATACGTGGCGACCTTCTGATTCGGGTCGTAGTCGTTGGCGCCGGTCTGGCTATCCCATTCCCAGGCATGCCACGGGCACACTACATAGTTGCCGTGGATGGTGCCCTGTCCCAGCGGTCCGCCGCGATGCAAACACGTCCCACTCAGCGCGGTGATGCGGCCGTCCACGTTGCAGAGCGCATAGAGATCGTTCCCGACCGAGACTTCCTTTACGGAATTGACAGGCAGTTGAGAGAGACTTGCGACCTTGACCAGGGGCATCCATTCAGCCTATCGCAATTGCCAGGGAATGTCCCGGACTCTACAACAGCTTCAACAACCTTTGCGCCGCAATCAGGACCGGGTCCCACGCCGTGGCGAAGGGCGGCGCGTAAGCCAGATCGAGCTGCTCCAGTTCCTCGATGCGCAGGCGGCTGTGCAGTGCGGTGGCGATGACATTAATCCGGCCTTCGACGCCGTCTTCGCCCCAGACACATCCACCCAGCAGGCGGCGCGATCCGCGGTCGGCCACCAGTTCCACGGTCAGTGGCCGGCCGTCGAAATAGCCCGCGCGGCCCGGCGCCGTGATGCGTGCCGAAACCGGCGCGAAAGCTTCCCGCCCCGCCTGCTCCACGGACAAGCCCGTGATAGCCACGCCCAAGCCGAACACGTTGACGATCGCGGTTCCCACCACCCCGCTGAACCGCTCCCGCCGTCCGGCGGCATTGGCGCCGGCGATCCGGCCCATCTTGTTGGCCGTGGTTCCCAGCGGAATGTAAGCCGGCCGTCCGGTGACCAGGTGCGGCGCCTCGGCGCAATCGCCCGCCGCGTATACGCCGGTCAGGTTGGTCTCCATGTGTTCGTCCACGCGGATCGCGCCTGTGCGCCCCGTTTCCACGCCGGCCTCGGTAGCGAGTTCCACGTTGGGCCGCACGCCGGCCGCCTGCACGGCAAGATCGTATCCCCGCGCATCCGTCGCGCGGGTGTTTAGTTGCAGTTCGACGCGGAACCGTTCCAGGCGCGTGCGCACCGCGTTCGTCAGTTCGCCATCGCCCCGGCGCAACACGTGCGCGCTCTCCTCCACGACTGTCACGCCCAGGCCGTTTCGCCGCAGCGCCTCGGCGATCTCCAGGCCGATATAGCCCGCCCCCGCGACCAGGGCGCGCTTCGGCTGCCGGGTGCGCAGAAACGCCCGCAGGCGCTCGGCGTCTTCCAGCGTGTGCAGCGTGAACACCGGCGCGCCGGTCAGTTCCAGCGTATGCGGCCGGGCTCCCGTGGCGATCACCAGACGGTCGTACCGCACGCGTTCGCCGCCGTCCAGGATGACTTCGCGCCGCGCGTGCGAGATTGTATCCACGCGGGCGTCAGTCCGCACCAGGATGTTGCGTTCCTTGCGGAAGTATTCGGGCGTGTAGACCACCAGGTCGCTGGCGCGGCGGACGCGGCCCTCCAGGTAGAAGGGCAGGCCGCAGGCGCCGTAGGAGATGGTTGCGCCCTTTTCGAGAACCGTGATTTCGAGCGACGGATCCAGCCGCCGCGCGCGTGCCGCGGCGCTCAAGCCCGCCGCTACGCCGCCAATCACCAGCAGCCGCATGGGCCGCTAGCCTTCTTTCTTCATCTGTTCCACGAAGCTTAGAATATCGAAGGTTTTGATGGCACGGTCCGGGAAGAAGCTGTTTACCGCGTCCTGTTCGTCGCTGAACAGGTCGAATACCGTGGCGAGCTTGGTCATCACCAGCAGCTCGATGTTGCGGCGGTTGACGTTCAGCAGCTTCAACACCCCGCCGGCTTTGCGCTGGCTGGTGGCGCACATGACCAGGGCGCCCAGCCCGGTCGAATCCACATAGTCAATATGGGCCATGTTGAGGATGACATTCGTCGAACCCGCGGCCGTGAGCGCGGCCATCTTTTCGCGCAACGCGCCGGCTTCCGTGCCCATCGTGATGCGGCCCTTCAGGTCCAGAATCGTGATGCCTTCCCACTCGCGCTGTTGGATTTCGAGACTCATTTCAGACTGGCATCTTGAAGCCGATCCTCGCCTCGACCTCCTCGATGGCCACCATCGCGATGGCGTCCCACGGGCAGCCGTCCAGGAAGGCGCCGTCCGGCCCCTTGCTGGTGCACTTCTTGCAGCCGATGCACAATACCGGATCGACTTCGATGTGCCCGAAGGGCGGATGATCTTCGTCCGGCACCCAGTACATGCAATCGGCCACCGGGCAGTACGGCACGCAGGCCGGCGAACCGGCGCAACCCGTGCAGCACTCCGTGATGACTGCCAGTTCCTTGGGCCGCTTCTTGCGCGGTGTGGCGATGCCCTCCGACTTGGGCTCCATCTTGACGACAGCAACGGCGGACATGCAATGGATTATGACACAACCGCGAGCGTCCCGGTTGGGCTCTAAGGGAGAACCGGCACCGGCTTTTCGGGCGGCGGGACCGCGACGCACCAACTCATGTAGGGTGACAGCGCCTGGTTCGCCTGGTCTTGTTCCACCGCGAAGAAGCCGCCCAGCAAGTCCGCATCGTGGGTTTGGCCGTCCGGGAAAGCCAGCTTGACCGGCACGCGCGAAAGCCCTGCGGGGAAGCTCTTAGTGGAAACGCTCCCCACGGGGCCGCCGAGCCGGCCCCCAAAGTCGTCCTTGTTTCCCATGGGAACCGCCCAGCCGACCCGCGGCTGTTTCAAGGAGGGATTCTGCACATAGCGCGGAGCCTGGCCCACGTACGGGAACAGGTCGGCGATCCAGCCAGTGACCATGGTGGCGGCGTATGCCCGGGCGGGCTTGTAGATCGCCTTCCAAAATTCCGGGTTCGGGTGGCCGCCCACGGTCTTCACGAACTCGTCCAGGATGGGACGCACGCGTGAAACCCACCAGTCCAGGCCGAATGTCTCGAGCACCTCGATCCGCGCGCGGATGCGCTCCCAGTCGTTGAGGGAACCCGTCAGGGTGATGGACGGTATACCGCAAACGCACAACATGACGTAGCTGAAGTAGCTCGCGTAGGTGTCCATCAGCGCGATCTCGCTGGCGGTGCGCACGGCAGGCGTAGTCGTAGAGAAATCGCAGACCAGAGTCTCGTGCAGCGCCGGATCGGTGGCATCGCGGATCTGGGAAGAGAAACCGGCGATGGCCTGCTGGAAACCGTCCACGCTCCACTCCCCGACTGAAGCGGTCAGCTCTTTTTTCCCCTGGTGGCGTACCAGGCGGCCGCGGAAGCGCTCCGCGTTGACGGTTACGTGATGGCTGAACCCCTGCGCGATGACCAGCCAGATCGCATCCGGAGATAGAACCAGGGGACGGTGCTGCGCGAAGGCCGTGTGAATGGCGTCGATCAGGGGATGGCAGCGGGCGACCGCGATGCGGCCTGCCCGGTCTGGCCGGGTACCCTCGCCATCGGCATCCACCACCGGCCGCCCGCCATCCGGCAGCACCAGGACCTGCCGTTGAAACCGCCGGCTGAGTTGGTTGTCGAGCCGTTCGGTCCACAAGGGCTTTAGGGCCGGCGAAACCTCATCCACCGGGAAGGTGGTCTCTGCCGGCGGCTTGGAGAAGCGGTTGAGCAGTTGAGACAGCATGGCGATTTTGATTCTCGCACACTCCGGCTGGGCTATCATCTGAGTTTGGATCCGGACACCGCCATTGGCGGGCCTCAGCATCGTTTTCCCTCCACCCGGCTGTCGCTGCTGGAAGCCGCGAGCGCGGGCGCGGGATTGCCGAATGACGCGCTCGAGCGCGTCACCGCGCTCTATTGGAAGCCGGTTTATCATTTCATCCGGGTGAAGTTCCGTAAGTCGAACGAAGACGCCAAGGATCTGACACAGGGGTTTTTCGCGACCGCACTGGAGCGCGATTTCTTCGCCCGATTCGATGCGTCGCAAGCTTCTTTCCGCACGTATCTGCGGATGGCTGTGGAACGGTATGCGGCGTCGCAGTACGCCGCGGCGGGCCGGCAGAAGCGCGGCGGCGATGTGCGGTTCGCACCACTGGAAGAAGCGTCCGCGGCGGGTGAATCGCCGGAGGAAGTGTTCGAGCGCGAATGGCAGCGGCAACTGTTTGCGCTGGCTCTCGACGAACTCCGCGCGTACTGCGAATTGTCGGGTAGAGGGATACAGTTCGCGCTCTTCGCGGCGTACGATCTGGCGGACGGCGCCCGCCCGTCCTACGCCGAGCTGGCCGCGCGCTACGCGGTCGCCGAGACGTCGGTAACCAACCATCTGGCGTGGGCGCGGCGCACGCTGCGGCAATTGGTGAACGACCGGCTGCGGGGCGTCACGGCCGGTGAAGGCGAAATGCGGGACGAGATGCGGCGCCTATGGAAGTGAGCGATTCGGTCCTCGATCATCTGCGGCAGGTGGCGGCGCTGCCGGACCTCACCGGGACGCGCTACGAGCTCGCGGGCGAGATCGGGCGCGGCGGACTGGGGGTGGTTTACGCAGCGCTGGACCGGGACCTCGGCCGGCGCGTGGCGCTCAAGGTGCTCGACTCCGCGCTGGCCGGTGAAGCCCAACTCATCGCCCACCTGGAGCACCCGTCCATCGTGCCGGTTTACGAGGCCGGCACCCTCGCCGATGGCCGCGCGTTCTACGCCATGAAGCTGGTAGGCGGCGCGCGGCTGGATGCGTTCGCCGCCGGACCGCATTCCCTGAACGAGCGTCTGCGCGTGGTGCGCCGCGTGGGCGAGGCGCTGGCCTATGCTCACACGCGCGACATCATCCATCGCGACTTGAAGCCCCAAAACTTGATGGTCGGGGAGTTCGGCGAGGTCTACGTGATGGACTGGGGCGTGGAGGCGGTGGCCGGCACGCCCGCATTTCGGGCCCCCGAGGCGCGGCTCGACCAGCTTTCGGACCTCTACGCGCTTGGTGCACTGCTGCGGTTTGTTCTGCCCACGGCAGCGCCGCCGGCATTGCGCGCCATCGCCGCGAAGGCCATGCGCGCGGATCCGGCCGCGCGCTATCCGGATGTTCCCGCGCTGCTGGCCGATATCGAGCGCTACCAGGATGGACGGGCGGTGGAAGCCTGGTCCGAGCCGTGGTGGCATCGCCTGCGCCGCTTCGCCTCGCGCAACGCCGTCCTGTTGTGGCTGCTGGCGGCCTATGCCGGCGTCAAGTTTCTGCTGTTATTTCTGCGAAATCTTTAAAGGAATCGCCGGCGGCGCGGAATATTATGCTGGGAGGTAATTAGGATGAACAAGATCGTGGGCGGTTTGGTTTTCGGCCTGGTCCTGGGCGCTATCGACGGCGGCAGCGCGTGGTTCTACCCGGAGGTGCGTTCGGCGATCGGCGGCATCCTGGTAGGATCGTCGATCAAGGGCATGCTGGTCGGGCTGTTCAGCGGCTGGTTCGCACGCAAGGTGGAATCGACCATGTGGGGAATCGTGGTGGGCGCGGCGCTGGGGTTGCTCTTCGCCTACCTGGTGGCGGCCATGCAGCACGAGCACTATCTGGAGATCATGCTGCCGGGCTTTGTGACCGGGGCCATCATCGGCTTTCTGACGCAACGCACGGGCCACCGTCCGGCGGCCGCGCAAAGTCGCGCCTGAGCCGGGCGACGGCCTCTGCCCAGGTAGAGTACAATCTTGGCGATGAAGATACCGGTGTTTGTTTCGTGTCCTACCTCGCTAAACAGGAGCCAGGAGGCCGCCCGCCAGTCGTTGATCCGATTTCTGGATGAGTTCAACCTGGAAGCGCGTGCGCTCGGGCGGTCGGACTATCCGGCGGAATTCCCGCTGCGCGAGGTTCTGGTCATCGCGCGGCACTGCGCCGGAGGCCTGATTCTTGGGTTCGAGCAGTTCCGGGCCACCGCCGGCGTCTGGAAGCGTGGCACCAAGGGGGAGAAGCCCCTTGGCGCAAAAGAGTCGGCCGTGTTTCCGACATCCTGGAACCATTTGGAGGCCGGAATTCTGTTTGGACTGGGGCTTCCGATTCTGATCTTTCGCGAAGAGGGGATTACGGGCGGCGTCTTTGACGAGGGCGTGACCGACGTCTTCATCCACAAGATGCCGGCTGGCGCACTCGCCGAGAAGGACCGCCTGAGCTTGAAAGAGGTGTTCCTGAAGTGGCACGCACGGGTATCCGCGCGCTATTTCGCGGCATAGATACGCCGCGTGCAGCGATCGGCTACACCGTGCCCCAATTCCGCCGCTCAATGACCATCTCCGGCTCATAGGTGATGCCGCGCGCCAACCGGCGCTGTTCGCGCCGCGTGCTCCACAACAGGGCCGGACCGAGCGCGGCCGCCGCGCGGGATAGCGGACCGAATTCGCGGCCGAGATCCTGGCGCAGGGCGCGAATCTGGGCGCTCACCTCGGCGTTGGTTTTCCGCAATTGCCGCTCCATGGCCCACAACAGGCCGCTGGCCGCGCTCTTCAGCGAGCGCACTTCCCATTCGAAGCGCTCGCGGACGCGCGCGTCCGGGTGATCCTTGTAACGCTTCCAGCCAGCCAGCGTGGTCCGCCACACGCGAAACAGGCTCGGACCGTTGCGCTCGAAATCGCGCTGGAAAGCCCAGTCCAGGAACTGCTTGGACTGCTCCCGCGAAATGGCCGCGTGTGCGAAATTGAACCGGTCCTGGCCATGGATGTCGGCCAGATCCACGCCGTCGAGCAGGCGATCCTGCTGTTCCATTTCCTGGTAGAGGGGCGTGCCGGGCACCGGGGTGTAAAGCATAAACTGGTGGAAATCAGTCTCGTGGCTGACGGCGTGTTCGATCTCTTCGCGGATATTCTCCGGCGTGTGGTGCTCCAGGCCCACAATGGTCGAGCCGAGCAGCTTGATGCCATTGGCGCGCAGCTCGCGGGTCAATTCCAGAGTGTCGGCATTCTGTAATTTGGCGTAACTCGATTTGGGCGACTCCAGTCCCATCCAGATCCAGGAGATTCCGAGTTCCACCAGTTCCTTAATGGAGTACTTCCGAATCGCGTTGGCGGAGGAGAACACATACAGCGCCCAGGCTTTGCCTTTGGCCTTCATGCGGTCGAGCAGTTCCATAGCCCGCTGTTTGTAAAGCAGGAAGTTCTCGTCCATGATGAAGAACGAGCGGACCTTCATGGCGGACTCCATCTCGCACATGAGCCGAAACAGTTGTTCTCCGGTCTCGTAGAAATTCAGAAACTTGCCTTTGCCGCCGAAGAAGGCCGAGGTGGTGCAGAAATTGCATCCCATGGGGCAGCCTACCGAAGGGATAATCGTCGCGGCCACCTGCCCGGGAGCTTCCGGCACCCGGATGCCCATGGTCCGGACGGCATAGCCAGAGACGATGTGCGGATGACGTATGGGCGCGTTCTCGTCGGCCCCCAGGTAGCGCCGCATCCACGAGATGCCGTCCCCGCGCACAATATGATCGGCATCGACGATTTTATCCAGGCCGGGAATGGCTGCCACATGGCCGCCGACCACGATCTGGGACTGTGGCGATAAGCGACGTACCGTCCGGCACATTTCGCGGACTTTTCCGACATTGACTATGATGGAGGAGATTCCCACAATGTCGTAAGCGTTCGCGGTTAATTCGTCTTCAAAAGCCTTTTGCGTAGGGAAATCCAGCACCGTGCAGGGCGCCGGGATGTTCTCCTGGATCATCATGATGCCCCAGGAGCGGTGGAACATGCGTATGGAGAAGGGTCCCTGCTCGCGAGTGACCTGGTTGTGATACAGCTCCATCGGGTTGACGGCGCGGCTGCCGAACCTGTCGTTCTGCGCATAGGGGCCGAAGACAGCCGATAGCAGGACTCGGGCATTGGCGCCCTTGGGATGAGTTGGCATTTTGGGGTTTTCGGGTATGCTTCACCCTTGTTGTACCGCCAATGCAGGGACTCGGATCGTAATATTTGTGTAACAGCGCTGCTGACTAGGGTGAACCGTGGGTCAACTCTCCGGACAGGTGCGGTGCGTGCTCCCGCAATATTTCCAACCCCTCCGGATCGAACACCAGGGCCGAGGCCGACAGATCGCCGGCATTATAGGAACGCTTGGCGATGCCGCAGGACGTGTGCTGGGTGCTATTAGTCAGGAAATGGTACAGCTCGTGAGCCAGTACGCGGGCCATAGCGCGCCCCAGCAGGCCCGGCCGCTCCTGGCGCGGCGCCATGGCCAGATGCAAGGCCAGGAGCTCGCGAATCCGATCACAATCCACATCGGTGAACGGCAGTATCTTTCCATTGGAAACGTGCGTCCATCCGAGCGGTCCGGGATTCGATCGCGGCGGTAGGATGTCAACCTGGCAGGCGCCTCGGAATCGCACAACCAACAGTTCGAGAACAGCGCTGTGACCATCGGCTGTCGACAGTTGCCGCCAATCGAATTTCATTCCCAGCGGCGCCATAATGCTGTGCAGTTCGCCTTTCATGAGCCGTACGGCGGACGCCGAGGGCGGGCGCGCAAAATCGATGTAAATAGTGAAATCGGAGGAATCGCTGGCCGCTTCGTTACCGGAACTGGCCCGGACTGCCGCCGGGATCATCGGCAGCAGGCAGAATAGGAACCATTTCATCATGTCTCCAAAGACAAGCGGTGGAACGGATATTACGTTCCCATAGTATTAATCGGCAATTTGCGTAAATTTTCGAGATCGGCGCTCGCCTACGCAAAAGGTCAAATATGCCGGGACCGGTCAACGATCAGTTCCGGGTGCGTGCTAACCATCGTATTCACGATGTGGCAATTCCAGCAGACCGGCTGGTGGGTCGCCAATGCATCTGGTACATCCTGCGGCAATACATCCTGCCACTGCACGGTGTGGTGTTCCGCGTTGAGCAACGCGGGCTTATGCTCCATCCAGTTGATTTCGCCAATCGGCTTGCCACAGAGTACGCAGTTCTTACCGGCATACCACTGGGTCAGGATATGGCGCACCAGGCAACCTTCCGGGGACGCCTCGATCTGGCGCAGGCAGGCCTGCCCGCAATCCTGGCGCTCGGGCCAGCGCGAGCAGGTTTTGAGCCGCAGGTCCGGTTTGCCCTCCATCGCGGTGAGCAGCACATGGGGCGCATCCACGCGTACGCCCGCCGGGCGCTGGTTCTCCGGGCAGGTAATCACACGATCGCCGCTGTACTTCAGATATTGCCGTGCAAAGGCTCGTCCGAAGATCGCCAGCAACGCTACTAAAATAGCCGCGCCGACGATTACCGACAGAGTAAGCATACGGGTTTTACCTTCCCCCGGTTGCGTGCAAACGCATGACCAGGATGTATGTCTATAAGTCCAAAGATATTCGCGTGCGCGGCGAAAATACGCCGAAGAGCCAGGTGCGCGGTTTCCCACAAGTCGGTGCGCACATTGACCCGGATGGGTGGCAACGCAGCCGTCAGCCGGCGCGTCATCTTGGGTATGTCTGGACGCACTCTCCTGTTAGGGACCCTGGCAGCCGCCCTGGTATTCCCCGCCGTCTCGCCCGACTATCAGTCCGTCGTCCACAAATTCTCGCTGATCGAGCACGATCGCCTGAAGCCGGGAACGCGCGTGGTGCTCACCGAGCAGGAGTTGAACGCATATGCCCGGCAGCAGGTGGCCGAAGTGGCGCCGGACGGCGTCCGTAACGCCAAGCTCGACTTGGGTCCCGGTACCGCGTCGGCGTCGGCGCTCATCGATTTCGGCAGACTGCGGCGGGCGCAAGGCAAGCCTCCCGGACGCATCCTGGCGTACCTGCTGGACGGCGAACGGCCGGTCACGATTACGGCCCGCATCCGTTCCGCCGCCGGTACGGCGACGGTCGATGTCGAGAGCGTGGAGATCTCCGGCGTGACCATCGAAGGCCGGATGCTGGATTTCCTGATTCGTAACTACCTGCTGCCGGCGTACCCGGACGCCAAAGTGGGCCAGCCGTTCGCCCTGGGCCACCGCATCGAGCGGTTGGATGTCCAGCCATCCGCCGTGGGTGTGTGGATCGGCCGCTAGCGGAGTTCGATGCTACCATTTGATATCCCCTTATGACTTTGTGGCCCCTTCTGCTGCTCCCGCTGGCCGCCGCCACCGTGGAACCGATCGTCTTCGATACCGATTGCGGCTTCTTCGGCGACGACGGCTCCGCGCTGGTGATGATTCTCCGCAGTCCCGGCAAAGTGCGCGTCACCGCGGTCACGGCGGTTTCCGGAAACGTCTGGGCGCTGGAATCTACCGGCTATTTGAGCGAGATCCTGGGCCTGCTCGGCAATCACACCCTGAAGCCTTACATCGGCGCGCAGATGCCGCTCATCCATACCGCGGACCTGGCCAAGCTGGAAGGCCCGCTCGAGTTTCAGGGCGCCTTTGCCAGGCCGCCGAAATTCGCTTACGCCGGACCGGCCAGCGCCGTGGAAGCGCTGGCCGGCGCGATCGCCAAACAACCCGGCGAAGTCACCATCCTGGCCCTTGGCCCCATGACCAACGTTGCCATGCTGTTGCGCCTTCACCCGGACCTGGAATCCAAGATCAAGCGCATCGTCTTCATGGGCGGTAACGTCCATGTCCCCGGCAATGCGTCCCCGGCGGCGGAGTTTAATTTCTGGTTCGATCCGGAAGCGGCACAGATCGTCCTGCGCTCTCGCGTCCCCGAGAAAATCATGTTCCCGCTGGACATCTGCAACCGCGCGGTGCTGGACAAAGCGCACTTCGACGAGATTGTGGCCGTCCGGACTCCCATCACGGATCGCTACCGCGAAGACTACGGGCAACGCTACCCGGGATTCCTGAAGAATCCGCATGCCACCGGGTACCTGTGGGATGAACTGGCCGCGGCATGGCTTCTGGATACCGGCTTTGTAACCAAATCCGAGACGTCCTGGCTGGACGTAGATGCCACCTTTGGCAAGAACTACGGCGCAACGGTCCCCCTGGATCGTAGGTTAGCGCCGGACGCGACCCCGGTACGGGTCATGTTGGATCTGGATTTTCCGCGGTTATGGGGGCTGTATAAACGCCTGCTGACTGCCGAATAATGCATGATCGACATCTCACTGCGTGACGCCCGCCGCATCACGTTGGCAGCCCTGGGATTCGGTCGTCCGCGGCCGCGCACGGCGCCTGGCCCACGGGACCTGGCTCGTGTTATCCGGCGCCTGGGCCTGCTGCAGATCGACTTCGTCAACGTACTCGTGCCGGCGCATTACCAAGTCCCGTTCGCGCGCCTGGGACCTTACCCGCGCGCGCATCTGGACCGGCTGGCCTACGGCGGCCGCGGTTTCACCGAGCAATGGGCGCACGAAGCTTCCATCATTCCGGTGGAGACGTGGCCCCTGTTGCGCCATCGCATGGAGCGCCACGAAATGCGGCCGTGGGGCTTTCAGAAGATCCTGGAAGAGACGCCCGGATACCTGGATTGGGTGCTGGAGCAGGTGAAGGCGCGCGGCCCTTTGGTAGCCGATGAACTACGGGAGGAGGATGGCATCATACGCCGGATTCCAGGCGCATGGTTCGGCTCCGTGCCCCGGGCGGCCTTGGAGGCGCATTTCGCCCGCGGCGCCCTGGCCATCGCCAACCGGCTGCCTAATTTCGCGCGTGTCTACGATCTGGCCGAGCGGGTCCTGCCCGCGGACCACCACGGCAAACTCGTAGACGCCCCCGCCGCGCAGCGCGAGTTGCTGCGGATGGCGGGACGGGCGCTGGGCATCGGTACGGCGGACGATCTGGCGGACTATTACCGGATGAAGTTGCGCGAAGCGCGTCCGCGCCTGGCCGAGTTGGTGGAGAGCGGAGACCTGCGCCTGGTGCGCGTGGAAGGCTGGCGCGCCCCGGCCTATCTGCACCGCGAGGCGCCCCCGCCGCGCGAGATCCCGGCCGCCGCGCTGCTTTCGCCCTTCGACCCGGTGGTTTGGTACCGGCCGCGGGTAGCGCGCCTGTTTCAATTCGAATATCGCATTGAGATCTTTGTGCCCAAGCCGCAGCGCCGTTGGGGATACTATGTCCTGCCCTTCCTGCTGGGCGACCGGCTGGTGGCGCGGGTGGACCTGAAGGCCGACCGCCCCGCCCGACAACTACGCGTATTGTCGGCGCAGATCGAGCCCGGCGGCGATCCGCAGGCAGCCGCGCCGCTGCTCGCCGCGGAACTGGCCGCCTGGTCCGGCTGGCTGGGGCTGGAGTCGGTCGCGGTCCGAAAGCGCGGCGGCTTCGCGCGGGCGCTGGCGCAGCACCTCTAGATCTTGCCGCCGGGTGTCGCCGTACCTCGCCGGCGGACCGCCTCCGGAATCTCATAATCTCATCCGGCGTGGTTGACAATGGCGACCCGTCTCTCTATACTTGCAATATTCGTAATCGAAACACGAAAACGAAATCCGAGTACTACGCTCAGGACCGGGATCTGTATTCGGGCCTGATCCGTCTGCATGTGCTGCATCACGCCGCCGAGGAGCCCATCTTCGGCCTGGGCATGGTGGAGGAACTGGCCCGCCACGGCTACCGCATCAGTCCCGGCACGCTCTACCCCATCCTCCATGGACTGGAAAAGAAGGGCTATCTGCGCGCCACCGAGAAGCGCAACGGCAAATCCTGGCGCAAAGTGTATCGGGCGACACCGCTGGGCCGGACCGCATTGCGCGCGGCGAAGATCAAGGTGCGGGAGCTTTTTGGCGAGCTGATCGAAGGCAAATGAGAAAACTGCTGGTGGCGATATGGATGGCATGGGCGGGCGCACAAGCCCAAACCGAAGGCCCCTTGACCATGGCACAAGCGGTGGCGGCCGCCCTGCGCAACTATCCGTCGATCCTGGTCTCGCAGGAGCAGATGAACGCTGCCGCCGCCCGCATCCGCCTGGCGCAGACCGCTTATCTGCCGCGGGTCGACGGCCTGGCGCAGGTCAACCGCGCCACTCGCAACACGTTTTACGGGCTGTTGTTGCCGCAGGGCGTGATCCCCGGCGTGGACGGCGTGCATGCCGACAACTTGGGCTCGGTGTGGGATAGCGGCGTCGGTCTGCTGGTCACCTGGCAGCCCTTCGATTTCGGTCTACGCCGCGCCAATGTCTCCGCCGCCACGGCCGCGCGCGCTCGCGCCGAGGCGGCGGTGGCCCGCACGCGCTACGACGTTTCCGTGGCCACCGCGGACGCCTTCCTCACGGTCCTCGCCGCCGAGCAGACCGCCCGCGCCGCGCGCGCCGCTGTGGACAGTTGGCAGGTACTGCTGCGCAGCATCCATGCGCTGGTGAGCGCGGAATTGCGTCCGGGCGCCGACGAATCCCGGGTGCAGGCCGAACTGGCCCTGGCGCAGACCCAGGTGGCGCAGGCCGATCAGGCCATCGAGGTGGCGCGCGCCAACGTGTCCCGGTTCGTCGGCCTGGACCCGTCCCGCCTGAGCCTGAGCCCGGGCCGCATCGCCGGCCAGTTGCCGCCCGAGCGGCCGGTGGCCTCCCTGGACGCGGCCGCCAATCCCGCGGCGAAGGAGCAAAACGCCGCGGTGGCGCAGGAACAATCGCGCTTGAAAGCGCTCGGCCGCACCTATTACCCGCAGTTCGTGCTGCAGGGTCTGGCCGCGGCGCGCGGTACCGGCCTCGAAGCGGATGGCGGACGCCTGGGCGGCTTGAACGGACTGGCTCTGAATGTGCAAAATTACGGCCTGGGTCTGACGGTGACTTTTCCGGTGATGGATCGCTTTGCCATTCGCGAGCAGGAGGCCGCGCAATCGGCCGCCGTCCGCGCGGGGCAGGCGCAATATGCGCTGGTCACCCGCGACCTGCAGGCCCGCTTCAACATGGCGGTGGCCACCCTCGCCGGTGCGCGCAAAGTGGCGGCCAACACACCCGCGGAAGTGGCCGCCGCGCACGCGGCTTTCGCGCAGGCCAACGCGCGCTATCAGGCCGGACTGGCGCCCATCGACGACGTGGCGCAGGCGCAGCGCCTGCTGGTCGAAGCCCAGATCGACGACTCCCTGGCGCGTCTGAACGTCTGGCGCGCGCTGCTGGAAGTGGAGACCGCCCGCGGCGATATCCAACCGTTTCTGGCGGAGGCCGGGCAATGAGGCTGGTGCTGGCCGCTCTCAGCCGGCCGCTGACCGTGGCGGTGGCCCTGATCGCCATCGCCCTCTGCGCCGTGCTGGCGATCGACCGCATGCCGGTGGATATCTTTCCCCAGGTGGGCGACCCGGCCATCTACGTCGCACAGCCCTACGCCGGGATGGACCCGGCCCAGATGGAAGGCTACCTGACGTATTACTACGAGTATCACTTCCTGTACATTACCGGCATCGACCATGTGGAAAGCAAGAGCATCCAGGGCGCGGCGCTCATGAAGTTGGTGTTCCACCAGAACACCAACATGAGCCAGGCGATGGCCGAAACCGTCGGCTACGTGAATCGCGCCCGCTCCTTCATGCCCCCCGGAACGGTTCCGCCGTTTATCACCCGCTTCGACGCGGGTAGCGTGGCGGTGGGACTGCTGGTGTTCAGCAGCAGCGCGCACTCGCAAGGAGAAATGCAGGATTTCGCCATCAACCGCGTACGGCCCTTATTCGCCACCCTGCCGGGCGTGTCCGCTCCGCCCCCGTTCGGCGGCAATCAACGCACCATCGTGGTGACGCTCGATCCCGATAAACTGCGCCAGTACCGGGTCTCGCCGGAAGAAGCCATCAGCGCCGTCAGCCGATCCAGCGTGGTGATGCCTTCAGGCAACATGTGGACCGGTAAAATCGAGCGCATCGCCCGCACCAACTCGGCGCTGGGCGCCAACCTGGTGGACCTGCTGAGTACCCCCATACGGCCGGTCTCGGGCGCCACCGTCTACCTGCGCGATATCGGCACCATCGAAAACGGCACGGATCTGATTACCGCGTACGCGCACGTGAACGGCAAGCGGACCGTCTACATTCCGGTCACCAAGCGGGCGGATGCCTCCACGCTGGCCGTGATCCATGCGGTGAAGGCCGCCATCCCGGAATTCAAAAGGGCCGTCCCGGAAGATGTGGACGTGAGCCTGCAATTCGATCAGTCGCCGTACGTGACCAATTCGCTGCGCGGCCTGGTGATCGAAGGGCTTTTGGGCGCCGCCCTGACCGGCCTTATGGTCCTGATCTTTCTGCGCGACTGGCGCAGCGCCCTGATCGTGATTTTGAACATCCCATTCGCGCTATTGAGCGCCGTGGTTCTGCTGTGGGCCACGGGTCAGACCATCAACATCATGACCCTGGGCGGACTGGCGCTGGCGGTGGGCGTGCTGGTCGACGAGGCTACCGTGGAGATCGAGAACATCCACAGCCAGATGCTGCCCGGCGTCTCCCGGGCGCGCGCCGTGGTGGAGGCGTGCCGCCGCACGGCCCTGGCGCGTCTGCTTTCGATGTTCTGCATCCTCGCCGTTTTCGTGCCCTCGTTTTTCATGATCGGCGTGGGCCGGCAGCTCTTCGTTCCGTTGTCACTGGCCGTGGCGTTCTCGATGATCGCATCGTACCTGCTGTCGAGCACGCTGGTGCCGGTGTTCTCCACCTGGCTGATGCGGGAAGCCCATCGCGGCGAGGAGCGCGAGGGGCTCTTTGGCGCGCTGCGATCGTTCTACGACCGCTATCTGGACGTCGTCCTGCGGTTCCGTTGGCCGCTGGCCGCCCTGTACCTGGTCACGGCCTTCGGCTTCCTGGCCCTGGCGCTGCCCCGCATGGCTACCGAGCTCTTTCCCGACGCCAACGCGCCGTTGATGCGCATACGGCTGCGCGCTCCCGCCGGCACGCGCATCGAAGAAACCGAGCGCACGGTGCTGCGCGCGCTGGATGTGATACGCCGCGAAGCCGGCCCGGACAATGTCTCGATCACCAGTGATTTCGTGGGCGTGGTGCCGTCCAGTTACCCCGTGGACCTGATCCACCTGTTCACCAGCGGTCCGCAGGACGCCATTATCCAGGTGGGGTTCCGGCCGGACGCTCCGCGCGGCGAAGGACTCCGCGAACGGCTGCGCGCCAGCCTGGCGCGGGAGTTGCCCGGCGCGCGCGTCTCCTTCGAAGCCGCCGACATCGTCACCCAGGTGATGAGTTTCGGCTCGCCGACGCCAATCGAGATCGCTGTCCAGGGTGTTAATCTGGCCAACGACTACGCCTTCGCGCAGAAGGTGCGGGCCCAACTGGCCCGGCTCGACTTCGTACGCGATCTGGAATTCGCCCAGGAGTATAACTATCCCACGCTGGACATCCACATCGACCGCGAGCGCAGCGGACAGTTCGGCCTGACCATGGCCGACGTGGTGCGCTCCGTGGTGCCGGCGACTTCCTCGTCGCGTTTCACGGACCCCAATTACTGGCGCGACCCCAATTCGGGAAACGCCTTTCAGATCCAGGTGGAGCTGCCGCCCAACCAGGTTCAGAGCGTGAGCCAGGTGGGCGGCATTCCGGTGATGAAGACCGGTGACGTAAAACCGCTGCTGGACGACATCGCCAGTCTGAAGAACGGCACCATGCCCGGCGAGATCGATCGCTATAACGGGCAGCATGTGGTCAGCGTGACCGCGAATATTCATGGGCTGACGATGGGACAGGCGTCTGCCCGGCTCAACCAGGCGGTAACCGCCGCCGGCGCGCCGCCACGGGGTGTTTCGGTGAAGCTCCGCGGCGAGATTCCGCCGCTCGAACAGACCATCTCCGGACTGCGCATCGGCCTGCTGCTGGCCGTGCTGGTGATCTTCCTGCTGCTGGCCGCGAACTTCCAGTCCGTGAAGTTGGCCCTGGCCATCGTTCTGACCGTGCCGGCAGTGCTCTGCGGCGTGCTCCTGATGTTGGAGGCCACCGGCACCACCCTCAACGTACAGTCGTTCATGGGCGCCATTATGGCGATCGGCATTGCGGTGGCCAATTCGATTTTGCTGGTCACCTTCGCCGAGCAGGCGCGGCACGCCGGGCGGAGCGTGATGGACGCGGCGCGCGGCGGCGCCGGGGGCCGCCTCCGCGCCGTGCTGATGACCGCCGCCGCCATGATCTTCGGTATGCTGCCGATGGCCATCGGATTCGGCGAGGGTGGCCCGCAAGCTGCTCCGCTGGGCCGCGCCGTGATCGGCGGCCTGCTGCTTTCCACCTTCGCCACGCTGACGATTTTGCCTTCGATCTACGCGATTTTGCAGGGCCGGGCCCGCCTGGAGTCGCCCTCGCTCAATCCCATGGATCCGGGGAGCCGTTATTATGACGCGACTTAGTATCTCGGTTTTGTTCTTGCCCTTGGCCTTCGGACAATCCGGCGGATTGGCGCCGGTCATCTCCAAGCCGGTGTCATTTACGGTCGACTTACCCGCCGAGATACAACCCTATCTGGCCGTCTCGGTGCATGCCAAGATTCCGGGCTATGTGGAACGGGTCCTGGTGGATCGCGGCAGTATCGTCAAGCAGGGTGAGTTACTGGCCGAGCTGAGCGCGCCGGAGATGAAAGCCAGGATCGCCGAAGCCGAATCGCGGGTCGAGGCTGCGGAGTCGGAGCGGCTCCAGTCCGAGGCGCAGCAGGCAGCCGCACAGAGTACTTACGACCGGCTGAAGAAGGCCGCCGAGACGCCCGGAGCGGTAGCCGGCAACGAGCTGGTCCTGGCGCAGAAACAGGTCGAAGCCGCGCAGGCCCTGGTGCGCGCGCGCGGGGAAGCCAGCCATGCCGCCCAGGGCGCCCTCCGCGCGCAAAAGGACCTGGAGGCGTATCTGAAGATCATCGCGCCGTTCGACGGCGTGGTCACCGACCGCCTCGTGCATCCGGGCGCGCTCGTAGGCACGGGCGCCGATGCTGTTTTGCTCGTGATTCAGCAGATTTCGCATCTGCGGCTGGTGGTGCCCGTGCCCGAGGAAGATGTCGGCGGCACCGCGCGCGGCGCCGCCGTCGCGTTTCACGTGCCGGCGTACCCCGAACGTGAGTACACTGGAACCGTGGCGCGTATGGCGCATGCCCTGGACCCCAAAACCCGCACCATGCCGGTGGAGTTGGACGTCTTCAATCCCGACGGCACGCTGGCGCCCGGTATGTTCCCCACCGTCAAATGGCCGGTGCGGCGCACTCATCCTGCCCTTTTCGTTCCCAAGACCAGCGTGGTCACGACCACGGAGCGCACCTTCGTGATCCGTGACAAAGACGGCCGCGCGGAATGGATCGATGTGCGGAAAGGCACGGCCGAAGGCGACCTGGTCGAGGTGAGCGGCGCCTTGCGCGCCGGCGATCGCGTGGTGCGGCGCGGCACCGATGAACTGCGCGAAGGCATGCCGGTGGGCGGCAAATGATGACGCGCCGCGGATTGCTGCGGAGCGGTGCGGCATGGGCGCTGGCGCCGTCGCGGCATCCGGTTCTGGTTTATGCCGCCAGCTACAGTTCGCCGCAAGGCCCCGAAGGCAGCCGCGGCAACGGGCAGGGTATCTACCTTCTGGAGATGAACCCGGAAACCGGTGCGCTGGTCGAGCGGGCGGTCTTTCCCAACCCTTCCAATCCCTCGTGGCTGGCCCTGGATGCCGCCGGCGAGCATCTCTACTCCGCGAACGAAACTGCGGACGGCTCGGTAAGCGCCTACGCCGTCGATCGGGCCAGTGGCCGGCTCACCCTGCGCAATACGGTCGGTTCGCAAGGCGCCGGACCGGCGCACCTGAGCGTGCATCCCTCGGGCAAGTTCGTGCTGGTGGCCAACTACGCCGGCGGGACCGTCGCCGTTCTACCCATCCTCGCCGGGGGCGCGCTGGGCGAGGCTAGCGACGTGAAACACGACGCCGGGCCGGTGGGGCCTGCGCGTGCCGCCAGTGCGCCGCCGGGAAGTTTCGCCATCAGCGGCCACGACCGCGTGCATGCGCACATGATCCAGGCCGATCCTTCCGGCCGCTTCGTGCTGGCCGCGGACCTGGGACTCGACCGTATCCTGATCTGGAAGTTCGACGCCGCGCGCGGCAAACTCTCGCCGAACGATCCGCCGTGGGTCGCGCTGCCGCCCGGCGATGGCCCGCGCCACTTCATCTTTCATCCGAATCGTCGCTGGGTGTATTCGCTCCAGGAGGAGGCGTCCACCCTGGTGAGATTCGATTACGATGCCGCCCAAGGCCGGCTGGCCGCGCGCCAGACCCTTTCCACGCTGCCGCGTGGGTTTGCGGGCACCAGCTTCACGTCCGAGCTGGCCCTCTCGCCCGATCTGCGTTTTCTTTACGCGGCCAATCGCCTGCACGACAGCATCGTCTGGTTCGCCGTCGGCGCCGACGGCCAACTGACCTGGGCTGGCGAAGAATGGACCCGCGGCGATTATCCGCGCAGCTTCACCATCGATCCCACCGGCAGCTTCCTGTTCACCTGCAACCAGCGCAGCGACGCCATCGCCGCCTTTCGCGTGAATCGGAAGACCGGTGCGCCGCTGTTCACCGGACAATACACGCCGCTCGGCACGCCGGCGATGCTGCTGTTTCAGAAGAGCTGAGACATCGCCTTCTCGGACTGTGCCCGGCCACACATCGGGACCACGGTTGTGCTGCGCTTTTTTTTTTATAATATTCCTTGACAAGTATATGCTCCGTGGAGTATATCAAAAGAGTGGAGTCTGTATTCGAAGTCATTGCGGAGCCAAACCGCCGCGCGATCTTGAGCCTCCTGGTCTCTTCCCAACAGTCGGTGGGAGAGATCGAGCGTCAGCTTCATATGCCGCAGCCGGCCGTCTCCAAGCACCTGCGCGTGCTGCGGGACGCCGGATTCGTGGAATCCACGGTGGACGCGCAGCGCCGTCTCTACCGGCTGAAACCGGAACCGCTGCGGGAGGTGGATGCCTGGCTGGCTCCGTTCCGCCGGTTCTGGTCGGCTCACGTGGATGCTCTCGAACGCCACCTCAACCGCATCGATCCGGCCATACCGCCGAAAAGCAAGACCAAAGAAAAGACGCCGCGGCCCAAACCGCGAACGTGACAAAGGAGAAACGAAATGAAAATCAAAGTAACCAGCATATACGTGGACGATCAGGACAAGGCCCTGCGCTTCTATACGGAAGTGTTGGGATTTGCCAAGAAGACCGATTTCAGTCAGGGCCCCTATCGTTGGCTGACCGTGGCTTCGCCCGAAGACCCGAACGGAACCGAGCTGCAGTTGGCGTTGAACAATAACCCCGCGGCCAAGACGTATCAGGAGGCTTTGTTCCAACAGGGGCAGCCCGCTATCATGTTCTTCACCGACGACGTCCGCGGCGACTATGAACGGATGAAGGCCGGCGGCGCCGAGTTCACCATGCCGCCCACCGACGTGACCGGCTCCACCATCGCGACGCTGAAGGACACCTGCGGCAATCTCATTCAGGTTACGCAGTTGCGCTGGTAGGGCCGGCCGGGAATAAGACCATGATGCCCGAGAGCGAGCAGTACGTACCGGGTCCGGCCAGCGGAGCGCAGGTACTAAAAGAAGGTGAGAAGTGGACGCTGATTCTCGTCAGGGAACTGCGTCACTCACCGGAGATAGTCTGGCAGGCGCTTACCGATCCGGCGCATCTGCGCGAGTGGGCGCCCTTTGTCGTGGATGCGAGTCTGGGCAGGGTTGGCACAGTGAATCTCACCTGGGTGGGAAACCCCCAGGCCCTCGAAACAAAAGTGACGCGCGCCGACCCTCCCCGAGTGCTCGAGTACGGCGATCTCCGCTGGGAACTCGAAGCCTCCGGCAGCAGCACGCGCCTGACGCTGTGGCACAAGATCGATCGCCGCTTCGTCTCGTGGGGCGCTGCGGGCTGGCACATCAGCTTCGACGTCCTGGAGCGACTCCTCGCTGGACGGCCGATTGGACGCATCGCCGGTGCCGACGCCATGAAGTTCGCCGGCTGGCAGCGGCTGAACGCCGAGTACGCCAAACAATTTGGTATGGAACCCCCCCACCAGCCGCCCCGGGCGGCTCGAGAGCCCTTGAAGGAGGAGAGACAATCATGAAAGCTGCTACCGAACGTGCGATTCTTCGCTGGATTCACATCGTCTTCAGCATTCCGATACTCGGCTATATCTATAGTCCGTTTGACCAGATTCCAAAATACGCGGGCCGCGTCCGGTTGGTCGTCGTTCCGGTGATGCTCCTCTCGGGATTGTGGATGTGGAAGGGCCACCTCCTGCGGCGGCTGTGGTCCCAGAGGTCGGCCTCGCCGGCCGCGGCAGCGAAACAACTCGCATGAAAACGGAGGATCCCATGACCCCATCGGAACGCATTGATGACCTGATTGCCGGTCTCACAGACTGGCGCGGCAAAACCTTGGCCGGCGTCCGCAAGGCCATCCTCGAGGCCGACCGCGAGATCGTCGAGGAATGGAAGTGGATGGGAAGCCCCGTGTGGTCGCGCGACGGAATGATCGCTGTCGGCAACGCCCACAAAGACAAGGTGAAACTTACCTTCTCCCACGGGGCGAGTCTCTCGGATCCCGACCAGCTCTTCAACGCAGGCCTCGGAGGCAGCATGTGGCGGGCCATCGATCTCTTCCAGGGTGACAAGATTAACGTGCCCGCTCTGAAACGTCTCGTCCGCGCCGCCATTGATTACAATCGGACCAGATTGAAGAGCAAAAGGCCTGCGGATGCTCGGGCGAAAGCGCCTAAAAGGTAAAGCGCGTCTCATTGGCCGGCCGGCGATCGAGACTGGAGGATCATCAACCGATGGCGCGTTCCGGCGGCTTTGGCTGGGGCTGAGCATCTCCTATCTCGGCGACCAGTTCACCATCATCGCCTTGCTCTGGTTCGTTCTGCAGTTGACCGGGTCTGGGGCGGCGGTGGGCCTCGTCATCCTTTGCTTTGATCTCCCCGGCGTGGTCACCGGTGCGATCCTTGGGCGCCTGCTGGATCGCTACCAGCCCCGCTTGGTGATGGGCTTCGACAACCTTGCCCGGGCGGCACTCATCGCCGCGATTCCCACGCTCTACGCCCTGGGATCGTTGCGGCTCTGGCAGGTCTTCGCGCTGGCGTTGCTGGCCGGTGCGCTCTCGCCGGCAACCACGGCCGGCGTCCGGGTGTTTGTGCCGCACCTGGTGGACGACGCGGCCCTGGATCGCGCCAATGCGCTCACCGGAACCAGCCTGCAGTTCTCGTATCTCGCCGGCCCGGTGGCAGCCGGGTTCGCCGTCGCCCGGTGGGGCGGTCCCTCGGCCCTGTTCCTCGATGCCGCCAGCTTCCTGCTGATGGGCCTACTGGTGATGACCCTGCCCACAATCGCTCGCGAACCGCACCCGGCCCAGCCTGGAGCAGCCAGTCGCCAGCCGGCCCCCAAGGGCGGCGCGCCGTTTGGCAGCCTGTTACGAGAAAGTTTCGGCGCGCTCTTCCGCCTGCGCCACGTGCCCGCGCTCACGCTCCTCTCCCTGGTGTTCTTTTTCTCCTACGGCCCGTTGGAGGCGGCTCTGCCGGTCTACAGCAGCCAGACACTGCACACCAACGCGGACGGCTACGGGCTGCTGTGGACCGGCTTCGGCGCGGGGGCCTTCGCCGGCGTGCTGACCCTGACTAGGCTCTCGCACCGCTGGCGGCCCAGCATTGCCTTGCCAATGATCGCGGTGCTCTGGGGAGCGCTGTTGTGCCCCCTGTTTTTCATCCGGCAACTTCCGCTCGCCATGCTGTTCCTGGCCGTGGCTGGGGCATCCTGGGCGCCCTATACGCCGATGGAAACCACCTTGTTGCAGCGGCTCGTCCCGGCCGGGATACGCGGCCAGGTGTTCGGCGCGCGGCATTCGCTGGTGGTGGCGGCGGCGCCGCTGGGAGCCGCTTTGGGCGGCCTGTTGCTCGAATATCTCCCGGCGCCGCTGGTGATCGCTATCTCCGGCGTCGCCTGCATCCTCGCCGGTCTGGGCGGTCTGGTCTCACCGTCACTGCGCGGGTTGCAACGGGAAAACCATCTGCGTTCCTCCGTCGCCGGGAGCGAAAACTGAAACACCCCGAAGGAGACTGCATGCCCCAGGAATACATCGGGATTCGCGGCGCCCGTCTGCAAAGGACATTTCTGAGTTTGCGAATGTCGTTCCCGTACCGGGAAAATCCTTAAGAACGTACGGCTAATCGGACTGGTCTTAAGAATTTCCTTGAGGTTCCGGCCACACCGAGCCATGAATCGTCGTGTATGGCAGACAACCCCAGATACGAGATCATCGGCGAGGGCCAGTACCGCGTGTTGGCGCGGGTTGGTGGGCCGATGTGGAATACCGATGGGATCGCGCTGGCCGCCAACGACGTGATCGGCGCTGGCGAGGTGCCTCGCGAAAAGCTGGTGTGGGCAGACACGGGCGGGCGGATCATCGCGAAACAGCTACTTATACAGCGCCCTGCGCCGTTTCTCACTCGCTTGCCAGCTTGAGCACCACGGTACGCGTTTTCGAGGATAAGCGGAATCCTAAACGGTCGAGCTTGTCCAGCACTGGCGCGATCCGCGGGAGCAATCCTCCCGATTTCGCACGCAAGAGAATCCCGAGCGTGCCGGTCACCGTTAATCGCAGTGCCTCAGCATGGGACCGCGCCAGCCGGTCGTCCAGAACTATCAGGGAGCCGGGCCGCTGCATTGCCAATGCCAGTACTTCTTTCTCGCCGGCGCCGAGTTCAACGGCGGTGGGCACCTTATCCAAGCCCTCTGGTGATACGACGGAGATCCAGGGGAGTCGTTCCAGGTGCGGTAAATCGACGCCACCTTCCCTGCCATGCTGCAATTCGGTCACAACGGCTGGGGGAACCAGAACACGGCCATAGAGCTTATCCAACAGTTGCAGGAGACCGACCTGATGGAGGTATTGGATTGGCGAGGTATCGCAGATCGCCTCACGCGTTCTCGAAATCGTGGAGCGTCTCCTCTTCGGTAAGGTCGAAGGTGTCCACCCCGTAGTCCGCCAAGTGGCTTAAGAAATACGCCTTCGGTACGCCCGCGAGCTGAGAGGCGGCACCAGACGAAAGCTGGCCCACCTCAAACAGCTTGACCGCTGCGGCCAGGCGAATGGTCGAGGCAAGGGTTTCCGGGTTTGCCTTGAGGGCGAGAAGAATCTCATCCGGAATCGCGAATGTCACTTGATTCATGGAACGGAGATGGCTTTATTCTACCGCGTCGCGAAGGCGAGTACGACCGACCGTGCGCGTAGGAGTGATCTGCCCCCGTTTTCTCTACCAAACGTAGTTGAGAAATCTCCGGTATGACCTGCCCCGGAAAATGAGACAGCCGGTAAGTTGAGACCCAGCCCTCTGACCTGCCCGGAAAATGAGACAGCCGGTAAGTTGAGACCCAGCCCTCGGAGGTGGTTCCCAGCCCCGTCTTTCGGGGCTTCTGTAGCCTAAAGTAGCTCAATTGACCCTCTCAAGCAAAGCCCGCATTTCAGAGGAGCCCTTCGCCCTCATCACAGGTTCAGAAGGCAAGTGCGATTCCGTGTCAAGGGCGGGCGTTTTTTGCCCGGCGCCAGCGGACCCTTGACACGGGAGCGCACTTGCCTTATTTACAATCGGG
>DATJYO010000009.1:0-16135 GCA_035499555.1 Bryobacteraceae bacterium
GACGGGCCGCGGGCCAGCGCGCGCATGAGCTCCCAGGTCACCTGCCAGCTGATCCAGCGGGAGGCCGGCATCGAAGCGGTCAATCATTTCTGCTGCCGCGACCGCAACATTCTGAGCATTCAATCCGAGCTGCTGGGGGCGCATTGTGCGGGCGTGCGCAACCTGATCTGCATCACCGGGGATCCGCCGCGCATGGGCAGTTACCCGGACGCCACGGCGGTGTTCGACGTGGATGCCATCGGCCTGGTGAACATCGCGAACAACATGAACCACGGCCTGGACATCGGCGGCAATCCGATGGGATCGCAGACAGCCCTGCTCATCGGCGTGGGGGTCAACCCGGGCGCGTTGAACATGGAGGAAGAGATCCGCCGGTTCGAGTGGAAGGTGCAGGCCGGCGCCGAGTACGTGGTCACCCAGCCGGTCTTCGACCTGGCCCTGCTCGAACAGTTCCTGCGGCGCATCGAACACGTGAAGATCCCCGTGATCTGCGGCATCTGGCCGCTTACCAGCTTTCGCAACGCCGAGTTCATGGTGAATGAGCTGCGCGTCCCGGTGCCGGAGCATTTCATGGAGCGCATGCGGCAGGTCGATAATGCCGGGCGCGCCCGCGAGGAAGGCGTGGCCATCGCGCGGGAGATGGTGACCCGGGTGCGCGGCCTGGTGCAGGGCGTACAATTGAGCGCGCCTTTCGGCCGCTACCAGATGGCCATCGATGTCGCGGAGGCGATTGGACCCCGTTAATGGCAACTGATCTCGTCGAAGTGGATGCGGAGAATCCGCAGGCTGAAGTGATCGAACGCGCCGCTGCCGCCGTTCGTCGCGGGAGGGTGGTGGCCATCCCCAGCGAAGCCTTGTACACCCTGGTGGCCGATCCGTTCAACTTGCGCGCCGTTGCGGATGTCTTTCGCGCCAAGGGCCGCGAGAACCATCGCTCCCTGCCGCTGCTGGTGGCCGATGTGGTGATGGCCGAGGAACTCGCCTCCGAGCTGAACAACCGCTTCTTCATCCTGGCGCGCCGCTTCTGGCCCGGCCCCCTGACCATCATCGTGCCGGCCTCCGCCCGCGTGCCGCTCAAAGTCACCGGCAATACCGGCCGCCTGGCCTTGCGCCAGTCCAGCGGCAAAATCGCCAATGCGCTGGTGACCGCCGTGAACCAGCCGCTGATCGCCACCAGCGCCAACATCTCCGGATCGCCCACCTGCCGCAGCGGGATCGAAGTGTTTGGCATCATGGACGGCCGCGTGGACCTGGTGCTGGATGGCGGCGCCTGCATCGGCCAGGGCTCCACCACCGTGGATATCACCGAGCCTTATTGGAAGATCATCCGCGAAGGCGCCGTCGAGGAAAAACAGATCGCCGAGGCCTTGCAGGCAACCTGAGAAGCCGCCCCTCAGGCCGGTCCGTTGCGCCGCAGCAGGTAAGCCGGCGTGCAGCTCCAGGCGTGGCAGTAGCTGTTCACCAGCGTGCTCCCGTACGGTGAGAGCGCCGGATTGAGCGGGTCGTACACCTCCCAAAAAGTGTCCGCGCCGGCCTTCACCATCCCGCCCCAGTACCCCTCGATCAGGTCCAGCGCGTCCTGCCGCAGGCCGCATTCCAGCATGGCTTCCGCCACGTAATGATATAGGTAAGGCGCTCCCGGGTGGACCGCCTCCGGTACGTCGCGCAGCGCCCGGAAGGCCCGCGCGCCTTCGTTTTTGTCCAGGGTGCCGGACAGGATCATCCAGGCCTGGCTGGCCCACGAGACCTGGCGGGTCGGACCGCTGACGCACAGGTGCTGCGCCGGGTCGTAGAACGCCGCGCGCCCCGCCGCGGTGGTCTGCGCGATGCGCTGCCGGTAATCGGCGGCCGCCCGCGTGTCGCCGGCTTTGCGCGCCAGCGCCATCGCCTGTTGCAGACAGTAGACGAAGACTCCGTGCATGGCCGCGGTCCGGTCCAGCGCGTTGTTCCAGTCGATGAAGACCCAGCTTCCAGCCGGCGCCGCGAATATTCCGTCGCGGCCCACGTAGCCCGCCAGGATCTCCATCTGCCGGCGCACTACCGGCCATAGCTCCGCCGCGGCGGTCCAATCGTTGGCCGCCCGCGCGTAATCCAGTACCGCGGCGGCATACAGCGCGGCATAGTCGATAATGTACTCGTGGCCCCGGTGCGGCTGCGGTTCCTCGAAGGCGCAGGCCGCCACCAGGCCGTCTTCGCGCGGGAAAGCCGCGAACAGGTACAGGCAGCGTTTCACCAGGTCCAGGTTGCGGTAGGTGGCGTAGTTCGCCAGCGCCTGCAGGCGCAGGTCGCCGATCCACAGCCGGCGGTCGCGTTTGGGGCCGTCTTCGAAGACCGTCTGCATGCAGTCGCGCAGGGTGGCGATGCTGACCGCGTCGATCTGCCGCTGCAACGGCGTAGCCGACGCGGGCAGCGCCGGCGGTGTTCCGCTCGCCGACGATAGCGCCGTGGCCCGCACCCGATCGAAGCGCACTGCATAGTTGGGCGACGTGTCGATTACTTCGATCTTCAGGAAGCGGAACGCGTAGCGCCGCGGCATCTCCACCGTGCCCGGCACCACGTCGATATTGAGAATCTCGTCCTGCAGCCAGGCCCGGCTCAAGGTGCCGTGGTACGGATCGAAAGGCTCCGCTACTTCCGGCGCCACTTCTCCAAACGTGAGTTTCAGGCGCGTCGGCGCATCGATGCCGCGCCCTTCGCCCGCGATGGCAAAGGCCAGGTGACCCGTCAGATGGCGGCCGAAATCGAGGATTACCCAATCCCCTCGCCGCATCAGCCGCTCGCGCAAAGCCGCCCCGCCGGCCGGCTCCATGCGCCAGCGCAGAAACGCATCGCTGTCCGCTTCCGGCCGCACCAGGCGCACCGGATCGACCGCCGTCGCGCGCAATCGCGGCTTGAGCCGTTCCGCGGTTTCCAGATAATGCGGCGGCCGCCCGGGTACCGCCGCCAGCAACGCCGTGCTTTCCAGGAACTGGCGCCGATTCATTCGTGGCACTTCCCTTCAGATTGTACCAACGGCCCTCCCCGGGGTCACCGGGGCTCTTGACAGGCGCCCGCGGCTTATGCTAATTTTCTAGCATGCTGCTAGAAATCCAGCAGGAGCCGCGCTGATGGCCGAGACTGGCGGGTTGAGCCGCCGCGAACGTCAGATCATGGATATCCTGTACCGGCAGGGCAAGTGCTCCGCGTCGGAAGTCAGGGAAGCCATGCCCCACGCGCCCAGCTACTCCGCGGTCCGCGCCATGCTCCGCGTACTTGAGGAAAAAGGCCACATCCGGCACCAGGCCGAAGGCCTGAAGTACGTGTATATTCCTACAGTGGCGCGTGAAAGGGCCAAGCGCTCGGCCGTCAAGCACCTGGTGGATACCTTCTTCCGGGAATCGCCCGAGCAGGTCGTCGCCGCGCTGCTGGACGTCTCCGCCACCCGCCTGACGGATGCCGACCTGGATCGCATGGCGGAAATGATCGAGAAAGCCAGAAGGGAGGGCAAGTAAATGTGGCATTGGAATGAAACCGCGTGGTTCTCCGTCTTGACCGCCGCCGCGGCGAAGAGCACCGCCGTACTGGCCGTCGCGTGGCTGGCATCCATCTTGTTGCGCCGTCGTTCGGCAGCCGCCCGCCACCTGGTGTGGACCGCCGCCCTGGCTGCGATTCTGCTCTTGCCGTTCCTGTCGGCCGCCTTGCCCGTTCTGCGGATTCCGGTCGCCGATAGCATGCCGCCGGTGGTGAGCGTGCTCTTCCATGAAGCCACGGCTGCACCGGCTGAGGCCGCTACGGCTCCAGCCTCCCCGCCAACGAACCTGACCCAGGCCGCGGCCCCGCCTGCCTGGCGCCCGGATCTCCAGGCATGGCTGATGCTGCTTTGGGCGGCAGGCACGCTGCTGGCCCTGGCGCGTACGCTGATCTCGTATGCCATAGCCTGGCGCGCGCGCCGTGCCGCCACACCGTTGCCGCCGGTGCCCGGAGTCGCCCGTCCGGTGGACATCCTCCAAACTGCGCCCAACTCCATGCCGGTAACGCTTTGGCTGGGCCGATCGGTCATCCTGATGCCCGCCGATGCCGCCCGCTGGAGCGATGAGCGCCGGCGCGTCGTGCTGTTGCACGAACTGGCCCACGTGCGCCGCGGCGATGCCCTGACGCATCTGCTGGCGCGCCTTTCTGTGTCCCTCTATTGGTGGCATCCGCTGGCCTGGACCGCCTGGCGCGAATTCCTCAAGGAGCGCGAACGCGCCGCCGACGACCTGGTGCTGGCGGCCGGTACCCGGCCTTCCGATTATGCCGCCCATCTGCTGGAAGTGGCCCGCAGCCTGCGTACCGGCCGGGCGATCGCTTGGGCCGGCGCCGCCATGGCGCGGCCCTCGCAGCTCGAGGGCCGGCTGCTGGCCATCCTCGATTCCCACGTAGACCGCGCCGTCCCCGGACGAATCGCATGCTTCGCCGCCGCCCTGCTCGCCGCCGTGCTGGTCCTGCCGCTGGCGGCGGTCCGCGCGCAGAACAGCCCGTCGGCTCCCGCCAACGCGGATATCGAAGCCACCATCCGCGCCGCGCAGTCGCAGAAGAACTACCAGACCCTGGACGCCGCCGCCCAAGCCGCCATGCAGTCGAAGCAATACGACCTCGCGCAGAGACTGCTGGAAGCCGCCCTCGCCATCCGCGGTCAGACCGCCGGCGAGCAAAGCGTGGCATACGGCGTCGGCTTGGTGAAGCTCGCGGAATTGCAGCAGAAGCTGGACCCCCAGAGCGGCGGCGGCCTGTTGGCTGAAGCCGCGCAGATCCTGGGCGAGAGTCCGGAAGCGGCGCGCGTGCTCATGGATCTGGGCTTGTCCGCCATGACCCGCAAAGACTACGCCCAGGCTTTCGATGACTACCGGCACGCGCAGGCGGTCGATCCCCTGCACGCGGCCATGCCCTTGATGTGGATGGCGGTGGTCCGGCAGCATGAAGCAGATTTCGACGAGGCCGAACGCCTGTATCGAAGCGCGCTGGCGGTGAAGGATACCCCCTCCGCCGACTCCGCGGTCATCCTGCGGGTCTACGCCGAATTCCTGAAGTCGCAGGGCCGCGCGGATGATGCACAGGCGCAACTGGCGCGCGCCGATGCCGTGGCAAAGAACGGGTCGAAGACCCTGCCTCCCTTGCCGGCGGGGGTCTTCCGCATGCACAGCGGCATCACGCCGCCCACCCTGGTCCGCAAGCGCGAACCCGAGTATTCCGAAGCCGCCCGCGCCGCGAAATTGCAGGGCACCGTGATCGTACAGGTAGTGATCGGTCTCGACGGCCGTGCCCGCGATGCGCGCGTGCTGCGCGAACTGGGCCTCGGCCTGGATGAGAACGCCTTGGAAGCCATCAGCCAATGGGAATTCAAACCGGGAGTCAAAGACGGACACCCCGTGCCGGTTGCGGCCACCATCGAAGTGAACTTCCGGCTGCTCTAAGCCTGCTGATCGCGCTGGCGGGCTGTGCCGCGCATCGTGAGCCGGCGCCCCCCACGCCGGCGCTCACACCGGCCAACGCCAGCTTCATCGATCTGGAACCCGGCTGGCGGCTCCGCGTGGTCACTCCGGTCCTCAAGTCCGGTGGCTATCGCCTGCAGCCGGCCCCCCAGGAGGTCAGCGGCCATACCATCACCCTATCGGCCGGGTCCGACTTTCTGGGCTACGAGCTGGCCTATTACGCGGTCACCTCCCACGGCATCGAGTTCGACTCCGCGGAGGTCACCCGTGACGGTCAAACGCTGCCGCAAACCGGGCCCATCCTGCGGCTGTTCGAGCTGCCGCGCGGCATGCGCCACCTCCGCCTGATCTACCTGCTGCGCGTCAGCCAGGCGGATCACGACATGGCCGTGGCCGCGGCCAGGGACCTGCGCGCGCTGCAGGCGCTCACCAACCGCGTGATCGCGAATCCCGCGGACGGTTGCCGAACCGGCGGCGGCGTCGCCTGCTCCTGGGTCCCCGCCGGAATCTCCGTGGTGCCCGAAGTACGGCACGCGGATGAGTGGACGCCGGCGCGCTAAAATCCCGGAATGGCCTTCCGCAATCGGGTGGCGATCGTGACCGGCGGCGCCTCCGGCATCGGCCGCGCGCTCTGTGAAGAGTTGCTCCGCCAGGGCGCCATCGTAATCGCTGCCGACATCAACTTCGCAGGCGCCCAGGCCATCGCCGGCGCCATCCCCGCGCGGCTGGACGTCACCCGCGCCGCAGAGGTCGAAAGCCTCATCGACGGTACGGTCAGCCGGCATGGCCGCCTCGACTACATGTTCAACAATGCCGGCATCGGCGTGGGCGGCGAAATGCGCGACCTGACCCTCGACCAGTGGCGTCAGGGCATCGATATAAACCTCTGGGGCGTCATCTACGGGACCCACGCGGCTTACGCCGTCATGCTGCGCCAGGGTTCCGGCCACATTGTGAACACGGCTTCCGCCGCCGGGCTGGTCGGCGAGCCCGGTTTGATTCCTTATTCCGTCACCAAGAGCGGTGTGGTGGCGCTGTCCACCGCCTTGCGCGAGGAGGCCGCCGCCTTCGGCGTGCGCGTCAGCGTGATCTGTCCGGGATTCGTCGATACCGCCATCTACGAGAGCGCCATCGGGGTCAAGATCGACAAGGACGAGTTCTTCAAGAAGCTCCCGATACGCCCGGTCTCTGCGCCGGATGCCGCGCGCCGCATCCTGCGCGGCGTGGAGCGGAACCAGGCGATCGTCGTCTTCCCCTTCTATGCGCGGCTGCTCTGGTGGCTCGTGCGTCTGCATCCCGCGGCGCTCGGCCGGTTCCATCGCCGGATGCTGGCGAACCTCCGCGCCATGCGCGGCAACTGAGGTTCTTCGGCGCGATCAGCGCATCTGCTGCAAGCGTGCGATGCGGTCTTCCGTCGAAGGGTGCGTGGAGAATAACTGGCCCAGCCATTGCCCGGTGAATGGCTTGATGATGAACAGGTGGGCCGTCGAAGGATCCGCCTGCATGGGGATGCGCTTCGAGTAAGTATCCAGCTTCTGCAGCGCGGAGATTAACTCGTGCGGGGTCCCGGTATATTTGGCCGATGCCTCGTCGGCGGAGTATTCGCGCGAGCGCGAAATCGCCATCTGGATCAGCATGGCCGCGAACGGACCCAGGATCATCATCAGCACCCCCGCGATGGCGTTGCCGCCGCCGCGGTCGTCGTCGTCGCTCGCGCCGCCGAAAAAGAACGCGAACCGCGAAATGAACATGATCGCCGCGGCAATCGTCGCCGCCACCGAGCTGATCAGGATGTCGCGATGCAGCACGTGCCCCATCTCATGCGCCACCACGCCTTCGATCTCACGGTCCTCCATCAGGCGCAGGATGCCTACCGTGAAAGCCACCGAGGCATGCTGCGGATTGCGCCCGGTGGCGAACGCGTTGGGACTCTCCTGGTCGATGATCCAGAGGCGCGGCATCGGCAGGCTCATGCGCTGGCAGATGCCCCGCACGATGGGCGCTACGCGGCGGTAGATCTCCGGATTTTCCTGCTCCGTGACCGGTTGCGCGCCATAGGAGGCCAGCGCAATCCGGTCCGAAAAGAAGTAACCCGAAAAGTTCATCAGCACCGCCAGCCCCAGCCCCATGTACAGGCCGCTGCGGCCGGCGATCGCTTCGCCGGCGAACAATAACACGGCGCTGAGCAGGCCCAGGAGTAAGACCGTCTTGATCGTGTTGGTAGTGGTCATCAGGCCTCCACGGGGACCAGCTTCTGGAAACGAAGCCCGCCCGCCGCCGGATCGGCGTCCACCTCTACGGTGTCGCCCTCCAGGAACTCGCCGTTGAGCAGCTTGAGCGCCAGCGGGTCCTGGATCAACCGTTGGATCGCCCGCCGCATGGGACGCGCGCCGTACTGCGGATCGTACCCCTCTTTGATCAGCAGCTCGCGCGCCGCGTCCGTCAGTTGCAGATGGATGCCGCGGTCGCGCAGCAGCTTGCTCACGCGCGTCAACTGGATGTCGATGATCATGCCCAGATGCTCGCGGGTGAGCGAGTTGAACACGATGATGTCGTCGATGCGGTTCAGAAATTCCGGCCGGAACGTGGCGCGCAGCGCATCCAGCAGGCGCGTGCGCGTCACCTCGTTGGCCGAACCCTTGGTGTGTACCGAGAAGCCGATGGGGCCCACCTCGCGCACCGTGCTCGATCCCACGTTGGAGGTCATCACGATCACCGTGTTCTTGAAGCTCACCGTGCGGCCCTGGCCGTCGGTCAGGCGCCCGTCGTCCAGAATCTGCAGCATCGAGTTGAAAACGTCCGGATGGGCCTTCTCGATCTCGTCGAACAGCACCACCGAATACGGCCGCCGGCGCACCTGTTCGGTGAGCTGGCCGCCTTCGTCATACCCGACGTATCCGGGCGGCGCGCCGATCATGCGGGCCACCGAGTGCTTCTCCATGTATTCGGACATGTCCACCCGGATCATGGCCTTTTCGTCGTCGAACAGGTAGGCCGCCAGGGCCCGCACCAGCTCGGTCTTGCCCACGCCCGTGGGTCCCAGGAAAATAAAGCTGCCGATGGGCCGGTTGGGATCGCTCAGGCCGGCGCGGTTGCGCAGGATGGCGTTCGAGACCAGCCGAACCGCCTCGTCCTGCCCCACCACCCGCTCCTTCAGCCGTTCCGGCATCTGCACCAGCTTCTGGGCTTCGCCCTCCATCATGCGTTGCACGGGAATGCCGGTGGACTTGGCCACGATGCGCGCAATGTCTTCGTCGTCGATCTCTTCCTTCAGCAAGGCGGAATCCTTGATGGCTTCCAGTTCGTGCTCCGCCGTGTGTATGTCTTTTTCGATCTGGGACAGCCGGCCGTAGCGGATCTGCGCGGCTTTCTCCCAATCGCCCTGCCGGGTGGCCAGCTCCTCGTCCTTGCGCAACTGCTCCTGCTCTTCCTTGAGTTGCCGCACGCGCTGGATCGCGGTCTTCTCGCGCGTCCATCGCTCCTTCAGCTGGGTCACTTCGCCCCTCAGGCCTTCCAGCTCGCTTTCGACGTGCCGCAGCCGCTCCCGGGAGGCGGCGTCGCGTTCCAGGCTCAGGGCCTGCCGCTCGACTTCCAGATGCGTAATGCGGCGGTCCTTTTCGTCGATTTCGATCGGCATGGAGCCGATCTGCAGGCGCAACGCGGCGCCGGCTTCGTCGATCAGGTCGATGGCCTTGTCCGGCAGAAAGCGGTCGGTAATGTAGCGGTGCGAGAGCAGCGCGGCCGCCACGATGGCCGAATCCTTGATCCGCACGCCGTGGTGGATCTCGAACTTCTCCTTCAAGCCGCGCAGAATGGCGACCGTGTCGTCCACCGACGGCTCGCCCACCAGCACCGTCTGGAAGCGGCGGGCCAACGCGGCGTCTTTCTCGACCTTCTTATATTCCGACAGCGTGGTGGCGCCGATGCAGCGCAGGTCGCCGCGGGCCAACGCCGGCTTCAGCATGTTGGCCGCGTCGATGGCGCCCTCCGCGGAGCCCGCCCCCACCAGCGTGTGCAGCTCGTCGATGAAGCAAATGATCTCGCCGTTCGACTCGGTGATCTCCTTGAGCACGGCTTTGAGCCGGTCTTCGAACTCGCCGCGGAACTTGGTGCCTGCCACCATGGAACCCAGGTCCAGCGCCACCAGCTTCTTGTTGCGCAACTGGTCCGGCACGTCGCCTTTGACGATGCGCTGCGCCAGTCCCTCCACGATGGCGGTCTTGCCCACGCCCGGCTCCCCGATCAGCACCGGGTTGTTCTTGGTGCGCCGGCTCAGCACCTGCATGACCCGCCGGATCTCCTCCTCCCGCCCGATCACCGGATCCAGCTTCCCGTCGCGCGCCGACTTGGTGAGATCCACCGCATAGCGCTCCAGCGCCTGGTACTTGGTCTCGGGATTGGGATCGGTTACCCGCTGCGTGCCGCGCACCGATTGCAGAGCCTTCAGGATGGCATCGTAACTGGCTCCCGCGCGCTCCAATAGTTGCGCCGCCGGATCGCGCTTCTGGGCCGAGATGGCCAGCAACAGGTGCTCCGTGGAAACGAACTCGTCCTTGAACCGGTTGGCCTCTTCAAATGCCCTCTCGAGCACCTCGTTGAGCGGTTGCGACGCATACAGCCCCGGCTGCGGCGGCATGTTGACCTTGGGGATGTTCTGTAGCTGCCGTTCGCCTTCGGCCGCGATGGCATCCGGCTGCACGTGGCACTTTTCCAGAACCGGCCGCACAATGCCTTCCCGCTCCTGGGCCAGGGCGATCAGCAGGTGCAGGGGATAGATCACCTGGCCGTCGGATTTCGCGGCCACCTCCTGCGATTGCTGGAGCGCCTCCTGGGCTTTCTGGGTGAACTTGTCGAATCGGATCAAGGGTACCTACTTTCTAGAATATCAACCAACCGGAAACCCGTCTCAAAAAGAAAAGGGCGGGGCGCTGGACGCCGCCGCCCCTCCATATTGTGGATGCTTTACTGCTTCACTTCGATCTTGACCTGGCGCGGCTTGGCGGCGGCTTTCTTGGGCAGCGTGATGGTCAGAACGCCGTTGTTGTAGCCGGCCTCCACCTTCTCCGTGTCCACCGTCGGCGGCAGCGCGAAGCTGCGCGTGAACTGGCCATAAGCGCGCTCGATGCGATGGTAACCCCTGCGGGTATCGTCCTTGTCGAACTTGCGCTCGCCGGAGAGCGTCAGGGTCTGGTTCTCCAGCCGCAGATCGATGTCCTTCAGCTCGACTTCGGGTACGTCCGCTTTCAGCACCAGTTCGTCCGGGGTCTCGAAGATATCCACCGCCGGAGACCAGGGCCGGCTGGTGCGCGGCTCGCTCAACAGACGGGTAAAAGCGTCCTCGAAGAAACGCAGGTTGGCCAAAGGATCGGTATGGGTGAGTGACATTTGTATGGAAGCTCCTTTCAGAATTTGTGGATCAAACTTCATCCAATGTCAATAATAAAATATGAGCAGTTGATTGTCAAGCATTTATGATCACAGTAATATAATTAATGTAAAGTGCATAAAATGAACGGTTTAGTAGAATCTAGCTGAACGCTTGCCAGCAGAGTTGAACGCCCATGCAGGTCAACCACGCCGACAACGCTACCCGTAAGGGACGCGAAGGAAGGACGGACAGCAGGTTGGCGCCGATCAATGCGCCTACGACGCCGCCGATCAGCAGGTGCGTCAGGATGGCGGATTCGAAATGCCCGGCCGACATATGAAATCCACCGCCTACCACGGAGCAGACCAGCCCGAAGACCACGTCCGTGCCCACCACGCTGGCCGGCGGCAGAGCCGTCAGATTGAGCAGGGCGATGCTGCCCAGCGCCCCGGCGCCCGCCGAGGAGAATCCTACCTCACCGCCGATAAACAGCCCGATGGGAAGCAGCCAGCCGGAACGGTCTACCAGGCTGCGGTGATGAGCGCTGCGGCGCAAGGTACGCACCAGGTTGTAGGCGGCCATGGTCGCCACCAGTACCCCGATCGTCAGGAACAAGACCCCGCGGTGGTGTTTTGCGTCTAGTAAACCCATCGCATAATATCCAACCAGAACACCGGGGATCCCGCCGCACGACAGGCGGACGAGCGTTGCATAATGGATCTGCTTGCGGAAGACATACACGGGCGCGCTGGCCAGCTTCGTCACCGCCGAAAAGGCCAGCGAAGTGCCCACGGCTTCCGGCGGCGGAACCTTGAAAAACAGCATTAATATGGGCGCCAGAAGCGAACCCGCGCCTACGCCGGTCAAGCCGACACCTGCCGCAATGAGGAAGCCCACCAGGATTTCAGTCATCGAGGAACTAAAGGCCCAAGAGTGTCGTGCTATTGTAGCGCGGATCAATCTACAGCGTCTATGGAGATTAGAGCCGGGGCGGTAGGAAGAGGGTTAATCTACACGGTTAACCATGTGGAAGGCAGACGGTTGAGTGGCGCCATCTGCCCTCCGCTGGTCCCGTGCCTACGACTTGGCCGCGGCCGCGCCGGCCAAAGCGTTAGCGATGGCGGTGCCGTCCGGACTGCCAAGCCCGGTGCAGGCATCCCACCCCGTACGCGCGTTGTAACCGCCGATACTCCCCGTGATGTCGTTGTTCCCGCTGGTGATGTCGTGCATGGCGTTGGCATTTGCCACTTGGGCATACAGCAGCGGATTGAGGAAACCGGCCGGGGTTCCCAGGTGTTGATTCACGCGCGCGATCAGCGCCGCCCACAGCGGCGCCACCGCGCTCGTCCCGCCCACGATGCCGCTTTGCCCGTCGGCCAGGACCCGGTAGCCCGTGTTGGGATCGGCGTTGCCGGCTACGTCCGGAACCCCGCGCCCCACCCGGTGCCCGGGATTGACCGAGTGCGGCACCTTGGCGCTATTCTGCCAGGCAGGCAGATCGATGAAATCGCTGATCCCGCCTCCCGTAGCGCCGCCGTTGTCCCCGTCGTTCCAGACTGTCTCGCTGCGGATGTTGCCGCGCGAGCCCTGTAGGGTCGTCCCGCCGCACGCCAGCACGAAGGCGCTGGAGGCCGGGAAATCGCAATGCGCCAGGCCGTCGTCGATCTGGTCGCGGGAGCCGTCGTCGCCGGCCGCGCAGCAGACCGTAATCCCCATCGCCGCCGCCGCCTGAAAAGCTTCGTTCACCGCCTGAATCGCCTGCGCCGACCAGATGTCGTTGCCCTCGGCGAAGCCCCAACTGATGGAGATGACCGACGGCTTACGGACGTTGTCGTGCACCGCCGTGGTCAACGCGTCCACCCAGCCTTGCTCGGTGAAGTCCGAAAAATACACCGCCAGCTTGGCCCCCGGAGCCACCGCACCGGCCACTTCGATATCCAGCATCACCTCCGTATCCGGGCTGTCGCCGCCCGGCTGCGGCCGGTTCGTCACCCCATCCACGGAAACCGCGGTCACCGCCGGCGCCTTCATCCCCAGTTCCCGGAAGTACGTCTTCAATTCATGGCTGGTGTACCCGCCGCCGAATTCCAGGATGCCGATGCACTCGCCGCGGCCGTCCGTGCCGGCCGGGAAATTGTACAGTTGGGCCACCTCCACCGGTGTGAATCCCGAGGACCTGGCCTCTTGGGCCGCGTTTTGATTCTGCGGCGCCTTTCGGTGGCGGAAATGCGGCCGCGCCTGCCGCCGGTTGTCGAACCCGAAGACCCCCTGCACGATGCCCTCCAGATTCTCGGGCAGATAGATCGGTCCGGTGCGCCCGCGGAAGGCCCCGTCGGCGTGTTCGTAGTTGGACAGATAGACGCCGAATGCCGCGCTCAAAGCGGCGATGGTGCCCGACAGGACCACCGTGCGGCGCGGCAGGCTGGTTTCGGCTACGGTCAGGTTGTGTTCGTGCGCGAACTCTTCGACCGCCGCCACGTCTTCGGGATTGGCGCCGTACGTCTCGGCGAACTGCTCCCGCGTCATGTAGTTCCGTTTGTGGATGGGAGTCGCCGTCAACTCCGCGGCGGCCGCCAGCTTATCCATCGCTTGGCGTGGCCGCAGCAGCAGGCTGATGCGGATCTCCTGGTTTGGGTCCGGCGCGCCTACGGCCCGCGCCCCCCGGCGCGCCATACGCTCGCTGCCCCGCAATGCTACGCGATTTTTGTGTTCCGGCATATTCGTTTGTCCTTTGCTGGTCTCGATCTGGCGGGAAAGTTCCTGCCGCGGAGGTGCTGCGGACCGGATGTCCCGGGCAGCCGGTTCTTGCCCGCTGGTGTAAGGTGGCTCCAACCGTATTTTTGTTGCACCGCGATCGCCCGCGGATGTGATTTTTCGTCCCAACGTTCCCGGGCCTGAAAGGATCGCAACCCTCCGGGCATATCTGCCTGTGAAACCCGATCGGGAGGTGGGACCGTGATCACGACGAGAGAGCTGGTTTTCTTGAGCGCGGCGGCGCTGTTGGGCTGGCTGGGCGGAGCCGTGTCCGCCGGCCGGCCCGTGCACGCGCAGGAGCGCAACTTGCCGAAGGTCATTACGGCGGAGAAGTTCGTGGTGGTGGACACGGCCGGTACCCGGCGCGCCGAAATCGGCGTCGGGGCTGACGGCCAAGCCAGCGTGCGCATCTACGACGAACGCGGCAAGCTGGAATGGAGCGCTCCGGAGAGCCCCCATGTCTGGCCCGCGACCGCGCCCGCCAGGCGCTGATAGCCCCCCGCCTGGGCCAGCAACACTCTTCGCTCAGAAGCGCAAAGGGGCGCGTCTGCCCGCGCCGCCATAAAGACGGCAGTCCGCGATGTCGAGCGGCGCGGGCCGCCCCGTCTTGCGCGTGTTGCTCAAAAGCCGCGCGCGCAGAACCTCTGGCGGCGCCGGGTTTGGGCCGGTATACGGGGTTGGCGACTACACGGCCGGAGGCATCTGATCACACGTGGGAAGCGCGTTTATGGGGAGTAATCCTGACGATTGCGGGTAAGCTGCACACAATAGATACACGAACCTTCCGGGAGAAGGCGGATAATGGTCCCAGAAGTGGCCGAAGAATACCCGACCGCTGATACTAAATCCTTATGGCCGACACTCGCGAAGAACTCTTCTCCATTGCTCTTTTCCCGTATCTCAAGACGTCAGGGCCTGTTCGGTTCGGACCATATCTGTTTCGCTCTACTGACGATCTGGAGGGACTCAGCGAAGCACAAGCGACAGCAGTCACCGAGGTGACGGCGATGTTGTACACGCAGAACAATGCGCGTGTCCGTTCCGCGTCCTACGCTGTGATACCTCAGATTCATGTTGCCGGTCTGTTCCAAATCCCTGAGACCTTAAAACGGGTGCATTGTCTCGTCGCGTATTTGTATGGCACGCCGAATGATCAATTCGGAGACCCTTTCCTTGGATATGAGTGCGCGACATTGCTAGTGTTTACGCCAGACCGAGTAAGTCGTTTCTTAATTGAATCTGAACACCACACCGTCTTGGATCAGCCCATCGCAATCGGGTGGGACAACGATTTCGCGCCTGGCTATGACGGGATGCGCAACTTCATGGAGCACTTTTGGGCAGTCAAGGGATCACGGGTGTATCCGCCGGTGCCGCACATCACGCTCAATATCTCCCAAGACCTCGCAGCGGACTCCGGCCAGTTCTGTCAGGAAGGAACGGGCTATGAGCTGGTGCGTTTGCTCACCGATGACGCGAGATATATCGCAGAAAGGCTGTTCACCGCTCTGAGGTGGTACAACGCTACCAACCGGGCTGAGGTGAGCGAGAGCGAGGCTTTAGTCAATCTTGCGATTGCCTTCGAATCTCTCCTCGATCTCCCTACCGGCGAGAAGACGGATCGATTCATCGATAGTGTCTCGCTCCTGCTAGGACGAGTTCCAAGATTGAAGGATTGGGTTCGACAGTTTTACGACGCACGCAGTCGGGTAGCACATGAAGGCAAGCTCTCACAGAGCCGCTTTATGATTCCGCGACCGGGCAAGCAATCCGAGCATCTGGTTTATCATCCTTTGCTGGTCTTTGGACGTGAAATTTTCTGCCTTTGTGTTGCCGCGATTACGCATGGCGCGCATCTGGCCGAGTCGAGAAACATCGCTGCGAAGCTGAAGACAAACAGTGAGCGTTTTGAAGAATTGTGCCGGGTGCTGGATGAAGGGTCGATGTCTGATGCCAAGCGAGCAATCGAGATCCGTCGCTTGGTCAGTGAGATCAATCGCTATCGCTTCGTTGGCGAATCTGGGCTGTCCGTCGCACTGATTGTGGGGGCAGTTCAGAGGGCGGTGAAGAGCCTGACGAATCTTCAGATTCCTTTGACGCGACTGGAGCAGACTGCGTTATCGAAGTTCGCTTTGGTCAGCACCAAGAACGAGCTTGCCGCCTTGGAAGCGCTCAGTGAGCTTCACACGCGTCCATCTTCACAACAGACGACTCAGATGGCCGAACCAGAACTTACCGTTTGGCAGCTAGTGGATATTGCATGGATGTATACCTTCCACTACTATTTCCGACTGAAGAAAGTCGAAGACGAAAAAACTCGGAAGAAAGATGCTGAAGAACAAGATACCGCTGCAGGTCGTCAGGAAACCAACACTTTGTAAGAGCCATCTGCCTTCCATGACAGCGGTAACCGTCGCGATGAAGGAGGGCGTCCCGAGTCTAGTTGAAGGTAGGTAGGCGGCGGTTGGCGCCGATTCGATAGAATCCGGTTGCCAAACTGAAATCCCGAAAGGAGCCTACCGCCGTGAAGAAACCATACCACATCGTCACTCGAGCGGCACGC
>DATJYO010000010.1:0-6916 GCA_035499555.1 Bryobacteraceae bacterium
CCGTCATCCTCCACCGCAATCCCCGCTGGCGCATTCAGCTGCGCGGCGGTGGCCGGCCCTTCGTCGCCGCTGCTTCCCGCAATCCCCGTGCCCGCCAGCGTGGTGATGCGGCCGGCCGCTGTTACTTTGCGGATGCGATGATTGCCGGTGTCGGCCAGGAACAGATTGCCGGCGGTATCGAGGACACATGCGCTGGGCAAATTGAGCTGCGCCAGGGCCGCCGTGCCGCCGTCTCCCGCATCGCCGGGAGAACCGTTGCCGGCCGCCGTTTGCGTCGCTCCACCCGGCGCCACGCGGAGCACGCGATGGTTGCCGGTGTCCACGATGTAGAGTGTTCCCGCCCGATCCAGGCAAATGCCGCGAGGGGCGCGCAGGTTCATCTGGGCCGCCGATAGTCCTTCAGCGCCGCGTCCCGCTACGCCGGTGCCAGCCACGGTGGAGATCAGTCCAGTGGCGTCCACGGAGCGGATGCGGTGGTTGTAGGTGTCGGCAATATACACGTTGCCCGCGGGTCCAACCGCGACACTCATCGGAGAAAACAGGCTGGATTTCGTCGCGCTCGTCTGATCTGCTCCCGGTCCTGCCTGGCCGTTACCGGCCAAGGTGCGGATGGTGCCCGCGGGGATCACCTGCCGCACCCGATTGGTGCCGGTGTCCGCGATATACAGGTTTCCGATGCTGTCCAGTGCCGCCGCCGATGGCTGGAAAAGCAAGGCGGAGGTGGCGGGCAGGCCATCGCCCACCGACTGCAGATATCCATCGCCCGCGACCGTCTGGATATTGCCGTGCTTGTCGATACGGCGCACGCGCGCTCCATCGGCGACGTAGATGTTTCCCTGGGCGTCCGTTGCCACGTCCCAGATGGCTGAAAGCACGGCTTGGGCTGCCGGACCGCCATCTCCTGAGAAGCCGTTGCCGCCCGTTCCTGCGATGCGCGTCCACTGATCGCCTGCATTGACAGCCTTGGCATCCAGAATAGGACCGGCATCGCTCATGTAAACCGTGCCGTTCAGATCCACCGCCACGGCCACCGGAGTTGAACCGGTCCACGGGCCGCCGGCGGTCGTAATCGTGCCCTGAAGCAGCTTGCGGACGCGATTGTTGGAAGAATCGGCAATCAGCAGAGCACCGCTGCGGTCGATCGCCAGGCCGGCGGGCGCGTTGAGCTGCGTGGTTGAGGCCGGCCCGTCGCCGTTGAAGCCGGAGATGCCGGTGCCGGCAACGGTCGCGATTTTTCCATCGGGCGACACACGCCGCACGCGGTGGCCTCCGAATTCCGAGATGTAGAGATTTCCTGCTGAGTCTACGGCCAGGTTGCGCGGCTGCATCAGGTGCGCGTCGATGGCCGCGCCGCCATCGCCGCCGGAGCCCGCCACGCCGTTGCCCGCGTATGTGGCGATCGTGCCATCCGGCGCGATGCGGCGCACGCGGCTGTTGCCGAGGTCGGCCACGTAGACATAACCCGCCAGGTCCACCACCAGGCCGTACGGCAGGTTGAGCTGCGCCGCGGTAGCCAGGCCGCCGTCGCCGCTGAAACCCGCCGTACCCGTGCCGGCCAGGGTGGTAACCGTTCCGCCCGTCGTGATCTTGCGGATGCGGTGGTGGTCCGTGTCCGCAACGTACAGATTGCCCCAAATATCCAGGGCGATGCCCTTGATCGTGCCGAACTGGGCGGCAACTGCCGGGCCGCCATCACCCAGGTTGGAACTGCCGGCCATCGTCTCGATCCGGTACGAGGGCGGGGAAGTGCCGGCCGCGCTCACCAGTGCCGCGGCCAGCGCCGCCGCACACGTGTGCCACATCCGTCTCATCTACTGATTGGTGCGGCGGGGCTCAAAAAACTCTCAACTTTCTCGAAAAGAATTGTGGAGCGGAAAATGCACAATCGGTGGTTCCTGATATTCCTGCTGGTCTTGCAGGCGGCGGCGCAGAGCAAGATCAGCCCACGCGCGCAGCGGGAGAACGGATTTGCCTGGCTGGTGATCCTGCGGCCGGAGGCGTCTGTCGAGCAGGCACGAACCGACGCCGCGGACCTCGGGTTTGAATCCTTGAGCCACCGGGACCTGCGTCCGAATCACCTGCTGCTCATTGGCAGCCGGTCGCGGCTGGAGCGGCTTGCCGAGATGCAGGCCGTCGAGCGCATTCTGCCAGCCTCGCCGGACCTGCTGACCAGACGCCGTCTGATGTCCTGCGGGGGCGCGCTCGCCCCGTCGGCGGGGGGCATCGCGCAATATGCCGAAGCCAGTACCGGATGGCCGAAGAACGGCGCGGCTGGGGTGTCGCTCCAATACTTTTTCGTGTCCCTAACGGACAAGATGGACGAGAGCACGGTGCGCGGCGAGATCGAGCGGGCCTTCCGGGAATGGCAGAAATACGGGAACTTCACGTTGTCCGCCGGGAGCGCACGGGGGGCGCAGCGGAGCATCGACATTCTTTTCGCGCGCGGCTCCCATGGCGATGCCTATCCGTTTGACGGCCCCGGCGGCGTTCTTGCCCATACCTTTTATCCGGCGCCTCCGAATGTGGAAACCATCGCCGGCGACATGCATTTCGACGCTGACGAGAACTGGCACGCGGGCAGTGATGTGGACCTGTTTTCCGTGGCGTTGCACGAAGCGGGGCACGCGCTCGGGCTGGGCCACTCGGACCAGCCCGGAGCGGTGATGTACCCGTACTACCGGATGTCCACCGGGCTGACATCCGACGACATCGCGGGCATTCAAAACCTGTACGGGCCGGCCGGTGGCGGGGCGGGCAGCACGCCGTCCGGCGGCGCGACTCCGACCGGAGGCGGCTCAACTCCGTCAGGACCCAGCCCGGGTTCACCGTCGAACCCCGCACCCAATCCGCCGCCGAATCCCACACCCTCGGGCGGCAGCACACCGCCGTCCCTCGTCATCACCGTACCGGCGACGACCATCGTCTCGACCACCGCGGCGACCCTGACCTTGAGTGGAACAGCCTCCTCCAACGTGTCGTTAGTGCAGTGGAGTACGTCGAGCGGCGATCAGGGCGCCGCCGCGGGCACGGTATCGTGGTCGGCTTCGGTGCCGCTGCTCGTGGGCAATACGATCGTCACCGTTCGGGCATACGATTCGGCGGGGGACTCCGCCTGGCGAGCGATTACGGTGGTACGGCACTAAAGGACCAGGAATTTTGCCTTAGTACCTAGGAATTTCGGTTATGAATGCCGATAACTCCAGTAGCATGCCCCGAATCGCAAAGAAACGTGCCTGTTACTCGCGGCGGCAGGGGTCGTCCTCGGCAGCGAGCCGTTCCGCCGATACGACGGAAGGCATCCTCCTTGCTCTCGCGCAGGCCGTAGAGCAGCGCGATGCGCGTACCAGCGGGCACTGCGCGCGCATGGCGTTCATCAGTGTCAGCCTGGGAATCGCAATGGGGCTGCAGCAAACCTGCCTGCTGTCCCTGTACCGCGGCGGATATCTTCACGATGTGGGCAAGGTTGGAATTCCGGATTCGATTCTGTTCAAACCCGGAGACCTGACGGATGAGGAATGGGTGGTCATGCGCAGCCATGCGGCGCGGGGAGAGGAGATATGCCGGCACTTGCACGTGCTGTCTCCGGTACTGCCGATCATTCGGCATCACCACGAGCGCTGGGACGGCAGCGGCTATCCGGACGGCCTTCGCGGCAGCCAGATCCCGCTGCTGGCGCGTATCGTGCAGACCGCAGACATTTACGATGCGCTGACCAGCGTGCGGCCGTACAAGCCGGCGTTGCAGCCCGAACAAGCGCTGCGCGTCCTACAGGAAGAGACAGACCGCGGCTGGCGCGACCCGGAAATCGTCAAGCTTTTCGTCCGCCTGCAGCCGGCCGTGCTCTCCAAGGCCGAGGAATACACCGCGCTATCCAATCGCAGCCTGCAGGCTTTGCAAACCTACGTGGGAACCTCTGTGCTGAACTAACCGTTACCTGTGCTGTTCCGCGTGGTACGTCTTCTCTCCCGCCTCGATCCTCGCCGGCAGGTAATTCTCCTTCGGCGGCAGCGGACAGGTCGCGTACGGCGTGAACGCGCATGGCGGATTGTAGGCCTTGTTGAAGTCGAGCACCACCTGCCCGTCCTTCGGCATCGCAGAGTAAAAGAACCGTCCGGCCGGGTAAGTCTCCTTGCCCGTGGTCAGATCGCGGAAGATGTAGAAGAGCTGCTGATCGCCCGGCTCCTCGATGATCGGGTAGAGACGCATCTCTTTCCCGGCCAGCTCAAACACGGCGTAGCCCGGGTTCTCCGAAGGCTCCGTCTGGCCGAGAACGTTGAGGATTGGAATCTGCCGTGGCGCGGCCACCCATTTGGCGGTGATCCGATACTTCTCATCGATCGGGAAATACTGGATACCGCGGAAGCTCCGCCGGTATTCGCTGTCCGGGTCCTTCAGGCGAATGCCGCAGCGGTCGCCGCGCTTGATGGGCCAAAGGTTCAGGCGCCCGACCGTGACCACGTCCTTCGAATCCGGCGTCAGTACCCGTGTCTGGCCGTCCATCGTGGCCGCGATTTGGCCGCTGTGCAGCTCGAACGTCCCCGCATGCGCCGGGCCGGACGGCAGCGGGACATCGCTGGCGGGGTCGGCACCAAAGCTGTTGGCGCCTTCGTGCAGCCAGAAGAGACCGGCGAGCGACGTCCAGCCGTCCGGCTTGCGCAGCGCCGCGTCCCGATTCTTGCGCCATTCGAGAATACTGTCCTGGTATGCGGTGGTGGCGGCCATGGCGATTCCGGCGACGAGCAGAGCGGCCCAACGTATCATGCGCTGGCCTCTTCCACCGAAGAAATCAGCCGCTCCAGCATCGCGGCATACTCGGCGGAATTGCTGTCCTTGCGCTGCCGCAATTCGTCGAGCTCTCGCTCCGCCAGGCGCAGTTTGTCAGCCAGGTGCAAACAAGCCAGCACCGCAATCCGCGTGGAGTCGGCGTTGGGGGCTTTGCCGGCGATCGACAGCATCAGTTCGTCGACACTCGCCGCGACCTGCTCGACCTCGCGAGGATCCCCCGAGGCCAGCAGCGTATAAGGCCGGCTTAGAATGGTGACCCGGACGGACTGTTTCTCGTCCATGCGCGCTCCCTGTTCAGGGCCTACCCGGCGTTGAGTTCGTCGATCTGTTCCAGCAGGCGCTCGATCCGGCCGCGCACCTGTTTGCGCTCCGCCTGGAGAGTCTTCAACTCATCCGCCATGCGCTGGGCATCGGCCCGGGCTTCGGCGGCCTCCGCCAGCGCGGCTTCCTTTTCCTGGCGGAGGCGGGCCACCAGTTGGATGGCCCTCTGGATCCGATCCTCCAGACTGCTGAGGGAATCGCTTTCTTGAGGAACCGGGAACATGCTCTGGCTCATGCTTTCTGCAGGGCGGCCTTGGCCGATTCCACCAGCTGCTTGAATGCCGCGTCGTCGTGCAGGGCCACGTCCGCCAGAACTTTGCGGTTCAGATCCATACCGGCGGCCTTCAGGCCGTGCACAAACTGGCTGTAGGAAATGCCGGCATCGCGGCAGGCCGCGTTGATGCGGACGATCCACAGTGCGCGGAAATCGCGCTTCTTGTTCTTGCGTCCAACGTACGCGAATTTCAGTCCGCGCTCGACGGCTTCCTGCGCCGCACGATAGAGCTTGCTCTTGGTTAAGAAATATCCGGACGCCTGTTCAAGCGTCTTTTTCCGGGAGGCCCGGCGGTGGGTACCACGTTTGACTCTGGGCACGTTTCAATCTCCTTAAGATTCGTTTTCAGTTCGTCGGCGAAACGGGCACGTGCCACGCGCTCCGTCCGCTCAACTGCTCACCCGAATTTAGTAGGGGAGCATCCGCCTCAGAGTCGGCTGGTCGGCTTTGTCGGCCACCACGCTCTGATGCAATTTCTTCTTGCGTTTGTGCGGCTTGGAGGTCAGAATGTGACGGCCGAACGCATGGCTGCGAACCACCTTGCCGGTGGCCGTCTTCTTGAACCGTTTAGACGCACCTTTGTGTGTCTTGAGCTTAGGCATAGATTTCCCTGGATCTTTTCGACAGGAAAGACTCTCGAATTATAGCACGGAGCGAATGTTCGTGGCCTCACCAGCGGACGCGGGAATTTCGCGAAACAATCACTACCGCGCGAGACGCACCGTAGGGGCCGGGCATGCCCGGCCAGGGGTGACCAGGCTTGAACCTGAACTACTGAATATAAACCGTCACCCCGTTCGACACCGCCGGCACATAAGAGCTGTAATAAAGCTGAAACTGCAATGCGATACCAACAGCCACCACACCGTTCGCATCCGTCTGCCCGAACTTTTTGATGGCTGCGGTTACCGGAATGCTTGCCTGGTACACACCAGGCAACAGTCCGGGAGCGGCCGAAATGGCTACGGACGTCGGCGTGCCTGAGGACGGAGGCGGCAGCGTCAGCTGATCCCACGTGGTCCACAGCGGCAAGGGAGGTGTTGCGCCGCCGATCCCCGTCACAAACAGCGTGATCGCGGACCCAACCGCCACGGGGTGTGCCGCATCGTTTACCGTCCCGTCCGGATTGAGGGCGTAGGCCTGGAGTCCCGCCGTGCCCGAGGGCAGGTTCGGAAAGCTCTTCGACTCAATGCCGGGCTGACGGGTGGTAATCGGCATCCAGACCGCGTTCGACGGCACGCCGTTGGCTGCCACCTGTACCAGCGTGAAGCCAGGCGCCTGCCGGCCGCGGCCCTGCAAGACGGGTGGCATCTGGACGACCACGCCCCCGCTTGCCGTCTGCAGCACCGGTACCGGAACATCGTTGAACGTGATGCTGACATTTCCCGCCTGCCAGCCGGTGCCGGTGAGCGTGTAAAGCCCGTTCTCCGACACCGCGGCTCCGTCCCCGCTGAACGCGTTGAAGATGCCGTCTAGCGAAGGGCCGCTGCCATCTGTTGGTTTGATCCGCAGGATCCCGGCCGGCCCTCCCGGCGT
>DATJYO010000011.1:0-318751 GCA_035499555.1 Bryobacteraceae bacterium
GACCAGGACGAATACGGTGATGAGCAGCGCAGTGAAGAACTCGCCGATGACCGAAGCGGCAACCAGCGCAATGGTCATGGAGAGTTCCATGGTCATGTGGCGATCCAAAAGGTCGGTGATCGCTTCTTTGAAAATGGGATAGCCACCGATCAGGACGCCGGCCAGCGCCAGTATGTCGATCCCATGCACCGGCGGAATCACTTGTGCCCAAACCAAGACGAGAACCGCCGCCACAAACGCGACCCGCGCCCATTCGAGCCAGCCCTCATCGTGATCGTGATGCTCCGTGCGATCGTCGCCGTGTTCCCGGTCATGCTCGTGCGGATTGCGGGAGTTCGCCGCGCTCTGCCCGCGGGGCTCCCCAAGACTGGTGCTTCCCATATTCCCCTCCTCCTGAACTACCTCAGGTAAGAACGTAAGACGTCGATCAACTCCTGCGTGGCTCTGGCCTTTTCGGACTTCGGATCCTGGTCCGGATCCATGACATGAAATCGAATGTGCCCGTCGAGCACCTCTGCCATCAGGGCGTTGAACGCTCCGCGGCATGCCGAAATCGTGTGCAGAATCTCCGAGCAGTCTGCTTCACGCTCGATGGCGTGTTCGATGGCCTCCACTTGTCCGCGAATCCGGCGGACCCGGTTGAGCATCTTCTTCTTGTCCCGAATAATGTGCGCCAAAAAGGCCACCTCCTGAGTTGTAGATAGTATACCCCACCATGGTATATTTTGGTTAGAAGGATGAGCCCGGCCTGCCACCCGATTATGACCAAGCGTCTGGTGATCGGCCAGGTTTCCGTCTGTTTTGGCTGCTGCTGCGGGCAGACTGATCGCGGAAAACCCGCCGTGCCGGTAGAGTGGCTCAAAACCGAGTGCGCCGTCTGGGCCTCCTGAAAAATATTCAGCTCACGGTCAGCGGTTGTCTCGGCCCGTGCGACGTGCCGAATGTCGTGCTGGTGTCGACAGCCGGACAGAACGTCTGGCTCGGCAGTATCGACGGCTTCGATTATTACCGCGAAATTGTCGACTGGGCGGTGCGAAGCAAGGCCGCAGGCCGAGCCCTGCCTCTCTCAAAGGACCTTCTCAAGCATCGCCTCGACCCGTTTCGAGAAATCGCGGCGCGCTGAGCGGATGCGCGATATCTACGACACCGTGGCGTCGCCTTGCTTTTGTTAATGAGAATGTATTATCATCATCCAAGCGCAATAAGAGCTGCTTGACTGGGATATGAAGATCCTCCTCGGAACGTGCTGTCTGACGACCGCGATCGCGATTGTCTCCGTCTTCTCGGCGGGCCACGCCTCGCTGCAACGGCGCATCCTGCCGTGGGTCGGTGGTCTTCTGGTCGGAATCGCCGTGTTCTGGATTCTGCCGGAAATGGCTGGACAGCGCGGATGGGTTCCTTCGTTGGTTGGCGTTTCCGCGATCCTGCTCGTGGCGGCATGCTTCGACCGCCACGTCTATCCCCTCTGTCCCTTCTGTGCCGCGGGTGTCCATGCCGACTCCACGTGCCGGCCCAAGATTACATTCGGCTGGCCGCTGCTGGTAGTCGGCTGCATCCACAGCTTCTTCGATGGCTGGACGATTGCGCAATTGCAAGTACCCTCGTCTTTGGGAGCCGCGCCTGCTCTCTCCTGGGCCGCAATTGTTCATAAGCTTCCGGAGTCGGTTGCCATCGGAATCCTCGCGGCGCGTCTGACCTCCAGCCGAACCCGGGCCGTTCGGACCGTTGGATTGGTGCAGGCGGCCATGGTGCTGGGCGGCGTTTCAGCGATTCTTGCGGGCAAACTCGAACCGCGCTGGTCCTCCCTCTACAGCGTACCCGCGTGTGCGATTCTGCTCCTCTTTGGACTTCTCGCATTGCAGCAGGAGTGGCGTTTTCGCGGGTACGCCGCCGCGCTGCGCGCCGCCGGACCCGGCTTGTTGGGCTGCGGACTTGCCGCTCTGGCCGGCCAGTTCTGGCGGCGCTGAAGGCTTGCCGTATCCGGCGATCCGGGGTTCCGCTCGCCGTAACTCAGGCTGCCGCCAGATTGCCATGATCGTCGCAATGCGTGCCATGCGGGTGATGGAGGTGCGCTTCCACCAGATAGTCCACATGGTCCCCATGCGGCACGGCTTCATGTCCGCAGCCGGGCCCGTGAACATACTCGGATTGGTAATCCCGATACCGCTACGACCAGATCGAGGCCCGCCGGCCTCTTTGGAATCGTCGCGGGATCGGACGGCGCGCTTTGGCTTACCGAGTCACTGGGAGGCAAGATCGGGCGGATCACCTGCGGCCGGACAGATTACCGAATTTCCACTGCCCATGCGATATAGCGCCCCGGCTGGAATCGCGGCTGGACCGGATGCGCTCTCTGGTTTGCCGAGAATAGCGCTTACCAGATCGGGCGGATCACAACTGAAGGGGAAACTACCGAGCACCTTGTCAGGCGGGCGCAGGAAACACGATCGGCTGAAGCACCGGCCCTGGCGCATCATGTTATGACCGTTATTGACCGCCCCAGCGTTCGATATGCGAAATCTCGTCCCCGTCATGCTCCTGGTGTGCGGACTGCAACTGCATGCGCAGGAGCCCCGCGTCTACTTCCATGCCAGGTACGAGCCACGCCACGGTGTTTTGACGGGAGCGGGACAGGTCGACGCAGAGGATGTGAAGCACTATGCCGACGCGCTGGGCGGAGTGGCCAACCCCGCGATCTTCATGGACTACGTAGATGTCCACACGCCAGACCCCGCGCGGTTCTTCCGTGAACTCGGCGAGAAACTCAACGCTCTTGGATGGTACGCCGTCCCGCAGATCGGGCTGGGAATGGACGATGACGCCGGGCATCCATACGACGACAAGGTCGCCGGCGGACAGTACGATTCGCAGATTCGCCAGCTCGCAAATCTCTTGAAGGCGCTGCGTCGCCCCGTGTTTCTGCGCATCGGTTATGAGTTTCACGGCTCGTGGAATGGCTATCACCCTGCAACTTACGCAGCCGCCTTCCGGCGGATCGTGGAGATCCTGCGCAAGGCGCACGTCCGCAACGTAGCGACGGTGTGGTGCGCCGAGTCCGCGGCGCTGACGCCGGACTACCGCAAGTATTATCCGGGGGACGAATACGTCGACTGGTGGGCGATCGACCTTTTTGAAGCCGCCAGCTTTACCAAACCCGTGGTCGAGGCGTTCATGCAGGATGCCTGGCGCACGCACAAGCCGGTCATGATCGGAGAGTCCACACCACGCCACGTGGGCGTGCTGGATGGCGAGCAAAGCTGGAAGGCGTGGTTTGCTCCATATTTCGATTTCATCGGCCGGCATGCGCATGTGAAGGCTTTCTGCTACATCAATTGGGAGTGGCGCCTCTGGGCGCGCCGCTACTCGGCTGACTGGGCCGACTGGGGCGACGCGCGAATCCAGATGAATGCGGAAGTGAGCCGGCGCTTTGCTGAGGAACTCGCGAAGCCCCTTTACATCAAGGCTAGGGCAGCGCAGAGGCTCCGGCCGTGAACCCGCCGCCGTTTCAAAGGCGAAGCAAACCTAGGACATCATGTACCGACTCGTAATCCGTTCCTGTCTCGCAATCGCGATGTTCGCCGCTGCCATGGCGGCGCAGGAGATCTCGCCCTTTCAGGAGTTGTTCTTCGACTATCAGGGGGACCATTATCACTACCGTTTGCTCGCTCCGGCACATGTCGAGGATGGCCGGCGCTATCCCCTGCTGCTTTTTCTGCACGGTGCCGGTGAGCGCGGACGTGACAATGAGCGGCAACTGCTCTACCTCCCGGTGCGGATGGCGCGCGCCCCGTACCGCGACGCCTATCCGGCGTACGTGCTCGTGCCGCAGGCGCGCGACGGCCAGCGTTGGGTGGAGACCGACTGGGCCGCGCCGCAAAGCTCGCGCATGCGTCCCGAGCCCTCGACCATGATGGCTATGGCAATGGCGCTGCTGGACAAGACGCTGCGCACGTTGCCGGTTGATCTCGACCGCGTTTACCTCGCCGGCCTGTCGATGGGCGGCTACGGGGCGTGGGAGCTTGCGGCGCGCCGGTCAGGCACATTCGCGGCGCTGGCGCCGGTGTGTGGCGGTGCCGACGAAGCCACCGCGCCTCTTCTCGCTTCAACGCCCGTCTGGGCGTGGCACGGCGATGCGGATTCGGTCGTCGCCGTGGGCCGTACACGCTCCATGATCGCCGCCCTGAAGTCGACCGGCGGCGAACCGCGCTATTCCGAATTGCACGGCGCGGGGCACGATATCTTCACGGCGGCATTTGCCCCGGACAGCGGTTTGATCCATTGGATGTTCGCGCAGCGGCGTGGTCCGGCTCGTAGCGACGTGAACCTTCCTGCCGGAGCGCTGCGCATCCTGTGTGCGGGCGACTCAAACACGGAAGCCACGGTCTTTCCCGGCTATCGAGCCTACCTCAAGCACGAACTGAACGCGCGCGGCGTCCACGTCAATTTTGTCGGCTCGAACATCACCGGTGAGCCCGCCTCCGACCCGGAGCACGAAGGTTACTCCGCCATGGGACTCGAGCGTATGCGGCAACGCCTGCGCGAAGGCATGATCGAACTGCATCAGCCCGACGTCATGGTGCTGCTGGCCGGCTCCAACGATCTCTGGATCGACGTGCATACCGACCGTCGCCCGGTCAGCGTGGAACGCGCCCGCGCGCTCGCCGCGCAAGCCGTCGCTATCGTCGACGACGCCCATCGGCGCAGACCGGCGCTGCGTGTCGTGCTCGCGCTGCCGGCGACGCCGGGTAACATGCCGGATGTGCTGGCCGCGTATCGCGCCGGTCTGGCGGCAGCCGCACCGGCGCGGGCTGCCTGGTTGCGAATCGCCGATCTCGCGGGGGCCTCGAGCGATGGTGTGCACTACACCGATGAGGGCTACCGGCTCCTCGCCAGGCGTTTCGCCGATCAGATTGCCCCGGCGGCAGGCGCTCCGGTCGACTCGGCGCTACCACCGCGCGCCGTGCATTTCCATGGTCCTGCCGCCGAGGTCGGCGTGTACGATATTGCGACCATAGCCATCGACGTCGATGCGCCCACCGCGCTCAATCCATTCACCGACGTGAACGTGAGCGCGACATTTATTGATGCCCGCCAACAGAAGATCGACGTGGAGGGCTTCTGCGACTCGACGGACGGCTCGCGCTTCCTGCTGCGCTACATGCCGCGTCACGCCGGTCCGGTGCGCTGGACGGCGGTCTGGCTCAGCGACGGTCATCGTTACTCAGCCGAGGGCAGTTTCACGGCAGTTGATCGCCATCTTCGAGGCCCTGTCAGGATCGACACCGCGCATCCATGGCACTTCGTGTACGAAGGCTCCGGCGAACACTACTTCTATAACTCGCTGACGGCCTATGCCATGGCCGGCTGGCGCGACGAGTCGATCATTCGCGAGTCGCTCGAGCGCATGGCCCGGTTCCACATCACCCAGGCCCGCGTCGCGCTGATTCCGCCACGCGTCGCGAGCGGTGCGCAATGGATGGAGCCGGCCGTCGGCACGAACGGCTGGTTCAGCTTCTGCGTAAATGTCTGGCCCGCTGCGCGGCCGGACGACGTGGATGACCCGGGATTCAATCCGCATCGCTTCAACATCGATTACTGGCGCAAGTACGAGCGCCTCGTGGACTACGCCCGTCAACTCGGCATCCAGATCTCGGTGATTTTCTATGTTGATGGCCGCCTCCCCGGAGTCGACCCATTCCGCTCCTACGCCATGGGCGGAGACCTCGAGAAGCTGTACTACCGTTACGCCGCGGCACGCCTCGCGGCCTATTCCAACGTCTTTTGGGACGTCACCAATGAACACCATCTCTTCCGCACCGAAGCCTGGGTCAACGAAATGGGCGCGTACTTGCGTGCGCACGATCCTTACGCGCACATGACCAGCGTGCACGGCAACGGGGACTATCCCTTCCGCCGTGAACCCTGGACCGATTTTGCGATGTATCAGAGCTGGGACGAGCACGGCGCCTACGACTTCATCATCCGTTCCAAAGCGAAGTCCGCCGCCGCCGGACGTCCCATTCCGCAAGTCAACGAAGAGTACGGCTATGAGGATACCTATCCGTACCCGTGGGGCGAAGCACGGCTCTGGCCGGCCCGTTCCGCCGACTCGCGGCGGCGCATCGCGTGGCAAATCGCCATGGCCGGCGGTTATCAGACCAGCGGTGAACGCGCGAACGTTCCGGGGTATGGCGGTTGGATCACAGGCCGCGGCAACGACGAGATGATCCTGGCGCGGCTGCAACAGCACCTGACGGATTTCTGGACCGCCATCGACTGGTGGAAGCTCGAAGTTACCAAAGGTGTCGCCGCGGAAGGTGTGCCGGTGCTGGCTGTGCCCGGCGAGACCTACGTCATCTACCTCGAGCACGGCGGAGCCGCGCCTCTCGACTTGGCCGCCGGCAACTATACCGCACGCTGGTACGATCCGCGCACCGGCAGATTCACCGACGCCGGACGCGCGCGCGGGGCCGCCACGTGGTTCGCTCCCGCCGCGCCCGACACCCAGGACTGGGTCCTGTTACTGGAGCGTCAACACTAACCCTCTTCGAAGGCAGATCCGCCATATCGTTCGACCTGCTGGTCACGCATTTCCAGGACTTCAACCAGTAACATGAACACCGGTTCCATGGAATTCGTCCCAAGGATTACTTGGCCAGCTTCTGGAACGCCTTTCCACTTCCCCGGTGCGCCCAGTCCTGGGCTGCCTCAAACCTCTTCCGGCGAGCCGAAGGTTTCGCCGGAGCAACAATCAGCTGTTTACCGTCGGTACGCACATCGAGCAGTGTTTCAGGATCGATTTTGAGGAGATCCAGGATCGGACGATCAATCACCAGCGCCAGACTATTTCCATGCTTGGTGAGCTTCTTAAACATGAGCGACTCCGTATTTCCAATGTATCACCATAGCGGGAACGGGGAGGGCGTAGAGCACCGCGCTGTCAACAGAGAACCGCGGAGTTGGTTAGCAGGATTCCTGGGGGCCCAGGCGTTGGCTCCCCGGCATGGATTCGAACCACGAACTTGACAGGATTTTGAAGTCTCGCAACGTTCTTGGTACAAAAAGTGTACAAAATATTTTCGGACATCGTGACGGAGTATTGTCGCTCAACGGCTTTGGTTATCCGCTGTACTGCTCGTCACTGACCTTTTCTAGCCAGTCGCCGACCTTGCCATCTAGCGTTTCTTGAATTGCGATATGCGTCATGGCGGCAGCCGGGCTTGCGCCGTGCCAATGCTTCTCTCCGGGAGGAATCCAAATGACATCTCCAGGCCGGATTTCATCGACTGGACCACCCCAGCGCTGCACTCGACCGAAGCCGGCCGTGACGATCAGCGTCTGGCCGCGCGGATGCGTATGCCATGCCGTTCGCGCGCCGGGTTCGAAAGTCACACTCCCACCGCTCACACCCGGAGGATTCGAGGCTTCGAACAGCGGATCAATGCGAACCGTCCCGGTGAAATACTCCGCCGGACCTTTTCCCGAGGGGCGTGAACCGCATCTTTTGATTTCCATGATTAACCTCAACAGTTCTGCATCTAGTGAACGACTCAGCCGTTAGCATTGCGCGGCATCACCTTGACCGTTGCGGCGCGCACACGTGCGGCGATCATCGGCTTTAGATAGGGGCTTTCGCCATACTTCGAACGATAGGCGTCATCGATGCTCCTGTTAATCGAGCCTTCGACCCCCTCGAAGGTCACTTCCTTCGTCATGCCCGCGGCAGTGATCCGGCCTGCCTTTTGCCGAAGCGCCGCCTGATACCAGCGGGACTTCGTTCCGTTGTAGCTACGAACATAAAGCGCGTTGCCGACGGCGACAGACCAGATCCAGGTCGGCGTTCCGTACGTCACGCCATCTTCCCGGAGTGGCGCGATATGCAGGTCGTCCGTCCCCGCGATTTTCTGCAATTCCTCTTTCGCCCATGTCGCCATTTGTAGGTGCTCCATGTTAGGGTTGCAGCAGCGTTTTGATCGCGCGGCGCTCATCCATTGCACGGTAGCCTTCGGCCACCTGATCGAGCGGCAACGTCAAGTCGAAAACTTTGCCTGGGTTGATCTTTCCATTCAGGATAAAGTCGATAAGTTTAGGCAGGAAACGGCGGACCGGTGCGGGCCCGCCGTGCAGGTGCACGTGCCTGAAGAACAGCTCCTGGCCGTCCAATTCCACACCATGCGGAACGCCAACATAGCCGACGTAGCCGCCGGGGCGGGTGCAATGGACGGCCTGCATCATTGACTCTTGCGTGCCGACGCACTCCAGCACCGAGTCTGCGCCAATATTTTTAGTCTTCTCCTTGATGCGGGCAACGCCGTCGTCGCCGCGCTCCGTCACAATGTCCGTCGCGCCAAACTCCCGCGCGAGCTTCTGCCGTTTTTCATGACGACTCATCGCGATGATGCGTCCGGCTCCCATCTGCTTGGCCGAGAGCACGCCAAGAAGGCCAACCGCGCCGTCGCCCACAACAACGACTGTTCCGCCCGGCTCCACATTGGCAGCATCAGCGGCGAACCAGCCCGTCCCTAATACGTCCGAGGATGCCAGCAGGCTCGGCACGAGTTCCTTAGAAGGAATACCTCCCGGCGTCGCCACGAGCGTCCCGTCGGCTTGCGGTACGCGCAGAAAAGGTGCCTGCGCCCGCAGCATGAATTCACGATGTACGCAGGAGGACTGGTATCCATACAGGCAATGCGGACAAGTGTTGTCGGAGGTAGCGAATGAGCCGACGACGAATTGCCCCGCCTTTATGGATTTGACTGCGCTCCCGACTTCCTCGACAATGCCGCAATACTCGTGACCCATATGCGTCGGACCGTCAATCGGCTGCAGGCCGCGGTAAGGCCACAAGTCCGATCCACAAACACATGTCGCCGCGAGCCGGAGTATCGCGTCGGTGGGTTCAACAATCTTTGGGTCATCGCGGTCTTCAAACCGGATGTCGCCGGGTCCGTAAAGCACTGCACCTTTCATTTTTCTATCCTGCCTTTCATCTATTTCCGTCAAACCTTCACATCTCGTACCCGGGCTTCTTGTAGAGCGTGTCCCATTTGTCCTGGATATCCGGTTTGTAGACTCTTTGTTTCCAGTCCTTCGAAGCGACTTCTTCAAATCCGACGGAAACCGACTCCTCGCGATAATTGAAGGCGTCCATCACGTCTTTGGTGATTTTTTCGGCGAGCTGTTTTTTCTGCTGTTCCGATTTTCCGGGCCAGAGCTTGACGATGACATGAGGCATTTTCTTGCGTTCACTCGGCGCGCTTCTCGAACACGGCCTTGACGACTGGCATCGCCGAGAAGACGTGCGGCCAGCCGGCATAGAAGGCGAGATGCGTCAACACCTCAGATGCCTGTGCTTTGGTCAAGCCGTTGTCCATGGCGCGGTTGAGGTGATAGGTAACCTGCGCGGCCTGGCCTGAAGCCACGAGCGCGCTGACGGTGACAAGGCTGCGGTCGCGCGGCGCCAGCCCGGGACGCAGCCAGAGATCGCGAAAGAGCAGATCGGTCGTGTATTGCACCACGCCAGGAGCCACGTGGCCGAAATCCTGCTGGACCCGAGCAGCGCGGTCAGCTTCGGCGGCTTCGTTGAGTGGCAGAAGATCTGGCAAGACTGGTGGAAGCTGATCCGATCCGATGCCGCGCTGCTCAAATATCTCCTTCGCGATTGCAACAGCAGAAAATGCGTTAGACCACCCGGAGTAGAACGCCAGATGCGTGATGATCTCCGAAAGCTCGCCCGGCTTCACGCCGCTATCGATTGCGGTATTGAAATAGTGCAGCATTCCGATCGTCTGATTGCGCGCAATCAAAGCCGAGGCGGTGACGATGCCGCGATCTCGCGCCGACAGGTCGGGCCGCTTCCACAGATCGCTCTCAATCGCGCTCCGGGTGTAGTTCTCAAGCGCGGGAGAAACCTTGCGGACGTCGTCCGGCGTCAGGGCGGACCTAGGTGTATTCGCATTCATTTTTATCTCCCTTTCAGAGGTCCCTCAACATCACGGTGGTCAGTAACGTTCCCATGTGACGAACCAGTGTTCGTCCGGGCGTGCTGACCTGATGATCAGGCGCCCGTCGCCATTGAATTGATAGACGCGCGGCAGTTCCTTGCCGACAAGGCGGTCGCCCGTGTTCGCCCCCCGTACGTGATGGGTAATCGTATGAGTGGCTTCGTTAATGTCATAGCTCCCGAAGGAAGCCTCATACCCGTTCTGCACATACTCGTTGGAGAGAGGTTTTTCAGACTTCGGGTACATAAGTTGCACCGACATGTGGCCATCGAGCGTATAGATCAGCATGCCCGTCGGCACGCCAGTCGTCAGCAGTTTCCCATCCGGCCCTGCAATGGAGGCCAGGTGCCACGCGCCGATCAATCTCTCTCTATCGGGGCGCGAGAGGCCCGTCTGCTCCGCGGAGCGTGTCTGCGAAACTCCGCAAACCGCCCCAAGCACCAAAGCCAGGATTCCATAGCTGATCGTCTTCATTTTTGAGTCTCTCATTCCGGCACCTAGCGGCCCACCAGCTTTTCGTGAAACTCCGGATACCGCGCGCCCTGAACCTTGATATGCGACGAGGCTTTCTCGATTGCGTCGAGATCTTCAAGCGACAACTCGACGTTCAGAGCTCCCAGGTTTTCTTCGAGGCGGCTCAGCTTCGTTGTACCCGGTATCGGAACGATCCATGGCTTCTTGGCAAGCAGCCAGGCGAGCGCGATCTGAGCAGGTGTTGCCGTCTTTTTCTCCGCGAACGCTGTGACCAAGTCCACGAGAACCTGGTTCGCCTTTCGATTCTCTTCTTTAAAGCGAGGGATGCTGCTGCGAAAGTCCGTGCTGTCGAATTTCGTCTCAGCGGTGATCTTACCCGTCAGGAAGCCCTTGCCAAGCGGGCTGAACGGTACGAATCCAATCCCAAGTTCCTCCAGCGTCGGTAGGATCGTCTCCTCCGGCTGCCGCCAGAAGAGCGAGTACTCGCTCTGTAAGGCGGTCACGGGTTGAACGGCGTGGGCGCGGCGGATTGTCGGCGCTCCCGCCTCGGATAGACCGAAATGCTTTACCTTGCCTTCCCGGATCAAGTCTTTCACCGCTCCCGCCACGTCTTCGATCGGTACGTTCAGATCGACGCGGTGCTGGTAGAACAGGTCAATCGCATCGACCCTGAGCCTTCGCAGAGAAGCCTCGGCAACCTGCTTGATGTGCTCCGGCCGGCTGTTCAATGCTGTCCATCTATTCCCATCGCCAGGGCTCGCCTCCCAGCCGAACTTGGTGGCGATTACCACCTTTCCGCGAAACGGCGCGAGGGCTTCGCCCACCAACTCTTCGTTTGTAAGCGGCCCGTACACCTCTGCGGTATCGAAGAACGTAACGCCGCGATCAACGGCGGCGCGGAGGAGCGCAATCATCTCCTGCTTGTCTTTCGGCGGGCCGTACGACCAGCTCATTCCCATGCAGCCCAGGCCGATAGCTGAAACTTCCAGGCTTTTTCCTAATTTACGCTTTTGCATAATCGTTCCTTCGCAACTGACATCCACTCCTCCTATTCTCTAGGCCTTCCTCCGCCGGGCAGCCTCGACCGAAGTCGTTAACTGCTTGTTCCGACTGGCGGCTAACGCCGATCGCCTCGCCCTCGACAACCACATCTATCAACCGTTCTTCCTCTTCCCTAATTCCAAGGTATGCCCAAAAAGCGTTTTTGAGTAGTATGTATTAAAGACAAGGGCTTATGAGCTGGATTCATAAATGGACCAAAACGACTTAAACATCCTCGCAACGTTCCTGGCAGTTGCAGAGGAACGCAGCTTCACCAAAGCCGGCAAACGGCTCGGCGTATCGCCTTCGGCAATGAGCCACGCCATCCGGGGACTAGAGGAGGACATCGGCGTGCGCTTGCTGTCGCGGACTACCCGGAGCGTTGCGCCCACCGAGGCTGGAGAGCAACTGCTCGCGCGCTTGCGCCCGGCGCTCACCGACGTCCGGGATGCCCTGGGCCAGCTCTCCGGCTTACGCGACAAACCATCGGGCCGCGTGCGCCTGCTCGTGCCGCGGCTTGCCGGAACGACCGTGCTCGGACCAAAACTCGCCAAGTTTACGCGCGATTACCCGGACGTCGTTCTCGATATCACCGCTGACGACAGCCGCATGGACATAGTGGCGGGTGGCTTCGATGCAGGTATCCATTTCGGCGAATACATCCAGAAAGACATGATCGCGGTCCGGGTTTCCAAGGATCACCGGGCCGCCATCGTGGGCGCACCCTCGTACTTCAAGTCGCACCCGAAGCCGAAGGCGCCGCACGATCTGCTCAAGCATCGGTGCATCAACTTCAAGCATGGGTCCGCCGGTCTGTACCGGTGGGAATTCGATAAGGGGAAAAAATCCCTGTCCGTCGCCGTGAATGGGCCTCTGGTCGTCGACGATGTGGAGCTACTGGTGCGGGCCTCGCTCGATGGCATTGGCCTGGCCTTCGTATCTGATGAGCGCGTTGAACCGCAACTCAAGAGCGGAGAACTCCTCCGCGTGTTAGACGACTGGTGTCAGCCATTCCCCGGATTCTTCCTCTATTACCCGAGCCGACGGCAACAGCCCGCCGCGCTTTCGGCTTTGATCAATACTCTTCGCCTATAATGCGAAGGTCATGCTCAATGAGAGGCAATGTGCGTTGACGCCGATGTATCTTCAGCCGCGAACGGAACAAGAAATGGCTCTGGTGAGCATGGATTTACATTTCTCGAATCCATGCTCATCCGTTCTGGTGTGCGAGTTCAATGAGTTATGGACGGCCACCTTGCGCCTCGTCTACAAAATTCGTGCAAAAGGACGTTGCGGCGTCTCCAAGTCATTGAATCTAAAGGTTGGCTCCCCGGCATGGATTCGAACCACGATTCACGGCTCCAAAGGCCGCTGTCCTACCATTAGACGACCGGGGATCGCTCAAAAGCGCGGTACCTCTAGTGTATCGTCTACCCTTCCGCCCTGCAATGCCGAGCTTTACACGGCCCCCCGCATGCCCTAAGATGGATGAACAGCACACCTCGGAGGTGCCGGATGGCTGTTCGATCGTTCCTGTTGGGTCTCGTTGCGCCTGCACTCACACTGGCCGCCACCATCCCTTCGCAACCCACATTCTACAAAGATGTCTTGCCGGTCCTGCAGAACCGCTGCCAGCAGTGCCATCGTGCCGGCGAAGCCGCGCCCATGTCGCTGATCACCTATAAGGAAACGCGCCCGTGGGCCAAAGCCATCCGCGAAGCTGTCATCACACGCAAGATGCCGCCATGGCCGGCCGATCCGCACTACGGCAAGTTCAGCAACGATCGCTCCCTCTCCCGCGCGGAGATCGACACGCTGGTCGCCTGGACCGATGGCGGCGCCCCGGAGGGCGATCCCGCCGATGCTCCCAAGCCGGCCCATTTCGTTTCCGGCTGGGGCATTCACAAACCGGATATCGTCTTCGAGATGCCCAACGAATTCTCCGTGCCCGCCGCGGGGACTATCGATTACCAGTACATCGTGATTCCCTCGGGTTTCACCGAAGATAAGTGGGTGCAGGAGGTCGAAGCGCGTCCCGGCAACCGGCAGGTTGTCCACCACATGATCGCCTATATCCGCCCGCCGGGTTCGCACTGGCTGAAGGATGCGCGGCCCGGGATCCCGTTTGTGCCGGTGAAGGAAGAGAACCGCGACAAACGCAAGCATCGCCGCGACGAAGACAATGGCGGTCCGCCGGAATTGCTGGTCGGTTTCGCTCCCGGCATGCCTCCCGGGATCCTTCCGCCGGGCCAGGCCAAACTGGTTCAGGCGGGCTCCGACTTCGTCTTCCAGATGCACTACACCGCCAACGGAAAGCCGGGCACGGACCGCAGCCGCATCGGGTTGGTCTTCGCCAAGGAGCCTCCCCGGGAACGCATCTATACAGCCGGCGCATCGAACGAGAAGTTCGAAATACCGGCTGGCGATCCCAACTACGAAGTGGAATCGGATATCACGTTTCAAGAGCCTGCCAAGCTGGTGGACATGATGCCGCACATGCATCTTCGGGGCAAGGATTTTGTCTACACCGCCTATTATCCGACGGGCGAATCCGAAATCCTCTTGCGCGTGCCGAAGTACGATTTCAGTTGGCAGCTTTTCTACTATTTGCGCGAGCAGAAGTCTCTGCCCGCGGGCACGCGCCTGCATTGCGTGGCGCACTTCGATAATTCTCCCAACAATCCCGCCAATCCGGATCCCACGCGGGCAGTCCGCTGGGGCGACCAGAGTTGGGAAGAAATGATGATCGGCTTCTTCGATGTGGCCATTCCCACGAACAAGGAACCCATGGATCTGTTCCGGGAGAAGAAACCGGCCAAAAACAGCGACTGACCAGACACCACCGTGACCCTCACCGCCGCCAAAGATCCGCAAAAGGCCATCGGACGCTCACCCGATCGCCTCACCCTGGAGGAGCGCTTCGCGCTCACGGGCAAATTCATCGCGCTCGAGATCTACACACCCGACACGCTGCCGCTACGCCGCATCGAAGCCATCGGCGACAGCATGGAAGAATGCATGCGGCAACTCGCCGCCCGCGGCCTCGACCCGCTGCGCTTCGAGTTCACCCGCCTCGGCCCGCCCTATTAACCGCCGTCACCCTTGCTTTCCGCCCCTCAAACCGATAGCATCACCTAAGTGGAGTGGCTGTTATGCCTTCGAAAAAGATGAGCCGTCGCGGACTGTTCCGCTCCGGCGCGGCGCTGGCTGCGGCGGGAATGTCCGCCACCCTGCCGGAGCCGTCGCCCGCGGCGCCCACGCATTCGCTGGAATTCGGTGAGAACCTCTACCAGTCCATCGGCGTTACGCCGCTGGTCAACTGCCGGGGCACCTACACCATCATCACCGGATCGCAGACGCTGCCGGAAGTGAAACGCGCCATGGAAGCGGCGTCTCACGCCTACGTCCACATGGACGAGCTGATGGACGCTGTCAGCCAGCGCCTGGCGGACCTGACTCAGGCGGAATGGGGCATCGTTACCGCCGGATGCGCCGCGGCCCTGACCCACGCCACGTCGGCCTGCATTGCCGGAGGCGATCCGGAGAAGTTGCAGCGCGTGCCCAATCTCACCGGCCTCAAGAACGAAGTTGTGGTGCCGCGCTATTCCCGGAATGAATACGATCATGCCGTGCGCATGTTGGGCGTCAAGATGGTCGAGGTGGAGACGGCGGCCCAATTCGAAGCCGCCATCGGCCCGCAGACGGCCATGGTGATGATCCTCTCCTGCCCGGCCGCCGAGCAGGGCGAGATCTCCATTCCCAACGCCTGCGCCATCGCCCGCCGCAAGGGCGTACCCGTGATCGTGGATGCCGCGGCGGAGGTTCTCACCATCCCGAACATTCATCTGCAGCATGGCGCCAACCTGGTGGCCTACAGCGGAGGCAAATGCCTGCGCGGTCCCCAGGCGGCCGGCTTGCTGCTGGGCCAGAAGGACCTGGTGCGCGCCGCCTGGATCAACAGCGCCCCGCATCACGCCTTCGGCCGCTCGCTCAAGGTCGGCAAGGAAGAGATCATGGGCATGCTGGCGGCGGTCGAGATGTGGGTGAAGCGCGATCAGAACGCCGAGTGGAAACAATGGCAAGGCTGGCTGGACACCATCGCCCGGCAGGCGACGCAGGTCCCCGGCGTCACCAGCGAAATTCTGCAGCCCGAAGACCTGTCCAATCACGCGCCGCGGTTGCGCCTGTCCTGGGACGCGGCGCGGCTCGGCATCACCGGCTCGGAAGCCGAAGAGATCCTGCTGCACGGCCAGCCGCGCATCGCGGTGAACGACGGCAGCGGCACGCGCCGCGACCATCGCCCCAGCTCGCTGACCATCATGCCTTACATGATGATGCCCGGGGATGATAAGATCGCCGCCGCCGCGATCCACAAACTGCTCGCCAGTCCGCCGCACATCAGCGTGCCGGAGCCGGAGCCGCCCGGGGTGAATGTCGCCGGCGATTGGGTGGCGGATCTGACCTTTGTCTCCGGATCGTCCCGGCACCACTTCACCATCGACCAGCACGAAGGCCGGCTCAGCGGAACGCACCACGGCGATATCCTGTCCGGCCAGCTCACCGGCGGCGTGGAAGGGCGCCGGGTGGCGATGCACAGTTCCCAGCGCATCGAAGGCGCTACGCTGCACTATCAGTTCTCCGGCGACGTTTCCGGCAACCGCATGGAAGGCGTGGTGCAACTGGGCGAATACGGCCAGGCCAAGTGGAGCGCCCAGCGGACATGATCCGCATCGTCACCATAGAACGCGAATATGGCGCCGGCGGGTCCGGCATCGCACGGAAGCTGGCCGAGAACCTGAATTGGAAGTTGTGGGACCAGGAACTGACGGCCGAGATTGCGCGCATGGCGCGCCGCGACCGCAGCCAGGTGGCGCGTCTCGAAGAACGGGTCGATCCGCTGTTTTACCGGCTGATGAAGGTATTCATGCGCGGCAGTTACGAGCGCAGCCTGCCCGTCAACGGGCTGGAACATCTGGACGCCGACAGCATGGTTGTGTTCATGCAGCGAGTGGTCGAGAGTGCCGCGGCGGCCGGCAACTGCGTGATCGTGGGCCGCGGCGCTCCCTACGTTCTACGCAACCGCGATGACGCGTTTCGCGCCTTCATTTACGCGCCGCTCGCGGAGAAGATCCGCCGCGTGCGCGACCTCGGCAAGAACGAGGATGAAGCCGCTGAACTGGTGAGCGCCATCGATCAGGAACGGGCCACGTTTGTGAAGAAATACTTCGGCAAGGATTGGCCCAGCCGCGACCTGTATCACCTTATGCTGAACTCCGCCGTCGGCGACGAGGCAGTCATCCGCACCATCCTGAACGAAATCGAGATCCTGAACCATGCAAAAGGTTAACCTGGCTGAGAAGCTGGCCCTGTTTGCGGACCATTGGCAGCCCAGGATCGCCGGCGAGTTGAATGGACAGCAAATCAAGCTGGTGAAGTTTCAGGGCGAGTTCGTGTGGCACCATCACGACGCCGAAGACGAAATGTTCCTGGTCCTGCGCGGCAGCTTTCGCATGGAATACCGGGATGCGGATGGACGGCCATCCGCCATCGATCTGCGCGAAGGCGAGTTCCTGATCGTGCCCCGCGGCGTGGATCATCGTCCGGTCGCGGCCGCAGAGGTACACGTGATGCTGTTCGAGCCGGCCGGCACGCTCAACACCGGCAACACCCACGGCGATTTTACGGTGGAAGCGCCCGCGCACGTGTAAGCGCGGGTGCTTAAACCGGCAGCCGCAAGCGCGCCACGCAGCCGGTGCGATCTTCGCGGTTCTCCAGTACCAGGCTTCCGCCGTGCGCCTCCGCGATCTGCCGGCTCAGCACCAGCCCGATTCCCGAACCGCCCGGCTTGGTGGTAAAGAACGGCACGAACAGGTTCGTGGTATTGGAGATGCCGGGTCCTTCGTCCATGATGGCGACTTCCACGTGCGAGCCGTTGCGCGTCCAGCCGACCTGCACGCCTCCGCCGGTGATCAGTGAAGCGTCCGCGGCGTTGCGCAGCAGGTTGATCAGCACCTGCTCCAACTGGTCGGGATCGCCCTGGATGTGCAGATCGGGGCCGGCGTGCACAGTTACCGTGAGCCGCGTTTCCAGGCTCACGCCGCGCTCCACCCAGGGACGGATCTCCATGGGTTCCAACTGCGGCCGCGGCAGTTTGGCCAGCCGCGCATACGCGCCGATGAAGCGGCTGAGGGCTTCCGAACGCGCGGAGATGACGCTCAGCCCGCGCCGCATGTCTTCCTCCCAATCGGTGGGCAGCGGGCGGCGCGTCAGCAGGCTGCCCAGGCTGCCGGCGATCGATTTGATGGGCGTCAGCGAATTGTTGAGCTCGTGGCCCAGCACGCGGACCAGTCGCTGCCAGGCTTGCAGTTCCTGCTGGCGTAAGGGCAGGGTCAAGTCGGCCACCACCAGCAACTGGAGCGGCAGCCCGTGCTCCCGGATCGTCGTGCGCCGCATCCCCCAACGGCCGGCGCTTCCGGGAAAGTTCATCTGGAAGGTCTGCTGCGGCTCGCCCTCCAGGCAACCATCCAGGTGCAGTTCCTCCGCGCTGGCGCCCAGAGCACGCTCCGCCGGAGCGGCCAGCAAGCGCTCCCCAGCGCGATTCACCAGGCGCAGCTTGCGCTGGTGGTCGAAGGCAAATACCGCCACGTCGATCTCCGACATTACCGTGCGCAGCAGCGTGGTGGCTTCCAGTGCGCCGAGCCGCTGTTCGCGCAGCGTACCGCCCAGCGTGTTGACTTCCCGCATCACCTCGCCCAACGCGTCGTCGAAGGCGCCCGCGCGGCCGCGGACCGAAAAGTCCCCCTCGCGCAGCGCCGATAGCAGATTCGAAATGGTCTGCAGCGGGAACACCACGCGCTCCCGCACGGCGAAGGCAAAACCCAGCCACAACCCCACGATAAGAATGGTCAGCGTCCACTGCGTGCGGGCCGTGGGTGTGGGATCGCGCAGCCACAGCATAATCAGGGCTACCAACGATCCCGGCAAGCCGGCCATGAGAGCCATCAGTACGATGCGTCCCTCGTACTTCATGCGCCGGCTATGAGGTCTGCGGGGAGTCATGGGTGGGGCAGGCGGTTTCGCCGGGGGAGCTTACAGCCCATAGCGCTGCAAGCGGCGGTACAACGCGCTGCGGCTCAACCCCAGTGCGTTCGCCGCGTGACTGACGTTACCGTTGAAGCGCTGCAGTGCTTTCTTGATCAGCAGCCCTTCCACTTCTTCCAGGCTCATCTCCTCCAGCCGCGGCGACCCGTCGCGCGACGGCCGCAGGCCCAGGTCGTTCACCTTGACGCACGATCCCTGGCTCATCAGCACGGCGCGTTCGACGGCGTGGTCCAGCTCGCGGATGTTGCCCGGCCAGGGATGCGCCAGCAGCGCCTTCATGGCCACATCCTCGAACCCCGAGAGGCTCTTGCGGTAGTGTTCCGCGTGCTGCCGCAGGAAATGCGCGGCCAGCAGCGGAATGTCCTCGCGGCGCTCGCGCAGGGGCGGCAGGCGGATCTCGATGGTGTTCAGCCGGAACAGCAGGTCCTGCCGGAAGCGCCCGCCGGCCACTTCCACGCTCAGATCCGAGTTGGTGGCCGAGAGCACCCGCACGTCCACCTGGCGCGTCTTGGACGAACCCACGCGTTCGAATTCTCCGGTCTCCAGCACCCGCAGCAGCTTGGCTTGCAGATTGGCCGAGATGTTGGCGATCTCGTCCAGGAACAGGGTGCCGCCGTCGGCCATTTCGAAGCGGCCCACACGATCCGACTTGGCATCCGTGAAGGCGCCCTTGACGTGGCCGAAGAGCTCGCTCTCGAAGACACCCTCCGAAAGTCCGCCCGTATTCACCGTCAGCATCGGTTTGGCCGCCCGCAGCGAAACCGAATGCAGCGACTGCGCCACCAGCCCCTTGCCGGTGCCGTTCTCGCCGGTGATCAGGACGTTGGCGTCCGACGGTCCCACCCGCGAGATCATCTCCAGCACCGGCTGCATGGCGGCGGACTGCGCGATCAGGCTGGGGAACTGCTCGGACCGCAGCATGCGGTTCTCGGCTTCCAGAATCTGGCCCTTGCGCAGCGCGCGGCCGAGTTCGATCTGGGTACTGAGAATGGCTATCAGCCGCGCGTTGTCCCAGGGTTTCTGGATGAAGTCGCGAGCGCCGCGGCGCATGGCTTCGACTGCCAGATCCACGCTGCCCCAGGCAGTCATCACGATCACCGGCAGCGAACTGTCGAGCGCCTGTAAGCGATTGAGCAGGTCCAGCCCTTCCTGGCCGGAGGTGGTGTCGCGGGTGTAATTGAGGTCCATCACCACGGCGTCGAAATCCCGCGACTCGACAGCTTCCAGGATGCCGGCAGGCGAATTCACGGCCTCGGCCTGATAACCCTCTCCCTTGATCAGGAAGCGCAGAGCTTCCAGCACGTCCGGCTGGTCGTCGGCGATCAGGATGCGCGGCACATAAGCATCGGTCAGTCTCATGGATCCATTAACAACATTGTCGCATGGCGGGCAATTGCTCTACCAGAGCTAACCGGCTGAGATTAGTGGGGATAGCGCTTATCGAGTGTCCGTTAATGGGACGAGGCGTTCCAGCAGCGGAACACCGCCGGGACCGCTTGCGCCCGATCTCCGACGCACGCCGCGGGGGAGCCTGCCCGGATTGCGGTATCCTCAGAGCAAGGCGCACTCATGGGTTTTCGCAAGACGCTGCACGGAGCCGCATTGGGCGTCGCGTTCCTGGGCGCGATCTACGCCTTTCAACGCCCTTTCCGCCAATATCCCGGTGTTGAGTACGAGACCTTCGAACTGCCGCGGGATTGGCAGCAAGCCGGTGAATGGGCCTTCGCCCGCTTGATGTTTCCCCCCGGTCCCAACGACGGCTACGCCGGCCGCTTCGACGGTGATTGGCGCGAGGGACTGTCACTTTGGACCCAAGACTACCCCCGCGCGGACCGTCACTTCTCGCTGGCCCTGCGCCGGCTCACGCGAATCCAGGTTCGCTCCGTCGAGCAGCCCGTCAACCTGGACGAGGGCGACGCCTACGATTGGCCGTGGCTCTACGCGGTGCAGGTCGGCGAGTGGGGCCTGACCGACCGGCAGGCGAAAGAACTGCGCGAGTACCTCCTGCGCGGCGGCTTCTTCATGGCCGACGACTTCCACGGCAGCTTCGAATGGGAGATGTTCGAGCAGCGCATCAAACGCGTGTTTCCCGACCGGCCCATCGTCGAGATTGACGATAAGGACCCCATCTTCCACACGGTCTATGATCTCGACGAACGCTTTCAGGTGCCCGGCGCCGCGCACCTGCGACTGGGCTACAAAAACGGCGGCATCGGCGCCCACTGGCGGGCCATCTACGACGATCGGGGCCGCATCATGGTGGCTATCTCGTATAACTCCGACCTGGGCGACGCGTGGGAGTGGGCCGACGAGGCGCGCTATCCGGAGAAATTCTCCGGACTGGCGATCCGGCTCGGCGTGAACTACGTGGTCTACGCCATGACCCATTGAAATCGGCACCGGATTGTCCGATTTTGTATCATGGCGGTTGATGCGTATCATTGCGAAACTCGTCGTACTGGGCGGGCTGTGGCTGCCCGGCCTCGCCGCCGCGAACCGATTCGTCCATACCGACGGCACTCATATCGTCGCGCCGGACGGTGAAAAACTGCACCTGCGCGGCATCAATCTCGGCAACTGGCTGGTGCCGGAAGGCTACATGTGGCACTTCGACAAGGGACCGGCATCCTATCGCGAGATCTCCGCGCTGCTCAACGATCTGATCGGTCCCGACGAAGCCCAGCGCTTTTGGAAGCAGTATCGGGCCGGCTATATCACCGAAGCGGACATGCGATTCATCCACGATGCGGGTTTCAACTCGGTCCGCATTCCGTTCAATTACCGGCTGATCGATGACGGCTCCGCGTTCCCGCTGCTCGACCAGGTGATCCGGTGGTGCCGCCAGATGCACATTTGGGTCATCCTGGATATGCACTGCGCGCCGGGCGGACAAACCGGCACCAATATCGACGATAGTTGGGGCTATCCCTGGCTGTTCGAGAGCGATGCGGAACAGCAGGCCGCGGCCGCGTTCTGGCGCAGCATCGCGCAGCGTTATGCGGACGAGCCGGCCGTGCTGGGCTACGACCTTTTGAACGAGCCCATCCCGCCTCCGGTCAAGTATCTGAATCCGCGCCTGGAGCCGGTCTACCGCCGCATCATCGCAGCCATCCGCCTGGTGGATAAGAATCACGCCGTGATCCTGGGCGGCGCGCAGTGGGACAGCAATTTCGAGCCGTTGGGACCGCCCGTCGATCCCAATGCGATCTACACCTTCCACAAATACTGGACTTCGCCCACCAAGGACGTGATCCAGAGCTACCTGGATTTCCGGGAGCGTTACCAGGTCCCCATCTGGATGGGCGAATCCGGCGAGAACCAGGACTCCTGGATCGCGCAGTTCCGCACCAAGCTGGACTCCAGCCACGTGGGCTGGGCCTTCTGGCCCTACAAAAAAATGGACGCGACCTCGTCCCCGGTGAGCTTTGCGCGGCCTGTTTTCTGGAATGAAATTGTGGCCTACGCGGCTCTGCCGGGCGGAGTGGGTGCGGCGGAAGACAAGATGAAGAAACGCCCGCCGGCCGAGCACGTGCGCGCGGCGTTCGCCGATCTGCTGGAGAAGATCAAGCTGGAAAACTGCCGCGTGAACGAGGGGTATCTGAAGGCCCTCGGCATGCGCATAGCGCCGGCCAAATGACGGCCCTGAAACACGTCCTGGGCGTCAGCCGTTGCACACCGGCTACCCGACGCCACGCGCGATCGTCCGTGGCCGGGCGCTTGGTGAAACCAGCCGCGCGCCGGTTTCCGCCGCCGCCTTCGCGTGCCCAACGGCACGAACCTCGATGCTCACTTTGTCCCCGACGCGAAGAAAAAGCGTGCTTGGGTTCTTCATCCCCCACGCCACGTAAGGAACCTCGAACCGCGTGGAGACATGCAACCGGTCGCCGGCAGCCGTAGTCTCCACTACCATCGCCATCTCGTGATCCTGGCCGTGGATACGAAATCTTCCATGTACGTTGGCTTTGGCCAAAGTACCCTGAACGCGGTCGGGATAGAAGGCGATTTCGGGATACCGCTCGCTTTCCAGAATGTTCTTGTGCATCCGTTTATCTCGCCCTTCACTGCCGCTGTTGCCGCTCCGCGCATCGATCACGATCTCTCCGGAACACTTGCCCGTCGCAAAATCGTAAGAGATCGTGCCGCGCTTCAGCTTGAAAGCGCCGTGGACCGTGTGCAGAATGTCGCTCAGCGTGAACTGGACCTGGGTCTGGGCCGGATCGAGTTCGAGCACGGTCTCCTGCCCGAACAAGGATGCCGTGAAGCTGAAGAGGATCAGGATGATGGATTTCATAGAGCCGTTCAAACCTGGATGACCCGGCGCGCCAGGCCCAATGCTTCCGGCCAGAATGTTCCCGACGAATGCACTTCGTCCACTACCGCATGGATGGCGGACACGAACCCGTCAATCTGTGCGTCGGTCACGACGAGCGGTGGGGCCACCTTCAGAACCATGAAATTGTTCCCGCACACTTGGGTGAGATAGCCGTGATCGCGAAACATCCGCATCACCAGCGCCTGGCCGAACATCCCGCTATGGATCCTGCGGAAAGCCTCGAACGGCACGCGCAGCTTCAGGCTCCGCGGCGGCTTGAACACGATGCCCGACAGGAGCCCGACCCCGCGTATCTCCTGAATCATCTCATAGCCCACAGTGCGGCGCGCAGACGCCCGCGCAGAATCTCGCCGGCGCGCGTGGCGCGCTCTCCCATCCGGTAGCGCTCCAAGACTTCGAGCGTGGCCAGACCCGCGCGCATGGAAATGCCGTTTTCGCTGAAAGTTGAGGCGTGGATAATGGCGTTGCGCAGCGAATCGAAAACGGATTCGTAAACGGCATACGTCATGAGAACCGCGCCCACCGGGACCACTCCTCCGCTCAGCGCCTTGGCCAGGATCACCATATCGGAATCGGACGCGAAGTGATGCGCCGCCAGAAACGGGCCGGTGCGATACATGCCAGTCTGTACCCCGTCCAGCACGAACAGAGTCCCGTACTTCCGGCCGCCCTCCGATTGCACGGGCTCCATGAAGAACGCCGCAAACCGCCGGGTGGCCAAGTGCTTCTCCAGCGCGTCTACATCGGCGAACGGAATGGCCTGCGTGCCCGACAGCATGGGACCGAAATTACCGCGCCAGAATGGATCGCCCATCATGGAAAGAGCGCCGCAAGTCAGTCCGTGGAACGCGCCATCGTTGTAGCGCAGACCCGCCCGCCCGGCGGCACAGGCGCGCGGCCAGTTCGCCCGCTGGTTCCGGTACGTGGCTTTGCAGCATGGCCGGTCCGCTGCGATCCAGTTCCGCTTTAATGGCGGCGATGATTTCCGGATGATTGTGCCCGGCGTTGTGTACCGGGTAGCCGGCAAGGAAGTCGATGATGCGCCGGCCGTCCGCGGTGAACAGCTCGGCGCCGGAGCAGCGCTCGTAACAAACGTTCATTCCCAATACGGAAAGCAGGCGCTGCCATTGCGGATTGACGAGCGTTGAGTAGTCGGAAAGAATCGAAGACGCGCGATAAACCATCTGGGTAGTTTTTTGTTTTTGTGGACTGAAACATACGACGGCGCGCCGCGCCAACGCGTTTCAACCGCGCTTGCGGACGATACTGATAGCTTTCAAAATTATGGCATTCGCCGGAATGGTGGGGCCGTAATCATTTGTAAAATCCGGATCGCCGCCGCGGAAGCCGCTGGTTCCCTTCAGCCGTATTTCGACAATCTTCTTGCCCAGCCGGGGATTCTTCCACTCGAAAGCGAAGAAGGTAATCGGGTGCGACGGGTCCCCGGCGGACACGGCGTCGGCGCCGTAACAGTAGTCCTTGGCGGACGTTCGCTGCTCCCAGTTCCACTCCTGAATGTTGACGCCGTACCGGATCGGGATGGTGGTGACGAAGCCATCTTCATAAACCACTTCATACCAGCCGAGCAGGTCCGCCGTGTCATCCGGGTCCCACAGCAGGCGGTACTCTTCTTTGTTGGTGGCGGGACGCGCCGCCGCATGCAGGAACACCAGGCTGGTGGCGTCTTCGCCGATGGCGATGTGATCTATTTCCCGCGGCAACCCGCTCTTTTCCACGCCGTCGGTGCCAACGATAATGGCGCTTGCGCCGTCGCCCGCCAAGTCGAACGGGATGCGTCCCGCCGTTATGGTGCCGCTCCTGATTCCGGCAAAATTGACGCCCATCTTGGGCTCGGCGATTCCGATGTTGAATCGCGAGCTGATGTTGACGGGTGCGATGGATTCCTCAGTCTGGCTGGGCGGCTCCTCGCCGCGAAAGCGGGCGCGAATTTCAGGCAGCATGGCCTGAATGGTCCCCGAGAGGTCCCGCCCGTACAACGTGTCGCCGCGCCAGAGCATGTAGGCGCAGCCCAAAAAATCGGATAGCAGGTCTTTTCCGAAACCGGTTTCGTTGGTGGCGAACCAGGCCGACGGCGCGCCGCCCAGGATCGACGCGCGCTGAATGCGCGTGGCGAAGTGCTGCATGCTGGGATAGAAGTTTCCGAACACCTGCTGGAATCCCATGTGCTCCAGCTCTCCTTCAAATCCCTCGGCCTGCGCTTCGGTCCACGAACCCTCCTCCGCCGACCAGAACCAGTTGAAGATCAGGACGTCCTTCGGCACCAGCCGGTTTACCTGCTCCGGCGTCATGCCGCCGGCCACCTTGTAACTGAATCCGTCCGGCGCATGCCTCGTCTGCAGTCCTTTGCCGCGGACGCCCTCGAGCAGCATGTCGCCCCAGATGGCCATGCGGATTCCCTTGCTTGCCAGGTAGTCGTGGATGGTGCGCACGTCCTCGCCGTATCGCTCGCCAATGTCCTTGTCCTTGCAGCGCGGACACATCCCCACTGCCTGGAACAGCTCGTCGTGGCCGGCGTGGACCAGGCGCGGCTTCAGCAGCTCGATGTACTCGTCGTACACGTCGAACAGGAGCTTATAGCTGGCCGGATTCGAGGGGCAGTACACGCCCGGCCACTTCACCCCGGGTACCTCGGACAGCTCCTTGTGTTCGGTCATCAGATAATAGCTGTGCGTGAACGACGGTAGTTCCGGCACCAGCTCGATGTGATAGCGCCGGACCCATTGCGCCAGGTCCGCCACCTCGTCCTTCTCCAGGTAGCCGCCGTCGGCGGTGTCCTGATGGGTGGAGTTCTGCTCCCAATCGTGCGGCGCTCCCGGCGGATAATTGCGGCGCGAGTAATTGGTGTCCTGCGCGAACTTGATCCAGCCCGTGTTCAGCTCCGGGTGTTTCGCAAAGCGCATGGACGCGTTCATCTCCATGATGAGCGTGTTGTATTTGTAAAGCGCCATGAAGTCGCGTACGAAGCGCTTGAAGAACGGAATATTGTAGCGGCCGGGAAGATAGAGCTTGACGCCGCGAAAAGGCTTGGCCGGCCAATCGCGTACGTTGACGCCTCGGAACTGGAAACGGCCGCCTTCCCTGGCGGCCAGTTGGCGCAGCGACTGCAGACCGTAGAAGGCGCCGCGATCGTCGCTGCCAACGACCACGGCCGTATCGGCGTCCGTACGCAGCACGTAGCCCTCCGGTCCGGGATCGCGCGGGCTGACCGCCCATCGACGCGCCGCCATAAAGTCGCGCAGCAGGGGGTTGGCCAGGGAGCCCATCAGGATGGCGCGCCGCTGCGGGCCGAGCGTCTCGACCCGCTCCGTCCGCAGATGGACGCCAAAGCGGTCGCCGAGATCTTCGGCCAGGGATCGCGCCAGGAAGAGATCCTCCGCGGACGGATACGACGGGACCGCGATAACCACCTGATCGTCCAGCAGGAAGCCGCTGCCCGTTTCGGCCATTTCGCGCGGCGGCGGAAAAATCCACGGACGCGGCGTAGCCGCCCCGGCTGCCGCTGCCACGGCTGTGAGAAACATCAGAATCCGGACTGATCGCATGCCACTCTCCCCCAAACACCCCAACTCGTAGCACCATGCTCTGGCGTTGGGAAGGGAGCCTGCCAACCACCGCGCCGTGGTGTACTATATGGCTGGAACGACCATGATCGTCGACAAACGCGCAGACCTCGCCGGGCCGGGTATCGGTGACTACGAGGAACTGGAGAAGATCCTTCCCCAGGATTACACTTCCCTGCTCTCCCCCAAGGAGACGCAAAGAGCCATCTTCGCGGCCAAGAACTACATCGAACAGCACCTGTCCGAGGCGCTCAACCTCATGATGGTGACCGTGCCGCTGATCGTGGATGTGGAGAGCGGCGTCAACGACTACCTGGACCGCGACGGTTCCCGCACTCCCATTCAATTCCACATTTCCAACGACCGGGACCGGCACCCCATTGACGCCCAGGTGGTGCAGGCGGCCACCAAGTGGAAGCGCGTTGCCCTGCGCCGCTTCGGCATGCAGCCGGGCGAAGGATTGTGCACCGACATGCGCGCGGTCCGCAAGGATTATTTCCTGGATCACGATCACAGCGCGTACGTGGACCAGTGGGACTGGGAGCGCGCCATCACGCCGGACCAGCGCAATCTCGATTTCCTGAAAGAGGTCGTCGGCAGGATCTGGAAGGTCCTGGTGGATACCGAGCGTTACGTGCAGGATCTGTTTCCGGCTCTGACCACGAAGTACCCGAATCTGCCGGAGAAGCTGACCTTCCTGCATGCCGAGGACCTGCTGGACATGTATCCGGACCTGCCGCGCAAGCAGCGCGAGACGGCCATTCTGCAGGAATGCCCCGCCATCTTCATCATCGGGATCGGCTGGACCTTGAAAGACGGCTATCCGCACGAGATGCGCGCGGCCGATTACGACGATTGGGTCACGCCGACGGTATCGGCGGACGGCCGCGCCACCCACGGTCTCAACGGCGACATCCTGGTGTGGAACCACGTCACGAAGCGGCGCCACGAGCTGACCTCCATGGGCATCCGCGTGAACGACAAGACGCTGCGCCAGCAACTGGAGATGACCGGCCAGCTCGATTTCCTGAACTATCCGTATCACCGCGCGATTCTGAATCACGAACTGCCGCTGAGCATTGGCGGCGGCATCGGCCAGTCGCGGACCTTGATGTTGCTGCTGCGCAAGGCGCACCTGGGCGAGGTCAGTGTGACGGTGTGGCCCCAAGTGCTGAAAGATATGTGCGCGCGGAAGAATATCTTCGTTCTGGAATAGCGCGGCCCTTTCCGGCGCGGGAAACGCGCCCCTTTGGCTGCTAGCGCGCCGGCGCTAACTCATCCGCCGTCACGTCAATCGGCTTGATATCGGTCGGAATATCCTTCAAGCCGTCGAGCGCCTTCTGCATGCCCGGACGCACCACGCCCAGCGTATCCAGCATGTGCTGCGCCCCGGCATAGTTGCCTTCGGCTTCGAGCGTCAGCAGATCGTGGGTCAGCGCGCGCACCGCCGGCTTGATCTTCTCGTAATTGACCGCGAAGGTGCCGTCGGGGTGGGCCACAAACCCGCCGCGATCGGAAATATAGTTGAACTGCATCGCCATGCCCTTGCCGTGGGCATCCGTCAGACCGAAGCGCAGCGAGCGGAACGCCGACGCCAGAAACGTGGTGTACAGGCGATGCTCCGCCGCCTGGCCGCCGCCCATGCCGTGATCGAACAGGTACTGCAACATGAACAGGCCGGTAATATCGGCCTTGGCCTCTTCGATGGCGCTGTACAGTTCCTTCAACTCCTTCCGCGCGCTGGTGGCCCGCCCGGCCACTACGATCTGATGGGGTCCGATGCCGTGGCTCAGTTCGTGCGCCAGGATGTGCTCGAAGAACGAATCGAAACTGAGGTCCGCGCGCGCCGCGGCGGGCAGCACGCGTACCGCGATGGGTTCCAGCACGGCGTGGAACTTGGCCTCCTGCACGTTCTTCAGCATCACGCGCTTGCTGCCCTTCTCCTGGACCACGCGCTCATCGTTAGGCAGATTGTACGCCGCCGTGCGCACGCCATGCGCGCCGTCGCCCGCGGCGATGATCTGGTTCACCACCCGTATGGGCGCCAGCGCGCCCAGCTTCGGATTGCGGTAGCGCGGCTCGACAGGCAAATTGTTTTCGATCTCCTGCAAATGATCCGCGAACGATTTCAGCCGGTCCGTCTCGCGATCGTCGCGCAAATTCACGTACGCTTCGTAGGCCGCCTTGTAGCCGAACAGTTCGTCGTTGTACACCTCGTACGGTCCGATGGTGATATCGAGCGGCGCGTCCAGATCCATCCAGGCCACGTCGCTGGCGTAGTAGTCGTCGGACAGGAAAGCCTTGGCGCGCAGGCTCAGGAACCGGCGCAGCGAGGGATTGCCGGTCAGGGCGGCGGCTTCGTCGAGCAGTTGCGCCATGCGCGTCAGATCGCGCCGGTACTCCCGGCTGTACGGCACGATGCTCAGGCGCCGCTCCGCATCCCGCCGGATCACGGTGAAGAAGCTCTGCGCGGCGTGCCGGCGGGACTCGGGCAGCGCCTTCACCCAAGCCTCGAACTCCTCGCGGCGCATGTCCTCCGGATAGAAATTCGCGCCCGGCAGCTTGCGCGGCGGCGCGCCCGGCACGAAGGCGGCGTAGTCATCCAGATCCGACCACGGGCCTTTGTTCAGCCAGAAATAGTCCAGGCGCGCCCTGCCCAGCGGCGTCGTATCTTTCTTCAGGCGCGCATACATCTCCCGGTCGCCGCTCCACAACTGCGTCAGGAAGACATCGTCAACCAGGCGGGCCGCCTCGATCAACTTGACCAGCGCCTGGCGATCGCCGGCGGACAGGCCGGAAATCTCCACGCGCATTTCAACCGGCGCGTAGCGCGCCTCCATCTGCTTGAGTTGTGCCAGATCTGGAGTAGTCACGGCGAGAAAGAACGACAGAAATGGAATCACGTCTTACTAATCCTTCGGATAAACCATCGGCTTGCCCTTTTGCTTATATTCCGACAACCCGCATGATCCGATCACCTTGAAACCATGCTTGCGAAGTATGTCCGCGGCACGCGCGGCTCTGCCTCCGCGGGTTCAAAGCGTGACGATCAGCTTGTTCTTGGGGATCTCGCCCAGCCGGTCCTCCAGTTGGGCGAGCGGGATATTCACGTACCCCTTGATGGTGCCGAGCGCCTTGATCTCCTCGGGAGGCCGCACATCCAGGAAAAAGATGTTCCCGGGTTTTTCGAGCAGCTTTTCCAGCTCTTCGGCCGAGAGTTGTTTGGGTTCGCCGGATTGATCTGCGCCAGCGAGAGCCGGAAGCGCGCATAGAGCCGCCGCCTCCAGCAATAAATCACGCCGTGTCATATACAGGCCCAGTATAATGCGGATCGCGGCTAGTCCTGGGCCGCCGCGGTCGCGACCGGCGTGGCCTTGCCCTCCGGAGATCGCGTGTACTTGCGGAACCAGCTCATCATGTACAACTGCGTGCGCACGAAATTCGACGGTTTCGACCCGGTGCCGTGATACTCGCCTTCGAACTGCAGCAGCCTCACCGGCACCCCGCGCACTTTCAGCGCCGCATAATACTCTTCGGTTTGCGGCATCGGCGTGCGCCGGTCCAGCACGCCCGTCATCAGCAGCGTGGGCGTGGTCACGTGGCCGACCGACATGAGGGAAGAATGCGCCAGCCAGTCGGACGGGTCCTCCCAGAAGGGCTTCTTGAAGAAGCTCAGGGTGAACAGCGGAATATCCGTATTGCCGGTCATGCTCAGCCAGTCGATCACGGGGCAGCGCACCGCCGCCGCCGCAAAACGGTTGGTGTGACCGATCACCCAACTCGACAGCACGCCTCCGCCGCTGCAACCCGACACATACATGCGCGAGGTGTCCACGAAACCCTTCCCCACGGCGGTATCGACTCCCGCCATCAGATCGTCGTAGTCCGGCCCCGGATAGTTATGATCGATGGCGTTCGAGAAGTCGCTGCCATAGCCCGTACTGCCGCGCGGGTTCACGTACAGCACCACGAAATCGTTGGCCGCGAAATTCTGGAACATGTAGTTGAACCCCACGTTGTACATGGCAAACGGCCCGCCGTGAATCTCCAGGATCAGCGGATACTTCTTGGACGCGTCGAAATCCGGCGGCTTCACGATCCACGCCTGCACCTTGGCGTTCCCGCTCGAGACATAATCGATCTCTTCGGTTTTGGCCAGATGCTTGCCCGCCAGCAGCCCGGCGTTCACACTGGTGAGTTTCGTGATCTCCTGCGGACGGTGTAAAGGAAACCGCACTACATCGGCGGGATGATCCGGATCGCTGCTGGTGCCGGCGGCAACCAGGTCGCTCGAAACCGAATCCATGGTCAGCACGTGGACACCGGAGGTGACCGCGCGCACCCCGCCCGACAGGGCCGCGAACTCGACGTTGCGCGATCCATGATCGTCCGCATCGAAGTATATGCCGGACCCGTCCGGCGCCCAGTGCATGTTCAACGGATCGCGGTCGTAATCGCCGCTGATCTTGCGCGCCTCGCCACCCGCGAGAGGCACCACGTACAAATCCGATACCGAGTGCGTATGGTTCGACATCGGATAGCCGGTAAAGGCCACCGTCTGCCCGTCCGGCGAAACCACCGGCCGGTTCCAGGTCCCCGCCTTCGCCACCAGTTCCCGGATCGCGCCGGTCTCCACATCTACCGCCAGCAGTTGCGAGTTGCGGTATTTCAGGTCGGCATCCGCACTGCGGTCGGCGTCGAACACGATCGACTTGCTGTCGGGCGTCCAGTCGAACGCCACCGCGCCGCGCGTCTCGCCGAAGCCCACGCTCCAGGGGCCGCTGGTCAGTTGCCGCGGCGTCCCGCCGTCCGCCTGCACGACGAACAGATGCGTGTAGCCGTCATCCAGAAAACCGACGCGGTCCTGCCGGTAATGCAGCGAATCCACGATGCGCGGCGCCGGCGTCCACTTGGCGCCCTTGGGCTCCGCCGGCATGCTGATGTTCCACTTGATCTTCTCCGGCACGAACATGGCGAACGCGATGGACTTGCCGTCCGGCGACCAGCGCGCGTCCGAAACCCGGTCGGTGGCGTGCGTGACCTGCGTCGGCGGCCCCTCCACGTCGATCCAGCGCACGAAGATCTGCGTACCGCGCGGCTCGCCCTCGGCCAGGTACAGAACGCGTTTTCCGTCCGCCGACCAGCGCGGCTCCGAGCCTTTGGTCAGGAAGCGATGCTGCGATCCGTCGGCGTTCATGATCCACAGCGACGATTCCCACTTGTCTTCCAGTTTGTTTGCCTGCTGGCGCGTATAGACGATGCGCGCGCCGTCCGGGGAGATCTGCGCGTTGCTTACCCGCTCCAGATCGAAGTAGTGTTCCGTGGTCAGCCGGGTCGCGGAAGGCTTCTCCTGGGCGGCTAAAGAAAACGCGGCCAAAACGGAACAGGCGGCCAGACGAAAGTAAGTCATGGGCGCCAGTATATAACGAATCCGGCGGCCCCATTACGTCTGGACGCCTTGCCACAGCACTCTCGGAAGCGCGCGCCAAACAGGAGCAAAACAGGCGCATGGTACCATAGTCAATTGTCAGGTCTCGGGCTCCGTGCGACAGGCGGCCGCAAACCCCGCCAGGTCCGGAAGGAAGCAACGGTAGTGGTTTAACCTGTGCGCCGCGGATCACCCGGGGCCTGGCAGCTAACCTTCCGCGCACTCTACGTTCCAGCGCGAGATCACCCGGTTTTCCCGCTCGTAGCCGAGCACACTTACCGACGCCGTTCCCAAGGCGAAGAGGCGGCCGCCATCTGGAGCCAGTTCCAGCCAACAGGCGGTCAGCACCCGCAGCAGGTGGCCGTGCGCGAACAAAGCCACGTCACCGGATGATTCGGCGTTGGCGCGCGCAATTACCCGGCGCGCCCGCTCGGCCACCTGCGCGATAGTCTCGCCGTCCGGCACCGGCGATGTCCAAATGGTCCAATCCGGCACGTTCTGCCGGATCTCGGCGCTGGTGCGGCCCTCGTACGCGCCGTAGTCCCACTCACGCAGGTCCGGCTCGATCTGCGCCACGGCCCCATATCCCGCCAGCCGGCAGGTTTCCCGCGCGCGCGCCAGTGGACTGGCCAGCACCAGCGCGAAGCTGCGGCCTGCCAGATATCGCCCGATGGCCGCGGCCCGCTGCTCGCCCTCCGGGGTGAGCGGGAGGTCCGTCCGCCCGGTGTGCGCCCCCGAACGGCTCCACGCGGTCTCGCCATGACGAATCAGCCAGATGTCCGGACGAATATTGTTTGAGGGCATGCTAAAGCATACCCCGATCGAGGGAAAATAGGAGATCATGTCACTCGACCCGAATGCCGGCAAACCCGCGCCGCCGTCCATGCTGGCCAACATCCCGCGGCTGATCACCGCCTACTACACGGGCCGGCCCGATCCGCACGTGCGCGCGCAGCGTGTGACTTTCGGCACGTCCGGGCACCGCGGTTCGTCATTCGCGCTGTCGTTCAACGAGGCGCACATCCTGGCCATCACGCAGGCCATCTGCGAATACCGGAAGCAGGAAGACACCACCGGACCGCTGTACCTGGCCATGGATACGCATGCGCTCTCCGACCCGGCTTGGGTCAGTGCGCTGGAGGTTCTGGCCGCCAACGGCGTGGATACCATGATCGACAGTGCCGGCGGCTATACCCCGACGCCCGCGCTCTCGCACGCCATCCTGACTTACAATCGCGGACGCCAGCACGGGTGGGCCGACGGCATCGTGATCACCCCTTCCCACAATCCGCCGGAAGACGGCGGCTTCAAATACAATCCGCCCAACGGCGGCCCCGCCGATACGGGCGCCACGCGCTGGATCGAAGACCGCGCCAATGCCCTGCTCGAAGGCGGCTTGCGCCAGGTCCTGCGCATGCCCTACGAAGGCGCGCTGAAGGTCTCCACCACGCACCATCACGACTATGTTTCGGCCTATGTAAACGATCTCGGCGGCGTCATCGACATGGACGCAGTGCGCGGGGCACGGCTCAATATCGGGGCAGACCCGCTGGGAGGCGCCGGGGTGGCCTATTGGGCGCGTATCAGCGAGCGCTACGGCGTGCCCCTCACCGTGCTGCATGACACCGTGGATCCCACCTTCCGCTTCATGTCCGTCGATTGGGACGGCAAGATCCGCATGGATTGCTCGTCGCCTTATGCCATGGCCGGCCTGATCGCGCTGAAGGATCGCTTCGATGTGGCCTTCGGCTGCGACACCGATCACGACCGGCATGGCGTCGTCACGCCCAGCGCCGGCCTGCTCAACCCCAACCACTACCTGGCGGTGGCGATCTACTTCTTGTTCCAAAACCGGCCGGGATGGCCCGCGGGCGCGGCGGTGGGGAAGACGCTGGTATCGAGCAGCATGATCGACCGGGTGGCCGCCAGCCTCAAGCGCAAGCTGGTGGAAGTGCCGGTGGGTTTCAAATGGATGGTCGACGGGTTGGTGAGCGGCGCCTTCGGCTTCGGCGGCGAAGAGAGCGCCGGCGCCTCGTTCCTGCGCCGCGACGGCACGGTCTGGACCACGGACAAGGACGGCATCATCATGGGCCTGCTGGCCGCTGAAATCCTGGCGCGCACGGGCCGCGATCCGGGCGAGATCTACCGCGACCTGACCGGCAGGTTCGGCGCCCCCGCTTACGAGCGCATCGACGCTCCGGCTACTCCCGAGCAGAAAGCCGTACTGATGCAGCTTTCGCCGGCGCAGTTGCACGCTTCCGAATTCGCCGGCGAGAAGATCGAGGCGACCCTCACCGCCGCGCCGGGGAACGGAGCCCCCATTGGCGGTCTGAAGGTCGCCACGGCCAACGGCTGGTTCGCCGCCCGCCCGTCCGGGACCGAGAGCGTCTACAAGCTGTATGCCGAGAGCTTCCTGGGCGACGAACACTTACGTCGCATCCAGCGGGAGGCCCGCGAGCTGATCGCGCAGACGCTGGCCGCCGCCACGGCTTAGCCGCTGTACAATCGAAGCTGAGGCAACCAGGGATGCGGTCGCTGGCAGACAAAGCGAGAAACGTGCTGGCGCAGGCGATGCGGCTTCTGCGCGGCCGGGGTGATGGTCCCGACGACCCCTACGCCGCGGTCCGCGCGCCGGTCCAGCCGTTTCCGCCTGATAAGCATGCATCAGTGGCACTTGCGGAACCGGAATAGCCGGATCGGCCTCGCGGCCCTGATCCTGGTCCTGGCCCCCGGCTTGCGCGCGCAGGCGCCGGAGGCGGAAGTGCGTGCGCGCGAATCGGCCCCCCCGTTTCAAATCACGGTCGAGACCAACCTGGTGACGGTCCGCGTCGTGGTGCGCGACCGCCAGGGCCGTCCTGTCGGCGGTCTGACGAAGGACGATTTCCGTTTGTTCGACGACGGCAAGCCGCGCCCGATCTCCGGATTCGCGGTGGAGGTGGGAGCCGCGCCGGCCCCCACCGGTGGCGCGCCCCCGGCCGGAACTGGGTCCGCTCACGCCATCGCCGCGCCGTTCCCCGAGCGCTTCGTGACCCTCTTCTTCGACGATCTGCACCTGGAGGATGGCGCCGTAAAGCAGGTCCGCAACGCGGCCTGGCGCTACATCTCGACCGCATTGCGGCCCCAGGATCGCGTGGGGATCGTAACCTCGTCGGGCCAGACCGGCACCGACTTCACCGCCGACCGCAACCGGCTCCACGATGTGCTGTTCAAGATTGCCGGTCACTCCCGTACCCTCCCGACCAGCCACGAATGTCCGAAAATCGGCGAATATCAGGCCTACCTGATGGACCAACTGCTGCGAAGCGATGCCATCGAAATCGCGGCTGCCGAAGGCTGGGAGTGCCGCTGCAAAGGCTTGAACGAGACGGCCGAATGCGCGGACGGGGAGCGGCGCATGGCCATCGCCCAGGCCGCCCAGATCTGGGATCTGGCCGACACCCAGTCGTTGCATGCCCTGGACCTGGCGGACGCTGTGGTGCAACGCATGTCGGCCATGCCGGGCCAGCGTATCCTGGTGTTGGTATCGGCGGGCTTCCTCACCACCACGCGCGGCACGATGATCGACGCCCTCATCGACCATGCGCTCCGGCAGAACGTGGTGGTGAATGCCATAGATGCCGCCGGGCTCTACACCCGCGACGCGCAGGACTCCATTCTGGTCTATCGCCACGATCTGCAGAACACCAAGAACCAGATTGAGAATGAAGGCGTGTCGTTGCAGCGCGATGTATTGGCCGCCGTGGCGGCCGGCACCGGCGGCACTTTCTTTCAGAACGACAACGATTTCGATGCCGGCATCCGCGAAACCGCGCAGGCGCCCGAGATCGCCTACATCCTGAGCTTCGCGTTATCGGACGTGAAGCTGAACGGCCGGTTTCACTCCCTGAAAGTCAGGCTCGACAAGGGCGGTCCGTTCGATATCCAGGCCCGCCGCGGTTATTTTGCCAGCGCGCCGGCGGAGGCGAAGGCGCCCGCCAAAAGCGCGATTGAAAGTCTGGTCTTTTCCCAGGAGCAGCAACAGGACTTTCCCGCCACCGTCACCGCACGCACGGGCGCTTCCGGGCTGTTGATCGTTATTCACGTGGACATCCAGCCCCTGCGGTTTCGTAAGGAAGGCGACCGCAACCTCGACACGCTGACCTTCGACACGGCGGTCTTCGATTCCGACGGCAAGTACGTGGCGGGCAAGGAATCCTCGCTCGATTTCCGGTTGCCGGGCGAAAAGTTGCAGCAGTTGCGGCAGTCCGGCATCAATGCCGAAACGCGCTTTCGCGTCCCCGCAGGCGCCTACCGCATTCGCGAAGTGGTGCGCGATACCGAGACCGGGAAGACCACCACGGTGAACGCTAACGTGCAGGTGGAGTGATCCGCCGCATCCGTACGTTGCGGCTGCCGTGCGGCGGCGCGAACCGAAACCCCTCGCCGGCGAACATCGGCACGGTGCCGGTGTAATGCGCCAGTGGCCGCGCGATCAGCGCCCACCAACGCTTTCACGCTCACGCCTCACCCTCCTTCACGGTTAACACCTGGTTGGCCTTCACGTCCTTGATCCGATCCACCTGGCCGCTCGGCCAATGTACTTCCAGGTCCGCTTTCTGCGCCGCGCCCAGCCCAAAATGTACCCGCAGATCGCTCTGCGAAATATAGCTGCTGCCGCTGCGTACCTCGTCCATCAGGCGCCGTCCGCCCGCCGGCGTGCAGTACACTCGGGCGCCGATTCCGGTACGGTTCGATTTCACCCCGATGGTCTTCACCTTCAGCCAGTTGTTCCGGGTTTCACTGTCGCAGCGCAGCAATTGCGGCGTGTCGTTGACGCAGTTGATCACCACGTCCAGATCGCCGTCGTTATCGAAATCGCCGAAAGCGCAGCCGCGCGCCGATGCCGGTTTCAGAATCCCCGGGCCGGCATCCTGCGAGACGTCCGCGAACCGGCCGTTCCCCAGATTGTGATAGAGCACCTTGCGCTCGCGATAGCCCTGCTCGTCGTTGGCCTGCCCTACCTCCGGATACACATGGCCGTTCACGGCCAGGATGTCCGGCCAGCCGTCATTGTCGAAATCGAAGAACCCCACGCCCCAGCCCATGAAGCGCGTGTTGCGTCCCAGGCCCGCCTGAAACGTCATGTCCTCGAAGAAGTTCTTGCCCAGGTTGTGGTACAGGCTGGAGGTGTCGCCCGCGAAGTTGGTCTTTACGATATCGAAATTGCCGTCGCCGTCGTAGTCCGCCACCGAAACTCCCATGCCGGCCTGCGGCTTGCCGTCCGGACTATATGCCACCCCGGCTTCGATGGCCATTTCCGTGAAAGTGCCGTCGTGATTGTTCTTGTAGTACGCCGATTGCGTCGAATCGTTCGCCACGTAGATATCCGGCCAGCCGTCGTTATCGAAATCCGACACCGCAACTCCCAGGCCATAAGTGCCGTGCGTCTTCAGCACGCCGGACTTCTGGCTGACGTCGCGAAACTTACCATCGCCCTCATTGTGAAACAGGATGTTCCTGCCGCCCTGCAGTCCCGGCGGCCCGCAGGCTACCACCAGTCCCTTGTACAGGCACGGCCCGGATTCCGGCAGCGGCGTGGTCTTGGGATCGAAATCGATGTAGTTGGCGACGAAGAGATCCAGGTGGCCGTCGCGGTCGTAATCCAGGAACGCGCAGCCGGTATTCCAGCGGTGCTGCCCGTTCCCGGGATCGGTAGTGACGCCCGCTTTCCCGGCCACGTCGGTGAACTTGCCGTTGCCGTGGTTATGCCACAGCACGCAATCGCCCCAGTACGTGACGAAAAGGTCGTCGTGCCCGTCGTTGTTGTAATCGCCCACACAGCAGCCCTGCCCCCAGCCGGTATGGGCCACGCCCGCCTTCAACGTAACGTCGGTAAACGTGCCGTCGCGGTTGTTCTTGTAGAGCCGGCTGATGGGGGCGTCGGCGGCGGACCAGTCCGTCTCGAAGCGCGTGCCGTTGACCAGAAAAATGTCCAGCCAACCGTCGTTGTCGTAATCGAAGAAGGCGCAGCCGCAGCCCGTGGTCTCCATCAAAAACTTGTTGCGCTTTTCGCCGCCGAAGACAGTCTTGGCCTCCAGGCCCGCTTCGCGCGCCACCTCCACGAAACGTACGCCCAGGGGCAATCCCTTGACGAGTTGATCGAAAGAGAAGACCGGAAGGGCCGCACACAGTGACCGTATGAACTGCCTGCGGCGCATCCAATCATTATCGCAGGTGCGGCGGGCCCCAGGCGCCGGGCTGCTTTGCCTGATGCTTTGCCTGAACCCGCGCTGGACGGTTAAAATGGTCCTGCGTGGCGGATCTGGCGGTTTCGCCTGCCACTCAACCGCGCGCCGACGTTTACGGCAACTTAGGGAGACTGGATTGACAATTCAAAGACCTCGCCATTTTAGAACATATCTTCTGATTGCGGTTATGGTGATCGCCGGGCCTCTGGGCAATGCCCTGTTGGGTAGAGGCATGAAACATGTCAGAGATGTTTCCATATGGCCTTTGTCGAAGTTACTCGAGACCGGCCTCAAAGTCTTCGGCTCCGGATCGATCTGGCTGGGTATCGCCTCCCTCATCGCTTTCTTCGTGGCCTATATGTTGGTGCTGTCGATGGCGGATTACAGCTTCGTACAGCCGGCCTCCTCTCTCGCCTATGGCGTGGTCGCCTTATTCGGGTATCTGATGCTGGGCGAGCGAATCTCTCCTTTACGCTGGGCGGGTATTGCGATTATCTGCCTGGGGGTATTTGTCGTGGGCCAAACCAATCCTCGCACGGCGGAGCGGTCTTAGACCTTGGCACACTACATAATCTTCGGCCTGATCGTGATCGCCGGCACCCTCGGCGAGCTGTGCGTTTCCCGTACCATGCAGATCGTCGGGGAAGTGCCCAGCTTCCACCCCGCCGATATCTCCCGGTTGATTGTCAAGGCTTTACGCGTCTCCTGGATGTGGTTGGGGGTCGGTATGATGGCCGTGGCTTTCTTCGCTCTGCTGGCCGCCTTGACGACCTACAATGTCAGCTTTGTTGTCCCAGTGACTGCGCTCAGTTATGTCACCGGCGCTCTCGGGGGCGCGGCATTCCTTCGTGAGCGCATAGGTTCCGGGCGCTGGCTCGGCATTCTGCTGGTCACCATAGGTGTTACCCTGGTGTTCCTGGGAAAGAGCTAAGTGTCAAGCGTCGCGCGGCCGGCAGGAGTCCGCAGGTTGTTTGATCTTGATAACGATAAGTCGTGGTTCATCTCTCTCAGCGGGGTACTGCTGATCGTAGCGGCGATCTATCTCACTTGTATTGTCTCGCCGCCGTCACTGATGGACGACGTGGATGCGGTACAGGCTCAGATCGCCGGCAACATGCTGAGTTCGGGTGACTGGGTTACTGCGAGAATTGACGGCGTCGTATACTTCGAGAAATCCCCGCTGATCTATTGGCTGATAGCCCTGTCTTACATGGTCTTCGGCGTCCATGACTGGGCGGCGCGCATCCCCGTGGCGCTGTTCGCTATGGGTCTGGCATGGTTGACAGGGGCTATCGGAAGGTGGGCCTTTTCGCGGCGCGCCGGTTTCTATGCCGGGCTGGTGATGGGAACCTGCGTCGGGCTCTGGCTGTTTACGCGCATCCTGATTCCGGATGTCATGCTCACCTTCGCCATCGCCCTGGCCCTGTGGGCCTTTCTGCGGGTCTTTGATGAAAACGAACCGCACCCCCGGACGTGGGCCTACGTGTTCGCGGCCAGCCTGGGGCTGGGGCTTTTATTGAAGAGCCTGGTGGCGATCGTCTTTCCGATCGGCGCGGGGCTACTGTACCTGTTTTTCACGCGCCAGCTATTCTCCTGGAAGGCGTGGAAGCGGCTGCATCCAGTGGCGGGGACCGGCATCATCCTGTTGATCGCCGCTCCCTGGCACATCCTCGCCACAATCAGGAATCCGCCCTATTTTGCATGGACGCTCAAGAGCATGGCGGGGCACTATCACGGCTTTCTGTGGTTCTACTTCGTCAACGAACAGTTACTCCGCTTTCTCAACTTGCGATATCCGCGCGATTACAACACGGTCCCGCGCCTCTGGTTCCTGCTCCTCCACCTGATCTGGCTTTTTCCGTGGAGCGTATACTTTCCGGCCGTGGCCCGGCTATCGTTCAAACCGGTGGATCGCGCATCCCGCACGCGCCTCATGGCGCTGTGCCAGGTTGGCCTGGTCCTGGTATTTTTCATGTTCTCCACCACGCAGGAGTACTACTCGATGCCCTGCTATCCCGCGCTGGCGCTTCTGCTGGCCGCGGCCATGACGGCGGACGCCGCTTGGATTCGGAAGGGAACCAGGCTGCTCTGCGGCGTTACGGGCATGGCCTGCCTGGCCGCCGCGGCTATCCTGATCGCCGTCTGGCACACTCCGGCGCCTGGCGATATTACGGCCGCCCTTACCAGGCACCCAAAGGCCTACTCGCTATCCATGGGTCACATGCAGGACCTCACCCTGGACTCGTTTGCCTACCTGCGCGCGCCGCTCGCGATCGCGTGTGCCGCATTTCTGGTCGGCGCCATCGGCGCGATGAAAGGCAAGGGCGCCCGGACGTACATTTCCACCGCGCTGATGATGATCCTCTTTTTCCAGGGCGCGCGCCTGGCCCTGACGCGTTTCGATCCCCTGCTGTCTTCGCGCAAACTGGCGGAACTGATCCGGAAAAACCCTCCCGGTCAAGTCATCGTCGATCATCACTACTACACGTTCTCATCCATCGCCTTCTACACCCAGCAGCCGGAGTTACTCTTGAATGGCCGCTGGAACAACTTCGAGTATGGCTCGAACGCCCCCCAGGCGCCGCCCGTTTTCATCGATGACCAGGCGCTGCGGGCATTGTGGCCTCAGCCCCGCCGCCTTTACCTGGTGGCCAAAGCGGATCAGCTTCCGCGCTTCAACAGTCTTCTGGGCAAGGGAAGTTTCCAGATCCTGGACACCTCCGGCGGCAAGGTGCTGCTGACCAACGGCCTGCCGCCGCGGACGGGAGGCTGAGCGCGCTTCCGCCTCCGGCCAATTCCATGCTTATTTGCGATTTTCGCGCCGCTGTGCGACCACCACGCCGCGCGGCGTCGAGAGGAGCACGGCGGAAATCAGACCTTCCTGCTCCAGGCGAAGGGCGGCTTCGCGTACGATCTTGAAATGCGAACTGGCATCATGCACCACCAGGATGCCGCGGGGATCCAGTTGCGGCAGCAGCCGGCGGATCTCCGCCTCGCGATTCGCCAGATGACTGTCGCTGTACAGCAGATCGATCGTCCCCTCGATGTTCGTCTCCAGGCTGGACTCCAGCCGTGATTCGATCCAGGCGCCTAACCCGGAGGCCTGGAAGCGTTCCAATGCTTTTGCGCGAATCGCGGGATCGAACTCTATGGTGATGACTTTGCCGAAGCCATTCTCCTTCACGCCCTCCGCCAGCTTAACGGTGCCGTGACCCAGGAATGTGCCGGTCTCAACCACGACCTTCGGCTTGATGGTCGTGACCAGCGTTTTCAGAAAGTCCAAAACTTCCACTTCCGTGGTCTGGGAGTCCAGCATTCTCCATAATTCCGGGTGGGGACACTCGCTCGTGGGAGGCGTGTATTCGGGCTGGGAGAATTGGTCCTCTACCGCGATTCGTTCCAGAATTCGCAGCCCTTCGTACTTTTTCAGGAACGGCGGCACCACGGCTACAATCAGCGCCCCGCCGGCTGCCAGTGATGGAAGCGCGAACCACACCGCGCGGCTGCCTGCGGCGTTCCCCACAAGTCCCGCTAAGATGGTAGCCGCCCCCATGAAGATGAGCCCCTCGCCGGTGAGCAGCCCGGCCGGGCGCTGGAATTGAATTCCTTTGCGGCCCTCCGTCCAGAATGCCGGAAAAACCGCCAGGCAAAGAACCATGGCGATCGCCATCGGGGAGCGCACGTGCACCACACCCTGGTCCGCGACCTCGGGATAAAGGGTCACGCCCAGCGCCACTGCCAGGCCAATAGCCAGGGCGGGCGGCATCAGGTCCAACATCGCGAACCGCGACAAGCGGAATAAGCGCGAAAACGCCAGGCGCCGGCGATGGAGGTCCAGCGCCACTATCGCGAGGAAGGCACCCATACCCATCAGGACTGCCACGGCGTACGATGCGTGATCCATCACAACTCAGCATAACCCGCCCCCTGATTGATTCAAGAGTGCCGCGGACGATATATACTAATCCGACATGGCCCAGATCCACTGCGTCCGTGGACCCCATGGACGGTGCTTTCGCACCATGCCGCCCGCTTCAACGGCTGGATTCCCGGCCGCCCCGTTCCGCTCGCACCCAACTGGAACTTCCACAGCGAGAGCCCGTGCGCATTTTTGAAAACCAGGGAGCCTATTGATGATCGAGCCATTCGACAAGAGCGGCATTACGCGCGACTCGCTCGGCATCGCGCACTACGACAACCGTCCGGCGTCGCTGATCGAGATGCTGCGCGCCACCGTCGAAAAGACGCCGCATGCCGAAGCGATCGTGGAAGTCGGCGCTGAGCGGGTGACGTATCGCCAACTCTGGGACCGGGCCGCGCGCGTGGCCGGCGGACTGCGCGCGCAAGGCATCCGCGCCGGCGACCGTGCCGCCATCCGCCTCCCCAACGGCCTCGACTGGTGCCTGGCATTCTTCGGCGCGCAGATGGCCGGCGCCATCGTGGTACCCGTCAACACGCGCTTCAGCGAGCCGGAAGTGAGTTACGTGGTTTCGGATTCCGGGTCCGCTTTCGTGTTTTTGCCGGGAGAGCCGCTACCCGACGGAGCGCCGTTCGTCGCCGGGCATTGGAAGCCGCAGGATGTGGCTGCCATCTTCTACACCAGCGGCACGACCGGCTTCCCCAAAGGCGCCATGACCACCCACGAAGGCTTCCTGGCCAACATCGAAACCTGCCGGCGCTGCAACGTGCTCCCCACCGGTGGCGGCGTGCGGAACCTGGTCTCCGTACCGCTGTTCCACGTTACCGGATGCAACAGCCAGCTTCTGCCCATGTGCGAACTGGGCTGTACCACCGTCATCCTGCCGGCCTTCGAGGTCCGCGCCTTCCTGGCGGCCATCCAAAGCGAGCGGATCAACCTGCTCGTGTCGGTTCCCGCGATCTATTGGCTGGCGCTCAATCAGCCGGACTTTGCGGACCTCGACACGCGGCCGGTCAAGTGGGTCATGTACGGCGGCGCGCCCATCGCGCCCGCGCTGGTGAGCCGCATCATGGAGGTCTTTCCCGAAGCGCGCGTGGGCAATGGATTCGGCCTCACCGAATGCACTTCCGTGGCCACCTTCCTGCCCCACGAATATGCGCACACACGTCCCGATTCGGTGGGATTCGCCGCGCCGGTGGTGGACCTCGAACTCTTCCAAACCGACCCGGAGAGCGGCGTAGGTGAACTCCTGATCCGCGGCCCAAATGTCGTGAAGGGCTATTGGAACAAGCCGGAAGCCACCGCCGATACTTTCTCCGCAGGCTGGCTTCACAGCGGCGACCTGGCGCGTATCGACGGCGACGGCTTCGTCCAGATCGTGGACCGCAAGAAAGACATGATCAACCGCGGCGGAGAGAATGTCTATTGTGTGGAGGTGGAGAGCGCTCTGGCCGCGCATCCGGCGGTGTACGAAGTCGCCGTGGTTGGCGTTCCGGATGAGATGATGGGAGAGAAGGTGGGCGCGGTGATCGTGCCGCGTCCCGGCCCGCTGCCCGAAGTCGGCGAAATCCTGGCATTCGCCCGCCAGCGGCTGGCCGACTTCAAGGTGCCCCAATACGTCGTGCTGCGCCAGGAGCCGCTGGCCCGCAATCCCGGCGGCAAAGTGCTGAAAGCCCGCCTGCGGCAGGGGATGCAGTGGGGAGCGCCGGTCCGGTAGTTTCAATCCGCTGGTGGGACCCTTTGCCTTTCTTGTCAAGGCCTTGTAACCTGGATATTTGCCGGTACGCCTCTACACTCGGAAGCCAAAGTGCTTCTGATGCGGACCGGGCCGGGGCCGCATGCTGGTCGATTTTGAACTGATAAAACGCGCGCAGAAAGGCAACGCCCCCGCGTTCAACGAGATCGTACTGGCATACCGGAAACGGACCCTGGGGACCATCGCGCGGCTGATTTCGCGGCCTGAGGATGTGGAAGATGTCGCCCAGGAAGTATTCCTCCGGCTCTATTTCTCGCTGGATCAGCTACGTACCGCGGCGGTTTTTGAGCCGTGGTTGTACCGCCTGACGGTGAATGCAGCTTATGACTATCTCCGGAAGCAGCGGCGGCGGTTGGAATCGCGGATGTCGGACCTCTCGGAGCAGCAGGTCATGCTGGCGGACGCCATGGAGGGAGGCCGGGTCGATCAGGATGTCAGGCAGCGCCAGCAGATCACCGAAATGGTGGACGCCCTGCTGAATACGGTGTCGGAGGCCGACCGGATTCTGCTGACGTTGAAAGAAGTGGAAGGGCTTTCCTTGAAGGAGCTTGAAAAAATCTACAAAGTCAAGGAAAATGCGTTGAAGGTCAGGTTGTTCCGGGCCCGGCAACGGGTCCTGAAAGCGTTTGAAGGCAGTGGTGACGAAGCCAGCGCGAAAGGGACGGCGAAAGCTGGAATATGAGTATGTATTGGACTGATCGAGGCGGCGAGAGCGAGTTGGATGCCTTGTTCCGGGCCTATCGCGAAGCGTGCCCGGATTCGGATCCCTCCGTCAATTTCATGCCCGAGCTATGGCGGCGAATCGAGGAGCGCCAGCGGTCGGTGTTCTTTCTGGGACACTGGGCGCGTGCCTTCGTGACGGCTGCCGCGGTGGCCACCATGGCCATGGCGGCGTACCTTTACATTCCCCACCGGCATAGCTCGCTGTTCTCAGCGGAAAGCTACGTGGATGTAATGACCAGCCACGCACAAGACACCCCGGACCTGGCCGAAGTGGCGGTGGATGAACTGTGATGCGCCGATCCAACCTCGCCACTCTGCTCTATCTTGCCGTGGTTTTCGTGAGCGGTGCGGTGGTAGGCGGGTTCGCCGTGCGGCTGTACATGGCCAATTCCGTGAGCGCCGTCGTCCAGAACCGCCGCCCGTCCCACGCCGAGTTGCGGCGGATGTATATCCAGGAGATGCAAAACCGGTTGCACCTCAGCCAGGCACAGGTGGCGCAACTCCAGCAGATCTCCGACTTCACCGGCCAGCGCATACACGATACCCGCAAGGCCATCGATGACGAGCACGCGCGGAAAGTAAACGCGATCCTGGACCAGGGCCAGCAGGCCGAGTACGCCAAAATGCGGGAAGAGCGTGACAAACGCCGGCAGCAGGACTCTAAGAAGTAAGACCGTGAAGTAAGACTGTCAGGCCACCGGCTGCGCCGCTTTTTTCGCGCCGCGCGTAGCCTTGTACTTCTTCTCAAAACGATCCACACGTCCCGCCGTATCCACCAGCTTCTGCCTGCCGGTGAAGAACGGGTGGCAATGCGAGCAGATTTCCACGCGGATGTCGCCCTTGTGCGTGGAGCGGGTCTTGAAGGTGTGGCCACACGCGCAGATGACGTTGAGCTCGTTGTACGCAGGATGAATACCGGTTTTCATTGGGAAACGGGATCCTTTCGGGAGAAATTTCAGTATAGCAAAAAACGACGAACCCTCGAAGGTGCGCAAATCCCATACGCACCCTCGAGGGTCAAGGTAGCCTACGAATTAAACCTGAGGCTTGGCGCACGCGAGAGGCAGCCGGTCCACAGGAACTTGGCTTCGCCACTGGACGAAGCCGGCTACGTTAGAACGGTCGACTCAGAAGTCGGCCACCTCGCGCGGTCTACTGTCATTCATTATTCTGGACCACCTCCTTTTCCAGTGATACTTCAATCCTACAAGCGGGTCGCCATTCTGTCAACGATTTTCTTGCGCCCTACTATATATGGAAGCGAAACAATATGTACCCTCACAGATTGCGTGCTAAGTACCGGCACATGACCATGCCGTCCAGAATGTTGAAGGGGAATTGACCGGTGGTGTAGTGTCCGCAGGGAAGCGTGAATACTTCGTGATTCAGTTGGCGTCCGCGAAAATATGCGAGCACCTGCTGGGAGAACTCCGGCAGAAAAGTGGAATCGTGGCGCGCCCAAATGAGGAGGCTCTTCAAATCCCGTCCCTGTAGCCGATCCAGGTAGGAGGCCGGGCTGATCACGGACCAGTATTCCCGCAGTTGGTCCTGGGTAAGCTGGCCGGCCAGGCTCTGCCGGATGTGTTCGGTGGACAAGCCCGTCCAGATCACGTCGGAGAAGTACATGGACACGTGATTGAAGACCCCGGCCTCGATCCGCGGATCATGTGCCGCGGCGATAAAGGCAATGCAGGAGCCCAGGCTGGTGCCCAGAATGCCCAGGCGCCGGTAGCCGCGCGCGGCGAGCCAATCCAGGCAGGCGCGCGCGTCGATCACCGATTGCCGGGAAGCATGGATGGTGCGCCCGAGATTGCTCGAAACATGATAGTCGGCGCGGGCGGTCTCGCTCGGTTTGCGCGGGCCGTGGTAGGCCAGGGTCAGGCGCAACGCGGTGATGCCAAAACGATTGAGTAGACGGCAAAGTCCCAGGTGGCTCTGTTCGTCGGCGTTCCACTGCGGCAGCACCAGCACGGCACGATCGGTGTCCCGGCGCGCCGGGAAGAACGCCGCCCGGACCAGGTTGTTCTCCGGATAAGGGGTGGCGAGCGGGCTGGTGAATGTCAGGTCCGCTCCGTTCAGCCGGTAATCCCGGGGAGTCTCGTAGGCGAAGAAGCCGTCCGAGTCGGCCAGAACGCTCTGGACGAATTCCCGCATACAGTTCCGGGAATTGCCGTTGGCCGGCGGCAAACCCAGCCAATCCAGGCCCCACTCGAAGGGGCGCACGACCCGGTTGGTGTCACGTGTGGCTAGCCGATGCTCCCATGCGGAGATCCAGCGCGCGTAGAACTTAGGCATGGCGGGAGAAGCCCAGTTTAGCAGACCGGGCTCAAAAAAATGCCCCGCTGCAACCAGTGGATCACAGCGGGGAGCGCAAAAAGCCCAAAAGGAGGCAACGCACCAAAGCTCAAAAACCTCAACTACCCCCATGGAGAGTGAGCAAACCGCGTGCCGTTTCCTAACTTCTTTCGAATGGGCCAAAAAGGCTGGGCCGCTCCAGATTTCGGTATGAAAGCCGGGCCGCCGCTACGAAAATTAGATGGCCGCGCGCGTCCGGCTGTATAATGGCAACGAAAGGCGGTGGTGATTCATGCGTTTGGCCTGGGTGGCCGCGGGAATTGCAATTGCCTTCCAGGCAGCGCTCGCCCAGAAACCGCCGATTGCCGGGGGAGGCGGCTCGCGCGTTCCCGGCAGTATTCCTCCGAGCGCCGCTAATTCCCTGGGTCAACCGTCCGCTGCGGTATTGAATCGCAACCTGTACCTGTCCGGCAAAGTGGTCCTGGAGGACGGCACGCCGCCACCCCAACCGGTGACCATAGAACGGGTCTGCGGCGGCGCTCCCCGGGCCTTGGCATACACCGACCAGAGAGGGGAGTTCAGCTTTCAACTCGGGCATACCGCTACGGTCAACCAGGATGCCAGCGAGGAGGATTCCGGCTCGCTGGGGGCGCAACGGTTGCCCGGCGCGGCTGCCGGCAGCCCGGCCGGCGGCCTGTCGGCGCCGACCCAATATAACCTGCCGGACTCCCAATTAGCGAGCTGTGACCTGCGCGCCGTTTTGGCCGGCTATCGGTCCGACAGCGTGCCCCTGGGCGAGAGACGGATCATGGATGATCCCCATGTGGGAACCATCGTATTGCACCGGATCTCCGGGGACCCCGGCACGGTCGTCAGCGTCACCACGCTGGAAGCGCCCAAGGACGCCCGCAAAGCATACGACAAGGGCTTGCAGGCGGTCCGGCAGGCCAAACTGGCCGACGCCGGAAAGCTGTTTCAAAAGGCGGTAACGGTCGATCCGAAGTTCGCGGCAGCCTGGTACGAGCTGGGAAAAGTCCAGCAACAGAGTCAGGAGGCGGACCTGGCGCGGCAGTCCTACGATAAGGCCATCGCCGCGGATTCCCATTTCATGGGGCCCTACGAGCAGATCACGCAACTGGCTTTGAATGCCGGAAATTGGCGGGAACTGGCGGACACCACCCAGCGGCTGCTGGAACTGGATTCGGCGGGACACCCGGCGGCGTATTTCTACAACGCCATGGCCAACCTCAAGCTGAACCGCGTGGAAGCCGCGGAGAAAAGCGCGCGCGCCGGCGAGAAGGCGGATCCCGATCACCGCTACCCCAAGCGCGAACAAGTGCTGGCGGTGATCCTGGCGCACCGGCGCGATTTTGCCGGGGCGGCCGCCCACTTGCGGGTCTACCTGCAATACGCGTCCGACGCGGATGACGCCGGGCGCATGCGCCTGCAGCTTGCCGAATACGAGCGGTTGGCGGGAGGAAATGAACAGGCCCAGGCGGCGGCCGGCAAGGCCGGCAAACCGGACCCCGGCAAGGGCGCCGGCAACCCCGGGCCGCCCTAGTCCGTCTTGACTTTCAGCGCTCCGGTAATTTATTCTAGCCCTTCGACTTGGCCATGCGCCGCGGCGCCTTGACTATGGGAAAGAACTCGCACGGCGAGACAGAGACCATCGAGCGGCTTCTGGATTCGACCCTGGACAGTGTGGATAGCGCTGAAGAGCTGGCGCTGCTGGAGGCCGAAAAGGCGGGAGTCCCGGAAGACGACCTGCACAAAATTGCCATGGCCGTGCGGGAGTCGATGGTGAATGCCGTGGTCCACGGCAACCGGTACAACGCGCATAAAAAGGTGCACATCTCGGTGTCCAAGGGCGCCACGGAATTCGTGGTGCGGATCGCCGATCAGGGGGACGGCTTCGATTACGAGAACCTGCCGGATCCGCTGGCGCAGGAGAACCTGCTGCGCCATTCCGGCCGCGGTATTTTCCTGATCAAGGCCTTCATGGACGATTTTCAGGTGCGGCGCCTGGAACCGGGCGGCACCGAGGTAACTTTGGTCAAACATCTGGTGTCGAAGTAAAAGTGAAGATCGGCTCGCTGGCGAGCCAGGAGGCATATTTCTGTGAGCGTAAAGCTGAGCGAAAGACAAGTTGGCGACGTGACGGTAGTAGACGTGGCGGGGCGGATCACCCTGGGTGAGGGCTCCAGCGCGATGCGCGACGCCTTGCGCGACATGGTCGGCAAGGGCCACAAGAAGATCCTGTTAAACCTGGGAGATGTCTCCTACATCGATAGCTCGGGGATCGGCGAGCTGGTATCCGGTTTTACAACCGTGACGAATCAGGGCGGCCAGCTCAAGCTGTTGAACCTGACCAAGCGCGTGAAAGACCTGCTGCAGATCACGAAACTCTATACCGTGTTCGACGTGCACGACGACGAAGCCGCCGCGGTGCGGAGCTTCACCTAAGCGGCGTTTCGCTTGGCTATCGATCGGGAATTCCTGCGACAACATTACGCTTCCCTGTCCGACGAGGCGCTGGCGGCGGTGGACCGCAATGACCTGGTCGAGGCAGCGCAGATGCTTTACGACGAGGAGCGCGCGCGGCGCGGTCTGGCCGTACGGCAGAAGGCCGCCGCCGCGCGGCCCGCGCCGGTCGCCAGCAGTCCTCCAGCGGACCGGGAAGAGGTCCCCGACGACGCAGAGGACCTGGTGGACGGCGCCGCGCCGGCCTGGATCGACAGCGCCGCCTGCGCCTGCGAATTTCCCGACTATCCGGAGGGGCGTACTTCGGATGAGGTGGCGGCCGCGCGGGACGTGCTGGAGGGCGCCGGCATCCCCAGTTACGTGACGATGGAGGAGGCGGCGCCACAATCCCGTCCCAGAATCCAACGGGCGTATCGCATCCTGATTCCGGCGGGTTTAAACCTGAAGGCGCAGGCCATCCTGGAGAAAGAAATCTACAACGAGCGGGAAGAGATGGGCTGGCGCGCGCAGTTGGAAGAACTGTCCGACGAGGCGCTGGCCGAACTCACGCCGGACGTCATCTGCGCCGGACTGGTGGACCGCATCGAGCGCCTGACGCGGATCTACAACGAAGAGGTCGCGCACCGGAAATCCGAAGCGGACTCGTAAGCGCCCGGCTAACTGCGCCACCTGCCATGACCGCTGCCGGAGCCGCGACATCGCCTGTTTAAATGGCGCTTACACGCGGCGCAACAGCAACGCCGAGTTCTTGCTGCCAAAGGCGATGCAGTTGGCCACGGCGTGTTCAATATCGATGCGGCGGCCGACATCCTGGACGTAATCCAGGTCACACTGGGGATCGGGCTCATCCACGTTGATGGTGGGGTGGACCACGCCGTCGCGCATGGCCAGCAGCGTGGCGGCGATCCCGGCCGCGCCGCAGGCGCCCTGCGGATGCCCGATCAGGCTCTTCAGCGCCGATCCCGGCAGCTTGTAGGCATGTCCGTTGAACGCCAGTTTCATGGCGCGGGTCTCGATGCGGTCGTTCAGTTCCGTGCCGGTGCCGTGGTAGTTCACGTACTGCACGTCGCCGGGCGCGATGCCGCCTTCTTCCATGGCCATCTGCATGGTGCGGGCCGGTTCTTCGCCGCACTCTTCCAGGCGCACGCGGTGGTAGGCCTCGCAAGTGGAACCGTAGCCCGCCACCTCGCCGTAAATATGCGCGCCGCGCGCCCGCGCGCGCTCCATCTCCTCCATGACGAAGAACCAGGCGCCTTCGGCGATGACAAAACCGTCGCGGTCGCGCGAGAAGGGCCGCGAGGCCCGCTGCGGCTGCGCATTCCAGGCCGTGCTCATGATGCGCATCACCATGAACCCGCGCAGGATCAGGGGAGCGATGGGCGCATCCACGCCGCCCGCGATCATGGTGTCCAATACGCCGGCCTGAATGTTGCGGTAGGCGTAGCCGATGGCGTCAGTGGAGGAAGTGCAGCCCGTCGAGACGATGTGGCTCAGCCCGCGAAAGCCGAAGCGCATGGAGACTTCGCTGGCCAGGGTCCCGATGGTGGACGTCGGGATGGTATAGACGCTGCACTGTTTCTGCTTGCCGGTGTAAAACAGGCGATACTGCTCTTCGGTGAACTCCTGGCTGCCGCCGCCCGATCCCACGATGACACCGACCTGGCGGAGCTCGTCCCGGCTCATCGCGCTGGCGTCGATGCCGGAGTCCGCCAGCGCTTCCGCCACCGCCGCCGCGCCCAAGGGCACCACGCGGGAGACATGCTGACGGTCTTTGGGATCGACATATTGGAACTCGTCGAATCCCACCACTTCGCCGGCGACTTGCACGGCGAAGCAGGAGGGGTCGAAGCGAGTGATGCGCCGTACGCCGCTAATGCCTTTCCGGCTGGCCTCCCAAAAAGCCTCTCTTCCGATTCCATTGGGGCTGACCGCCCCTATACCCGTGATCACGACACGACGTTTCATCGTTGACGTTTTGCCTTTGCCAATAGGACAGTATAGGCTGATTTCATGAGCGGTGGTGAAAACCAGCGAGGCGCGCGCCGCCGGGACAAGTTGCCGGCACACCGGAAAACGCTTTCATGGGGGTTCTAACGGTGCATCCTCTCCTATCAATTTACACGAATCGCGACCCCGTCAAATGGACGCACCGCTGAAATCGCCGCGGCGTTCGCGGAAACAGGCGCTGCGGGAATGGCTGGCGGCGCGGGCGATCACCGCAATCGGCGAAACGGAGTGGCGCGCGGCGCTGAGCGAACTGGCGCCCATCTCCGAGAGCTATCTGCGGGATCTGCTGCGGGCCACCGGCCTGCCGTTCGCGCAGCCGTACGCGGGCATCCGGCAGAAGTCGTTTGCGGATCTGGAACATGATCTCCACGAGATGCTGCATGTGTATGCGGAGGCGATGCGCACCGGCGACCGGCAGCGCGCGCGCTACTGCCGGCGCCAGGTGATCGCCGCCAAAGACCGCGCGCGGTTCATCGCGGGCAGCGCCAAAACCAGTGCCGAGAAGAAAGCGCAGAAGGACGAGATGGCTGCCTGGATGCTCGTCTGGCTGGAAAATCCGCCGGTGTTCCCCGGCTGGGTCGAGATCCGCAAGCGCCACTCGGCGGTCTATTCGAGCGCCACGGACTCCACTTGAACGGTCTCTCCGTCCAGCGTTCCGGTGACCTTCGCTCTCAGATCCTTTTCCTTGCTGGTGGCCTGGAGCACAGCCAGGGCCTTGGCGTTGCCGGCCTCGTCGAACTTCAGGAACCTGCCGTCCGCCAGCACCAGGCCGTACCCGCTGCGGGCGCAGAAGATGGCGCACTTGGTGGTATGGCTGGCCAGGTCCTTCTTCTTGCACATGGCATCCACCAGTGTGCCGTTCCAGGTTTCGGCGAAGGCCGCCAGGGGCAATACAGACAACAGGACCAATCGCTTCATGCAGGTGATTATACAGTAGGAAGGCCCGCTGCAGGGTAGCGCCATCCAGCCGCGGATTCTTTCTTGGGCAAACGGGAAACAACGCTGTTATAATTGCACAAAAAGGTACGGTTTTCTCCAATAACGCAAATGAGTATCAGCCAACTTGCGCGAACCATCACCGAATCGGCTACCCTGAAGCTCAACGAGATCGCCGCACGTCTCCGGGAGAAGGGTGAGCCCGTCATCCACCTGGGAGGAGGCGAGCCCAAAAGCAAAGCGCCCGTCGACGCAATCCTGAATTGTACGGCGCTGCTCAACACCGGCGAAGTGCGCTATACACCGCCGGACGGCATCCCCGCCCTGAAGAAAGCGATCATACGCTACACGGAGGAGCATTACCAGAAGCTGGTGCCGCCGGAGAACGTCATCGTCTCGAGCGGCGCCAAGCAGGCGCTCATGGTGCTGCTGCACGCCATTCTCGATCCGCACGACGAAGTGATCTTTCCGGCGCCCTATTGGGTGAGCTATCCGGAAATGGTCAAACTGGCCGGCGGCGTGCCCGTAGTGGTCACGGCGGAAGACGGCAGCTTCACTCCCACCATGCACGAGATCGCCGACGCGGTGGGTTCGTACACCAAAGCCATCATTCTGAACAGCCCGAACAATCCGTCGGGGGTGATGTATTCGCGCGACTTCATCGCCGAGATGGTGCGCTTTTGCGAAGATCGCAGCCTGTACCTGATCATGGACGACACCTACAACCGGCTGGTGTTCGACGGCAAGGCGGCGGCCAACTGCTACGAGTTCTCGCGCAACCATACCGAAAGCTCCAAGCTGGTGGTGATCAACTGCGTCTCCAAGACCTATGCCATGACCGGCTTCCGCATCGGCTGGGCCATCGGCAATCACGAACTGATCCAGGCCATGGCCACCATCCAGTCGCAGCAAACCTCGGGGGCGGCCGCGCCTTCGCAATGGGCGGCGGTCGGCGCGTTGAATGGCGTGCAGTCGCCGGTGGAGAGCCTGCGGCAGACGCTCGAGAACAACCGGAACGTGATGATCGAACGGCTGCGCGCGATCGACGGCCTGCAGGTGGCCAAGCCGGACGGCACGTTCTACTGCTTTCCGGACTTCAGCGCTTTCCAGAAGGACTCGGGCAAACTGGCGCGGCTGCTGCTGGAGAAGGTGCGGGTGGTGACCGTGCCCGGCAAAGAGTTCGGGATGGAAGGACATCTGCGGCTGAGCTATTGCGGCGCGCTCAAAGAGATCCAGGAGGGCGTCGAGCGAATCCAGTGGGCCCTGGATCCCAGCGCGCCGAACGAATTGTACCTGGGCGACCACAAGCTGGTGAGGGACTGGTTATGAACCCGTACATGGATGTCCCCTCACCCGCGGTGGCCGAGGCAAGCGAGAATGCCTGCGCCTTCGGGCTGGAGAATCACGGCCTGAAGAACCTGCACAAGGCGTATTGGAACCTCACCACCGGATCGCTGTACGAGGAAGCCGTCTTTCGCGGCGAAGCCCGGGTCGGGCATCTGGGTCCGCTGATCGTCAACACCGGCAAGCATACGGCGCGCGCGGCGGCCGACAAGTTCGTGGTGCGGGAATACGCCACCGAAAACAACGTCTGGTGGGGCGAATACAACCGGCCTTTCCATTCGGAACGCTTCAGCACGCTGCTGGCCCGCCTGCAAGGTTATTTGCAGGGGCGCGACGTGTTCGTGCAGGATCTGTATGCCGGCGCCGATCCGGACCACCGTCTGCCCATCCGGGTCATCACCGAAAAGGCCTGGCACAGCCTGTTTGCGCGCACCATGTTTCTGAAGATCCGCAACGCGGACGCGTTGAAGCGCCACGTGCCCGAATTCACGTTGATCTGCGCGCCGGGCTTTCTGGCGTCGCCCATCGTGGACGGCACCCGCACCGAGACGTTCATCATCATCAATTTCGCCGAGCGCACCGGGATCATCGGCGGGTCGGCGTACGCGGGCGAGATCAAGAAGACCATCTTCAGCGTCCTGAATTTCCTGCTGCCGCAAGACGGCGTGCTGCCCATGCACTGCTCGGCGAACGTGGGGCAGGACGGGGATGTGGCGTTATTCTTCGGACTTTCGGGCACCGGAAAGACCACGCTTTCGGCCGATCCCGCGCGCCACCTGATCGGCGACGACGAGCACGGCTGGAGTCCCAACGGCGTTTTCAATTTCGAGGATGGCTGCTACGCCAAGGTCATCCGCCTGTCGCCGGAAGCCGAGCCGCAGATCTACGGCTGCACGCGCCGGTTCGGCACCATCCTCGAAAATGTGCCCATCGATCCGGTCTCGCGGCGGATCGACCTGAACGACGACACGATGACCGAGAACACGCGCGGCGCCTATCCGCTCGAATACATCGACAACCATCTGCCGGAGAAGATGGCCGGGCATCCCGCCAACGTCGTGCTGCTCACCTGCGATGCCTCGGGGGTGATGCCGCCCATTTCCAAGTTGACGCCGGACCAGGCGATTTACCACTTCATGTCCGGCTACACCAGCAAGATCGCGGGCACCGAAATCGGTTTGGGGATCGAGCCGCAGATCACGTTCAGCGCGTGTTTCGGCGGTCCGTTCATGGTGCAGCATCCCTACGTCTATGCCCAGATGCTGAAGCAGAAGCTGATCAAGCACGGGGCGCATTGCTGGCTGGTGAACACGGGCTGGACCGGCGGGCAGTTCGGCGTGGGGAAGCGCATCAGCATCCACCACACGCGCGCGCTGTTAGCGGCGGCGTTGAGCGGCGCGCTGTTGAAAGCCGAATACTGGGAGGACCCGGTTTTTGGCTTCGCGGTGCCCAAGAGCTGCGACGGCGTGCCATCGCCGATTCTGGATCCGGCATCCACCTGGCCCAGCCGCGAGGACTACGTGCGCAAGTACGACGGCCTGGCCGCGCGCTTCATCGAGCATTTCAAGCTCATGACGCAGGAAGGCTGTCCGAAGGACGTCGTGGCGTTCGGCCCGCGGCGGAGATAGCCGCCGTTCAGTCTTTGAACGTCACCTTGACGGGAATGATCTGGTTGGTCCGCTGCGACCTGACCGCCACGACCACCGGCCGCGAGGGACTCGCATTGGCGCCGCTCCATTGAATATCGAGCTGCGCTTTTTCAAAGGCTTTCAAGGTGGTGCGGTCCAGCTTCACGGTCAGTCCCTTGACCTTGGGGTCGGACAACTGGAGCACGGTCGCAAAAGGTGTCGGGTTAGTGATCTCGATCTGTTCCGACGATGCCTTGGAAGGCTTCAGATCGACTGCCAGCTTACTGGCAGTTAGCAATTTAGGCACCGTGGGGGCGCTGGTCAGTGCCGGGGGTGCGTGCGGAACGCCAGGCGCGGGGCCGACCGGCACGGTCCTGACTGGCGGCGCCACGGGCGGCGTCGCGGGCGGCGTCACGGCCGCTCCCGGCGGCATGCCGGGTGCGAGGGAGGACGGCACACCCGGCGGGCCGCCATGCCCGGGCAGGGTGGGCGGCATATCGGTCTTGGGGTCCACGTAATAGCACCAGAGTCCATTCTCGATTTTCCAGCGGCTGGGGAGCTTACTGGTCAGGGGATGTCCCATGAAACCTTCCACCGGCATCTGGCGCTTGACCAGAGTGACGACTTGAGCCCGGGTGAAGTCGTCGGAGTAACGGATGGTCTCGATCGCAAACCCCTGGTAAGACGGCTTGCTCGATCCCACGAACAGGTCCTTGGTGTCCTCGGCGACAAGCTGTTCGGCCTGGTGATACTTACCCTCGGTCTCCAACTGGTAGAACTGGGTGACCCGGGTCCGTAGTGCCAGGTCCACTTCCGGCGGTGCGGTCCGGACAGCTTCCGGCGCTCCATTTCCGGGAGGCGGCGTCTGGGCGTACAGGGCCGTCGCGATAACGATAGCGGAAAGCGCCTTGTTCATTCCTTCATTTTAGCGGGAATTCCGCGGCGTCAAAATCCTGACGGGGCCGCGGGCCACGTCAAAATTGCGCCGTCCGGCGGCCGCCCGCAGACCGTCTCCGGGCGCCCTGGCCTTTGTTTTTTCAGGCAAATGGAGCCGGCGGGCGATTCGGCTACTCACTTGCTTTTCGTTGATGCGCGCGCTGCTGGCACGGCGGCGCGGCGGGAGAAAGAGTATGATTCAGCCGGTGTACAGCAACTGTTTGGAGGCCATGCGGCACGCCCGGATGCCGGGAGCGCCGCCGGCCCCGTCGGAGTCGGACTTTAACAATGTGCTTGGCTCGGTGGCGGAAACCGACCCCGCGGCGGCCGCGGCGACCGCGCCGGCCAGCACCAACACCAGTTCCGAGCCAAGCGCGGCGGACAGCACGCCGACACTGGGCGATCCGAATATCGAAGGCTTCCTGGGCAGCTACTACGAACGCCCGGCGCAGGGTACCGCCGAGGCCAGCGCAGCCGCGGCCAGCGCGGAGATCTCCTATCAGCCAGCGGACGGAGCGCCGACCATCTACTCGCCGGATTGGGCCTACGGCCCGGATCAGATTTACATGCAGGCGCTGGCGAACCAGGCGGGTAACGCCTTTGCCGAGCATACCGGCATGGACCCGGCGCTGGTGACCGCGCAACTGCCGGGCATTCCGACAGTGCAAGCGCAGCAGCAGTTCGACGGTTGGCTGGCATTAAACAACGCGCAGAGGCTGGCCTCCGGCCAGCCCATCGATACCGCGGCGTACTGGTCGGATCCGGGACCGGTCACCTACAAGGGCGTGACGTACACTTCCGCGCAACTCGGCTACTGCGGGCCGGGACAGTCTTCGGGGCCCGAGCCGATCTTCATCTCGCGGGCCAACCAGGTGGGTCCGGATACCTACACGGTGCCGGGCTACCAGGGTACGGTTAAGGGCATCCAGCCGGAGCGCTATTATTCCCTGCAGCAACTGCAACAGGCCGGATTGCAGACCGGCCAACCGGACACGCAATATTATCCCGGTTCGTGGTCTTTGAGCACCAACGCGTAAGGATCTAACCGGGCTGGCCCTGGCCGCGTCCCCGGCGCGAGGGCGCAGGCCCGGCCGCGGAGTAATCGACCACCGGTATCAGGGAGTGCTTCTCGTCGCGGGCAGGCGACCTGCGGCTGGCTACCAATTCGCGGTTGAGAGTGCTGACAAATTCCTCGATCTGCGACTGCATCTCCGCCATTTTTTCCCGCATATTGAGAATGATCTCGACGCCGGCCAGGTTGACGCCCAACTCGCGCGTCAGGTGCAGGATGACTTCCAGCCGCTCCAGGTCCTCGTCGGTGTAGAGCCGGGTGTTGCCTTCGCTACGCGAAGGCTGCAGCAGTCCTTCTCTTTCGTAAAGGCGCAGCGTCTGCGGGTGGATGGCGTACTGTTCCGCCACCGAGGAGATCATGTAGGAGGCTTTCGACCGTGCCTTTCGCATATGCGCCTCTATAGTTTCGCCCAGAGATCCGCGCGCGGATCTTCGGGATGCAGGCCGGACAGCTCGCGCAGAATCTCGCGCGTGCGCTCGTCCTGGGCCCTGGGCGTCTCGATGGCGATCTCCACGATCTGATCGCCGCGCTGGCCGGTGCGCGCGTTGAAGACGCCTTTTTCCCGCAGCCGGAACTTCTGGCCGTTCTGGGTGCCCTGCGGCACCTTCAGCAAGGTGCGGCCGTCGATAGTGGGCACTTCGATCTTGGCGCCCAGGCCGGCTTCCCAGACGGCTACCGGCACGCGGATTTGTATGTCGTCGCCCTCGCGGTGGAAGTACGGGTGGTCCTCCACGCGCGTGGTGATGTAGAGATCGCCGGCAGGCGCACCCATGGACCCGGCGTTGCCTTTGCCGGGCACGCGCAGCCGCGATCCGCTGCGGGCCCCGGGCGGAATGCGCACCTCGACGGTCTCGCTGTGCGCAATACGTCCCTCGCCCTGGCAGGTGGGACAGGCGTTCTTCAGTTTGCCGGCGCCGCCGCACCGCGGACAGGTCAGGTTGAAGCGCATAGCGCCGGCCATCTGGGAAACCGATCCGGAGCCGTTGCACTCCGGGCAGGCGACGGTCTGGCCGCCGGCCGATCCGGCGCCGTGGCAGGTCTGGCAGACATCGTAACGCGTGATGTTCAGACGCATCTGGGTGCCTTTGATGGCCTGCCAGAAGTCGATATTGAGCGAGTATTCCAGGTCCTCGCCCTTTTCCGGGGCCGCCTGCGGCGGCGCCTCGCCGCGGTTGAACAGGTTGGAGAAGATATCCCGGAAGCCGCCGCCCGTGTGGCCGGGTGCGCGGCGGCCGCCGGCGGCGGCGCCCTGGAAGAAATCCGAGAAATCGAAGCTGTCGAAATTCATGTTGGGCTGCGGCCCGGCACCCGGGCCCGCACCGCCCGCAGGGATGTTGTCGGAGTAAAAGCCGTACTGGTCGTAGACCTGGCGCTTCTTGGAATCGCTCAGCACGTCGTAGGCTTCCTGCACCTGCTTGAAACGCTCCTCGGCGGCTTTGTCGCCCGGATTCACGTCGGGATGATACTTGCGCGCCAGCCGGCGGTAAGACTTTTTGATCTCATCCTGGCTGGCGCCCTTGGCGACGTGCAACGTTTCGTAATAGTCGTGCTTGGCCATGGCGGATGGTAGCTGACGGCCGGCGGGTTATGGGAGGGACGTGGGTCCCGCCACCATAACCCGACGTTTTCTCACTTCTTGTCGTCTACGTCGACGAACTCGGCGTCCACCACATCGTCTCCCTTCTGCGGGCCGCCGGCGGATGCGCCGGGACCGCCGTCGCCGCCGGGTTGCGGGCCGGCGCCGGGCTGGGAGGCCGACTTGTACATGGCCTCGGCCAGTTTATGGCTGGCCGTGGTGAGCTTGTCGATGGCCGCATTGAGCGCGTTGAGATCGTTGCCCTGCATGACCTTGCGGGTCTCGGCGATGGCGTCTTCGATGTTTTTGGCCTCTTCGTCGCTGATCTTCGAGCGATGCTCTTTCAACGTCTTTTCCACGTTGTAGATCATGGCATCGCCGCGATTGCGGGTCTCGATGGTGTCGCGCTGCTGGCGATCCTCGGCGGCATGCGATTCGGCATCCTTGGCCATCTTCTCGACCTCGTCCTTGGACAGGCCGGAAGAGGAGGTGATGGTGATCTTCTGTTCGTTGTTAGTGGCCTTGTCGCGGGCCGCGACGTTCAGAATACCGTTGGCGTCGATATCGAAGGTGACTTCGATCTGCGGCATGCCCCGCGGAGCCGGCGGGATGTTGCCCAGTTGGAACACGCCCAGCAGGCGGTTGTGCTGCGCCATGGCGCGCTCGCCCTGGAACACCTTGATTTCGACCGAAGGCTGATTGTCGGCCGCGGTGGAGAAGGTTTCGCTCTTACGGGTGGGGATGGTGGTGTTGCGGTCGATCAACTTGGTGAAGACGCCGCCCAGCGTTTCGATACCCAGCGAGAGGGGCGTCACGTCCAGCAGCAGTACGTCCTTGACTTCGCCACCCAGCACGCCGCCTTGCACCGCGGCGCCGACGGCCACTACTTCGTCGGGGTTCACGCCCTTGTGCGGCTCCTTGCCGAACAGGTCGCGCACGATCTGCTGAATGCGCGGCATACGCGTCTGGCCGCCCACCAGGACCACCTCGTCGATCTGGTTGGGAGTGACGTTGGCGTCCGCCAGCGCCTGCTTGCAGGGACCCACGGAGCGCTGCACGATATCTTCGACCATCTGCTCGAAGCGGGCGCGGGTCAGCTTCATGGTCAGGTGCTTGGGACCGGTGGCGTCCGCGGTGATGAACGGCAGGTTGATCTCGGACTCGAGCAGCGTGGAGAGCTCCATCTTGGCCTTTTCCGCCGCTTCCTTCAGCCGCTGCAGCGCCATTTGATCCTTGGAAAGGTCGATGCCCTGCTCGCGCTTGAACTCGGAGATGATCCAGTCCATGATGCGCTGGTCGATGTTGTCGCCGCCCAGGTGGGTGTCGCCATTGGTGGACTTCACTTCGACCACGCCCTCGCCGACTTCCAGGATGGAGATATCGAAAGTGCCGCCGCCGAAATCGTAGACCGCGATGGTCTCGTTCTTCTTCTTGTCGAGGCCATAAGCCAGCGCCGCCGCAGTGGGCTCATTGATGATGCGCATGACTTCCAGGCCCGCGATCTTGCCCGCGTCCTTGGTCGCCTGGCGCTGCGCGTCATTGAAGTACGCCGGCACCGTGATGACGGCCTGCGTGACTTTGCCGCCCAGGTAAGCCTCGGCGGCTTCTTTGAGCTTGGTGAGGATCATGGCCGAGATCTCGGGCGGCGAATACTTCTTGCCGCTGATATCGACCCGCGCGTCGTTGGACTCGCCCGCGGCGACCTTGTAAGGGACCATCTTCATCTCTTCGGTGACTTCGTTGTAGCGCCGTCCCATGAAGCGCTTGATGGAGAATACCGTATTCTCCGGATTGGTGATGGCTTGGCGCTTGGCAACCTGGCCCACCAACCTCTCACCGCTCTTGGTAAAGGCCACGACCGAGGGCGTGGTGCGGTTGCCTTCCTGGTTCGCAATAACGGTGGGTTGTCCGCCTTCCATCACCGCCACAACGGAGTTCGTGGTTCCCAGGTCGATGCCTATAATCTTTCCCATGTTTCTGAAAGCCTCCTAATGCCGCGTATTAGCACAACCTCATTATCAATCTTTAGTGTGCCATTGTCAAGTATATTATAAGGGCCCTATTTACAGTGGATAACAGGTGATGAATCGCTGGGAAGCAGCCGCCGTGCCAGCCGCTAGAAAGTTTTTGTCGATTCAAAGCCAAACGGTTCGTGCGGGAAGATGACAATTCCAGTAAGCATAGCTACTATTGAGCATAGCAATTTATGTTGCGGCGGCTGCTGGTGACGTTGGTCGGCATGGCCATGGGCGGCTTGATCGGCCTGGGCGCCACCATGGTCGGATGGGGTAGGATCCCCATAGTCGTGGGCGCGGTGCTGGGCGGTGCCGTGTTTTTCATCGGCATTCCGCGTACCTGACCGGCAGCTTAAGAAAAGGCAGGGAGCGGAGGAACTATGGCGTTTTGTCCGAATTGCGGCGCCGAGGTAGAAGGACGTTATTGCGCAAAATGCGGGAAGGCGGTCGACTCGTCCGCCGCACCGGTGACGGTCCAGCCGGCGGCGGCGGGCTTGACCGAGAATACAGCAGCGGCGCTCTGCTATCTGCTGGGCCTGATCACCGGGATCGTGTTCCTGGTATTGGAACCCTACAACAAGAACAAGCTCATTCGTTTCCACGCTTTCCAGTCGATTTTTCTGAATGTGGCCGTAATCATCGCCTGGTGGGCGCTCGATATCGTCCTGCCCTGGGGACTCTGGTGGCGGATGAGCTGGTTGCTGAATCTCGCCTGCGTGGCCTTGTGGGTCTACATGCTGGTCAAGACCTACCAGGGCACGAAGGTGGCGCTGCCGGTGATCGGCGACCTGGCGGCGAAGCAGGCGTAAGCTACTTCACCAGCCCATCCAGGATCCTTCCGACCTGTTGGTGCATATCCGGAGCCGCACCGTAGATCACGCGTGCGGTCTTGCCGGTGCGATCGAACAGGAACATGGTGGGGACCGAGGTAACATCGCCGAACGCCTCGGCGGTGCCGGGATCCGTAATAGCCCAGCGCAGATCCGGGCTCGACGATGCGGCGATCGAGCGTACCTGGTCCTCAGGCGATTCGACGGCAAAGGCGAGCACCGCCAGGCGATCGCCGTACTTACGCTGGATCTCGCCCAGCCAGCCCAGGGTGGAGCGGCAGGGCGGACACCAGGTGGCCCAGAATTCGACCAGGACCGCACGGCCGGCGAAGAGGCCGGGGGTCAGCCGGTTGCCGGCCAGATCATTCAGGGAGAACCGGGGCAACGCGGCGATCTCCTGAAATGCGGCGCCGGCATCGGCATGTTCGCGGCTGACGACGTCTTTCTTGCCGGCGAGGATGAGATCGACCATGCGGACCAGGTCGTTTTTGAACTTTGCCTGGCTGGCGGCGCTCCGCCACGGAGCGTAACGTCCCTGGCCCTCGACCTCGCGGAAGTAGCCGAAATCGCGGGGGACGGCCACCAACACTCCATCTACAAACACGACCGGGTAGCCCTTGGTTCCATACTCTTCAGCCAGTTTGGAGGCGCCGAAGTTCTCACTGACAAACCTCACTTTACCGGAATACCGGGCCGCCACTTCCTGTACCAGCAAACTTGCCGGATCGGAGATGTTTCAAGTGTAAGGCCAGCGCACGAGGGTGATGTCGATCAACTTGCCGGGCGGCAGCGGTGAGGCCTGGGCCGGCTGGAGCGCGGCAAAGTAGGCCGGCAGCACCCGATCGACGATCACGCGCGCGGAGCGCATTTCCTCGGGGCTGGCGGCCGTTTCGGCACGTTCCAGGAAGGCCCGGGCTATGGACTGGTCGCCCGGGGCGGCGGCCAGACGGTCGCGGGCACGGGCGAGATCCGCCTCGAATCCGGATGGGGCCGCGGCGTCCGCGGGAGCGGCGTCCAACATGGCGAAATGGCGGATGGCGTCCAGGTACTCATAGAGGGCCCCGTCGTAGAGCTTCGCGGATTCCAGCTCCTGTGCCAGTTTGAGGGTCGAATTCAGGGCTATGAACCGCGAGTGCAGATCGATGGAGCGCGGCGGCACAAAGGCGGCGTTGGTCTTCTCTTGCAGATTCCGCAACTCGGGCGCGAGGGATCGCCGCGGGCGGGGGACCGTTCCCGGGGGGAATCGCAGGGTCGCGCAGAAGCGGGCAAATTGGGCTTCGCCGGCCGCCTGGCCGAGGTAGAAGACGCCGTCCTTGGGAGCGGTAGCGTTGGCGAAGCCCAGCCCGCCTTCGAGCAGGGGTTTGGCCTGCACCTGGGCGGTTTCGGCCAAGGCCCGGACGGCTGCCGGAGCATGGTCCCACGGCTGGGCAGCCATCTCCCGGTCCAAGGCCGTCAAGTCGCGGTTCTCGGCGTCCCAGACGGCCTGGTAAGCCGCCAGCCCGCCTTTCTCGACATCCGCGCTTTTTTGGGCCACGGTTTCGAGGCCGGAGAGAAGATCCGAGGCTCGCCGCAACGTTTCGAGACTGAGATACAGCCGGCCGGCATCGAGGGCGGCGGCGGACGACTTGAGATCGCCGCCGATGGTATCGGCCAGGCCGGCGAAACCGGAGGCCGACGCCGGTTTGTCTTTGAGCCGCTGCTGAAGCCGGCCGATTTCTTTGCGAATCTGGGAACTGGCATCCTGTGCCAGCGCCGGGTATGCACCGATTACCAGGAATGCTCCGGCGAGTGTGGCCCACCTGCGGGTTGACATGTGCTTCCTACCTGTTGGACTAACTTAGCTCGTTTCCGTCACATGGGGGCGCCCGGCAAGTTACCATAGAGATTCATCATGAAGGCACTGGTCAAGAGCAAGAGCGAACCCGGACTCTGGCTGGAAGAGGTCGAGCGGCCGCGCATAGGAATCAACGATGTTCTGATCCGGGTACATCGCACGGGCATTTGCGGCACGGACGTACACATCTACCAATGGGACGATTGGGCGCGCAAGACCATACCGGTCGGCCTGGTAATCGGACACGAATTCGTGGGCGAGATCGCGGAGGTGGGCTCCAACGTGGCGGACTTCTACCCGGGCGATATCGTGAGCGGGGAAGGACACGTGGTTTGCGGACGCTGCCGCAACTGCCTGGCCGGGCGGCGGCACCTGTGCGCGCGCACGGCGGGCGTGGGCGTGAACCGCCACGGCGCATTCGCCGAGTACATCGCGCTGCCCATGACCAACATCTGGCGTCATCATGACGGCATCGACCGGGACGTGGCCGCGATTTTCGATCCTTTCGGCAATGCGGTCCACACGGCGCTGCAATTTCCGGTTCTGGGGGAAGACGTGCTGATCACGGGCGCCGGCCCCATCGGCATTATGGCCGCGGCCGTGGCGCGGCACGCGGGCGCGCGCTACGTGGTTATCACGGACGTCAACGAATACCGCCTGGACCTGGCGCGCAAGATGGGGGTGACCGAGGCGGTGAATGCCGGCCAGAAGACGCTGCCGGAGATCCAGAAGAAGCTAGGGATGACCGAAGGCTTCGACGTGGGCCTGGAGATGTCCGGCAACCAGGCGGCCTTCCGCGACATGCTGGCCAACATGAGCCACGGCGCCAAGATCGCCATGCTGGGCATTCCGACGGGCGAAATGGCCATCGACTGGCGCACGGTGATCTTCAATATGCTGACGGTGAAGGGCATTTACGGCCGCGAAATGTACGAGACGTGGTACAAGATGACGGTCATGCTGCAGTCGGGGCTGGACATCACGCCGGTGATCACGCACCGTTTCCACTACACGGAGTTCGAGAAAGGCTTCGCGGCCATGACGGGCGGGCAGTCCGGCAAAGTCATCTTGAACTGGCAGTAACAGGGCGGAGTTTGCGGCTCCGCGCCGCGCCAGCGGACCCCGCCATCTGATAGCATGTGGCGGAATGCCACCGCGCACGATATACCAGGTCCTGGAAGAGACCGCCGCGCAGTACGGCGATGCGCCCGCCCTGCATCAGCCCATCCCGAAAAAAGACGGGCCCCGCGAATACCTGACCTATTCCTGGAACCAATACAAGACCGCCGCCGAGGAGATCGCGGCCGGACTGCGGGCGATCGGCATTCGCAAGGGCGATGTGGTGGCGCTCGACTCGGAGACGCGGCTGGAATTCTACCTGGCGGACCTGGGCATTCTGACGGCAGGCAGCGTGGCGGCGGCCCTGTATCCCAGCTATCCGGCGCGGGACCTGGTGCGCACCATCAAGAACTGCGGGGCGAAGGCGCTGTTCGTGGAGGATCCCAAGACGCTCGAGATGCTGTGCGACGCGCCGGAGATGCCGCGGATCCTGCTCACCGGGCAGGCAGACGGCGGGCTGTCGCTGGATGATCTGCGCGCCCGGGGACGGCAGGCGCTGGCGGAAGAGCCCGGGCTGGTGGCACGCCTGAAGGCCGAGGTGACGCCTTCCGATCATGCCGTTCTTTATCTGACTTCCGGCGCCACCGGCGAACCGAAGATGGCCCTGGTCACCCACCATGCCATCGTGTCGAACATCGATGCGGCGCCCACGGTGTTGCCTATCGGACCCAGCGATTCGACGGTGGCGTTTCTGCCTTCGGCGCATATCGCGCAGCGCGTGGTGGTGGAGATGGTCCCCATACGGATGGGCACGCCGGTATACTTTGCCGAAAGCCTGCTGAAGCTGCCGCAGGACATCCGGGCCGTACGGCCGACCATGCTGTTGGCGCCGCCCCGCATGTGGGAGCGCATCTATTCGACGATTTGCACGGAACTGCGGAAGCGGCCGGCGGTGGCGCGCCGCGCGTTCTACGGCGGGTTGGGCCTGGCGCTGGCGGCAGCCAGCTACCGGCACCAGGGGAAGGCGGTGCCGGCGCGTATCCGGGTGCCGTGGCGGATGGCGGACAAGCTGTTCTTTCAGAAGGTGCGCGACCGTTTTGGGGGGCGCATAAAGATTGCCGCTTCCGGCGCCGCGCCGTTGAGCAAAGATCTGGCCGAGTTCTACGAAGCCATCGGTATGCCGCTGGTGGAAGGCTACGGCCTGACGGAAGGCGGGGTAGTAGCGCTGAACCCGCTGGACATGCCGAAGGCGGGCAGCATCGGCAAGGCGCTGCCAGGCATCGAATTGCGCATCGCCGAGCAGGACAGCGAGCTGCTGATCAGGAGCGCCAGCCTTTTCTCGCAATACGTGGGCGATCCGCAGACCACCGCCGAAGTCCTGCGGGATGGCTGGCTGCATACCGGCGATATCGCGTTCATCGACGACGAGGGTTTCATCTTTATTACCGGCCGCAAGAAGGAGCTGATCGTCTCCTCGACCGGCAAGAAGATTCATCCTTCGCGGGTGGAGAGCCTGTTCAAGTTCGAACCGCTGATCAGCCAGATCATGCTGATCGGCGACCGCCTGCCGTATCTCACGGCGCTGTTCACCATCAATCCGGCGGTGGCGGAGACCCTGAAAGGGATGGACACGCTGAAGGGCGCCAACACCGCGGAGATGGCCAACGCGGAGCCGGTGCAGAAAGAGATCCAGAAGGTGGTGGCGCGGGTGAACAAGCAACTGGCGCCTTTTGAGCAGATCCGCAAATACCGCGTGCTGGGCCGGGACTTCAGCATCGAGGACGGGGAACTGACGGCCACCATGAAGGTGCGGCGCGGGCGGGTGCTGGAGAATTTCCGGGAGAGCATCGAGGAGTTGTACGCGGGCAAGGAGATGTAAGGGCGGATCCTGAGGGCGATGACGCCGACGGTGCTGTACCTGGCCGCGCACGGCTTTGCCGATGAGGCGGCGCCTCTGGGCGGAGGCGCGGCGGTGTGCCGGCTGTTGATGCGCGAATGGTCGCGCACCGAGCCGTTCGCCGTGAAGCTGGTCAGCCCCGCGATTCTGGGCGGCGGCGCGCCATCCGGGCGGGATCTCGCCGGCTTTGGCGAACGGCAATACGCGAAATTCTGCCGGCGTTTCGAGGCGGCGGCCACGGCCGAAGTGCTGCGGCACGATCCGACCGCGGTGGCCGTGCTGATCAACGATATTTCCGAAGGACCGGATTTCCGGCGCCTGGCGGAGTCCGGCTACGATCTGGTGACGATCTATCACGTGGACGTGGTGGCCTACGTGGCGGCCATGTACGGGCGCAACCTGGTGGCGCCGGAGACGCTGGTCCGGTGGTACGAGCGCTTGCGTTTCGGCGGCATGGCCGGGCTGGTGTTCGCCAAACAGCGCGACAGCTTGCGCTACTCGCGGGCGGTGGTGGTGCCGTCGGAGAGCATGCGCGAGTTGTTGCGGCGCTGCTATCCGGAGGCGGCGGCGAAGAAGATACACGTGCTCCCCTGGGGCGCGCCCGAGGGCGGCGGGGACGATGCCGCGGCCGCCGCCGAGGCCGGCCAGTTGCGCCGCGAGTACGGCGTTCCGGACGGCGCCCAGGTGTTGTTGACGCTCAGCCGCATCTCGCCGGAGAAGGGTCAGGACGCGCTGCTGCGGGCGCTCATCGAGTGGGAACGGCGTCCCGATTTCCCGGCGTGTCCGTTGTGGGTGTTCGTCTGCGGCGAGGCGGCGTACATGCAAGGGCAGCGGTTCCGGCGGAGTCTCGCCAGGCTGGCGGCGCGCCTGCACCGCACGCGCGTGATCTTTCCGGGCCACGTGACGGGCTTACGCAAACAGGGGTTTTTCGCCATGGCGGATCTGTACGTCTTCCCTTCCCGGCACGAGAGCTACGGGCTAACGCTGGTGGAAGCGCTGCGCGCCGGACTGCCGGCCGTGTGCCTGGATCACCATGGGGCGCGCGAGGTCATGCGGGCGGACTGCGGCCGCCTGGTGAAAGAGGATCAACTGCGCGAAGCGATCGCCGCGCTCCTGGCGGATGACGATCTTCGCGCAAGCATGCGCCGCGCCGCGCGGGAATACGGAGCGACGCTGCGGTTTGGGGAGGCCGCCGCCAAGCTGGCCGCGCTACTCAGCGCTGAACGCCAATAGCACGTTTCCGGGCATGCCGCCCAGCGCGCCGTAGCCGGCATTGACGTACAACATGCCGCCGGTGACTACCGCGCCGGAAGCGCTCATGGATCCACCGTGGGCCTTGACGCCATTGACGGTGGTGAAGCCGGGCAAGGTGTCGAAGTCCCAGATCACCTTGCCGTCGGAGGTATCGTACGCCCGCAGATGGCCGTCCATGGAGCCATTGAAGACCACACCCGGTATGAGCGTGGCCGCCGCCATCTGGGCGGGCGTGCAGCCCAGCGTCCCGATGCACTTGGGCTTTTCGGCCGGGGCGGTCCAGACTTTCTGGCCGGTGGCGATGCGCAGCGCGAACATGCCGCCGCCGATATTCGGATCGCCGCCTTGGGTGGGGCCGAGGATGGTGTAGTCGGAGAGGGGCACGTAGACGTTCTGCGCGTCCGCCGCCGGGCCGAACATGATGCCGCCCAGCACGCCGCCTTTGCCGATGCGCGTCTGCCACACGACTTTGCCCTCGGCATCCGGATCGAGCGCCCACATGACACCGGATTTCTGGCCGACCAGCAGCAGACGTTGGCCGTCTTTCAGCGACACCAGGATGGGCGACGAACCGATGTCGGTATCCTCGCCCGGCTTCTCGGGGCAGTTGGCCTGGTTGGGCAGGACGCAACCGACGTTCCAATGGTCCGCGGGGGTGAGTTGTTTGGACCACAGGACCTTGCCGGTGCCGATTTCGATGGCCAGCACGGCGTCGCTGTGGTTGGTTTCCGGTCCGGAGTGCTCGTTGCCGGTGCCGACGTACAGCACTTTGCGTTTGGCGTCCACGGTGGGCGCGGACCATATGGACACGCCGGAGGGTCCCATCATCTGGGTACCGGCGGAATTCACGCGGGTGGGCTTGGGCTCGGGAACCGTGTAGGTTTTCCAAAGCCGCTCGCCGTCGCGGGCGTCCAGGGCCACCAGGCTGCCGCGCGCGGTGCAGCAGTGGTATTTCGGGTCGCCCGCAGCCACAAACTCTTCAGCGCCGGTAGAGACCGGGACATACAGGCGGCCCTCGAAAAGCATCGGGCTGCCGGTGATGTGGGAGAACGGGTGTTCATCCACGCGCGTCTTCCAGAGCAGCGCGCCGGTATCGGCATCCAGGGCGTAGGCGGTGGAGTGGGCATCGCCGAAGTAGAGCGCATAGCCGCCCTTGGCGTAGGGGGCCAGGCTGATGGCGGTACGCACAGTCTGGCCCGTGGCGAAGGTCCAATAGGTACAGCCGGTCTTGGCGTCCAGCGCATAGACCGTACCGGCGGCGCTGCCCACAAAGAGGCGGCCGCCGGCGACCGCGGGCTGTCCATAAGCCGAAGTGGCGCCCGGAAATCCAAAGGCCCACTTGAGCTTTAACCGGCTCACGCGCGCGCGATCCAGGCCGGCCGCGGCCGCGCCGACCGCCCGGCTGTTTTCGGGGTCGGTGCTCCAGCCGCTCCAACCGCGCAGGTCCTTCAGGGGCACCGGGGCGGACGCACATTTGCCGCCGCTGGCCTCTTCCGGCTCCTTGGCGCCCAAATAGTTGGCGATGGCCATGCGCTGCATCACGGGCAGCGCCCCGGCCACCAGGATCATTTTGCCGGTGGTCAGCGCCTCAAAGATCCGGGACCGCGGCATCTGGCGCAGCGCCTCCGGAGCGGGCGCATGGGTCGGACTTCCGGCCTGGTGACAGCCCGCGCAGTTCTTCTCAAACAGCTCCGCGCCGCTCTGCGACCACAGCAGCGGCAATGCCAGCGACGCGGCCAGCAACATCCCCGTAAAGTTTTTCATCGTTAGATGCTACGTTTGCGGTAACATTTTTGTCAAATGGAGTCTATTCTGGAACTGCGCGAGCTGGTGAAGGAGTTTGCCAGCCATCGCGCCGTGGATGGCATTTCGCTGGCGATCCCGCGCGGCGGATTCTTCTCGCTGCTGGGTCCTTCGGGCTGCGGCAAGACCACCACGCTGCGCCTGATCGCGGGCTTCGAAACGCCCACGTCCGGAAACGTGCTGCTGAACGGCGCGGTAGTGAACGAGCAGAAGCCGTATGAACGCAACGTGAGCACGGTGTTCCAGAACTACGCGCTGTTCCCGCACCTGACGGCCGCGGAGAACGTGGCGTTCGGACTGAAGCGGAAGAACCAGAGAGACATCCCGCGACGGGTGCGGGAAGCCCTGGAACTGGTGCGGCTGGAAGGCAAGGAATCGCGGCTGCCGGCGCAACTTTCGGGCGGCGAGCGGCAGCGGGTGGCGCTGGCGCGTTCGCTGGTGCTCGAGCCCGACGTGCTGCTGCTGGACGAACCGCTGGCAGCGCTCGATCCCAAGCTGCGCAAACAGATGCGCCTGGAGCTGAAGGAAATGCAGCGGCGGGTGGGAATCACGTTCCTGTTGGTGACCCACGATCAGGAAGAGGCGCTCTCGATGTCCGATCAACTGGCGGTGATGAACGCCGGGGCGATCGAGCAGGTGGGCACGCCGCAGGACGTCTACCTGCGGCCGCGCACGCGGTTTGTGGCGGGCTTCCTGGGCGCGGTGAACTGGATCGACGGCGTGGGCCTGCGCCCGGAAGTGACACGGCTCTCGCGCGCGCGGCCATCCAACGGCGGCCGCTTCCGTCCGGCCACCATAACGGGCTCGGTCTTTCTGGGCAACTGTGTACACGTGCTGGCGCGGCTGGAATCCGGCGAGGAGACGGTGGCCGAGATCCCGCGCAACAACGGCACGTACCACTCCGGCGAAGCCATCCACGTGTGCTGGAATCCGTCCGACGAGATGATCTTTCCGTGACCGGCGGTGGGGCTTGGGAGCGCCTGCGCGCCTGGTTCCTGCTGCCCGCCCGGGTGTGGATGATCGGACTGTTTGCGGCGCCATTCGCCATCGTGATCGCGTACAGTCTGCTGACGCGCGGCGCTTATGGCGGCCTGGGTCAGCCGTGGACGCTGGACAATTACCGGCGGCTCGTGGATCCGCTGTACCTGGAGGTGGTGGTCAGGTCGTTTGGGATGGCGGCTGAAACTACCGCGATCTGCCTGGTGCTGGGTTTTCCGCTGGCGCTGTTCATTTCGCGATCCGGGAAGCGCAAGAATCTTTACCTGCAACTGGTGATCCTGCCCTTCTGGACCAGCTTCCTGGTGCGCATTTATGCCTGGCTGTTCCTGCTGCGCGACACGGGGCTGATCAATACGGCGCTGCAGCATTTGGGACTGATCCACGCACCGCTGCCGCTGCTTTACAATGACGGCGCCGTGTTGCTGGGCCTGGTGTACGGCTATCTGCCGTTCATGGTGCTGCCGGTTTACGCCACGCTGGAGCGGCTGGATCCGGCGCTGACGGAGGCGGCGGCGGATCTGGGGGCCAAGCCGTGGCCGACGCTTTGGCACGTGGTCCTACCGCTTTCCGCGCCGGGAATCGCGGCGGGCAGCATCCTGGTGTTCATTCCTTCGCTGGGCGCGTACCTGACGCCGGATCTGCTGGGCGGCGGACGCACGGTGCTGATCGGCAACGTGGTGCAGAACCAGTTCACCAACGCGCGCGACTGGCCGTTCGGCGCGGCGATCTCAGTGGCGCTGATGGCCCTGGTGGGGACACTGGTGCTGTTCGTTTTGCGGCGGCAGCGGGGGAGCCTGGCATGAAACGCTGGCTGGGATTGTACGCCGCGGCGGTCTACCTGTTTCTGCACGTGCCGTTAATCATCCTGGCGGTGTTCAGCTTCAATTCGTCGCGCTTCACGGTGTGGCAGGGATTTTCCCTCCACTGGTATGGCGCGATTTTTCAGGATCCGCAGCTTGCCGAATCCGCCTGGAACAGCGTCATCATCGCGGTGGCGGCCACGATCCTGGCCACCATCGCCGGTACGCTCTGCGCGTACGGCTTGTGGAAGCGCGGTTCACGGATGCTGACCGGCTCGCTGTATCTGTCGCTGGTGACGCCGGAGATCGTGATGGGGATTTCGCTGTTGGCGCTGTTCCAGTGGTCGTTCCGCTGGCTGCACTGGCGCATGGGGCTGCACACGGTGATACTGGCGCACGTGGCGTTCTCGATCGCCTACGTGGTAATCGTGATTGCGGCGCGGCTGCGCACGTTCAGCCCGACGCTCGAAGAAGCCGCGCTCGACCTGGGCGCGACCGAATGGCAGGCGTTCCGCTACGTCACGCTACCGGCGCTGCTGCCCGGGATCGTGGCGGCGGCGCTGCTGGCGCTCACGGTGTCGTTCGACGATTACGTGATCACCAGCATGGTGGCGGGCGTGGATTCCGAAACGCTGCCGATGGTGATTTATGCCATGGCGCGGCGGGGCGCGAGTCCGGTGATCAATGCGATATCGGCGCTGATCGTGGTGGTATTCGGCGGATTGGTACTGATTTCCGAGCGGGTGCGGGAGTCGTGAACCGCCGGATTTTTCTGATGGGCGCCGCCGGCCTGGCGGGATGCGCGCGCGGCCGGCCGCGGCTGAACGTCTATAACTGGTCGAACTACGTGGCGCCCGATACGGTGGCGGGTTTCGAACGGGAGTTCGGCGTGCGCGTGCGCTACGCCACGTACGAGAGCAACGAAGAGATGCTGGCCAAGGTGCTGGGCGGCAACTCCGGCTGGGACGTGGTGTTTCCGACGCACAACCGCATTCTGCCGATGCGGCTGTACGGGCTGCTGGCGCCGATCGACCACGCGCGGCTGCCGAACCTGGGAAACCTGGAGCCGCGTTTCCAAAGCCCGCCCTGGGACCCGAACCTGGAGCACTGTGTCCCGTACATGTGGGGAGCGACGGGTATTGCGTACAACCGGTCGGTGGCGCCCGCGCCGGGGGCATGGGCGGATCTGTGGGAGACGCGGCTCAAGGGCCGCATGACCATGCTGGACGATCCGGAAGAGGTGCTGGGCGCCTGCCTGTTGAAGCTGCGGCTATCGTACAATTCCACCGCCGAGAGTGACCTGCGCCGCGCGGAGCACGAGGCCATCGCGCAAAAGCCGCTGCTGCGCGCGTATCTGAATGCCGAATATCGCGATCAACTGGTGGCGGGTGACATCCTGGTGGCGCACTCCTGGGCCACCACGGCGCAGCAGGCGATCGACGCCGCGCCGCAACTGGCTTTCGCGTATCCCGCGGAAGGTTTTCCGCTCTATTGCGATAATGCCGTGATCCTGCGGGAGAGCGGGCGCGCCGAGCTGGCGCACCAGTTCATCAATTATCTGCTGCGCGCGCCGGTGGCGGCGGCGATCGTGGAGGCATCGCGTACCGCGACGGCCAACGGCGCGGCGCAGAGATTGCTGCCGGAGGCGTTGCGGCGCAACACGACGCTGTTTCCGACGGCGGAGACGCTGGCGCGCGGGCAATGGATCGCCACCATGCCGGCGGCTACGCAGAAGCTGCGCGACCGGCTGTGGACGGAGATCAAGTCGGCGTGAGGATGCGGCGGACCGGCGCGGAGACCTTCTGGCTCACCCGCCTGGTGTATCAACGAGGGCTGGCATTCATCCTGCTGATCGCCTTTCTCAACGCCGCCTTCGAGTTCAAGCCGCTACTCGGCGAACACGGACTGCTACCCGTGCCGGACCTCGTCAAGGCCGTCCCGTTCCGCTCTTCGCCCAGCCTGTTCTTTTTCGCTCCGACGGACACCGCATTCACGATTGCCGCCTGGCTCGGCGTCCTGCTCGCTTGCATGGCGCTGGCCGGTATCGCGGACCGCTTCGGCACCTGGCTCTCGATGCTTGTCTGGGCGCTGATGTGGTTGCTCTACATTTCGTTCGTCAACGTGGGCCAGATTTTCTACGCCTTCGGTTGGGAGTCGATTCTGCTGGAAGCCTGCTTCTATGCGATCTTTCTGGGCAGCCGCCGCACCACGCCGCAGACGATCGCGGTGTGGATGATTCGATGGCTGCTATTCCGCGTCATGTTCGGCGCGGGACTGATCAAGATGCGCGGCGATCCCTGCTGGCGCGATCTGACCTGCCTCAATTATTACTATGAGACGCAGCCTATTCCCGGCCCGCTGAGCTGGTTTTTCCATTGGGCGCCGGTCTGGTTCCACAAATCCGGCGTAGTGTTCAATCACTTCTCCGAATTAGTGGTGCCCTTCGCCTACTTCCTGCCGCAGCCGATCCGCTCGATTGCAGGCGCGATCACCATCGCGTTCCAGGCCCTCATTTTCGCGGGCGGAAACCTGTCATGGCTCAACGCGCTGACCATGGTGCTGGCGGTGAGCACGCTCGACGACCGCTTCCTGGCGCGCTTCCTGCCGGTTCGGGTACCGGCCCTCCGCGCACCGGCAATGGCGTTCCGCATAACCACGATCGGCGTGGGCATCCTGGTGGCGATCCTGAGCATCGCGCCCATCCGCAATATGCTCTCGCCCACCCAGGTGATGAACACGGTTTACAATCGTTTCCATCTGGTGGGAACCTACGGCGCATTCGGATCGATCACCCGGCCGCGCTACGAGGTGATCGTGGAGGGAACCGACGATCAAGTGATTACTTCGGCCACGCACTGGCGCGAATACGAGTTCAAGGGCAAGCCTGGCGACCTTTCCCGCATGCCGCCGCAGATTGCGCCGTATCATCTGCGGCTGGACTGGCTGATGTGGTTCGCGCCGTTTTCGGAGGCCGAGGCGGAGCCCTGGTTCGAGCCGTTCCTGCGCAAGCTGCTGGCCGGCGACGGGGCGGTGCTGGCGCTTCTGCGCAGCAATCCTTTCCCGCACCATCCGCCGCATTACGTGCGCGCGCTGCTCTACGAATACCACTTCACCACGCCCGCCGAACACGCCGCGACGGGGCGCTGGTGGACGCGCCAGCTCACCGGGACATACTTCCCGCCCATCTATGCCGAGCCATAAGCAGGCCTATGTCATCGGCGCGGGGCCTAACGGGCTCACCGCCGCCATCATCCTGGCGAAGGCCGGGCTGCGCACAACCGTCTACGAAGCGCAACCGACCGTGGGCGGAGGTACGCGTTCGGCGGCGTTGACTCTGCCCGGATTCGTACACGATGTCTGCTCCGCGGTGCATCCGTGGGCCGTCAGTTCGCCGGCGTTCAGCGCGTTCCCCCTGGCGGAGCACGGCCTCGAATGGATCCAGCCGCCGCTACCGCTGGCGCATCCGTTGGATGACGGATCGGCCGCCATCATGGCGCAATCGCTGGACGAGACTTGCGACCGCCTGGGAGCCGACGGCAGACGCTACCGCCGGGCGATCGAACCGCTGGTGCGGGGCTGGCGGGAACTGGTGCCCATGATCCAGGCGCCGCTGATCCGCGTGCCCGCGCATCCCTGGCTGATGGCACGGTTCGGCTCGCTGGCGATCTGGCCGGCGGCCATGCTGGCGCGCACGCTGTTCCGCACCGCAGGCGGACAGGCCTTGTTTGCGGGCAACGCGGCACATTCGGTATTGCCGCTGGAAGCGCCGGGCACGTCGGCATTCGCCTGGGTGCTGGCCGCCGCCGGACACGCGGTGGGTTGGCCGATTCCGCGCGGCGGGTCGCAAGCCATCGCCAACGCGCTGGCATCCTACTTTCAGGAACTCGGCGGACAAATTGTGGTGAACCAACCCATCCGGTCGCTCGACGATCTGGAAGATGCAGCGCTGGTCCTTTGCGACGTTACGCCGCGGCAATTCGCCGCGATGGCCGGCGATCGGCTGCCGGCCGAATTCCGGCGCAAGCTGGAAGCTTACCGCTACGGTCCGGGTGCGTTCAAGGTCGATTGGGCCTTGCGCGCGCCCATCCCCTGGAAAGCGGCCGATTGCGCCCGCGCCGGCACGGTCCACGTGGGCGGATCGCTGGCCGAGATTGCCGCGTCGGAACGCGGCGAGGCCGCCGGAAAGCCGTTCGTCCTGCTGGTGCAGCCGAGCCTGTTCGACGCGACCCGCGCGCCGGCGGGACGGCACACGGCGTGGGCCTATTGTCACGTGCCTAACGGCTCCGAGAACGATATGACGGATGCCATCGAATCCCAGGTTGAGCGCTTCGCGCCCGGTTTTCGCGCCTTGGTTCTGGCGCGGCATACTATGGGCCCCGCAGAACTGGAGCAACATAACGCGAACCTGGTAGGCGGCGACATCACCGGCGGGTCCCAGGACCTCCGGCAGCTTGTGCTGCGGCCCACGCGGCTGCTGCATCGGACGCCGCTCCGGGGTGTCTATCTGTGCTCAGCCTCCACACCGCCGGGTGGAGCGGTACACGGGATGTGCGGCTATCATGCCGCGCATTCAGCTCTCGGGATACGAGGCGGCAGGTGAGGTGCAATGGAGGCCCGATTTGAAGCATTCTAGGAAAGTGAAATTCCTTCCCTATCTGGCTATGGCGGCCGCAATCCTGGGCGTGACGCCGCACGTTCGCGCGCAGGACTCGTCTGCCTCGCCCGCCGCCAGCGTTCCACCCGCCACGTCCGCGTCCTCCTACGACAAGTGGGATACATTCAAGAACGAAACGCTCGCCCCCATTTTCGTAATTTCCAGCGTGGCCACGGCGGGAGTATCGCAAGCGTTGCGGTCCGACCCGGAGTACGGAGCCGGCGGCGCTGCCCTGGCCAAACGCTTCGGCGCGGCCGCGGCCGACAATGTGAGCCAGAACTATTTCAGCGATTACGTGCTGGCTTCGATACTGCACGAGGATACGCGCTATCGACGCCGGGGTGAGAAGCACGGCTTCTGGTCGCGCTTCGGGTATGCCGTCACGCGGGCCTTTGTCACACGGACCGATGCCGGCGGTTCCACCGCCAATTGGGCGAACATCCTGGGCAGCGGCGTGCAGGCGGGCCTTTCCAACGTCTACTACCCGGCGCCCAGCCGAAACCTATCGGCTACGGCGATCAATTGGGCCAACAGCATAAGCGCCGCCGGATTCGGTAACCTGTTCCCTGAGTTTTTCCCTGATTTCAAACGGTTTCTCAAGCGCCTGCACCTGTGACGGACGGGAACTTTCCCATCCAAGAGCCGGTCTAACGGTCTGATGCTGGAAGTGCGTGCACTGACCAAGCGATATCCGGGAGTCCTGGCGCTGGACGGAGTATCCTTCATCGCACAGCGGGGCGAAGTCACCGGCTACCTGGGACCCAATGGGTCGGGCAAGTCCACCACGGTGAAAATGATCACCGGGCTGCTGGAGCCCACCGACGGCCAGATCTTATATCGGGGGCGGCCGATCGATGAAGACCTGGTCGCCTATAAGCGCATCCTGGGCTACGTGCCGGAGGAGCCGTACCTGTACCCGCACCTGACCGGCGCGGAATATCTGGAACTGGCGGGCGAGCTGCGCGACTTGCCCGCGGCCGGCCTCCATTCGAAGATCAATGCGCTACTCGAGTTGTTCTCGCTGGCCGGCGACCGGCACGCACCGATCTCGTCCTACTCGAAAGGCATGCGGCAGAAGATCCTGATCTGCGCGGCCATCCTGCACGATCCCGAACTGATTATCCTGGACGAACCGTTCTCCGGCCTGGACGTGCACGCCGCCATGATTTTGCGGAGCCTCATCCGGTCGCTGGCTGCCGAGGGCAAAACCGTAATGTTCAGCTCGCACGTGCTGGAAGTGGTCGAGAAGGTCTGTCACCGCGTGGTGATCCTGCACAAGGGACGTGTGGTGGCCAACGACCCTATCGACCGGCTGCGCGATCTGATGGCGCTGCCCACGCTGGAAGACTGCTTCGCGCAACTGGTTACCGATATGGATCCGGACGAAACGGCGCGCCGCATTACCGAGGTGGTGCGGCAATGAGCGGCGAGCGGCGCCAGTTTCGGGCGCTGATGCGGCTGTTCGCGTACCGGTTCTTCGACACCGATATCGTGTCCGTGCGCGGGGATCTGTCGGCGCTGCTGGCGCAGTTCGCGGCGCTGCTGGCGGCGCTCAGCTTCGTCCTGCTGCTGGCCGTGACACCAAAATACGCGGGACTGTATCAGCACCTGACGGCTGCACAACTCGGCGTGGCGGCCTGGGGCGACCAGGAATTCCTGATCTCCACCACCATGGCGATCGTGGGCGTGTTCACGCTACTGCTGTGGGACGCCCTGTTCCCGGACCGGCGGGACTGTCTGATCCTGGGCGTGATGCCCGTCCATGCGCGCACGATATTCCGCGCCAAGCTGGCCGCGCTCGGCTCCGCTCTGGGGCTCGCGATCGTGGCCGCGAATTGCTTCACGGGCGTGGTCTGCCCGTTCCTGATCGTGCGCCACCCGGCGGGCGTGGCCGGCATACTCCGCGGCTTTGCCGCGTACTGGCTGGTGATCCTGCTGGCGTCCCTGTTCGTATTCCTGGTGCTGATCGGATTGCAGGGCGCGGCGCTGCACCTGTTGCCGCACGGCCGGTTTCTGCGCTGGTCGAGCTTTCTGCAGATGGGCGCTTTCTTCGCGATCCTGGCCCTGTATTTCCTGACGCCGCCGCTGGCCGGCCGGCAAGAACCGGTATCGCCGGGCAACCGGATCTGGTACGAGCTGGTGCCTTCCTACTGGTTCTTCGGATTGTTCCAGTCGATGACCGGCGCCGCGGAGACGGCCCAGGTCCTGCTGGCGAAACGCGCCATTGCCGGTACCATAGCGGCCGGTCTTACGGCCACAATCTTCTACGTATTGGCTTACCGGCGCCAGATGCGGCGCACGGCCGAGCAAGCCGGTATTGTCCCCTCCGGCCGGCCGCTGGCGCTGGTCCGCGCGGCAGGCCGGATCGTCAGCCGCCAGGCATCCGAACGGGCGATCCTGGACTTCATCCGGCGCACTCTGGCGCGCAGCCGCCAGCATCGATTGCTGCTGGCCATTTACACGGGCATGGGACTGGCTTACGTATTCAGCCAAGTGGCCTACGTGTTGTACCACTTCCGGGCGGACGGCTTCGGCGCGGTGGAAGGCCGCGAGCAGACCATGTTGGGCATCCCGCTGATCCTGCTTTTCTTTCTGGTGATCGGCTTGCGCGTTTCGTTCTCGATCCCCATGGAGCTGCCAGCCAACTGGCTGTTTCGGCTGGCCGGTCCGTTCGGCGGCCGCGCCTACCTGGCCGCCAGCCGCAAGACGCTGCTCTGGTTCGCGCTGGCGCCCGTGGTGGTCCTTTCCGCAGGGATCTATCCGCTGGTGTGGCCGTGGCCGAAAGCTGCGTGCCACGTGGCGTTTCTTACGGTGTTCGGACTGCTGATCATCGAACTGGCGCTGACGGGCTTCGACAAAATACCCTTCACCTGCTCCTATCTGCCCGGCAAGGCCAACCTCAAAATCATGTTCGGCGTGTATTGGGGGTTGCTGATCATCGTGTCGGAAGTGGTGACGGCGATCGAGATCGACGCCCTGCGCCACGGCTTCGGGAGACTGATGGCGGTCACGCTGGCAGCCTGGCTGGCAGCCGCCGGCCGGGCGCGCCGGGTAAGGTCGCGCGTTTCATCACTCCGCTTCGAAGAACAGCCCGAGCCGGCGGTGGCCGGGCTGGGACTGGCGGGACCACTGTAGCGGCCGGCCTTTCACGGCTTCCCTCTGAAGAGGAATACCAGCTCAATCACCAGAATGATCACGACCAACAGCTCCAAAACAAACGCGCGGCCCTGCTGGAACTGGTCCACCATGAACTGATACAGATCGCCGGCGGTATCGAGTTTTCCGTCCACCAGCTTGCGGTAGTCGTTGACCCCGACTTTTTCGGCGGCCAGCCGGTAGACGCGCGCCGAGTACATATCGCTGACGAACTTGATCGAATTATCCACGCGCTCGGTGAGCTCCCGCACGTCCAGCCGGATGGTGTTCAGGCGCTCGGCCTCGCGCGCCAGCCGCCAGCGCGCCAGGACGCCCTTGCCCTTATCGAGCGAACTGTAAACGTCCGCCAGCAGCCGGGTCAGCATCTCGTCGTAATAGCGGAATTCGAGCAACTGCGAGTTGGCGTATTCCAGCAGTTGCGTGACGGGGAGCGCGCCTTCCGGCGTGTCGTAAATCAGCGCCGCGGTCCAGCCGATCACCACCAGGTCCTCGGGATAATACGAGCGCCGGGATTGCAGGATTTCGTTGCGTTCGTCGTCGGCCAGGGGCAGCATTTCGCCGCGCACGACCTGGGCGATTTCTTCACCGCGGGCGGCGATCAGGTCGCGGGCGGAAACCGGCTTCCCATTGGGGGAAAGGGGGCGGAGCTGGATGATGTAGTAGTCTTCGGTGAGCCATTCGGTGTAAGGCTTCACCAGCGCCGGGCGGGCGCGATCCAGGCTGCGGCGGACGCTGTCGTGAGCCTGCTTTTCGATCTCGGGCGCGGCGATCCAGCGGCTGGCCAGGCGGGTCAGATCCTGCCATTCGAACTCGAAGGACAGTTGCAGTTCGATACTCACCACGCCGTATTGGTAGTAATGCAACTGGCGGTGCAAGCGTTCGCCGCTCTCGAGCACCAGCGCGTCCTGATAATCGATCACGGGCGGCTTCTGAAAACGCACATACTCCGGTGTGGGCTGGCGAAAACTCGGCTCCCGCCCGGCGGGCTGCGCGCCGAGGATTTTGCGGAGCTCCTCGAGGCGGATCTCTTCGCAGACGTCGTACAGGAACAGGAGGCCGAACGTACCGCAGAGCCGCTCGGTATTGGCGGGCATCTGGCGATTGTAGCGCTACAGGGGCCGCTGGATGCGATGGTCCGTCACCAGGACGGAGGGCGCATCCGCGGCGGGACGCGGGGGCATGTGGCAGCGTACGCAATTGAGCGCGGCACTGTTGTGCTGGGTGGGATGGCAGCCGCGGCAGACGGCGCGGAACTCGTCGGCGGTCTTCGCAAAGCGGTGTGCCGGGTGACAGGCGGTGCAGGTCAGTTTGCCGGCAGAGGCCCGATAGCAGCGCGACGCGCGCAGCCGGTAGGCGGCGCTGTTGAGTTCAATCGTCTCGTCGGTGGCGGCGAGGGGACGGTGCGCGGAATCCGGTCCGACGGTTCCGGCATGGCATCTCAAGCATGCGGCTTCGCCGGGCTTCGCCGCGCCGGCCTCATCGTGACAGCCGGTGCAATTCATCGGCTCGGCATGTCCGCGGCCCGCCCCATGGCAGGCCAGGCAGGCGTCCGAGAAGCCGAAAGCGGGGCCGGCGGCGTAGTGTCCCCCGTCCTGCGGATACCAGGCGGACGGCAGCTCGGTCCAACCGCCATCCGGCGTGCGGGCCAGCAGGACCCGCATATGCCGGCCGGAGCCGATCGCCGCATCCACACGGGCGGGCGGCGACGGCAGGTCCGGTTTCAAGGCAAACGAGCGCGCCATACCGGTTTGGGCGAACTCCTGCGGCGCATCCGGCTGCCCGCGCAAACGCGCGATATCGTCCCTGATCTTGTCCTTTTGGGGCGAATCCGGATGATACTGGAGGAACTCCGCCAGCTCGGCGGCAGCGCCGGCGCGGTCGTTCCGGCGCAGGTCGATCTGCGCCAGAATCAGTTGCGGATGCGAGAAATGCGCCGGGTCGATGCGCCTGGCGGCGGTCAGATATTTTTGGGCCAGGTCCAGCTTGTTCAGAAAGAAATAACTCATACCCAGTTGGACGTTGGCCAGGGCATCGCTGGGGTGGCTCAGCGCGGCGAACAGGTTGTACTTCAGGGCTTCGTCAAACTTGTTGAGGTTAATCAAAACGCCGCCGAGATTGACCAGCGGCTGAAAGGAGCTGGGATCGGCAGCCAGGGCTTTCCGGAAACAGCTCTCGGCGCGGGGAAAATCGTGCGTCTGGTAGGCGATGGTCCCGAGATGATTCCAGGCCTCGGCGAACTGGGGAGCCATCTCGACGGCGCGCTGCAAATGGCCGGTAGCGGCGTCCACTTCGTGCCGGGCGAGATTCCGGACGGCTTCCTCGTACTCGTGGCGGGCGGAGGCGGGGATCGCCAGTTCCTTGGCGGAGACCATGGCGCTGCGCCGCAGGCTGTCGCGGGATTCGAACTCGCCGTCGTGTAATTCCACCACCAGCTCGATACGGTTTCCCGCGCGCGCCTCGCCCGGCCCTACTTCGATGGTGCGGCGCATCTCGCCGCGTCCGGGAACAAACGCTCCCAGGACGTAGGCCCCGGCCTCGATGTCGCGAAAGCGGAAGTGGCCGTCATCGTCCGCCAGGGTGTTGGCTTCGAACGGCGCGGTGGCGCCATGCAGCCAGACGGTGGCGCGGGTGCCCGGAACCAGACGTCCGCGCACTTCATAGCGCGGCGCGGCGGCCTGCGCAGCCCACAGCACCGATACCAGCAGCAGCACCCAGCGCGTCACAACCCACAGTGTAACGTCCGGACGCGGGGCTGGATGGCGTCCCGGCGCCCGGCCCGGCTTATAATTTCCTCATGATCGAATACGCCGATGCCAGCCCCGAAGTGCGCGCCGTCTACGACGACATCATGGCCACCCGCCGGACGGACTGGATCAACAATTTCTGGAAGACGCTGGCGCACGATCCCGCCACCCTGCGGCGGACGTGGAACAACATCAAGGAGACCATGGCGCCGGGAGCGCTGGACGCCTTGACCAAGGAAATGATCTACGTGGCGGTGAGTGTGAGCAACCAGTGCGGTTACTGCATCGCTTCACACACGGCGGCCGCGCGCAAGGCCGGCATGTCGGACGCGATGTTCGGCGAACTGATGGCCGTGACCAGCCTGGCGAACGCCACGAACAGGCTGGCCAGCGGCTATCAGGTGCCGATCGACGATCGTTTCCAGGCGCGCTGAACGCGGCGCGGAGGCCTGGCTTAATGCTGGGGCGCGTGGCGCACGGTCACGCCCACCGGGTTGTAAGAATACCCGAACAGATCGGACATCACCGTCACGCCGGTGTCGCAGGCATGGTTCAGGCAGGGCAGTCCGAGGCCGCCCTCGATGGTGCGCAACAGGGAGTAGTGGTTGTAGTAGTTGGCGCTGGATATGCCGTGGCTGCCGTAGCTCGTGTCCACGATCAGCAGAACCTGGTTGATGCTGGGCGACACGCTGTAGTCGTTTTCGTCCCACAGGATCACGATGGCGTTCTGTCCCTGGCTCCAGGCCGGCGACCGCTTGATGGCCGTGACAATGCGTTTCACCGCCGAGTCACCGAGTTGCATGAGGGCCGGATTGAGGCCGGCCTGCGTGCCGTCGTCGTTGGGATCGTAATTGCAGAACGGCCCGGCATTCCCGCGCCCATGCTGGTCGTTACACTGGTTGGGCGCGATGAAGGAGAAGTTGGGGACCGTGCCGGCCGCCAGGTCCGCATAGAGGCCGCCCGCGCCCTCGAAGCCGACGGTGTTCGACAGGTCGCTGCCGGGCTGGTCGCCTTCCTGTATACTGCGGAAATAGGCGAACGGATTGTGCTTCACGGCGTAGAGATTCACGATGGCGCTGCTCGCCAGCGGCGGTGTCAGCACCGGCGTGATCGTGCTGAAGTCCGTATTATTGGTGAACTGCCCGTCGCTATAATTCACCAGGTCCGCACCGCCCAGCGGCAGACTTTCCTGGTAACTCTTCCAGGTGCGGCCGACCTCGGCGAGTTGGTCGGCAATAGTCTTGCCGACGATGTTCGTAGAAGCCGGGATGGACTTGACGCCATCGATGTTGTTTTCGCCGGGAGGACCGCTGGTCTCATTCGTGGTGTCGATGGCGGGGGTGGCGGCGTCGGTGCCGGTACCCGCGATCGGACAGACATTGGGACTGGGCGGATTGTCGGTGTTGGAGGTGGCGGAGGCCAGGTTGCTGGTGCAGTCAAAATTGTGCCAGTCCGGAGAATTGTCGCTCAGCACACCGAAATTAGAACCGCCAACCGTTTCGAGATAGTTCGTGAGGCTGGGATGCGCCACCGCGAAGTAGTTGGTGCCGACATTGGCGAGATTCACCAGGTCATTAAGGAATGGCGTGTTCGGATTGTTGACCACCTGGGTGTAGCCATGGTTCTCCATCATGATCACAAATACGTGATCGAGATGCGGAACGCCAGTGGGAACGGGACCCTCGGCAGCGGGCGCGGAGCCCACTGCGGCAACAGACAACAAACTCAGCAACGCCGTTCGAATTCTCATCGTAGAGCCGCCTTTCGTTCTTGACACAGAAGATTTGGGAGAGCCTGGCGAGTGCCGTGGGCTTTGCCTTCTGGGGAATTTATCAAACCGGGCAGGGGCCGTCCGTTACGGCTGGGTAAATATTGCGTGAAATTTCAGCTACCGGAGCGGCGCCGCTAACGAGCCGTTCCCACTTTATCCACGTCTAAACAATATGCTGACCTTACGCCACGCATTCCGCTCCCTGATCAAAAGCCCCGGCTACGCCGTGACCGCCATCCTGACACTGGCCTTGGGTGTGGGCGCCAGCACCGCGATCTTCACCACCGTGGATGCGGTCCTGATCCACCCCCTGGGGTATCACGACCCCGACCAACTGGTGCTGATCACCAAGAACATGCCGAAGTTCGAGCTGTTCAAGTCGGACCACTCCGCGCTCGATTTCCTGGACTATCGCAACTTCAGCCGCTCGTTCTCGCACATGGCCGCGCTCCAGACCAACAGCGTCAACCTGACGGGCGCGGGCGAGCCGGTTCGGGTCTACGGCCTGCGGGTCTCCACCAGCCTGTTTCCCATGCTGGGCGTCCAGCCGGTCGCCGGGCGGCTCTTTCGGCCCGAAGAGGAACAGCCGGGACAGGACCGCGTGGCCATCCTCGGAGAGGGCCTGTGGCGGAGCCGTTTTGGCGCCGATCCGCACATCGCCGGTTCCACCGTCGAGATCGATGGGCAGAAGTACGCCGTCGTCGGCGTGGTGCAACCGGTGCTGCAATTCATGGAGCAGGCGCAGCTCTATGTTCCGCTGGCTTTCACCCCGGCGCAGCTCGATCCGAACGCGCGCGGCCATCAAAACATGGACGTGGTGGCGCGCCTGAAGCCGGGCGTGAGCCTGGAACAGGGGCGCGCGGAGATGAAGATCGTGGCTGCGCGCATGACCCGCAACCTGCCGGTCTGGTATCCGCCGGACTGGAACATCCAGCTCGACCCGCTGGCCGGGCAGGTCGCCGGCGATCTGCGCACGCCGCTGCTGGTGTTGTTGGGCGCGGTGGGCATGGTGCTGCTGATCGGCTGCGTTAACGTGGCCAATCTGCTGCTCGCGCGCGCCACCGCGCGGCAGAAAGAGATCGGCCTGCGGATCGCTTTGGGCGCCAGCCGGGGACGCATCGTACGGCAACTGCTCGGGGAGAGCCTGCTGCTGTCCGCGCTGGCGGGTGCGGCAGGCCTGGCCATGGCCGCCTGGGTCCTGGCGGCATTCCAGCGTTTCGGATCGCCCGAGCTGTTGCGCTGGCAAACCATCCGCATCAATGCGCCGGCCTTGTCGTTCGCCGCCGCCCTCGCGCTGCTGACCTGCCTGATCTTCGGACTCGCGCCGGCTCTGAGCGCCTCACAGGTCCGCCCGGCGCACCGGGGCCGTTCGAGCGGCCGCCTGCGCAGCCTGCTGGTGACCGCGGAAGTGGCGCTGGCCGTGATGCTGTTGGCCAGCGCGGGCCTGTTGCTGCGCAGTTACGCGCGCCTATGGCAGACCAATCCGGGCTTCCATCCGGATCATCTGCTGACCGCCCGTATCAGCCTGCCTCCCCTTCAGTATCGGGATCCGGCGCAGATCACGGCGTTTCAATCGGACCTGTTGGCGGAAGTAAAGGCGCTGCCCGGCGTGGTGTCGGCGGGCGCCGTGGATGGCTTGCCGTTCGGCGCCGGGGGCGGAGGCGGCGATTTCCAAATCGCCGGGCGGCCCTGGCCGGCGTCGGAAGCCGTTCCCGACGTGGAAAAGCGGGTGGCCACGACAGACTATTTTCGCACCATGGGGATTCCGCTGAAGCAGGGCCATTTCTTCACGGCTCAGGATGGCGCGGGCCGCCACCGCGTGTGCCTCATCGACGAAACCCTGGCCCGCAGTTTCTTTCCCAAAGGCGATGCCATCGGCCAATTCCTGATCGACGCGCGCGTCAGCCAGACGCGCGGCGACACCTCCGAGATCATCGGCATTGTGGGCGGCGTGAAGGATCGCAACCTGATGAACGGTCCCCGGCCGGTGATCTATCATCCGGCGTTGCAAACCCCGCGGCCGTTTATGAACCTGGTGGTGCGCACGGCCGGCGATCCGCTGGCGCTAGTGCCGGCGATTCAACAACGGGTGCGCGCGCTGGACCGCAACCTGCCGGTTTACAAAATCGCCACCATGGAGCAGAATCTAAGCGACTCGCTCATGCGCCGGCGCTTCTCCATGCTGCTGCTGGCGGTGCTGGCGGCTTTCGCGCTGTGCCTGGCGGGGCTGGGAATCTATGGGGTGATCTCTTACGCGGTGAGCCAGCGCGTGCGCGAAATCGGCATCCGCATGGCGTTGGGAGCGGAGGCCGGCAACGTGGAGCGGCTGATCCTGAGCCAGGGGATGCGTCCGGTGGCCGCCGGAGTTGCCCTGGGACTGCTGGCCTCGCTGGCCGCCATGCGCGCGCTGGCCAGCCTCCTTTACGGTGTCCAGCCCAGCGATCCGGCGACGTTCCTGGCCGTTTCGGGCATCCTGCTGGCTATTGCGACATTGGCGAGCGTGATCCCCGCGCGGCGCGCGGCGCATGTGGACCCGATGGCCGCCCTGCGGCACGAATAGGCTACCATGGCTGCATGCCCGACGACGCGCGCGGCCGCCTGGCCGGCTTACGGAACGGCCTGCTGAAGCTGCACAAGACGCTGCTCGACTCCGAACGCGCGCGGTACGATCATGATGTCCAGCGGATCAAATCCAGCGGACAATTGTTGAACCTGGTGCTGAACGATCCATTCTTCGCCTGGCTGCACGAGTTATCGGAACTGATCGTAATGATCGACGAGACGTTGGATGCGGACGAGCCCGCCACGGACGCGGACGCGTCCCGTCTGCTGGCGCAGGCCCGCACCCTGTTGACGCCCGCGGAATCCGGCCATGGCTTCCGCGGGCAATACTTCGAGGCCTTGCAGCGCGATCCGGACGTGGTGATCGCACACGGCGGAGCCATACAGTTGCTCGGCCGCCTGTCGAACGGCTGACAGGGCGGCTCCTCAAGCCACCGCGGCCAACGGTACGGTTTCCTCCAGAGTCCGTGGCCGGCGGGCGGCCTCTTCGACGCGGCCGAGCCAAAGGGTCATGTCGTCATAGCATGCCGCGCCCGCGGCAAACTGCTCGGCGGCCTCCAGCACCCGCTCCACGATGTCGCGCGCGGGCCGAAAGCTGGATGCCTGGATGGCCGCCAGCATACGTTGAAAGCCCCAGGCTTCGCCGCGCGCGTTGACCCTCTCGCACAGGACGTCCGTATAAGCGATCAATATGTCGCCGGGTGTCAGCGAGATCACGCCCTCCTCGAACGCCGACTTGCGCAGCATGCCGATTACCGGCCCGGTCGGTTCCAACTCCACCGGCCAATACCCGTGCGCAGTCTTGCGCAGTACTACCGGCGGTTCGTGTCCGGCGTTGACATAGTGCAGCAGGCCGCGCGCCGGGTCGTGACGGGCGATGAACATGGTGGCATAGGAACTATCCGGGCACACCTCGTAGAACAGGGCGTCAATCGCGGAAGCCAACTCCGCCAGGCTGGCATAGCCGCGGCGCAGGGCGCGCGCCAGGCCGTGCAGGGAAGATGCCAGTAATGCGGCGGCGAGCCCCTGGCCGGCCACATCGCCGATTGCCAGACCCAGGCTGCCCTCCGGCAGTTCGAAATAGTCCAGGTAATCGCTGCTCAGACCGCTGGCGGGCCGCCAGTCGCAGTAATAATCAAGGCCCGCAATGCGGGGATGAACCGAAGGAAAAGACCGGTGTTGTACCGCACGGGCTTGCTCCATCTCACAATCGCACGACTGCATGCCGGTCCTCGGGGTGAATTTATCGCGTTGCTGGATGCCGATCATCATAAAGATTAAGTTCCTTACATCTCGACTGACGGTGTGAGAGACGAAAGCGGGCACGGACTTAACAAAACTTTAGCGAAACTGCGTACCGTGTGACGGCTGCGCCACACTGTGCGCGCCTGGCGGTCACGGTTCTCGAAAAAATAGAGCATCTTATTTTTGATTCGCTTGCCGTAACTCGCGCCGCCGTTGGCGGACAGGACGTGACATATGTGAGGTTGTAGAACGACTATGTCATCACCACAAACGACACAACCAAATCAGCCGCAATATCAGATTTCGGCGTTGAATCTGTTTCCGGTCTATGCGACGCGCGCCGCGTATCAGCAAGCCACCGGGCTGCAAGCGCCGCCGTTCGATGCCACACAACCGGTGAAGGGATGGGCCGACCCCGCGCCGTCCGGGCAGCCCTACCTGGTGTTCGATCCCGGCGCCACAGCCACCGGCTATCTGAGCCAGCTCACGGTGCCGGCGGCGCAGGCAAGCCGTTTGAACCTCCCCGGGACTTATAACTACCCGGCCTATGTTCCGGCGTCCACCGGCGCGATAGAAGTGGGACCGTTCGGACCGGTCGGTCCGGCAAGCCCCGACATGATCTGCCTGCAATCGGACGCGCAGGCTGTCGCTACGGCCATCGCGCCGCTGTTCCCGGGTCAAACCCTGAAAGTCTTCGAGACCATGAAACAGGGGCAGGCTATGTACTATTACTCTTATCCGGCCAACGAACTCCGCCGGGCATGGGCCTTTCAGGTCACCATGGGCGGTTCGCCGGTCATCTTATTCGCCCAGCAACTGATCGATGGCCAGAATGCGCACGGCGTGGGAGCGCCCGGACACTGGACGCTCAGCTCGACACTGAACTGGGTGTATGACGCTCCCGTCACGGCAGCCCCGGCGAATGCCGTCACGCTGCCTGTCCCCATTCGTCCCCTGATGCCGAACGAACAGATCGTGCACCTGGCCGGCACGCTTTTCAATCCGCAGGGGACATGGGTGGTGGAACGCACGGACTTGCCGCAAACGTCCACGGCCGGCAGTGGCACGGACAACTCCAGCCAGCTTGCGGATCTGCAGGCGGCCGTATCCGCCATGCAGGCCACCCTGGCGGCGATCGAGGCCAAGCTGGGCATCCAGTGAGAACTGCCGATTCGAGCCGAATATGACACCCACTGGCACTACCACTCCTTCCAACCAGCCGGTACCGGCGCTGATCGTGGCGGTCCCATCCGACCCGGCCAGCGCCGCCGCCTTCGCGGCCGGCAATCTCTTCGTATTCCTTTGCACGCCGATCGGACAGAAGATAGCGACCGATGCGGAGGCCGCCGGCAAGGCCATCAGCGACGTGGTGAAGGGCCTGGCGCAGGATGTGATCAACATCTTCCGCGGCATTCACCTGTAGTCCACCGCGGCGGGCTCCGGCCCGCCCCGCTTGCGACCGCGGCTGGTGCGGGATAATGGAGTCTCCCGCATGGCCAAGGTCTTCCCCTGCTACGCCGCCTCCGACCGGCAACTCGCCCGCGAACTGACCGCATTCCTCGAACGCGGGGCGGGCGCGGAGGTGCTATTGGAGGAAGGCGAAATACAACCGCGCGAGGACCTCGTCGCCAAAGTGGAAGAAGGCTTGTCGGCCGATGTGGTCCTCGTGTTGCTCTCGCCGGATTCGGCGCCCCGCCGCTGGATCCTGGAGCGGTGGAAATCGGTCTTCTGGGAACAGGCCGCCGAAATGAAGACATCCCTGGCGACCCTCCTGTGCCGCGACTCCAAGTTCCCCGATCTCCTGCGGCGGAACAACTTCTTCGACCTGCGGCGCGACCGTCTGGACGGCTTCCGCGCCGTCAAACGATGGCTGATGCGGCTGGCCCCGCCTCCGCAGAAGACGCCGTTCTCCCCGGCCGAACGGCCGTCATTCATGGAACGCGCGAGCGAGATCGAGGCGCTGGCCGCCGCGGTCGCCGACGCGCCGGGGATGGCCGTCGTGGCCGGACCGCCACACGCGGGCAAAACCGCGCTGGCCGTGGAGTTCGCGCGCCGTCATCAGGAAGACTTCGAGGGCGTCGTGTGGCTGACGTGCGGTTCCCGCAGTGCCGCCGCGCTCGCCGGCGACCTCGCCGGGCAACTGGGCACGCGACTCGATCGCGATCTGGAGTCCAATCTGAACGAGCTGCGCCGGCTTTGCGCCCACCATCGTTGTCTGCTGATGCTGGACGATGCCGAGCCTGCGCTTGCCGCCGCACTGGCGCAGCGCGGCCGCACATCGACTCTGATCACCACCCGCCGCGCGGATCTGGCCGGCGCCGTTTCGGCTCCGGGATTTCCTCTTGAGGGCGCCTTCGCCCTGGATCCGGCGCGTATCGCCGATACAATCCGCAAGCTCGATGGCGCGCAGCAGCGCCTGCTGGCCGCCCTGTGTGCCTCCGCCCCTTGCGGATCTCCGCTGGACGTCGCGGTGCGCACGGCCGATATCGAAACCGAAGAAGCGCTGGACATGGCCGCCTGGTTTGTATCGAAAGACCTGCTGGCGCCGCTGGATCGTCACGGCCCGCGTTTTCTGGTGCCCGCGATGGTGCGCGAGCGCGCCGCGCTGCGCGGTGACGGGGAGCGCTGGGCCCGGCACCACGCCCTGGTCGTGGCGGACTTGTTCGGCGCCCCGGCGCCGGAGGGAGCGGATCTGACCGCGTATTGGCCGGACCTGCAGCACGCTTTCACCCGCGCCGTACACGCCGATTGGCCCACGGCCTGTACGCTGGCGCGCCGCGGCATGACCTGGGCGAAGGCGCAGGGCCGGCTGGCGGAAAGCTTCGAGATGCTGGAGGAGTGGTCGCGTGCGGCGACGGAATCCGGAGACCGCCGCGTGCTCGAAGACTGCGCCTGGGAGCGGATCTGGATTCTGGAACACTGGGGCCGCGACGCCGAAGCCCGCGAGTTGGACGACATCCGCCGCGAAAGTTACGCCGACCAGATGTCGCTCAGCTTCGATTAGGCGCCCAACGCCGGGCCGCGCCTAATCGTAGACGAAGTGCAGCACCTTCTTCAGATCTTCCCAGGCCTCGCGCTTGGGACCGACATTATAAGCCCGCAGTAAGTAAGAAGGGTGATAAGTCACCATCACCGGAATGTCATGCCACTTATACCAGTTGCCGCGCATCCGGGTGACACCCTCTTTACTGTGCGTCAGGTATTTGGCCGCCGTCGAGCCGAGCGCGCAGATCGCTTTGGGGCGGATCGCCAGCAACTGGCGCGTGAGGAACTGGCCGCAAATCTCCATTTCGTCCGGCTGCGGCGTCCGGTTTTCCGGCGGACGGCACTTGACCACGTTGCAGATATACACGTCCTTGCGCGCCAGCGGGATGCCTTCCTTCTTGGCGGTCCCCTCGATCATCTGCGTGAGTAGCTGGCCGGCGCGCCCGACAAACGGGACGCCCTGCGCGTCTTCATCCGCGCCCGGCCCTTCCCCTACGAATACCAGCCTGGTGTGTTCGTCTCCCACGCCGAAGACGATATTGGTACGTTGCTGGTGCAGGCGGCAGCGGCGGCAATCGCCGATATCTTCCAGAATGCGGAACAGTGGTTCGGTGGACGCCGGCGGCCCGGCCTCCCCGGCAGACAGAGCCGCGGCAGGCAGAACCTCCGCCGGCGGCCCGCCGCGGCGGTATAGAGTTTTGATCCCCAAGTCCTGGTAATATTCGAGATACTGCCGCAGAGTGTCAGCGTCCATCGGAGGCGTAGAGATGCAGCCGCAGTTTCAGAATCTCGTCGAAGATACGGTCGGCTATTTCCCGCTTTGAAGCCCGCGGCAGCGGAATCGACTCGCCCGAGCGTAATGCCAGCAGCACTTCGTTCTGGTCGGATTCGAAGCCGCTTTCCTCGCCGCCGACCAGGTTGCCGGCCACCATGTCGCAGTTCTTGGCCTCCAGTTTGCGCCTGGTTTCCTGGGCCAGGTTTTCGGTCTCGGCGGCAAACCCGACCAGCAGGCGATCGCCCTTCTTGCGGCCCAGCTCGGCCAGGATATCCGGCGTCGGATCGAGCTCCAGGGAAAGCCGCGCCGCGGTCTTCTTCATCTTCTGCGCGGGCACTTTGGTGAGATGAAAATCGGCGACCGCCGCCGCCTTGATGATGATGGTAGCCGGCTGCAGATTCTCGAAAACCTTGTCCCGCATCTCGCGCGCCGTGTGTACGGGGATCACCAGGCATCCGCGCGGCGGCGCCAGGTTCACCGGCCCGGAGATCAAAATGACCTTGGCGCCGCGCGCGGCGGCCGCCTCCGCCAGCGCGTAGCCCATCTTGCCGCTGGAACGATTGGAAATGAAACGTACCGGATCGAGCGGCTCCTGCGTGGGACCGGCCGTCAGCAGAACGGTCTCCCCGTCGAGATCCGGCCGGCGAATTTCCGCGGCAACCGCCGCCGCGATCTGGTCGGGTTCCGCCAGGCGGCCCGGACCGACCATGCCGCAGGCCAATTCGCCTTCTCCCGGCTCCACCACGCGGTGGCCGCGCCGTCGCAGCGTGTCCAGATTGCTTTGCGTGGCCGCGTGCAGCCACATGTGGGTGTTCATGGCGGGAGCCAGCACCACGGGTCCGCGGAAGGCCAGGTACATGGTGCTGAGGAAATCGTCCGCCAGGCCGTGCGCGAACTTGGCCAGCAGATCGGCGGTGGCCGGCGCCACCACCAGCAGATCGTTCTCCTGCGCCACCGAGATGTGCTCGATGGCGCTCGAGAGCGTGGCTTCCGGCTCGCCGGCGGCGAACAGGCTGGTGATCACTTTCCTGCCGGTGAGGGCCGCGAAGGTCAGCGGGCGAATGAATTCCTGGGCCCCCGCCGTCATCACTACCTGTACGGCATGCCCCTGCTGCAGCAGCAGGCGGGCCAGCTCCGCGGACTTATAAGCCGCGATTCCTCCGCCCACGCCGAGGACGATATTCATCGCCCGGCTACAGGACGCCTTCCGGCGCCGGCGCTTCTTCCACCGGCGTGACGCCCGGAATGTCGTACTTCACCAGTCCACGCCGCACTTCTTCCATGGCGATGATGGTGGGCTTCTTCGACGACGTGGGCAGCACCGGCCGCGCGCCGCCCTGCAACTGGCGGGCGCGCTTGGCGGCCACGATGATGAAGCGGTAGGTGCTCTGCTCCGGGTCGTCCGGGATGGTGCAATGCGCATTGTTGCGCGGAATCTTGTCGCCCATGCTTGTCTTAAAATCCTTTACGCGTTGGTTTCGAAAGTTCCCAAAATCGGCCGGACCTGGTTTTCCATCCGGTCGCGGCGGACCCGCTCGGCGCGCACAATGGCGGCCAGGGTCTCCTCCGACTCTTTCAGTTCCCGGTTAATCAGCACGTAGTCGTAAGCGCTGTAGTTTCGAATCTCGTTGGCCGCATCGCGCAACCGCCGGCCGATCACGGCATCGGAATCCTCGCCACGCGCGCGCAGCCGTTGCTCGAGAATCTCGCGGGACGGGGCCAGAATGAAAATAGTTACCGCTTCTGGAATCTTACTTTTCAATTGTCGCGCACCTTGCACGTCGATGTCGAGTACCAGGTCCCGCCCCTGCCGCCGCGCCTCATCCAGCACCCGGCGGTGGGTGCCGTAATAATTGCCGAAAACCTCGGCGTGCTCCAGGAACTCGTCGCGGGCGATGCAGGCCTCGAACCCGGCGCGCGAGATGAAGTGGTAGTTGGCGCCATCCACTTCCGCCCCGCGGGGCGCGCGGGTGGTGTAGGAAACCGAGAACATGAGGCCCGGCACGGCGGCCAGGAGCCTTGCGACCAGGGTGGACTTGCCCGATCCGGACGGCGCGGAAACGATAAAGACGGTCGTCATCATGGGGTCATCGAGACCGGCAGGGATCCGATTCATTCGAGGTTGAGCGACTGCTCCCGCATCTTGTCGATCTCGGCCTTGGCCGCCAGGGCCAGGTCCGTGATGGTGAGGCCCAGATCGCCCAGCCCCCCGGTTTTCGACAGGATCGTGTTGGCCTCCCGATTCATCTCCTGCAGCAGAAAATCCAGGCGTTTGCCGGCCTCGCCGTCGGCATCCAGCAGTTTCTCCAACTGCGCGGCGTGGGTCTTCAGGCGGAGCAGTTCCTCGCTGATGTCGCTACGCTCGGCCAGCAGCGCGGCTTCCTGCGCCAGGCGCTGCGGCTCCAGGCCGGCGCCGCGCAGCAACTCCCGCAGCCGCTCATTCATGCGTTTCTGAAATGTTTGGGTGGCGCGCGCGCGGATCTTCTCCATCTGCGCCGCCAGATCGCAAACCGACGCGCACCGCTCCCGCACCTCCGCCGCCATGGCCTCCCCTTCGCGCGCACGAAACCGGTTCAGCAATTCCAGGGCTTCCGCGGTGGCCTCCACCAGCACCTGTTCCAGCGCCGCATCCGGCTCCTCGGTATCGTCCGCCTGGAACATGCCGGGCAAGCGCAGCGCGGTGTTCAAATCCGGCCGCCCGTCCAGGCCAAACTCCGCGGCGGCCGTGCGGAAAGCCTCCAGATAAGCCTGCAGCAAAGGCCGATTCAACCCCGATACCGGAGCCGCCGCGGTGCGATTGAGCGATACATGCACCTGCAGGTGCCCGCGCGATACCTTGGCCTTCACGGCATTGCGCATGGCGCCCTCGAACGGATCCAACTCCGCGGCCAGGTGGAAGTGCATGTCCAGGCCGCGATGGTTGACGCTCTTGATGCTGACCACCACTTCACCTTCGGGCGTGACCTTGCGCACCCGCGCGAATCCGGTCATGCTGCGCACGCTCATAGATCCATTACGCTCCCCGCCTCCACGAACTGCAGTTCGTGCAGCCGTTGATAGATGCCTCCGCCGTTCACCAGCTCTTCGTGCGTGCCGACTTCGAAGACCCCGCCGCGCTCCAGCACCACAATCTTATCGGCGCGGCGGATGGTCGAGAGGCGGTGCGCGATTACGATCACCGTGCGGCCGGCCATCAGGTTGGCCAGGGCGCTCTGCACCAGCAGCTCCGATTCCGTATCCAGGTGCGAGGTGGCCTCGTCCAGAATCAGGATGGGCGCATTCTTCAGCAGCGCCCGGGCGATGGCGATGCGCTGGCGTTGTCCGCCGCTCAGCTTTACGCCGCGTTCGCCCAGAATGGTGCTGTAGCCTTCCGGAAGCTGGCTGATGAACTCATCCGCCAGCGCGGATTGGGCCGCGTCGCGGATGACTTGCAGGGGTGTGCCCGGCCGGCCGTAAGCGATGTTGTTGGCCGCCGTATCGTTGAACAGGAAGGTGTCCTGGGCCACGATGCCGACCATGGCGCGCAGCGAGGCCAGATCGAAATCCCGCACATCCCGGCCGTCGATGCGTACCGCCCCCGAGGTGACATCGTAGAACCGCGGCACCAGGTTGACCAGGGTGGTCTTGCCAGCGCCGCTGGGCCCCACTACCGCCACCACCTCGCCGGCCTTCACTTCCAGGTCCACTGCGTCCAACTGGAACCCGTTGGGCGACAGCGGATAGCGGAAGGCGACGCGGTCGAACCGGATGGCCTGGGTGAAGCGCTCCAGCTTGACGGCGCCCGGTTTCTCCTGCACCTCCTCGGCGTGGGCCAGGTATTCGAAGACTTTCTGCGAGGCCCCGATGGCCTGCTGGAAGATGTTGTGGATTCCGGTGAGCCGCTTCACCGGTTCGTACATCATCAACAGGGCGATCACAAAGCTGGTGAATTCGCCCGCCGTGAGCGTGTGCGTTTTGATCTGCGTGCGCGCATAGGTCAGCAGTCCGACGATGGTCAGGGCGCCGAAGATCTCGATCAGCGGGGACGCCAGCGCCTGTTGCCGCACATAGCGCAGATTGCTCTTGAGCAGCCGTTGCGCCGTACGGCGGAAGCGCCGCGATTCGTACTCCTCGGTGCCGAAAGCCTTCACCACCTGGTGGCCGCTCAGGGCCTCCTGCAGAATCTCGTTCAGCTCCGCGGTGTGATCCTGGCTGCGCCGGCTGGTGCGCCGGATACGGCGGCCGATGCGCGCGGTCGGCACCAGCACGAACGGCAGCACGGTGAGACTGACCAGCGCCAGCTTCCAGTTCGTGTTCAGGACTACGAAGAGCAGCCCGAGCACCACGAAACTCTGGCGCAGCAGATCCGCCAGGATATGCGATACGGCCACCTGGATCTTCTCGATGTCGTTCATGATCGACGACATCAGCCGTCCGGTCGAGTGCGCTTCAAAGAACTGCGCGCCCTGCCGCACCACTTTGTCGAAAACCGTGTTGCGCAGATCCGTGATCGCCGAACATCCGACGTAGTTCACCAGGTAGTTCGCCAGGTAATCGCAGATCCCCTTGGTGAGGAAGACGGCTATGATGGCGAATGCCACCATGGTCCAGATGCTGCGGTTGTGCAGGGACCCGGGCACGATCTGGTTCAGAAACACCTGGTGGTGGAAGACCGGGTCGGTAAACAGCAGTACCGGCGTATCGGGCGCCGACGGGTTGAGTACGCGGTCGAAGACCGGCCTCATCAGAAGGACGAAGGTGCTCTGCGCGGCGCCCACGCACGCCATCAGGATGACGGAAAGGACCAGGAAGGCCCAATATCTTTTGGCAAATCCGAGGAGACGCAGCAGGTCTTTCATGCGTGTACCCGCATTCTCCCCAGTGCTTCCATGACCTGCTGCTCGCTGACGGCGCGGATGCCGGCGGCGCTCCGGACGACCTCCGACGGCGTCCGCCAGGGGCCCCAGATAGCCGGATCGGAGCCGCCGAAGATGGCTACCACCGGAACACCGAAGGCGGCGGCGATGTGCGCCGGTCCGGAATCGTTGCCCAGAAACAGCGACGCGCCGGCCAGCAGCGATTTCACCTCGTCCAGCGGCGCGCCGGCGATTGCCGGATACGGAGCGAAGGGAGACAGATCCTGGCCCGCGCCGGCGATGAACAGCGGTTGGAGATCCAGGGATTCGCGGAGAAATCGGGCGCACGCCAGGAATCTGCCGGCATGCCAGGTTTTGTCCGGCGCGGATGCGAACGGGTGAATCACGGCATAGGCGCCGGATGGCCGACCGCCCGCGGGCGCGGCGAACAATTTGGCGCGCGGAATCCCGGTCCGCGGCGCGCCCAGGTAGAACACGGCCGATGCCAGGTGCTCGGCGGTATGGACCGGGCGCTCTTCGCCCAATATCTCCTGGGCGCGGGGAATACAAATGTTGTAGAGCGCCTGCCAGCGGTAATGCGCGAAGCCCGCCCGCCAGCGCGCGCCGGAAAGCACGGTCAGCCGGGCGCTCGCGTTTCCGCCGTGCAGGTTCAGGCAGAGATGCGGACGCCAGGCGCGAAGCTCCCGAACTTCAGGATGGAGGAGCGCATCCACATCGGGATTTCCCCCGAACAGCTCCCGCCAACGGTCTTCCACCACCACCGCGAAGTGCAGATCGGGACGCGCGCGCTTCCAGATATCGAGCGCGGGTGTGGTCAGCACGCAGTCGCCCAGCGAGCGCAGCCGGATCACGGCTACGCGACAGCCGTGGGGCAGTTCGGTCACTCTTCGATCTTAGCCTCTTCGGCCAGCATTACCGGAATGTCATCGCGAATCGGGTACACGCGATGACACTGGACACACTTCAGCCCGCTGTTGTCGGGTTTCAGGTCCAGCTTCGCCTTGCACAACGGGCACACCAGGATCTCCAACAGGTACTCTCTCAACGCCATAATGATTCTTTAGTTTAACAGGCGGAGTGCGGCCCAGCGGGAACTCACCCAGAAGGACCCGGCTACTGCCCAGTCCGTCAGGATATACCCAGAATCGGGTATAGGATGGCGGACGACGGGTTCCCTACAATCGTAAGCGAAGACCCGGTGCGCCGTACCTGTTTCACACCCAACCCCTGGTATGACTTCGAAAAAAAGCCTGTCTGCGGATGTCTTTGATAAACTTCGCGAGTTCGACACTTGCACCGCATCGAACACCATCGAGCGGTTCACCGTGCGCCTGCGCAACGAGGGGTTCGTGCACGGCACTGCGCGATGTCTGTTCCCCCACTTTCCCCCCATGCTCGGTTACGCGGTTCCCGCGCGGATTCGATCTTCGTCGGCGCCGATGACGGGCCACTGTTATTACGATCGCATGGACTGGTGGGAGTCCTTCTCCCGGATTCCGGCGCCCCGGGTGATGGTGCTGCAGGACGTCGACCACCAGCCCGGAATCGGTGCTTTTGTGGGGGAAATCCACGCCGAAATCGGGGCGGCGCTCCATTGCATCGGCTGTGTAACCAATGGGGCCGTGCGCGATCTGCCGGCACTCGAGAAGATCGGCTTCCACCTGTTCGCCGGCAGCGTGGCTGTCTCGCACGCTTACTCGCATATCGTCGATTTTGGCGAGCCGGTCGAAATCGGAGGACTGCAGATTCAACCCGGCGACCTGATTCACGGCGACCGGCACGGGGTCCACACCATCCCGCTGGAGATCGCGCACAAGGTTGCCACCGGCGCGGCCGATCTGATGGCGGAGGAGGCCCGGTTGATTGAACTGTGCCGCCGTCCTGACTTTTCGCTGCAAAAGCTGGCCGCCCGGCTTAGCCACACGGCGCAAGGTTGAACCATGCACGGAGTAGAGAGACCGATTATGAGTGCGCTGCGCAAACGATACAATTCCGGGGGATGGGCCGGCATCCTGCTGCTGGCCGGCTGGCTGTTGCCGGCTGCCGGGCTCTTCAACCTGACCGGCTGTGGCACCAGCGCAAAGGTTCGCGCCGGCAGCATACCGGCAGCGGTCAACGTCGGCGTCACCAGGCTGGGCACGAAGACGCTGGAGCGCAAACTTACGGTCTCGTCGGAGCTGGTCCCGTTCCAGGAGGTGGACGTGTATGCCAAGGAGTCCGGTTACGTGCGGGACCTGCTGGTGGACTACGGCACACGCGTGAAGAAAGGCCAAGTCATGGCGGTGCTGGAGATCCCGGAACTTGAGGTCCAGTTGCGCCAGGACGCCGCCGCCATCACCAGCGCGTCCGACCAGGTGACGCATGCCGAGCATGAGTTGAGCCGGATCGAGGCGCAGCACCGGGTTCTGCACCTGCAATTCGCGCGGCTCAACAGCGTGGCCCAGGCGAAACCCGGTCTGGTGGCGCAGCAGGAGGTCGACGACGCGCAAGGCAAAGACCTGGCCGCGGAGGCGCAGGTGGAGGCGGCCAAGTCCAACCTCGAAGTGGCGCAGAGCCAACTCCAGGCTGCCCAGGCCAAAAAGGAGCACGACACCGTCCTGTTCGCGTATTCCAAAATCACCGCGCCCTTCACCGGCGTGGTCACGCAGCGCTACGCCAACCTTGGCACGTTGCTGCAGGCCGGCACCAATTCCAGCACGCAGGCCATGCCCCTGGTGCGGGTTTCCCAGGACGACCTCTTCCGGCTGGTGATTCCGGTGCCTGAATCCTACGTCCGTTACATCCGCGTGGGCGACAGCGTGATGGTGAACGTGCCGTCGCTCAACCGCGCCTTCCCCGGCAAGGTCACGCGGTTTTCGGTGGACGTCAAGGAGGACACGCGCACCATGCACACGGAAGTCGACGTGCTCAATCCCGAGCACGTCCTGCTGCCCGGCCTGTACGCCGAAGCCACCATAACCATCCAGCGCCGGCCTGACGCGGTAGCGGTCCCCTTGCAGGCTATCAGTCACGAAGGCAATCAGGCCAGCGTATACATCGTGGATCCACAGGACCGCATCGAGGAACGCAAGGTGGTCCTGGGTGTGCAGACCTCGACCGATGCGGAAGCCTTGTCCGGGCTGCACGAAGGCGACCGGGTAGTGGTAAGCGACCGCAGCGGTTTGAAGGTTGGCGAACAGGTCCATCCGCAGATTGTCGATCTGATCCAGTACCAGGAAAACAAAGAGGAGTAGGCTCTGTCCCGCTTTTCCATCCGGAATCCACACTTCATCGTGGTGATCTGCCTGGCCCTGATGGTGATCGGCGCCACCAGTGTGCTGCGCATGCCGGTGGATCTGTTTCCGGCCATCAACATCCCGGAAGTCGTGGTGGCGACTTTCTATTCCGGTATGCCGCCCGTGGATATCGAGACCGACATCACCAATCCGCTGGAACGTTTCTTCACGCTGGCCAGCGGCATCGACCATATGGAGTCGCGCTCGCTGCTGGGCGTCAGCATTATCAAAGTGTTCTTCCAGCCGGGTACCGACGCGGATGCCGACGTCACGGAACTGTCGAATCTGGCGCTGGCCGATCTGAAGCGCCTGCCGCCCGGCACCCTGCCGCCGGTCGTGCTCAAGTTTGACGCCTCCAGTCTGCCGGTCTGCCTGGTCACGCTGAAGGGTGCGGGACTCACGCAGACGCAATTACACGATATCGGGCAGTTCACCATTCGCAACCAGATCGCGGTGGTGAAGGGCGCGGAGATACCGCCGCCGTTCGGCGGCAAGTACCGGCAGGTGATGGTCTACGTCGATCCGTACAAGCTGTTCTCCCGGCAGCTAAGCCTGATGGATGTAGTCGGCGCTATCAACAAGAGCAATCTGATTCTGCCTGCCGGCGACGTGAAGATGGGGCCCTATGACTACTACGTCTACTCCAACAGCCTGGTCAAGCGCGTCGACGAGTTGAATCACATCCCGCTCAAGACGGTAGGGACGAGCTGGGTCTCGGTGGAGGACGTGGGCGAGGCGAAGGACGCCAGCCAGATCCAGTACAACATCGTCCGCGTGGATGGGCAGCGCTCGGTATATTTGCCCATCATGAAGCAGGGCGGCGACACCAACACCATTCAGGTGGTCAACAGCATCAAGAATATGCTTGGGCGGCTGTTCGACATCCCCAAGCAACTCCAGCCCGCGGTGGTATTCGATCAATCCGCCTTCGTGAAAGACGCCATCTGGACGCTGCTGGAGGAGGGGCTGGTCGGACTGCTGCTCACCGGCTTGATGGTCTTGATGTTTCTGGGCAGCCTGCGCGCCACGGTGGCGGCGATACTTTCTATCCCGCTGTCCGCGTTGACCACGTTCGTGATTCTCTACGGGATGGGCAGCACGGTGAACACCATGATTCTGGGCGGGCTGGCCCTGGCATTCCCCCGTTTCATCGGCAACTCCGTCATCTCGCTCGAGAACATCTATCGTTACCTGGAAATGGGCGCCACCGCGGAAGCCGCCGCGGAGCAGGGCGGCACTGAAGTCAACATGGCCGTCCTGGCCTCCACCCTCACCACCGTGGTGGTTTTCTTTCCAGTGACCTTCCTTTATGGCGTCAGCAAGTTCCTTTTCTCGGCTCTGGCGCTGGCCGTAGTCATCTCATTGTTCGCCTCTTACTTCGTGGCCATGACCGTGATTCCGTTGTTCTGCGCGCGTTACCTGAAGGCGTTCCACCTGGCGCCGAACGCAGGCGCGGAACAGGGCCAGGAAGCCGCGGAGGACATCTTCGGCGGCCGTTTCCTGGGGTGGTTCAATCGCGGGTTCAGCCGGCTGTTGGATCTGTACGAAAGGCTGGTGCGGCGCGCGCTGGCACGCCCCGTTCTGACGGTAGGGGCCCTTTCGCTCCTGTTCCTCGGCAGCCTGGGTCTTTACAACCTGCTGGGAGTCGCATTTTTCCCGCGGACCGACGCCGGCCAGTTCGCCATCAGCCTCAAAGTCCCGACCGGCACGCGCATTGAAGTCACCGAGCAATACGTGGCCAAGGTCGAAGACCTCGTTCGCCATGTGGTGGCTCCCGCGGATTTCCGCATGGTGGTCTCGAATATCGGCATCGTGCCGGATTTCTCCGCTCTCTACACCGCCAATGCCGGCCCCTACACCGCGACGATTCAAGTGGAACTCAACGAATCGCACAAGGTCAGCAGCTTTGCGTATATGGACCGCATCGGCCGCCTGATCGCCAATGAATATCCGAACCTTCGCACCTTCATTACCAGCGGCTCGATGGTGGACGCGATCCTGAACATGGGCATGCCGGCGCCGATCGACGTACAGGTCTCCAGCCGGGACCTCCAGCGCACCTACGACGTGGCCGAGGCCCTGGCCGTCCGCATCCGCAAGCTCTCGGGCGTCGGCCAGGTTTACATCCCGCAGGACATGAACTACCCGGCCGTGCGCCTCAACATCGACCGGGTGCACGCCGCGGAGTTGGGCCTAACCCAGAAACAGGTCGTGGATAATGTCATCACGGCGCTCAATTCGAACACCATGATTGCGCCGAACTACTGGGTGGACCACGAGACCGGAAACGACTATTTCCTCACGGTGCAGTACTACGAGAAGGGGCCCGCGGCCATCCACAATTTCACGGACCTGAACCAGGTGCCGCTGCGCCGCGCCGATCATCGGGCGCCCTCTGCCAACTGTGGACCTGCCGTGCCGGCGCCCGCGGCCCTGGTACCTACCCAAGCGGCCGATCCGCCCAAACCGGCGTGGGCTTGCGCCCAAGCCAACCTGCCCACGCTGCGGATCGATGCCCCCCATCCCGCCGGTCCAAAGCGCGGCGCCACCGTGCTCGGCAACGTCGTTAATCTGAGCTTCGTGCAGTCGCCGACGGAGGTGGATCATTACCAGATCCAGCGCGTCGCAGATGTCTACGTGACACCCTCCGGCGAGGATCTGGGAAAGGTGACCGGCCAGATCGACCGGGTCATCGGCGATATGAAGCTGGGCTCCCACGTGCGCGTCGACCTGCGCGGCATGGTGCAGGGAATGCGCGCCTCGTTTAAGAGCTTCGCTATCGGCTTGTCTCTATCGGTAATTCTTCTGTTCCTGATTCTGGTGGCGCAGTTCCGCTCCTTCAAAGATCCGTTTCTCATCATGCTGGCCATCCCCATGGGATTCATCGGCGTGATGGTGGTGCTGCCGCTGACGGGCACGACCCTGAATGTCATGTCGCTGATGGGAGTGTTGATGCTGGTGGGGCTGGCGGTCTCCAACAGCATCCTGATCGTGGAGTTTGCCCACCGTCTGGAAGAGCAGGGCCAGGCGGTGGCGGACGCCGTGATCACCGCCTGCCGCGTCCGTCTGCGGCCCATTCTCATGACCTCGCTCGCCACAATCATCGGTATGCTGCCCATGGCGCTCAAGATGGGTACGGGCAGCGAACAATACGCGCCCCTGGCGCGGGCCATCATCGGCGGACTTACCGCGTCCGTGGTCCTGACCGTCTTCATCGTGCCGGCAGCCTATCTGCTGGTTTACCGTAATCGGCCCCCGGTGGTCCGAGAGACCTGATCCGTATGCCACGTTTCTCGATCAGAAATCCTTATTTCATCATCGTCATCTGCCTGGCGCTGTTGGTGATCGGCGTGACCAGCCTGCTGCGCATGCCGGTGGACCTATTTCCCACCATCAACCTGCCCGAAGTGGTGGTCGCCACCTTCTATTCCGGCATGCCGCCGGAGGACATCGAGGTGGATATCACCAATCCGCTGGAACGATGGTTCACGCTGGCCAGCGGCATCGACCACATGGAGTCGCGTTCGCTGCTGGGGGTGAGCATCATCAAGGTCTACTTCCAGCCCGGCACTAATGCCGACGCCGACGTCACCGGCCTGGCCAATCTCGCCCTGGCCGACCTGAAGCGCCTGCCGCCCGGGACCCTGCCGCCGGTGGTGCTCAAGTTCGACGCCTCCAGTCTGCCGGTGTGCCTGGTCACGGTCAAGGGCAAGGGCCTGAACGAGACCCAGCTTCACGACCTGGCGCAGTTCACCATCCGCAACCAGATCGCGGTAGTGAAAGGCGCGGAGATTCCGCCTCCGTTCGGCGGCAAATACCGCCAGGCCATGGTGTACGTGGATCCGTACAAGCTGGTCTCGCGGCAACTGAGCGTAATGGACGTGGTCGACTCGCTCAATCAGAGCAACGTCATCCTGCCGGCCGGCGACGTGAAGATCGGACCCGACGACTACTACGTCTACTCCAACAGCCTGGTGAAGGACGTCAAGGACCTGAACGACATTCCCCTGAAGACCGTGGACCAGCGTTCCGTGACCGTCGGCGATGTGGGAGACGCCAGGGACGCCGCCCAGTTGCAGTACAACATCGTGCGCGTGGATGGGCAGCGGTCCGCTTACATTCCGATCATGAAGCAGGGCGGCGACACCAACACCCTGCAGGTGGTCAGCGATGTGCGCCAGCTCCTGGGCCACTTGTTTGACATTCCCAAACAACTGCAGCGCGACATCGTGTTCGACCAGTCGGTTTTTGTGCGGGAAGCCATCCACACCGTGCTGCACGAAGGCGTGATCGGCCTGTTGCTGACCAGCCTGATGATTCTCATCTTTCTGGGCAGCATGCGGGCGACGTTCGCGGTGCTGCTCTCGATTCCGCTATCGGCGCTGGCCACCTTCGTCATCCTCTACATGATGGGCAGCACCGTCAATACCATGATCCTGGGCGGCCTGGCTTTGGCGTTCTCCCGGGTGATCGACAATTCGGTGATCTCGCTCGAGAACATCTACCGGCATCTCGAGATGGGCTCGTCGCCGGCAGTCGCGGCCGAGCAGGGCGGCGCCGAAGTGAACCTTGCCGTGCTGGCCGCCACGCTGGTGGACGTCGTCGATTTCTTCCCGGTCACGTTCCTGTACGGTGTCAGCAAGTTTCTCTTCTCGGCACTGGCGCTGGCCTTCTGCCTGTCCCTGATGGCCTCCTTCGTGGTGGCCATGACCGTCATCCCGTTGTTCTGCTCCAAGTATCTCAAGAGCGTCCCGCACGCCACAGGTCATCTCGGAGAGGAGGCCGCGACGGATGCCGGGAGCATGTCCTGGGGGGGCCGCTTCACGGCCTGGTTCAACCGCATGTTCGCCCACCTGCTGGATTTTTACGAACGCTGGGTCAGAGTGGCGGTGCGGCGGCCCGCCTTGACAGTGGCGTTGCTGATGGGCGTGTTCGCGGCCAGCCTGGGGATCTATCCGTTCCTGGGACTGGCCTTTTTCCCCCAGACCGACGCCGGCCAGTTCACCATCAACGCCAAGGTGCCCACCGGGACCCGCATCGAGGTGACCAACCAGTATGTGGCGAAGATCGAAGATCTGATCCGCCACACCATTTCCCCGGCGGATTTCAAGATGATCGTGTCCAACATCGGCGTGGTCAACGACTTCTCCTCGCTCTACACCACCAACGCCGGGCAATATACCGCCACGATCCAGACACAGCTCACGGAAGATCACAAGGTGCCCAGCCGGGCTTATATGGATCAGGTGCGGGAGGCGATCGCCACCCGTTTCCCAGACGTGCGCACCTTCTTCACCAGCGGATCGATGGTGGACGCCATACTGAACTCGGGCCTGCCGGCGCCGATCGACCTGCAGGTCTCCAGCCGGAACCTTCCCCTCACCTATCGCCTGGCCCAGGATTTCGCCGCCCGCATCCGCCAGATGCCGGGCGTGGGTGAGGTTTACATCCCGCAAGATATGAACTACCCCGCCCTGCGGCTGGACGTGGACCGCGTGCACGCGGCGGAACTGGGACTGAGCCAGAAGGAGATCGTGGACAACGTCATTACCGCCCTGAACTCCAACGTGATGATCGCCCCCAACTATTGGGTGGATTATAAGACAGGCAACGATTACTTCCTGACCGTTCAATATTACGAACATGGCAAGTCCTCCATTGAGAACCTGGTGGATCTGAAACAGATCCCGCTGCGGGCGCCCAACCTGACCGAGCCCACCACGCTGGACTCCGTGGTCAAAGTGGAGAACACCCAGTCGCCCACCGAGGTCGATCACTACCAGATCCAGCGCGTGATCGACGTCTACGTGACGCCGTCGGGCGAGGATCTGCGCCGGGTCACCGCGGAGATCCGGAAGATGTTGGCCGCCGCCAATATCCCCAACAACGTGCGTGTGGATCTGCGCGGCATGGTGGACGGCATGGAACAATCCTTCACCAGCTTCGCCTTCGGCTTCAGTCTCTCGTTCGTGCTGCTGTTTCTGATTCTGATCGCGCAGTTCCGCTCGTTTGTGGATCCGTTCCTCATCATGCTCGCCATCCCGATGGGGTTCGTGGGTGTGCTCATCATTCTGCCGTTGACCCACACCACCCTCAATGTCATGTCGCTCATGGGTGTGCTCATGCTGGTGGGCATCGCGGACTCCAACAGTATTCTGATCGTGGATTTCGCGCACAAACTGGAAGAACAGGGACTGCCGGTGGCGGATGCGGCCATCACGGCCTGCCGCGTGCGCCTGCGCCCGATTCTGATGACTTCGTTGGCCACCATCATCGGCATGATCCCGATGGCCATGAAGCTGGGGACCGGCGGGGAACAGTACACCCCCATGGCGCGCGCCATTATCGGCGGCCTGACTTCGTCGGTGCTGCTGACGGTGTTCATTGTTCCAGCGGCTTACGTGCTCGTTTATGGAAGGAGAAATCGCCGTGCGTAGATGGACCTGTTTTGCGCTGTTGGCCTGTGCCGCCGCGGTGGATGCGCCGGCCCAGACCACTCCCGCGAAGCCCATGAAGCTGACGCTGAAAGACGCGGAAGCCCTGGCCCTGAAGAATCACCCGCAGGTTCTGGCCGCCCAGAGCGAAGTGGGGTTCGCCAACCAGCAGACGGTGGAGGAGCGCTCGGCTTACTTCCCCCTCATCGCCGGGGATGTGACCGGTTCGATCGCCAATAACGCGGCCCGCATCGGCGCCGGGGCCCTCACCGATTCCCGGCTCTTCGACCGCTTCGGGCAGGGCATCACCCTATCGCAGCTCATCACCGATATGGGCCGTACTCCCAACCTGGTTGCCGGCTCGCGGCTGCGGGCCAGCGCCAGCGAACAGGATTACCAGGCCAGCCGCTACTCCGTGCTGCTCAATGTGAATCGCGCTTACTTCGATACCCTGCACGCCCAGGCAGTGGTGCGGGTGGCGCAGAAGACCGTGGACGCCCGGCAGCTTCTGTTCGACCAGGTCAACGAGCTGGCCAAGAACAAGCTCAAGTCGCAGTTGGATGTCAGCTTCGCCGACGTCAACGTTTCCGCAGCCAAGCTGCTTCTCCTGCGCGCCCAGGATACGCTGCAGCAGTCTTACGCCGAGCTTTCGCGGGCGCTCGGTTCCGACCAGGTGGCCACTTACAAGCTCGAGGATGTCGAGCTTCCGCCGGGTCCGCCGAGTGCGGCGGATGAGTTGGTCACCCAGGCGATCGCGAACCGGCCGGAGCTGGCCAGCCTGCGGTATTCCCGCCAGGCCGCGTACAAGTTCGTGGCGGCGGAGCGGGACCTGGCGCGGCCCAATGTCAGCCTGGTCGGGGTGGCCGGCTACATTCCGTACATCTCCAAGCTCACCTCGCAGCCGATTCCCCCCGAGTACGCCGCGGCCGCGGTGAACGTGCAGATCCCCATCTTCAACGGCCAACTGTTCACCGCCCGGCGCGAGGCGGCGCGCTATCGCGCGCTGGAGGCCGACCAGAATCTGCGCAACGAGCAGGAGCGCATCGCGCGCGACGTGCGGGTCGCCTGGGCCAGCGCCATAACTGCCTTTCAGCGGATCGATGTGACCGCCCAGTTCCTGCGCGAAGCCAGCCTGGCCCTGGACCTGGCGCAAGGACGCTATAATCTGGGCCTGTCTTCCATTGTGGAACTTACCCAGGCACAGTTGAACCTGACGCAGGCCGAGATCGAAAACCTGGCCGCCAAGTACGATTATCAGAGTCAGTATTCCGTGCTGCAGTACGCCATCGGAATGCTGCGATGAGCCGCGATGGGCCGGCCGTCTTCCACGAGGTGCAGCGTTTCAGGTCGCGGCGTATCTGGCTGATGGTCGCTATCCCTCCCTTTGGCATGACCTTGCTCCTGGTCTGGCAGGTGATCCTCGGACACACCTGGGGAAAACAACCTCTGTCTAACGCCAGCGTCATCGGCTGGACGATCTTCCTTTGGCTGATCTATCTCCGTCTGATCACCGTCCGCCTGGTCACCGACGTCAACCCGGCGGAACTGCGCGTGGCCATGCGTGGATTCTGGCGGCAGCGGCGGATCGCGCTCAGCGACATTCAGACCGCCCAGATTGTCACCTACGATGCCGCGCGCGATTGGGGCGGCTACGGCATTCGCAACACCCGCCGCGGCACGGCCTATCTGGCGGGCGGCGATCGCGGCGTCAGGTTGAAGCTGGTCAAAGGCGCCACGGTTTTGATCGGCTCGGCGCGTCCCGACGATTTGCTGGCGGCGGTGAAACAGCGTCGCGGCGCAGTGCTAGAATAACGCGGTGACTTCGCGCGCCGTGCTCTGGGACTTGGATGGGACCCTGGTGGACTCCGAGCAGCAGCACTGGCTCGCCTGGCGCGACACGATGGCGACGGAGGGGGTCACGCTCACGTTCGAACAGTTCCGCGCCACCTTCGGCTGGCGCAACGACGCCATCCTGCGCACCTGGATCGGCCCGGACATCGACGATCAGCGGATCGCACGCATCGGCGATACCAAAGAGGAACTGTATCGCGAGCTGGTCCGGCGCAACCCGATGGCTCCGCTCCCCGGCGCAGCGCATTGGGTGCGGCGCCTGCACACGGAAGGCTGGTCGCAGGCAGTGGCGTCGTCGGCGCCCCGCTTGAACATCGACGTGGTTTTGGAGGTCATCGGCCTAGCCGGCCAGTTCCAGGCCAGCGCCTCCGCGGAAGACGTGGCGCATGGCAAGCCCGATCCGCAGGTTTTCCTGTTGGCCGCCACGCGCCTGCAAGTGCCGCCCGCGCGCGCGATCGTGGTGGAGGATGCCGCGGCGGGGATTGAAGCGGCGCGGCGCGCCGGCATGCGCAGCATCGGCGTGCGGCGCGACGGCGTGCGACTCCCGGCGGACATCGCCGTAGCGTCGCTGGCGGATCTGCCGCCGGACGCCTTTACCAGCCTGATACGGTAACCTGTGACTTGACATGAAACTAAGCGAAATGGCCGAACGCCTGGGTTGCCAAGTCTTCGGTAACGGAGACATCGAAATCATGGGCGTCGCCGGCATGGAACACGCCGGCCCTACGGACCTGACCTTCCTGGCGAATCCCAAGTACGCTCACAAGGTAAAACACACGCGCGCCGCCGCTATCCTCGTTTCCGAGCCCCTGCGTGACGCTGGGGCGCCGGCCAGCCTGGTCTCCGGGAACCCTTACCTCGATTTCGCGCGCGCCCTGGAATGCTTCTATCAACCGCCGCGTCCCGCGCCTGGAATCCATCCGCTGGCCTCGATCGCCGCCACCGCGGAGATCGGCGAAGGCGCCGCCATAGGCCCTTTCGCCGTGGTGGGCGAGAGCGTGCGCATCGGACGAAATGCGGTGCTGCACGCGCACGTGGTCATCTATGAAGGAGCCCGCATCGGTGACGATTTTCTGGCGCACTCGCATGCGGTGGTGCGGGAGCACTGCCGGATCGGGAATCGGGTGATTCTGCAGAACGGCGTGGTGGTGGGCGGCGACGGATTCGGATTTGCCAGGCGCGCCGACGGGACGCACTACAAAATCGTGCAGTCGGGAGTGACCGTAATCGAGGACGATGTCGAGGTGCAGAGCCTGACGTCGGTCGATCGCGCTACCGTCGGCGAAACCCGCGTCAAACGCGGCGCCAAGGTGGACAGCCTGGTGCAGATCGGACATGCCTGCGTGGTGGGCGAGGACAATATCATCTGCGCGCAGACCGGCCTGGCGGGCAGTTCCGTCCTGGAGCGAAACGTTCTGCTGGCCGGACAGGTGGGCGTGTCCGGCCACCTGACGATACACGATGACGTCGTGGTCTATGCGCAAAGCGGCGTCGGCGGGGATGTGGCGGCCGGCGCGCGCATCTCCGGCTCGCCCGCGTTCGCGGCCAATGAATGGCTGCGCGCCATCACCGCGTTTCCCAAGCTGCCGGAGATTCTGAAGTCAGTCCGCGAACTAAAGAAGCGAATCGAGCAACTGGAAAATGATCAACGACAACCTGTCTGACGGCCGCAAGCCGGTAGCCTACCTGAACGAGCGCTTCCTGAACAGCCCGGATGCCCGCGCGCTGCGGTTGCTCGCCGAATATATCGAACCGCTGTCGGTGTTCCGCCGGCAGAAGATACGCGACACGGTGGTGTTCTTCGGGTCCGCGCGGGTGCGCGAAGACGGCGCCATGGGCCAATACTACAAGGACGCGCGAACTCTGGCCCGCCTGGTCACCGAATGGGCCGCGCAGTTCAACGATAACGGCGGCTACCGGTTTGTGGTTTGTTCCGGCGGCGGTCCGGGCATCATGGAGGCGGCCAATCGCGGCGCGGCGGACGCGGGCGGCAAAACGATCGGTTTGAATATAGGTCTGCCTTTTGAGCAGTTACCCAATCCTTATATCTCACCGGAGCTTAGCTTCGAGTTTCATTACTTCTTCATGCGCAAGCTCTGGTTCGCCTACCTGGCCAAGGCCCTGATCGTGTTTCCCGGCGGATTCGGCACCATGGATGAAATGATGGAAATGCTGACTCTGACACAGACGCAGAAGCTGGCCAAGAAGATCGCTATCGTGCTCTATGGATCGAGTTACTGGAAGGAGATCGTGAACTTCGATGCGCTGGTGCGGCACGGCACGATCAGCGCCGAAGATCTGGACCTGTTCCAATACGCGGACGATCCGGCATCCGCTTTCGAGCTCCTCAAGGCTCACCTGCTGACACATCTGCAACCCGAAACGCCGGAGACGCCGGCCATCTCCAAATCACGCTATCCGCAGAAATCCGCGTGATGATATGCGCCGGAGTCAGTACCGGGCGATCAGAGACGTCGTGGCCCTGACCATCGTCTGCGGGTTCCAGACGTCCACGTACAGCCGGTCCCCCGGTACGATGGGGCATCCGGCCTTTCCGTTCAGGTTGGCTACCAGTTGAATCAGCCCGCTCTCCCAGGAACTGATCGACACCGTGCAAGCGTCACCCGTATAACCTGCGCTCCAACTCCGCGTGGTATTGACGATCCGGACGTAGTCTGAGGTCCCGGTGAAAGGCAGTCCAGCGGGAAAGACACCGAAGTTACTGCCGGCAATCGCAACCGGCGGCTGTGCCTGCGCCGCAAATCTGTCGCAGCCCGCTGCGTAACACTGCGTCACCACATTGTCGATCGCGGGTGACCCCGCCGCCAGTACGGCGCAGTTCGGACGAACTCCGGGCTGTCCCGCCGGAAACGAGTTACAAGCGCTCGGGCCTATAAGCGGGGCCGCCGTGGTGGGCAGACTGGCCGCCGCCGGGTAGTCCACCACCGGCAGATAGTCGCTCATCAGACTGCCGTCCGGCGTCGCCACGTTCATGCGATACGGCACGTTCTGGCCGGCGCAGGTGAACCCCGCGGCCGGGATGATGTGCCGCATGGCTAACAGGCTCAACTGTTCGTACTTGGGGCGCGCCGTCAGATTCAGGACCGTGTAGCCATTGGCCGGCGTGATCCACGGCGGAATCGGTGCGCCGGTACCCACGATGAGAGTAGCGTAGCCGTTGGCGTCTTTGACGAAGCTGGAATCGGCCACGCTGGCCAGCACGGTCCCGTCCGCGTTCTGAAACGACAAGCTCATGTATCGCATCGGCTCCGTCCCGGACCGGGAGCAGCCGTTGGTACACGGCGTCGGCGGCGTACCCGGCACGCGCACGCGTACGCGCATCACCTCGCCGGCCGCGGCCAGGGTGTCCGGCAGACCTGCCGGTACTCCCGCCGAAATGTACGAGGCATCCGGGTTCGTTATCGGAACGTACGCGCCCACCCGGCTCCAGGCCAGGCGGTTCGCGGAGCCGGGACTGTTTCCTTCGCACAGCTTGGGCAGATAGTCGGACTCATAGGTATTGTGCAACGCGGTCTGCGTGTGATCGATCCAGTCGCCGCCGTTGGCGCTGCCGCCGGCCACGATATGCATTGTGTTCATCACGTAGTCAGCCGGGTAGGCACAGCCGGAGGCCACATCGCGCACGATGATGTGCGGATTCGTCGCGTCACTCGCCGGAGTGTCATCCAGGTAAGCCCGGATCATGACGATGCCGCCCTTGTTGGGGATGCCATGTCTCGGGGAGTCGATCACGTGGCTCGGAAAACCCGGACTTAACGTGAAGATGCCGGAATCGCTGTTCCAATCCATTCCCGCATGCCGCCGGGTGCCGTCCAGCGCATTCGCGCTCACGTTATAGCCGTTCATCATGCAGCCGGTCTCCTGTTTGCCGGGAGTGCCGCCAAACCGGATCGGCAGCGCGAATTGCTGTCCGGCGGCGAATGCGACTCCGGGACGGAACGGATTCACGTATTCGGAAGTCAGGGGCGCCATGTTGGCGTCCAGCATGGTCTGCGCCACCGCCATATGCTCGTCATAAAGCGTGACCGAGTAGTATCGGGCGTTCGGGAAGGTGCCCACTAGAATCAGTTCGTAGCGCGGGTCCACCTGGTAATACAGTTGATAGTAACGTGCGTTCAAATCGCCATACTCGGTAATTCCATTCCCGGTCGTTAGATTGATGGTGTAACAGGAATTGTCGAAGTTGGAGAAGAAGTCACCCGACGGAAACTCACCTCCGGTAAAGGAAGTCGGAAGACCCGAACAGTTGGCGGCGTAAATCAGGCCCGGAAACAGGCACAGTCCCCAAAGCGCACATAGCCGGACGATTCGCGATTGTGTCACGGTTTCCTCCCCGTTCTGTCAGGTATTTCATAAGATAATACACGAAAGTAAAGGTACTTTGAATCCGTATTTCCAGTAATTTTATATATGTATTAATTGAGTGACGCCAAACTGATCACCCACGCGCCAGGTGTGTCACTCCCCGGCTCGTGACTGCAATAATCGGCTGGCATGAAAGAGCTGGCGGGGGACGTGATATTTCGTACGTTTATAAGTGAGTAACATGGATATATGGTCATCGGTGTTCCTCGGGAAACCTTCCCGGGCGAGCGGCGCGTCGCGCTGACTCCGGCCGTTCTGCCGAACCTCGCCAAGGCCGGTTTTGAAGTGCTGCTCGAATCGGGCGCCGGCGTGGCCGCGGGCTATCCCGACGCCGCGTACGCGGCCAAAGGCGCCCGCCTGGCCTCCGCGCGCGGCGATGTCTTCCAACAATCCGGCGTGGTAGTCCAGGTGTTGTGCCACGGCTCCAACGACCGGACCGGCAAAGCCGATCTGCCCCTCCTCCGCGGGGGACAGATCCTGGCCGGGTTTCTGCGCCCGCTCGGCTCGCTCGAAACGATTCAGGACATCGCCGCCACCGGAGTGACCGCGTTCTCGGTAGAGTTAATGCCCCGCATCACGCGGGCGCAGAGCATGGACGCGCTCTCTGCGATGGCTACCATCGGCGGTTACAAAGCCGTGCTGCTGGCCGCCGACCGGCTCCCCAGGATGTTCCCCATGCTGACGACCGCCGCGGGCACCATTACGCCGGCGCGCGTCTTCGTGGTTGGCGCCGGTGTCGCCGGACTGCAGGCCATCGCCACGGCCCGCCGCCTGGGCGCCGTGGTGTCGGCCTATGACTTGCGCGCGGCCGCTAAGGAACAGGTGCTGAGCGTCGGCGGGCGCTTCGTCGAACTGCCCATCGCGGCGGCGGACGCGCAAGACGCGCGCGGCTACGCCCGGGCGCAGGATGCGGCTTTCTACCAGCGGCAGGCGGAGCTGTTGGGCAACCAGGTGGCGGAGAGCGATGTGGTGATCACCGCGGCTGTGGTCCCCGGCAAAAAATCGCCGGTGCTGGTGACCCGTGAGATGGTCCACCGCATGGCGCCGGGTTCGGTGATCGTGGACCTGGCTGCGGAACGCGGCGGCAACTGCGAGATCACCCGGGCAGGCGACGTGATTGAAGCAGACGGGGTCACGGTGATCGGGTCCATCAACCTGGCGAGCACGGTCCCCTATCACGCCAGCCAGATGTACGCGCGGAACGTCAGCGCGTTTCTCTTGCACCTGTTTCGGGGGAACAAAGAACAGCCCGATCTGGAGGATGAAATCGCGCGCGAAACGCTGGTGACGCACGGCGGCGCGATCGTCAACCCGCGCCTGCGCGAGTTCTTCGCTTTAGCGGAAAGGCAGAAATGAACAATCTCATTACCAGCCTCTACATTTTCATGCTGGCGGCGTTCGTCGGATTCGAAGTGATCCGGCGGGTCTCTCCGCTGCTGCACACGCCGCTCATGTCGCTGACCAACGCCCTGGACGCGATCGCGGTGGTGGGGGCCATCATCCTGGCCGGCGAGCACAAAAGCACGGCGGCCACGGTGCTGGGCACGATCGCCATCGTCGCCTCCACCAGCAACCTGGTCGGCGGATTCATCATTACCGACCGCATGTTGCGGATGTTCAAATCCAGCAGGCCGAAGAAGCCATGAGCGCGCCGGAGCTGACCGAACACGCAATCGAGATTGTCTACCTGATCTCGACGGCCCTCTTCATCCTGTCACTGAAGTGGATGAGCGCGCCGGCCACCGCGCGCCGCGGCGTGTGGGCCGGCGAGGCAGGCATGTTATTGGCGATCTGCGCCACTCTCTTCAACTGGGGCATCGTCGATTTCAAATGGATCGCCATCGCGCTGGTGCTGGGCAGCATTATCGGCGTGCCGCTGGGCCGCGTCGGCATGACCGCCGTCCCGCAACGGACCGCGCTGAGCCATGCCTTCGGCGCCCTCTGCGTCACCCTGGTGGGCACCGCGGAGTTTTACCTGCGCGCGCCCCATGTGCCCACCTTCATGATGGCCGTGCTGTCCATGGAAGTGATTTTGGGCAGCCTTACTTTCACCGGCAGCCTGATGGCCGCCGGCAAGTTACAGGAGGTCCTGCCGCAGCGGCCCATCACTTACAAGGGTCAAAATCTCGTCAACCTGTCGCTGCTGGCGATCGCCATCCTGGCCGCGATTATTCTAGTCATCGATCCGGGACAGATGCGGCTGTTCCCGATCATGATCGCCGTTCCGCTGGTCTTCGGCGTGCTCATGATCGTGCCGATCGGCGGCGCCGACATGCCGACCGTGATCTCGCTGTTGAACTCTTACGCCGGGCTGTCCGCGGCTGCCATGGGCTTTGTGCTGGACAGCAAACTGCTGATCGTGGCCGGCGCGCTGGATGGCTCCTCCGGCTTCATCCTCTCCGTCATCATGTCAAAGGCCATGAACCGGTCCTTCAGCAACGTGCTGTTCGGGGCTTTCGGCCAGGTGCAGGCCGCCCAGGCGGGCGCGCACGAGGCCCGCACGGTACGGAGTGCTACGGCGGAAGAGGCCGCCCAGATCCTGGCGGCGGCCAACACCGTAGTCGTGGTTCCGGGATACGGCATGGCGGTGGCGCAGGCGCAGCACAAGGTGCGTGAGTTCTACGACGCTCTCACCCGCCGCGGAGTGGACGTGAAATTCGCGATTCATCCGGTGGCCGGCCGGATGCCCGGTCATATGAACGTGCTGCTGGCCGAGGCGGACATCCCTTATGACAGGCTGCTCGATATGGACGCCGTCAATCCCGAATTTCCCCAGACCGACGTGGCCCTCGTAGTAGGCGCCAACGATGTGACCAATCCCGCCGCCCGCCATGACGCAGCCAGTCCCATCTACGGCATGCCCATTCTGGACGTCGACAAAGCCAAGACGGTGATGGTCATCAAGCGCGGCATGAGCCCCGGCTTTGCGGGTATCGAGAACGAGCTGTACTACCTGGACAAGACCCTCATGCTGTTCGGCGATGCCAAGGCCTTTGTCGGCGACATCGTGCGCGAGCTGACCGGGGCGCAACACGCCTAGCCAGCCGCACCGGTACTGGGGCGCCAGGTTTTTGCATAATGTAAGGGTTGGAGCCAACCAGCAACACACCCCCCGCTGCCGGCGAAATACTCGGGCACTATCGCATCCTCGCCAAGATCGGACAGGGCGGCATGGGGGTGGTGTATCGCGCGCACGATGAAGTCCTGCACCGCGACGTCGCCCTGAAGATTCTCACTCTCGATCGCGGCGATGCGGAATCGTCGCGGGAATTCCTGCTGGCCGAGGCGCGGGCCTCCTCCGCCCTCGCGCATCCCAACATCTGCACCATCCACGAGGTGGCCGATTTCGGTGGCGAACTCGCCATCGTGATGGAACTGGTCGAGGGCCGGCCTCTGAGCTCATTGATCGAAAGCCGGGCACTCACCATCGAGTCCGTGCTGCGCTATGGAAGGCAGATCGCCGCCGCGCTGGCCCACGCGCACGGACGTGGCGTGGTTCACCGCGACCTGAAGAGCTCCAACGTCGTGGTCAACCCGGAGGGCCTGGTCAAGGTTCTGGATTTCGGCTTGGCGCGCCGCCTGCCCGCGCAGACACTGGAGGCCGTCACGCAGTCGTTAGGGTCGTTGGCAGGTCCGCGGACGATTGCCGGGACTCTATCGCACATGCCTCCGGAAGTCCTGCGCGGTGAGCCTGGGGACCACCTCACCGACCTGTGGGCTTTCGGTGTGCTTCTCCACGAAGCCGTGTCGGGCCAACTGCCCTTCCCCGGCAGCACCATTTTCGAAGTCACCTCCGCGATCCTGCAGCAGCCGCCGTCCCCGCTGCCTTCGAGCGTGCCGCCCAGCGTAACGGCCATCATTCAGAAATGCCTGGCCAAAGATCCCGCGCAGCGATACCAGCAGGCCGCGGAACTGCAGGCGGCGCTCGACAACATCCAGGCCGCGGCCGTGGTGCCGGCCCCGTCGCCCGCCGAGCCAAGAGGTCCGCTCACCCTGGTCCATCGCGGGATACGCCACCTGGCCGTGCGCAGCGGCGATGTGCTGCTGCTGGTGGGCACCACCAAGGGCGCCTTCCTGCTGCGATCCACCAGGCAGCGGTCGCGTTGGGAAGTAGCCGGCCCGTACTTCCACGGCCAGGCGATCTACGCGCTGGCCTATGACAGCCGCGCCGGCCGCCGCCGCTTGTGGGCCGCCACGCATACGTTCTGGGGAACCTTCCTGCGGTCCAGCGACGACTTCGGCAAGACCTGGACCAATCCGCTGGAAGCCAATATCAAGTTCCCGGCGGACACCGGCACATCTCTGGCCAACATCTGGCAGATCTGTCCCGGCTCGGCGGACGAGCCGGAAACGCTGTACTGCGGCGTGGAGCCGGCCGCGCTGTTCGAGTCCCGCGACGGCGGCGACTCGTGGGCGCTGGTGCGCGGGCTGTTCGATCATCCGCATCGTCCCCGCTGGGTGCCGGGAAATGGCGGCCTGTGCCTGCATACCATCATCCCTGACCCCGCGGCGCCGGGCCGCATGTACGTGGCGATATCGGCCGCCGGCGTCTATCGCACCGACGACGGCGGGCGTACCTGGGAGGCGCGCAATCGCGGCGTTCGCGTGGTCTACCATCCGGACCGATATCCGGAGTTCGGGCAATGCGTGCACAAGATCGTCTTGCACCCGGCGTGCCCCGACCGCCTTTACCTCCAGAATCACTGGGGACTGTACCGCTCCGATGACGGCGCGGCGACGTGGCGGGACATCGCCAACGGCGTGCCCTCCGATTTCGGCTTTGCCATGACGGTCCATCCACACGATCCGGATTGCGTCTATATCGTGCCGATCGAGTCCGACGAGTTCCGTTGCACGCCGGAAGGCCGCCTGCGGGTCTACCGCACCCGCAACGGCGGCAGTTCCTGGGAACCGCTGATGCAGGGTTTGCCGCAGAAACGCGCGTACGAGACGGTCCTCCGGGACGCCTTGACCACCGACCCGCTCGATCCCGTCGGCGTCTATTTCGGAACCCGCAACGGGCAGGTCTACGCCTCCGCCAACGAAGGAAAGAACTGGACCAAGATCGTCGACGGATTTCCTCCGATCGTCTGCGTCAAAGCGGTACTCAACGGAGAGCCGCGCCAACGGCGCGGGCCGAAGAGCTGATGCCTGTGATGTTTCACATACCGGGTCCGCTGCGCTCGTTTACGGCCGGGCAGGCGGAGGTGGACCTGGCCGCCTCGCCGGCCACCCTGTCGGAGGCGCTGGCAGCGCTCTGGGTCCGGCACCCCGGCTTGCGCGACCGCCTGGTGACGGAGCAGGGCCAGGTACGCGAGCACATCAACCTGTTTGTAGGAAACGAACACTTTCGCTATACCGGCGGCCTGGCGACTCCACTGGCGGCGGACACGGAGGTCTGGATCATCCCCGCCATCAGCGGCGGGTGATGCGCCGTCTCCTGAAGCTGTGCGCGTGGCATACTGTAAGCTGCACCCCGAAGTTCAAACTTGACGATTCCAAAGGACCGTTTCCACCGATGTACCAGGCTTTACAGCAAGAGATCGAGACCTACCAGAAGCGCACTCCCCAATCCCGCGCCGCGCACCAACGGGCGGTCTACCGCGTCCCGCTGGGCGTAGCCAGCAACTACCGCTACTATCCGCCGTATCCTCTGTTCGTGCGCGACGGCCACGGCTCGCGCATTCACGATCTGGATGGCAACGAGTATATCGACCACAACCTTTGCTACGGCGCGCTGATGGCGGGGCACTGCCATCCGGCGGTGATGAAGGCGGTGGCGGAACGCCTGCATCTGGGGACCCTGTTCGGCATGCCGCACGGCATGGAACTCGAACTGGCCGACGAGATCTGCGCGCGCTATCCGGTGGACATGGTGCGCTTCGGCAACAGCGGATCGGAAGTCACCATGCACGCGCTGCGCCTGGCGCGCGCCGCCACCGGCCGCAGCAAGATCATCAAGATGGAAGGCGGCTACCACGGCGGCCACGACGCCATTTCGGTGAGCGTGAAACCCAAGGGTCATGAGTTCGGCGACCCCGAGAATCCCACGCCGGTAGTCTCGAGCGCGGGCGTGCTGCGCGGAACCACGGACGCCACCCTGGTGGCGCCCTTCAACAATCTGCCGGCCGTGGAACGCTTGTTCGCCGCGCATCCCGGCGAAATCGCCGGCATCATCATCGAGCCCATCATGATGAACATCGCCTTCTGCATGCCGGACGAAGGCTACATCCAAGGCCTGCTGGACCTCGCGCACCGGCACGGCGCCCTGCTGATCATGGACGAAGTGAAGACCGGCGCCAAGCTGGCGTGGGGCGGCGCCTGCGAATATTTCAACGTGAAGCCCGACATCATCTGCCTGGGCAAATCCATCGGCGGCGGCTTTTCCCTGGCGGCCTTCGCGGCCAGCCGCGAAATCATGGACGTCATCGCCACGCAGAAGATGTTCCACGCGGGCACCTACAACACCAACCCCGTGGTGATGGCCGCCGGCCTGGCTACCTTCCGCCATGTGCTCACGCGCGACGCCTACGCGCATATCGACAAGCTGGGCCGCAAACTGCTCGACGGCTATCGGAGCATCATCGAAAAGAACGGCCTGATCGCCTATGCCGACGGCGCCGGCGCCAATGGCGCGCTGCTGTTTTATCCCCAGCGCATCCGCAATTACCGCGACTGGTATCACGTGGACGAGGACTTGTGGACCCACTACTGGTTCGCCATGGTGAATCGCGGCGTGCTGGCGCAGCCCTACTGGTGGGACGAGCAGTGGACCCTCTCCGTACAGCACACGGAAAAGGATATCGACGAGCATTTGCAGGTGTTCGCGGAAGTGGCGCCGGCATTGGCGGCCGCCCAACAGGAACGCGGCGCGGTGGCGCACGCCTGACTTTTAATCGGCGGACCAGACGCCTTCGAAGTCCACGAAGTAGCCTTGCACTGTGACGTCCGGCGCCGCGTTGCGCACGCACTCCGCGGCCTTCTCGAGTTCCTGCCGGTGATGGCCGGCTTCCGCGGCCGCATCCCCGTTGAAGGCGGCCAGGCCCCCGTAGCCGCCGCAATCGGAGTGCACCATCAGGATGACCAGTTTGGTGCCGTGCAGCCGGATCGACTTGGCGATCTGATCCAGCACAAACTCGCGCTCCGACTCGCGTTCCGGAGACGCCAGCGCTTTGGCGCCGCCCGCAACCTTGATCACGTCCGGATTCACGATACCGCTGCGCTTCAGGAATTTGTCGAAGCCCAGGTGGAAGCGGCGATCGAAGCACCAGACGACCGCCGCGCCGCTCTCGTAATTCGCGCGGGGTGTATCGAAGTGAAAGACCTTCTTCATCAGTGACATTCTCGCATGGCGTGCGGCGCGGACTGCCGGGCTATACACTCAGAAGATGTTCGGAATTCGAACCGGTATAGGTGCCACCATGCTCTTCGCCGCGGTGAACATTGCCGGCGCGCAGCCTGCCGCCACCCTGGTGTTGATGAACGGCAAGATCTGGACCGTAAATGAGGCGCAGCCGCGGGCGGAAGCCGTGGCGTGCCTGGGCAACCGTATCGTGGCCGTGGGCCAGAACGCGGAGATCCGGCGGTGGATCGGTCCCGCGACGCAGGCGATCGATCTGGGCGGCAAACTGGTGCTGCCCGGATTCAATGACGCGCACGTTCACTTTCTCGATGGCGGGCAGAACCTGGCGAGCGTCCAGTTGCGCAGCGCCCGATCGGAAGCCGAATTCCGGACGCGTATCGCGGCCTTCGCCGCCAGACTGCCCTCCGGACGCTGGATCACCGGCGGCGATTGGGACCACGAGAACTGGAGCCCCGCGCGCCTGCCCACGCGGCAGTTGATCGACGACGCCAGCGCCGGGCATCCGGTATTCGTGGAACGGCTGGACGGCCACATGGCGCTGGCCAATTCGCTGGCGCTCAAGTTGGCGGGCATCACCCGAGACACGCCCGATCCGCCCGGCGGCACGATTGTGCGGGATGCGTCCGGCGAGCCTACCGGCGTGCTCAAGGATGCGGCCATGGGGCGCGTGGAGCAGGTCCTGCCGGCGCCTACTCCGGACGAGGCCGCCGAGGCGCTGCGCGCGGCCATGCGCTACGCGGCGGAGAACGGCGTCACCAGCGTGCAGGACATGTCCGCCGCCCCCGACACGCTGCGCGTTTACCAGACGCTGCTGGCGCGCGGCGAACTCACCGTGCGCATCTCCGGACATCAGCCCCTGGCCACCTGGCAGCACCTGGCGGCCGTCGGCCTGCGCGCGGCGTTCGGCGGTGAAAAGCTGCACATCGGCGGGCTGAAGGGCTTCGCCGACGGTTCGTTGGGATCGACTACCGCGCTGTTTTTCGAACCTTACCTGGATGCGCCCAATACCAGCGGACTGGCCAACAGCGAGATGATCCCGGAGAGCAAGATGCAGGATCACATCCTGGGCGCGGACCGGGCGGGGCTGCAGGTGGCCATTCACGCCATCGGCGATAAGGCCAATCATCTGATCCTGGGTATGTACGAGGAGGCCGAGCGCCGCGACGGACCGCGCGACCGCCGCTTCCGCATCGAACACGCGCAGCACCTGCGTCCGGACGACATCCCGCGCTTCGCCAGGCTGCGCGTGATCGCCTCCATGCAGCCTTACCACTGCATCGATGACGGCCGGTGGGCCGAGAAGCGCATCGGTCCGGAGCGCGCCAAGACGACATACGCGTTCCGCACGCTGCTCGATACGGGCGCGGTGCTGGCTTTTGGATCGGATTGGCCGGTGGCGCCGATGGTGCCGTTGATGGGCATCTATGCGGCCGCCACGCGGCGTACTCTGGACGGCAAACATCCGGATGGCTGGATACCGGAGCAGAAGATCACGGTGGCGGAAGCCATCCGCGCCTACACCATGGGATCGGCTTATGCCAGCTTCGACGAGAAGATCAAGGGATCTGTCGAAACGGGCAAGCTGGCCGATATGGTGGTGGTGTCCGAGGACATCCTCGGCATCCCGCCCGCGGAAATCGAGAAATCCCGGGTGGAGCTGACCGTGTTCGACGGTAAGGTGATTTACCGCCGCGGCGAGTAAATGCCCTAAGCGCCGGGCGCGCGCACATCGTAGCGCCCCAGCAGATCCACACCGCGCCGGTCGCCCGACACTTCGGCGCGGCGGGCGTGCCGCCAGGCGGCGGCATAGTCCGCGCGGACGGCGTAGATTTCGGTCAGCGCCACGTGCGCGTCGGCGCACGTGTCATCGAGGCGCACTGCTTCGAGCAACAGCGCGAGTGCCTCGTCCTGTCTTTGATTCATTCGGTACAACTGCGCCAGGTTGTACCAGGGCCGCGGATTGGAAGGCTCGCGCGCAATCCATTCCTTCTGCTCGCGCGCGTGGGCGGCGGTCTCGCGGTCCAGCGCGAAATCGATGACCTCTTTGCGCCAGAAGCTCACGGCTGCTCTCCCACCAGCACCAGCCGCACGTCCATCACGTTGGTGTGGGTCGGGCCGGTGATCACCAGGTCGCCCAGACCCTCGAAGAAACGATAGGAATCGTTGCGCGCGAGGAATTCCGCGGCCCGCCGGTCGCGCGCCAGCGTGCGGCCGTCAGCCATGGCGCCGGCAGCGTCGGTGGGACCGTCGGTGCCGTCCGTGCCGGCGCTGAGCACCACCACGTTGCGCAGACCTGCGATGTCCATGGCCGCGGCCAAAACGAATTCCTGGTTCCGGCCGCCCAGGCCGTTGCCGCGCAGGGTGACCGTAGTCTCGCCGCCCGTGACGATGCAGGCGGGCGGCTTCCGCGGCCGTCCGAAGCGCACGATCTCTTTGGCAATGGCCGCATGCATTCGCGCGATCTCGCGTGTCTCGCCTTCGATGAAGGTCGAAAGCACGAGGGGGTGAAAACCCAACTCGCGCGCTTTTGCGGCGGCTGCGTCCACGGCCAGCCGGTTGCTTCCGGTCACCACGTTTCGGACGCGTCGAAAGATCGCGTCGCCCGGCTTGGGGGTCTCCGCGAGTTCACCGCGTTCTCCGCGCGCGAGCCGCTCCCGCACGGATGCCGGCACGAGGGACTGCAATGCATACCTCTCCAGGACGGCGCGCGCGCCGGCAAAAGTGGAAGCATCCGGCGCCGTAGGACCCGAGCCGATCACGTCCAGATCATCGCCGGTCACGTCGGAAAGCAGCAGAGAGAGGACCCGCGCGGGATGTGCCAGCCGCGCCAACTGTCCCCCCTTGATCTGCGAGATGTGCTTGCGGACCGCATTGAACTCGTGGATGCTGGCGCCGCAGGCCAACAGCAGTTTGGTGGTCTCCTGTTTTTCGGCCAGCGTGATGGGATCGGCCGGCAACGGCAATAGCGCCGAGGCGCCGCCCGAGATCAGGCAGAGCACCAGGTCGCCGGCGCCGGCGCCGGCGGCGATCGCAGCAATCCGGCGCGAGCCTTCCACGCCGCGTTCGTCGGGGACCGGGTGGCCGCACTCGTTCAGCTCTATACGGGTCAGGCGGGCGGTGTGGCCGTATTTGACATTCAGCAGGCCGCGCGTGATGCGGCGGCCCAGCACGCGCTCGGCGGCCCGCGCCATGGCTGCGCCGGCCTTGCCTGCGCCCACCACGTAGATGTTCCGGTAACGTTTGAGATCTTCCCGTTCGAGCAGGCGCGACACGGTTTTTTCCGGGTTCGCCGCGGCCAGAGCGGCCTTGAAAATCGCCAGAGCGTGACGGCGCAACTGGGCTTCGGTATGCATGGCTTCGCGTCTTTCCAAGTCTACCGGAAACCGTCGAATCGCAGCTCGACGACCCGCAACCTTTATCGCCCCCCGTACGCCTTTATGCGATGCGCTGCAGTTTGCACCTGGCTGCCTGTCTTCTGCTGGCGCCCGCGCGCCTGGTCCCCCAAACCCTGGAAGCCGTCCCCCATCGCGTCCTGGTGGACCAATCCGCCTCCATCCGGGCCGCCGGGCTCCAGCCGGGCGGACGTGTCACTATTCAGGCGGATCTGCGCGACGGCGGCGATATCCGCTGGACCTCGCATGCTGATTTCATCGCCGATGCGCAGGGGACTGTCGACACCGCCAGACAGCCCGCCGTCGCCGGGTCGTACAAGGAAGTTTCCGCTATGGGGCTGGTCTGGTCGATGAAGCCGTCGTCGGGCCGCGCGTTCCGCTACCGTCCGCCAGGCCAGGGGACTCAGACCATCGAATTTCAGCTCCTGCGCGGGCACACGAAACTCGCCGCGGCGCGCCTCGAACAGGTCCCCATGGCCGCCGGCGTGGAACGTATCGACGTTTCGCATGGCGCCCTGTTCCTGCCACCGGGCGGCGGACGGCATCCCGGCGTGCTGGTGCTCGGCGGATCGGAAGGCGGTCTCCCCCATCGCCGCGCGGCATGGCTGGCTTCCCACGGATTTGCCGCCTTCGCCCTGGCCTATTTCCGCTACGCCGACCTGCCCCGGGAACTGGCGGGCATTCGGCTGGAATATTTCGGAGAGGCTCTTCAGTGGATGCTAGAGCGCCCTGAAATCGACGGCGGCCCTCTCGCCGTTACCGGCGTCTCGCGCGGCGCCGAACTGGCCCTGCAATTGGGCTCGATGTACCCGGCGATAAAAGCAGTCGTCGCGTACTCTCCAGCCGACGTGCGCTATCCGGCCTGCTGCGGCTTCATGTCCGTGCCCTACGCCTGGACGTGGAACGGCAATCCGTTGGCTTTCGCCCCCATTCGCGGCCGCCAACGCTATCCGGACCTGGTCATGCGGGCGGCCATCGACGTAGAGCGCACCCATGGGCCGGTGGTGCTGATTTCAGGGGACGCGGATGGCATCTGGGATTCCACCGGCATGGCGGATTCGATCGTCGCGCGCCTGGAGCGGCACCACTTTCCCTATCCCGTTGTGCACTTGAAATATGCGCACGCGGGGCACCAGGCCGGACGTCCGGAGATCGTTCCCGCCTGGACGCGCCCGGACATCAACCCCAGGACGGGGTGGGAACGCGACATGGGCGGATCGCCCCAGGGCAACGCCGAATCTTCCCTGGATGCCCCCCGCAAGGTAATCGAGTTTCTGCGGCAGAGCCTGGGGACTACGCGCTCTTCGCCCTGACGCGCCAGTACACCGCGTAGCGCTGGTCCAGGATCTGATGGAACGGCACCAGGCGCACGTTGCGACTCTGTCCTCGGGTCTCGAAGACCAGCGGGGCCCGGCTCTCGATCCACGAAGCGGGATCGGGAGATGCGGCCACGAGTTCCGGCGCTTCGGCCGGATGCTTCAATTCCGGCGGATTGTCGCCCCCGCGCCGCATGTCTTCGGTCAGGCCTTCGCGCCCCAGATCTCCGGCCAGGACCAGCGGCCCGTACATGACGGCCTGCAAAGTCGGGTCGTCCGGCATCGGCTGCACGTGCAGCTTCATGGGCAGAGTCACACGCAGTTCGTCGAGGTTCTCCCAGGAACGGTCGACGACCCAGTAGCCGTTCGCCCGCTCCGCCTTCACGGGCCTGCCGTTCACCAGCGGCGGCGGCATCTTACCGTCCGTCCAATAAGGCTCGCGGACGCGTATGGCCAGTTGCACAGGCTTGGCCGTCCGGATTCGCAGACTGGTATCTCCGCGCCCGCGCAAAGCGCTCTCCTGCTGCATGTGAATGCCCTTCTCCTCCCAATCCAGGGCCGAGGATATGAACAGGTTCACGTACAGGCTGCTGTCATCGTGGAAGTAGATACTGTCGGCCAGCTTGGAGAATGACTCGACGCCCGTCCCCGTGCAGCACCAGAACGAGCCGCGCGGGCTGGCGAAGACTCTCCAGTAGCCGGACGCCAGGGGCACATAGTACATGGTCAGCCCGTCGGTGGGATTCATGGTGCCGAGTATGCCGTTGCAGTAGGCGCGTTCGTAGTAATCGAAGTAACGCGCCTCCGGCGACCAGCCGAATAAGTGACGCGTCAGCTTCAGCATGTTGTAAGTGCAGCAGCATTCCTCGGTGTTGTAACTCAGCTCCGCGGCCAGTTGATCCGGACCCGTGCGCCAGTGCTCGTCGTTGCTGGTGCCGCCGGTGGCGTAGCTGCGGTGCAGGGCCACCTGCGTCCAGAAGAACTCCGCGACGCGCCGGTAGCGCTCCTCGCCGGTCAGTTCGTAGCGGCGGGCCGCACCGATCACCTGCGGGATGTGCGTGTTCACGTGCAGGCCCTTCAACTCATCGCGGCCTTCAGCCAACGGCGTGAAAAAACTCTCGTGATCGAAGCGGCGCGCCGCGGCTGCCCAATCCTTCTCCCCCGTGACAGCGTACAGGTTGTAAAGCACCTCATCCATGCCGCCGAACTCGACGTGCAGCACGCGCGCCATGTGATCGTCGCTGAGCGAGTCGGTCCAGCGCTTGGTCCAGCCGGCCATGCCGCGGGCCACGTCCAGCGCCTGCTGATTGCCGGTCAGGACATACATATCCACCAAGCCGGCCATAATCTTGTGGATCGTGTACCAGGGCGCCCAAACCGGCTGTCCGGCTTTCAGGCGATCGAAGAACGACGACGGGAACGCGCTGATATAACCGTTCCCGTTGGCCTTCTGGCACTTCCCCAGTTCCGCGACGACCGCATTGCCTTTGCCGCGCAGCATGGTATCCCCGTCGCTGACCGACATCAGCGCGCAGGCGGAGAGGTAATGTCCGGTGAAGTGGCCGCGCAATTCCACGTCGGGCTTCTCCCAGCCGCCCAGCGGTTCGGCGGACGTGGGCAGCCCGGCGGTAAGACGAAACGTGTGCAGCAGCCGGTCGATCTCCAGGCTCTCCAGGAACGTGCGATTGTGGGCCGTATACTGCTGCAGCGCGCCGTCCAGCAAACGGACGCTGCCCAAATCGAAAGGCTGCGCTTTGGCCGGGACCGTGTCCTGAACGGGCGCCGCGCAGGCTGCGGCAAACGGAGCCGCGGCCGATGCAGCCAGAAATTTCCGGCGGGAAATCGTGATAGCCATACCGTACCCTATTGTAGAACCCATCCAAACACCGGCTCCAACCGCCGGCCATCAGCCACTACAATATACATGCACGTGTCCTTTCTCACATCGCCACAGCGCGCGTTTCTCCAGGCCGTCTCGAACCTGGCCTACTGCAATCCGTTCCTGCCCGAGCGCATCGAGTTCGAACGCGCCGCCCTGGGTGACGAGTTCGTGGCCGGCGAACCGGTCTGGAGCCAGCCGGTCCGCGATCCGGAGCGCCCCCGCGCCAACGCCTGGCGCATCGTGGAGCGCACCGAGACCCTGGCCGAAGAGTTGCAGGCCAGCCTGCGCCGGGGTGAGGAGACCCGCGTGGCGGACCTGGCGCTCTACGAGGACGCCATCCTGCACCTGCTCTATCAGCGCTACTACCGGCAGTTCCTGGCGGCCGGTTTCGGTCCCGAAGCGGAACAGAACGATCCGGCCCGCTGGCGCTTCTACAACAACTTCTTGGCGGACTGGCGGCACTTCCTCCAGGTCGAAGGCGTACGCTTTCCCACGGGCCACGAGCCGCGCCACACGTTCGCCTGTTTCCGCCAGATCCAGCGCGCGTTCGAGCACGTCTTTCGCGATATCATCGGCGGTTCCCTGCCGGCGGCCCGGCTGCGCGGCGCCGTCTGGCAATCCATCTTCACGCACGACTTCCAGCGTTATCGCCGCACGCTGTACGCGCGCATGGGAGAGTTCGCCACCCTCATCACCGGCCCTTCGGGCACCGGCAAGGAACTGGTGGCGCGCGCCATCGCGCAGTCGCGTTATGTGCCGTTCGACGATCGCCGCCTGGCATTCGCCGAGGACGGCGGTTTCTTCCCCATCAACATCTCGGCCCTCTCGCCCACGCTGGTCGAATCGGAGCTTTTCGGCCATCGCCGCGGCTCCTTCACCGGCGCCGTGGCCGACCGCACCGGCTGGCTCGAAACATGTCCCGAACTGGGCTCAGTCTTTCTGGACGAGCTCGGCGACCTGGACCCCGCCATCCAGGTGAAGCTGCTGCGCGTGATCGAGACCCGCACCTTTCATCCGGTGGGCGACACGAACGGCCGGCGTTTCCGCGGCAAACTGATCACCGCCACCAATCGCGATCTGGCCGCGCTCATCGCCAAGAACCGCTTTCGCGAAGACCTGTACTATCGCCTCTGCTCCGACCAGGTGACCACGCCCTCGCTGGCCGAACAGATCGCGGATTCGCCGGGCGTGCTGCGCGAGTTGATCTTCTACATGTCGCGCCGCGTGGCGGGTGAGGAAGCCGAAACCCTGGCGGCCGAGGTGCTGGCCTGGATCGAAGGCCATCTCCCCGCCGATTATGCCTGGCCGGGCAACTACCGCGAGCTCGAACAGTGCGTGAAAAACGTACTGATCCGCCGGGACTACCGGCCGTCGGCGCCCCGCGCACGGGACGCTGTGGCGCAGTTCGGACTCGACGCCCGCGCCGGCCGGCTCACCGCGGACGAACTTCTCACACGATATGCGACGATCGTCTACAGCCGCACCGGCAGTTATGAAGAAACGGCGCGGCGGTTGGGCCTGGACCGGCGCACGGTCAAAGCCAAAGTGGACCGCCACTTACTCGCCGCGCTGCATCGCGGCAGTAAGTAATGCGGTCGCCGTGTTCATCGCCGGACGATGACGCGCTACCATTGAAACTAATGACCAACTTCGGCAAGCGAATCGGACCGGCAACCGCGGCTGTCTTGCTGCTCTGCGCGATTCCCCTGCGCGCACAGCCGCGCCAGACTGCGTGGAGCGAAGGCGAGAAGCCGATCCTGGAAAGACTCCGCGGATTGCGCCACGTGCCCGACGACCAGCGTCCCGACGCCACCCGTCGCCTGGCGCTGGACATCCGCGGCCTGCCCGCCAGCGAGCGCAAAGTAAGCCTGGCATCCTCGCTGGCCAACCTGGCCACCGAGGGGGATCCGGGCGCCGGCACTCTACAGGAGGTGGCCACCACCTTGGCGCAGGCCCTCCACGAAACGCCGGCGGCCGGCCACAATGGCGAACCTGCCATGCCCTATGTCACGCTGGCCCAACTGGTGCGCTACGAGAAGGTACAGGCGCCGCTCGACGATCCGCAATTCTCAGCCGCGATGGCTCGCCTGGAAGCCGCCGACAAACGCCGCCAGAGCGCGGATTTCACCTTGACCGACTTGACCGGCAAACGCTGGACGCTGCGGGATCTGCGCGGCCAGGTCGTGCTGGTGAATTTCTGGGCCACCTGGTGTCCTCCGTGCCGCAAAGAAATGCCTGACCTGGAAGCGCTGCACCAGGAATTCGGACCGAAGGGATTGGTGATTCTGGCGATCTCCGACGAAGAGGCCGCCAAAGTCGCGCCGTTTATCGCCGAGCATAAGATTACCTACCCGATCCTTCTCGATCCCGGAAGAAAGGTGAACGAGCTGTTCCAGGTGGAAGGCATCCCCAAATCCTTCGTCTACGATCGCAGCGGAAACCTGGTGGCGCAGGCGATCGACATGCGCACGCGGAATCAGTTCCTGGCCATGCTGGCGCAGGCCGGGCTCCAATAGACGATCAGCGCGCGCGGCCGGCGGCCAACTGCATGCCCTCGCCGATCTTGGCCACGCCGGGAATGGTGACCGGCAAGTGCCCGCTGATGGGGATCTCACCGAACAACGCCGCCACCGCGGCGGATTCCGATGGCGGCACGGTGCTGAACGTAAGCAGAAAAGCCGCGGCTTTAGGAAAGCTGCGCACCAGGTACGGATTGCCCAGCGCAATCAGGGCCACCGGTTTGCCGGTGGCGAACAGCGCGTCCAGCAAGCGCGGAAAATCGCCGGCCAGCGCCAGATCGCCGCGATAGGCCGCCACCGAGGCGAAGGCGGCCACGGCGATGGTTTGGCACGCGGCGGTCTTGGCGACCGCGGCGTCCAGAGATGCGCCCGGCAGCGAGGCATCCAGCGGAATGACGGTAGCGTTCTTCGCGCGCCGATGCACCTCCTGCGCGAACTCCTGGCCTTCGCTCGAATAGTGGCTCTCGGCCAATGTCAGAAAACAGGTCTGGTCGGGCGCGCGCAGCGGGATCACATTGCCATCGTTCTTCACCAGTGTCACGGCACGATTGGCGATGTCCTGCGCCCGCTCCTGATCTTCAGGCATGTCGATCTGGTCGCTGATGGCTTCCAGGTCAACCTGAGCGTGGCGATCCAGACCCATCCGCTCTTTGGCCGCCAGTAGCCGCGCGACACTTTCCTCGATGCGCGCACGGGTCAGCCGTCCTTTCTCGATGGCGGCCAGAATGGCGCGCACGGCGGCATCCGGGTCGGGCGGCATCACCAGGGAATCCGCGCCGGCTTGGAGCGCCAGTACGGCCGCCTCGCCGCCCGTATACCCCTGCGCGATCCCGCCCATTTCCAGGGCGTCGGTGACGATGATGCCTTTGAATCCCATCTGGTTGCGCAGCAGTCCGGTGAGGATGGCGGGCGAGAGCGTGGCCGGCACATCCGCGGGCGCCAGCGCCGGCACCGCGATGTGGGCCGTCATCACGGCATCCACGCCGGCCCGGATCGCCGCGCGGAAGGGCGCCAGTTCGACATCCTCCAACTCCTCGCGCGGGGCGTTGATCACCGCCAGGTTGAGGTGCGTATCTACAGCCGTGTCGCCGTGTCCCGGGAAGTGTTTGGCGGTGGTCATGACATGATAGTGCGCATCGGCGCGCGTGCCTTCGATGAAAGCAGTGACGAACGCCGACACCTGGCTGGGATCCTCGCCGAAGGACCGGATATTGATGATTGGGTTATCCGGATTGTTGTTGACATCGGCGACGGGGTAGAAGATCCATTGCACGCCGATGGCCCGCGCTTCCCGCGCCGTGACCTGCCCTTCCAGGCGGGTCAAGGCCGGATCGCCGGCGGCGCCGAAGGCCATGGCGTGCGGGAAGACGGTGGTCCCGTCCACGCGCATCGAAGCGCCGCGTTCGAAATCGCCGGCTACCAGCAGAGGCACCCGCGCGAGTTTCTGCATGCGATTCAGGAACGCTCCTAACGCGTACGGATGCGCCTTTTGGGTCACACGGCCGTTGCTCCAGTTCACCAGCACCATGCCGCCGACGCGGGTCTCCCGCACCAGGCGCACGAACTGGCGATACTCGCGCGAGCGGGTATTGGGGGCCGCGCCATGAAACGGAATGAAGATCAATTGCGCGACTTTCTCACGCAGCGTGAGTGATTTCATCCAGCGGCGCACAAAGCTGGACTGACGCGGCGCGCGCGCCGGCCCTCTGCGGGCGGCCGCGGCGGGATCAGCCGTCGTGGCAAAAAGCGTTAGAGACAGTAGGGCTACCAGGAAGAGCGGGCGCGGCACATCTACAGTGTAGCCTTAGATAATCGCTCGTATTCCGCGTTGAACTCGCATCCCAACAGCGCGACCGCCGCCGAGAGATACATCCACACCAGCAGCGCGATGCTGGCCCCGATGCTGCCGTACATCAAGTTGTAGTGCGCCATGTGCCGTACGTACCATCCGAATCCCATCGTCGCCAGCATCCACAAAACCGTGGCCAGGAGCGCACCGGGAAGCAACGCCGCGAAACGCTGTTTGCGGTTAGGTCCGAAATAATATAGCAGCATGGTCAATAGGATCATGGCCGCGAATGTCACCACGTATCGCGCCAGGCGGCTCACCAGTTCCCAGACCCAGGCCACCGGATTCCACAATGGGTCCACCTTCAGCCAGGCGAGCACGGCATTCTCGATCTGGCTGCTGAACAGCAGAAGCGCGGAGGCGGCGACCAGCGGCACGCCGGATAGGACGACCAGAGACATCGCCACGCCCGTGTTATGCCAGAAGTTACGGTTGCGGGATACGCGATAGGCCGCCTGAAAGCCCTCGATCAGGCTCTTGATCACACTCGAAGCCGCCCAAAGCGACACCAGTGCAGCCACTACCAGGACCGTCAGCGGGCGCGCCCCGTGCGCCTGAAACTGGTGCATCACCAGGTCCTGGGTACCCGGCGGGACTACTTCCGGGAGAAACCGCTCGATCGTCACCGAGACAAACTCGGCGCGCGCCTGAATCAGCAGCGCGGCCGCGGACGTCAGAACCGGGAAGAAAGACAAAAGGGCGGAGTAGGCGGCGCCCTTGGCTATGCCGAAACAATTGTCGTCCGCGGCGGCGATGACACACCGCCGCAGAAGATACAGGAGGGTTCTCCACGAGAGCCGCACATTGCCAGTATAACGGCGTGGGGCAGGCCCTCGTTTCCCGGAATCGATCCCGGCGTTCAGAACGAGTTCACACCGAGTCTGAGAGATACACCTATAGTAAGAGTACTGAAACTTACAATGATGGCGCCGTAGTTAGCCGGCCTTCTTGGCTTCCTTCGCCTTGCGGAATGCCGCCCAGCGCTTCTTTGTAGCCGCGATGATGCGTGCCCGGCCGGCGGCGCTCAACACACGCTTGGGCGGCTTGGCAGTCTTCGACGAATGACCGTTTTCGGCTTTGTAAGCTGCCCAGCGTTTCTTTTGCGCCAAGGCTATACGGCGGCGGGCCGCGGGGCTCAAGGTTCGTCCGGCTGCGGCCGATCCTGTGGCAGACCCCGTGGAACCGGAACCCGAATTCCCTCCGATTCGGCTTCTTAGGTCAGCTATCTTTCGAACCACTTCGTCTCTCTGGTGCTGGAAACCGATTAGTGCAGCTTCGAGCAATTCAGTGTCTTGTTTGGGTAGTCGCGGCATCAGGCCAATTGTACTCCAGTTACGTGGCGTCTCTTTCCGGCTTTGGGTTACTTTCATACCAGATTAGTTACACTTTCCATTGCATTTGCGGCCGGCGATACAATATCAACGTGGATCGGCGAAGATTTTTAGGAATGGCTGCGCCCATGGCGCTACGGGAGAAGCTGCCGGCAGCCGGGAAGATTCCCATCATCGACACGCACATACACCTCTTCGATACCTCCCGTGCGCAAGGTGTACCCTGGCCGGAGAAGAAGGATGCCGTCCTGTACCAGCCGGCTCTGCCGCCGCGCTACAGGAAAATAACTGAAGGTCTGGGGATCGCCGGCGCGATCGAAATCGAATGCAGCCCGTGGCTCGAAGACAACCAGTGGGTTCTGGATATTGCCGCGCGCGATTCGATCATTGTGGGCGTGGTCGGCGACCTGGAGCCGGGAACCGGCGAATTCCGCCCGCAGCTCGATCGCTTCCAGCGTCACAATCTCTTTCGCGGCATACGCTACGGCAACCTCTGGGGGAGAGATCTCGGCGCCGCTCTGGCCAAACCGGACTTCATCGCCGGGTTGAAAATGCTGGCAGACGCGAACCTGGTGCTGGACACAGCCAATCCTACACCCAGCCTGGTCGCCGACGTGATTCGGCTGAGCGACCGCGTACCGAACCTGCGCGTGGTCATGGATCATCTCCCCTCGCTCGATCCCGCCACCGCCAATCTCGCCGAATTGGCAAAGCGGCCCCAGGTCTTTGTCAAGATCTCCGGAGTCTTACGGCGGGTCGACGGACATGTGCCTTTGGATTTGAGTTTTTACCGGGCGCGGTTGGATACTATCTGGGAGCTCTTCGGCGCCGGCCGGGTGATCTATGGCAGTGACTGGCCCAACAGCGATCAATGGGGTACTTACCCGCAAGTATTGCGGATCGTGCAGGAGTATTTCCAGGACAAAGGTCCGGCGGCCGCGGAAAAATATTTCTGGAGGAACTCCGTTACCGCTTACCGGTGGATCAGACGCGATGCACGCCAGCCGGCTGCATAAAACCATCGGCGCGGCCGTCCTGGGCGGGTGTCTGTGGCTGGCCGGCTGCGCGCGCCCGGCGCCGCCGGACCTGCTGGCCGACATCGTCCGTATCCGGGCGATCGACAATCACGCGCATCCGGTCGCGGTGACTGGCGCCGGCCAGCAGGATCGGGAATTCGATGCCTTGCCCGTGGATAACATGGAGCCCAGCTCCGACCCGGTGAACATGAAGCCGGGGCCCGACGGCACGCTGCCCGGAGTCATGGAGGCCTGGCATTCGTTGTACGCCTATCCCTTCGACGATGCGCGGCCGGAACACAGGCGCGAGTTGACCGCCGGCCGGCAGAAAGCCATGCAGGCGCACGCTGACGGTTATCCGGCCTGGGTCCTCGACGAGATGGGCGTGGACGTGATGCTCGCCAACCGCGTACACATGGGACGCGGCATTCAACCGCCGCGGTTCCGCTGGGTGCCTTACGCCGACGCTCTGCTCTTCCCGCTGGATAACTCGCACCTGGCGTCCCGGAATTCGGATCGCAAAGCTTTTCTCGCCGATGAAGACGTCCTGTTGCATCGCTATCTGACCGATGCCGGACTGACCGCGCCGCCCGCTACGTTGGACGCCTATCTCACGCGCGTCGTGACACCGACGCTCGCGCGGCAGAAACAGGGCGGCGCCGTGGCTGAGAAGTTCGAAGCCGCTTACCTGCGCTCGCTGGCATTCGATGCCGTGGATCGCGCCTCAGCCGATAAGGTCTACGCGCAGTACCGCGCCGGCAGCGTCCCACCGGACGAGCCATACAAGCTGCTGCAGGACTACCTCTTCCGCTACATCGCGGCGGAGTGCGGCCGCCTGGGAATGGCCGTCCACATCCACACCATGGCCGGCGCCGGCAGTTACTTCGATGTGGGCGGCGCCAATCCCCTGTTATTGGAGTCGGTGCTGAACGATCCCGGATTGCGGAAAACCAGGTTCGTGATGCTGCACGGCGGCTGGCCTTTCACGCGGGAGATCACGGCTCTGCTGACCAAGCCCAACGCGTATCTGGATTACTCCCAGCAGTCGCTGCTGCTCACTCCCGCCACCGAGGCCGGGATCCTGCGCGAGTGGCTGGAATACGTGCCCGAGAAGGTAATGTTCGCCACCGACGCTTATCCGTATTCCGAAGACATGGGTTGGGAAGAATCCGGCTGGATCGCCGCCGGCCGCGGCCGCCAGGCGCTGGCGCTCGCCTTGGGCAACATGATGCGCGACGGCGAGATATCCCGCGATCGCGCTCTGCAACTCGCCCGAATGGTACTGCGGGACAACGCGCGCGCACTTTACGGCCTGTGACTCGTCACGCTATATCTTCCCCAGCCGCACGATTCAGTGCTGTACGGGTACGACCTTGGAAGTGACCTGGAATTTGTGATAGTCGCTCCAGGTAATCTCTTCTTCGAGCGCGATTCTCTTGATCAAACCCACCCTGCCGGTTCCGCGCAGGTAGAGCCGCTTCGGCAGCCATAACGCGTCCGCGGCGGGAGTCTGCTCGAAGACCACCTTCGCGCCGGGATTCAGGCGCGCCAGAAATATCCCGTACGAGATCGTCTCGGTAGTTTCCGCTTCCAACCGCACCCACTGGTAAGTGGACTTATCCACCCACAACTTTCCCCGGATCTTGAGCATCGCCTTGCCCTCCCGGTCCTTGGCGTGGTAGCCAGCCCGGGGTGTTCCGGCGATCACCCACACCGGGCGGCCGTCTATCTGGGTTTCGCTCTCGATCTTCAAATCGTAGGCGGCCGGTATCTCGCGCAGGAACTGGCGTTCCTTGCGCCGCCGGGCATCGTAATCGGCCAGCCGGCGCTTTCTCTGCTCCGGTGTTTCGTGCGACAGCCTGGCGACAATCTTGTCCAGCCGCTCCTGCTCCTTGCGCTGTTCCTCCGCGTTCAGAGGCCGGCTGTTGCGGACCAGCATGCGCCGGTAAGGTTGCCCGTCCAGCATCACCGTCTCCCAGGCGGTGCGCTCTTCCGATTTCACCTTGCCCGCCGAATCGAGATGACGTTCGGCCGCGCGGGCCGTCCAGGTGTAGTCCCGCAGACGCTGGTAGTTGGTTTGATCCAGGTCGACGGATTTGCGGACGATTTCAGCCGCGTCCTGCGCCCGGAGCCCAGGCGCGGCGAACAGCAGCGCCGCCGCTCCAATGCGGACGAGATTAGTGCGTAAGATCGTAAATGAAATAGTTCACCGCGATACGGTAAGCCAGCGAAGCCCACTTTTCGTAGTAGCGGGCATCGTCGGACCATTCCCAGGCGTCGCCCAAGTCCATGTTATGGCAGATGGCCACCATCACGCGGCCCTGGTCATCGTAGATGGCCCGCCAGCGAGGCTGATAACCGTCCTTTTCATAAGTCCGGCCGGAATCGAAGTATTGCGCGCCGGGCACCTGGAAGCGCTCCTCCAGATCGTACACCGTGTGGAAGATGGGGTCGTTGTTACCCAGTTCCACGATGGCCCGCTCCGGAAAGACCTTGTGCATGCTGGCCACGAACGTGTCCCATTCCTGGGTGCCATGGAAATCGTCCACCATCAGGAATCCGCCGCGCAGCAGAAACTCGCGCAGTTGGGCGGCCTGATCGTCGGGCAGCCGCCAGTGACCCACCTCGACCGCATACAGGCAGGGCCAGTTGTAAACTTCGCCGGTGGCGTCCAGGCTTACGACCTGTTCGACGGACCGGGTGTCGATGCGCGTCAGCCGCCGTATGCCCGCCAGCAGGTGCCGGTCCGAGCGCGGATAGTCCATCGTCCAATAGCCCGGGAACGGCTGGCCGTTGCGCAGGCGCAGATCCACGAACGGATAACCATAGATATCGGGGTAACGTAGCCGGGCGCGGGTCCAATCCGTCTTCTGGTTCCAATCACTGGGGAGCGGGAAGTTCTCGTATTCGAGGGCTGGCCATTCCTTGAAGGGCGCCTGAGCCTGCAGAAAGCCCCAGGCAACCAGTCCCAGGAACCCCACGCCAAGGGCAGTGCGGAGACGCATAAACGGCTGCGCTTTGAGCATAACACAGGCGGAACAGGGCCCGGATCGGGCGAATCCCGGCCTGCGGATGAAGGGCGAATCCAAGGACCGCCAGTGCTACCTTTGGTTATTTTATTTCGCTAACCGAATACGGCGTGATTTCAAACAAAAGATTACTATATCCTCCAACCATGGCTCTGCATAGAGCGAATCGAGGCGCCATGGACCTATTGAAGACCCTATGGAGATCGGAAGAAGGTCAGGATCTGACTGAATACGTGTTACTGCTGGCGGCCGTTGCATTGTGTACCGCGGGGCTGGTGACGGGGCCAATGGCCAGCGTCAACCAGATCTGGGTAGGCGGCAACAGCGAGCTAAGCACGGCGGCCTCCGTCTCCGGTTCCTAACAGGCCGGCCTGTTGGGGAATCTGCGACAATAGGGCAGAGTCCCCATGCCTTGCCTGTTCCTGATCATCGTCCTGGCGTTCCCGCGGGTGGTCCTGGTAACGCTCTGGCTGTTCACGCACTATCTCGAGCGCGCCTATCACGGGATGCTGATTCCCCTGCTGGGGTTCTTCTTTCTGCCGCTCACCACGCTCACCTACGCGTGGATCGCCAACACCCATCGGCATCTGGAAGGCATCAACGTGATCTTCCTGATCGTGGCGGTCCTGATCGATGCCGGCGGGCTGGGCGGTAGCGAATACCACCGCCGGAGCCGGGATTAGCGCCCGTGATCCCGCCGTTCCCGGTTTACCTCTTCGATATCGACGGCACCCTGCTCGACAGCGCGGCGGACATCTGTGGCGCGATCCAGTTCGTGCTCGCCGAACAGCCTCCCGCCCGCGACTGCTCCTTCGAATACCTGAAAAGCTTCATCGGCCTGCACCTGATCGATCTGTTCACCGAAGTCTATCCCGGCTGCAACGCCGCCGAGGTTGACGCCCTGATCCAGAAATACCGGACCCATTACCATGCCCGCGGCCATCAGCAGACCCGCCCCTATCCGGGTGTAGCCGAAGCCCTGGCGGCGCTGGGAGGGCGCAAGTCCACCGCCACCACCAAGGGATCCCCTACCACCCGCGCCGTGCTCGAAAAGTTCGGTCTGCTGCAATATTTCGATCACGTACAGGGTACCGACGGCTTTCCTTCCAAACCCGCCCCGGATGTAATTCTGACGGCCCTGGCGGCGCTGGGGGCGTCGCCCGCAGACTGCTTGTTTGTAGGGGATTCACCTGCCGATATGGAGGCCGGCCGCCGCGCCGGAGTCCGTACGTGTGCGGTGCGCTACGGTTACGGCAAGCCGGACGACCTTGCCCGCTGGTCGCCCCACTACTGGATCGCCGACCTCCGCGAGCTGGTCTGAAGCCCGCTGCCGTGCTCCAACACCCGCTTCTGGTGGCCCGGCCTTCCGCATTTGTCGCCTCCGCCACCCAAAAACGGCATAAATGTCGGCTTGACAGCCATGTATAGGTCCTGTTACAGTCTCTTTTCGCCAATCTGAATAGCCCCCCAGACCTTGTGGCGTCCGCGCTGCGGGTTTCGGCCGGAGAAGACTATGCAGCAGAATTATTTTATTCTGGTGCTGGCGCATTCACTGCGAGGAAGGTTGCGCCGCATCCGAGTGCCGTTGACGGTCGTCTACGCCGTCATGGCCCTGGCCCTGCTTGGCTGCGTGTCGTTGTTCGGTTTCATTTCCAGCTACGCCCGCATGGCCTGGAAAGTCTCCAACTACAATGCGCTGCGCAGGGATGTCGAGAACCTGCGCACGCGTTACCAGCGGCTGCAGAAAGTGGTCAACCAGACCGACCGGCAGATGGCCAGCCTGGAGATGTTCGCCAACGAAGTATCGATCGCCTACGGCATCAAGCAGAAACTGGAAGGGCCTTCCGGCATCGGCGCGGAAGGCCGTCTGGCGCCCACTCTGCCTGAATCGCTGGACGAATACCGGTTCCTGCGCAGCTACCACGACGCGGGCACCAACTTCGTGCGCCGCTGGCACGTCAACGTCCAGCCCAGCATCTGGCCGGTAGAAGGCCGGCTGATGGGCGGCTACGGCACGCGGACCGATCCGTTCTCGGGCGAAGGCGCGATGCACACCGGCGTGGATATTTCGGCGCCGCCCGGCACGCCCGTGCGCACGACCGCGGACGGTATTGTCTCGTTCGCGGCTTGGTTCAGAGGCTACGGCCAACTCGTGATCGTCAACCATGGCGGCGGGGTCGAGACCTACTACGCGCATCTCTCCCATTTCAGCGTGGTGCCGGGCGAGGAGGTCCGGCGGGGCGAGCAGATCGGCGCGGTCGGCAGCACCGGACGGGTCACCGCTCCCCACCTGCACTATGAAGTCCGCATCGGCGGCGCCCCGGTCAACCCCAGCCCCTACCTGGCGCGGGCCGGCGTCGTGCAGATGGTAAAGAAGGATCTTCCGTTTTAGACCGGCACGGCTCGGAGGGGCTGTCCATGAAACCGTTTTTGCCGCGACTCGTCGCGGGTATTCTGGGTATTGTTTTGCTGACCGCGGCCTACCATCGTCTCAATTCCTCTTCCCTGATGGCCGACGCCGCCAATCGCTTCCTCGCCTCCCTTACCCCGGAACAGCGCGCCAAGGCGACCTTCGGCTTCGAGGAGGGCGAACGGCAGAACTGGCATTACGTCCCCATTGAACGCAAGGGCCTGGCCTTGCGCGAGATGACTCCGGCCCAGAAACACCTGGCCACGGCGCTGCTGAGCGCGGGCCTCAGCCAGCAGGGCTTCCTCAAAGCCGAAACCATCATGAGCCTGGAGGACGTCCTGCGCCTCATGGAGCACGGGACCGGCCCGGAGCGCGACCCGGAGAAGTATTACGTCTCCATCTTCGGCCAGCCCTCCGCAACGGGAACCTGGGGTTATCGCGTGGAAGGGCACCATCTGAGCCAGAACTACACCGTGGTCGGCGGACACGTGGCCGGCGCGCCCAGCTTCTTCGGCGCCAATCCGGCGGAAGTGCGCGAGGGCCCGCGCAAAGGTCTTCGCACGCTGGGCGCCGAAGAGGACCTGGGCCGGGCGGTGATCCAATCTCTCGATCCGGATCAACGCAAGATCGCGGTCGTCGATGCCAGGGCCTATCCCGATATCCTGACCGCCGACAGCCGTCAGGCCGCCCTCCAGGGCCACCCGTCCGGATTGCAAGCGTCCCGGATGAACGCCAAACAGTTCGCCCTACTGCAGGCGCTGCTCGACGAATACGCCAACAACATGCCGGAGCAGATCGCCCAGACCCGCGCAGACCAGATCCGGAAGGCCGGCAAAGACATCTACTTCGCCTGGGCCGGAGGTATCCAGAAGGGCGATCCGCATTATTACCGCGTACAGACCGTGTCCTTCCTCATCGAATACGACGACACGCAGAACAACGCCAACCATATTCACTCCGTCTGGCGCGATTTCAACGGCGATTTCGGCGTGGATCTGCTGAAGCTGCACTACCAGACCAGCCACTGAGCGCTGGGCGGCCCGGCGGCGGCGCATGTTAGCATAGTCTTTTATCCCCACCGGATGCGCGCCTGTTTGTTTTGCGCGGCCAACTCATATGGAAACCGAACTCGACTTTCTCGGCGATTTACGGCGGACGCATACCTGCGGGCAACTGCGCGCCGCCGACGCCGGATCGCGTGCGCTGTTGATGGGCTGGGTCCACCGCCACCGCGACCTCGGCGGCGTGATCTTCATCCATCTCCGCGACCGCGACGGCGTTACGCAAATCGCCATCCATGCGGACGCCGACGAGGCCACCCACCGGCGCGCCGAGCGGGTACGCCCGGAATACGTGATCGCCGTCGAAGGCACGGTCAGGCTGCGCAGCGCGGACACCGTGAATCCCAACCTGGAAACCGGCGACGTCGAGATCGCCGCGGAGAAGATCTGGATCTTGAACGAATCGCGCACGCCGCCCTTCCCCATGGAAGAAACCGTCGACGTCGCCGAAGACGTGCGGCTCAAGTACCGTTACGTAGACCTGCGCCGCCCGCACATGCAGCGCAATATCATGCTGCGTTCCCGAATCTCGTTTGCCGTTCGCGAGTGCCTGTATCAGCAGGGCTTCCTGGAAATCGAAACGCCCTTTCTCACGCGCTCCACCCCGGAAGGCGCGCGCGATTACCTGGTGCCCAGCCGGGTGCAGCCGGGCACCTTCTACGCGCTGCCGCAGTCTCCCCAGATCTTCAAGCAACTGCTGATGGTCTCGGGATTCGACAAGTATTTCCAGATCGTGCGCTGTTTCCGCGACGAGGATTTGCGCGCCGACCGCCAGCCCGAGTTCACCCAGATCGACCTGGAGATGTCTTTCCCGCAGGAGGAGCGCGTTTTCGAGGTCATCGAGCCGCTGGCGCAGCGTATCTCCCAGGTAGCCGGTTATGACGTGCCGGCGCCGTTCCCGCGCCTCACGTATGCGGAAGCCATGCGCCGCTACGGCAGCGACAAACCTGACCTGCGCCTGCCGCCCATGCATCCGGTGGAGCACCTCTTTCCGGAAGGCAGCCTCCATGCGCCGGGCCTGCCGCTGATGGCGATTCATATCCCCCAGGTCGGCGCGCTCACCCGCCGGGAACGCGATGAACTGAAAGCCTTCGGCGGCGAGCGTGGCCTGCGCGTCTACGACGATGCCAGGCGCCTGGAGCGCGACCACCCCGAACCCATGGCCCGCGTGCGCGAACTGGCGGGCGCCGGCGAAAACGATCTGCTGCTGCTGGCCGCCTGGGCCGGCGAGTCCAAGGGGCATCGCCCCGAAGAAACTGTCTACCAGGCGTGCGGCCAGTTGCGGCTCCTGGCGGCCCAGAAATATAACGACCGTCACCAACTCCTCGACCCGCGCAACCTGCAGTTCCTCTGGGTAGTCGACTTCCCTATGTTCGAATGGGACGACGAGGAAAGCCGCTGGAACGCCGCGCACCATCCCTTCACTTCGGTACACGACGAGGATCTGGATAAGCTCACCTCCGATCCGGCCCGCTGCCGGGCCAAGTCTTACGACCTGGTCCTGAACGGGACCGAGCTCGGTTCCGGATCGATCCGTATTCATCGCCGCGACGTGCAATCCAAGGTCTTTGCCGCGCTGGGCTTCGATGAGGACGAGGCGCGCCGGCGCTTCGGTTTCCTGCTGGAAGCCTTGGAATACGGCGCTCCGCCGCACGGCGGCATCGCCCTGGGGCTCGACCGCCTGGTGATGATCCTGGCGGGCGAGAGCTCCATCCGTGATGTCATCCCGTTCCCGAAAACCGCGCGCGCCACGGATCTTATGTCCGAGGCTCCCGCGACCGTTCCCGAAAAGGCGCTGAAGGATCTCGGCATCGCCATCCGGCGGCCGGTGTGACATTGTTGAAACACTCCACACCCGTTTCGGCCGCCCGGCGGCGGGCGCTCTCGTGCTAAACTGCTTGGAGTAATGCTTCCCGATCTGGAACTGGCGATCCGGTTGCAAGAGCTTGACAACAGAGTAACCGAATTAACCCGTGAGATCGCCGCGCTTCCCAAACACATAGCCGAAATCGAAAAGAAACTGGAAAGTCACACGCGCAAGCTGGAAGCGGACCGCGCCGCGCTGGCCGGCAATCAGAAGGACCGCAAGAAAACCGAAGGCGACATTCAGGTGCAGGAGCAGAAGATCGCGAAGCTGCGCGACCAGATGCTGGGCGCCAAAACCAACGACCAGTACCGCGCCTTCCAGCACGAGATCGAATTCTGCGAAAAGGAAATCCGCCGCGCCGAGGATCACATCCTGGAGCTGATGGCCGAATCCGAGCCGCTCGATAAGAACGTCAAGGCTGCGGAACTGGCCCTCAAGCAGGAAAAGACGCAGGTGGACGCCGAAAAACAGCAGGCCATGGCCCGCACCGCCGAAGACAAGAAGGCGCTGGAGCTGATCCGCCAGGAGCGCGCGGTGGCGGTCGGCGGGCTCAGCGCCGGCGTCTACCGCCAGTATGAGCGCATTCGCAAGATGCGCCAGGGCGTCGCCATTGCCGAGGCGGTCGATGGACGTTGCAGCGCCTGCCACATGGCTATGCGCCTCCAGTTCTTTCAGGATCTGAAGCGGGGCGACCAGGTGATGCACTGCGAGAGCTGCAGCCGGATCCTTTACTACGCGCCGCCGGCCGCCATGGAAGACTTGACCGGCGAATCGGCGTCCGCATTGCCGGGCTAGCAGCTAGGAACGCGACTTGTGCGCCATGCGCACGGTCTTGCCGGAAGCCACCGGTTCCTTCAGCAGGGTCTCGATCTCCTCGCGGATATTCTTTTCCTGGTCCTTGAAGAAATCGTCGCCGCCGTTGGCCTGCGCGCGGATGACGCGGTTCCGGTCGATAAAGATCAGCTCGGGGACGTAATTCGGCTTGGCGAGCGACGCCTGCTCGTACTCGAGCACCGAGTCGCGGTCCGCCGATCCTACCGGAAACGTGGGCCGGAACTGCGCAATGAAGCCCGGCACCAGCTCAGGGGCATTCGGATTGAAAGCGGCGGCCAGGACCTGCACCCCCTTGGACGCGTACTCGTTCTGGATGACGCTCAGTAATTGCGTCGTGTGCTGGCAGTGCGGACACGTCGTCGAGATGAACGCCAGCACCACGACCTTGCCGGCGTACCGGCTCAACAGGAGCTGGCGGCCGTTAGGCATGGTGATCGCGAATTCGCCCGCCGGACGCGGTAGTTGTTGCGCTGACGCTACGAAGGTAGCCAGAAGAAGGGCAAAAGGCAGGAGTGAGTGCCGGAATCGCATATATAGCCAGTGTACCGCAACCCCCATTCCGCAAGCCGCACCATGCGCCCGGGTGCGGTTGGGCCCGCCGCAGCGTTGGCTTCTAACCCCGGCCGGGGCGACTAAGCCACTTTTCGGACTTTGGAGATCACCGCAGCCAATTCCGGAGGACGCCGGAGGCGAATCAATCGTATCTCTTCCAGAAGTCGAATGGCCTTGTCGAGCTCTGTGCGTCGCTGATGGAGCATCAGCAATTGTGCGTTCGGGGGAGGAAGTACGCGCTCAAGAGACATTGATGGTCAGGAAAGCTCCTTTTTACACCTAGGTATACCCCTATACTATAGGGTAAATCTTAGGTTTAACGTAGAATCATCCCTATACAAACCCCCCAAATGCGGGTAAACGCCAAACTCTTCTGAGGGCGGCCGGGAACTGGCGATAAACTACCCGACGATACCGGTGCCGGCGGGGCTGGTTCCGCCCCCTGCGTGCCATAATCCATCTATGCGGCGAGCTTTGCGACTTCTGCGCAAGAACCCCGGTTTCACCCTGGCGGCGACCATCACTCTGGCCCTGGGCATCGGCGCCAACACCGCCGTCTTCTCTGTCCTCAATGCCATGCTCTTGCACGGCATCCCTTTCCGCGACCCGCAGCGGCTGGTCATGGTCTGGGAAGCCAATCCCGCACTCGACAGCCTGGTAGCCGAGCGCATCCAGACCTGCCTGCAGAACTTCCTCGAATGGCGCGCGCAGAACCGCGTCTTCGAAGACCTCGCGTTCTTCCGCTACAGCAGCGTGAATCTCACCGGCGGCGACAAGCCCGAACAGGTTCTGGCCGCTCCCGTCTCACCCGGCTTCTTCGACCTGGTCGGTGCCCGCGGGCTGTTGGGCCGTGCCTTCACGCCGCAGGAATCCGAGCCCGGCCGGAACGACGTGGTAGTCCTCAGCGACGGCATCTATCGGCGCCGGTTCGGCGGCAGCCCCGGTATCCTGGGCCAACGCATTATGATCAACGGTGCGCCGCATACGGTGATCGGCGTGCTGCCGCGCAGCTTTCATCTGCCGTCTTTTCGCGCCGGATCCGAAGAATTCAAACCCGAAGTTTGGCTGCCCGCCGATATCGATCCTGCGCGCAACCAGGCGTCGATCGACGAGCGCCGCCTTTACACACTGGGGCGGCTAAAGGCCGGCGTGTCGCTCGCCCGCGCCCGCGCGGATATGGCCGTGATCGGCAAACGCCTGGAAGAGAAGTACCCCAAATTAGACCGGACCTGGGCCACCAGCGTTTTCCCGCTTTCGATCGAAAACCTGGGAGAAGACATGCGGCGCACCTTGCTGGTTTTACAATGCGCGGTGGTCTTCGTGCTGTTGATCGCCTGCGCCAACGTGATCAATCTCCAGCTTTCGCGGGCCGCGAGCCGGGAGAAGGAGATGGCGGTCCGCACGGCGCTGGGCGCCGGACGTTGGCGGGTCGTGCGGCAGGTGCTGGTCGAAAGCCTGCTCCTGAGCGCCCTGGGTGGCCTGGCAGGCGTTCTACTGGCGCATTGGGGCATCGTGGGCATGGTGGCGCTGGCGCCCGGCGACATCCACAATCTGGAAGACCTCGGCATCGATTCCGGCGTGCTGGCGTTCACTTTGGCGATCACGGTTCTCACCGGACTTCTGTTCGGCGCCGCACCCGCGATCCTGGCCGCGCGCCAGGATCCCAACGACGCGCTCCGCCGCGGCGGCCGATGGGGTGAAGGCGGTGTCTCGGCGCGCATCCGCCGCGCCCTGGTGGTTGCGGAGGTCGCGCTGTCCATGGTCCTGCTGGCCGGCGCCGGGCTGATGGTCCGCAGCCTCCAATCCGTGGTGCGCTTGACCCCCGGCTTCCGCGCCGATCACCTGCTCACCATGATGATCAACCTGCGCCCCGATCGTTACACCAAAGCGGAGCAAGGGGATGCCTTCGTAAACGATCTCCTGGAGCGCACCGGCCGCTTGCCGGGCGTGCAGTCCGCGGCGGTGGTGAACGATCTGCCGATGGAGCGCATCCAGATGGGTGCGTTTCGCGTGGAAGGCCGGCCGGTTCCCCTGCCCGGGCATGAACTGGTCGCGGACGATCGCTTCGCCAGCGAGAATTACATAGCCACCATGGGCACTCCCATGCTCGCGGGACGCGGTTTCACGCGCGCCGAGGCCGAAGCGCAGAATCCCACCGAAGTCATTCTGAACGAGACTTTGGCGCGCAAGCTGTTCCCCGGCCGGAATCCGGTGGGCCAGGTATTGCACTCGACGCGGGAAAGCGGACCGGGCACATGGCGCCGCACGGTGATCGGCATCGTGGGCGATACCCGCCAACTCGGGCTCGACGCTCCGCCGCGCGCCGAGATGTTCTTTCCCTCGCGCCGCCAGTTCCCCAGCTTCGCGCTGGTCGTGCGCACCGCCGGCGATCCCATGCGCCTGGCCTCAGCGGTTACCGCGCAGGTCTGGGCCATCGACAAGGACCAGCCGGTGAATGACGTGCAGGCGATGGACCACGTCGTCGACGACACCATCTCGCAACGGCGCTTCAACATGCTGCTGCTGTCCGTCTTCGCCGCCGTGGCACTGGCGCTCGCCGCGGTCGGCATCTATGGCGTGCTGGCCTACTCGGTCAGCCGCCGCACTCAGGAGATCGGCATCCGCATGGCTCTGGGCGCTCAGACCGGCGACGTGGTGCGCATGATCGGCCGGGAAGCGCTCGTGTTGATCGCCGCCGGCATCGGCCTCGGTTTTGCCGGGGCGCTGGCGCTCACCCGCCTGATGACCAGCCTTCTGTTCGGCGTCAAGCCCGCCGACGCCGCCACCTTCGCCGCCGTTCCGGTAGTTTTGGCCAGCGTGGCACTGGCCGCCTGCTACCTTCCCGCGCGCCGCGCCGCGAACGTCGATCCAACCGTGGCCTTGCACTACGAATAGCCCGGCATTATGCCCCACCTCCAGGGTGGGGCTAATTTTTCAACGGGCCTGTGGAAAAACCTGTGAAAACGCGCGCCTCGGGAAAGCCAAACTCAATGTTCGTAAAGACTTCGTAACAGACTGCACTGTGATACAGCATACCCGAAACAGGTCGGTAAGGCCCTTATAAAACAATAGCTTATCCCCTCATAAAGCGCTTACGTACAGCGCCCAAGGGCAAGAATGCAGCCGAAATGGCAACAATTCGAAATCGCGCCGCGCCACCTGTGAGTAACGCAGATCAGGCCGTGGCCAGTTCCCGCTCGCGCGCCAGCAGCGCATTCAACTGCTCCAGCACCGCGAAGGCATCCGCCACGTACAAAACATCCGCCTTCCCGCGCGCCCAGCCGCAGTTGGGATCCAGGTTGATTGCCCGCCGCTCGTTGATGAAGCGCCAGCCCACCACGTGCGGCTCTTCCCCGTGACAGCAGGTAGCCAGTCCCTTGGGATGCCGCGGCGTCGACCCGGTCTGGCCCACCTGGTTCAGATGGGTCATGAACGGCAGCACCGCCTGGCCTTCGCCGCTCAGATCCACCAGCGACTTGCTTCCGCCGAGGGAAGCGTGCGCCAGTTGCAGAAATCCCAGGATCAGCCGGCCGGCATCCTCCACGTGCGTCTGCCCGTCGGCCTGCTTTTTGGTCCAGCCGGCACCCGCCACCAGGAGCAGCTCCGCCTCCGGACGAATGGTCTGCTGATCGGTCTGCGGCGTGCGCCACCCCTGGAACGCCGTCCGCCGCAGGCGATCGTCCACCGGCACGGCCACGTTTTCCACGGCCGCCTGTCCCGCGGCGCCCTGCCACGGTTCGATCGATCCCGGCTCCACCACGATGAACCAGGGCCGCGCCGTGCGCTCCAGCACGCCCTCGATCCGCTGCCGGTAATACCAGCGCGTCACCACCACCGCGCCGGATGCCACCCCGGCCGCCATCACGTGCGTGTCCGCGCGGCCGTGCAGCCGCTGCGCCACGCCCGCCAGGCACCGCGCCCAGCGCGAAGTCTGCGGCGCGACCACCAGCGTCGCACCGGCGGCCCGCACCAGCGCCTCGGCCGCCGCCGCATCCGTGGCATAACGCGCCGTCGCGAAATCGCCGCCCGTCACCGCCAGGAACCGTTCCGCGCCGCAGCCCGCGACTGCGTCCGCCGCCGCCTGCGCATCGCCGGCCGCCACCAGTCCCGCGACCAGGCGCGCGTCCGGCAACTCCCGCCGCAGCGCGACGGCCGCCGCCAACGCTTCCCGCGCGGCTTTCGAAAGTCCTCCGCCCTCTTCGCCATGCGCCAGAAACAGGATCGTTTCCATCTCAACCCCTCCCTATCCAGGCCGCGATCTCTTGCGCAATCTCGGCCGGGGGCATATCTTTCACGATGCGGGTCGCGCGCTGCTGCCGGGGCGCAGCGGCGCTCAGGAACCGCGCGCCCTCCGTCCCCGGACGGAACGGTTTGGCCTTTTGCAGCGCCGGCATCACGCCCCGCAGGTTGGCCATGCCGGTCTGCGGATTGTTGCGCGGCTCCGCCAGGCTGCCGGTGGCCCATGCCAGCACCGCCGGCGGCCCCGCGCACACCGACACCTGGTGCCGTCCGCCTTCTACCCGCTCCAGGATCTCCAGCGCGCCGTCTGCGCGGACCCGCAGCTCATCCACGCCTTGAAACTGGTCCAGGATGTCCAGTTGCTCGCCTACCATCTGCAGGGTGGCCCCGGCGCCGCGCGACGCCGATTCCCAGCCGCCGAACAGGAGGAGCCGCGCCAGGTCCAGCCCGGGAATCCCCCGCACCGCGTCCGCCAGTGCGGCAGCGATCTCGTGTGCTTCGGTGAAGCCGCCGGCTGGTCCATCCACCGCCACGAACTCGAAGGGCGCCTTCTGCGCCACCGTCATCATGACCTGCTGCAGCTTGGCTTTCGGCCCCACGCTGACCAGCCAGACCTGGCCGCCCAGCCGCGCCGCCTCGTACAGCGCATGGGCTGCCCAGGGATCGAGAATCGCCGGCAGCATCGCCTCGTTCTTCAACGCTACGCCGGACGGGCCGCTCACCGGCTCCAGCGTCTGCAAGGGGTCGGGCACAATGCCCGCGCAAACCACGATCTGAAATTGCATATTTATACACATTATATTCAGATCTTGATTGCTTATTCGCCCCCGAGCTGGGGAGTCCGCCCGGTGTTACGATAAACGCTATATGCCGCACACTCTGATTGAAGTGGAGTGCCCCTGCTGCCAGGCCATCCTGAAAATCGACGTGGAGACGCGGGCCGTCATCACTCACACGGTACCCGAAAAGCCCCCCGCCATCGAAGACCTCGCCGCAGCCGTAGCCAAGCTCAAAGGCGAGGCCGGCCGCCGCGACGAGGTGTTCCGCAAGCAGGTGGAAGCCGAGAAATCCCACGGCAAAGTCCTGGCAAAGAAATTCGACGAACTGCTGCGCCAGGCCAAAGAGAATCCCGACGTGACACCCCCGCGCCGCGACATCGACCTGGATTGAAACCGGCCCCGCCGCGCAGTACGCCGCTGCCTTCTCCTACAATGGAATTTATGTCCGACACTCCACTGACAATCGCCGGCCGTGTGTTCCGCTCCCGCCTCATCGTGGGGACCGGCAAGTACCGCAGTTTTCCTGAAATGGCCCGCTGCCACCAGGCCACCGGCGCCGAAATGGTTACCGTGGCCGTCCGCCGGGTCAATCTCACCGACCGGTCCAAAGAGTCCCTGCTTGATTACATCGACCGCGACAAGATATTCATCCTGCCCAACACCGCCGGTTGCTACACCGCGGACGAGGCCGTCCGGACTGCGCGCCTGGCCCGCGAGGTAGGCCTCTCCAATTGGATCAAGCTGGAAGTCATCGGCGACGAAAAAACCTTGTTCCCCGACAACGAGGGCCTGCTGGAGGCCACCCGCACGCTGGTCAAGGAAGGTTTCGTGGTGCTGCCGTACACCAACGACGACGTCGTGAATGCGCGCAAGCTGATGGATGCCGGCGCCGCCGCCGTCATGCCACTGGCCGCGCCCATCGGCTCCGGCATGGGCGTGCAGAACGCCGCGAACCTGCGCATTCTGCGCGAAATGATCACTACCGTGCCGCTCATCGTGGATGCGGGCGTGGGCACCGCCTCCGACGCCGCCGTTGCCATGGAACTGGGCGCCGATGGCGTCCTGATGAACACCGCCATCGCCGCCGCCGAAGACGCGGAGTCCATGGCCCGGGCCATGAAACTGGCCGTCGAAGCCGGACGCCTCGCCTACCTGGCCGGCCGCATGCCCAGGAAGCTTTACGCCAGCGCCAGCAGTCCCCTGACCGGGGTAGTGGGAGCGTGAAGATTACGGCTCGATCCAGTCCCAGGCATAGATTTCGCTTGCGTCCGCTTCGCGAACCACCAAGGGCAAATTGTCCGGCGTGAGGCCGATCCACAACCCCAGGTCTGAGCGAACACGGTGAATCCCTTCCAGGCTGGCCACGCGTTTCTTTCGTCCGCTCGGTACAGCGATCCTGTAAATCGCCGGGGCGACGGCGTTCGGCACGTCGAAATAGATGAATTTCCCATTCGACGACCAGGTGGGGTTGTCGCCGATAACGCTCTCCGCGAAACTCGCGAGGTAAATCCTGGCGGCAGTCCGCTCGTCATACAGCACCAGCTTTCGGTTATCGCGAGTCAGCGCGGCGATCCAACGGCCCGTTGGGCAGGCCCGCGCGGTCCACAGTCCGCTCGTGTTCGGAAAGTCCGAGGTCTTCCCGCTCGCGAAGTCGAATCTGTGGATCGAACAGGATTCTCGAAGGGGGCCTTGGAAGGCGTTATCTCCAAAGATCAGCGCCTTTCCATCAGCGCTCCAGGTCGGAACCCCTTGCCATTCAGGTGATCTCACTGGCTCCTGAACCGTGCCACCGTCCGACGAAATGACACCGATCTTGGTCGGCTTATGGCTGTCCGCGGCGGTCCTCATAAAAGCGATGCGGCGGTCATTCGGCGACCACTGGGGAAGAGCAGCATGGTCTGTGAGCATGCGCCTGCCGGAACCGTCTGCGTTCATCCGCCAGAGGTTCATATCCGGGTATGTTACATATACGGCCTCCTTCCCATCACGCGAGAAGCTGACGTGTCCACCCGACAGCCCCGCCGCGTCAGGGTAGGCCAGGAATCGACGTGTCGCGGGATCGTAGCGCATCAGGTCTGCGTGTCTCGATGAATAGCCAAGAACGAACAGTCTCTTCCCATCCTTGCTAAAGGCGGGACTCCTGAGGCCGTTCAGGTCCGCAATCAACAGGAACGGATGCCTCGTCCGCCAGGGAAACCAACTGTCGAGTTCGCGACAGGCCCATAGTTCGTACTCGCCCCGGTGGAATGATCCAAAGACAAAGTACTCTCTGTTGGGAGTCCAGCGGCCCTCGTTTTCTTCGTCGGACCAGACGGTAGTCCAACCAGGCAGCAGTCTGACGATCGTCCGGCTGTGAGTTGAGACTTCCCAGAGACGCGCGGAAACCTGCGGGGGAGCGGCCAAGACCAGGCAGATCCGACTACCATCCGGCGACCACGCCAGAGCCCACGCGGCATACGGCAGGACGACGAGTCGACGCGATCCCGCCCCGTCGGCATCAGCCAGCAGCAGTTCGCGTCCCTTCGTGTAGGCAAGTTCACGCCCGTTCCTAGACCACCCGGCAGCACTTCCTTCGAGATCGGCCAGCCTGCGAGAGGGTCCCCCGTCTGTAGGCACCAGCCAAAGCGGGTACTCTGGCTTAAGCGCATCGGGATCAATCACTAAAAGCAGAGACCCGTCGCTGGAGACGTCCAGAATCCTGGTTGCTCTGGCCTTGAAGGAAAGGCGAAACGGATTGCCCCCATGCTGATCCATGCGGATAATGCCGCCACCTTGGGTTACGTAGAGGGCTGTAGCTGATGCAGTGAGCCAGCCTTTCTTTTCTCCGTCGCTTGTGAGCTGGATTGGAGCTACAACCTGGGGGAGGCCATGCGTCGGCCAGAAACTCAGCACCGCGCCGGCGGCCGCCAATAGCGCGGTTATGATCGACGCGAGGATCCAAGACCCTCGGCCCGGTGGGGCGCTTGCTGCGGAGACCTGTAGTCCGGCCCCGCCTGCCGTTCCGTTCGCTAGGGCGCCGCTGGATTTCAGCCACTCGGTGACTTCGGAGGGCCAGGCATATACGACGGATCGCTTCTCCCCTGGGACGCGGTGGACCGGCAACCCCCGCTCCTTCTCCCAGCGGATGACCGTACGTACGTCCTTGTCGAGGTATCCGGCAATCTGCTTCCAGGTTTCCAGGCGGGTTTCGTTCAATGCCATGAATGGCGTTCCATCAGTGTACCGCGTGATTCCGTTTCATGTCATCTCCTGCCAATTGCCCTGCAGGGCTTGCCAGGTTACAAGACGGGTAGGCGCTGCGCTGGCATGACGCACTCGAATGCCAAGCGGCAGTTCCTCGAAATCTGAAACCCAACCATAGGAGAAGAAGTACGCATGTTCGGGCAGATGCAGCGGACCCGGAGTTCCGCGCTCCGAGGCCGCCACATAAGCATAAACACGCGCTACAGAAATGAAAGGAGATAAGCACATGCTTGAGAAGACGCTTCTATACGTTTCGGCCGTTTTGATGGTGGCTGCTCAACTGGCTGGGCAGTCAAATTGCTACGTTACTCCCGAAGTAAATGATAGTTACACCGCGCTATTGGACCATTTTGATGGATCCACTATCGGGCAGGTGGTGGGCTCGGTGAGCTACGGCGCGAGCGTTACCGGATTGAAGCGGGCCCTGCAGTTTTCAGCCGGTTCCTGGGTGGAGTACAACCTGACCGGTTGGTTTACATGGACTTCCGACTATACCCCAAACAATTACGGATCCATCGAGCTGTGGGTGAAACCTGCAAGCCCTCGCGTTGCCGGAACATTCCTGACCATTAACTGGAACAACTCGTCATCTCCTCCCTCGGCGGGCTACATTACCGAATTGGGACTCGACGCGAGTGGCCGGCTGACCTTTGGCGGGTGGACTTCCATCACGAACAATCCCTTCGATACACCCTTCAGCCAAGCTCACACCCGGCTGCCCTTGAACGCCTTCACGCACATCTCGTACACCTGGAGCCCGTCCGGAACGGCTGTTTATGTAAACGGCGCTCTAGAAGCCACAAGTTCGCTTAGTTATTACCCGGCGCTGAATCCTACCGTATATCTGTATCTGAACGCCTGGGGATCGAATGTACTGGCGGCGGTCGATGAACTGCGCGTATCCACGATCGCCCGGGCGGAAATGATGAGCTGCGCCCCTTAGTAGGTGAGGGCAAACTCCAGGACGGGGTACCAGCAGTTGGTACCCCGATCTATGGTCATCGGCTAGGGCTTGACAGGACGCCGCCGAAGACGCGGAGTCCATGGCCCGGGCCATGAAACTGGCCGTCGAAGCCGGACGCCTCGCCTATGTGGCCGGCCGCATGCCCAGGAAGCTTTACGCCAGCGCCAGCAGTCCGCTGGCCGGGGTAGTGGGAGCCTCCGCGATCTTGTCCTAAGGTAAGAACCGGTAACCGACCCCATGCACCGTCAAAAAATGCTTGGGAACGTTCGGCTCCGATTCCAGTTTCTGTCTTAGCTTGACCACGTGCGCATCCACCGTGCGCGTATTGGGAAAGAACTCATAGCCCCAAACCGAATTCAGAATCATATCCCGCGTCAGCGGACGATCGGGATTCTGCAAAAAGTAGGTGAGCAGATTGTACTCCGCCGGCGTCAGCTTCAACTCCTCGCCGCGGCGCTTCACCAGGCGGCGTTCCACGTCCACCTCGACGTCGCCAAAATGCATCACCTGACGCGCGTCCGGCGAGGACCGCCGCAACACCGCGCGGATGCGGGCCAGCAGTTCGCGCGTACCGAAAGGCTTCACCAGGTAGTCGTCGGCGCCGATCTCGAGCAGCAGCACTTTGTCGATCTCGTCGCCCAAGGCGCTCAGCACGATGATCGGCGTGGCCACGTGGGCCGCGCGCAGTTGCTTGCAGATCTCGACGCCGCTCATCCCCGGCAGCCGCAGATCCACGAGCATCAGCTCCGGCTTCAGCAGCAATGCCTTCTCGTAGCCCGTGCGGCCGTCGGCCACCAACACCGCCCGAAAACCCTCCTGCTCGAGCAGCACGCCGATGGTGTCGCGTAGACTCTCGTCGTCGTCAATTACCAGAATGGTCTGCATGCGCCCGGTGCTATCTATTCTATCGAAACCGCGCCGCGGGCCTAATTCGCCTGTCCCCGGCGATACAGTTCCATCCGTCTTTCGATTTGCTGCGCCAGATCCGCCCGTCCGGCGGCGCGCGCCGCCGCCGCGCCATCCTGGCCCGTCTTGAAGGCATCCGCGAAGCGCCCCGCCGAGGCGTACGCCATGGCCAGAATCTCCAGGAATCCGGCGTCGCGGTTCCCGGCGATGCTCGAAGCCCGCTGGGCCAGTTCGATGGCGCGATTCGGATTGCCCCCGTCGGCCGGCGAAACCGTGGCCAGCAGCTTGGCGTAACTGCCCAGCGCCTGCGCGTAGTCCGGCTTCAGCCGTATGGCCTCCTCGTAGTGCGCGAGGGCCTCCCGCGTCCGCCCGCTCTGCCACAGTGCATATGCCAGGTTGTTGTGGGTATCCGCCGAGTCCGGCTCCAGCTTGAGCGCCTGCTGCCAGTGCGCGATAGCCTCCCCGGTCCGCCCGGTCATGGCCAGCGCGATGCCCAGGTTGTTGTGCGCTTCGGCGAAATCCGGGCGCAGGCGCAGGGCCTCCTGCCATTCCGCGATGGCCTCCTGGATCTTCCCTTGCTGCGCCAGGGCGTATCCCATGTTGAGGTGCGCTTCGGGCAATTGCGGCTTCAGCCGGATGGCCCGCTGCAGAAGGCCCGCCGCTTCCGGCGCCTTGCCCGAAAGCGCCAGCACGTGCCCCAGGTTGTTCAGCGCGTCCACGTAGTCCGGATTGTCTTCGAGCGCCTTCCGGTAATGCGCGATGGCTTCCGGAATCTGGTTGTCCGCCTCGAGCGTCCGTCCCAGATCGTACTGCGCGCGCGGATTGCCCGGGCTTTTCTCCACCGTGTCCTGCCAGATGCGCAGGGCCGACGCGTAATCGGCATTGCGGCGTATGGTCAGGCCGGTCAACACGAGCACGATGAGCCCGCAGGCGGTCCAAACCGTGGCCGTACCGGCGATCCGCCGCAAGGGCAGAAACAGCCCGGCCACCACCAGCGCCACCACCGCCGCCAGCGACAGATACATGCGGTGTTCCACCGCCACATCCGCGATGGGTATGAAGCTCGAGGTCGGGATCAGGATGATGAAGAACCAGGCGCCCGCAAGGCCCGCGGCCGGCGCGCGCCGCCACGCCCACAGCACCGCGGCCATCAGACCACCCACGATCGCGAGGCCAGGCAAGGCGTCCGCGAGACCACGCGCCAGCGGCCACCCGTAGTCGAGACACAGACCGTCCGGCCAGAACGTCAGTTTCAGATAATGCAGGATCACTCCCGGCTGCGTCATGGCGTAGGTCCAAGCCGACGCGCCCGCATATTCGAATCCGGCGCTCTCTTTCCACTCCACCGGAGCCTGCGCCAGCAGCACCGGGTAAAGCAGACAGCACGCAGCCAGCGCCGCATACAACTTCCAGCGGTGCTGCCGCAGCTCGGCCCACGACTTCGCAAGAAACACGCGATCGTACAAAGCGGCCATCAACGGCGCCGTCAGGATTACGCCTTTGCAGCCGATCCCGAGACAGAAGCTCGCCACGGCGCCCGCCGGCCACCACCAGCGCGCGGAGTCGCTGGCGCGGATTACACAGTAGAGCGTCAGTAAGTAGAACAGCCCCATCAGCGATTCGCCGCGCTGGATGGTGTAAGTCACGCTCTCGGTTGCGAGCGGATGCACGAGCCAGATCAGCGCGATGAATCCCGCCAGCCAGCCGGCGTTTTCCGCGAAACTCTGGCGCAGCCGCGGCGAGAGGAAAGTGCGCCGCAGCACGCCATAGAGCAGAAGCGCCGCCAGGATATGGACGCCGAGGTTGAATAAGTGGTACCCGACAGGGTCTAGTCGGCCGAAAGCGTAGTTGAGCGCCACGGACAGATAGATCACGGGCCGCGACGAGTGCAGCAGGTAGGGCCAGGGAGGCCAGAGCTCGCGGATGCGGGTGTTCTCGACGATATGAAACCGGTCGTCGAAGATAAACGGTACGTGGAGCGAGTTATAGTACGCCGCTGCCGCGAATAGTACGAAGGCCAGCACGACCCCCCAATGGGGCAAGGCCAAATGGGGTTCCGGCGCCGGTCTGCGCACAGCTTCCGCGGCGCGCGCCGCGATCTTAGCTCTCCTCGTACTTACCTTGGACACACGGTACTTTTTATTGTACGGTAGCCTCGCCGCCGCGTGATAAGCTCAATATCAGCGCTTCTTCGGTGCCGCATGCGAGTCACGGTAATTGGAACAGGATACGTCGGGACAGTAACGGGGGCCTGCCTGTCCTATTGCGGCCATCGTGTGACCTGCATGGACACCGATGCACGCAAGATTAACATGCTGCGCCGCGGCGAGATGCCGCTCTACGAGCCGTGCCTGGATGAATTGCTGCAGCAGGCGGGCGGCCGCGGGGGCATCGACTTCACCACCGAACTGGATGGCAACGTGCGCGAAAGCGACGTCATTTTCATCGCGGTGGGAACGCCGCCCCTGCCTTCCGGCGAGGCGGACCTTGGTTACCTCGAGTCCGCCGCGCGCAGCATTGGCGCGGCCATGGACGATGCCAAGTACCGGGTGGTGGTGAACAAGTCCACCGTCCCGGTGGGCAGCGGAAACCTGGTGGAGACGCTGGTGCGCGAGGGTATCCGCGACGCACACCCCGCGGACCTGAAGCGGATCCGCTTCGGCGTGGCCAGCAATCCCGAGTTCCTGCGCGAAGGCAGCGCCATCGCCGACTCGCTCTATCCGGACCGCATCGTGATCGGCGGGGAAGAGGACTCCACGCTCCGCCTCATGCGCGAATTGTACGAGCCGCTGGTGGCGCAGAGCTTCGATGCGCCCGCCTTTCTGCCGCGCCCGGCAGGCATGGGACGGGTGCCCGTGGTCACCACCACGCTCACCAGCGCCGAAATGATCAAGTACGCCGCCAATGCTTTCCTGGCGGTGAAGATCGGCTTTGCCAACGAGATCGCCAACATCTGCGAGCGGGTCGGCGCAGAAGCGCCGGAAGTGATGGCCGGAATCGGCCTGGATGCCCGTATCGGAGCCCGTTTCCTGAACCCCGGCTTGGGCTGGGGCGGGAGTTGCTTCGGCAAGGACATCCAATCGCTGCTCCACACCGCGCGCGAGTACGGCTACCAGAGCCGCCTGCTGGAGGCTGCCCTGGACGTCAATCGCGCGCAGCGCCAACTGGTGATCCAGAAGCTGCAGGAAAAGCTCTTCATTCTGAAGGGCCGCACCATCGCGCTGCTGGGCCTGGCGTTCAAGCCGGAAACCGACGACCTGCGCGACGCCCCCAGCTTGCAGATCGCCGAGCGCCTCCTGCAGATGGGCGCGCGCGTGAAGGCTTACGATCCCATCGCCATGCCGGCCTGCCGCGAGAATCATCCCGAGCTGCGCATCCACTATTGCGAATCCCCCGAGGAAGCCGCCGGCGACGCCGACGCGCTGGTTTTGGTGACCGAGTGGAAGCAGTTCGCGGATCTCGATCTGCACGACCTGGCGCAACGCATGGCCCACCCCGTCCTGGTGGACGGGCGCAACCTGTACGATCCGGAAGCCGCCCGCCAGGCCGGCTTCGACTATTGCGGTATCGGCCGCCCGCAGCGTGGCACGCGCGTCACCTCTGTCTCTGCAAATCACGACGGCGTGCGGGCTTAAAGGGCCGCTACCGCACAATAAAAGGAAGGTTGCCGCGCAACACGCCTTGCGGCGTCACTACTTGAACCTCGCCTGAAGTCGCGCCGGCGGGCACGGTTGCGAGAATCAAATGATGGGATGCCACGGTGAAGGCGGCGGGGCGGCCGTTGAACGTGACGCTGGTCGAACCGGCCATCTCGGGTCCCACAATTCCCACCTGCCTGCCTGGCGCACACGAGGTTGGCACGGTCGTGATGAAGGGAGCCAGCCCCATGTTCAGGCGGAAGATGGTGCCGTTATCGCCGTTACCGCCCGCGGTCGTGACGCCGTAGAAGTTGCCGTCGGTGGCCTGGAGAAGCGTGTAAGCGGGGTATCTGCCGTCCGGGCATCCGGGCTGGGTGCAGAAGGTGTGAAGCGTGGTCAGCTTGCCGTCCGGCGTGATGCGAAAGACCGTACCAAGATAGCGTCCGCCAGTTCCGCCATAAGCCGTGACTCCGTAGAAGTTGCCGTCCGTGCCTCGCACCAGTCCATATGGGTATGAGCCGTCGGAACAGTCGGGCCAGGCGACGCAGAAGTTATGGATCACCACGGCCGATCCGCCGGGCTGGTATTTAAAGACCGTTCCGTTGTCGAACGTGGGTGAGGTCCCGCCCGCGGTGGTGGTTCCGTAGAACACGCCTTGCGGCCCTTCTATGAGGCCTCCGGCGGGTTCCGCTCCGTCCGGGCAATTGGGCGCCGTGCAAAAGCTATAGAGACTGGTGAACTCGCCAGCCGGGGTGATCCTGAAAATGGTGCCTTGGCCGCCTGCTCCGCCGGACGCTGTGGAGCCTCCCTGCGGCGTCGTGCCGTACAAGTAGCCGTCGGCAGTCTGGAGCAGCCTGCTGTCCGGCTGGGACCCGTCGACACCGGTAAATGTGTGCAGGTTGGTGAACTCGCCGGAGGGCGTGATCTTGAAGATCGATCCGTAGTAGTTCGCATCAAACTCGCCGATGGTCGTTCCATACAGATCGCCGTTGATGGCTTCGATCAGCGGGGCAGAAGGGTGTGCCCCGTCGCTGTAGTTGAACGTGTGAAGAGTGGCGAACTTGCCGTTCACGGTGAGTTCGAAGATGGTGCCGTCGGGATTTGCAGGAAGCGAATCCCCGGGGGTGGTTCCAAAGATTTCCCCACTCAGGGTCTGTAGCAACCCGCCTGACGGGTTGCCCTTGCCATTGTTCGCGAAGCCGTAGACGGTGGTCAAGGTACTGTCCAGGGCCAGGCTGAAAACGGTGCCCCCGTAGTTGGGCCCGCCACCGTTAGTAGTTCCGTATAGGCTCCCGTCCAGGCCTTGCATCAGTCCGGATGTCGGCAAGCTGCCGTGGGCCCCGTCGAATCTCACCAGCGTGGTGAACGTTTGTCCGGGCAACACGACAGCGGCCACCGCGGCGGTGGCAATCACCGAACCCAGTTTCACCATGGCCCCTCCTTCAAAAGGATACAATGCCCGTTGGAGGAACCCTTTGTTCACCGCTACCGCCAACCTGATTCTGCCCAGCACGACTACCGGATCCTTCCCGCGGCCGCGCTGGTTCGACGTAAGCATGTGGGGCCGCCCGCTGGACACCTGCATGATGGATGTCCGCTTCCGGGAGAAGTTCCAGGACGGCATGGCCGTCCTCATCGGCGACCAGGAGCGCGCCGGGCTGGACATCCTCACTCACGGCGACCTGCACGTCGACGAGGACATGGCCGGCCGCGCCTGGCACCACTATCCGCTGCAGCGCTGGGCCGGTTTCGAAGGCGACCACCTGCAGCCCGAGGAGACCACCGCGCCGTGGCTGCACTATCCGCCGGGCACGCTGCTGAATGAAATCTACACGGGTTGGCGCTGGCCCCACGTCACCGGCCGGATCGAGCACCGGCCATTGGATTATCCCAAGATCTGGCGGCTGGCACAGTCGAAGACCCGCAAGCCCGTCAAGTTCGGCACCTGCTGCTCGCAGGTGATGGCGCTCTTTCTCGACATCCATACGCCGCAGTACAAGGACAAACGCCAGGTGATCTGGGACATGGCCGAGGCCATGAACAAGGAGCTACTCGCGTTGCGCGACGCCGGCTGCCGCTGCATTCAGATCGAGGAGCCGACCTTCCACTTCATGGCTAACACCTACGGCAAGGACCATGAGGAAGTGCAGTTCATGGTGGATGCGTTCAACCGCGAAGTGCAAGGGCTCGACGACGTCGAGTTGTGGATTCACACCTGTTGGGGCAATCCCAACATGCAGCGCGTCATGGAGGATACCGGCTACGCCAATTCCCTGGAGATCTACCTGGAGCGTTGCCGCGGCGACGTCTGGACGCTGGAGATGAAAGACCGCAACCAGCAGGACCTGGAATTATTCGCGCCGTTCAAGCACGATCTGAAGAAGAAGATCTGCATCGGCACGGTGAGCCATCGGGTGCTGCAGGCCGACCGGCCGCAGGAGGTAGCCGGCGAAATCCGCAAGGCGTTGCGTTACATTCCGGCGGAGAAGCTGATCGTGTCGAGCGACTGCGGATTTGGCCGGCAGGGATGCAATCGCGAAATCGCTTTCTACAAGGCCAGCGCCATAGCCCAGGGCGCCAATATTGTGCGCAAGGAGCTCGGCCTGCCGGAGACCTACGTGCCCGCGGCCGATCCTATGCTGCAGATCGACGTGGTGCCAGGGCGGAAGTGATGCCGGAGTGCCTGGATGCGGTCCGTCAGATCCTGGCGGCCGCGCGCTTCGCCGCCGACCGCCACTCCGCACAGCGGCGCAAGGGACGCACGGCCGAGCCTTACGTGAATCATCTGCTGGAGGTGGCCGAACTGCTGGCGCGCACCGCCGAGCGCCTCGACACCAACCTGATCGTGGCGGCGCTGCTGCACGACGCCATCGAAGACGCGGGCGTGACGCGCGCGGAATTGGCCGAGCGATTCGGCGAAGACGTGGCCGCGCTGGTGGCCGACGTCAGCGACGACAAATCGCTGCCCAAGGAGACCCGCAAAGCCCTCCAGATCGAGAATGCGCCGCACAAATCGCCGCGCGCGCAGGCGCTGGGGGCGGCGGACAAGATCGCCAATCTGCGCAGCATCGCCACCAGCCCGCCGGCGAACTGGAGCTTCGAGCGCCGCGTCGAATACGTGCGCTGGGCGCGCCAGGTGGTGGGCCGGTATCGCGACCTGGACGGACGGCTGGCCGACGAATTCCGCAAGATCAGCACCGAGCTTCAAGACTGGGAAAGGTCCGGGGGCACGAACGACTTCTTCTGAGGCGCGCGCACCGCGTCGGCGAACAGGTCCTGCAACAGTTCGTCATAGATCTTGGCAAACGCGGGCTCCTCGGTCAGCCGCACTTTCTCCCGCAGATACGGCTCCGCGACGCGCATGAAGTAATCGAACCAATCGTCCGCGACGGCGTCGTCGTATTTCAGGCGCAGGTATTCGCGCACGGTCTGCCACGTCCGGGTATGGACGCGTTGCATCTCGCCCGTATCCGGGAAGCCGTAGCCGGCGACCGCCTCCAGGTAGAGCGCCGCCAGGGCGTTTTCGAGCGCCGCCCGCCGGAACGCCACGCGCGGATTGTCGGTGGCCAGCGCCGCGCGCTCGATTTCGAGCAGCGCGGGCACGTCCGACAGCTCGCGCATACGCAGATTCGGGCGCGGCGGCGCGATGCGCATCCGCTGCCGCCGGCGTTCCCGGGCAACGTATACGATCACGGCCGCAGCCAGCGCCGCCACCAGTGGAATCAGTTCGCGGAACACACGCCTGCCAAGTTACCATAGACTGCATGAGTCCGAATCAACCGGGGCAGATGCCCAAGTTGCCCATTCCAGGTGTGAAGAATCTGATTGCCGTTGGCTCCGGTAAAGGCGGCGTGGGAAAAACTACGGTGGCCGTGAACCTGGCCGTCGGGCTGGCGAAGCTCGGACATCCGACGGGCCTGATGGACGCGGATGTCTACGGTCCCAATGTGCCGCTGATGATGGGTATCAACCGTACCCCCATGGCTTATGGCGAGCGTATCCAGCCGCTGGACCAGTTCGGTGTGAAGCTGATGTCCATGGGCTTCCTGAACCCGGGCGACAAGCCGCTGGTGTGGCGCGGGCCCATGCTGCACAGCGTGATCCAGCAGTTCCTGCGCGGTGTGGATTGGGGCGACCTGGACTACCTGGTGATCGATCTGCCGCCCGGCACCGGCGACGTGCAGCTCACGCTGATCCAGACCGCGCCCATTACGGGGGCGATCGTGGTGACCACGCCTTCCGATGTGTCGCTCGAAGACGCGCGCAAGGCCATACACATGTTCCACCAGGTGCGGGTGCCGATTCTGGGAATCGTGGAGAACATGAGCTACCTGATCTGCCCGCACTGCCAGGAGCGCATCGACGTGTTCAGCACCGGGGGCGGGCGGCGCACGGCGGCGGAGATGAAGGTACACTTCCTGGGCGATCTGCCCCTCCATCCGAATGTGCGCAAAGGCGGCGATAGCGGCAAGCCATCCGTGCTGAACGACGATCCCGGCTTTCTCGACCTGGCGCGCAACACCATCGCCCGCGTGGCGGAGGCCGGCGCCCAGGAAGGGCCGAAGATCGAGATAACGGATTAGTCATGGACCTTTCGCGACGCAGCCTGGTGGGATCTCTGGCGCTCGCCGCGGGCGCGCTCGCCGCGCCGCCAGCCTTCGAACTGGAAGAAGCCACGATCGCCGATCTGCAGGCGCGCATAAAGGCAGGCAGCCTGACCGCGCGTGCGTTGACGCAGCGTTACCTGGAGCGTATCGAAGCCATCGACAAGCGCGGTCCGGCCATCAACGCCGTGATCGAACTGAACCCGGATGCCCTGGCGATCGCCACCGGGCTGGATGCCGAGCGCAAGGCGAGAGGGGCGCGCGGCCCGCTCCACGGCATGCCGGTGCTGATCAAGGACAACATCGACACCGCCGACAAGATGATGACCACCGCCGGATCGCTGGCGCTCGCCGGCAATATCGCCGCGCGCGATTCCGGCGTGGCCGCGCGGCTGCGCGCGGCGGGCGCTGTCATCCTGGGCAAAACCAACCTCAGCGAATGGGCCAATTATCGCTCCAGCCATTCGACCAGCGGCTGGAGCGGGCGCGGCGGCCTGACCCGCAACCCCTATGGCCTGGAGCGAAACGCCTGCGGGTCCAGCTCCGGATCAGGTGCGGCGGTATCAGCTAATCTCTGCGCGCTCGCCATCGGCACCGAGACGGATGGCTCGATCGTTTGCCCGTCGTCGGTCAACGGCGTCGTCGGGATCAAACCGACGCTCGGGCTGATTCCAGGCAACGGCATTATCCCCATCGCGCATTCCCAGGACACCGCCGGCCCCATGGCGCGCACGGTCACCGACGCCGCGATCCTGTTGGGTGCGCTCACCGGCAACGACTATACTGCGTCGCTGAATACCGGCGGACTGCGCGGCGCGCGCATCGGCGTGGCCCGTGACAGGTTCTTTGGCTTCCAGGAGGAGACCGACCGCCTGATCCAGGCGGCCCTCGACGAGATGAAGCGGCGCGGCGCGGAGATCATCGACCCGGCGGACATTCCCACCATGGGCAAGTTCGACGACTCGGAATCGGTGGTACTGAGTTACGAGTTCAAGCACGATCTGAACCTGTACCTGGGCGCGCTCGGGCCGAAAGTGCCGGTCCATTCGCTCGCGGAGGTGATCGCTTTCAACGAAGCGCACCGCAGCCAGGAGATGCCGTACTTCGGCCAGGACATCATGATCAAGGCCGAAACCAGAGGACCGCTGACCAGCAAGGAATACCTCGACGCCCTGGAGAAAGACCACCAACTGGCGCGGGCGCAAGGCATCGACGCGGTGATGGACAAGTTTCGCCTGGACGCGCTGGTGGCGCCGACCGCCGGACCGGCATGGTGCACCGACCTGATCAACGGCGATCATGCGCCGGGCGGAAGTTCCACGCCCGCGGCTGTGGCCGGCTATCCGAACATCACTGTGCCGGCGGGTTTTGTGAGCGGGCTTCCGATTGGGATCTCTTTCTTCGGACGCGCCAACTCGGAGCCGGCATTGATCAGGTTGGCTTACGCTTTCGAACAGGCGACCCGCTTCCGGCGGCCGCCACAGTTCCGGGAAAAGGTATAGATCAGAAGATGAAGCTGAGGCCGCCGCGGAACATGCGCGGCGTTTCCATCAGGGTCAGGCGGCCGCCGTCCGTGGTGGGGAGCGGCAGGTAGCCCTGCTGCAGGAGATTGCGCAGATCCGCTGTTACTTCCATGCGCCACGGCAACCCGGTAAGGACCGGAATAGCCTGCCGCACGAAGACATTCAAACCCGGCTGCGCGCGCATACCTGTGATCGAATAACTGGGATCGGGCACGGTCCAGCGGCTGTCGGCCACCTGGTAGCTGGCGATGATATGGGTGCCCGTGTGCGGGCTGGCGGCGCTGACGCGCATGGTGACGGACTGCTGCCGGCCGGCGCGGATCATGGCACGCAAGTCGTCGGGATTGCCGCTGGCCACCTGGGCGCCGTCAGCCTTCAGCGCTCCGGCCGAGCCATAAATAACCGTGGCGCTGACGTGTTCGCCTACATCCTGGGTGAACGACGCCAGGTAACCCATACCGGCAAAATCGCCGGCATTGAACACCGCTGTGCCGGAGGAAAAGTCCGGCAGGATGTCGCCGACCGGCAGGAACCCGGCGGGGGACGACACCATCAGCGCCAGGTTACGGATGGTTTCATGGTAGACGCCGGCGCTCAACTTGCGGGAGCCCATGGTGCGCGAATAACCGGCCTCGATGTCCTGGCCGCGTTGAACCGCGAGGTCCCCCGCGCGCAGCGACACCAGCGGGAACTGGCTCAGCGTGCCGATCTGTTGCTGGAGGGGGTCGTCGGTGGCGCTGGCCTCCAGGTCCGGACGGGCGTTGCCCGACGTGTAAGCGAATTCGATATCGCCGGCGTTGCCCAGCGAATACGTCAAGTGCGCGTAGGGACTCAAAAAGGTCAGGTGATCGTTGAAGGAGACCGAGTCGATCGAGGTGCCGTATTGCACCGATAGCGCATTGCCGATCGAGGCATGATCGTCGATGCTGGCGGACAAGCTCCGCAGCATGGGGACTTCGCCGCCGGGGCCGAAAATGGCCTGCCCCAGGCTCCCCGGCAGAAACAGCTCCCGCATGGTGACCGATACCTGGGGACTATCGGGGCCGAGCGCCCGGCTGTAGGTTGTCCGGAAAGCCGCCGAAGGGATGCCCGACTGCGCCCCGGTACCGACGTTGCCCGAGAACTTGACCTGGTTGCTCCCCAGGAACGAGGTCGCCAGGGCGAACGCCGTCCCCATATCCGCGCTCGATCCGAATCCCGAGACCGGCGAGCCGTCGCCGGCCGACAGCATGACCAGCGCCCGCGTATCGGAGAACACCTGACGATGCGGCTTATCTTCGTCCGGCATATCCGGCGTCACACCAGGCAGCAGGCGCATCACCGGGCGGGTGGCGGATGCGGTGCGCAGCACCCATTTCCACTCATCGCTCATGAGCGACGGATCGCCGACGGGGTAGATCAGGTGAATGGAGCTGAATAGCGACGCCATGTTCACATTCAGCACACTGCGCATCCCGGGCTGCACCAATATGTTGTTCTTGACGGCCGGCACGAAGCTGGCCAGCGTCACGCGGATGGAGTAGAGATCGGGGATCAGGCCGGCGAAAGCGAACTGGCCGTGTTCGTCCGTAAACGCCTTACTCGCCAGCTTTTCCTGCCGGTTGAAGAGCAGAACGGTGGCGCCCATCTGGGGCACGCCGTCGCTCGCGACCGACCCGCTGATAGCGCCTGAAAGCCTGACGGAAACGGCGGCCGGAACGGGTTCCGCCGCCAGACACACCCATACGAAAGCCGCGCCGGCTACCGAGATGTGCGTCCTGATCCTCATCCTTTCGTGACGCTTAACATACCACGGGGACGTAAGCCCGTGATCTTAGGTTACCGTAAACTGGGCCGTCGGGGTAAGCGTCTGGTTCCGATTGCGATCCGTGATCTTCAGCTTCAAAGTGTACTGCCCGGGCTCCAGTTTCTGCAAGGGGAGCAGCTTTTCCACGGTCACCTGCGAGGCGGAAGCGCCCGGCAGACTGGCCACGTCTTCGGTAAACTCGAAGATCTTCTCGTTGCTGCCGTTTTTGACCACTTCGTATTCGATCTGTCCGTTCGGCTTCTGGGTCTTCTCGTCGGGGCCGAAATTGTACAGCTTGAAGTAGATCCCCATCTTCTCGTTGCGCTTGAAACTATCGTTTACCCGTGGCCGGACCTTGGTCGATCCGATAACGAACTGGCCCACGCCAATGCTCCGCGTGGGGACCTTTTCGATCAGATCGGCCAAAACCACGGTACTGGCCGACAGCTTTTCGGAGTCCATGTGGGGCACGTTCAAAGCCGTCTCGTAGTTGTTCATGTTGCCGCCCACGATATCTTTCACCACCACGTTCAAGCGGTAGGTACCGGGTGGCAGCGGCAGGGTCTTCTGATAGATGGAATCGCGCTTGGCATAGGCCTGCAGCATCTCGGCGGCGCAATCCACGGTAACCGTATCTTCGAAGGTCTGGACGATGCGGCGGGTCATGGTGGTGACGCGCCCGAAGATGTTGACGGTGGCCTTATCGACGCCTTCCTTGGCCTGGAACTGCAGATCCTTGTTGTCAAATTGCAGGGTAATGTAGGTCAGCACCGACGCTTCCGTAAGCGGGAAGAAATCGGCGCGCACCTTCATGGGCAGGATATTGAAGGTGATCTTGCTGGTAACCGCGTCTTCCAGGTCCTTGAACTTCACGGCGGGAGGCTTCTGGAGTTTGGCGAACTGCTCCAGGCGGTTGAACTCCATCATGCTCTCCGAAGAGCCGCCGAAGGCCTGGCCCAGGTGCGTGCCGTCCGTATTCTGGAAACGCTGGGTCTTGGTGGCGAGGCCCATCTGCTCCATCAGCGTCAGGCCGGCGCCGGGCACATAGGTCAGTGCATCCTTTTCCGACGGGTCCATGGTCATGTGGTATTCACCCGACATGGTGGGGTCCACGAACTCGATGATGATGTTGGTCCCGATGCCTTCCAGATACCGGTACCGCCACTGCTCGAACGGATAGGTGGAAGTCTCGCCGCCGCCTTCTTCCATGGGTCGCTCATAGGTTCCGCCGGATGGGTGCGACTCGATCTCATCCGGCGGGCCATACATAATGTAGATGCGGCCGCGGTCCGTCTTCCAGCCGGGGATGCCCGACGCGTAGTGGTCGTTGGCGTAAGCGATGCGCCGGTAGTGCTCTTCCTTGAACTCGTTCTCTTCGGTATCGGGCGTCGGGTCTCGCCGCAGCCAGAACTGTTCGATGAACTGCTCGCGCTCTTCGTCGGTCTGCAGGCGCTTGAAAGCGGTCTTTTCCTCGTCCGTGATGATGTACACCACGTCTTCGTTCAGCCACTTCTTATACGGGGTTTCCAACTCCTTGCGGAGCTTCTCCTCCCGCTTGCGCTTCTGCTTCTCGGTGAGAGGCTTGGCGATCGTCTCGCGGGCCGCGGGGGCCGCTTTCTCTTGATCGTCCTTAGAATTGGATTGTGCTGGGGTTTGCTGATTCTGACCCACCATGGATACGGCCAGCAGCAACCCGACCGGTATACAGGCGTAAATAATGCGTTTTGTGACCATACCCACCGCTTCCCGGATCAAGGCCGTAACGTTGAATAAATTGTACGGCTCCATTTTAGCATCCGTCAAGTTGGGCGTCGGTCACCACACTGGGCGCCGGCGGCACGGGGACGGAGCCGCGGCTCGGCTCCGCCCGTGCCCGGCTAACCGCATCGAAAAGTGTGAGTTATGGCTTTGAATCGAAAAATCGCCAGGGAGCCGTCCGTCAAACCGCCTCGGCGGTGGTGGGGTCGATCCTGCAGGCCACCCGGCTGATCCGGTTGGCCGGAAACCCGCCGCGCTCGGCGTGCTCCCGGATGGAAGCTTCGTCGGGAGCGATGTAGATGCAGTAGATCTTATCTCCCGTCACGAAACTCTCCACCCATTGGACTTGCGGGCCCAGACTCTGCAGCACGCTGCAGGACTTCTGCGAGATGGCCTGCAATTCGCCTGGGGATAGCTGCCCCACTCCGGGAATCTCCCGTTCGATCACATACTTTGGCATCAGACGCTCACCCTCCGGTCCCTGCTATTGTATCCGAGTCAGTCGAATTCGCGGCGCGGCGTGGTCTGCCCGGCGCCGACCCGTCCCACCAGGATCTCCGCCCGGTGGTAATTCTCGCCCTTCACCGGAGCACCGGCCATACGGCGCAGCATGGCGATCTGGCCCACATGCGTCAGGGCGTCGGCGACGGGTCCCTGGAACAGCTTCTCCGCGGATTCCGCCAGGGGCGCGGCGGACGCCAGCCACTCATCGAACCGCGCCAGCGCGACGAAGAACCGCTCGACTTCCCGGTCCCACGGCAGCGGGGTCGCGTTGTGCCATGCTTCGCGGCCCTGCGCCAGCGAAAGCGCCCAATCCAGCAAGTCCCCTATATGCGCCAGAATCTGGACCGGCGTGCGCGTGCTTTCCGCGGCTTTGTAAGAAGCGAATTCCGCGGGAGCGCCGCGGAGCGCCTTGCCGCCGCGATAGGCGAGTGTGGCAAGCGTGTGCCGGAGAAGATCGCGTTTAGGATCGGAGACCATCAGAAACATTATGCCAGGGGCCCGCGGGGCTGTCATTTTCCTGCGTTGTCCGTCGTTGTTAGAACAGTGGATGCCAGCGAAGAGATTCCGTTAGGGCTGCCGGCCGGCGGACCGTCCAACCTGGAGGATGTTTTCCGCGTGCAGTACCCGCGGCTGGCGGGCCTGCTGACGCGCATCACCGGCGATCGCGGGAGGGCCGAGGAGCTGGCTTCCGAGGTATTCTACCGGCTTTCGCGGCGGCCGGCGTTGTTCCGTCCGGAGAGCCATGTGGAAGGCTGGCTGTATCGCACGGCGGTGAATCTGGGGCTGGACGCCCTGCGCGCCGAATCGCGGCGTCTGCGCCACGAGCAGGCGGCCGGGGCCGAGGCGGTACGCCGTGCGAACCCGGATGATCCCATGGCCGCCGCTCTGCGCGCGGAGCGCCGCATGCGCGTTCAGGCGGTGCTGGCGGCGCTGAAGCCGGTCTCGGCGCGCCTCCTGCTCTTGCGCCATGCCGGCCTGTCATACGGGGAGCTTGCCAGTGCCCTGGCGCTAAAACCGTCGTCAGTTGGCACGCTGCTGGCCCGCGCGACCTCCGATTTCGAGAAGCGCTATCGCGCCATGTATGGGAGTGAGTTATGAAGCATTGTCTGGATGAAGGTACGCTACGGGCCTACCTGGATGGGGAACTACCCGATGCGGAGGCGTGCCGCGTCGAGGCAAATCTGACCAGTTGCGCGGAATGCCGCGGCCGTCGCGAGCGCATGGAGAAGACCCTCCGCGGCGTGCACGCATTACTGGATGTTCTGTCGCCCGAGGATGCGGCCGTCTTGCACATGTCCCGGCCCGCGCGGCGCTGGGTGCCCGGTACTCTAGGTGCAGCTATGGCGGCCGCGGTCGCTCTGCTTTTGGCCGGGGGCACACCCGCCCCCAGGCCCCGGACGGCGCAAATGCCGCAGCCGGCCGCGGACGCGCCGGTCCAGGGATTTATCGGGCTCGCCGGCGCCGATCCGATCCAGATTGGCATGGTGGTCCGCGTGATGGTGCCGGTGTCCGATCCGGCTCCGGACGGTACGGTCCAGGAGATTGCCGCCGACGTGGTGATCGGTGAAGACGGGCAGGCCCGGGCGATACGGTTTGTGGAGTGAATCGGAAAGGAGAACAGGATGAAACGAATCTGCACTGTAACGGCGATCGCGACTATATTGAGCGGCGCGGCCTGGGCACAGGACGTGCGCGACATGGCGAAACTACGGGCCGAGAAGATGGCCCAAGTCGTCGGGGATTTCAAATTCGGACTGATAGGACCTACGGTAAAGGGCGCCCCTTACACGGCCGAGGGCAGCTCGGAGACCCAGCAAACTCTCGGTGACGGGACGCATATCCGCCGCCAGGAGAGCTACACGATCTACCGCGACGGCGAGGGACGTATCCGGCGGGAGAACGGCAACCAGGTCTGGATCTCGGACCCGGTCGCCGGCGTCAGTTTTGTTCTCGATACCAGGAACCAGACGGCCCGCAAAATGACTTTGTCGCAGGGGATTTCGACGGCCAAAATAGTAGCCGACGCGCAAACCGCGAAATTGAATAAAGAAGCGGCTTTCAAGAAGGTGTACTTCACCGGCGGTCCGCTGGGGAACGCCAAGGATGCCACGTCCGAATCCCTGGGCAAGCAGGAGATGGAAGGAGTGGAGGTGGCGGGTACACGCACCACCATCTCCATCGCGCAGGGCGAGATCGGAAACGACCGCCCCCTGCAGATCGTAAACGAGCGTTGGGAGTCGCCCGAGTTGCATGTCACGGTGCTGCTCAAGCGGACGGATCCCATGGCGGGCGACACCACCGAACGGCTCACCAACATCCGGCGCGGCGAACCCGATCCGTCTCTGTTCCAGGTGCCGGCGGGATACACTCTGAGAACCCCAAGCGAGTAAGCCCGACAGGGCGGGCTCCAGCCGGTTCCGGGCCCGCCCAAACCCGCCAGAGAACTTCGGCTGTTGAAATACACCACAGCTTGGTGCCGATTGGTGTATACTTGCCAGAACCGGAAAACCTCAGAGAAACTCCTCCGGTCGCACACTCAGAGAAACGGAAGACCCACAGGCGATGAAGACCCTTGTCCGCGCGTGCCTGCTTTGTCTTTTTCTGGTTGGCCTTTCGGCAGGCGCCTCCGCAGCCACTACCTGCCCCACCACATTTGATCCCAGCTCATTCACTAAAGGTGATTTTTTTAGCAATTTCGACAACAACTGCTATCACGTGGACCTGGTCACCGGGCACGGCGCCGGGCACGAGTGGGGCGACCTCGACACCGAGTACAACAAGATCTTCTTCCGCATCGATCCGGGAATACCGCCCTACCAACTCGTGGTGGTCGGCTATTACCCGAACGCGCGCTACTTCTCGATCGACATCAACGATGACCATTCGGCGATCAGCCAGAGCCTGACGGACGTCGGCGTCGTGCCGCTCAACGCCGCGGGGGTCAACCCTTACCAGCCGGGCGTGGCGTACGTCAAAGGGCAGGAGTATGCCGTGCCCGTCAATCTCGGCGGAACACCGGGAAACCTAGAACCGGGCTGCGTCACTACCGGATACAACTTCGACGTGAACGCCATGGACGGGACCTTGCGGCACCCCTTCATGAATTGGAACCTGGACGCGGCGTTCTTCCACGCCAATCCCACGCTGCCGCTCCACCAGGTGGATACGGCGGGACACTCCAATCCCAACACATCCGGCGCAATTCTGATCCGCAACTACCTGGACCTGACTCCGTCGAACGCGAACACGGAGCCGCACATCATCGTACGCGACGTCGCCTCCGGCTGTGCCTATCCGGCGTCGGTGGTCAGCAGCATGAATATCCTGACCACGGACAACGATACCGGCAATAGCTGGCTCAATCAGCAGCAGGTGCAGGAGCATAACGTCTACGCCAGTTGGCAGCCGACCCAATGTTGGGGCATCATCCCGACCAGCCGGATCCAGATCGTGCGCGGCGATGAGTACATACCGGGACCGGTGCCCGAAGGCAGTTACCTGTACGGCTACGTGCCGCCGGGCTTGCCGCAGACTCTGGCTAACGCGGGCGAGGTATTGCGCATGCGTTTTCGCGTCCCCACCACGCCGCCCACCCCCTGCACTGATGGTTGTACGCGCTCCGGATCCGAGCAGATGCGGTACGTCAGTGTCTCATTCGATATTCCCGGCGGCGGCACGCTGGCGAGCGTGCCGGACAAGTGTCCGGCCAAACCGATCATGGCCTGCACGCCGATGGTGCAGGACGCCAACGGCTTCGTCACGCTGGTCGTAGGCACGGGCGTGACGCCGCCATCCTGGGTCACCCCGGCCAACGGATACACCTGGGTGGACCTGACCAAGGTTCCGTATGGCGACTATCGCACGCTGAACCAGATCATGATCCGGAACATTCTGCCCGCCGCTTCGTTCGACTGCGCCGGCGAACTGGTGCCGTACAAGAGCGGGCAGGCCACCACCAAAGGGAGCGGCCTGATCGGCGTGTACGCGCCGGTGATCGACTATCCGGTAGCGACTAATCTGCCCGCGACCGCCGGCGAACTGAACGGTCCGGGTTCCTGCGACGTTTTTCCGCTGGGGCCCGGGGATGTGTCGCCGGCGTGCGGCGTCCAGTTTCCGGCAGCGCCGCAGATCGCCGCCGTGACCACGCAGTGCGCCAAGCCCGGGTGCAACCAGGTGGTGGTGCAGCCGCAGCCGCCCATCAGCATTCTCGCGGTGAACGGCGGTTTTGGCAGCTTTCCTTTGGGGCTGCCATTCAGCGGCGATTCCAACTTCCTGCGCGTCGCCGACGTGACGCAGAATTGGAGCGCCGGCTATACGGGCGATGCCTGCACGGTTCAGGTGGGAGAGTGGTCGGACACGGCCATATCGCTGATTGCGAATGTGAATCAGAACGGCGCGTGTCCCCTGGCGGCAGGCGATCAATTGTCAGTGACGGTGTGGAATCCGCAAACCTCGGTTAGCGCCTCGGCGACGGTAACGGTTGCCGGCCAGACCAACTAAATCTCTTTGCAAACAGGAATTGACCACTCCGAATCGACTGTGGTACAAGTTCGAGAACATCCATACGCCTTTATTTTTGGTAGAGGGTGCTGCACATTACGGGCAGGCTGAGGGGGCCTGCCCTCCTGGGAAGACCAAACCAGCCGGTTAAAACATAAAGCGCATCTGCAGTTCCAGGCGCCGGTTGTTGGCTGTCTCCGCAAACGCTCCGTAGCCGCCCGCCACCTGATTGGCCTCGCCGAACAGCGGCGAAGTGATCTGGCCGATGATGGGTCCTTCGTTGACGTGGTTCAGCAGATTGCGCGCGGAGATGGAAGCTGTCAGATTGTAGCGGCGGGTGGTGGGCGAATCGGCGAAGATGCTGTGGAATCCGGAGTTGTGCCCGGCGCCCATGGGCGGCGCGGCGCCGCTGGGCCCTTCCCGCTCCGGTCCGAAACCGAAGGTCTTCCCCACCCGCATATTCAAAGTGATCTGACCCGGACCCCGTCCGTAGTTGCGCGGCAGGATCTGCTCGCCGGGGCTGGGATTCGGATCGAGCCAGCCGTACCGGGTGTCGATGAGCCCGGTTTTGGTAAGGTCCGCCGGAAGGCCGGGCCGCGCGTTGAACAACGTATCACCGTAGATATCCTGCCCGATGGTGATGTTGAAAGGCGCTCCCGATTGCACCACGATGAAGGGACTGATGCGCACATTCCACCTGGTATTCAGCGAGCCGCCGATGAACGCCCGGTGACGAATGTCCCAGGCTGCCGGTCCATATTCGCCCGCCATGGTGAAGGGACTGCCCGGAAACGTGCCCAGCCCGTCCGAATTGCTCATCACGTGGTTCAAAGAGTAGTTGCTGAACAACGACATGTTGCCATTGAGCCGCGCATTCACATTGACTATGAGCTGGTTCTGGTTGTAAAGGCCGGAGGACTCCATCAGGTAAATCGGGCCGGGCGCATTGATCTCCTGCGAACGCAGCACGTGCAGCCCGTGCGAGTTGGCGTACGTCGCCGAAACCGTGGTAGCCCGCGCCACCTGGCGCTCGACGCTGACCGCCGACTGCATCACGTAGGGTGTGCGTAAGCCGGAGCTGAGCTCGTGCACCGTCTGCGTGGATTCGATTCCGGGCATCGCCAGCAGCTCCGCGATAGAGGGCACCGTGGGAAAGAACGCCGGATTATTCAGGACGTACTGTTGCTGGACGATTCCGTTGTAGCGCTCCGCCGTCTCGATGTTGGAGACGTTGAAGCGGGAATAGAAGATACCGAATCCGCCGCGGATCACCAGCTTGGGATGGAGGCTGATTTTGTTGGCGCCAGGCGCCCAGGCAAAACCGAAACGCGGGGCGAAATCGTGGTGGTCGCCGATGTTGGTCTGCATCTCATAACGGAGCCCGAGGCTGAGCGTCACATTGGGCCGCACGCGCCAGTCGTCGCCCATGTACAGCCCGGCGTCGAATTGGTCCACCGCCAGAAACGGGTTGCCGGCCGCGATACTGAACTGCGTGGCGCCTCCGCCGGGCAGTTCCAGGATGGTCCGCTGATATTGCTGGATCGAGGTGATGGGAGTCAGAACTGGCTGGCCGGAGTTGTCCAGCACTTCCTGGTTATCGGCATCCAGCTCCGGCGCCAGGCCGCCGCCGAAGGTGAAGGTGCCCCCGAAGTTGGTGGGCGACGTATCGGCGATGGTCACCTCGCGGGCGCGTATCCCGATTTTGAAGGTGTGCGTGCCCTTGATGAACGAGGTGAAGTTCTGCAGCTCGTAGTGGTTCTCCGCATCCAGGCTGCGGCCGGTCTGCGCGCCGCCGCCGTTGAACGATCCCAGCACCATCAGCGCGGGATCCAGACTGCTCGAAACCTCGCTGTAGTTCTCGTGATAGAGCTGGAAGCGCGTCTCATTGACCGTGGTGGGACCCAGCACCGCCGTCTCGGTGGCCTGCACCATCTGGTCCTGGTCCAGGGTGGAAAAGCCGCGCGAGGGTAGATTGAAGTTGCCGATGCCCTGCCCCTGGACGTCGTTGCGCGTGAAGCTGTAGCGCACGATGAGCGTGTTGTTCGAATTCAACTGGTAATCGACCCGCGGGCTGATGCGCAGGCGGCGCTGCGGCACGAGCAACACACTGGTATAGGGATCGATGGCGTAGGTGGACGGGTCCAGGGTATAAGCATCGATGACAGCGCCATTGTCGATCGCCCGGCGCTCCAGGTTCAGAAAGAAGGAAGCGCGCTTGCTAAAAGGTCCGCTGACGGCGCCGCCGTACTCCTGCAGGTGAAAGGGCGCCTTCTGCTGCGCGTACGGATTGCGCGAATTGAAGATGTCATCGCCGAAGTTGTAGAAACCCTGGCCGTGCAGCTTGTCGGTGCCGGGCTTGGTCAGGATCTCGATACGCCCATACCCCAGCTTGTCGAACTCCGGCGAAAACGGGTTCTGGTTGATGCGCACCTCGCGGATGGAATCCTTGGAAGGAAGCTCGCCGCCGCTGAAACCGTCGACGAAGATCTCGCCGCCCTCCGGACCGGCCGCCGGCCCGGCGAGCGCCTGCAGATCCGATTGCAGATCGTCGGGATCGTCCGAGAGCGACTGCAGGTCGTCCCCGCGCAGAACCGTCGCGGTGGAATTGGAGGATGGGTCCGTGGCCACGCTCGGTCCGGCGTTATCCTGCACCGTCACCTGCTGCGTCACCGATGCCACCTTCATCTGCACGATCACGCTCTGCAAGCCGGCTTTCAGCACCAGCTTCAGCGGCTGCGTCTGGGTGAGGTCGGGCGCGGTGGCGCGCAACGAATAACCGCCGGGGACCAGGCCGGCAAACGCATAGGACCCGTCGCCGCCCGTGGTGGCAGTCCGCGCGGCGCCGCCCGGACCCATGAGCGTCAGGGTCGCACCGGGCACAACCGCGCCGGATTCATCCGTCACCTGGCCGCGGAGAGTGGCAGTCTGCGCGCAGAGCGATAGGGAAACAGTAAACAGACCTAACAGGAGAGCGAAGAGTTTCATTTTCGGTTATGGACGGCTGCAATCGTGGCGCAATGAAGCCGTAGCCCGGCAATCGGGGGTTCCCCTAAATGGCGACGTCAGGGACGTCAAGGTTACCCGGCACGCCGGGCCACCATCAACCCGCTCGGTCCCGGCAAGCGAACGTGCGTCACGTCCTGGAAGCCCGCGGCGGCCAGCCACCCGGCATATTCATTCTCGCTATAGCTGGCGCCGCGCTCGGTGCCCACCAGCATGTTCAGCGAGAATAAAGCGGCCATCCTGGGCGCGGTCTTATCGGCTTCCAGGATGAAGTCCTGGACAACTACGCGGCCGCCGGGAACCAGCGCCTGGCGGCAGCGGCGCAGCAGATCCAGATTCTCTTCGGGACCGAGCATGTGGCAGATCGCGGAGACCAGCACCAGGTCAAATCCCGAGCCCAAATCATCGACGCGCAGATCACCGGCGCGGAGCGTGACCAGGCCGGCCAACCCAGCCGCCTCGACGTGGCGGCGGGCGATAGCCAGCACTTCGGGCCGGTCCAGCACCTCGGCGCAGAGGCCGTCGCCGGCTTGCGCGAACGCGATGGAATAGGCCGCCGATCCGCCGCCGACATCCAGCATGCGGCCGACACCCGCGGTCCCCACGGCGCGGACGACGTGCGGCGCCCGTTCCCGCGCGTTGCGGTGCATGGCGGCAATGAACGGCTCGGTCCACTGGTCGTCCGGCGCGCGCGGTTCGCGGCGAGCGACGGCCGTCCCCGCGCGCACGCATTCGGTCAACGTAGACCAGCGCCGCCACAGGTTGGCCGTGTGCATGGTGGCCGCGCGGGCGTCATCCGGCGATCCCGCGGCGAAATAGCGGGCACTCAGCGGCGTGTTGTGGAAAACGCCGTCCCGTTTCGCCAACAGGCCCAGCGCAGCCACCGCGTTGAGCAGCATCTCGGTGGCGCGCGAATCGGTGCCCATCGCCTGGGCCGCCGCGGGGGCCGAAGCACCGCCGCCTACCGCCGTGAAGGCGTCCAATTCGATAGCAGTCAGAATCGCGCGGCTCTCCTGAAAGCCGCGGATGGCCTGCGCCAGTTCGTCCGGCAGGGCGCCGGCAGCCTCACGCGCGCGCAGGGCCCCCTGCATTTTCTGCTTATTGGCCGCGATCTCCGCCCGCGCCGCGGCGGCGTCCCGATTCAGCAGACGCGCGACGGGGACCCCGCCGCCAAAGTGGCTGCGCACGATCTCCGGCACATCGGCCGGGGTGACACCCGAATACCAGACGCCTTCCGGGTAGACCACCAGGTTGGGGCCGCGCTCGCAAAGACCCAGCGAGCCGCACGCCGTCACCTGCACCTGGTCGCCCAATCCCTGGGCGGCCACCTCCGCGCGCAGGGCGTCCAGCACCTGGCGCGAGCCGCGTGCCGAGCAGCACGGTATGCCCTCGGGCTTCTGTTGATCGCACGCGAAGACGTGATAACGATAGGGTTGCATGTCGGGTTCACGGACAGAGACCAAGGCGATCGTCTGCCCACGGCTACATTGTAGTTCGCGGACGAATCGGAGGATATTAGAAGATGAATGGTCGCGCTGATGGTGGTGCGTTGGCAGAGCGGAATGGATTTCGTGGTGCTGGCGGTGGCCCTGTACACCGTCCTGCGCTGGGCCCAACAGGCGCGCGCCCTGCGGGTGGCGCTGGTGGTAATGGGACTGCATGCCGGCGCGCTGCTGGCACGCCACTTCGATCTGCCGATTACCAGTTGGGTCCTGGACGGCGCGGCCATCCTGGCGATCGTCCTGCTCGTGCTGGTGTTCCAGGCGGAAGTGCGCCGGGTCTTCATGCGACTGGACAGCGTCTGGAACTTTCGCCAGCGGACCGCGTCGCAGATGGCGGAGACCTACCAGTCGATCGCCCGTGCGGCCTTCCACCTGGCGGACCAGTCGGTCGGCGCGCTGATCGTGGTGTTGCGGCGGAACACCATCGCCGAACTGGCCAGCGGCGGCATCCTGCTGGAGGCCGGTGTCTCCCCGGAAATCCTGGAAGCCATTTTCCAGAAGACCTCGCCGGTGCACGACGGCGCCGTAATCGTCCGCGGCGACCGCATCGTGCAGGCGGCCGCGGTGCTGCCCTTGACCGAGCGGGACAACGTGCCGAGCTACTACGGTACGCGGCATCGCGCGGCCATGGGCCTTTCCGAGCGCTGCGACGCCCTGGTGGTGACGGTCTCCGAGGAGCGCGGCGAGGTAACCCTGATGGAGGCCCGGCGCATGATCCGGGTAGACGACGAGGCGCGCCTGGCGCAGATGCTGGACAAGCTCAGCGCGCGGCCGGCGCGTGACACCGGCAGCCGGCTGCGCGGCCTGTTGTTTTCCAACGCACGGGTCAAGCTGGCGGCCATCGGGCTGGCCGCCGCCATCTGGGGTACTTCCTTCCAGAGCGGAACCGCGGTGCGAACCGTGGCGGTGCCGGTAGAATTCGTGAGCGTTCCAGTGGGTATGGATTTGGGCACCCCCTCCGCCGACCGGCTGGAGGTCCAGGTCCGCGGCAGCTCCTGGGTGATGGATTCGATGGGGCTCACCCGCCTGGTGGCCCGTTTCAGCTTACGCGGCGCCAAGGCCGGCGACCTGAGCCTGCCGGTGGAATCCGCCGATCTGAACCTGCCGCCCGGAATCGTGATGGAGCGGGTATCGCCCGCGCGCATCGCGGTCCGGCTGATCCCGCACACACAGCCGCCGCCTCCCCGTCACTAACCGCCGGCCTCAAGCCGCTTGCGACTGCCGGATCAGGTTTGCCAAGGCGTCCTGATCGACCGGGGGCGAAAAGTAAAAGCCCTGGCCGTAGTCGCACTGGAGCGACTGCAATTCGACGAGCTGCTCCTTCTTCTCGATCCCCTCGGCCACCACCTCCATGCCCAGGCTCTCCGCCAGGAGCAGGATGGTGCGCACGGTTTCGGTAGTGCCGTCCTTCTTGGACATGTTCAGCACGAACGAACGGTCGATCTTCAGCACGTCGAACGGCAGCCGGCTCAGGCACTTCAGCGAGGCGTACCCGGTGCCGAAATCATCGATTTTGAGGCCCACGCCGAGGGCCTTCAGGCGGGTCAACAGATCGGCGACCTCGTCGAGATCATCCATGAGCACGCTCTCGGTGACCTCCAGTTGCAGAGTGGAAGGATCCAGGCCGGTCTCCGCCAGTACCGCGGCGACCTGGGCGTGCAGGTCCGGCTCCCGGAACTGGCGCACGGACACGTTGACGCTGACTTCGAGCGGCGGAATCGTGGGGAATTCGGCATGCCAGCGCTGCATGGCCAGGCAGGCCTCGCGCATCACCCACAGACCGATGGGTACGATCATGCCCGTCTCCTCGGCCAACGGGATAAACTGATCCGGCGCGATCATGCCCCGCGTCGGATGGCGCCAGCGCAGCAGAGCTTCCACGCCGACGATCTTGCTGGTCTTGAGACAGACCTTGGGCTGGTAATACAGAACGAATTCCCGGTTATCGACGGCGCGGCGCAGATCGCTTTCGAGCTCCAGGCGCGCCACCGCCTCCGCCCGCATGCCCTCGTCGAACACTTCGAACCGCGATCGTCCCGAGGACTTGGCCTTATACATGGCCGTGTCCGCGTCGCGCAGAATCTCGGTGGGGGTGAGATAGCGCCGGTTGCCGGGCGCGATCCCGATGCTGACCGTGGTGAAGACCTCTCGGTTCTCCAGCTTGAAAGCGGCGTGAATGGACTCGCGGATGCGCTCGGCGATGTTGATGGCGCCCTCGGAGTCGACATTCTCGAGCAGGATCGCGAATTCGTCCCCGCCCATGCGGGCGATCAGGTCGTGTGTATCGCTGCGTATTCCGGGCGGCGTGCTGCGCACTGCCGCGCGCAGCCGGTGCGCCACGTGGGTCAACAACTCGTCGCCGGAGGCGTGTCCCAGGCTGTCATTGACGACTTTAAACCTGTCCAGGTCCAGAAACAGCACGGTGAACGGATGATGATCCGGGTCGGCCGCGGCCCGCTCCAGGCAACCCGCCAGCCTCTCGTGGAACAGCGTGCGGTTGGGCAGGCCGGTCAACGGGTCGAACGCCTTGCTGCTGGTGATGTCCGTCTGCGATCCCGCCATGCGGACGGCCTTGCCCTCTCCGTCGCACTGCACCACCCCGCGGCTCAGCATCCAGCGGTAGTTGCCGTCTTTGTGCCGCACGCGATGCTCGATGGCGCACTCGCCCTGGGCCGTGCCATTCCAGTTTGCCTGCAGTTCGGCGTACAGCCGGTCACGATCCTCCTTGTGGACGCGGCCCAGCCACTCCTCGGGCCCGTCGCCGATCTCGGACTCGTCGTAGCCGAGCATAGCTTTCCACCGCGCGGAGTAATATACCCGCTGGCTCGCCAGGTCCCAGTCCCACAGGCCGTCGTTGGCCCCCCGCGCAGCCAGCGCATAGCGTTCTTCGCTCTCCCGCAAGGCTTCTTCAGCGCGCTTGCGCTCGATCTGCGCGCGGATGCGCGCCAGCGCCACCGGAAAGTCCACGGGCTTGGAGATATAGTCGTTGGCGCCCAGGTTCAAGGCCTCCACGATGCGCTCGCTCTCGCCCAGCGCGGTGACCATAATGATGGGCAGCCGCGCGGCCGAGAATCGCGTGCGGAGCTGCCGCAGCAGATCGATGCCGCTCAGGCCCGGCATCATGCTGTCAAGCAGCACCAGCTCCACCTCCCGCCGCGCCAGCACGTCCAGCGCCTCGTAACCGTTTCCCGCCAGTTCCGTGCTGTAGCCCGCCCGCTTCAGGCGGCGCGACATCAGGTCCTGGTTGGTGGTGTCATCGTCGACCAATAACAGGGGTTTCGCGTTCGTCAACATGGTGGATCTCCCAATAGGGCCGTGGGGTCGCGGCTCAGGTTTACCGGCCGGATCATACCGTTCTTGGCTCCGTTCGCGCCGGTTAGAAAACACTGCAGGCTACGCATGAGGTTCTCGAAATCTACAGGCTTGGTATGGTAATCGTCGCAGCCTGCGTCAATGGCTTTCTGCCGGTCGCTGGCCATAGCGTGCGCGGTCAGCGCCACGATCGGGATGGCCCGCGTAGCCGGATCCGATTTCAAGCGGCGCGTGGCCTCCCAGCCGTCCATCTCCGGCAAACTCATATCCATCAGCACCAGATCCGGCCGGTGCTCGCGTGTCATGGCCACGCCGCGCTTGCCGTCGGGCGCCACCAAAACCTCGTAGCCGCGCCGCTCCAGACGCCGCGCCAGCATGTCGCGGCTCCACTCGTTGTCTTCAATCACCAGGATCCTAGGCATGCACGGCCGTCCTGACCCGGCCCTCAACCGCGCCGGCAGCCAGATCGTCGATCTGCGCCGCCGGCAGCCGGACGGTGAATATCGAGCCGGCTCCCAGTTCGCTCTTCGCGGTCAGCGAGCCGCCCATCATCTGGCAGTATTCATGGCTGATCGTCAACCCCAGACCCGTGCCGCCATACTTGCGGGTGGTGGAGGCGTCCGCCTGCACGAACGGCTGGAACAGCCGTTCCAGTTGATCCTGGCTCATGCCGATCCCCGTGTCCTGTACCTGCAGCTCCAGCCAGTCGGTGGAGCGCTCCCACACGCGCCGGGCTGCCAGCCGGATCGTGCCTTGCTCGGTGAACTTACAGGCATTGCTCAGAAGATTCATCAACACCTGGCGGAAGCGCGTCAGATCGGCCACCACACAGCCCAACGGCTCGGCGCAATCGATCGCCAGCCGATTGCCGTTCTTCTCCACCAGCGGATGCACGCTCGAGGCGACGTCGTGCAGCACCACCGACACCGGAAATGCCTCTATGGTCAGCTCCAGCTTGCCGGCCTCGATCTTGGAAAGATCCAGCACGTCGTTGATCAGGCCCAACAGGTGGGTCCCGGCCGAGCGGATGCGGTTCAGGTCCGGCAGCAGGTCCTTCTCGCCGCGGTCTTCCAGCACTTCCTGCAGCATTTCGCTGTAGCCGATTACGGCATTCAAGGGCGTACGCAGTTCGTGGCTCATATTCGCCAGGAAGGTGCTCTTGGCCCGGTTGGCGGCTTCGGCGGCCTCCTTGGCGCGCACCAGTTCGCCCTGTACGCGTTTGAGTTCCGTCATGTCCTGCGCCAGCCAGACGTAACCGTTGAGATCGCCGGCGCTGTCGCGCATCTCCGCCGCCGAGAACAGCACCGGGATCGATTGCCCGGCCTTGGTGCGGTAGGTCCGCTCGACGGCGCTGCGCCGGCAGGGAGTTTCCCGCTCCAGGATGATCTGCCGCGCGGGCCGGCCGATCAACTCCTCTTCGGCATAGCCCAACAGCCGCAGGGCGCTGGGATTGACCCTTTGAATCTGCAGGTCCGGATCCAGCACCAGCAGGGCCTCTTCCATGGAGGTGAGGATGTTGTCGACGTAATCCTGCGCCCTCTGCCGGGTGATGGATGCTCCAAGCATGCGGGCCGCCGAGCGGAAGCTGTCACGCTCGGCCTGGCTCCAGCCGCGCTCCTGCCGGTAGTCTTCAAAACCGAGGAATCCGAACCACTCGCCGCCGACCTCGATGGGCACCAGGATCACAGACTTGGGCGCCTCGCCGCCGCTGCCTTGAGGCCAGGAACTCAGGGTGACCACCTCACCCCGCAGCAGCGTGTTGATGTGCCGGTACCAGTCGGCGGCGGCGGCATGGGCCATTTCGGATGTGCGGTCGCTCCACTCGTGCAGAACCTCCGCCGGCCGGCCGGACTCGCCCAGATGGACCTCCGCCACGTAGGCCCGGCTTACCCGCGCGGCCACGCCCATTTTCGATAACGTCTCGAGGATTACCGTCTCCCACCCGGCCGCGCTCAACATACGGCGGGCCGCGAAGCTGACCGAAGCCATCAGGATGCTCTTGGCTTCATTGGCCGCTTGCGCGGCTTTTTCCGCGCGTTGGCGCACGCCGATCTGGACTTGCAGGATTTCCGTCTGGTTCTCAAACAAGGTGACGATCATGCCGAACGCCACGAAATACTTGGGCAGATCCCAGACCACGTGATCGCCCGGAATGTTGATTCCCAGCGCCGCGCATAACTCCGCCACCGGAAATACCGAACCCCATGCCAGAAACGACAGCGACGTCAGCAGCACGCCCGGCGAGAAGCGGTGGAAGTACCGCCAATAGCGCAGGCCGGTCAGGGCGAAGCCGGCGAACAGGATAAAGTCGATGCCGCTCTCCACGTGCGACCCCACGCGATAGAAAGCGAAGAGCCCCGCCGCCAGGGTGGCTAACCAGGGCACCAGCCGCGCGGGAGTGAGCCGGGCATGGCGCATCGCCACCCCGCCGGCAGTTAAGACCGCCAACAGCAGCATGCGATACACGAGGACGCTCTGAACCTCGTATACCATCAGCGTCCAATAGGCGATCGCGGGCGCTATCAGGCCGGCCCAGAAGATCGTCCGCCCGGTGGGACCGCTCTTCCGCGTGCGCATCGACAACGAGAAGGCCGCCACTCCCAGAATGAGGGTGACGTAGGCCAGCCAGTCGGAGAGCCGCGCCGGGATCAGGTGGAAGGCGGAGAGCAGCATGCCGGCGAAGTGCGCCACAATGGCAGACCATCCGAGCATCCACAGCCGCGCACGTTCCTGGCGGTCCCGCTGGTAGATCCAGTAGAACAGGCCCACCAGAATGCTCATCACGGACAGCGTAACCACACGTTGAAATTGCGGAAACATCCAGTTCGTCCTTAACTAGCCAATACTTCCGTGCCGGCGTCCTCCGCGCTCAGCGCCGGCCGGTCCGGCCGCGGCACCGGCGCCAGATCGCCGGGCAAACGCACCGTGAACGTCGATCCCTTTCCTAACTCGCTCTCCACGGTGAGCGATCCGTCCATCATCTGGCATAGCCGGCGGCTGATGGCCAGCCCCAGGCCGGTGCCCCCGTACTTGCGGGTGGTCGAAGCGTCGGCCTGCATGAACGGGCGATACAGCCGCTCCACTTGGGCCGGACTCATGCCGATGCCGGTATCCGCCACCCGGAATTCGACCCAGTCGGCCGTGCCGGTACGCACCCGCCGGGCCGCCAGCCGGACACTGCCATGGTCGGTGAACTTGCAGGCATTGCTCAGCAGGTTGTAGAGCACCTGCCGCGTGCGGGTCTGGTCCGCGACCATGTGGCCCAGGCCTTCCTCGCATGCCACCTCCAACCGGTTGGCGTTCTTCTCCACCAGCGGTTGAATGGTGCCGATCACGTCCTGAATCACCGGCGCTACCGCGAAGCGCTCGGTGCACAACTGCACCTTCCCGGCTTCGATCTTGGACAGGTCCAGCACATCGTTGATCAGACCCAGCAGATGCTTGCCGGCCGTGCGGATCCGGTTCAAGTCGGGCAGCAGGTCCTGCTCGCCGCGTTCCTCCGCGATCTCCTGCAGCATCTCGCTGTACCCGATGACGGCGTTGAGCGGGGTGCGCAGTTCGTGGCTCATGTTGGCCACAAATTCGCTCTTGGCGCGGTTGGCCGCCTCGGCAGCCTCCTTGGCGTGCAGCATCTCGTCCTCGGCGCGCTTGCGATCCGAGATATCGCGCGCGATACCCTGCAAGCCGACCGTCCGCCCGCCCCGGCAGATGGTTTGCAGGCTCACCTCCATCGGCGCGCGATGGCCGTCCTTGGCGGCGAATTCCCATTCCTGCATGGGATAGAAACCGCCGGCGGAGACGCACAATGCCGCGGCCTCCGCGGCTTTTTCCTGAAAAGCGGGCGCCAGCAGGCGCGCCAGCGGCAAACCGCCGGCTTCTTTCGGCGTGAACCCCAGGATGCGCCCGCCGGCTTTATTGAGCGAGGTCAGGGTTCCTTTCAGGTTCAAGGTGAAAATGACGTCGTTGGCGTTCTCCACCAGGTTGTGATAGCGCTGTTCCAACATGGCCTGCCGCTGCATGGTCACGACCCAGGCCAAACCGCCCAAGATGACGAACGCCAGCACCCCGAGCGCCGTCAGGGCCCTGGGGACAGTCCACCACGGAGGCCGCCTGATGACCGAGACTCCGGCGGCAGACTGCAACAGAACGCGGAATGCCTGGTTGCGTGCCTGATCATTCTTATCGGCCACGCAAATACCGGATATGCGCAAAATGCTACCCGGCGGGATGGCGGCCAGGCCGGCCGCGCTCGCTCGGCCGGTAGATACCCCGAACACCACGTTGCCGCTGTTGAGCACCAGGTTCAGGCTGCCAGTCAGCGAGGAGCCGCCCAACAATCGCCCTTCCACCGACACCGGCAGAGAATCGTAATCGCCCGCCAGGATCTGGTCCGCCGTCACGGGAATCGGAGCCAGCGGCTGCTCCCTTCCGATACGCCGGCAGACGGCGTCTTCCAGGGTCAGCGAGGATTCCGAGACACGCGGAAAACCGGCCACGTCCAGGCGGTCGCCGGGTTGAAACGAGCCCGGTTCGGAGGACTCCACGTGCAGCCCGCTGCGCCCGTCGGAGAGATAGATCTTCTTGCCGGCATCCTCCAGCGTAACCACGCCCTGCACCCGGATGCGATGCCCCAGGGACCGCCCCAGAGCGAACCGCGCCACGCTATCCAGGGGCCGCACGGCCTGCTGGAACGGATCGTAGGGCGGACGCAGCACATCCACCTGGTTCAGGTCAGGCACGTACAGCAGGATTCCAACCAGTTGATTCTTCCTGTTGAAACTGGCCCCGCACGCGCCGCGAATGCGGACTTCGGCATCCACCAGGCTGGCCGGGACCACGTCGCGCGGGTTTGGGACAAACGCCTGCAATCGGCCCCCGGGCACCGCCATCTGGAGCGTCAGCATTTTGTCCGCGATACTCGCCTCCCGGATGACACCCTCGATCTCGACCCACTGGCTGTCTTCCGCCGTGGACAGCATCTGCTCCAGGGAAACCCGCCGGGCCAGGGGAAGCGGAGCCGTACCGACGACCCGGTACTGCGGCTTGCCGATCTGGGGCGCGAAATCCGGAGCCTCGGTGACCCCCTTCAGGTCGAGCAGTTCGCCGGCATGGCGCGCAGGCGCCGCCAGCGGGGCGTTCACCCAGATTCCGGCCGTGGCGTCCTGGACGAACAGGTCGCCAGGCGCGGTGTACGTGACCACCGCGCGAATGTGCACCGGGTAACCCCTGGCAGCCGCGGCCAGCGACAGGTTGCGGATCTGCGACACGCGCGTCAGCACCGGCAAGGTATCTGCGCCGGCTGCCCCCAGCGGCGCCAGCGCCAGAAACACGAATGCGGCAGCCGGCACGACGTGCCTGGCCGGGGACCCGGGGAGTTGGGACATGGCTGTCCGCATAGCCTTGAGTCCATGTTGGGCTGCGGTAAAGCCCCGGAGCAATACTATCTGAAGACGTAAAAAGGTACTGGGACTACCTAAGTGCTACGAATCGAAGGGGATAGACCGGCCGCTACCGGACCGGCTTAGCCGAAGGATAACGCCCGGGTTCAACCTCTGATAGCCCAGCGCACCAGGTCGCCGACCTTCGGCGCTTTGCCTTGGAGCAGAATCGCGACGCGGAAAATGCGGGCGGCGGCCCAGACCATGATGAAGGTGAATATGAGAACCCCCGCCAGCCCGACCCACGGCTGCCAGGCGGGCACGCCGCCGGGCAACGCCTGCCGCAGCAGCATGAGCATGGGGGTGAACGGCGGAAACAGGGACATCGCGGTGGAGATGGCGCCGTTCGGCTGCTGCATCACAAACGTGAGCATGAAGTAAGGGATCATCACCGGCGCCAGCAACAGGACCGCGAGTTGCTGGGCCTCCTGCGGGCTGTTGCAGCCCGCTCCCAGGGCGGCGGCCAGGGAGCACAGGAACAGCACGTCCGTGACCAGGTAAACGTAGAACCAGGGAAACAGGCCAAAGGGAACCAGGCCCGCCATCCCCATACCCTCCAGCGCCAGTGTGCCGCCGATGATGTAGAAGGCCGAACTGGTTAGCGATACCCCCAAGGCGCCCACCACTTTGCCGATCATCAACTCGAGGGGCGTGGCCATGCCCAGGAGCATCTCCACCAGGCGTTGCGCCTTGTCTTCGGTGACCGCGGACAGCATGGGACTAGACCCCACCATGACGATCATGCCCAGCAGCAGCATCAATCCGAACGGAATGCCGAACTCGGCCGCTTCGTTCTTCTTGGACGCTTCGTGGATCTCTCCGGTCTTCTCATCCCGCGAAACCAGGCCGAAGCGGCCGATATTGATGCTGTCCAGGATCTGCTTGAACTGGCCGCGATCGACTCCTAACTTAGCCAGCCGCAATTTGCGCACGCCGTCGCTGATAGCGGATGCCAGCCAGCGGTCCGCCTCGCCAAATCCGCCGGAGTTGGCGAAGGTGGCCACCTGGCTGGCCGCCGGGTCCTTGGCGGAGTCCTTCTTTTCCTCGTCTCCCTTGGCATCCTGCGCGGGATCCAGCACCGAGGGATTGATCTCGACGAAGGCGTAGAGCTGCTCGCGCCGCACGCGCTCGGACAAGGCCAGCCGCTGCGCCCGGGCATCCGCTGCCGGCGCGACCGTTTCAAACACGTAGCGCGGCTGCACCTGGCGGCCGGTCTTTTTGTCGCGCATGTCTTTGGCGTTGCTTTCCTGGGCCGCCTGGATCACCGCCACCGCCAGCACGCCGGTGCGGTCCAGGATAGCGATATGACGTTCCTTGAGGTCCGGCTTGCTCTCCATCAGCGCCAGCCCCAGAAATCCGCCGCCGAACAGGATGGGCGCCACCACCAGACCGATGATGAACGCCTTGGTGCGGATGGTGGCCAGATAGTCGCGCCGGGCGATCAGCAGGATTCTATGCATGTTGCGCCTCCCCGGCTTCCGGCCCGGCGATGCGGACGAAGATATCGTGCAACGAGGGCTTGGTAATGGAAAAACTGGTCACCCGCGTGCGCGCCACCAGTGCGCGCAACACCTCCTGCGGATCGCAGCCGAGCGCCATGCGCAGTTCCTGCACCTGGCCGAAGTCGCGGATCTTCTCCACGTTGGGCAATCCGCCCAGGGAGCCCATACCTCCGTCGGCGGCAATGCGGATGGTGTCGTTGCCGTAGCGGTCCTGTATGGAGGCCAGCGTGCCGTCCAGGACTTTCTTGCCGCGGAAAATCATGCAGATGTAGTCGCACATGTTCTCGGCCACCTGCATATCGTGTGTGCTCAGGATGACCGTGACGCCCGCGCGGCGGAGATCCAGTATGGCATCGCGAACGACGTCGGCCGATACCGGATCGAGTCCGGTAAACGGCTCGTCGAGGATGAGCAGCTTGGGCGCCGGCACCACCGCCGCGATGAACTGCACCTTTTGGCTCATGCCCTTGCTGAGCGACTGCACTTTCTGGGTGGCCCATTGGCTCAGATCGAGCCTCTTCAGCCAGGTTTCGACCTCGGTTTTGACCTTACGGCAGCTTCGCAGCTCTCCGTAGAACTCCAGCATCGGCTGCACCGCCATGCGGCGATACAGGCCGCGCTCCTCCGGGAGGTATCCGATCAGGTCCGAGCGCGCGCCCAGCAGTTGTTTGCCGAACACTCGGACATCGCCGCGATCGGGATAGAAGATGCTGGCGATCATACGCATGGTGGTGGTTTTACCCGAACCGTTAGGGCCGATAAAACCGTAGACCGAACCCTCGGGAACGATCAGGGAGAGGTCGTCGACCGCGGTGATATCGCCAAAGGTTTTGGTGACGTTAGCAATTTGAACAGCATCCATCGAACCGAAAGCTTAGCATCCCGTGCGACGGGCTAGCAGGCGGAACCGCCAGCTATTGCAGCATGGCGACGGTATATCCCGCGCTAAGCCCGGTTTTGGTGCCGCCGGTATCGGCCAGCAGGTGCGCGCCGCCCTGGAAGTTGACCATATCGGCGACCAGGGCCATGGCAGTCCCGGCGGTGCTGGAGCCGTTGTTCACGTTGAGGGTGGCATGGGGGAAATACAGCGATCCGGTCAGATTCATGGATGCGCCGCCCGCGAAGAGACTCGAACCGGGAGACGCCATGGACCGGTCCTGGTAGAAGAGCACACCCTGGTAGGTGCCGGAAGATTGCGCCGACAGGGTGACGCTGGCGCCGTTGGCGATGTTCACCGTCGCGCCGCCGGTCAGGTAGATCAACACGCCGCCGGTGGAGGTCACCGTGGACCCGCCTTGTATACTGAACGTGCCGCCGTTGATGATGTATGTCCCCGCGCTCATCTGCAGCGACATACCGTTCCCCACCGAGAAGCCGCAGTAGGTGCCGGGCGCGGGCGTGTAGGGCTTCGGCTGCCAGGCCGTGAAATTGCCTGACTGGCAACTGCCGGCGGGCGTCGGCGACGGCAGGTTCGCGAACGGGTCCGGCACCGAGGCGGCGCCCGTCGTCGGCACGACGCTGGTGGTGCCGCCATTGTCCTTCTTGAAGCCGCCCACCACGCTGATGGTGGGAGCCTGCACGCTAGCGCCGCCGGTCACGTACATCGCCGCGGAACTGTTGTTGGAGTTCACGTAGACGCCGCAACCGATCTGGACCACCGCGCCGTTGCCGGCCAGAAAAGCGTCGGCCGCGTGCGGATCGAGGACATAGATGCAGGAAGCCCCGCCCGGGCTGCTGATGGCCCCGGCGGTGGCAATGGCGCCGGGTGTCAGGCCGCCGCGCGCAAAGGCGGCGCCAAACAGCGCCGGCAGAGATTCGCGGACCCGTACCGTAGCCCAGTAGGCCGCGGAAGGCCCCGGAACTCCGGGCACCGCGCTGCTCGTTCCCGCCTGGACGCTAACCCGATCGATTCCGGAAGTCGTGAAGCCGTTGGCGGCGGCCAGCATACAGGCATTATCGAAGCTGGTGGACGCCGACCCGGGGGATCTGGATGGGCAATTGGTGGCCGCGCCGCACCACACCGAGCCGGCGCAGGAGGGTCCGCCGGGCGCCGAGTTCAACGCCGCGCGCACGGCTGCCACCGCGGCCGCGTCGGCGGCGGACTGGGCCGCCTGCTGGCGGTAATAGGCCCAGCCCATGTCTACGGCCAGACCCAGCATCCCCAGCATGACGGTCAATGAGATGGTCATCATTAAGGCCGCCTGTCCGGGTTGTGAACGAGCTCGCCGGGACATATCAAAACAGCAGAGGCTGCCGCGATTTCGCGGTCATGGTCACACCGGAAAAGCGCATTCGGCCGCCGCCCGGCGCGAACATCGTCAGCACCGAGGTAAAGCGATACGATCCCGAGATGACGATGTCCGACCCGGGGGAATTGCCGCCCGCCGGCGGCCAGGTGGTAGCGCTGCCGGTGCAGGAACTCAAGGGATTGCAGTTGACCGTGCCCGCGCTGGAAGTCAGGGTGACATTCAGAGAGGATGCGGGCATGCCCACGGCATAGGCAGCGATGGTGCTGGCAACCTGACCCACCGTCGTGGCACAGCCCTTGCCCGCACAGCCGGCGCCGCGGGTAGCCACCATGCGTGAGGCCGCTTTGACGGCTTGCGCCAGGCTGTGATAGTCCCACATGCCGCGGCAGATCTCCACCACCGAGATCTGGATGAAGATCAGGGGGATGGCCGCCAGCGTGAACTCGATCAACGTGTTGCCGCGGCGATATGAGTTCCGGCGCATGGCTCAGTTCCTTATGGGCAGTTCCACGCTGCGCCGGATGGCCAGGGAACCGGCCATCAGTCCCGGCAGCGGAATCAGGTGCATCGTGTTGTAAGTGACCGAGACCTGCACGGTGTTGATATTGCCGCTGCCGGGCGTGTGCGGCGTGACCGATACGGTCACCGGCGAACTGGTGCAGGTGGTGACGCCCGCGCCCACGCCCGGCGCGTCCCCCAGTTCGCCCAGCACGTACGGGCACACTTGCGAAACGATACTGCCGCTCTGCGCCACGCTCAGAGATTGCGAAGCATAGATGGCGCCCGTCCGCGCGGCATTCTGGGTAGAGATCAGACTATAAGCGAAGATGCCGAAATTGAAGGCCGCGATGAAGGCGAACACCATCCAGGGCAACAGCAGCGTGACCTCCACGACGGCTTGCCCGCGGCAGTCCGGCAGCCCGGGACGGCGGGTCGGGATGGCGGGATGTGGCATGTGCGTGCTCGCTCGCATTCCTTATCGGCGGGAGAAGCGGAAAGTCTGCGCGCACCGCAACCGCTTTCCGCGAGATCGCGTCCCAAGGGCTGAAGGGAGAGTCGCATGAAATCCGCCGCCTGGTTCACCGCCGTGGCCCCGCTCACGGCAGTCCTGCTGACGTCCGCCGCCGCGTGGGCCGTGCCCAAACCGGTGTCTTTCCGCCTGGCGAGCCTGCCGGCCAGCGTGGAGCCCGGCCAGAAACTTCTCCTGTGCGCCACCAATATCGGCACCGGCGCGGTGGACGTTTCACTCGAATTCATCAACGTCGCCACCGGCGGCCCTATGGCCGAAAAAACCATCACGCTGCAACCGCTGGGCGGCGGGGCTGCCGCGACACCCTGCGTCACCATGACGGCCGATTCGGCGGCCGGCGCGCAGAGCGGCTCCCGCCGGCCGATGGCATCTTCTTTTGTGGCGGCGGCGCCGGGTAACGGCGCGGCGAACGGGCAGACGCTGGTGGTCGGCGTAGCCATGATACGGAAGGCGTGGTACTCGCTGCGCGAGGCCCAGGTCACGGCATCGATTCAGGTCCAGGCGCCGGATGCCGACGGCGTCATGCATACCGTACAGACGATCCCGCTGAGCCGCACGGCCCATCCCACCGATGGCGCGCCGGTTTACGCCCCGGCGGCGTCCTCCGGCGGCCATCACAAGTAAAGCGGTCAGGCGCCGCCTGGCGCCTAGTTTTCCGCGCTGTCCTCTATGGCGTGTGATACGCTATGACAGCACCACGCTATAGAGGAGCACATCGATGATTGTCGGGGTTCCCAAAGAAGTCAAAGACCACGAGACGCGCGTCGGCCTGGTACCGAGCGGAGTGACGGCATTGCGGGAGGCCGGCCACCCGGTGCTGGTCCAGTCCACCGCCGGCGAAGGCAGCGCGATTACAGATCAGGAGTATATGGAGGCAGGCGCTGAGATCCTGCCGTGGGCATCCGACGTCTGGCGGCGCGCCGACCTCGTGGTGAAAGTGAAAGAGCCGCAGCCTCAGGAATACACCTATATGCGTCCTGGGCTGATTCTGTTCACTTATCTGCACCTGGCGCCGCTGCCGGAGCTGACCAATCGCATGCTGGAAGCCAAGGTCAATGGCGTGGCCTACGAGACCATTCACGATGCCGACGGCAGCCTGCCGCTGCTCACGCCGATGAGCGAAGTGGCGGGGCGGATGTCCGTGCAGGTGGGCGCGCAATACCTGGAAGCGCCCAACGGCGGCCGGGGCGTGCTGCTGGGCGGCGTGCCCGGTGTCGCGCCGGCCAATTGCGTGATCATCGGCGGCGGCGTGGTGGGAACCAATGCCGCCAAAATAGCGCTCGGCATGGGCGCGCACGTCACCATCATCGACCGCAACCTGAACCGGCTGCGCCAGTTGGACGACATCTTCGGCGGCCAGATCGTGACCCTGGCCTCCAACACCTGGACCATCGGCGAAACGCTCAAGAGCGCCGACCTGGTGGTGGGCGCGGTACTGATCCCGGGCGCCTCCGCGCCGAAGCTGGTGCGGCGGGAGATGATTCGCAATATGAAACGGGGCGCGGTGGCGGTGGACGTGGCGATCGACCAGGGCGGCTGCTTCGAGACCTCGCATGCCACCACCCACACCGAGCCGGTCTACTACGTCGATGGCGTGCTGCACTACTGCGTCTCCAACATGCCCGCCGCCGTGCCGTACACGTCCACGTTCGCGCTCACTAACGCCACCTTCCCCTATCTGCTGGAACTCGCCAACAAGGGCCTGGAGCGGGCCTGCACCGAACACCAGGGCCTGCGCGAGGGCGTCAATACCTACAACGGCTATGTCACGCACGCCGCGGTGGCCGAGTCACAGGGCCGCCAGTACCGCGAACTGGCCGGTGTAGTATAAGTAGTGACATGCCAGTTGCCGCGCAGCCAGCAGAGATTCATCCGCAGCCTCTCACCGCGCTGACCGAAGAAGAGAAGCTCTTTCAGTCCACCGTGCGCCAGTTCGCGCGCGAGCAGATCGGACCGTACGTCCGCGAGATGGATGAAGCCGGCGTTTTTCGCAAAGAGATCATCCGCCAGTTCTTCGAATTGGGACTCATGGGCATCGAGATTCCGGAAGAGTTCGGCGGTTCCGGCGGCAGTTTCTTTCAATGCATCCTGGCGGTCGAGGAACTGTCGGCCGTGGATCCGTCGGCGGGCGTGATCGCCGACGTGCAGAACACTATCGTCAACAACGCGATTCTGCGGTGGGCCAACGCCGCCCAGAAGCAGAAATATCTCCCCCGGCTGGCGGCCGATACGGTGGCCTCGTACGCGTTGTCGGAAGCCGGGTCGGGATCGGACGCCTTCGCCCTGTCCACCCGCGCGGTGGATGCCGGGGATCACTTCCTGCTCACCGGCCGCAAGCTGTGGATCACCAATGCCGCCGAATCGGGGTTGTTCCTGCTATTCGCCAACGCCGACCCAGCGGCGGGATATCGCGGCATCACCGCGTTTCTCATCGAGCGGTCGAGCCCCGGATTTCAGGTTGGGAAAAAGGAAGACAAGCTCGGCATACGGGCGTCCTCCACCTGCGAGCTGATTCTGGACAATTGCCAGGTGCCGAAGGAGAACGTGATCGGCGAGGTGGGCAAGGGCTACAAGATCGCCATAGAGACCTTGAATGAAGGGCGCATTGCCATCGGCTCACAAATGATCGGGCTGGCGCGCGGCGCGCTGGAGCACGCTGTGGCATACGCGCGCGAGCGCAAACAGTTCGGCAAATCCATCGGGGAGTTCCAGGGCGTAGAGTTCCAGCTCGCGGTAATGGCCACCGAGCTAGAAGCCGCGCGGCTGCTGGTGTATAACGCCGCACGTTTGCGCGACGCGGGCCTGCCGTTTCAAACCGAAGCGGCTATGGCCAAGTACTACAGCTCGGAGATCGCGGAGAAGGTCGCTTCCAAAGCCATCGAGGTGCACGGCGGCGTAGGCATTACCAAGGATTATCCGGTGGAGAAACTCTACCGCGACGCCAAGATCGGCCGGATTTACGAAGGCACCAGCAACATACAATTGATGACCATCGCCAAGAAACTGCTGGGCAAATAGGGAAACCGGCCGGTTTCGGCTGACGTCATTTCGAAGAGGGGAAAAATGCATCGATTCGTCCACGTGGCATTGTTGCCGGTGCTGTGTGTGCCGGTTTGGGCGGACGGGCCCAGCAAACCGGCGGCGACTTCGACGCCTGCCCCCGTTTCCAGCACGTCCAACGTAAACCCGGAGGAGATCATTCAGAAGTTCGCCGCCAGGGAGAAGCAGTTCGCCGAAGCGCGCGAGAACTACACCTACCGCCAGACCGTGAAGGTGCAGGCGCTGGACGAGTCGGGCACGCCGGAGGGCAAGTACGAGCTGGTCTCCGACATCATCTTCTCGCCGGACGGCAAGCGTACCGAGCACGTCGTGTATGCCCCCGTATCGACGCTATCGGACTACGTGCTGTTGACGCCGGAAGACGAGCAGGATCTGCGCAACATTCAGCCCTTCGTCCTGACCACGGACCAGATTGGCGAGTACGACATCGTCTACTTGGGCAAGCAGAACGCGGACGAGATCTCCTGCTACGTCTTTTCGGTCAAACCCAAGAAGCTGACGCCGGGAAAGCGCTTTTTCGAGGGCCAGATCTGGGTGGACGACCGGGACTTCCAGATCGTCAAGACCTTCGGCAAAGCCGTAGGGTTTCAGAAGCGCGGCGACGACCAGCAGTTTCCCAAGTTCGAGACGCTCCGCGAACAGATCGACGGCAAGTACTGGTTCCCGACTTACACCTATGCCGACGACACCCTGCACTTCAAGGATCATCCGCAGAGGCTCCGCATGCTGGTGACTTACAAGGACTACAAAAAGTTCGAGGGCAAGTCCACCATCACCTTCGGCGACGTGGTGGACGATTCGCAGAAGGGCCAGTCCAAGCCCCAGCCCAAGAAGCCGTAAACGCGGCCCCTAATTCACGCCGAATGCGACGCCCGCTACCGTCGCGCCGAGATCCACCGTCCTTACGCTGTTCGCCTGCAGATCCACTACGAGCAGCGACGTGCTCTTCGCCAGCGGGATCCAGGCCTGGCTGCCGTCCGGGGTAAGCGACAACGCCGCCGGCGCAATGCTTCCCAGGCTGATGCTGCCGGTGACTGCGCCGGTACCGGTATCAATCAGTTCCAACGCGGAATTGGTGACCGCGTAAGCCGTAGCGCCGTCCGGAGAGAAAGCGGCGAAGTACACACCGCCGATCGGCAGCGTGGAAGTGACCGCGTTCTGGGCCGTATCGAAGATCTCGATCGCGGTGGGCGTCACGATGTACAAGAAGGCGCCCGAGGGAGACGCCGCCATGGAGTCGACCACCTTGATCTTCGGCGCGGCCACAATCTTTTTCGTGGCGGTGTCCACCACGAAGAAGAAGGGAGGCGCCGAGTCCAGCGCATACCAGAAACCGGCGAGGTAGACCCGGCTGCTATCGGGCAGCGCGGCCATTTGGCTCACCTCGCAACCTCCGCCCAGCGGGCAGTTCACGCCGTTTACGGCGCCGGTGGCCGTATCGATCTCGGTCATCTGCAATTGGAAATCGCTGCCGGCAAGATAGATCTGCTGCCCGTTGGGGGTGACCATGAGCGAGGGCGGATTGACCCCGGTCACCGAGGGACTCTGTGCGCCGTCCGTGTAATAACGGGTCACCCGGTTGCTGGCGGGATCGATGCGGCTGATGCTGTTCGCTTCAATCCCGCCCACATAGACGCTGCCACCGTTGGCCGGCGCCGCGGCATTGGTGGTTCCGAAAAGGCTGGCCTGAGAGTTCGGCGTGCCGCTCACACCGATAGTGGCTATAACCGACAGCGTCGCGGTATCGACGGCAACGGTGGCGGCAGTGGAGGAGTTGGCCACCGCTAAAGCGCTGCCATTGGCGTTCAGCGTGGTGGCCGCGATCGGTCCGGGTAAAGCAATCGAAGCCGTCACCGCGAGGTTGGCGGCGTTTACGGCGTAGAGCACGGAGTCATAAGCATCCGGCACGTAAACCGTGGCGCCATCCTTGGAGACGACCGGCTGCTGCGGCTCGCTGCCGAGGCCGGCGCTCTGCGTGATGGTGAGCGAGGCAGTATCGATCACCGCCAGCCCACCGCCGGTTCCGATCTGCGCGGCGTAACTGGCGTACAGCGTGGCGCCGTCCGCGCTGACGGCGCTGCCCACGAAGGAGTAGCCGCCCGCGAAACCCGGCGGATTCAGAGTCCCCTTGATGTTGCCGGTGGCGGTATCGAAGGCCGTCAACTCCTGTCCGGCCGTGTAGAGCGTGCCGCCGTCGGGCGATAGAGTGAGGACCCCGGCGGCCGTCCAGGTCGCGGCGCGGGTGGTGTTCCAGGTTGCGGCTGCGGTACCCGTCGCCACATCGTAGACGACAATGGTCTGGCTGTCGAAGGTGGCGTAGACCCGGCCGCCGTCGGCTGAGACAGCCAGCCCCGGATTCTGGAGCCCGTCATTGGGCAGGCTGACGGCGCCGGTCACCGCAAACGTCCGGGCGTTGAATGCCATCAGGCTCGCAGAATAATGATTCAGGCTGCCGGTGAACATTCCGGTCACCACGTAGACGGCGCCGCCGTCCGGACTCGCCTGGACGAGCCACGGCGTCAGTTTCAGGGAGATCGTCTTGCGGACCGCGCCCGTCACCAGATTCACCACCGAGATCGTGTTGTTGGAGGTGTTGGTGACCCAAGCCGTATTGAGGTTGGGGAAGGCCACCGCGTAGCTTCCCGGGCCGGCGGTGAAGCTGCTGACGATCCGGTTCCTGGCGGTACTGATGACCGACACCGTCGAGTTGGCGGTACAGCAAACCGGCACATAAGCGGTCGTGGTTGCGGCGGCGAGCGAAAAGCAGGCAGCCAGTACGGCGCCCGGTAGAATGGCTGTTTTCATATCCCCAATATTCTCGTACAAGCCGGCCGCGACGCGCGTGCTACCATCCGTAGCATGGCAAAAGTTACAGCTATTAATAACGGTCCGATCCGCATCGAAGGCGAGTTCACCATTCACGACCAGACTGGCGCGGAGTTCGGGCTGGCGGGCCGCACGGTGATTTCCCTATGCCGCTGCGGACAATCGGCCAACAAGCCTTTTTGTGACGGCGCGCACGGGCGTACCGGTTTCCAGGACACCTGCATAGCGCGCGAGCTTCCGCCGCCAAAACCCAAAGTAGTAGCATAGGGCATGCGGACGCTTTTGCTTGCCCTGCTGGCTGTGACTGCCTGGGGGCAGAGGCCGGGCCTTCGCTTTCCGCCGGACATCGTCCCCGGCGACTTCTTCGCGCGGCACGATCCGCTGAAGATCGACCCGCAGCACTACACCCTGGAGTTTGAAAACGAACGCGTGCGCGTCATCCGCCTGAACCTGAAAGCGGATGAGGCGGTGCCGATGCACGACGATGTGGATGCGGTCGCGGTCTGCGTGGCGGAGTGTCACCTGCGATTCACCGAGCCCGGTGGGCGCATTCAGGACGTCCACATGCAGGCCGGCGAGACCCGTTGGCTTTACGGAGACACGCACTCCGCCAGGAATCTGAACACGCATCCGATGGAGATGCTCTTCATCGAGATGAAGAGCGCCGGCAGATCCTAGGTGCCTTCCGACCAGCTGGTGAGGTACCGCTCCTGCTCCGGCGTCAGCCGGTCGATCTTCACGCCCATGGACTCGATCTTCATGCGGGCCACCTGGCGGTCCAGATCCTCCGGCACCGAGTAGACGCGCTTCTCGAGGCTGGCATGGTTCTTCACCATGTAATCGGCGGCCAGCGCCTGGTTGGCGAAACTCATGTCCATCACCGAAGCCGGATGTCCTTCGGCGGCGGCCAGGTTGATGAGCCGTCCTTCGCCCAGCACATATAGCTTGCGGCCGTCGCGGAAGGCGTACTCCTCGACGAACTCGCGCGTCTGCCGGCGCGAGGAGCTGATCCTGCCCAGCGTGTCCAGATCGATCTCCACGTTGAAGTGGCCGGAGTTGCACAGGATCGCGCCGTTCTTCATGTGCGGGAAGTGGTCGCGCCCGATCACGTGCTTATCGCCGGTGACGGTGATGAAGACATCGCCGATGGCGGCCGCCTCGATCATGGACATGACCCGGTAGCCGTCCATCAGGGCTTCCAGAGCCTTGATGGGATCGACCTCGGTGACGATCACGTTGGCGCCGTGTCCGCGCGCGCGCAAAGCCACGCCGCGCCCGCACCACCCGTAGCCCGCCACCACCACGTTCAGCCCGGCCAGCAGGATGTTGGTCGAACGCACGATACCGTCGATGGTGCTCTGGCCGGTGCCGTAGCGGTTGTCGAAGAAGTGCTTGGTCATGGCGTCGTTGACGGCCACGATGGGATACTTCAGCACGCCGTCCCTGGCCATGGCGCGCAGGCGGATGACGCCGGTAGTGGTCTCTTCGGTGCCGCCCATGATATTGGCCGCCAGGTCCTGCCGCTTGGAGTGCAGCAGCGTGACCAGGTCCGCCCCGTCATCCATGGTGATGTGCGGGGCATGCTCGGCCGCGGAAGTCAGATGCTGATAATAGACGTTGTTGTCTTCGCCCTTGATGGCGTAGACCGGAATACTGAAATCGCGCACCAGGGTGGCGGCCACGTCATCCTGCGTGGATAACGGATTCGAGGCGCACAGCACCACGGACGCGCCTCCGTCGCGAAGGGTGATCATGAGGTTGGCCGTCTCGCTGGTGACGTGCAGGCAGGCCGCCACGCGGACCCCGGCCAACGGTTGGCTTTTGATGAACTGTTTGCGGATGCTCTGCAGCACCGGCATCGATTGGAAGGCCCACTCCGTGCGGCGCTTCCCAACATCCGCCAGCGAAATATCTTTGATATCGCAAGCGACTGACGTTTGTGTCTCAGGCATGATGTCCTCTAAAAAGCGTGGTCAACGCGCGGCGGCATGCGCCACGGCTTCCTCGCGCAGCGCCTCTACTTTGTCGGCGGCTTCCCAGGTGAAGCTCTCTTCGGCGCGGCCGAAATGTCCGAAGGCGGCCGTATTGCGGTAGATCGGCCGGCGCAGCTTCAGGTGATCGATAATGCCGCGCGGGGTGAGCGGGAAATGCGCGCGAATCAGTTCCGTGAGCTTCTCTTCCGGGATGATGCCGGTGCCAAAAGTGTTGGCCATGACCGACACCGGTTCCGCCACGCCAATGGCGTAGGCCAACTGCACTTCGCAGCGGGATGCCAGCCCGGCCGCCACCAGATTCTTGGCGATGTAACGGGCCATGTAGCAGGCGGAGCGGTCCACCTTCGTGGGATCTTTGCCGGAGAACGCGCCGCCGCCGTGACGCCCCATGCCGCCGTAGGTATCCACGATGATCTTACGCCCGGTGAGACCGGTGTCGCCATGCGGTCCGCCGATCACAAAGCGGCCCGTCGGATTGATATGATAGTGCGTGCCGGAATCCACCATGCCGGCGGGAATGACCGCGTCGATGATATGCTTGCGCACCTCGTGGCGCAGGTCTTCGGTAGACACGGAATCGCTGTGCTGCGTCGAAATCACCACGGCGTCGATGCGCTTGGGCGCACCGTTCTCGTACTCCACGCTCACCTGGCTCTTGCCGTCCGGACGCAGAAAGTCGAGCACGCCCGCGCGCCGCACTTCGGAGAGCCGCCGCACCAGTTTGTGCGCCAGCATGATCGGCAGCGGCATCAGCTCGTCGGTTTCATTGCAGGCATAGCCGAACATCAGGCCTTGATCTCCCGCGCCGCCGGTATCCACGCCCATCGCGATATCCGGCGATTGCGACTGGATAGCGTTCAGCACGCCGCAGGTCTTGCAGTCGAAGCCCCACAGCGCGTCGGTGTAGCCCACATGCTCGATGGTCTGGCGCGCTACGCGCGGCACATCCACGTAACAGGTGGTGGTCAGCTCGCCGGCCACCACGCAGATGCCGGTGGTCACCAATACCTCACAGGCCACCCGCCCCAGCGGGTCCTGCGCCATCACCGCGTCGAGCACCGCGTCTGAAATCTGGTCCGCGATCTTATCCGGGTGGCCTTCCGTAACGGATTCCGAAGTGAAAATGTGTCGCTGCATGCCAAGTCCTGCCTGTTGGAAGAAATCTGGTTTCGGGTGGCTGGAATAGCCGAAATAGAACCGACGCTTCAGTGTAACGGAGTGCAGGGGACAGGTCAATTGCGCGGGATTGGGCGGCGCTTAAAAGGTCCTGGACGGTTGATCTCGAGGTACTGGTCCTACTGGATTTCCACCAGGATGTTGTCGGAGGCCATGATCTGGCCTTCGCTATCTCTGGCTACTACGCGAACCGCATAAGTGCCCACTTTGACGTCAAAGCTGGTTTTGATCTTGATTCCGGAATCCAGGCGCGTCTGCAGGGTGTCGTCCTTCAGCCGCAATTCCAGTATTTTTTGGGTACCGGCCACGAAGTTCCCATTCAAATCGAACAGCGCCGATACGATCGTCAGGCTGTCCTGGTTGCGTCCTTCGGCTTTGCGGTACGGCAGCGCTCGTATATCGAGCTGCGCCACGACCGACAGATTCGCATCATCGCCTTCCGTGCGGAAAAACTGTGTGTGCAGCTCGAGGGGAATGTCCTTGACCACCGAGCGGGAGAAGACGGCGTCCTCGATATCCTGCCGGGCCTGGTCCGCCAGATCCGCATCCCGCCTGGGCGCATAGTAACCTTTGCGAGCCTGTACCGTCAGCCCCTTACCATCGCGCAAACTGACCTGTAACTTATGGTACTTGCCGTCCGATTTCAGATTCTCCGGGGTAAATGCCAGCACGTAGACGAACGCCGGAGCGGCGGCTAACCGGCGGAAACCGCTGCCCAGGTCGTTATTGGCATGAAACCATTCGCCGCCGGTCGAGTGCGCCAGATTCTCGAGCACGTCTTCCTGCGCGATGGCCTCCAGTTCCAGATACTGATTGAGCATGGTAATGACCTGACCCCCGCCGGCCGGAGTCGGGCGCGACGCATCATAGCCTGGCGGCGTCCAGAGACCCCGTATATCCAGCGTGCTGATGATCACGCTGGCGCGCACCGCGCGATTGATCAGATCGGTGATTTCGGATTGATCGTAGGACGCCACGAAGAAACCCGGGGTCGCCATCACCAGGTTACGCTGTCCGGGCAAACCGGCCAGGCGGCGTACTACCTGCCCCAGGACGCTGGCGGCCACGTGGGTTTCATGCTCGCCGCTAGTCAGCGCCATTTGCGCGGCTGCTTTCACTTCGCTGGCGGTGATATAAGGGTTGCCGCTGCAGGCCTGGTAATTCACCAGGGCCACCGTCAGCGCCTGCGGATCGTCCAGATTCACGATCCGGTCCGCCAGGTAGAAGCTGATATCGGGGCATTGTACGCCGTGGGGCAGTCCCCCGGTAATCGGCGTGGGCCGCAGACGCGCCAGGGCCGCGCGAAGCGTTTCGAGATCGTTCGTGAACTCCACGACATTCTGTCCGGACGTGGTGTAAAGCGCGGCGCGATCGGCCGGCTGCATCGAGCCGGCCATGACGTTCGCCGCGGCATCCCGCGCCCGGAACAGATCTTCCGCGGTTCCGTGCACATCGTCGAACACGTACGCCACGAAGTGCTCGGCGGCCACCGGCGCGGCCGGTGCGGCCGGTGCCACCGTCGCGGGAGGCCGGCTGGCGGCGTGCTCCTCCAGGTCGGCGGCGTCTTTGGCGATGACCACCGGCGCGGACGGTTTTTCGACCGAAAATCGCGAGATTACCTGCGGCTTGCCGTTGTCCAGGAGCCGGAAATCGTCCTTGGCCAGATTGCCGACGGCGTGGCCCTCACGGTCCCGGACGACAACGGTTACGGGCACCAGGTTCACGCGCGACTTGAACGTCGCAGGCGTTTCCTTGGTGGCCACTTCGGCCGGTTGGTTTTGCGGGGCAGCCTGCGGCGCGAACAGCATCGCGTATACCAGCAGGCGCCGCTGCCATCTGAAGCGCACCATACGACCACATTCTACTTCCCGGCAGGGCAGTTGCTATGATGGCTCGAAGCTTGACGGCGATCCTCCTAATTTTCTCCGGAACCTATCTGGTCCTGGCGATCGGGCGTCTGCCCGGTTTCCGGGTCGATCGCGCCGGGGCGGCCATTATCGGCGCGTCGCTGATGATCGTAGTCAATGCGCTCACCATCCCGGAGGCGTATGCGGCTATCGACTACCGCACCATCGTTCTGTTGTTCGGCATGATGATCGTGGTGGCCAATCTGCGCCTGTCGGGATTCTTCACCCTGGTGAGCGCCTGGACGGTGGAGCATGCGCGCCGGCCCATTCTGCTCCTGACTGCCATTACCTGCGTCTCCGGCTTCTTTTCGGCTTTCTTCGTCAACGACACGATGTGCCTGGTGCTGACGCCGCTGGTGCTGGAGATCACCCGCCGCCTGCGCCGCAATCCCGTACCGTACCTGCTGGCGGTGGCGATGGCGGCCAATATCGGCAGCGTCGCCACCATCACCGGCAACCCGCAGAATATGATGATCGGCAGTTTCTCGGGGATCGGATACCGGGCTTTTGCGGCTGCCCTCGCGCCGGTCGCGTGCCTCGGCCTGGTGGTGCTGGTCGGCGTGCTGGCGGTCCTCTACCGCCGCGAGTTCCGGCACGAGCACGGAATGGCCGTCGCGCATCAACCGCTGCCGATCGACAGGATTCTCCTCTGGAAATCGCTGGCGGTCTCAGCCGGGATGATCGCGCTTTTCTTCGTGGGCTGGCCGGTGCCCAACGTCGCGCTGGCCGCCGGCGCCTTGCTGTTGATCACCCGGCGCCTGCATCCGGAGGCGATATACCGCGAGATCGACTGGCCGCTGCTGGTGATGTTCATCGGCCTGTTCATTGTGGTGGCCGGATTGGAGCGCACCACGGTCTCCGCGGACCTGCTGCGCGCGGCAGCCCGGTTCAAACTGGCGCGCACGGTCCCGCTGACGGCCGCGGCGGCCTTGCTCTCGAATGTCTTCAGCAACGTGCCGGCCGTGTTGATCTTCAGGCCGATCGTGGCGCACCTGCCCGATGCGCGGCACGCCTGGCTGGTGCTGGCCATGTCTTCCACGTTGGCCGGCAATCTGACGGTGGTCGGATCGGTGGCCAACCTGATCGTAATCGAGCGGGCGCGCCATGAGACCCGGATCTCGTTTTGGGAGTATGCCCGGGCGGGCATACCGGTAACATTGGCAACCCTGGCGATCGGAGCGCTGTTGTTAAGATAGACCCATGCTGACAAGCGGCCGCCTGGCGGCGCTGGGCATGAGTGCTGCCCTGCTCTGCGCCGCCAATCAACCCGGTCCCGCACCGCAAACTCTGGATGAACTCAAAACCGCCATCGCCAGAATCCTGCGGGAGACCAAGACACCGGGCGCCGGCATTGCCATTGTGTCCCGCGATCAGGTCCGGCTGATCGATGGCGTGGGGCTGGCCGATGTAGCCGGCAAACGCCCCGCCACCGCGGATACCTTGTTCCGCATCGGTTCGGTGTCCAAGGCGTTCGCGTCCCTGTCGATTCTGCAGTTGCAGGAGCAGGCGCGCCTGCGTTTGAGCGATCCGGTGCGCCAATACGCGCCGGAAATCGCGTTTCAGAATGCTTGGGAATCGACCGATCCGGTCCGTATCGTAAACCTGCTGGAACACACCACCGGCTGGGATGACCTGCATTTCCCGGAGTACGCCAATAGCGACCCCAAGCCGCTGACGCTGTTCGAAGGTCTGGCCTATCATCCCGACTCGCGCGTCTCGCGCTGGCGGCCGGGCACGCGCATGGCGTACTGCAACAGCGGTCCGGCGGTAGCCGCCTATGTCGTGGAGAAGGTCAGCGGGCAGAGATTTGAAGACTATGTGCAGCAGCACCTGTTCGGCCCCATCCACATGGATACCGCCAGCTACTTATACACCGCGGCCGTGCAACAGCATCTGACGACCCTCTACCAGCCCGACGGCGTGCATAAGGCCGTATACCGGCACATCACCGTCAGACCCGCGGGAGCCATCAATGCTTCGCCGCGGGACATGGCGAACTACGTTCGGTTCTACCTGAACCGTGGCGCGGTGGATGGCGCCGCGGTGGTCACTCGCCAGTCCATCGAGCGCATGGAACATCCCGAGAGTACGCTGGCGGCTCACGACGGCCTGACCGCCGGTTACGGACTGAGCAACTACACGACCATCGACGACCGCGGCTTTGTATGGCATGGCCATGACGGCGGCATCGACGGAGGACTCACCGAGATGGCTTACCTGCCGGATGCCGGCATCGGGTATGCCTACATGATCAACTCGACGAACGGCGCCGCGTTCGGCCGGATTCACAAACTGGTGACAACCTTCCTGACCCGCGGTCTGGCTTCGCCGGCCATGCCTCCGCTCGCCGCGGCGCCGCCACACCTTGCTCTCGAGTACACCGGCTGGGCCGAACCCGCCAATCCTCGCAACCAGATGACCTACTTCATCGAACGCATCATGGGTTTAGTGCGCATATCGGTCGAAGGCCAGCATCTGTTGCTCGCGCCTGTGCAGGGGCAGCCGCGCACCTTTTCGCCCGTCAGCGAACGCCTCTGGATCGAAAAGAAGCAGCCAGTGCCTACCCTGGCGCTGGTATCGGACACCCGCGACGGCCGATTCGTGGCCGCCGGCGGTCCGATGTACAAGCTGATACCTGCGTGGGAAGCCTACGGCGAGCTTGGCTGCGTTGTGTTGGTTGTGCTGCTGATGGCCAGTTCGGTTCTATATGCTCTCTTCTGGATTCCCGCCCTGCTGCTGGGCCGTCTTCGCCCTTTGCCGGGCAGCCGGCTGCACCTGAGCGTGCGGGCCCTGCCGCTCATCGCCATACTGATGCTGGCCGTCATGATCGGTACTTTCATGTGGGCGGGCGACGACGCGATCGACCGACTGGGCCGCATCACACCGTGGTCCATTTCGGTCTTTGCCGCCAGCCTGCTGCTGGCGCTGATGTCTGTGGCCGCCCTGGTGCAGGCGTGGCGCAGCCGCCAGTGGCCGATCCGGCGCGGCGTCCGGATCCACTCGCTGGCGGTGGCTGCCGCCTGCGCGATCCTGACTCTCTACCTGGCCCGTTGGGGCGTGATCGGGCTGCGGACTTGGGGATGAACCGATGACCATCATGGTGCGCAACCAGACCCGCAACACCGTGCTGGCGGATGCCGCGGATGTCGCCGATACCAGCGAGAAACGCCGCACGGGGCTGTTGAAGCACACCGGCCTGGAGCCCGGCCAGGGGTTGTGGATCGTGCCTTGCGAGTCGGTGCACAGCTTCTTCATGAAATTCGCGATCGATCTGGTCTACCTGGATCGCCAAAAAAAGGTAAAGAGGGTGCGCCATCGCATGGTGCCATGGCGGATGTCCGCGTGCCTGACGGCGCACTCGATCCTGGAACTGCCGGCCGGCGTGGTGGCGGCTACCGGCACGCAGAAAGGCGACCAACTGGAGATCGTAGAGCAGCACTAACCCAACCGGCTTCGCGGAACAACTGGCGGAGTGCCGGCGTCTATTATGTCGGATTCGAGAGTGATTCGAGGTGTCTTCTGTCCTGTTCCGCGGGCTGTTGTGGGCGGCGGCCTGGATCGTGCCGCGCTCCAAACGGGCTGGCTGGCATGCCCGATGGACGTCCAGCATCCGGGGCTTGTGGACTCTCCTTCAGCGCGGCGAGTTGATCCGCAGCGGCCCCGCGCAGATGGCCTGCGCCATGCGTCTGGCTTTCACCGAAGCCTTCTGGCTGCGCTTCAATAAGACCTACCTGGCATACGCCGTGCGCGGTCCCGGGTTCTTGCTGTTGTGCGCCGCATGCGGCTTTGCGGCGATGGCCGCCGGCACTCGGGGATTTCGGGTCACGCGGACGCTGGTCCAGATCGCCATGGGGCATGCGGTTCGCCGGCCCCTCTTGCACGAAGGGCCAACCGGAACTCTGATCGCTTACAGCCTGCCTATCGTCTTGGCCCTGGGCGCTGCCGTCTTCCTGGCCGCCTCTCGCCGGTTTTCTTTACTGCGCCACCGGGGGCGCTATCTCGGCTTTTTGGTGCTGAAGACCGGCGTAGTCCTGGCCGTGCTCTCGCTCGTCTGGATCGAGGGCGGCACCCTGCTGCGCGCGCATCTGCCCAACGAGACTTTGCGCGTACTTTGCGGGGCGTTGGGACTGGCGATGCTGTTTATATTCGTATTCGGCCGCGCCATGCTGTGGAGCTTCGACGATCAGCGCCGGCGCTGCCCCAATTGCCTGCGACTGCTCACGATGCCGGTAACGATCGGATCCTGGGGCAGCATGTTCGAACCGGCGATCACCGAGTTTCTGTGCGACGACGGGCACGGCATATTGGCGTTGTCCGAAGATGAAACTCTGCAGGCCGACCACTGGACGGAGCTGGACGCTTCGTGGCGCGAGCTGTTCGAACGGACCGCCGCAAAAACGTGAGCTCCGATATTGTCATATAATCCGCTGTGGAGATCTTAATATGTCCCAATCGTCCTCCGCAGTCTCACGCCGGGAGATTTTGGAAAAAGCTGGTGCGGCAGTAGCCGCGGGCTTCACGATCGTGCGCCCGGAAGCTGTCCGCGGATCCCAGGCCAACTCCAAAATCACGGTCGGCCTGATCGGCGTCGGCGGCCGCGGCCAATACGATGCATCCATCTTCAACGCCGATCCCCGGGCACGCGTCACGGCGCTGTGCGACTTGTTCGACGACCGGATCGAGGTCGGCGCCCAAAAGATCAAAATCGAGAAACCGGCCGTCTACAAGGATTTCGAAAAGCTGCTGGGCGCCGCGGATCTGGACGCCGTCGTCATCGCCACGCCGCCATTCGAGCATCCGCGCATGCTGGCCGCGGCCATCGAAGCGCGCAAGCACGTGTATTGCGAAAAGCCCATGGGCGTCGACCTGGCGGGCGTGAAAACGATCATCGCGGCCGGACGCAAGGCGGATCCCAAGAAGAACGTCACGGTAGGATTCCAGCAGCGTTACGGTCCGGTCTACCTGGAAGCCTACAAGCGCCTGCGCGAGGGCCAGATCGGCGAACTGGTGAATGCCCGCGGCTTCTGGATCGGCAGCGATCCGTTCACCCGCAAGCCTTACGACGATCCCAAGATCGAGCACCTGCGCAACTGGTTCTGCTATCGCGATTATTCGGGCGATTTCATCGTGGAGCAGGATTGCCACAATTTCGACGTGCTGCACTGGTTTTTGGACGCCCGCCCGATCCGCGCCGTGGGCATGGCCGGCACCAAGGTGCGCACCTCCATGGAGATTCTCGATCACCTCACCCTGTCGTTTGAATTTCCCAATGGCATCCACGTGAACTACGAGGCCAACCAGATCAGCCCACGCGGATTCTCGCACGTGGGCGAGGAATTCACCGGCACCAAGGGGGTACTCGAAACCTCCCGCGCGCGCATGATCCACCACAAGGGTCCGAAGGATGCCGAGACGATACCCTCGCCGCGCGACATCACCAATGACGCGGTGGAGGCGTTTCTCACCCGCATTCAGAACGGTGAGGCGGAAAATGTCGCCGAGCGCAGCGCCATCAGCACTTTGTTTGCGATCCTGGGCCGCACCGCGCTCTATGAGAAACGCGAAGCGGTCTGGAAACAGGAATTCGGGGAGGTTTGAATATGTTGCGTTTTTGCCTGCTGTTCTTACCGGCCGCCATGTTGCTGGCGCAGGACCATCCCTTGCGCGTGATCGCCTTTGGCGCGCATCCGGACGATTGCGATATTCGGGCCGCCGGAACGGCCGCGAAGTTCCGCGCCCTGGGCGCAGCCGTGAAGTTCGTTTCGGTGACCAACGGCGACGCCGGCCACCAGTCGGAAGGCGGCGGCATGCTGGCCAAACGGCGGCGGGCCGAAGCGGAGGAGTCCGGGCGGCGCTTGGGCATCACTTACGAAGTTCTGGATAATCACGACGGCGAGTTGCTGCCCACGCTGGCGGTGCGCGAGCAGATCATCCGGCGCATCCGGCAATGGAACGCCGACATCGTGCTGGCGCCCCGTCCGAACGACTACCACCCGGACCATCGCTACACGGGCGTGCTGATTCAGGACGCCGCCTACATGGTCGTCGTGCCGAACATCTGTCCCGATACGCCGCCGCTGCGGAAGAACCCTGTGTTCCTGTACTTCCAGGACCACTTCCAGAAGCCGGAGCCGTTTCATCCGGATGTGGCGATCGACATCGACGATGTCTTCGATCTGAAGATATCGGCGCTCGACGCGCACGTCTCGCAGTTCTACGAGTGGCTGCCCTGGGTGGACGGCAAACTCGATCTGGTTCCGCACGATCCGGCCGAGCGCAAGCGCTGGCTGGCGCGGACCGAAGGCGGCGAAATCACCCCCGCCGTGCGCCAGGCCCTGGTGAAATGGTACGGCGCGGAACACGCAGCCAAAATCCGGCACGCCGAAGCATTCGAGCTGTGCGAATACGGAAGCCAGCCGAGCGCCGAACAACTGCGCGCGTTGTTCCCCATGCTGGGACACTAGCCGGCTGCCAAGGCTAGAGCCCGTATCGTTCGCTATACTGAACTGGGGAACCTTTCCCCACCAATTTTCGTAGTTGCTTAGCGAGTGTCAACCCCCTATGACCGCTTCCATCGCAAATATCCAAGCCGATCAAATTAAAGCGCTTCTGGCCGAAAAAGGCTACGAAGTCACCGAACCCACGCCGGGCGTGCTGCGGGTGCAGGAACTGCACAGCGGCGTGGCAGTCAAGGCGGTGCTCGAAGGTGACATCCTGTACCTCTCGCTCACCTGCACGGTGGCGCCCGAGGCCGCCATCACCGCGCCGACGATGCGCACCATGCTCGACGCGCACAATGGAATCGCCACCTCGTACTTTCAGCTCTACGATGCCGGCGACGGCCGAACCGCCATTACCCTCAACAACTTCTGCAAGCTCGAAGACCTGGGCCCCGAGGACCAGGACGACATCCTCTCGTGCGTGCATTTCCTGCTGGCCGACGTGCTGGTGGCGCGCCGCATTCTCGGGAACCTGGAGTAACGGAGGCTATTCACAACATGGGATTCTTTTCGGATATATTCAATCGCGCCGGCCGTGTCGCCCGCGGCCAGGCTAATGCCGGTATGGACGTGGTCGAAGACGCCACGTTCGACGCCACGGTGCGGCAGACCGTGGCGGACATGAAGACCGAGCTCAACAAGGCCATCAACGCGTCCGCCGTGGCCATGAGCAATTACAACCGCCTGGACGCCGAGTACCAGAAGTACGTACGCCAGGCGCAGGAGTGGAAAGACCGCGCCGGCCAGGCGCTGGACGCGAACAACGAAGATCTGGCACGCAAGGCCCTGGCCAAGAAAGCCGAATGCGATCAGCAGGTCGCATCCATGCAGACCTCCGTGGACCAGGCGCGCAAGGCCAGCGATACGCTCAAGAGCCAGGTGATCGAGCTGAAACGCAAGATCGACGAGGCCGAGCGCACCGCGACGACCCTGGTGGCGCGCAAGAACGCCGCCCAGGCGCAAGCTAAAGTGGCCGAAGCGCTGGCCGGCGTCGGCAATGCCGACAACGCCTTCGCCGCTCTTAACCGCTTTGAAGAGACCGTGTCCAAGGAAGAAGCCAAGGCCCAGGCGTTCAATCAACTGGCGGCCGCGGGTAAGGACGACGATCTGGAAAAAGAGTTCGCCGCGTTGAGCGGTCACAGTGTGGACAACGATCTGGCGGCCCTCAAGCGCGAGCGCCAGTTGAAGGCGCCCAGCATCCCCACCGCCCTTCCGCCGCCCGCCGAAAAGTCCGGTGGGCAGGCCAGCGGACAGTAGCCGCTGCGTATGGGCCCCATTACCGTAACTCTCCTCATCGTCCTGGGAGCCTTACTCTTCATGGTGCTGAAGAAACTCTTTGAACGTCCCGCGCCGCCGCCGGCTGCCCCGCAACCGGATCTGGCCAGTCTGACGGTAGCCGACGCGCGGGTCGGCGACAACATCTCGGTGTCCGGCGCCGGCGACAATATGACCGACCTCGATTTCACGGTCGACCATTCCAGCCGCTACGAGGCCGGCGAACGGCAATGGTTCGATATCAGCGGCAAGTATGGCGGCCGGCGGGTCACGTTGGAAGTGCGCAACAACGACGACGAACTGGATGTGCGCGGCTTCCTGGACGGCCGCAAGTTGACGCTCGAGGATCTGGGCCTGTCCGAAGACGATCTGGCGCAGATGGATGAACGCCAGAATACAGCCGATAATTTCGAATTCGACGGCAAGAACTGGTATTACCTGCTCAGCAAGGAAATGGGTGTTTTTCATGACGGGCAGACGCAGGGTACCGGCTTTTACGGCTGGGAATACCTCGAAGAGTCCGGCCAGCGCTACCTTTCGATCCGCAAGCGCGAGGGCGAGCCCTTCAACGCCAGCCTGGCCGTCAAGCTGAACCCAGGCGATATCACGGTCTTCCGGGGCGCCTGAAATGAGTGGTTAGGGCAAGGAGTACACCATGAGCCGGCGAGGGCTCGAAGTATTAGCCGTTATTCTGACGTTCCTGATTGTCATCGTCCTGTTTGCGGGTCTTGACAACCTGCCGCGCAAGGTACGCGCGGATATCAGCCAGGAAGCGCAACAGCTCCAGCAGTCGCAAAAGCAGTTCCAAGGCATGGAGGATGCGGTCACGCAACAACTGGCCGCGGATCCCGAACTCTTCCGTGCGCACGACATGAACACGGCGTTGCCGGAGCGATTCCGGATCGCCGCGGGCGAGTTGACGGGCGCGCAGCGCGACGCCGCCGAGCTCGACAAGCTGCTGAAGGCCAATCGACGCCAGGATGCGGATCAGGCGCGCAAGCTGCTGAAGGAACAGGACGCGCTGCGCGCGGCGGCGATCAACGAAGCCGGCGCCATCCAGACCGAGGCCCAGCACTGGGTGGACATGAAGCGCCACCTGCCCGACGAGTTGAAGCAGATGGCCGCCGATCACCAGGCGCTGTCGCACTGGGATTTCGCGCCCGTCACCGCCGTGGTCACGCGCGCGGAAACCGACTGGCCCCAGAAGAAGTCCGATCTCGATACCCGGCTGACGGCGCTCAAAGCCATCCCCGGCGACGGTGAGAAGGCCTGGGAGGCGAGCGACGCCATGCGGCGCCAGGCCGAGTCCAAGAATTTGGCGGGACTCGACTACGCCGGCCTGTTGACGGATGCACAGACGCTACACGACGATGTCACGTCCATTCCCACGCGCACCACCGAACTGGAGACGCTCACCGGACAGCTTTACACGTCCTGGGACAGAGTCCTGGTGGATTTGCGCGACCGCAAGTCCGGCGGCACGCGTGATTACGAAGAAGAGCTGCGCACCGTCAGGACCAAGTTTCCGGACGCCACCGGCCAGAACGGAGTCACCACCTCCGACGAGAACTGGACCGAGATCTCCAAGACCAACTACGAGGTGGCCGAGAAGAACATCGGCATGTCCGTAGCCCACAAAGCGGTGGGCAAGTATGACAGCGAGGCGGATGAAGTTCCCGAGCCCGCCGGTTTCGCCTACATGGCGCCGGTCGGGAACCGCAATCAGTATGGCTATTGGGAGCATCGCGACGGCGGGAACTTCTGGGTGTGGTACGGCCAGTATGCGCTGCTGCGCGATCTGCTCTGGGGCCACAGCTACCGGCCCATTCCGTCCGCCGAATGGGAGTCGTACCGCACTGCGCGCAACTATGGCCAGACCTACTACGGCCACGACGAATCCGGCGCGCCGAAATACGGCACCCACGGCACGTTCACGCAGCACAGCTATTCGAGCAGCCGGTATGTGCGCAGCTCGGGCGGCTACAGCAGTTCGAAGTACGCCAGCGGCAGCTTGCGCCGGGGAGAGAGCGGTGCCGGGCATACGTTCGGGTCGGGATCGGGCTCGCGTTCGGGGGGATTCCGGCCTCGTAGCGCGCCCAGCTTCCGTCCCAGCTTCCGGCCGGGAGGACGTTCGTTCGGCCGGCGGCGATAAGCCACCGGACCAATACCGATGCCTGAGAGTAGCGGCAAGTCGCTCCGTAGCCAGGAATGGTTCCGCGATCCCGGCTACTACGGCTTTGCGCGCCGGGCCTGGCTGCGTGCCGAGGGTTTCTCCTCCGACGTCTTCGATGGCAAGCCGGTCATCGGCATCTGCAACTCCTGGAGCGAGCTGAACAACTGCAACGCGCATCTGCGCACCGTCGCCGAAGCCGTGAAGCGAGGCGTGTGGGTGGCCGGCGGTTTCCCGTTGGAATTCCCCACCATCTCGCTGGGCGAGATGTTCATGCGCCCAACCTCCATGCTGTATCGCAACCTGATGGCCATAGACGTGGAGGAATCGATCCGCGCCAATCCGCTGGACGGCGTGGTGCTGCTGTGCGGCTGCGACAAGACCACGCCCTCCCAACTGATGGGCGCCGCCAGCGCGGACTTGCCCGCCATCATGGTCCCCGGCGGGCCGATGCTCTCCGGCCAGTGGCGCGACCGGCAGTTGGGCGCCGGCACCGATGGCCGCAAGCTCTTCGACCTGTTCCGCGCCGGCCGGCTGACCGAAGAGGAATGGTGCGAGATCGAAGGCGGTATCGCGCGCAGCGCCGGGCATTGCACCGTCATGGGTACGGCTTCCACCATGACCAATCTCGCCGAGGCGCTGGGCATGACCCTGCCGGGCTGCGCCAGCGTTCCGGCGCCCGATTCCCGCCGCCTGGCCATGGCGGAGATGAGCGGGCGGCGCATCGTGGAAATTGTGCGCGAGGATCTGCGTCCGTCGCGCATCATGACCCGGGCGGCGTTCCACAACGCCATCACGGTGGACATGGCGCTGGGCGGATCGACCAATGCCGTCATTCACCTGGTCGCCATCGCCCGCCGCCTGGGCATCCACCTGCCTCTCGATGACTTCGACCGCATCTCGCGGCGCACGCCCTACATCGCCAACATCAAGCCGTCCGGCGAGTACCTGATGGAAGACTTCCATTATGCCGGCGGACTGCCCGCGGTGATGCGGGAGATCCTGCATCTGCTCGCCGGCGAGGCGCTCACGGTAACCGGCAAAACCCTGCGCGAAAACGTGGAGCACGCCGCGTGTTTCCGCCGGGAGGTCATCCGCACGGCTGCCGACCCGCTGCATCCGGAAGGCGGCACGGCCATCCTCTACGGCAATCTGGCGCCGGATGGCGCGGTGATCAAGCAGACTGCCGCATCGCCCGCGCTGCTGCGGCACCGGGGCCTGGCGCTCGTCTTCGAGAACTACGATCACATGCGCGCGCAGATCGACGCGCCGGATCTGCCGGTGGAAGCGTCAACCGTGCTGGTGATGCGCAACTGTGGTCCTAAAGGCGGACCGGGCATGCCGGAGTGGGGGCACATCCCCATACCCCGCGTGCTGTTGGAGCGCGGCGTGACCGACATGGTGCGCATCAGCGACGCGCGCATGAGCGGCACCAGCTTCGGGACCGTCGTGCTGCACGTAGCCCCGGAATCGGCCATCGGCGGACCCTTGGCGGCGGTGCGAACGGGCGACGAGATCGTGCTGGACGTGCCGGCGCGCCGCATCGAAATGGCGCTGCCCGACGCCGAGATTGCGCGCCGGCTGGCCGGATTCACTCCGGCGCCGCCGCATTACCAACGCGGGTACGGCCGCCTCTTTCTCGATCACGTCACCCAGGCCCACCACGGCTGCGACTTCGACTTTCTCTGATCCGCACGCGCGGCGCCCGACTCGACCGGATACACTGTGCTATGTAGATGCAAGAGAAACGGGTCTGGATAGTGCGGTTCGGCCGCCGGGGTCTGCCGGCATTGACGCTGGCGGGACTCGCTGCGGGCGCGGCGGCCTGGCTGGCGCACATGCCCCGCGTGGCGGATCTGATCTGGGCCGCTTCCACCGCCGCCGCGCTGCTCCCGTTGGCTTATGCGGTGGTGCGCACGCTGTTGTCCGGACGCGCGGGCGTGGATGTCATCGCTCTGCTGGCCATGGGCGGCGCGCTGGCCCTGCATCAGTACCTGGCCGGCGCGGTGATCGCGCTGATGTTGGCCGGCGGCCAGGCCTTGGAGGCGTTCGCGGATGCGCTGGCCCGCCGCGAGTTGTCCTCCCTGGTGGAGCGCAGCCCGCGCGCAGCGCATCGTTACGAGAACGGCGTGCTCGCGACCCGGGACGTCGGTGAGATTCGGGCGGGCGATCTGCTGTTGGTCAAGCCGGGTGAAGTACTGCCCGTGGACGGCGTGGTGACGGACGCGTTCGCCACCCTGGACGAATCGGCGCTTACCGGGGAGGCCGGCCCGGTCGAGCGGCGCCACGGCGAGCGGGTATTCAGCGGCACCATCAATAGCGGTGGCGCGCCGCTGAACATGCGGGCCGCCGCCGCCGCGGCGCAGAGCGCGTATGCCGGTATCGTCCGGCTGGTCGAGCAGGCCCAGGCATCCAAGGCGCCGCTGGTCCGCCTGGCGGATCGATACGCCATGCTGTTCCTGCCCTTCACGCTGGCGATCGCGGGACTGGCGTGGTGGCTGGCCGGAGATGCCACGCGCGCCCTGGCCGTGCTGGTGGTGGCTACGCCTTGCCCGTTGATCCTGGCCGCGCCGGTCGCCATGGTTTCGGGCATCTCACGGGCGGCCCGCCGCGGAATTATCGTCAAGGGCGGCGGCGCGCTGGAGGTGCTGGCGCGGGGCAGGATTCTGCTGCTCGACAAGACCGGCACCGTCACCCAGGGGGCCCCCGTGCTCACCCACATCGAGGTCTTCGGACAGCACGATGCCGACGACCTTCTGCGGCTGGCGGCGTCGCTCGATATGGTTTCCCCGCACGTGCTGGCCCGGCCGATTATCAAGGCCGCCAATGAGCGCGGCCTCGACCTGGCATTTCCGTCGGCGGTTTCCGAAGAGCTGGGCGCCGGCATTCGCGGCCGCATCGACGGCCATACGGTGGCGTTGGGCAAAAGCGATTGGATCCTGGAGGGGCAGCCCGCTCCATCCCAGATCCGGCGGCTGCGCCGGCGCTCGCTCCTGGAGGGTAGTTCCAGCGTGTTCGTGGCCGTGGACGGCGAGCCGGCCGGCGCGCTGATTCTGGAGGACCCGCTGCGCCCCGATGCGCCGTATACCATCCGCGCACTGCGCCGCGTCGGCTTCGACAGGATCGTGATGCTGACGGGCGATCATCCGGATGTGGCCCAGGTGGTGGGCGCCGTGTTGGGCGTGGATGAAGTCCTGGCGGAGCGCCGGCCCGCGGAGAAACTGGAAGCCGTCGAGACCGCCCGCGAGACGGGCGTCACGGTGATGGTCGGAGACGGCATTAACGATGCGCCGGCATTGTCGGCTGCGCACGTAGGCGTCGCCATGGGAGCACGCGGCGCCACCGCATCCTCGGAGGCCGCGGACGTAGTGCTGATCGTAGATCGGTTGGACCGCCTGATCGAAGCCGTGCGCATTGCGCGGCGCTCGCGGTCGATCGCGCTCCAGAGCATCCTGGCAGGCATGTTACTGTCCGCCGCGGGCATGGCGCTGGCCACCGCCGGCATGCTGGCGCCGGTGATGGGCGCGGTCCTGCAGGAAGCGATTGACGTCCTGGCGATTCTAAACGCGTTGCGCGCCTTGGGCGGCGGATGGCGGCAGCCGTCCGGTAATCAGGCGCATGTGGAACTCAGCCAGCAGTATCGCGCGGAACATAAGGAACTCCTGCACGGGGTGCGGCACATCCGCCAGGTGGCCGATCAACTGGAGAGTATGTCTCCCCTGGACGCCCGCCGGGAGATGGATCGCTTGTATGTGTTCCTGAAAGAGGACCTGCTGCCGCACGAGGAGGCTGAAGACGCGGCGGTTTACCCCGTGGTGGCGCGGCTGATCGGCGGCCAGGATCCCACCGCCACGATGAGCCGGGCGCATATGGAAATCGCGCACCAGGTGCGGGTATTGGGCCGGACGTTGCAGGATCTGCCGCCCGAAGGGCCCGAACGCGACGATGTGCGCGAGTTGCGGGGTATATTGTACGGTCTGAGCGCGATCCTGCGGCTGCATTTCGCGCAAGAGGAGGAGTCATACCTCGCGCTGATCGACGAGGGCCGCTCCTCGCGGGCCTGAGAGTCGCTGCCGTCTAAGCCGCCTCGAAGTTGGCGATCTGACGGGCAATCCGGCCCTTGATCTCTTCCTCTTGAAAGCCCAGAGCCCACCAGGGATCGGCCGGCAACTGCGCCAGGATCTCGGCCGTGGTGGCAGGCCGGCTCCAGATTACGGCCGGGAATCCCAGGGCGTCGGCAAGATCGCAGGAAATATGCGTCAACGAGACCAGGTCGTTCCGCGCGGCTGGCAGATCGTCATGATGGCACCCGGCTACGCGGGAATACGCCGGCGGGAAACCCCAACGCTGGGTGAGCCAGAACCCCGCCTGGCAGTGATCCATCTCGAGCAGGCTGCGCTCGGATTCGAGACATGCGCGGACGCTCTCGTGCGGCGCGTCCAGTAGCGGAACATACCAGTCGCGGAAGGCCATCAGCAGGCCCAACCGCCCCACATCGTGGATCAACGCCGAGATATAAGCCTCGTCCTTGCCGAGGCCGAATATGGGCGCCAGGTCCTCGGCGATCAACGCGGTGGCCAGGCTGTGCTGCCAGCAGTTTTCCATGCGCCTGATCTTGCCCGGGTAGCGCAGAAACGATTTGAGGGCCACGGTCAAAGTGAGAGCCTTGGTGCGTTCGAAGCCTAGCACCAGAATGGCGCGAGAGAGATTGTCGATATGCCGGGCATTGCCGTAGAGTGCCGAATTGGCCACGGCGAGCACCTGGGCGCTGAGCCCGGGATCCGCCCGCAAGAGGCCGGCCACATTCTGCACCTCTACCTGGTCGTTGGCGACCAGCCGTAATATCTTCAAGGCCACCGGCCGGAAAACCGGGAGCTTCAGTAGGCCGGCGCGGGCCTGCACCGGGGGAGGAACCGACATGACAGGGTTTGGAGTGCGGGGGACAAATCCCATACCCGTTTATCGGCGGTTCAGTGGGTTCTTTTCAGTTTCCTGGCGGGCCTTCCGGCTTGGCGCGGAAATCGGAGAGACATATCCTGTAGATATGCCAGGCACCGAGAAGAGATTCCAGGAAGCCGGGCGGGAACAGGAAAGCTTCTTCGCGCCGATCGAAAAGCGACTGTTGCTGCGTATGGCCCGGGCCACCCCGCCGTGGATCAACTCCGACCACCTGACCCTGCTGGGCTTCGTGGCCATGTTTGGCGCCGGAGTTTGCTACTGGCTGGCGCGCTCGAACCGTTTCATGCTGCTGGGAGTGATCCTGTGCCTGGCGGCGAACTGGTGGGGCGACAGCCTGGATGGCACGCTGGCGCGGGTACGCAACCGGCAGCGTCCGCGCTACGGCTTCTACGTGGACCACATCACGGACGCGTTCGGCACCTTGTTCCTGGTCGGCGGCATGGGCTTATCCGGTTACATGAGCCCAATGGTAGCGGCGGCTCTGCTGATCGTGTACTTCATGCTCTCCATCCAGGCGTACCTGGCGGCGTACGCCCTGGGAACCTTCCAGCTCTCTTACTGGAAATTCAGCCCCACCGAACTGCGCGTACTGCTCGTGCTGGGCAACCTGGCCCTCTTCCGCTGGCCGGCCGGGACCCTCTTCGGATACCGTTTTCCGCTGTTCGATGCCGGTGGAATAGCCGGCATCGCGGGAATGTCGCTGATGCTGATCGTTTCGAGCATCCGGCACACCGCGGAACTTTACCGGGCGGAGCGCCTGCCATAGATGCAAAAAAGGGGAGCCTCCCGGCTCCCCGAATGGACTCGGATCTGAATTGGGAAGTAACAGCTAGAAACGCAGCGTGCCGTGCAACTGAATCAGGCGGGGCGAGGCATCGCCACCCAGGAACGATCCCAGGATGGACGTCGGCTCGCTGACCAGCCCGTAAATCTGGCCGAACTGGCCGGGATTGTCGATATTACTTTGCGGTTGCCCGAAATTCGGGTGGTTAAACAGGTTGAAAGCTTGCACCCCGATTCCCAGCTTGAGGCGCTCGCGAATGGGGATCACCTTGGATACGCTGATATCCGTTACGAAGAAGCCGGGTCCCCGGTACTGGTTCCGGCTCTGCGTGGCGAATGCGTCCAGGACCCCGCTGGTAGTCATCGAAGGCGCGAAACTGTTGGGGTTCAGGCACGGACTGTTGTTGGTGAACGCCGCGCCGCCGCCGCAGCTTGACCAGCCCGCGGTCAACGGCTGAGCGAACAGCGTGCCGCCGTAGTTCCCCAGCAGCGCGTTGTTCTGTACCACGCTGAACGGGAAACCGGTGTGGACCAGCACCGCGCCCGAAACCGTCCACCCGCCGAAGATCAGATTCGATCCCCGGGTGAAGTGCAGGGCGCGAAACAGGTCGTCGATCACGTAATTCGCCGAAAGGTAGTGGCGAATGTCGTAATCCGCATTGCCGTAGTTGTAACCCCGGATATTGAACGGATCTTCTTCGCTCAATATGCTGCCTTGACCGTTGTAGCTGAACGGCTCCAGGCCGCCGTTCGACACCACGTCCGTGGCATGACTCCAGGTGTAATTGATGCCGAAAGCCAGGTGGTTGCTCATGGAGTGCCGCAGCGAAACCACCAGCCCGTCGTAGCGCGAAAAGCCGGAGCTCTGATACTCGTAGACCTCGCCAAACCGCTGATCCGGCGCCGCCGATGGAATCGGCAGCCCGGATCCGCAGCCGCCGTAGCAGAAAGCGTTCAGGCCGTTATTGTCGATCGGCTCCTTGATGCCGTGGTTGCCGACGTAATTCAGGCTGAACACCGAATGCCAACCGATGTCCCGCTGCACTTCCAGGTTCCACTCGTAGTACCGGGGCTGGTGCAGAATTGGGTCCATGGTGTACAGGTTGGGAGGCGCGAACAACGGGTTGGAAGCCGAAAGCGACGCCACGGTGCCGCCGGAACTGAAGCCCGAAAGCAGCGAGGCATTACCGGAGCTGGCGATGTCGAATGCGCTGCCGGAGACACCCGGGGCAATCGGCATGGTCGGAGTTCCCAGGAAGAAAAAGGCGTTGTAGTTCGGCGGGTTCTCCACGAAGTTATCCACCACGAAAGCCGGGAACGAGTCCGCGAAGATTCCGACTCCGCCGCGAATAACCGTCTTAGGGGTTACCGACCAGGCGAGTCCCACGCGCGGTCCCCAAACGATGGCATCGGTCTTGTAATAGGCCTGCCCGCGGCCGGTCTGAATGACCTGGTTGTACGGAATCGTCGGATCGTAGTTGAGCGACGTGAACGGGTCGGTTGACGTGGCGAAGCAACCGCCCTGGCAGGTGGGGTTCGAATTGTGATCCGCGCGCAACGAGAAATTGACCGCCAGATCCTTGGTGACCTTCACGTCGTCTTCGGCATACAGCCCCAGTTGATAGACGCCGATATTCTCTGCGGTCTTCTGCGGGAACGTCTGGTAGAAATAACCGCCCGACCCGAGAGCTCCGGCATAGAAATCGTCGATGGTCCCCACCCACAGGGCACCCTGGGTGGCCTGCTGGAAGTCGAAGTCGTAGACCCAGTCGCGGTGCCAGTTCAGGCCGAACTTGAAGGTCTGTCTCCCCTTGGTCCAGGTGAAGTCGTCGCCAATCTGGCCCTGCTGCACGTCGCGGCCCTGGGGCATGTACGTCTCGGGAGAGTTCAGCGTGTAGAACGATCCGTCGTTGAGGGCCAACTGCGGAGCAAAGAAAGCGTTGGTAGCCGACAAGTTGGCGTAGCCGAAGGCGGCGGCGTAGTAAAGGTGCGAGCCGGTGAAGGAGTTGGTCGCGTTCGGGCCAAATACGTGAGTCCAGCTCACCTGCTGTTGGTTCTCGGGCTGGAACGAAATCAGGCTGAACAGCGGGTTCAGCGGATCGGTGCCGGTAGGCTGGGTTCCATGGTCGATCTGGAAGCGTCCATAAATGCGATCCTTATCGCCGAGGTTCTGATCCACACGGAGCGTCCACAGCCATTCCGGAGCGAAGTTCACCGGGGTGATGAAATACTGGTTGGCGCATGCCTGTCCGGGTGACAACACCGTCAGATCGCCGCAGCCGGGACCCTGCACATCGGCGGAACTGCCCGGCACGGCGGTCGCGCGGGTGGCGCCGACCGCTGAATTCCAGGCGCCGAACGCCTGCTTGTAGAACGCACTCTCGTTGGAGTTCCCAGTCGCCGCCAGGTTGTTGAGAACCGCGGTCTGGAACGCCTGGGAAGGCAGCCGCACGTCCGTGCCGGCCAGCGGGATCAGGGCGCGCAGGCCTTCGTAATCGGAGAAGAAGAAGGTGTGGTTCTTCCAGATGGGACCGCCGATCGAAGCCGAGTACTGGTTGACGTTGTCGAACGCGCGGGGTTCTCCGCTGGCGTTGTTGAACCAGTCGTTGGCGTTCATGATCCGGCCGTTCCAGAAGTAGTTCGCGTTGCCGTGAAACTCGTTGGTGCCGCTCCTGGTGATGTAGTTGACCTGGGCGCCGGCCAATTGGCCGTACTGCGCGCTGTAGCCGTTGGTGGTGACGGAAACTTCCGCCATTTCGTTCGACCCCAGCAACAGGTTCGTGGCGCCGCTGTTGTTCAGGTTCAGGAACGGATCGTTATCGTTTTGTCCGTTCAGGGTGAACAGGTTCGAAGTTCCCGGCAATCCAAACACCGACAGATTGCCGTAACCGCCGTTGGAATTCATCACCGCGCCCGGCGAGAGCTGCGCATAATAGGTCAGATCGTTACCGGGGTTGGGGAGCATCTGGAGCTGCTCGGTGGTGAATACGTTCTGTATGTCCGCGTTTTCGGTTTGGACCGCGGTCGCTTCCGCGTTGATTTCGATGGTTTCGGTAGACGTCGCGACCTTCAGCCTCGCATCCACGCGGACGGCCGCGCCCAACGTAACCGTGGTCTTGATCTGGCTGGTCTGAAAGCCGGCGGCGGAGATATTGAGAACATAGTCTCCGGGCTGCACCAGCGGAAAGCGGTAGACGCCGGAAGTGCTGGTTGTATCGTTTCGAACGGCGCCGGTACCGGGGCTGGTGAGCGTGACGGCGGCGCCCGCGATGACGGCTCCCGACGGATCGGTGACAGTGCCTGTAATTTCACCGGTGGTAATGGTCTGGCCGAACGCCGGCAGCAGGAACAGAACGAGCGCTGCCGACAGGCGCAAAGCTGGATTCTGATGAGAATGCATCTTGTATCCCTCCTGAAAATGCTAGGGGGCACTGCGAGCAATTCGGGAGCCAATCAATATCTCCCAGCGAATCCATGAAAACAAAACTCTCGCGGCCTTGACGAATACACGAACCCATAATTCTGGCTGAGACGCAGTCCGCTTTTCAGAATGGCAGTCATCGTAAGGTCTGCGGTGCCAAGCTCATGCGCGCCCTTTTTCACCTAAACAGATAAAGGATTCGTAAAGTGGCTAACCAAGCGATTCGCGCTCCGCTCTGATACTATCTGTCTGTTGGGCACTGTAAAAATGCAGCATCTGTCATCGCCTATCGGTAAAATCAAGGATCGCTACACGGTGCTTGTCGTCGGTTCAGGATATGGAGGGGCTATTGCCGCGTCGCGGCTGGCCCGTGCCGGCCAACAAGTCTGCCTGTTGGAGCGCGGGCGTGAGTTGCAGCCGGGCGAATATCCCGACACCGAGGATGAGGTGTTGGCCGAAGTACAGGCCGAACTTCCCAGCGGCCATCTCGGTTCGCACGCCGGCCTGTACGACTTTCACGTCAACCCGGACGTGAATGTCTTCGTCGGCTGCGGATTGGGCGGAACATCACTGATCAACGGAAACGTTGCGGTACGTCCGGACCCGCGCGTTTTCGCGGATCCGCGTTGGCCGCGAGCCCTGCGGGAAAACCCGGCGAGCCTGGAAGAGGGCTATGGCCGGGCGGAACGGATGCTGCACCCGGTGGCGTATCCGTCGCGCTATCCGGATCTACTCAAGTTGAAGGCCCTGGAGAAATCGGCCGCGCACCTGGGCGAGAACTGTGTGCGCGTGCCGATCGCCGTGAATTTCGTGGAAGGCATCAACGCGGTGGGCGTTGCGCAGCGTGCCTGTATGCTCTGCGGCGACTGCATCACCGGCTGCAACTACGGGGCGAAGAATACGGTCCTGTTCAACTACCTGCCCGACGCGCACAATTTCGGAGCGGAGATCTACACGGGCGCCTGGGTACGCTACCTGGAGCAGAAAGACCGCCACTGGCTGGTCCACTTCCAGGTCCTCGAGACGGGTTTGGAAGATGGCAGCGGGCCCTTGCGCACCGTGGCCGCGGATATTGTTGTGCTGTCCGCGGGAACCTTGGGATCCACCGAGATCCTGTTGCGTTCGAAGGCCGCGGGGGTGTCGCTGTCCGGCCAGGTCGGGCAGAAGTTTTCCGGCAACGGAGACTTTCTGGGATTCAGCTCCGGCTGCGGCACCGAGATCCGCGGCGTGGGCTATGGCCACCGCGATGCGCGCGACATGGCGCCGGTCGGGCCGGCCGTGACCGGCATCATCGAACTGCGGCGGGCGGACCTGAACGAAAGCATGGTGATCCACGAGATCGCCGCACCTGGCGCTCTCTCCGGCCTGCTGCCGGTGGCCCTGGCGAATGCCGCCTCGGCGCTGGGTAGAGACACGGTGGAGCAGGCCATGGCGGCCGAAGAATCCGAGGTCGAGACGATTTTCTCCGGACCGTACGAGACCTTGGCCAGCGAGACCCAGGCGTACCTGGTGACCGCGCACGAGCCGCACTACGGCGCCATGCGCCTGGAGAACGACCGCCTTCGCATCGACTGGCCGCATGCCGGCGATCAGCCGATCTTTCAGCAGGTCGATGATACCTTGGCGGAAGCCAGCCGCGCCCTGGACGGACGGCATCTGGCAAACCCGGTCTGGAGTTCGGTCTTCAATCGCGATCTGATCACCGTCCATCCTTTGGGCGGCTGTGTCATGGCGGATGAGGCGGAAGCCGGCGCCGTGAACCATAAGGGCCAGGTCTTTTCGGGCAGCAGCGGCACCGCCGTGCATCCGGGACTTTACGTGCTGGACGGTTCCACCGTCCCACGGTCGCTGGGCGCCGGTCCGCTGCTGACCATCTCCGCGATCGGCGAGAGGGCCTGTGCGCTGATGGCGCAAGACCGCGGCTGGACGATCGATTACACGCTGCCGTCGCGGCCGGCGCCGGCGCCACAACCGGCGGCCCTGCGCGTTCAGTTCACGGAATCCGCCCGCGGCGATGGGCTGGAACTGGACTTGACCGTGGCGTGCGACGATCTCGACGAATTGCTCCGCAACCCGCAGCACAAAGCCACGGTGGCCGGACGTGCGCTTGCGGCGCGGCTGTCCCCGGGTCCGCTGAAAGTGACCGGCGAATTCAGCCTGGCCCGCCAGGAATACCGGCTCAACCTCAGCGACGGAACCAGCAGAACCTACGGCATGGCGGTCTCGCGCAAAGCCACCGCCCTGCGCGCGATGGTGCATGACGGGTCGCGCGCGGACAACCCGGTACTGCTGGAAGCCAGTCTGCGAAAGACCCCGCAGGATCTGCGCCGCGACCTATCCACCGTGCGCGTCCTCAATGCCGCCGGCGATCGCGAGCGGCTGGAAGCCACCGCCCGTTTCGGCCGCGCGCTGGCGGGTGATCTGTACGACATTTACGGCAGCGTGACGGCGGGACGCAAGAAACGGCCGTTGCGCGTGAATGCCGGCACGGTGTTTTCGGACCCGAACCTGATTCGCTACGAAGGCGGTTCGCGCGGGCCGGTGCTGCTGGTTCCCGGATCGGGTTTGTCCAGCCTGGTCTTCACCATCGACACCATCGAGACCAACCTGCTCGAATTTCTGTTTGCGCACGGGTATGACGTTTGGCTCCTGGATTCTGCGGACGCCAGGATCCGCGACGCGGCCATCGCCAAGATCAAAGCGGTGTCCCGCGCGGCTGAAGTGCGCGTTCTGACCGCGGAACGGGACACCCGCGCGGCGGTGGAATTGAACGCGGCCACGCGCGATACCGTGCCCGAGGAGTGGCGCTACGTCTCGATCATCGCCGATAACGCCGTGCGCGACACCTACCCGGGCATTCTAGGCCAATTGCGAGCCGCGGCCGCGGGAGAGTAACTCCGCTGCCCTACGGCTTTCCGGCGGAGCTTGGAATCGCCGATTGCCGCGCGATGCGGCCCGTGCGTGCATCGGCCAGCGACACATGATAGGCCGCCAGCAGGCTGCCGGTGGTGCGATCGAGTGCCAGGCGTGAACTCGTATAAGCCGCCAGGGCCGCCACGACTGACGATTCCGCGGTAACCAGATCGCGCTGCTGCTGGATCACGTTATAGGGAATCGACGCACCCAGGGCGAAGCGTTTCTGCTCGCTCGAAAGCAACTGCTGCTGCAAGACGCGACTGTGGACGGCCGCTTCATAACGGGCGCGAGCCTGGCGCAACGCGATGACATCGTTGAGCACATCGACTTCCGCCTGGTCGGCGTTCTTCTGCGTGGTCAACTGGGTCTGCCGGTAGGATAGCTGGTCGATCGCATAATCCGCCTGCGCCTGCCGGTTGCGCAGCGCACCGAAGTAGAAACCGGTGATGGATTCGGTCGGATAGGCGAAGCTGAACACTTGCTGCAGGGCGTTACCGATTCCGCCCACCAGTTTGGGGTTGGGCTCAATGGTGTAGCCGTCGATCGTGGCCGGATGAGCGACGCCGGCCAATCCCGCCGAGTTGCCGCTGGCGAAGATACCCAGACCCGGTTTTAAACCGTTGCGGGTACCCAGGTTCGAAACCTCGGCGGCCTTTTCATTCTCGCGCTCGACGATCAGGTCGGAGCGGGTGCCCAGAGCCTGTTTGACCAGTTGCTCGACGGGGGGCAGATCGTCGTGATCCGGTATGCTCATGTGGTCTAAGGGCTCGATGTGCGCCGCGGCCAGGACCGGGTCCGCGGTGCCGGGCCGGCTGAGCAGGTTCTTGAGCTGGACCTCCTGCTGCTGCCGGGTGGCATCCGAATCCACCAGGGCCTGCTGGCTGGTCACTAACTGGCTTTCAGCATTGATGACGTCGGAAGGCGCCAGTGCGCCCAGGCGCACCTGCTCTTTCACGTTTGCCAGAAACGTCCTGGCTACGTCGGCCGCCTCGCGCTTGGCCCGGCTGTCCTCGTCCGCGGCTTCCAGGCTGTAGTACGCATTCAAGACCTGCGCCACCGTGTTAACGAGCTGCGACTGAAACGTATAGTCCGAGATGGCCAGGTTCATCTTGGCGACGGTAATGAACCGCGCGTTCACGGCGATGCCAAAACCCTGCAGGAAGCCTTGCTGGAACGTGAACGACATGTTGGGCGCCGAGGACGGATTCAGCACGTCAGCCGGCGAATTCTCGTTCAGGTAGTTATCGGCGTACGATACGGTGACGCTGCCGCCGGTGAGCAAGCCCTGGGTGTAACTCAACGAATGCGCACGCGTCACATCGATGAGCGTGGCGGTTCCGCTGAGGGTTTCCACGGGCAGGAGATTGGTCGTGTGGCTGAACGTGCTGGCTTCCTGGATGATAGGATCCAGGTTTTGTGTCACCGGGCCGATCTGTTGAATGGATGTACTGGAGGTTTGACTGCTCCGGGAGCCGGCTCCGGGAAGGGCGATTCCGGCCGCGGCCTGGCTGCCCGCCACACCTTGGCCGAGCGCGGCGGCGCCGACTTGCGCCGAGTTGCTGGGCACGCCCGGCAGCGCGCCGCCGGCCTCGGCACGTATGACGTTCCAGTTCTGGATGAGCGGATTGTAGCGCGCCACTTCGACATCGATATTGTTCTCGAGCGCCAGCGCGATCGCGTCCTGGACGGTCAGATAGAGCGTTCCCGCGCGGATCAGTTCCTGCAGGCGGGTGGAATTCGCCAGCCGTGCCGGCGGCACGTCCACCGCGAAATACGGGCGTACGATCGCCGGCACGGAGGCCTTGGAAGGCGCGATGGCCGCGTAAGGTTGCTGCGCCCAGGTCACCGGCAGCGGGAACGTCAGCGACAACGCCGCCGCCAGTACCTTGCGTCCGGCACAAACGATGGAGGATGGCCTCACGGCAACACCTCCTTCGGCAGTTCGGCGGGCAGCGTGGAGGACTGCGAAATCCGGCCGGAACGGGCCTCGTCAATCGAAATGTGATTGACGTCCAGGGTGGTGCCGAGGGCTTGGTCGAGCGCGATCCGGGCATGCGTGTAATTAGCCATGCTCTGCACCTCCGCGCTCTGCGCGGTCGCCAGGTCGCGCTGGTCCTGAACCACCTGGAACGAAACCACGGCGCCCAGCCGGTACCGCTTCTGATCGCCTTCCAGGGTTTGCTGCTGCAGCACGCGGGCTTTGACCGCGGCTTCCCACCGCGATCGGGCCTGCTGCAAGCCGATCAGCGCGTTTTGCACATCGACGCGGATCTGGTTGATGTTCTTCCGGAGATTCAATTCGTTTTGCCGAAGCTCCAGCATGCTGGTGGCGTAGTCCGCCTGGGCGGCGCGGTTCCGCAGCGGTATGTTGAGGGAAATGCCCGCCGAGTAGTTGGGGTAGTGGCGGCGCGCGATCTGCGAAAGCAGGTCGCCGTATCCGCCGGTGGAATACCCCAAGTCCGCCAGTTCGCCGATCAAGCCGTTGTTGGTGACCTCGGTGAATGCTTGCAGGGTCGGCTTCAGCTCGCTTTTGATGCCCACCAGGTTCATTTGATTGCTTTGCAGGTTCAGGCGCGCCTGCGCCATTTCGGGCCGTTTGCTAAGGGCTTCCTGGATGAGGTCTTCGAGCGGCCGGACCACGTCCGTGGCGGGCACTTCGATTTTATCCAGCGGAATGACGTGCACGCCCGCCAAACCCGCGGCGGCCACGCCGTTGCGGGTCAGAGCGTTTTTGAGCACGGTTTCCTGTTGCAGGAGATTGGTCTCGGCCGTCACCAGGTCCTGCTGGCTGGCGTATAACTGGGACTCCGCGCGAGTGATTTCAATCGGCGCGGCTGTGCCGAATTCCACCAGCTTCTTGTTGTCCTCCAGCAGTTGCTGCGCGGTGGCCACTTCCCGGCGGCGGGCGCGCACGTCCTCGTCGAAGCTCACCAGGTCCCAATAGAGGTTCAGCGCCGCGGAGACGGTGGCGATCACCTGCTGCTTGAACTGCAGGTCACTCACCTTCACGTTGTTTTTCTGTACCCGGATGTTGCGGTCGGCGACGGCGCGCCCGAAGCCGTAGAGCAGGTTCTGGGTCAGCAGCAGATCCAGAAAACCGGAGGTGAACGGGTTCAGATTATACGCCGGGCTGTTGACTTTCGTGTATCGGCTGGCGTACGTAAACTGCGTGTTCAGGCCGAAATCGAAATTCTCGATGTACTGCGCCTGGTAGCTGCGCGTAGACGCCACCAGGTTGCTGACACCCGTAGCGATGGTGTTGCTCTGCGGCGTGCTGGAATGGCCAAAGGACGCGATACCGACCACCGTGGGATCGAACGAAGGGATGGCCGGTCCCAACTGAGTCACGATGCCGCCGCCGGAACTGACTCCGGCTCCGGAACTGAGGGTGCTCGTGGTGGCGGAGACGCCTTGCAGGCTGACGCTCTGCGGGCCGGCCGCCACGGGCAGGCCCACGCTGCGCAGGGCGCCGCCGCCTTGGGCACGCAGGAGAACTTCCTTAGCCAACAGTGGGCCGTAGCGTTGGATCTCCACGTCGATGTTGTTTTCGATAGCCAGCGCCACTACGTCCTGCGCGGTCAAATACAAGTTGCCGGCGCGGACCAACGACGCCAGGCGGGACGAGTTATCTAACCGTATAGGCGGCACGGTTCCGGCACGGTACGGACGGGTGAGGAAACCCAACCCGCCCTGGGGTGGCCGGATGCTGATCTCGCTCTGGGCCATGGCGGAGCCGCATAAGAGCAGGAAAACACAGAAAATGGATATCGGCGTTTGAAATAGTCTCATTGAAATCAACCGTTTACAAGCGAAACGCGGAACCGGAGAACGGGCGCGCGCCTCGCGTCGCGCTAAGGTGACGCGCGAACACATAGTTTATTACGCAGCAGCGCCGGTTTTGTTCGAATCCCGACAAAGGGTCCCCCGACGGGAATCGGACCCGTACCCCCGTACCCGGCGGCGCCCCGGTGCGTTTATCCTAAGAGTAATGACTCGGAGAGAATGGATCGCACTGATCAGCGCGGCGCCTCTGCTTAAAGGCGCGCCACAGGCTCCCGCTACACCCGTAACCATCGCCAAATGCGCGTCGTATGACGAGGACGTCACGTCGCGCCTGGCCACCATGTTCAATCAACTCGGTGGCCTGGACCGGATCGTACGCGGCAAGACGGTAACCATCAAGCTCAACATGACCGGCAGTCCGGGTCTGCGCGTCGACGGCCGGCCGCCCGGCATCACGCATTACGTGCATCCCAAGCTGGTCGGCGCCACCGCGCATCTGATGGGACGCGCGGGCGCGCGCCGCATACGGTTCGTCGAAAGCGCTTGGGCCACCAGCGGACCGCTGGAAGAATATTTGCTCGATTCCGGCTGGAATGTACGGCAGTTGCTGGCCGCCGCGCCGGGCGTCGAGTTCGAGAATACTAACGCGCTCGGCAAGGGCAAGAAGTATTCGCGGTTCAAAGTGCCCGAAGCGTACATGTTCCCGGCCTACGATTTGAATCACGCCTACGAGGACACCGACGTCTTCGTGAGCATGGCCAAGTTGAAAAACCACGCGACCTGCGGTGTGACGCTGTCGCTGAAGAACTGCTTTGGGATCCTGCCGGCGTCCATTTACGGCGACGACGCGGGAGTCGACGAGCCGAACGAGAACCCCACCACCGGCCGCGCCAAGACCATGCACGCCGGGCGCCGGCAGCCCTCCAAGTCGGCGCCGTCCGAGTTGGACCCGTCCTCCAGCCGGGATGCGGGCTACCGCGTGCCCCACATCGTGGCCGACCTGGTGAAGGTCCGGCCGGTCGATCTGGCCCTCATTGACGGCATCGAGTCCGTTGCCGGCGGCGAAGGTCCCTGGATCAGAGGCATCCGCCGCGTGCAGCCGGGCGTACTGCTGGCGGGATTGAATCCGGTCTCGACCGATGCGGTGGCGGCCGCCGTGATGGGTTACGACCCACGCGCTACGCGCGGCACGGTCCCGTTCGTGAAATGCGATAATACACTGCTGCTGGCCGAACGTCACGGCGTAGGCTCCGGCGATCTGCGGCGCATCGAAGTGCGCGGCGTGCCGATCGCGAACGCCATATATCGTTATGATGCTTGATCTGGTCCGCTCCGCAATCTCCGGTGCGCGGCGTCCCCGCGGTGCCGGCTGGCTGCTCCTGGTCCTCGGCGCGGCGAGCCTTTCCGCGCAAAGCCACCTCACCATGTTCCCGCCGGTGCGGGGACTCCACGAGATGGTGGGCTCGTGCAACAACTTCGAGGTTGACGCCGGCATGCGTATTCTGGACGCCGGCGGCAACGCCGTGGATGCGGGTGTCGCCACGACGCTGGCCGCCGGTGTAACCGAACTCGACCACTTCGGCCTGGGCGGTGAAATCCCCATCCTGATCAAGCTGAACGGGCAGCCCGTGGTGGCGATCAGCGGCATCGGGACGGCTCCGGCGGCCGCTACCGTGGCTTTTTATAAATCGCGCCATCGCGAGTTGTGGGAGGAGCCGGGCCACATGCCGCCGATGCCCGCGCAAGGCATCCTCTCCTCTCCGGTCCCGGGCGTGATGGATGGCCTGATTCTGGCTTTGGAGCGCTATGGCACGATGTCGTTCGCCCAGGTCGCGGCGCCGGCAATCGAGGACACCGAGGGCTTTCCCATCACCGAAGTCATGTCCGACTGGATCCGCGGCTCCCAGCCCCTGCTGCACCTGTGGCCTACTTCGCGCGAATTCTTTTTGCCCAACGGCGTGGCCCCGCGGCGGGGCGAGATCTTCCGGGAACCGGCCCTGGGCCGCACCCTGCGGGGCATGGTGGCCGCCGAAGCGCACGCCAAGGGGAATCGCGTCGAGCGCCTGCGCGCCGTGCGGGATTACTTCTATAAAGGTCCGGTGGCGCGCGAATACGACGCATTCTGCAAACGCGAAGGCGGCCTGATCACTTACCGGGACATGGCCGATTTCCACGCCGAGGCCGATACCCCGCGCACGGGCACGTACAAAGGCTACGAGATCTTCAAGCCCGGCTTCTGGTCGCAGGGCCCGGTGATGATCGAGACCTTGAACCTGCTGGAAGGCTACGACCTGCGGGCCATGGGCCACAACAGCCCGCAGTACATCCACACCTTGGTCGAAGCGATTAAGCTGGCCTTCGCGGACCGCGACCGTTATTACGGCGATCCGAAATTCTCCAAAATCCCCGAGAAGATCCTGCTTTCGAAGGAATACGCCGCGGAGCGGCGCAAGCTCATCGACCCGAACCACGCCTCGATGGAGGAGCGTCCCGGAGCATTTGGCGGCCCGCTGCCCATGCCCGCCACCACGGAGTCCACCATCGCCGCGCGCGATACCACCTGCGTCAACGTGGTCGACAAGGCGCGCAACATGTTCTCGGCCACGCCCAGCGGCGGCTGGCTCCCTTCCGTGATCGCCGGGGACACCGGGCTGGCGATGAGCGAGCGCATGCAGACGTTCGTGCTGACGCCCGGCCATCCCAACGAACTGGCTCCCGGCAAACGTCCGCGGGTCACGCTCAGCCCGCTGATCGTGCTGCGCGAGGGACAGCCCTTCCTGGCGATGTCCACGCCGGGCGGCGATCTGCAAGACCAAACGCTGTTGCAGGTCTTTCTCAACATCGTCGAGTTCAATATGTCGCCCCAGGAAGCCATCGAGGCGCCCCGCTTCGACAGCGCGCATATGTACACGTCCTTCGATTTCCACGCATTCCTTCCGGGCCGGCTGAACATCGAGCGCCGCATCCCCCAGGCCACCATCGAGAAACTGGTAGCCATGGGGCATAAGGTTACGGTGGTGGGCGATTGGGCCAATCTATCCGCACCCACGGCCATCCGTATGACGGCGGATGGGGTGTTGCACGGGGGCGCCGACCCCCGCCGCAGCCGCTTCATTTACGGACGATGAAGTCCCCGCCGGCTCCGATCTACAAACAATACCGGCTGGAGTCGTGGGACGATTTCCTGCGCATCATCACCGGACCGCCCTATTCCAACTGGGCGTTCCGCGGGCATCGCAACGAGAACTGGCCGCTGGCCAGCGCGCTCTCGCGCTATTTTCATAACTTCGGTATCGACCGGCGCGCCTGGCCGCAGCAGGAAGGCCGCATTCTGCGGGTGTTCAAACGGAAGGCTCACCAGTTTCTGGCCCAGCCTCCGGACAACGCCGACGATTTTCAGTGGCTGGCCCTGATGCAGCACCACGGCGCGCCCACGCGCCTGTTAGACTTCACCTGGTCGCCCTACGTAGCCGCCTTCTTTGCCCTGGACCGCGCCACCACGGACGCCGCCGTATGGGCGCTCAATCCCGCCGACATCAGCGCCGGCGGCATCCGCCGTTCGACCAAGGCGCAGCCGATCACGACGCGCGGCATGGACCCGCGGCACAAGGGCAACTTCGCGCGCTACTTCCTCAAAGGCACGCGCGCGTTCATCTGGCTGGGGGAACCGGACACCATGAACCGCAGGCTGATCGCGCAATCGGGCACCTTCGTGCTGCCGGGGGTGCTGGACAAGCCCGTGGAGGAGATCGTGCAGCGCTACCGGGATCCCAAGAACATGCTGGCGAAGTTCGTCATGCCGGCGGCGAAACTGCGCGAAACGGGGCTGCGCGAACTGTATCGCATGAACATCACGCACGCCACCCTTTTCCCCGACCTCGACGGGCTGGCCCGATCGCTGGCCTACGAGCTCGAATTCCATTGGGCCTTTAATCCGCGCACCATGGAATCGTACCTGGGTTGAGAAGCTTCTATGACCGGACACGCGAGCAGGCGGGTTCTGCTCTTCGCCGCGACCACCGGCTACCAGATCCGGATGTTCGACGATGCGGCACGCCGCCTGGGCGTGGATCTGACGCTGGCCACCGACCGCTGTCCGGTGCTCGACGATCCCTGGGGCGATCGCGCCATCCCGGTGCGCTTCGGCGATGTGCCAGCATCGCTTGAAGCCTTGCGCGGCCGCGATTTCGACGGCATCGCGGCCGTGGGTGACGCTCCGGCCGTGCTGGCCGCGGAAGCTGCCTGCCTGTTGGGGGTCCCTTTCCATCCGCCTGCCGCCGCCCGCGCCTGCCATGACAAGAACGAATCGCGCCGCCTGTTTCAGAAGGCCGGCCTGCCCGTACCGCGCTTTTTCCGCGCGCCGCTCGCGGAACCGCCTGAGTCCGCCGCGGAACGCGCCCCGTATCCGTGCGTCCTCAAACCGCTCGGGCTTTCCGCCAGCCGCGGCGTGATCCGCGCCAACGATCCGCGCGAATTCGCGACCGCCTTCCACCGCATCCGGAGGCTGGTGGGACAAGATCGGTATTTGCAGGTGGAGGCTTACATCCCTGGCCGCGAGTTTGCCGTGGAAGGCATTGTGACGCATGGCGCGCCGTGCATTCTGGCCATCTTCGACAAGCCCGATCCGCTGGAAGGACCCTTCTTCGAAGAGACGATTTATGTCACGCCGTCGCGGGAGAGCCCTGCGGTGCAGCAGGTCATGCGGAAAACGGTCGAGCGGGCCGTACAGGCACTCGGCTTGTATCACGGTCCGTTCCACGCCGAGCTGCGCTACAACGATCAGGGCGCTTGGATGTTGGAAGTCGCCGCGCGCCCCATCGGAGGTTTGTGCGCGCGGACGCTGCGTCCGCTGGAAGAACTGATCGTACGCCACGCCGTCGGGGAGGATATTTCCGGGCTGGAGCTGGACCAAACCGCCTCGGGGGTCATGATGATTCCGATACCCCGTGCCGGCGTGTTTCAGGGCGTCGCCGGCACTGAGGACGCGCGCGCGGTGGAAGGCATCGAAGACGTCATCATCAGCGCGAAAGAAGGTCAGATGCTGGTGCCGTTGCCGGAAGGCGCCACGTACCTCGGTTTCATCTTCGCGCGCGCCGGGGATCCCGCCGCGGTGGAAAGATCGCTTCGCCGGGCGCATGCCGCGCTGCGATTCCGAATTGGCATGGCTCTGCCGGCGTTCTCGCCGGCACCGTGATTTTCACGCCCGGGTCAGGAAGATGGGCAGTCCCAGCTTATTCGCATAATTGGGGCGATAGCGCCGGGTGTTGTACATCGTCTCGATGTCGACCTTGCGCGGACCGAGCTTGGGGTCGGGGATCGGCACGGCCCCGTAGCAGCCGCCGGAAATAGCCATCATGACGCCGTGCTGCCCCTGCTGGATGCAGTCCATCGCCATGCTGGCAAATGTGGAGGCGACCATCTTGTCCACAAAGTCCGGGCTGCCGCTGCGCAGGTCGTAGGTCAGATCGCTTACGATGGTCTCTTCGCCCGTGGATTTCTTGATCTCGTCGGAGAGGTCCTCGCCCACGTTCATCTTCTTCTTGTGTCCGAAGGCGTCCGCCTCGCCCACTTCCTTGACCTGATAACCTTCCCACTCGGCGCCCTCCGACAGGATGATCAGGGCATAGTTGCTGGGATTATATTGCTTGTCGGTGATCAGCAGCTCGATCAGGTGCGGCAGATTGAACCTGTACTCCGGAATACAGCAGCGCATGGAGGTCACATAAGCCGTGTAAAGCGCGGTGTATCCGGCGTCGCGCCCAAAGATGCGGAACACGCCGATCCGTTCGTGCGAGCCGACCGTCGTGCGCTGGCGCTCTATGGCCTCGGTGGCGCGCGTGATCGCCGTCGAAAACCCGATGCAGTATTCCGTGTTGCGGACGTCGTTGTCCATCGTCTTGGGGATGGCGATGACCTTGAATCCTTCGGTGTCGAGCCGCGCGGCGTAGCTCAGGGTGTCGTCGCCGCCGATCGCGATCAGGTAATCCAGGCCCAGCGTCTCCACGTTCTTCAACACGCGGCTGGTCATGTCGAACACCGTCGAGGTGACGCCCTTCTTGGTGACTTCGGACTTGGGAAACTCCTGGCCCTTGACCACCGGCGGCAGGGCCTTCATCTTGGCCGGGTTGGTGCGCGAGCTATGCAGATACGTGCCGCCCGTACGGTCGATGGTGCGCGTATTCTCGCGGTTGAGGGGCAATATGTAGCGCGCGCGGCTGGCCGGATCGTCCAGGTTCACGTGCGTCAGGCCTTCCCATCCGCGGCGAACACCGATGACTTCGCAATCGATTTCGCTTCCTCTATAAACCACGGTCTTGATGACGGAATTGAGCCCCGGCACGTCTCCGCCGCCGGTGAGTATACCGATCCGCTTTGCAGCCATTCACGCTCCTTCAGGTGGGGAATTTAACACCCCATTATAGTATTGTTCGGGCTCTTGTCCCGGCAACGCCGGTGGACCTGGCGCTTCACCGCAGACGCTCGGCCACCACCGTGATCTCCCGGTCCCGGGCCAGCCGCACGACCCGATGCACCGTGCTTTTCACGACGCCGTACCAGCGCGCCGAGCCCGTCCGGCCCATGAAGATCTGGGTGATGTTCCGCTCCCGTGCGAAGTCTACGATCGTGCGCGCGACGTCGGCGCCCCGCAATACATGCGTATCGATGTGCAGGTTGCGCGCGAACGAGAGATGCTTCTCCAACGCCTCGTTGTGATCGGAGCGGCCGTTGCGCTGCACATGCACCGCCAGGCACTCGGCATGCAGATAATCCGCCACGCGCTTACCGCGCCGGATCAGCACGGCCGTGGAGGGGCGCCCGGTCAGGCAGATCAGAATCCGGTCATGGCGCGTGGGCGATTCCGCGCCGGGCCGGGCAGCCGGCAGCTTTCCGCGGGTGGGAGCGGACAGGTCCGACAACCGGCCCTCCACTTCGTGCGCCGCATGCCGGAGCGCCAGCTCGCGCAACGCCGTGAGGTTCGTCTCGGTAAAGAAGTTCTCCATGGCCTTCAGGGCTTTTTCCGCCGGGTAGACCACGCCGCGCTGCAATCGGTTCTGCAAAGCCTCGGCGGTCAGGTCCACAAGCACGACCTCATCCGCCGCGTCCACCACCCAATCGGGGACGGTTTCCCGCACACGTATGCCGGTGATGTGCCGCACCTCATCGTTGAGACTCTCCAGGTGCTGCACATTGAGCGTGGTGAAGACATCGATGCCGTGGTCGAGCAGCGCCTGTACGTCCTCCCAGCGCTTCAGGCAATTGCAACCGGGCACATTGGTATGGGCGAATTCGTCCACCAGGCACACGGCGGGCTTGCGCCGCAGGATAGCGTCGACGTCCATTTCCTCGAACACCGAGCCGCGGTACTCGATCTTCTTCCGCGGCACCACTTCGAGGCCCTCCGTTTTGGCGATGGTATCCTGACGCCCGTGGGGCTCGAAATACCCGATCACCACGTCCACGCCCTTGCGGCGCAGTTCCTGCGCTTCGTCCAGCATCTGGTAGGTCTTGCCGACACCCGCAGCGTAGCCGAGGAAGATCTTGAGACGTCCTCGCGGAGATGGCGGCGCGGCGTCACTCATACGTTCTGCGGATGCGGAAAGATCCGGACATCGATATCGCGCGCGGCCTGGATCAGCCGATCGACGGGGTTGCGCATCCACGCCTCTTTCCAGGGATGCGGCGCGCTGTGACCCACGAAAATCTGGGTGACGCGCTGCTCGCGCGCGAAGCGCATGATGGCCGCAATCGGATCGCGTCCCTCGAGCACGTGCACGTCCGCCTCCAGATCGCGCGCCAGCGCCAGATTGGCGTCGATGGTGGCCTGGTCCCTAGCGCTCAAGCCGGTCTGTCGGACGTAGCAGACCAACAGCGTGCCGTGGAACCGCTCGGCGTTACGGCGCCCGCTGCGCAGCATGGCGCCGGCATCGCTGCGCGGCGTAACACACACCAGAATGCGCTCCTGGGTTCCCCAACGCAGATCCAGACCGTTGGCGCGCAGATAGTTGACCAACTGGCCATCGATCACGTCGGCAGCCAGCAGCAACGCCAGTTCGCGCAGTTCGGAGAGACACCGCAAGTCCACGGGTTCGCGCGAGCCGGCGCGTTTCATCATGTCGTCGAGCGCCGCGTCCACCAGCACGATTTCGTCGGCGGAGCGCAGGAAGCGTTCGGGAACCGTCTCCCGCGGGCGTTTGCCGGTGATACGCTGGACTGCGTCCTGTTGTTCCTCGATGTGCTGCAGATTAACGGCGGTGATGACCGAGATACCCTGATCCAGAATATTGTCGACATCCTGCCAGCGCTTGGGATTGCGGCTGCCGGGCGGATTATCGTACGCCAACTCGTCGACCAGGCACACCCTGGGATGCCGGCGGAAGATCGCCGCCACGTCCAAGACTTCATAGACCTTGCCGGCATAAGATCCCTTGAGCGGCGGGATATACTCCAACTGCGCCATGACGGCTTCCAGATCCGGCGTTAGCGGAAGCTGGATCGCCGCCACCACCACATCCTCGCCGCGCATTGTGCGGCGCCGTCCTTCGTCCAGCATGCGGAACGATTTGCCCACCCGGGAGGCGTAGCCCAAAAATACTTTGAGCCGGCCACGGCGCGCGCGGCGCTCTTCGGCCTGCACCCGGCGCAACAACTCTTCCGGACTGGGACGTCGGTCAAGGCTGGCTGGCAACCGGCTCACGCTCCTCGCTAACTATTCTGGCCGCAGGACCCGGCCGTCCGCAACTCCGGCCGCGCCGGGCCACGTTACCAGGAACCCTGCTTGGCGCCGAACCACCAGACGAGGCCGGCCGTGGCCGTGGTCTGCTCCTTCTTCAACAAACCCAGGGTGTCGGACAGGAAATAGTGTTGATTCGAGAAATCGCGCCGGTATTCGAGGCGCAGCAGAAAGTCCTCACCCAATTTGTAGTCGGTAGTCAGAGTCGCCTCACGAATAACCTGGGGGACGCCACTGAACAATCCACCGTGATCCGCCATGTATTCACCCCGGCCGCCGAGCGCCAACTTGGGCGTAAGCTGATAGCGCAGGTAGCCGGCGCCGCCATACGTATAGGCCGGCAATGAACTGGTGTACAGGCGCTGGTTCACGTAGTCTCCCTCCAGGGCGAACTGAAGCCTAGCGGAAGCCTGAATGCTCGCGTAGGTATCAATGACATGCAGTTTTCCCTGGGGAGGATTCACGATGGGCGAAAAGGGAACACCCTGGATCGTCGGCAAGGCAGGCAGGCTACCCAGGGGTGCATTGGGGTAGGCGACCAGGTCCGGATGCTCCTGGCCGAGGTAGTAATTGACGGTCCACGAGACACTCTTGCGCGGCTGAAGGTTGAACCCCACGAGCTGATCCTTGAAGCCGTTGAATGGCTCCGTCTGTTGGGTTCCGTTGGTCACCCAATAATTGACGCTCAATTCATCGTTGATTTTGTAGTTCGCCCGGACCCCCATATGGTAGAAAGGCAGATAGTTAAACCACAACGATCGCGAGTAATTGATCTGGTCCTTCGTATAGTTGCCCTCGATCCCCAACGCACTCGCCCACTTACCGAAGTCGATCGTCAAACCTTGACCTAAAGGGACGATGTACGTGCCATATGCCTGAAAGACGGTTCGATAGATGTCGGGCCGCAATTCGTTGGACGGGTTGCCTTGCAGGGTCTGGGTGGCCTGTCCCCACTGCAGGTCCAGGCGCGCTCCGTACCGCTTTCCGATGGACAGGTCTGGCGCGTTCTCGATCACCACCGCCGCCTGGTTCAAGCTGAAGGCATTGCTCAGCACGTCATAGGCGCGCAGAAGATTGACGCGTCCGACCGGAGCGTTGAAGTTGTAGCCATAGTATCCATCCAGTTCGAAGTTGACCGACGTGCCACGCAGCGGATCGGCGGGAGATGCGGGCGGCGCCGCGGGAGGCGCGACGGGCGCAGCCACCACGCCTGACGGCGCAACTGCGACGGTGGTGGCCGTGGCACCGGTCCGTTCTTCCAATTCACTGACACGCTTCTCCAGTTGTTCGATCCGGTCCAGGAGCACTTTCTCGCGCGCCGACGTAGCGGCGTCTTCGGCAAAGATGGGGGCCGCCAGAACACACGCCACCCATAGTAGTCGACAAGACATGGTCGATTCTCCCTTTTAATGGCGACTGGTCACTGACGATGAACGCCAGCGAACGTCCGATCCAAGTCGAGGTTCAAGGCCAGCACGTTCACCCGCGGCTCACCGAACATCCCGAGCTGCCGCCCTTCCACATGCCGCGCAACGGCCTGGCGGACGGCGCCGGCGGAGAGGCCCCGCGCCTGGGCGACGCGGTCGACCTGGGCGTATGCCGAGGCCGGACTGATGTCCGGATCGAGCCCGCTGGCGGACGTGGTCAATAAGTCTGCCGGGATTGGACCGGTATAAGTGGGATTCTCCTGGCGGAATTTCTTAACGTCATCCTTCACGCGATTGATCAGGACCTGGTTAGTCGGACCTAAGTTGGGCGAGCCGGAGTTAGCGGCATCATACCCGTCGCCGGCGCCTGATGGGCGTCCGTGAAAGTATTCTGGCTTGGTGAACTTCTGGCCGATCAGAGCAGATCCCACGATCTTGCCATTTACCTGGATCAGGCTGCCGTTGGCCTGGTGATGGAACATGACCTGTGCCAGTCCGGTGACCACCAGGGGGTAAATCAGACCTGTAAGCACGGTAAGCACCAGCGTCAGTCCAACAGCGGGAATCAGTATATGTCTCATAAACGTATCCTCAAGCCAGACGCAAAAGCCCCAGCAGCCGGTCGATCAGCCAGATGCCCGGAAACGGCGCAATCACTCCGCCCACGCCATAAATCAACAGGTTGCGGCGCAGCAGAGCGGCGGCGCTGAGCGGCTTGTAGGCCACTCCTCGCAGGGCCAGGGGAATCAGCGCGATGATAATCAGGGCGTTGAAGATCACGGCGGCCAGCACGGCGCTCTGCGGATTGCGCAGGTACATGATATTGAGCTTCTCGAGCGACGGGTAAGTCGCCATGAACATGGCCGGGAGAATGGCGAAATACTTCGCCACGTCGTTAGCTACGGAGAAGGTAGTCAGGGCTCCGCGCGTCATCAGCAATTGTTTGCCGATGGCTACCACCTCGATGAGCTTGGTGGGATTGCTGTCGAGATCCACCATGTTGCCGGCTTCCTTGGCGGCCATAGTGCCGGTGTTCATGGCCAGGCCCACATCGGCCTGCGCCAGGGCCGGAGCGTCATTGGTGCCGTCTCCGGTCATGGCCACCAGGCGCCCGCCAGCCTGCTCCTTCTTAATCAGGTCCATCTTGTCTTTGGGAGTAGCTTGGGCCAGGAAGTCGTCGACCCCGGCTTCGGCGGCGATGGCTGCCGCGGTCAGCGGATTGTCGCCGGTGATCATGACGGTGCGAATGCCGATGCGGCGCAACTGCTCGAAGCGCTCGCGCATGCCGCCCTTGACCACGTCCTTCAGATGGATCACCCCCAGCACGCGTCCGCCATCCGCCACCGCCAGCGGGGTGCCGCCGGACCGCGAGATGCGCTGCGTGGTGTCCATCAATTCCGTTGGAATCGTGCCGCTGTGCTCGTGTACGAATTCGATCACCGAGTCGGTAGCGCCCTTGCGGATGCGGCGGCCATCCAGATCCACGCCGCTCATACGCGTCTGGGCCGTGAAAGGAATGAAGTGTGCCTCGTGATGGGCCACTTCGCGGCCCCGGTAGGCGTACTTTTCCTTGGCCAGCACCACGATGGAACGCCCCTCTGGAGTCTCGTCCGCGAGACTCGAAAGTTGCGCCGCGTCGGCCATCTCCGCTTCCGTGGCGTCGCCGACCGGGATAAACTCCACCGCCTGGCGGTTGCCCAGCGTGATGGTGCCGGTCTTGTCGAGCAGCAGTGTATTGACGTCGCCGGCGGCTTCCACGGCCTTGCCGCTCATCGCCAGCACGTTGTGTTGCATGACGCGATCCATGCCGGCGATGCCGATGGCGGAAAGCAGCCCGCCGATGGTAGTGGGGATCAGACAGACCAGCAGCGAGATGAGCACAGTCACGCTAGGGGCTTGTCCGGCACCCGCGGATTGCACACTGTACTGGGCGAAGGGATACAGGCTGACTACCGCCAGCAGGAAAATAAAAGTCAGGCCGGCGATCACGATATTGAGCGCGATCTCATTGGGCGTTTTCTGGCGTTCGGCGCCTTCCACCAGGGCGATCATGCGGTCGAGAAACGTCTCGCCCGGATTGGACGTGATGCGCACCTTGATTTCGTCGGAGAGCACGCGGGTGCCGCCCGTGACCGCGCTGCGGTCGCCGCCGGATTCGCGGATGACGGGAGCACTCTCGCCAGTGATGGCGGACTCATCCACGCTGGCGATGCCTTCGACGACGTCGCCGTCGCCCGGGATGATGTCGCCGCGCTCGACCAGCACCACGTCGCCGCGGCGCAGTTGCGTGGCCGGAACAGTCTCGTACTTCTTGCCGCCGTTCTTTAGCCGCTTGGCCATGGTTTCGGTCTTCGTCTTGCGCAACGTGTCGGCCTGCGCCTTGCCGCGGCCCTCCGCCATGGCTTCGGCGAAGTTGGCGAACAGCACGGTGAACCACAGCCACAGCGTGATCTGGAACGTGAAGCCGATGGCATGCGCGCCGGTTGCCAGATCTTTGAAGATCTCCAGCGTGGTCATGGCGGCCCCCACTTCGACCACGAACATGACCGGATTCTTCATCATCAGCCGCGGATGAAGTTTTGCAAAAGCGTCGCGGATGGCGCGCTTCACGATGGGCGGGTCCAGCAGCGGACGCGCACGGGCGGCCTTTTTTGAGATGAGCAGTGGTTCCGTAACGTACGAACTGCTGTCGGGCGGTGCATCCATTACAGGCATTATCTTAGCTCCAGAATCCGGTCAATAGGAGAGAAAACAGCTTTCCGTCGTGCATCAGGAAATGTTCCACGACGGGACCCAGCGAAAGCGCCGGAAAAAATGTGAGCGCGCCCACAATCAGGATCACGGCCACCAGCCAGCCGACAAACAGCGGCCCGTGGGTGGGGAAGGTCCCGGCGGAGACAGGTACCGTCTTCTTCCGCGCCAGGCTGCCCGCGGCCGCCAGCAGCGGAATCATCATCAGGAAACGGCCGATCAGCATGGCGAGCCCGATGGTGGTGTTGAAGTAAGGCGTATTGCCGTTGAAGCCGGCGAAAGCGCTGCCGTTGTTGCCGGTCCCGCTGCTAAAGGCATAAAGCATTTCCGACAGCCCGTGGGGGCCGTTGTTGGTGAGAACGGCGGTACCCGCTCCGGGCGGATTGATCCAGGAATTCTTCGCGAAGTGAACCATGATCCCGGCACCGGAAAACAGCAGTATGCTGGCCGCCAGGATGAGCATCGCCAGCATGGCCATTTTCACCTCTTTCTGCTCGATCTTCTTGCCCAGATATTCGGGGGTGCGGCCCACCATCAGGCCGGCGAGAAAGACCGCCAGGATGGCATACATCAGCATGCCGTAGAGACCCGCGCCTACGCCGCCGAAGATCACTTCACCAAGCTGTATGTTGACCATGGGCACCAGCCCGCCCAGCGGTGTGTAGCTATCGTGCATGCTGTTCACCGCGCCGCAACTGGCGTCGGTGGTAATTACCGCGAACAGCGACGAATCCGGGATACCGAAGCGTACCTCCTTGCCCTCCATGTTTCCGCCCGGCTGGGCAGCGGAGGCGGAGGTCTCGACGCCCAGTTTGGCGATATTCGGATTCCCGGCCTGCTCCGCGGGATAGACCACAAACACGCCGGCTAGAAACAGGATGCTCATGGCCGCGAACAGCGCCCATCCCTGGCGCGTGTCCTTCACCATCTTGCCGAACGTGTAGGTGAGCCCGGCGGGGATGGTGAAGATCAACACGAGTTCCAGAAAATTCGAGACCGGCGTCGGGTTTTCGAAAGGATGCGAGGAGTTCGCATTGAAGAAGCCGCCGCCATTCGTACCGAGTTCCTTAATCGATTCCTGAGAAGCAGTGGGGCCCTGAGCGATGGTCTGGGTCGCGCCCTCGAGCGTCGTGACTTTGTCGTAGGGATGAAGATTCTGGATCACACCTTGCGATACCAGCAGCAGCGCTCCCACGATGGATATCGGAAGCAGAAGGTAAAGTGTGGCGCGGGTGGTATCCACCCAGAAGTTACCGATGGAGTTGGCGGAATGGCGGGAGAACCCTCGCACCACCGCGATGGCGGTGGCGATGCCGGCGGCCGCGGATGTGAAGTTATGCACGGCTAATCCGACCATTTGCGTGAAGTAACTTACGGTAGCCTCCGGCGTATAGACCTGCCAGTTTGTATTCGTGCCGAAGCTTACCGCGGTGTTAAAGGCGAGGTCGGGCGAGATCAACTTCGCGCCGAAGCCTTGGGGATTGAAGGGCAGCATGCCCTGCACGCGCTGGATCAGGTAAGTCAGCAGGATGCCGACCAGGCTGAAGGCCAGCAGCGAAAGAGCATAACCAGTCCAATGTTGCTCATGGCTCTCGTCGATTCCGCTCAGCTTGTAGACCAGACGCTCCAGGGGCCGGACGATGGGGTGAAGAAACGTCCGCTCGCCTTCAAAGAGCCGCGCCATGAAGAGTCCGACCGGCTTGGTTAGCGCCAGCAGAATGAGAAAGTACAACAGGATTTGAAACACACCGCTAATGGTCATGGGAACCTCTAGAAGCGCTCCGGCTTCAACAGAGCGTAGATCAGGTAAGCGCCGATCGCCAACGCGACAATGGCAGCCAGAATGTATTCCATAAGCGCCTCGCCTTACAGACGGTCACATCCTCGGGTGTACGCCCAAGCGACCAGGAAGAACAGAATCGTCAGCATCACAAAAAACAGATCGAGCATATTCTCATTTCACCGTAATTATCGCGACACTGTGGCCGGCGGCCGCCAGCGTACGCGCGAATCGTTCCTCGCGGGTGCGCCACCAGCGGGCCCGGGCGCCGACCACCACCAGCGACCGGCGCGGCAGCAGCCTCAGAAAGGCATCCTGGCGGCTGCGCGCAAACACGATCTTCATCCGCACCGTGGCCGGCGTGGTGCGCACGATCGCCGCCAGATTGGCTTCCAGCCGGTGGCGGATGCCCTCCTGGCATTCTAACGGGGCGGGAAAAGGCAAGACGTGGACCGCCACCAGGGTGACCAGCGTCTCCAAACCGCAGGCCAGATCCAGCGCGCCGGACAGCGCCGCGGCGGCCAGCACCGGGTTGCTGTATGGCACGATGACCTCCACCGGCGGCGGGTCCGCGACCGGCGCTACATGCCCGCCACCTGGCCTCTCGCTCAGAAACGCAATCATACTCTTCATGCCGACTGCCTTTCTCCAACATAGGCGGCGGCATGTAAAGAAGTCGTTAGGAAACAATCATGATTGCGTACGAGCCGCGCCGTGCTCGCGCAGGACGTGTGCGGCGCCGGTGTTGCCGCGGGCGACCATCCGCTGCAACGGGGTCTGCCAGTCTTCGGGCCTGGGCTCGCGCGAGAGACAGGCGGCGAACGGGCGTTCGAGAGCCGCCGGATCGCGCGCCAGGATATCCGGAACGCGGTCGAGGCGGCCGTATTCGAGCGCGTCGAACAGGCAAATGCCCGGCTCATCCAGCAGCCGGTCTCGCAGGTCCGTGAAGGCAAAAAAATTCGCCCATCCGACGCCGGTGCTGTCGTACCACGGATCGCGCAGCTTCAGGGAGGCGCCTCGCGCCAGGAGCAGTTGCAGAATGTCTTCGTGTTCGGCCAGCACGCCGGCCATGTGAATCGGCCCGTTGTCCTCCTGCCAGTTGGGGTCGAAACCCAGGTCGAGGGCCAGCCTGACGGCCTGCATACGGCGCGCGTGGACGGCGCGCTGCACCATGCTCTTGGGGGCGCGGGACAACAGTTCCGGAGCGCGGTCGAGCAGCGCGCGGACCGCCGATTCATCGCCGGCAAGACAATAGGCCGTGAATCGATCCACGTCGTTCAGCGCCGCGGCGGGCGCGCCGGCCTCCTCGAGCATGTCCGCGACCTGCAGGTGGCCGCGCGCCATGGCATGTTCCCAAGGGGTCTTGCCTTGGAAGGCCTCATCGGCGCGCGCGTGATGTGCCAGCAGGAGCCGGACGTGCGCGGCATCGCCGTCATCCGCGGCCCGGCAGAGCGTACGTCCCAGCAGGGTGATGCCGCCGGGCGCCAGGGCGTCGGCCCGCAGACCATGATCGAGAAGAATGTCCAGGGACGCCGCGCGATTGAGGCATAGCGCCTGCTCGTCGGCGGGATCGGCGCCGCGATCGAGCAAGAGTCCGGCCAGCTCGCGCCAGTGCGGATGCGGCGGCTGATTGGCCAGGCCGGTCGAACCGCCACCGAATAGGCCGCTAAGGGCCGTAAAGCGGCGGGCGGTCTGCTCGAGGCGCTCATCGGCGTTGCCTTTCATCGTGAAAGTGTTGGGATCGGCGCCGCAGTCGAGCAGGGCGCGCGCCGCTTCGAGGGTGGAGTAATCCGCCCTGGCCGGCGGAAGACGCGAATAGCAGGCACACAGCAGCGGAGTCCAGCCGTTCGGTCCGGGCTGGTTCGCCAGGTCCGGATCCCGATCGAGAAATGCACGTACTCCGGCGGCATTACCCGCGGTGGCGGCACACCATATGTCAGCATCCGCGAGCCAGGGATGCTCGCACAGCATATGGTGCGCGCGGGTGTGGAAGGAGCGGTGATCGTAATGCGGATCGTCGTGGCAAAGGCATGCGATGGTGACGAACCGGTCCGGCAAATCGCGGGCGGCGGACTCGACGGCGGCTCTCAGTTGGCGCCAGGAATCGAAGCCGTACTCGCGCGCCAGGACGAATTGAGCGGCTGTCAGCCGCGGCTTGGCCGCGTCCGGGTGCGGATGAAAAGTCCGGATGCGCTCCAGCGCCGCGGGATGGTTTTGTTGCCAGGACCTGTTGAGCGTCTTGGCGTGTTTCTTCAGGTTCTCCAGCGATGGGTTCGGGGGCAGGGATCTGGTCATAACGACCTCCTTTCGGGCCTCAGGCCCGGTTGCGCCCGATTGCTCGCAGGTCCGGGCTGAAAGGACAGTCGTATGTCCAGCCAACGCAGTTGAAATTCAGGCGGGCTTAGGCCTTTCCGCGAGCCGGCGGCACCCTGGAGTGCACTGATCCACGATATCGGATCGCCCGGCCGGCTGTCAATCCGCTGAATTATTCGAGCAGATACTTCTTGATGAACAGCACCGTGGCCGCAAACTGGAAATCGCGGTTGGTCTTTTTGGCAAAGCCGTGGCCTTCGTCCGCGGCCAGCAGATACCACACGGGCGTGCCGCGCGCGCGTATAGCCGCCGTCATCTGCTGGCCTTCCGTGTAGGGCACGCGCGGATCGTTGCGTCCGGCCACGATGAACATGGGCTTGCTGATGTTGTCCACATGCGTCATGGGAGAGATGGACTCCAGAAACCGGCGCATGTCGGGGTCCCGTTCGTCACCATATTCCACGCGCCGCAGATCGCGCCGGTAAGCTTCGGTGTGTTCGAGAAATGTGACCCAGTTGGAGATTCCTACCACGTCGACGGCGCAGCGGAACCGGCCGTTGTAATGAGTCATGCTGGCTAACGTCATGTAGCCGCCATAACTCCCTCCCGTCACCATGATGCGTTTGGCATCCAGATCCGGACGCGTGCCGATCCAATCGAGCAGAGCACCGATGTCTTTGACCGTATCCTCGCGCTTGCGGCCGTTGTCGAGATTGAGGAAGGTCTTGCCATAACCGGTCGAGCCGCGCACGTTAGGAAAAATGATAGCGGCGCCTAACTCATTCAGAAGGTAATTGTAAGTGCCGAGATAGGTGGGCTGGAACTGACTCTCAGGGCCGCCATGAATGCTAACAATCACCGGAAGCGGGCCCGCGAAGCGCTTCGGCGGCCGGTAGAGAAAACCCGAGATGGTCAATCCATCAAACGACTTCCACTCGATCAGCTCGGGTTCCGCAAAGCGCGAGACATCCAGGCCTCCCGTCTCACTGTAAGTCCACCGGTCCAACTTACCCGAAGTAATGTCGATGGAATAGACGTCCGCGGGGGTACGTGCCGAGGTAATAGTGAAACCCAAGTCGTGGCCATCGGCGTGCCAGCGCACGCCCGCGATACTGCCGTACGGCAGCTTGGGCAGCGCCGGTTCTTCGCGCGTGACAGTGTCGATGACGTGTAACGTATCGGAGCCGTTTTCATTGACGATGTAGGCGATCCGGCGGCCGTCGCGGGTCAGGTCGAAGCTGGTGACGTCCCAGTGCAGGTCCGGACGCAGGATGCTGATACGTTGTGAGGCGATGTCCAGCGCGGCAAGCTGCTCGAAATCCGATCCCTGATTGGTAATGAGATAGATCGTCTTGCCATCCGGCGCGTATCGCGCGTGGCGATAAGAAACACCGGGCGTGCGGGGGATCAGCGGCTTCCGGTCGCCGGAGGCGGTATCGACCTGGTAGAGCGCCGCCTCGTACGCCGAGACCGCGCGGATGACCGCCAGCGCTTTGCCGTCAGGGGAGAAGTCCTCCGGTTCCCATCCGCCGCTGTCGGCTTCCACAATCCGGCGCGCCTCTTCGGGGTGCTCCGGCATTGTCACGTAGATGTCCGCATCGCGTCCGTTGCGCCGCGTCGACGAGTAGGCAATGTGTGAACCGTCGTGCGACCACACCGCCCCGGTGTTCCGCGACTTGCCGTCGGTGAGAAGTGTCGCCCGTCCGGTGCGCGTGTCGTAGCTGTAGATCTGGTACCACTCGCCGCCGCCGATGTCCTTGGAAAACAGGAAGGAACTTCCGTCGGGCCGGTAATGCCCGCCGGAAACGCGATCGGCATAGAAGGTGAGTTGCGTACGAGCACCACCCGGCTCGGTGAGGCGATGGATCTGCGGCGATTGGCCAAAGCGCGTCGAGATCAGCATTTCGCGGCGCGTGGGATGCCAGTCGATCAAGGCGGCGGTGCGAAACTCGGTGTAGGGCGCGAGTTCTTCCATCAGGCCGACCGGAATGGCCGGAATCTGTTCCGCGGTGAGGTTGGCCGGCACAGGAAGTGTCGGCTCGGCGGCCGGAAGCAGACCAACGGGCAACAGCAGCAGGGCCAGGCGTTTCAGCATAGCGTCGATTTTAGCTTAAGGCGCCGGCCGATGGATCTGGAAAGGAAAACGGGGCAGACCACCGACCGATGGTCCGCCCCGCGGAACAACCGATACTACTGCACCGGGATCGCGGTGCCCTTGCCGTACACGATGTTATTTCCTTCGTAGGCGATAATGGCGAACGCGATGTTATTGCCCGTGTGACTGTTCTCGGGCACCTGGAAGTCTATTTCATATACGCCGACCATGTCGTAAGCGTATCCGGCCCAGGTGACCGGCGCTCCGCCGTTGTCCACACCCACCAGAATGCTGGCCAGGATAGGCAACGGCTCGGGGACCCAATTACCGTCTTGTAGGATCAGAGGGTCGAATTCGTTCGTGACTAAGCCTGGGTTAGTCTGACCCAATCCAGTGACGAACATCCGGTAGTAGTTTCCGCGACGGGCGGGTTGCTGCGTAGACACCAATTGCCCGTCGGCCAATCCCACCAGGATGGGGATCTGCGTCCCGTCAGCCTGGGTCGTCATGAAGATGCCGGGACTGAACTGCGACACCGTGACGGGGAAATCCGGGGAGGCCACACCGTTCAACGAGACGACCAATTGGACGGTGGTGCTGCCCGAACTCGGCACGCTGATCTCGCAGGGCACTTGGACGGACACAGTCTGCTGGCCGTTAGTATTGGCAACATCCAGGATCGGCGCGGGCATTCCACCGAACTGCACGGTGACATTGTTCACCTGGTATTGCGGCGCGATGTAGGCCTCCGCCACGCCCGTGAAGCCCGGTGTGAGGCCGGTGGCGAAGATCGTGGCCAAACTGCAGGGCGATACGGACTGGCTCACGAAACTGGCGGCGTTATTGATCGAGATGACGGTCGGCCCGGGAGGATTCACGGTGAGGTTAAACGTCTGCGCGAAACTGCTGGAACCCGATTTCACGCTGGCCGAGACCATGACGGGCCCCGGCGTCGCACCGGCCGTGGCGGTGACCTGCGCCTGGCCCAGCGCGTTGGTGACGGCTGAAGGTGCGCTGAGCGTGGCCGATCCACTGACGACCGTGAAATTGACCGTGGCGCCTTGCACCGGCGCGCTATTATTAACTACGGTCACGATCAAGGGACTGGTGAAGGGGTCGTTTTCGTTGGCCTCCTGTTGGTCACCGGATGTGATCGACAGACCCGTCGCCACGATATTCACATTTATCGTGAAGTTGACCACTTGCGCGGTATTACTGGTCAGCGTGCAGGTGACCGTCACCGGTCCGACGGTGGGGGTCACGCGAGCCGAGACGATCCCGGTCGATGGAGAAGTCGTCACCAGGCTGCTAAGGGTAGCCACGCCGGCCGTGACGGTCCACTTTACCGTGCCGCCGGCGGTTGGATTTCCGCCTAAGTCAGTCACTTTGGCGTTCAATGGCAGCGGAGCCTGTATACCGGAGTTCACAGTCTGGGGGCTGCCGCTACTGTATTTGAGCAGCGCCGGCGGGCCGGCGGTGACGGTGAATTGCGTGGGACCGAACGATGGGAAACTGGGATTACCTCCCACCACGATCGAATAACTGCCGGTACCGAGGGTTGGCCCCATGATGGGTGTGCAACTGGCCTGTCCGGTGCTGTCCGTCAACACGACGCCCGGTTGTTGGCCTGCCGCCGACTGGCAGCTCACACTGGGCTGGTTGGAAGCGGTTGAGGAGGAGAGACTGACCGCGACTCCGGAGAGCGGCGTCTCAAAGCCGGTGGCCGTAATCACTTTCACGACGATCGGGCCGCTCTTGGCCGGACCGCCAGAAGGTCCCGTCAATTGGGGAGCCGCAGTCTGGGGCACCAGCACGATGCTGATGGGCGGCGTGGGGGCCAAGGAAGAGGGCAACGCATCCCATTCGGAGAATGAGGCGGTGGTGGCATTGGGCGTGGACACGCTCACGGTCGCCTGCAGAAAGTTAGTGGTCCCGAAAAAGAACGCCGGGATCATGATCGGCGACGCACACTGGTTAGGGACCGGCGGCGGAGTGAGACCGGTGGGCATCGGACATGAAGTCTGTCCATTGGTTCCGGTGGTCGAGGTCGTAATCTGAGTGGCATAGCCCGGGAGGGTGGTCGTCCATGTGACCGTGGCGCCCGCCAGTGGTTGGCCACTCGAATTGTTCACCTGTACCACCAATGGGAAATAGGTCTTGGCGCCCACTTCGCAACTGGGACAGACCAATTGCCCGTTGCCGGAGACGATCTGAATCGAGTTATTTTGAGCCAGACAAAGTATAGGAAAGATTGACAGGGCGGCTATGAAGTTGGCCGCGATCAACTGAAGCTTACGCATACACGTCCTCCTGACGCAGAAGAAACAAGGGATGGCTGGACGCGGAAGGTTATTTTAGCACCATCCGAGCGAAAAAAAAAGGGGAGCCTGCGGCTCCCCTTTCAGATCACGCTAACTTGCCGTGAAGATTAATGAACGAGTTGCTCACCCGTTTCGCTGGCGCAGTAGCCGCCGTTCTCAGAGCAGGTGAACGGTTGCGGAGAGCGCGGCGCATCCGGGATGACCAAAGCCAGATAAGCGGCTGCGAAGTTGCGGATTCCAGTATCGCTGACGAACGAGTAGCCGTGAGCGTACTGGAAGTTGCAAACCGCGATCGCGTATCCGACCAAGCCATAAGTAGAGGCGCTGTTGTAGCCCGGGTCGATGGTGGATAGCGCGAAGGTCCAAGTCGTGCCGGCGGGAATATTGCCGTCGGTGAGCGTGGTGTCTTCGGTGGAGCTGTAGAGACCGTTGCTGCCGAGATTGGACGAGCCGTTGCCGTAGAAGTACACCGCGCAAGTGCCGGTCTGCGGTGAAGCGCCGATGCCGGTACCTAGCGGGTCCTCGGAAGTGTTCGAGATCGCGATACCAGTGTCAAACCCGTAGTAGTCGGTCACGTACGGGAACATCAGGATGGTCTGGCACAGGTTGATCGTGAAGATGTTGCTGGTCGGTTGCGTATTGACACCCGACAGGAAGGCCGGAACCGGGCCGTCACTGGAACTCAGCGCGGAAACCAGCGGATTGAAGCTGCCCCAGCCGGTTACTTGCAGGAAGCTCGAGCCATTGTTCGGGGTCGGCGAACCCGGGCTGCCGGGCTGGCCGGTGAACTGCGCATAGATGTTGAAGGTCAGCGAATCGATGGCGAAGGGGTTGGTCTCGGTGACTTCCCATACCACTGTGGCGCTGGTTTCGCTGCCGTCCGTGATCGCTACCGGAGAATTGTCGAAGTCATCGCAGTATCCCAGACCTTCCGGGCAAGGATCAACAGGCGTGGAAGCGGTATCGGTCACCAGGGTAGCATCCGAAGGAGCCGGCGGTGTTGCGCCAGGAGCCGCACCGGTGGACTGAGCCCACGGATCAACCAGGACGACGACACCCAGCGGGATATTGCTGATAGTGACCTGCAAACGGGTACCGGTATCGGCTACACCGGTCTCACCATATGCGGTCTCCACCTGCAGTCCGCTCTCCGAATTGTATACGAGCCCCGGCGTATCCTGGTCGCCTTGACTGAGAATCTTAAAGGCAGTAGCGAAATCCTCCGTGAAATTTACGCTGCCAACCTGGGTAACCGGATAGCTCAAGCATTGCAGGAATGGGGTGTTGGTGCTGCTGACCGTGGAGGTCAGGCCATTGTTCACCACACCGATCGCCTGCTGCGGATTGCTGATCTGGATCGAAGTGCTGCTGCTGGATGCCACGTAGCCATACACCAGAGCCGTGTTGGCGACGCTGGTAGCATTGATACGAATGTTCGTGACCCGATAAGTGCGGGCTGGAACAGAAGTTCCGGGCGGGTCAACCGGCACGCCCAGGAAGGTCACTTCCGTGGACGGGGTGCCAGGCACCGTCACGCCCTGAAACACGTTGTAGATCTCCGTGTTAGAGGTGTTGTACGATGCGCCGCCAGTCGCCGGGTCCGCGCACAAAGCGCCGTTTGTGGGCGATCCGCATACATGCTGATTGCCGGGAGCCGGGTCGTCTACCAGCAACAGAGCCTCGGTGATGTCGTAGTTGACGTTCGTGGGGCCCGTGTTGGCGGTGCCGCTCAGAATCCGGCTGGTGAAAAGAGCGCTGAGGTTGACCGTGACGTTCGCCTGCGGGACGGTTCCCGTCGTCACCGGCGTGGCACCGGGGGCGCCGACGCAGCTCAGCAAAATATCACCGGTCAGTTCGTTCAACCCTTCTCGGCGTAGAGTGGGTATTACCGAAGCGCTCGCGGTGCAGTTGATATTGTGTCCGGTTGCTTGCGCCCTCGCCGCCGGAGCTCCTGATCCGAATACCAGGGCGAGTACAGCGAGCGCCAGAATCCATCTGCGAAAATCTGCCATTTCCTTCTCCTTGTGAATTGCGAAATTGAATCGGTCGAAGTTCTCTCTCAACCTGAGCCTCTCCGAACTGCTTACCACCTAGGGAACTTCTCCGTGCGGGCGGAGATTTCAATTAAGATTTTGCCGGCGACCCTACAACCCTGGCACCGGGTACTGCCAAACTACGCCCTGCGATGGGGCTGCCTACCGCTTGTTCTTGTCCTTCGCCAGCTCGCAGGATTGCACGAAAAATTGCCACTTGTCGCGGACTCAGTAAAGATATTCATAGCGTATGGCTGCGTCCGTGTCAAGAGAAAATTCTTTACCTTCAACAGAAAACTGGCCTTTTAGGCTCCCTAAAGCACATATCGCAAGATACGCCCGAATTAGAGCATGGCGCCGGGCGGCGAGTCAATAGTTTCACACCGAATCATCTCATTTTAATGATTTTTAATGAGGCGGGCCACACCTGGTCCGGTCCAGCAACCCGGGATGGCCCCCGGAACGGCAACTGATCATCTGATTTATCAACGGCTTGCAGGCTTACAGGTAGAGCAGATGCCCGCGCGATTCGCGCCCCGTCTGCTGCTGGATGGCAAACAGATACCATTGCAACTGGCGCTCGTGGCGGGATTGCCTGCGCGCTTCCGTCTTAAAGTCCACCACCACCCAGTGCTCCTGTTCCAGAAATGTCAGATCCACCACACCTTCCAGGAGCCTGCCATCGTCCAGCCGAAGGTGGATCGGGAATTCCCGGTGGCAGCGCGGGGCGGCGCGCGCCCGGTCGAGTAGAGGGTGGGACCAGGCCGCATCTACTGCGGCTATGGCCGCAGTCTCGTGGTCGAGGGCGTGGAGCAGCCGGGCGTGAGCCCGGGCGATGGCGGCGATCTGCGCGCGCCTGCCTCCCAGGTCCAAGTCACGCAAGATGGCATGCACCAGTGTGCCGAACAGGGCGCCGCCGGCGCGATCCGTGGCTCCGGCGACGGACTCTATCAGGACCGGCCGGCGTTCGGGCGGATCGGGCATGTCGACCGTCGGCGAAACGATGCGGAATTGCGGTGACTGTCCCGCTTGCAGGACACCCGCGCGAGCCTCCTGCCATTCTCGGTACCGCTGGCTACCTTGGGCCGCACGGGCAGCGGGTTCGGAAGCCAGGATGTCCTCCTGCTGCAGGCCGAATCCGGGCGCGACTTCCACCCGTAGCGGTAGCGGATCCCACCAGATTACCCGGTGTTCGCCGGATTGGGGCGTATGCAGACCGGGACGAACCGAATCTTCAGGCTGGCTGAGCTGTTCCGGCGGCCGTTCCAGCACCGTGCAATCGCCGGCGAAGGGCGGGCAGCCGGGAGACGTGACCTGGGCACGGCGTTGGTCCCGCGGCGGGTAGATGGCCTTATTTAAAGGATCCAGCCAGCCCGACCGTTCCTCATCGCCCACGGCCGGGATCACCAGAAGATCACGCGCGCGGGTAGCGGCGACATAGGCCACGCGCACGCCCTCGGCAGTCTCTCGGGCGCGCTCCTGCGCCTCGTTCTCGAGCAGCTCGCAGGGCGCGGCGCCGAGCAGGCGCGAAGCGCACAGTTTGCCGCTGACGAAGCGCTCGGCGGCTTCGCGAGCCAGTTTGGCGGTCATGTCGGCGAGGATAACGACTGGGAACTCCAGGCCCTTGGCGGAATGCACAGTCATCAGCCGCACGCCGTCGGCGGCCTCTTCGAGTACCGGCGCTTCCATGGAGTCGGCCTTTTCAGCCTGCGCCGCGAGTTCTTCCACAAAGCCGCGGAAAGACAGGCCGCCGGTGAGTTCGAAGGTGCGGGCAAGGTCGCCGATACGGTAGACATTGGCCAACGCCTGGGAACCGGCGCGGCGCAGCATGAATCCGGCATGCGCGCGGGTCTTCTCCAGCAGGTCGTTGATGGTGCCGGCTACCGGCCGGTGATTGCGGCCGCGGTGCAGATCGCGCAGGACCAGGAGGGCCTCCTGAATCGCCTCGAAGCCGGGCGGCACTTTCGCGTAGGGGTGCAGACGGCGGCGCTCCCCCTCCAGGCGATATCGCAGCAGCAGATCGTCGGGGATCGCAAACAACGGCCCGCGCAAGGCGCCGAAGACCGAAAGCTCGTCATCCGGCCATTCGATGGCGGCCAGCGCCACGCGGATGGCTTCCACTTCTTCGCGCTGATAAAAGGATTTGGAACCCACCAGCAGATGCGGGATGCCGCGCGCTTCCAACTCCTGCGTGTAGCGGCTGGAGATGTCTTGGCCCCAGGTCACGAAACGGCGGAAAAGAACACAGATATGCTGCGCGCGGAGGGGCACGCGGCCGCCGGCGCGGTCGCGCACCAGCCACGAACTCTGAATCAGCCAGCCGATAAAATTTGCCACGGCTTTCGGCAGGCAGGCGTCGATTCGCTCATTGCTGACGCGCTGCATGCCGTAGGGCGTGGGCGCGGGCAGGACCACGACAGGCGGCTGCCCGGGATAAGCCGGCGTATACTCTTCGAGCGGCGCGTAATGCGCCTGGCCGGCCTGGCGATCGCCGGTCATCTCGGGAGCAAATGCGGCATTGACCAATTGCTGTATGGGCCGCACGGCGCGGAAGCTTCGGGTCAGGTGGATGCGGGCAACGCCGCGCGATTCGAGCGCACCGCAGAGATCTTCATACAGGCTCACATCGGCGCGGCGGAACTTATAAATGGACTGCTTGGGATCGCCGACCACGAACAGTTTTCCCGGCCGGGGCGTGGCCCGAAGCCAGTCGTTCTGAGTTGGATCGGACGCGGACAGCAGCAGCAGGATTTCGGCTTGCAGCGGCTCGGTGTCCTGGAACTCATCGACGAAGATCCGGTCATAGCGTTCCTGCAGGTAGTGGCGGACTTCGGCGCGGTCGCGTACCAGGTCGCGCGTGAGCAGCAGCAGGTCCTGGAAATCGAGCCGGCCGGCGCGCTGCTTCAGATCTTCATAAGTGCGCACCAGGTCGCGCATTTCGTGGCTGAGGGCGGCGGCGAAATCGGCGTCGGCGTCGCGCCGGAAGGCGTCCAGGTCGCGCAGCAGCGCCTCCCGCGCGTCCAGGACCTGCTGGCGGCCGATGCCTGGAGCGAAACTGCCCGAACCCTTATTGAGATTGCGCTTCAGGTCGCGCCCGAGCTTCAGCAGGCGGGCTTCGAGTGTGTCCGTGTCGCAGGGTTGGCTCACCAGATCCGTAACCGGGCGCAGGCTGCGCACGAGGTTGTCGCCGGAGCGGGTACACTGGGCGGCCAGGGCCGCCAGCGCGCGGCATTGACCCAGCAGGGCCTCCATTCGAGCGGCCCGGTCGAAGAGCGGACGGGCCCAGGGGACGTCGTGATCGCGCCACTCGACCAGTTGTTTGGCAGCCGCCTTCAGGGCCGCCACGGGCGGATATTCGGCCTGGTCGCGGCGGTGATCGCGCCAGGCCAGGCGGGCCAGGGCGCGGCGAAGGGCCGCGCCGCCGGCGTCGAGTTGCGCGGGGAACCACAAATCGAAAGCCCGGTCCCGCAGTCGATCGGCTTCCGGTTCGGTCAGTTCCTGAAATGCGGGATCGATGCGGGCTTCCACCGGCCGTTCGTGCAGGATCTGCGCGCAGAACCCGTGAATGGTGCCGATGGCCGCCTCCTCCAGGCGCTCCAACGCATCCTCCAGATAGCGGCATTCCGCGGCGCCGGAGGCCGCGGCGCGGGCGCGATCGAGGTCCTGGCGCAGCCGGATCTTCAACTCGCCCGCGGCTTTGTGCGTGAAGGTGACGGCTACAATTTTGTGCACCGGCGTTCCGGCGGCCAGGACGTGCACGATGCGGGTGATCAGCTCGGTGGTCTTGCCGGTACCGGCGGACGCTTCCACGATGAGGCTTTCCCCCAGCGAATGGCGGATGCGCTCGCGCGCGGCGGCATCATCGGTGTGCGCGTTGGGGATCATGGCATGCGCCTCAATTCCTCCAGGGCCGCCAGTTCATTCTGGTTCTTTGCCGCGGCGCGCCGTTCTTCGCCCGGCCCGCAGACCGGCAGATAGTCGCAAAGCGCGCAGGCATCCCGATGCGGCGCGGCGGGGAGGAAGCCGCGCGCGATCTCGCCGTCGATCAGTTGCATGGCGCGTTTGAAGAATGCTCGTTTGGCGGGACTGATGGGAAAGGGGATTTCGCGGTAGCCGCCGCGCTGCGTGCAGTAGGAGAGCCGGCTGAGCTCGGTGGGGATGCCTAAGAGCGTTTCGGCCGCGAACGCATAGGCCAGCGGCTGCAGATAGGCGCCGCCGCCGACGTAGGCCGGCTCCGGTTGCGGAACCTTGCCGGTCTTGTGGTCCGTCACACGCAGCGTGCCGCGGATCTCGTGCTTCTCGATCAGGTCGATGGCTCCGCGCAGGCGGACGCCATCGTCGAGGACCGCTTCCTGCCGCGTGCTCTGCGCATCGCGCAAATCGTCCGCGGGCATGCCGAAGCTGAATTCAAAGTGTGCCGGCAGCCATCCGGCATCCGCCGCGGCATGCTCGATCCAGCCATGCAGATCGCTGCGCAGATCGTCGATCTCGCTGCGCCAGACGCGGAGGATGGCGGGCGCCAGCTTCTCTTCGTTCTCGTCCGCCACGCTTTGCAGAACGTCGTCGGCCATCGCCAGGATGCGCGGCAGGTCCGCCTTCCGCATGGGCAGCAGGTGAGCGTCGCGCAACTCGCCAAACAGTTTGAATTGGGTCTCGTGGAAGAGCGCGCCGCGGGTGAGCGGATCCATCTGCTCCAGCGCCACGCTTTCTTCACGGGGGCGCAGGCGATGCACCGCCTGCAGCAGAAAACGGTAGGGACAGGCCGCGAAATGCTGTAGGGCGGAGGGTGAATAGCAGCGCTGGTCCAGCCGCTGTGTGGCAAGGACGGCGCGCGTGGCGGCATCCGGCTTTACGATTCCGTCCTCGGCGAACCAGCCATGCCGATGGCGGCGTCCGTGGCGGCGCAGGGATGCGGCCAGGTACGGATTGGCGGCGAGCAGATAGTGACCCGTCGCGCGGGTCTCGCCGGGGGCGAGTTCGTGGGCGCGGCCCAGCGCGGCGACATCGTATTCCGCGTCATCGATGGCCTGGCGCGGGTCGTCCGGCGCCGGCCAATCCAGACGAGACGGCGCGCCATGGCGGGCGTGCTCCTCGAATTGGGCCAGATCGGGCAGGCTCCCGGCGGCGGCGCGCACGATTTCCAACGCATAAAACGAAGGCACCCGGGGGCGCGATTCGACCGCATCGACGCGGGGGTAGGAAAACACGAGTTTCCGGGCGGCCGCGGCGCAGGCGATGTGCAGCAGGAGGCGCTCCTCCGTGATACGGACGTCCTGGGTGTGCAGCCCGGCGGACAGTTTGACGCGCTGATCGTCGAGCAGAATGGGATCTTCGCGGGCGCGCGCGGGAAATTGGCCTTCGCTGAGGCCGGGCAGGAAAACCACGTCGAACACACGGCCGCGGGCCTCTTCGATCCCAGCCACGAACACCTGGCCGTAGCGGCGCAGGGGAGGCTCCTGGCGAAGAAATCGCAAGCGCTCGCCCAGGACACCCGCGATCTCGTCGAGTCCCACCGGTCCCACCTCATCCATGGCTTGCAGTTCGGCGAGCAACGCCAGCACCGATTCGGGCCGGCGCAGGGCCGCCGCGGCCAGATCGCGGAGGCGCGCAGTCCATTCGCCCCAGGAGGCCTGTCGCGGCAGGGCCGCCAACATTTCGATGATGGGCAGGGCGAACCGTTCGAGGTTCTTCAAGCGCTCGATTTCGCGCAGCAAATGCGGGCGGCGGCCCTCTTCCCGCGGACTCAGGTCCGCCAGGCGCTTGCGAAACTCCGCCTCCAGGCCGCGCAGGCGGCGCTCCCAGCGATCCCGGCCCCCGATCACCGCGGCGTCCACCAGCAGCTTCTCCCAGGCGGCAGGCGACTGCAGCGTGCCGCCGATCACGGGATCATCTTCTTTCTCGGGCGTCTCGACGGCTGGCGCTGCGGGGGCCGGCTCCGAGCTCGCGTACAGGCGGGCCAGGACTTCATCAGCGGGCGTTGACAATCCCTCGTCCCTGGCGGACGGCCGGTCGAGCGAGGGCGCCTGTCCCAGCGAAAGGTACTCCGCAAAGCGCGAAGCGGAGCAACCTTCGCCGGCGCACGCGAGCAGCGCCAGGAAGGCGCGGCCGGCCGGGTCGGGACGAGACACTCCGCGGCTGAAATATGCCGGGATCTGCGCCCGCCGCAAGGCTTCTTCCACCAATGACTGATAACGTTCGGGCGAGCGCAGCAGGATCGCGATGCGGTCGAAGGTCGTGCCTTGAGCGGCCAGCGCGGATATGCGGCGGGAGATCTCGACCCATTCGAGCGACTCGCCGGCGGCCGAGAAGTAAGCCAGGCTGTCATCCGGTTCGCCCGCGGCCGGTACGGCGTCGGCGAAGAGCGATTGCCGGACGCGATCGAGGGTGGTGGCACCGCGCGCCTCAGCACCCGGGGTCATGCGGGCGTCGCCCACCGCCGGAGCGTGCGCCACCACCGCCTGCAGCAGATCGCGCAGGAGTTGCGAATCCGCAGCTACGTCCAACAGCACCAAGGGCAACCCCAGCAGCCGGTGCCTACCCTCCTCAGCGACGCGGATGGCGTGCCGCACGACGATCGCGAAATCAGCCACGGACCGGCTGGTCAATTCCTGCTCGAGCAGCGCGGCCACCCGCGCCAGGTCCCGCCCCGGCAGTCCAGCGGCGGCCAATTGCTCCGGCGAGACGCCGTTCAAGCGCAATTCGGAAATCGATCGCGCCACCGCGCGCGCCAGCCCGGGAGTGTCCGCCACCGGCTGGAAATAGGGAATCGCCCGCTGGCCTTTCAAGTGATGGATGATCCGCGCCAACATGGCCTCCATGGCCAAGCCAGTGAGCGGGGACAGTCCCGCCAGTGCCAGGGGCGGACCCGCGAGTTCCAGCGCCAGGCCCGTCAAGGTCAGACGATGTACGCCTAAAATGCCGCGGGGACAAGCGGACCGCACGAAGTCGTCGGCTGCCCCGCGCGTGTGGGCCAGCACCAGCACTTCGGGATGACCGGCCCGCGAGGTCAGAAATTCAGCCGCGGCAGCCAGCAGGTTGGCGTAAGAGGCGGATTGAAACTGCACGGAATTCAAGAGCCTGCCCCGCTAACGGGCCTATTGCTCGTGGACGTCTTCTAAATAAGTGTAGCCCTGCAGGCCCTCTTCGTAGAACTTCAGCAAGCGGCCGGATTCCTCGTAGCCCAGACGCCCTTCGCGCAGCGCGGCTTCCACGTCGCGGCGCAGGCGGCTTACCAGGCCATCGGTTGAGAATTGGACATAGTTGAGGACTTCGCGCACGGTGTCCCCTTTGATGACGGAATCCAGGATGACTTCGCCGGAGTCGCTCAGCCGCACGTGCACCGCGTTGGTGTCACCGAATAGGTTATGCAGATCGCCCAGGATCTCCTGATAGGCGCCCAGCAGAAAAGCGCCCAGATAGTAATCGCCGCCTTCGAACGGGTGCAGCGGCAAGGTGCGCTTCACGTCGCGGCGGTCGATGAACTGGTCCACCTTGCCGTCGGAATCGCAGGTGATATCGCCCAGAATCGCGTGGCGGTTGGGCTCTTCGTCCAGCCGGTGAATCGGCATGATGGGGAACAGTTGCTTGATGGCCCAGCTATCCGGCATGCTCTGGAAGAGCGAGAAATTGCAGAAATAGGTGTCCGAGAGCATGGCGTCGAGCCCTTCCAGCTCTTCGGGAAAATAGTCGAGCGAGCGCGCCAGCGCCTGGATGCGGCGGCTGATGGCCCAATACAGATTCTCGCAGTGGCACCGCTGTTCGAGCGACAGATAACCGAGGCTGAACAGGTTCAGCGCCTGATCGAGGGCCTGCTGCGCGTCGTGGTAGCTTTCCAGCATATTCTTGCTGGTCAGCGAACGATTGGTCTCCTGCAGATCGATGAGCGGCTGCTCGGCGTCGGCGGGCACTTCCGGGGGCACGTCGGATTCGCCCATGCCGGATACGCCCAACACATTGAAGACCAGCAAGCTGTGATAAGCCGCCACCGCGCGGCCGCTTTCGGTCACGATGGTGGGATGTGGCACGCCCACCTCGTCGCAGACGTTTTGAATATGGTAGACGACGTCGTTGGCGTACTCCTGCAGCGTGTAGTTGACGCTGGATTCGAAGTCGGTCTGGGAGCCGTCGTAGTCGATGCCCAAACCGCCGCCGACGTCCAGGTATGCCAGACCCGCGCCCGCGCGCGCCAGCTCGGCATACACGCGCGCGGCTTCGTTGACGGCCGCCTTGATCTGGCGGATGTTGGTGATCTGGCTGCCCAGGTGGAAGTGCAGCAGCTTCAGGCAATCGGCCATGCCGAAATCCTTCAACTCTTGCAGCGCGCGCACGGCTTCGCTGGCCGATAAGCCGAACTTCGAGCGATAACCGCCGGAGGAGCGCCACCGTCCCGAGCCGCGGCTGGCCAGCTTCACCCGCAAGCCGATATTCGGCCGGACGCCGACGCGCTGGGAATACCGCAGGATCAGGTGCAGCTCGGTGTATTTCTCGACGACCGGAACGATGTGGCGGCCCACCTTGTGAGCCAGCATGGCCATCTCGATATACTCGTCGTCTTTAAAGCCGTTACAGATGATCGGTGTATCGTTATCGGCCATGGCCATAACGGCCAGCAGTTCGGGTTTCGAACCGGCCTCCAAGCCGAACTTGAAGGGCCGGCCGAACTCCAGCACCTCTTCCACGACCTGCCGCTGCTGGTTGACCTTAATGGGGTAAACACAACGATAACCGCCCTGGTAGCGGTGTTCGGCTATGGCCGTGTCGAAGGCGCTGTGCAGTTCGCCCAGCCGATGCTGCAGAATGCCGGCGAAGCGGATCAGAACCGGGAGCGAGATGCCGCGCAGCACGAGAGTATCGACGAGTTGTTTGAGATCGATGGAGCGCTGCGGGTCTTTATCGGGATGGACGCACAAGTGCCCGTTGCCATCCACCGAGAAGTAGCCCTTGCCCCAACTGGCGACGTCGTACAGGTCACTGGCGCGCTGCGGGGTCCAGCGTTCGGCAGGCTCCATGACGAGGGAGCCTTTTCTCGCGGTTTTCTCCACTCCACCCTCCAAGATTTTAGTGTCCTAATAATCCGGGGCAAGGGCAAGAAAAAAATAAGCCATGGCAATGCGGGGGCTGAGTTCGCAGACGAGAGCGAATCGTCACCCTTCTGTAACGCAAAAGCGCCCGCCGCTCACTTCCATTTGATGTTGCAGCCGGCGCTGGGCCGCTGCTGCGGATCCACCGGACGGCCCGCCAGCACACCGTCGATGGCGGCGCGCAGGTCGGCGCCGGTTACGGGAACGTCGTTACGCGGACGGCTGCCGTCCAACTGGCCTCTATACACGAGCCGGCGGGCCGCGTCGAACAGAAAGAAGTCCGGCGTGCAGGCCGCATCGTAGGCGTGGGCGATCGCCTGCGATTGGTCGTAGCAGACCGGATAGTTCAAACCGAGTTCCAGGGCCATCTCCCGCAGGCGCTCGGGCGCGTCATCGGGATATTGCACGACATAATTCGAGGAGATGGCGACGATGCCGAGGGGCGCCGTGGCGTAGTCGCGGCCCAACCGCGCCAGTTCGTGTTTGACGTGCTGGACATAGGGACAGTGCCGGGAAATGAACATGACGAGCAGGGCTTTCTTTTCGGCAAAGTCAGCCAGGCGGACCGGCCGGCCGGAGACTACATCGGGCAGGGTAAAATCAGCGGCCGGCGTTCCCAGCCCGACCATAGTGGATTCGGTGTGTGCCATATCAAACTCTATAATTATCCGCCTTCCAGTTCTTGATGGCGCGCTTGATCGCGTCGGCGGGCATGCTTTCGGCGGCGGCTTTTTGGGCCAGCGCGACGAACTCGTCATCTGGCGCAAAACGCAGCGCGATGACCTGGCGCATGTCCAGGCGCGGATCCAGCAGTTTGCCCGCCAGCACGAAGTGGCGCAGGTTCTCCTCGGCGCGGATGGCCCGGTCCTGCGCTTTCAGCGGGAAGGTGCGGGCGTAATAGAAGAGGAATCCGCCGCAGACGGTGAGAACCACAATCAACGCGGCGCTGTACAGGCGCTCGTGGTCGCCCCACGATTTCCAGAGATTGACCATGGAGCCGATCAGCGTGAGGAACAGAATGCCGCCCAGGACGTAGTGAAACCCAGGCACCAGCCGCACGTGATTGGAGTAGTTTTGAGTAGCCATGTGGCGATTGTACTAAAAGGCATAGCTGGGGTAACATAAATCCAACCAGTCACTACAAAGGGCAGGAGGATAAGACACGCATGAGCGGGGTACGGGTTTTGGTAGGAACGCGCAAGGGGGCGTTTGTTTTAACCGCCGACGGCAAGCGCGACCGTTGGGAGGTCAGCGGTCCGCATTTCGCCGGCTGGGAGATCTATCACGTGAAGGGGTCGCCCGCCGATCCGAATCGCATTTATGCTTCGCAGTCGAGCGGGTGGCACGGCCAGGTCATCCAGCGATCGAACGACGGGGGAAAGACGTGGGAGCCCGGGGGCAACAAATTTGTCTACGACGGCGTCCCGGGCACGCACCAGTGGTATGACGGCACGCCGCACCCCTGGGAGTTCAAGCGCGTCTGGCACCTGGAACCGTCGTTGGCGGATGCGGAAACGGTTTATGCCGGGGTGGAGGATGCGGCGCTGTTCCGCTCGACCGACGGCGGCGCAAGCTGGCAGGAACTCCCCGGACTGCGGGGCCACGGCTCGGGGCCGCACTGGCAGCCCGGCGCGGGCGGCATGTGCCTGCACACGATCATCCTGGATCCGAGCAACCCGGCGCGCATGTACATCGCGATCTCCGCGGCCGGGGCCTTCCGCACCGACGATGGCGGTGCGACGTGGAAGCCCATCAACCGCGGCCTCTATTCCAAGTACATCCCGGATCCCAATGCCGAGGTGGGCCACTGCGTGCACCACGTGGCGATGCATCCGGCGCGGCCGGGCGTGCTGTTCATGCAGAAGCACTGGGACGTGATGCGCAGCGACGATGCCGGCGACTCCTGGCACGAGGTCAGCGGCAACCTCCCAACCGATTTCGGATTCGTCATCGACGTGCACGCCCACGAGCCGGAGACTATCTATGTGGTCCCGATCAAGAGCGACTCGGAGCACTACGTGCCCGATGGAAAGCTGCAGGTGTTCCGCAGCCGGACCGGCGGCAATGAATGGGAAGGGCTGTCGGACGGCCTGCCGCAGCAGGACTGTTACGTGGACGTGCTGCGCGACGCCATGTCGGTCGACGCGCTGGATTCCTGCGGCATCTATTTCGGTACCACCGGCGGACAAGTATACGTCTCCCCCGATTCCGGGGACCACTGGACGGCCATCGTGCGGGACCTGCCGCCGGTGCTGTCGGTCGAAGTGCAGACTCTAAAATGATCCGCGTCGTACTTCCCGCGCATCTGCGAACGCTGGCGCGGATCGGCGGCGAAGTGGAACTGGAAGTCGCCGGCCCGGTCACGCAGCGCTCCGTGTTGGATGCATTGGAAACACGCTATCCCATGCTGCAGGGCACGCTGCGCGATCATGTGACCAAAAAGCGCCGTGACTTCGTCCGCTTTTTCGCGTGCGAGGAGGACTGGTCGCATGAATCGGCGGACGCGCCGCTGCCGGCAGCGGTGGCGGAGGGGCGCGAGCCGTTTCTGGTGGTGGGCGCGATCGCCGGCGGCTAAGCCCGCAAGGAAGCGATCAGGGCATCCAGCGCGATCGACTTTTGAATGTTACGGCGGATCAGCTCGGCCAGTTCATCGACTCTGGCGACCGCGCGGCGGATCCACATAAACGATACTCTGCGCGCCACCGCGTCCAGATCGGCCTTCAGGTCATCGTTCCGCACCGCGCCGGCGCCTTCCTGCAACACCAGGACGTCGCGCAGCAGGTCATAAAGCACCTTCAGATGCAGCTCCAGCTTTTCGCTCTTGCTGCGATTAATGACCTCGGAGTACGACACCCAATCGCCGAACGGCGCCATTCCCGCCGCCACGCGCAGCAGGGCGAACATTGCGGCGCGCCGCTTATCGTACGATTCCAGATCCAGTGACACGGCGACGCCCGGACTGCCTCCGGAGAGTGCGGCGCGGCGGCTGGCATGATCCAGTCCGCGGGCGTGGATGAACTCGCGCGTTTCCTCCGTGGACAGAGACGTGAAATGGAACGGCACCGCGCGGGAGCGTATAGTCGGCAGCAGATCGTAAGCGTTCTCCGCCGTCATGATCAGGATCAGGTACGGCGACGGCTCTTCGAGGGTCTTGAGCAGGGCGTTGGCCGCGTGTTCGCCGGCGCGGTCCACGTGGTCGATCAGGAACACACGCCGCGCGCCGTAGTTGGGCGCCAGCTTCGCCCATTCGCGCAGCAGGCGGGTCTGGTCGATCGAGATCTGGCGCAACGGCCCGTCCGGGGGGAAGGTGACAAAGTCCGCATACGAAGCGAACAGCAGCGGATCCTGGTTGCGCTTGTCGGCGGGCCAGCGCTCGCGGTCCTGCGCGATGGCGATGTTTTCCGGCAGGCTGAGATCGTCGCGCTCGATCTGATCCGCGTGCCCGAGCAGCCGCGCGGCCAGCCGCCGCGCCAGAGTGGCCTTGCCCACGCCTTCCGGCCCGGCGAACAGCAGCGTTTGCGCCAGGCGATCGCGCGCGATCATCTGTTCCAACGCGTCGGTAACGTGGCGGTTGCCCCAGAACTGTTCAAACATACGGTGCGACGGCTTTCCAGATCTCCACGGCGATGTCGTCGATACCGGCTCCGCCGTCGATGACGCGGACCCGCTGTGGTTCGCGCGCGGCGAGGGCGTGATAGGCGCCGTAAACTTTGCGGTGAAATTCCAGCGACTGCTCGTCCATGCGGTCGCTGCCTGCCCGGGATGCATTGCGGGCATGGGCCCGCGCCAGGCTGGTCTCGGCGTCGATGTCGATCAACAGCGTCAGGTCCGGCACCAGCCCGCGGCAGGCGATGCGGTCGAGGGTCACCACGGTTTCCGCGCCCAGCCCGCGCCCGCAACCCTGATAGACCAGCGTGGAGTCCGTGAAGCGGTCGGAGATCACGATCTTGCCCGCGGCCAGTGCTGGCAGGATCCACTCGTCCACGTTCTGCGCGCGGCAGGCGAAGTAGAGCAGCATCTCGGCGGTGGGTTTCAGCTCCTGGTTGGCCGCATCCAGCAGGATGCGCCGGATCTCGGTCCCAATGCGTGTGCCGCCCGGTTCGGCAGTCTCCAACACTTCGCGCCCGTGCAGCCGCAGCCGCTCAGCCAGCATGCGCATTTGGGTGGTTTTGCCGGAACCATCCATGCCTTCGAATGTGAGGAACAAGCGCTGCTGCCGCATGCGGAAAACTCTATTGTCCTACAGCTCCGCACGCCGCGGGATGTCCCGTTAGGCCGGACATTCGCGCTTATAATGACAAAGGATTTTAGGAACATTTTATGGGACCAACGCCGCTTAATTTGCAGATCTTCTCGGGTACCTTCGCTGTAACACCCACCGAGTCGTTTTTGGTTCAGGGCGCCGCGCGCGCGCTGCTCATGCTGGACAATTCGCCCACCGGCGAGCCGGATGACCAGGCCGTCGCCGACGCGCGTTCGCATTTTCTGAACAAAGGCCTGCACGAAGGATCGCCCCTGACCGTGGTGGGTTTCGCCGGCGCGCTGGGCCAGCAGCCTGCGATTCATGTTGTGCGAGGGTAAGTAACCATGCGGATCAAATCGTTCGTCTTGACGGCCGCGGCGTTTTTGCTTGCCGCGACCGCGCTGCCGGCGCAGAGCAACGGAATCTTCGTGGACGAACCGAAGGTCTATGATGACGTCGCCTTGCAGGCCATGCTAAATTCCTTGCGGGCAAGCCTGATCCGGCTGCAGCCGATCGACAATGCCACGCTTCTGCAACACATCGGCCAGGTCCAAGGCGCTGATGTGCGGCAATCGCAATTCGCCCTGCAGGCCGGCTACAACCTACAGCCGCCCCAAACGTCCACCACGACCAGCAGCGGAACGCCCGCCACCCAAACCTCGCTGCAGACCACCGTGACGCCATCCGCCGGCGGCATGGGAAACGCCGGCTCGACGAGCCCTACACCGCCGACCTTGACCTCCACTACGCAGACGTCCAACACGCCAACGACAGTTTCGTCGCAGGTTACGTCAACGCCGCCAGCCTCCCCGATGCCCGCGGTTCCAGGCGACTCCAATGTATCGCTTCCCTCGACATTCGGCACGTCCGCGCTGGACACGTTGAACGAGCAGATGCAGGTCAGCTATCAGATCGCCAACCTGTCGCTGCTGCTGCAGGGATCTTTGAGCGATCGCTTCATACGGGGCACGCGCCAGTTGAAGCGGCATTCCACGATCGGTTTTCCCATCAGTATCAATACCCCGGCCGGCGACGAGTACAAGAACGCGGTGGCTGAGGTGGAAGTCACGGTCGCCAACAGCGATGGTGCGAGGAGTGACGAACCTCCGTCGGTCACCCAACTGCTGCCGCGCGAGAACACCTACAACGTCGCCAGCATCACGGATAAGTCGGTGGGTCTGGGCGGCGGTCTGGTGGCCGGCGTGTTTACAGGCGGCGCGAGCTTCTTTTGGAGCCACAAAACCTATTTCCTGGTGAAGGCTCAGGACACCATCGCGCAGCAGCGCGTCGCGGATGTTTTCGCGCAGCCGCTTGCGGGGGCGGCCGCGGATCAGATGGGCGAAGCCGGGGAGGGACGGCTTTATTACTGGGTCATCGCTACTTATTCTGCTGGAAACCGCTCGCTGTTCGGCCCGGTGATCGCCAACTACACTCTGGATCCCGCCCAATTCTCGAAGGAGAAGTACGTTCGCCTCCGTTGGCGGGCCGTCCCGGATGCCGCCTCTTATCAAGTGTTGCGCACCTCCACGCGCGAACTGCCGGATAACTGCCGCGACTGCCAGGTCTCACGCGAGCTGAAAGACCCCGCTTTTGACGATAGAATGCCCGCAGGGTTCGCATCGAGCTTTGTGCCGCTGAAGGCCAAAACCTTCGTCTGGCAATTCAAGCCCGTGCTGGGACAGAAAAAAGTGCAGCCGGGCCTGCGGCAAACGTTCGTGCAACTGGCGTTTCCGTCGGAGAAGTACAGCTCCGCCTGCAATGGCCGGGTGCTGATCCGGACCCGGTGGCTGGCTTACGAACCCAAGACTTCGAGCACGGGCGACGTAATTCCGGGCAGCGAAGGCGGTCCCGTGTACTATGAAATGCCGAACTTCGATCTCAGGCCGCAGGTCCGCGGTCTGAAATATGAGGACCTAGGAGGCGGTCTTATTCGCGTGATTGTCGATGGCGAATTCATCGACGGAACCCACGTTCGGATTGGCAACGCCGCTTTGAGTGACGGCACTCCCGCCCTGTTCCAGATCACGCAGACCGGTCTTCAGTTCGTGGCGCCCGCCGCGCAAATTGCGGCGATTGGCGCTGTATTGGTGGGCCGCGATGGATATGAGCTGCGGCTGATCGATCCCGATAGCCCGGGCAAAGAAATCCTGACGGACATGTCCTCTTGCACGCCGCGTGCGCCTGAGCCGGCGAAAGTCGCAGGTCCTCCCGGCGGATTCTTGTTTGCAAGCGCCCCCGAGGGCGCTACCATCACGGTGGACGGAAATCCTGATCTCGGCTGCACCACACCCTGCCGATTGCCGGTCCCTAAGGGCAGCCACAATTACACTGCCGCTCTGACGGGGTATGAGACTGCCGCCGGCGGCTTTACCGCGCCGGATGACCAACTTGTCAACATTCAATTCAGGCTTCGGGCGTTGAAGATCGGGAGCGTGCAGATCTCGCCTTTCAACGAAACAACCGACGAAGTCATAGTGCATATGGACCTGGTTCCGGACGGGCTCTCGCCGGCATCCAACCCGCTCGTGGCACTCGTCGGCAACAAGCTGTTCGGCCTGAGCGATAGCCCTTTGGAGTTGCGGCAAGCCAAGGACGGGAAATGGTCCTTACGCTTCCTGGCGCCCGCCAGCCTGCTGGCGGCCAGCCACACGATCAAGGTGCAGCGTCTTTTCTGGGGCGATCCGTACACCGATTCGCAGGATATCAAAGAGCCGCTGGACGCCCGCGCCGACAGCGAATTCGCCATCTCCAAAGTCAACCTGCTGCTGCAGGGCGTGACGCCGCCGGGGCCTCCGCCGGCGGAGGCCTCGCCAACGACGGGCAAGGGCGCGGCCAAGAAACCGGCCGGTGACAAGCCGGATGCGGCCGATTCCGCGCTGACCACGTTCGCCATCACCGGCTCGCATCTCGACGGAGTGCAGGTCGTCGTGCCCGCCGGCGTCGCCGCCACGGACATCTCGCCTGCCGGCGATACGCACCCGACCGTAAAGTTGATCACCATGACCGGCGCGCAGTTGAAGGGCGTCAAGCAGATCGTGCTACGAAAACAGGACGGCAACGTAGTGATCCTGCCCTTGCCGGACGGAACGGCTCCGAAGGCGAAGCCGGCGGTGGACGATTCTGCCTCCGTACCTCCGGGCGCCCGCCAGGTTACCTTCAAGGGCACCGCCCTGGACCAAGTCGCGTCCGTACGATTCGAGCATCTGCGCGATGCGCTGACGTTTCACCTTTCCCCGGACAAGAAGACGATCACCGTGGATCTGCCACCGGTCGCCACAGCCGCGGAAGGAGCCGTGATTCTGGATGTCACTTACACGGATGGCTCGACCTCCCGCTCTGAGGTGGATGTTTCAAGCAAGAAGGAATGAGCGTTACTTAACCGGGTTCCGCAGCACGCCGACGCCTTCGATAGCGACCTCCACCAAGTCGCCGGATCTCATCGCGCGCGTGTTGCCGGGCGTCCCGGTGTAGATGACGTCGCCGGGGACCAGGGTGACCCAGCGGCTCACCCATGCCACGATCGCCGGACAGTCGAAAATCAAATCCGAAGTCGATTGTTTTTGTACGGTCTCGCCGTTGAGCCGCGTCTCGAGCATCAGGTTCCCGTAGTCCAGGCCGGTAGCGATCGCCGGACCCAGCGGCGCGAACGTGTCGGCCCCCTTGGCGCGCCACCACTGCAAATCCTTGCGCGGGCCGTTCTGCCAGTCGCGCTCGCTCACGTCATTGCCGCAGGTGACGCCGAAGATGGAGGCGTCCGGCCCGATCACGATGACCAGCTCGCCTTCGAAATGCACGTTGCCGGCCGCGGCGGGAATCACGATCGGGTCATCGGGGTTTTGCAGCGCGCTCACCGGCTTGTAGAACATTTCCGGACGATCCGGCTGTTGCCGGTCGCCCAGATGGCTTTTGTAATTGCGGCCGACCGCCAGGATCTTCGACGGCTCGCAGGGATAAAGCAACTTGACGGAGCCCAGCGCATTTGTCACGCCGCTGGCTTCCCGACTGCCGAACAACCCGCCGTGAATTTCGCGGACGGCCTCGCCATCCAGAATGCCGTAATGCGCCGCCGAGTTTTTCTGATATCGGACGTATTTTGTCATGTGAGCCTCCGCATGAATCCCAGGCGGCGCGCCAGCGGGACGGCTAACGAGGTCCAGGCCGCTTCCAGTTCCGCCACGCGCAGCACCCTGCACAATGTGTAATAAACCAGCGCACCAATCGGGATGGAAACCGCCACGTCGGCGATCTGCCCGATCTTGCGCGCCCCCAGCAGGTGATGTACGCCGCGGCTGGACAGATAGCAGGCCAGCGCCATCACGGCGGACGCCGCCAGGATCTTCACCACGCTGTTCGCCAGCGCTCTCCCGTGGACGCCGCGAATACGCTTGCGCATAAGGATGAACAGCACCACCGAACCGAACGTGGCCACGCTGGAGGTCGAGAGCGCCAGGCCCAAATGTCCCAACCCGGCCACCTTCACCATCGTCGAAGCCGCCACCAGGTTGATCAGGATCGATACCAGGCTGACCAGCATCGGCGTGCGCGCGTCGTTGAGCGCGTAGAAAGCCGGCGCCAGGATCTTGATCGCCGAATAGCCCGCCAGACCCACTGCGTAACAGGCCAGGGCCATGGCCACCTCGTGCGTGTCGCGGGCGTCGAAGCGTCCCCATTGATAGACCGCGCCGATCATGCTGGGACCGAGCAGCGCCAGGCCTACAGACGATGGAATCGTCAGCAGCAGCACCATGCCCAGCGACCGCGATAGCGTGCCCCGGAACTCGTCCATGCGGCCCAGCGACGCACTACGCGATATGGCCGGCAGGGTGGCCGCGCCTAACGAGACGCCGAACAATCCCAGCGGAAGCTGCATGAAGCGGAAAGCGTAACCCAGCCAGCTTACCGGTCCGTTGATCACGTGCCCCGCATGGTCCGTGATGCTGGAGGCGAAGTTGGTGTTCACCATCACGTTGATCTGCACGGCGGCATTGCCCAGGATTGCCGGTCCCATGAGTTTCAGGATGTTGCGCAGCCCCGGATGTTTGAAGTCGATACGCGGCCGGTAATGTATACCGGACCGGTACAGGCTCGGCCCTTGAAAGAGCCATTGCGCAGCCCCGCCGAACACCACGCCCCAAGCCATCGAGGTTACCAGGCTCATGCCCAATAACCGGCCCGCGGTGTATCCGAAAACCAGCCCAAAACCCACCGATCCGATGTTGAAGCAGGTGGAGGAAAGGGCCGGGATGCCGAACTGATTCATGGCATTCAAAATTCCCATGGCCTGTGCCGACAGCGCCACCAGCAGCAGGAATGGGAACATCACCCGGGTCAGCGAGACGGCCAGTGCGAACTTGCCCGGCACGTGCGCATATCCCGGGGCCAGCAGCCAAACCAGTTGCCGGCTGAAGATGATTCCCAACACGCAGATGGCGCCCACCACCAGCACCAGCGTGGTGGCCACCAGGTTCGACAGCTCTTCGGCTTCGCGCTTTCCCTTGGTGGCCAGGTACTGCGTGAAGACCGGCACGAAAGCCGATGACAGCGCGCCCTCGGCGAACAGGTCGCGCGTCAGGTTGGGGATGCGGAAGCCCAGCAGAAACGCGTCGTACGCTTCGCCTGCGCCGAACAGGCGCGCCATGACCATCTCCCGCACCAGGCCGGTGATGCGGCTCAGAAATACGGCGGCGGAGACCACCCCGGCCGAACGCATCACGCCGTCGCCCCGGGTGGCTGCCGCCGCGCGGTCGGCGCCTTTGGATGAAGTATACGCCACCGTCCGTCCTATTCGATGCGGCGAACTTCCACCTGCCGGTACATCTCCTCGGCTTGTTTCGCGGAGGCCAGCCGCAGGCCCGGCAAGGTCGCGGACGCGGTCCCGGACGCCACTCCCCAGCGCAGGGCATCCGCAAAAGCGCCGGTGCGCTCCATGGACCAAACCAGGGCAGCCGCCAGTGCGTCCCCGGCGCCGATCGGACAGAGCACGTCCACGCGCGGCGGGATGGCTTCCATCACGGAGCCCTCCACCGCCCCCATGGCTCCCCGGCTGCCCAGCGACAGCACCACGATCTCCGGTCCCATGGCGCGGATGCGCGCCACCGCGTCCAGGAAATGATTGCGGGTCACCAGGGCCCGGTTCAACAAACGCTCGGCTTCCTGCTGGTTGGGTGAGACCACCGTAGGCCCCGCTTCGACGCCTTCGCGCAATGCATCGCCGTCGGTATCCAGTAGAGTCTTCACATTCCTGCACCGCGCCACGCCGATGAGACGCGCATAGAAATCCGATGGCGCGCCGGGCGGCAAGCTGCCGCACAACAGCAGCCAGGATGCTCCGTCGAGACTCTTCTGCACCGCCTTTTCCAGGCGGACGAGCTCCGCCTTCTCCAGTTGCGGACCGCGCTCGTTCAGGCTCACCGACAGCCCCTGCCGGTCGGTGATCGTGATATTGGTGCGGATCTCCTGCGCCACGGGAACCGCCACTGTCGGGTACCCATGGGTCGCCACGAACTGTTCGAGGCACTTCCCGTTCTTTCCGCCACTGGGGAATATAGCCAGCGGATGGCCGCCGAAGGAGTCGATGACACAGGCAGCGTTGATGCCCCGGCCGCCGGCCGACTCATGCCGGGAGTCGATGTAAGCGCGATCTTCGAACGCCAAACGCTCTACGAAGATGGTGCGGTCAATGGCAGGATTTACGGTGAGGGTGACGATCAAGGTACTATTGTAGCGAGCCAGGATGAGCAAAATACATCGTTACCCGGTGACAGTTACATGGACCGGCAATACCGGAACGGGCACATCCAGCTATCGCGGTTATCAGCGAAGCCACGAAATCACCGCCGGAACGCGCAAGCCGCCCATACCGGGATCGTCGGATCCGGCCTTTCGCGGTGACCCGGAGCGCTGGAATCCGGAAGAACTGCTGGTGGCAGCGCTCTCGGCATGCCACAAGCTCTGGTATCTGCACCTGTGCGCGGTGTCCGGCATCGTCGTCATGGGATACGAGGATCGGGCCGAGGGCGTGATGCTCGAGGCGCCGGACGGGTCCGGCCGTTTTGAACGCGTGACCCTGCGTCCGCAAGTTACCGTGGCGCCTGGATCCGACGTCGCCAAGGCGCGCGAACTCCATCACGCGGCGCAGGAAAAATGCTATATCGCCAACTCCGTCAATTTTCCGGTGGCGCACGAGCCGGAAATAAGATGCGCGGAGAAGTAACTCCGCGGCTTACCCGTCCACGTGCGTACTGAAGAATCGGTCCAGGGCGACCTTGTTGCGCGCCGCCAGTCTCGCGGATAACTGCTTCATCTCGCCCGGAGGCAGAGGCTTGAAGGCCTTGACCAGCGACACGTTCTGCTCGATGAATTCGAACTTCGGCATGCCCGCCACAGCCACCGTCACACCGGGGAGCGACAGCGGGTAGTAGATCAGCTTTTCCGGTGACGCCTGGCCCAGCAGCGCTTCCTGGGCGAAGATCTTCATGGCGATCACGCCCATCTTCTTGCGCCGCGCCACCGGCAAGGCCACGTCTTCAAAGCTGTCCTTGAGCGCTTCGTTGGGCACCATGCTGTGGGCGCCGTTGCGCATGCCGACGCGCGCGGCGTTCAATGCCATCTGGGTGCAATCGAAATCGTGCCGTTCCAGCGCCATCTTCAGCACCACGGGATCGGTATGGCTGGTGACGCCAATGAAGCGCGTCACCTTCTGGTCGCGCAATTTGTGCAGCACCTTCAGGACGCCGTCCGGCGCTTCCACTTTTGCCAGATCCTGTTCGTCGGTCAGACTGTGGACGTGAATCAGGTCCAGATGATCGGTTTCGAGGCGCTTCAGGCTGCCCTCCAGGATGCGCTGGGCTTCGTCGCCGTTGCGCACCTCGACCTTGGTCGCCAGGAAGACGTCCTTGCGGCGCGTCTTCATCACCTTGCCGACGCGCTCTTCGCTCTTGCCATTGCCATAGCTGTAAGCGGTATCCATGTAGCTGATGCCGAGGTCGAAGGCCCGATTCAGCGCTTCCAGGGCCTTATCCTCGTCCTGATACATCAGGAAACGGCTGCCGCCGCCCATGGCCAGGATAGAAACGCGCGCGCCGGTGTGTCCCAACACGCGAGTGGGCATGGTGCCAGTGGCCGCGCGCGCTGCCACGCCGGTCAGTGCCGCGGTACCCAGAAAATCACGCCGGGATAGTTTCATGCCCATCAGCTTAGCGCAATGCACCCGGACCTGCGATTCCAGATCCCGGGTTGGGCCCCTCGGGGCGCTTGTCTCCACCTCTTTCAGTCCCGCCACTGTAAACTGATAGTCTGATGGACCGCATCGGACGCTATAAAATTGTGCGGGAACTGGGCCGGGGCGCCATGGGGGTCGTCTACTTGGCTATCGATCCCACAATCGGCCGAAACGTGGCCATCAAGACCATCCGGCTGGGCGAGGTCAACAACCCCGAGGAACGCGCGCGGTTGCGCGAGCGGCTGTTTCGCGAAGCGCGATCGGCGGGCGTGCTTTCCCACCCCGGAATCGTGACCATTTACGACATGGAGGCCCAGGACGACTTGGCCTACATCGCCATGGAGTATGTCAACGGTCCGACCCTGGATCAGCTTTTGACCGGCCAGCCGATGCCCGCCGAACGCCTGTTCAGTATCCTGGGGCAGACGGCGGTGGCGCTCGATTACGCCCATCAGAAGGGCATCGTGCACCGCGATATCAAGCCGGCCAATATCATGATCACCGAGGACGGCTCGGCCAAGATTACCGATTTCGGGATCGCCAAGATCAACACCAATGAACAGTTCACCATGACCGGCGCCATCGTGGGCACGCCCCATTACATGGCGCCGGAACAGGTGCAGGGGCTGGCCGTGGACGGGCGCGCGGACCAGTTCTCGCTGGCTGTGATCGTATTCGAGATGCTCACCGGCGAGAAGCCTTTCACGGGAGAGCAACTTACCACGGTGGTCTATAAGATCGTGGCCGAGGAGCCGGTGCCGGCGCACCGGCTGAACGCCACCCTGAACCAGCAGATCACCAACGTGCTGCGGCGCGCGCTGTCGAAGAAACCGGAGGCTCGTTACCCAAACTGCCAGAAGTTCGTGGACGCTCTGGAAGCCGCCTGCGCGGCCGCCAAAGGCTGGCAACTGGTGCCGCGCGGCGGCAGTTTGAATCTGCCGACCGCCGTGGAGGCACCCCGGCCGCGCAGCGTATCGCCGTCGCGCACCACCGAAGAAACCAAGCCGCGCCAGCGGCGCCAGGTGGGGATCCTGCAGGTGGTGATGGCGATTCTGGTGGCCGCCGGTCTGGTGGTTCTGATCGCCTGGCAAGCCGCGCCCTGGCTCACCGGATCGTTCGGCGCGAAACAACCGCAGGCCGCCGCCCAACCGGCCGTTCCGCAACCGCCGCCCACAGTTACCGCCCCACCCGAAGAGAAGAAAACCGGTCCAGTCCCGGAAGTGCCGGCGACGGAAGCGCCCGCAAAAGAGGCGCCCGCAACGGCCCCCCAAACGCCGGCGACAGCACCTGCGGCCGCGGGGCCTCCGCCATCCGAACCGGCGAACCCGGCGCCGGAATCCGCCAGTCAGACACCCGAACGCGGACCCATCCCGGCGCCCGCAACAGCCGAACGGCCGCGGTCCCAGCCGCCGCACCATGCCCCCACGGATCTGTCTGCCAGTCCGTATGTGAAGGTCAACGTATCCACGATTCCGCCGGACGCCACCGCGATGCTCGACGACCGTCCCGATACGGCTTGCACCACGCCCTGTGCCCTGGACTCCCTTCCCGGGCCGCACATGGTCACCATCACCCGCCAGGGCTACCAGACCGAGCACCGGCCAGTCACCGTAACCGATACCGGCGCGGACCTGGCGCCCGTCGCCATGCGCGTGCCGGGCGGTGTGCTGATGTTGGCCAGCGATCCCAGTGGAGCCAGGATCTACATCAACGGCACCCTGCGGGATCGCGTGACCCCCGCCAAGTTGGATCTGCCACCGGGCAGATACACGATTGCGGTCGAGAGGGACGGCAAGCGCGCCTCGAAAGAAGTGGTCATTCAGAACGGCATCACTCACATAGAAAGAATCGTCATCGGAAGATAGACATATCCCCTAAATACTGCCTGTCTGTATAACTCCTGTTACTTAATTGGATGCTAAACTCCTTACGGTGCTTATGTAGGAGCAAGTGTAATCTATTTATGCAGTTATAGGAGCCCATGGGATGCACCCGCGGTTAGTCATCGTGGTGTTATTGCTGGCATTTAAGCCCGGCTGGTCGGCCTCCGCCGACCGGGGGCCGTTGCGGCTCAGCCTGAAGCGTGCCGTAGAGCTGGCGCTCTCCCCCGAAGGTAACACTTACATTCAGCTTTCCGACGAGAATCTTCGCCAGGCCAAGAGCCGCACCACGGAGGCCCGTTCCCTCCTGCTGCCGGATATCGAGGCGCAAGCCTCCCAAGCCACCGTCATGAAGAGCCTGGCTGCCTTGGGGCTGGACCTGGCTTCGAGCCAGACCTTGCTGGGCGCGGCCGACAGCCTGACCGGCCCCTTGGCTCCTACGGAAAAGGAGCTGCTGTTCAACATCGTGGATCACATTCCGCGCGTGGTGGGACCTTTCAATTCGGTAGATATACGCACCCGCCTGACCCAGAGCCTGGTGGACTTCAGCAACATCCGCCGGTATCAGTCCTCGCGCGCCGCCTGGCGCGCCGCCCGGAGTGACAGAGGCGCGACCGACAACACCGTCTCGGCTACCGTGGCCAAGGCGTACATGGCGGCGTTGCGCACCGATGCCAACGTGGAGGCCTACCAGGCAAACGTGTCTTTGGCCGAAGCCGTATTGAAACAGGCCGAGAACCAGAAGGCCGCCGGAACCGGTACCGGCATCGAAGTGACTCGCGCGAAAGTGCAGCTCTCGAATGAACGGCAGCGTCTGCTGGTGGTACAGAACGAACGGACCAAGGCACATCTCCAACTATTGCGTGTGATGGGACTGAACCTGGCTACCGAGTTAGAACTGACCGATAAGTTGAGTTACGAACCGGCCGACGTTATGACTCTGGAACAAGCGGAGGCGATGGCTTTGAAGAACCGGCCGGACTTCAAAGCCCAGGCCGAACGGGAGGAAGCCGCCCGCCTGAACGCCCACGCCGTGAAACTGGAACGGACGCCCAACCTGGTGGCTTTTGCCGATTACGGCACCACCGGGACCAATGGCAGTACAGTGTCCCTGCTGCCCACCCGCGACTACGGTTTTGCTTTACGGGTACCGATCTTCGACGGGGGCCGGCGGGACGCGCGGCGCGCCGAGACCGCCTCGCAGTTCCGCCAGGAACGCGTGCGCAGCAACGACCTGCACGAGCAGGTGGAACTGGAGGTCCGCATGGCGCTCGACAGCCTGCATTCGGCCGACGAGCAAGTGCGGGTGGCCGAAGCCGGACTGTCGTTGGCCCAAAGCGAACTCACCCAGGCCCGCCGCCGCTACGATGCCGGCGTGGCCAGCAGCCTGGAAGTCACCGACGCGCAGACACGTCTGGAACGCGCGCGCGATAATCGGATCGCCGCCCTGTTCAACCATAACGTCGCGCGCGTGGATCTCGGTCAGGCCACCGGAACCATCGCGGAGGTGATCGCCCACGAGTCTTCCGGCGACTCCGGCGCGCCGGTGATGACACCCCCCCAAAGTACTGGGCCGAGCGGGACCGAACATCCAGCGCCGACTTGGGCAAGTATCGTCCCCCCGGATCTGGCGGCCGAGGTGCACGTAGAAACGGTTCCGGCGGTGCTGGCCGAAGCGGGAGTCCCGCCTCCTCCGGCCCCGGCAATCGAACCCAGGCAGCATCTCCGCAGCGCCTCGGCCCGCCGACCTCCCGTGCGCCGGAGGACGCACCGCCGCGTGGTGCGCCGGGCCGCCGCCCACCGCCGGCGCCGGGCAACCAAAACCGCTTAACCGTCGTCTAATGGAGCAGGCTCGCCGGCTTCGCGTCCGGCTCCTGCTATAATGGCTTCGGGCTCCCTCGGATTCTGAATATATGAATAGCCGTATCAAATATCTGGTAGTCACCACCTCCACCTGCCTCATGCTGCTGCTGGTTTTGGGCAACGTGTTGGGCAGAAGCGCCTCCACCGACCGGCCGTATCCGCAACTGGGTGTGTATACGGAAGTCCTGCACCGCATCAAGAGCGAATACGTGGAAGAGCCGGACATGAAGAGCGTTACGCTGGGAGCGGTAAACGGCCTGCTGGAATCCGTGGACCCCTTTGCCAGCTATCTGAACGCGGATCAGTACAAGGACTACCTGAAGAGCAGGGATGTCCACAAAGCGTCCGTGGGGCTGGTACTGGCTAAGAAATTCGGCTTCGTCGGCGTGGTGGGCGTGGTGCCCGGATCGCCGGCCGCCAAGGCGGGCCTGTCCACCAACGACATGCTGGAGACCATCAACGGTGTAGCCACCCGCGACATGCCCTTGGCCTACGCCAAGCTGCTGCTGGAAGGCGATCCGGGATCTTCCATCGAACTGACGGTGGTGCGCGTGCGCCGGCCGGAGCCGCAAAAGATCAAGCTGGTGCGGGCCGACTACTCGGATCCGGCGGTCACCCAGAAAATGCTGGCGGACAATATCGGCTACATCGTGCCTTCGACCCTGGCTCCGGGTAAGGTGAAACAGATCGCCGACGCTGTAGAGTCGCTCCAAAAGCAGGGCGCGCAGAAGCTGATCCTGGATTTGCGCAACTGCGCGGTGGGTACGCCGCAGGAGGGCATCGCCCTGGCGAACCTGTTCCTGGAGACCGGCGAGATTACGTACCTGCAAGGCCAGAGGGTGCCGCGTCAGGACTATAAGGCGGAGGCCTCCAAGGCGATCACTAAGCTGCCCCTGGTGGTCATCACCAACCGTGGCACCGCGGACGGCGCCGAGATTGCGGCCGGCGCGCTGATGGACGACAAGCGGGCCGACGTAGTCGGTGAGCGCACCTACGGTGACGCGTCCCTGCGAAAGGCCATCACCATGGACGATGGAGCCGCCATCATCCTGTCCGTGGCTAAGTACTACTCTCCGGACGGCAAGGCCATCCAGGATGTCGGCGTTACACCGGACACGGTGATGACGGAGCCGGAAGCACAGGTGGAATTCGACGAAAACGGCGAACCCCTGCCGGAGACTCCGGATCAGCCCGAACGTAAACAGGAAGATCCCCTACTGAAAAAGGCCATCGAAATCGCCAACGGCCAAAAGACGGCATAGCGCGCCCGGTCGCCGGTTGCGTCCCGTCATCAATGTGATTTTCTTCCCGATGCGTGGTACTGTCCGCCGCGCCCTGGCGCTGGTTGTCTGTTAGAATCGCTGCCATGAAAACGCTGTTCTTCCTGAGCGTGGCGGGCGCCCTGATCGGAGCGCCTGCCTGGAGCGCCCCCTGCGAACCCGGAAGCCTGGCCAGCTATATCGCCATGGGAACTGCGGGATGTACGCTGGGCAGTCTGACCGTGTCGGGTTTCTCCTATCAGGCCCAGGCCCGCGGCGGTGCCGCGAAGATCACGGCCGACCAGATCAAGGTGAGCCCCCTGCTCGCTCCGACTGGCAGCTACGGTCTGCAGTTCTCCGCGCCGTGGGACGTCCAGTCCGGCCAGGCGCAGGCCTCCGGCATCGGCTATCGGGTACTCTCCCCCAGTGCCTCGCAAGCGGTTCAACAGGTCCGCCTGGACGGCACCGGTTTCAAGGCCGGCCTGTTCGCCAGCGCGGCCGTCAATGAGTATCTGGCCACCATGACCACTACCAGCACGCTCGAGATTTATCTGAAGTGCACGGAAACGTGCAGTTCGCAGACGTCGGACATGGCCAACTTCACCCCTGCCGTGCCGATGCTCGTCGTCCTGGATCGCGTGCAGTTGCAGTCGAAGCAGGGTGAAGCCGCGCTCCCCAGTTTCGCGGACTGGTTCGTGGTCTGTCTGGCCTGCGTCTAGTTACGATCTGCTCAGGGCAGCAACCCTTGCCGGCTCTGCGCGTGTCGGACGTACGCCTCCGCCTGCGCATAGCCGCTCTCCACGCCGCGAAAACGGCTGACTTGGCTTTGTAGCGCGTAAAACTTGTCCGGCGCCTGCGAAGCGTGCGCATAGCACGCCTGGCGCTTGCGCGGCTCCGTGGCCGTAATATCCACGAAATCTGTCGGCGGGAACATCAGCGTGTCCTCGCCGTCGGAAACTTCGTAATAGTAAAAGGCGAAGCGCTTGCCGAGCGCCAGCCAGGCATCGTAGGCCATCATGGCAATTGCGCGGTGGTCGCGATGCCCGTCTATCGGCCAATGGGTGAAAAGCACGTCCGGCCGCTCCGCCTCGATCAGTTCCTTGAACTGCTGATAATGGGCGGCGTCCACTACCGCGTGGCCGTCGCACTGGCCCGCAAAAATCGCGCGCGCCTTCAGAATCTCGCAAGCGTGCCGCGCTTCCCCGACCCGTACGTTGCGGGCGGCATCCGCCTCCGATTCGGGACAGGATTTCTCGCCGCGATTCAGATACAGCAGCGTGACCTGGTGGCCCAGGTCCGTATATCGCGCCACGGTGCCGCCGCATCCATACTCCGGGTCGCCCGGATGGCCGCCGGTGACGATCACCTTGAGCTTTCGGTCGGGAAGACTCTGCGCGCCTGCCGCGCCGTCGGCGAGAAGGGCCGCACCTGTCGCGCGCGCCGCGCTATGCAATAGATTCCTGCGGGATACCGGCATGCCTGCCAGCATCTCAGGAGGCGCGTGGCGGCGCAAGCGGCGGGCGGATTGACAATCGGCTGTGTTTGTCAGAAATTCAGATGTTATGCGCCGGTTTCTAATTTCCGCAAGTGCGCTGATCGCGCTCGCCGTGGCGGCTTGGACTGCTCGCCCCGGCGGTTTTGAAGTGCTGGGGCCCGGAGGTGGCGGCGCTATGTTCAATCCCACCATCAGCCCGCACGATCCGGCCACCGTGCTGGTCTCCTGCGATATGACCGGTGCGTATATTACGCACGACGGCGGCCGCGCATGGCGTATGTTCAATCTGCGCGGCACCGTACGGTTCTTCCAGTTCGACCCCGCGGATCCGAAGATCATCTATACCGGGCTTCACGGCCTTTGGCGCAGCAGCGATGGCGGCGAGTCGTGGCAGTTGATCGCCCCCAAGCCGGAGGCGGTGCACGCCATCCAGATGAACTCGGACCATGCGGATGAGCGTCTGATCGCCGATCCTGACCCGTTGGGAGATGTGGCCGCGTTGGCAATCGATCCGGCGGACTCCCGGGTGCTCTGGGCGGCGGGACAGGCGGATGGAACACCCGCCCTGTTCGTCTCCCGCGATCGCGGCGGCGCCTGGCAGCGGCAGGCGCCGTTGAGCGAAGCTCCGCGGCGGCTATGGGTCCATGCGGGCGCGGTGTACGCTGCCGGATCGCAGGGTGTGACGGAAGTGCGAGGCGCGCAGGTCTTGCAGCATCCGGCGCCGCGGGGCGTCAGATTCGACGACATCGCGGGCGGATTTCCGGCACAAGGAGCGCCCATATTCTACGGCGTGTCGGGGACAGCCGGTTATGTATCGCGCGACGCAGGCGTCAGTTGGACGGCGGTCGTCCTTCCCGGCGCGGGCGCCAGACTGCGTGCCGTCGCTGCCAGCCTGCATCATCCGGAAACGGCGTACCTGTCGTACGGGCGGCTGCACCTGGATGGCAAGACCTGGCTGGGCGTAGCGCGCACGGACGATGCGGGGCGTACCTGGCGGCTGGTCTGGAAAGAGGCGGGTACGGCCGCGCCGAACGTGCATGACAACTGGATCACGGAGCGCATGGGCACCGACTGGGGCGAGAATCCGCTGGCGCTGGGGGTGGCGGACCAGGATCCCAAGATCTGCTACGGTACCGATTTCGGCCGTACCATGCGCACCACGGACGGCGGCGAAAACTGGGACGGCGTTTACAGCCGGCGTGTGCCCGGGGGCGAGTGGACCACCACGGGTCTCGACGTAACCACGAACTATGGACTGCATTTCGATCCGTTCGATAAGCAGCGCCGCTTCATCACTTACACCGACATTGGGCTGTTTCGCAGTGAAGATGGCGGGCGATCCTGGAGCCGGTCGGTGGAAGGCGTACCGCGCTCGTGGACCAACACCACCTATTGGGTGGAGTTCGATCCGGCGGTGCGCGGCCGCATGTGGGGCGTGATGAGTTACACGCACGATCTGCCCCGGCCCAAGATGTGGCGGCATGCCTCCGTGCTTTCGTATCGCGGTGGCGTGTGCCGCAGCGCGGACGGCGGCCGCACCTGGCAGCGTTCCAACGCGGGCATGCCGGAGACGGCCCCCACCCACATCCTGCTCGATCCGGCGAGCCCGGAAAACGCGCGCGTGCTGTACGTCGCGGCATTCGGGCGCGGAGTCTACAAAAGCGTCGACGGCGGCGCGAACTGGGAATTGAAAAACAATGGGATCACCCAGAAGGAGCCGTTCGCCTGGCGCCTGGCTCGCGCATCCGACAAGTCCCTTTATGTGGTGATCGCACGGCGTAGCGAGGACGGCAGCATCGGCAATGCGGGCGACGGCGCCCTCTACCGTTCCACAGATGGCGCGGCGTCGTGGTCGCCCGTACCGCTGCCGGCGGGCGTCAACGGCCCGAATGGCCTGGCCATCGATCCCCGCGATCCCCGGCGCTTGTACCTGGCGGCCTGGGGACGTGCGGCGGGAGTTCACGGCGATGGCGGTGGGGTCTTCTTGTCCACGGACGCCGGGCAGCACTGGCAAACGGTCCTGGACCGCGACCGGCACGTCTACGATGTGACCATCGATCCGCGCAGTCCGGACATTCTGTACGCCGCCGGATTCGAATCGTCGGCGTGGCGCTCGGCCGACCGCGGCGAGCATTGGGCGCGCATCCCGGGCTACAACTTCAAATGGGGACACCGCGTCATCCCCGATCCGGACGACCCGCAGAGCATCTACATCACTACTTTTGGCGGCAGCGTGTGGCACGGTGCGGTGAACGGCGCGGACCGGCCCGTCGATATCGCCACGCCAGAGTTGTTCCCGGGAAGGTAAATCCATGCGCGCAATCACACTTTTGGCCTGCTGGGCGATCGCCGGTCTGGCGCAGACGGTGGTCGTGCATCCTAAGCGCATCGACGACGTGCTGGTCAACCCGGGCATGGGCATTCAGACGTTTCAGCGCTTCAACGGCGATGCCCTCAATTCGGCTCTGAAGTGGTCGGAAGAAGGGCCCACCGGGGCGTTGGCGGCGGCGCCCGATGTGAAGTTCCCCGGCTCCACGATCGCCTACTGCCGGTGGTTCTGGGAGACTCTCGAACCGGAGAAGGGACACGTCCGGTGGGAGATCGTCGACCGCGCGCTCGAGCAGGCGCACGCGCACGGCCAGGCTCTCGCGATCCGGCTGATGCCTTACGATCAAGGGCACCCGCTGCCGGAGTGGTACCGGAAAAGCGGCGCCCGCCGCGCCAACCCGGAAGGCGCCAAGATCTGGGAGCCGGATTTCAGCGATCCGCTGTACCTGAAGTATTGGGGCGACCTGGTGCGCGCCGCCGGTCAACGCTATAACGGCCATCCCGATCTGGACACCGTAGATATTTCCTCGGTCGGCTACTGGGGCGAAGGCTGGAGCGACTACATGCCGGCCTTTCCGTACCAGAAGAAGCTGATCGACATCTGGTTCGACGCCTTTCCGGCGACGCCCCTGCTGATGAACTTCGATCAGCCCGAGGCGCTGGCCTACGGCACCAGCCGCGGCGCGGGCTGGCGCATGGACTGCCTGGGCGACCTCCGGCCGAACTGGTGCCACATGCTGGACTTCTATCCGGAGCAGATCGCGCGCACCGGCATTCAGGACGTGTGGAAGCGCAGCCCGGTGTCCTTCGAAACCTGCTGGGTGCCCGGTTATTGGAAGCAGCGCGGGTGGGACGTCCGTTACATCCTGGGAGAAGCTCTGCGCTGGCACGTCACCTCGCTGAACATCAAATCGAGCGCGATTCCGCCGGAGTTCGAAGATGCCTTCCAGGATTTCGAGCGCCGCATGGGATACCGGTTCGAGCTGCGGCGGATGGAGTATCCCGCGTCGGTGCGCACCGGGGATGCCATGCCGGTGCGCATGTGGTGGGTGAACAGCGGCGTCGCGCCGGTGTACCGCCCGTATCTGCTGGCACTCGCATTTCAGGCGGCGGACGGCCAGCATGAGGTGGTGACGTTGCCGGAGGACTTACGCAAGTGGCTGCCGGGCGATATGGTCGTGGAGACCCCGGTCGCCGTGCCTCGGTTGACGCCGGGAACGTGCCGCCTCCGCGTGGGCTTGCTGGATCCCCGCACACACCAGCCGGCGATCAAGCTGGGGATCGAGGGCCGCGCGGCAGACGGATGGTACGATCTGGGGACGGTAAAAGTGGAATCCGCGCTGCAGCCTATTGCAGCCCGGCCAACTCCTCGCGTACCTGCCGAATGACCTCGCGGTACTGCGCGGGCGAGGCTTTCGACAGAAACGCCTGAAAGCACGCCCGCGCGCGCGCGCGGTCTCCCGCCATCTTGTAGATCAGGCCGAGATTGAGCTGCGCGTCCACCAGATCGGGATCGATCTGCACGGCCTTCTCGAAATAGCCGCGGGCGGTGGCCGTGTCCTGCCGCTGTATCGCGATCACGCCCAGGCCGTTATATGCCGCTGCGTATTTCGGATCGACGGTGAGGATCCATTTGTCGACCCGTTCCGCATCCGGCAGCCGCCCCTGTTCCATATATGCGGTCGCCAGGTTCGCCTGGCTTTGCAGGTCCGCGGGATTGAACTGGGCGGCCAGCTCGTATTCCGGAATCGCCGCGGCCTTCTTGCCCGCCCGCACCAGCAGGTCCGCGATCCGGGAATGCAGGCGGCCGCTTTCGATCCCATTTTTTACGGCTTCGCGGTACAGCTTCATGGCCTCGTCGGACCGCCCGGCCCTCTCGTATTCCGCGCCCAGTTCGTAGTAGATATGCGGATCGCCGGCGTCGGCGGAGAGGGCCTGCCGGAGCAGTTCGACGCGGCGCGCCGCCGTGAGTTGAGACCGTCCCGTCTCCACGGTCTGAAGCAGCTTCAGGACACCGATGCGGTCCTTTGGGTCGATGCCCTGGCCCTTCAGATCGTACGAGCGGGAGGTGAATCCGGAAACGTATCCGAGGGACTTCAACTGGCTCAGGGTGTGCTCGTCGAGCGCGGCGGTCTCTACTTTCTCCGTCCCGCCGCCGACCACCGCCTTCAGTTGCGCTTCGAACTTGGCCACCTCCGCCCCGTGACCGGCGATCACGTTTTGGGTCTCGCCAGGGTCCTGGGAGAGATCGTAGAGTTCCGCCTTGGGCGCGCGCACATACTTCCAGCGATTCGTGCGAATGGCCCGCAGCTCCGCCCATCCCATGTTGATCTTGGGATACAGAGTCTCGGCGTAGGAGACCGCAGTAGCGGCGTCTTTGCCGGCAAAGTACGGCTTCAGGCTGACGCCCTGCACGGCGGCGGGCGGCGGGCCTCCCATCAGATCCAGAACCGTGGGCAGGAAATCGATGGTGCGGGCCTGCTGCTTGACGCGCATGCCCGCCGGCACTCCGGGACCTGCCATCATGAACACGATGCGCAGCGTCGCATCGTACAGAAACACGCCGTGCGTGAACTCGCCGTGCTCGCCAAGGCTCTCGCCGTGATCGGACAGCACTGCCGTCAGCGTGCGATCCGGCGACTTCCGGTGGATCGCATCGAACAGCCGCCCCAGTTCCTGGTCCGCGTAGGCGATCTCGCCATCGTACAGCCGGCCCTTGTATCGTTCCCGAAACGGCGCCGGCGGGTCGTATGGCGCGTGCGGATCGTAGATGTGAACCCACAGGAAAAATGGCTCGGCGGATTGAGTCGCCAGCCACTGAATGGCGTGATCCACGGTCACGCCCGCCCGGCGTTCCGCATCCTCCTCGTAGGCATGCCCCTGGCCGGGATTGGGCATCTGATCGTCGTAGACGGCAAAGCCCTGGTCCAGGCCGAAACGCCGCTTCAGCACGGCGGAACTGATGAACGCAGCCGTGTGCCATCCCTGCCGCTGCAGAATCGTGGCTAGCGTGGTGGCGGAGGCCGGCAGCACGAATCCGCCGGTATCCCGGACGTGATGCGTGGGCGGGTTGAGGCCGGTGAAAATGCTGGCATGCGAAGGGGGCGTCAGCGGCGCCTGCGTGACCGCATTCTCGAACACCGTCCCGCTTTCCGCCACCCGGTCCAGGTTGGGCGTCTCGATGCCCGCGTACCCGTTGCACTGCAGATGATCGGGACGCAGGGTGTCTATCGTGACGACCAGCAGGTTGAGAGGCCGCAAATGTGTTTCCGCATGCTCAGCGCGCCGGCAGCACGTCAAAAGGCAGAACGCGAGCACAGCCACGCAAAGAACGCGGGCACGCCTGTAGAACTCCATGCTTGTATTACAGCACTACGTCAGCCTGACGGCCCGCCGGTACTCCCGTGTCTCAGGGTCGAGGCGGCGTCAGAACGTCAAGCGCAACGCCAGTTGGATCTCGCGCGGCCCATCTGCCACGTCCAGGATGCGGCCGAAAGTGGGGTCGCTCAGGTTCGTGTCGGGATCGGCACGTCCCGCCCGGTTAAACGCATTGATGAAGTCCGCGCGGAACTCCAGGTACTTCGCCTCCCGGAACGGGAATCGTTTGAAGAGCCCGAACGACTCCATGGGTTGCCACGGCCCCCTCAGGTTCCCGAATTCCCGCGGCGCGGTGCCCAGGCGCAGAACCACGCCGTTTGGCGTGGTGGGGGGTGGAGCGAAGGCCGCCGTGTTGATGTACGCCTGTCCATTGCCGCCGGCATAATCGAATGCGCCTTGTTGTCCCGACGGAACCTTCAAAGCCACGCCGGAAAGTACGTCCGGACGGACATCGCCCAAAACGTTGAACAGGTAGCCACTGGTGTCGATCCCTGAACTAAACGACAGCGGATCGCCCGATTGATAGGTCTGGATCCCGGTGACGGTCCATCCGCCTAAAACCTGGTTCACCAGGCCGCCCTGGTTCAGGAACGTCCTGCCCTTGCCGAACGGGAGTTCGTAGATCCAGGTCACTTTGAGCTGCTGTGTGTGGTCGAATCCCGCCACGGATCGCTCCAATTGGCGGTTATAGACATCCTGCGAACCGTTGGTATAGCCGTACAGGTTGCTGTCAGTGAGGCTGATGGTCTTCTGGAATGCGTAGCTCACCAGGAAGCTCAGGCCTTTTCCGGTGCGATGATTCACCACCACCTGCGCCGCATCGTAGTGCGACGTCCCGAAATAAGGGAAGAAATAATAGACGCCGCCCGGCCCGTACTGCGGGTAGGGCAGCAGCGCCTGCGCGACCGTCCCGCTGAAGCTGGGGTACGGCAGCGGGATGTCCGGGTGCTGGCTGACGTCGTCCAGCAGTTCATCGCCAAGTGACAGATATTTCGGATTGAGCTGGTTCAGATTGTTCAAACCGGAAGCGCCCAGCCGGGTCCCCTTGTTGCCCACATAGGACGCCATCAGGGTGGTATCCTTGGGCAGCAGGAACTGGAAGCCGAGTGTGTAGTTCTGCGAGTAAGGCTGCCGGTTCGAATTACTCGGGATATAAGCAACGCTCTGACCATTATCCAGGGTCGGGTCTAAATCCGGCAGGGTGAAGTTATAAGCCGGGTAACCGTTGTCCCAGTAGAATCGCGGGTCGCGCGTGCTGGCCGAGTAATTGTGACTGCCATCATACCCGTCGATGCTGGCCAGCCCAAACTGGTTGGCGATCGGCGGCGAGTACATGATGCCGTAGCCGCCGCGCAGCACCATGCGGGAGTTCAACTGGTAAGCAAAGCCGAAGCGGGGCCCGAACTCCTTCCAATACGTGTTCTGGAAAGAGCCGCGATGCAACTGGCTCAGGAACACCAATGCCCCTGGATACCCGTCCGCGCCAGGATTGGCCAGGGTGGGATCCAGCCCCGAGGAGCGGTTCTGGGCCTCCGTCAGAGCACCCACGATATCCCACCTGAACCCCATGTTCAAGGTCAGACGGTGGGACACCTTCCAGTCGTCAGCGATGTAAAACGCGGGATTCCAGAAGTGGGAGGCAGGATTGACCGGCGAGATGTTCAACGACGTGCTATACGGCGCGCCCAGCAAAAAACTGGCGAACGCGTTGCCCGTGGAGGCCAGCGCCGTGGGGTCCGCGGTCTGGTCGTTGCTGAACTTGAAGCCGCCCGAAGTACCGCCCCTGTAATCCTGATCGTAGTAATACTTGCGGATCTCCAGCCCGAACCGGATGTTATGCGCGCTGTGCACCCAGGTGGTATCGTTCTGCACGATATAGCTGCCGTTCGGCTCCACACCCGCGTTGTTGCGGCCCATCTGGTTCATGGTGCCGCTCAGCGTACTCGGACCGGTGAAAGTGATCAGCGGGAAGGTGGTCTGTTGCACGCCGTCCAAACCGATCTTGTCCGGCCAGCCCTGGTTCAGCGTGATGGAGCTGTTGGCGTTCTTAAAACGGTTGTAGCCGAAACCGAAATGGTTGAGCCAGTTCGGACTGATCGTCCAATCCTCGGTGGCGCGGATCATGGTTCCCAGAATGTCCTGCAGGGCAAAAGTACCCGTAGCACTGCCGGGGATCGGCTCGTAAGCGTGGCCGGCCCCGTTGTACCGCAGACGCTCGTTGGAATTCACGAACACCGCCATCCGGTGCTTGCTGTTGAACGAATGGTCCAGCTTGCCGCCGTACGTGTTCAGGTCGAACCAGGGCTGATTGGCCACGCCCGGATAGTTGCGCAGCAGGCTGGAAAGAAGCGGGTTGGGAATAGGCGCCAGTTTCAAAATATTTGCCGACACCGTGCTGATGTCCGTGGGCGGAATCAAATTGCCGGGAAATTGCGTCCTGCTGTAACTGCCGTCCGGCAACTGGACCGTGCTGTGCGGATCGTAGATGGCTCCGAACAGCGCCGCATTTCCGGCGCCATCGACAATCGAGGTTCCGGACGCCGAACTGCCGGTAAATGACGGATCCAGCATTTGCGAGAAATCGCCTTCCTTGAAATTCTGGGTCGGCAGGTTCCGCAAGGCCGTCGGGCTGTAGTTGCGCTTGCGGGCGCCTTCATAGCTGAAGAAGAAGAAGGTCTTGTTCTTGCCGTTGTAGATTTTCGGGATCGTCACGGGGCCGCCCAGGTTGGCGCCGAAGCTGTTCTGCTTGAATGGCGACTTCGGCGTGCCAAAGGCGTTGTTGTCGAACGAATTCGCGTTCAACGCGTCGTTCACCACGTAATCGTACGCCGAGCCGTGGAATTCGTTGGTTCCCGATTTGACGTTGAAATTGGCCACCGCCGTCAGTCCGCCGCCGTACTGTGCGCTCAGCGCCCCCGTCTGCAGGGTAAACTCACTGATCGCGTCGACGCTGGGCGTGTATTCCGCCGTGTCGCCGGCGACATCGGCGCGGCCGATGCTCATGCCCTCAATCAGCACTTCGTGGGAGAACTGGGGTCCGCCGTTAATGGTGCCCTGGTAGGAGTCTCCGCTGGTGCCGGGCAGGCTGTTAAAGATGAAACTCTGGATCTGCCTCTGGCCGTCGTCGTTGCTGTCGATGGGCCAGGCGTGATAATCGGCTTCCGACACGGAGTATCCCAATTCGGACGTGGACGATTCCAGGTGCGTGGCCTCCGCACTTACCGTGACACTCTCGTTGACCGCGCCCACCTCGAGTGTCAGATTGGCCGTCACCACACTCGCCACCGCGACTTCCACGCGTTCGATGACCGCGGTCTTGAAGCCCGCGGCGCCGGCGGATACGCGATAAATACCTGGCGGCAGATAGGGTATCCGGTACAGGCCGACGTCGGTCGTCACGGCCTTGGATTCAACACCGGTTTGGGTCTCCTGGGCGATGACTTCGACGTGCGGGATCGCCGCGCCGCTGGCATCGGTTACTGTACCTGTAATTGCGCCCCGTTCTCCCTGGGCCAGCATCGCTGCGGGCAGCAAGAGCCATAGCGCGAACACTGAAAGAATCGAGAGCAGCCTGATTCTCATTTCACTAACCTCTCTTGGGTTCGCTGAAGGGGCACACCCGGGTAGCGTCCTGGTTTAGCCGAGGCTAGCCCCTGCGGATCGTGCATTCACCCATGCACACCGCATCTCAGAATTAACCCCGAAACTCTGGTATGTCGAAATATACCATAGTCCTCTTTTGACAGCGTGTCAAGCCCCAAAACTGATAAGTGGGTACAAATACCGGTTGGTCAGAATCGGATGCCGAGAGCCTTGCCCAGCGCCAGAGCCACAAGCAGACTGACCGCCAGGAACCAGACCAGCCAATGGACCTCGAAACTAAAGACGGCGATCCTGGCCGGAGGGTAGGCGATACCGATCCAACTTACCGGGCTGTCCGCGAAAAGGGACTCTCCCGGATAACGCAGCCAGGTAAACGGCGACGAGACGCGGCGCTCAGGAATAAACCGGATGCCGGAGCCAGACTGGAGAGTTTTCCTGATAACGGTCCCGGAAACGCGGAGCACCACGCTGCCATCCCCTGCGCCCGTCACGCGCACGCGCCAGCAGACTTGGCGTTCCTCCGGGATGCGCACCGGCGGAGTCTCCACCGCGATCCCATGGCCTTCGAGCGACGCCGCGACTCCATCGACATCGCTTCCGCTTCTGAACTGCGCGGTCACCACGGTGGATTCTCCTGCCGCCAGGGGGCGGTGGCCGTAAATGGCATCCAGCCCGGTCAGCAACAACAAGGTGGGCAATATCATGACCGCGGCAGGACGCAGCATCAGGGCCAGATAGCGGCCATTCCAGATCAGCAGTTGTTTTTGCGCCCGAAAGATCAGGGACGGCTCATCGCCGAACAAGCGGAACGCGTACAGACAGGCCCATAGCCGGCGCTTCGCCAGGGCGACGGCGGCTTGATCGGAGAAGCGCCGGAAGACCCACAGCATGGCGGCGCCGGCGGCCGCGGCGATGGCGGTCAGACTCCAGAAGTGCGCCGCCGGCAGCATCAGTCGATATAGCCGAGCCCCTTCAGCTTGCGGACGATCTCTTCGTCCGATTGCGCGTCCTCGAGCTTCGCAATTTCGCGCTCCAGCACGTGTTCGACGAACTCCTCGGGAGAACTGTAGCCCCCCGCCGCGGCGACCTTCTTCACCTTTTGCCCGAGCTCTTTCTTCAGCTTGATATTCACAGCAGCGGTTTCCCTTCCATCCACGCCGGCGGCGCGATACCGAACAGCCGCAAAGCCGTTGGCGCCAGGTCTTCGATTCCGGGATCGGCGGCGGCGATTTTACGGTTCGCGAACAACACCCCCGGCACCAGCACCGGGTCCACGCAGTGATCGCCGCTCCAGGCCTTGTGATTGTCCGACAATACCTCGGCCGCGACCTTGCCCACCGCTCCTTCCCAGGAGCACCGGTATCCTTCGTTGTATCCCACGATGAAATCCGGGGCGGCATCCAGATACGGGCCCCGATACAGCGAGGCGGTCTGGTAAACCGTGCGGATGGGCGCCGCGCCGTTGTTGTCCCGCAGAGCGGCCAGCCGGCCGGCGATCTCCCGCTTCAACTGGTCCGCCTCGTGTGCGGCGACGATCCCGCGCGCTTCCCTCCCCTGCAGGTTCAGGTAGAATCCACCCAAGCCCAGTGCATACGCCCGCGTGCGGCCCCAATCCACGCCTTCGAAGAACGATCCGCTTTCACCGTCCCCGTTCCGGAGATGCAGATAACCGTTCTCGCGCAGCCACGAGTTGATGTTCACGCCCCGGCGGAAGGCGCAGAATCCGTGATCCGACAGAACGAACACCGCCGTGTGACGGTCCGCAAACGCGAGCGTTCTTCCAGCCAGCGCGTCCATGCGCCGGTACATTTCCTCGATCGTGCCCGCGTGCCGGTCCGCGGTGCCGGTGCGGCGATAGAACATGTGCTGCAGCCGGTCGCTGGTATCGAAGACGCAGGCCACCACGCCGCGGCGGGTGGTCTCCAGGGCATCCCGGAACATTGCCTCCCGCTCTTCAAAGATGGACCACGCCTGTTCCAGAAAGGCGTCTTCGTCGATGACGCCCTCATTCAGGGCCCAGGTATCTTCCGCCATGCCGACCGTCGCGTAAGAGCCCAGCAGGTTCGCCAGATAGACGGCATAATACGGCGGGTGGCTGATCGGCAGCGCGGGGCGCTCCGGATCGATATTGATGGGCGACATGTAAACACTGAATTCGGGATCGGTCTCGGTGAGCAGAAACCGGGCCTTGCCGCTCACCGCCACTCCCAGCGCCGTGCGGAACGAAAGCCGCTGCCAGTCCGTGTATTGACCCGGATCGAGCCGGCAGCGCCACCTCTGTACGCGCAATTCGCAGGCGCCGCCGCGGCGCTCGATCCGGAACGGAATGCGGAGCGGCGCGCCACCCTCCACAAACATATCGTCGGGCCCTTCGATCTCACCTGCAAAACCGCCGCCGTCCCGCCGCAGCGGGTACCGGCTGCCGTTCTCGTAAGTTGCTTTTTCGATCCGCGTGGTGAACTGCGAAAAGCTGCCCTGCGTGCCCTTGAGATCCGGCGTGCTCATGGCTGAAAGAAGGCGGCCGTCGAACTTCTCCGGCGGGAAGGTGACGGGCACACGCAGGATCGTGGATCCAATGCCCCGCTCGCCCAGTATCTTCCAGAACGGCCGGCTCTTGCGCCGCAGTTCGAGGATCGGCCGGGAGAACGGAATGCGCCGCCGGCCCAGGCGCAGCACCCGCTCCGGCTTGCCCACCCGCGCCGACGAAAGCCGCGGCTGGTACGACTTGAGACTGCGGTCCAGAAAATCGAAGATGTTATGCCGCGCCGGACTGACACCCGTCGCGAACGTGGACCAGGCCACCGGCGACAGCGACGGAAAAGTGGTGCGCAGCCGGCTGTAGCTGCCCTCCGCCGCCAGGCGGGCCAGGTTCGGCAGCTTGCCCTCCGCCATGAGGCGCTCGGTCGTTTGCGGATCGAAACCGTCCAGGCCCAGAAAGATGATCTTCTTCACCTGCGCATGCCGCAAGCTCTTGCGCCGCCGGAACGCGCGCCAGGCCATCCGGAACGGCCACAGGAACAGGGACAGCAGGCTGAGAAAAAAGCCGGCGATGAGCGTCAGAAAAGAGCCCAGAAAGGCAATGCCGGCGCCCGGACCGATATAAGCAAGCTGCGCCGCTCCCCCGTGCGGGTGGAACCACGCCGCAGCCAGAAAGGCGATCGCAATGGCGGTCCTGAGGCTGCCGCCCGGCTTGAAGAAGTGCCCGGCTTTCACCGCAGCTTGCCCTCGACGAAGGGCACCTCCAGCACCTTCTCGTGCATGATCGGACCGTGCCCGAAATAGCCCTCTTCGCCGAACAACTCGCCGTGGTCCGACGTGATCGTGATGTAGGTGTTCGGGGGCACGATATCGAAAAGCTCTTCCACCACCCCGTCCAGATATTTCACCGCCGCCACCTGCCGGTCGCGCAGCTCGTCCAGCTTCTTCTGATTGAAGAAACGCTCCTTGCCCGCTGTCAGCTTGCCGCCCACAATGTGATCGTCGAGGTGTTTGAACACCCCGTGCACGCCCTGCACGTGCGGCCAGGCATCCTCCGGTTCGTCGGGCAAAGCGTAGGGATAATGCGTCTCGCCGACGTTCAACAGCCAAAAGGACGGCCGCTTCGGCGAGAAGTGCATTTCCCGCACCATGGCCCGCATATCGTTGTGCTTGGCCATCAGGCGGAAACTGTCGAAGCCGTGGTTGACGGGCGTCTTCGGATTCAGCACCGGCAGAGACACCCGGGCGTGCGTGGCGTAGCCCAGGCAGTCTCTCAGGAACGGCGGCAGGTAGAGCTGCGGCACCAGCGATCGGAACTGTATGTCCGTGCGGCCCAGCCGTTCGTTGAATCGTACGAAGTCTTTCTTGTAGTATTCCGACGCGAACACGTGCTTGGGGCTGACGTGCGGCATCAGTCCCATGAGCAGGTTAAAATGCGACGGGGCGGTCCAGGTGGCGTAGGACCAGCGGCGTTCCACGCGGCCCAGTTTGCGCATCGTGCGCGGACGCGCGCGCACGAAGGAGTCATACCGGCAGCTATCGAATATTACGAGCACATAATTGTTGCCGGCTGCCACGATGAACCAGATTATAACCCTCGGACGGAGATCAATTGTCAGCCGCCGAACAACTTCAGCACGATCCCGGCCACATCCTGCAGCCGGGGATGGTGCAGGGCCATCGGCCGGCTGGTGAAGAGCACGCCCGGAACCGCCGCCGGATCCATGCAATGATCGCCGATCCAGGGATCGTTGTTATCTTCGATTTCGACGGCTGGGGTGCCGCCCAAGCCTGTTTGCCACGAGCCGCGATCGCCGGCGGCGTAGCCGACGATCAGGTCGGGCGCCGCGGCCGCATTTTCTTTCGCGGGCCGGCTTTCATAGACGGCCGTAATGACCGGCCGGCCGTTGGCCGGATCGCGAAAGGCCAACAGTTGTTCCCGCAGATGGGCGATCAGCGCCTCGCTTGGACGCCCCGGTTCGACGATTCCGTGCTGCTCGCGGCCCCGCAGGTTCACGTACAGCCCGTTCAACCCGAGCGCGTAAGCCTGGGTGTGCGCCCAATCCAGGTCGCCTAGGGTGGTCTCGTCTCCCGGGCGCCCGCGGAGCGCCAGGTAGCCGTGGTCGCGCAGCCAGGCATTCAAATGCACGGCGCGGTCGAAACTGGCGAACCCATGGTCGGAAAGCACGATCAGCTCCGCGGATGGCGCGCTCCGCATGGCTTCGCCGATCGCGGCATCCACTTCGCGATAGACCTCCAGCAGTTCCGCTTCGTGACGGCCCCAGAGGATATGCGAATTTTGATCGATGCTCGAAAAATAAAAGAACAGCAGACCGCTCCGCGACGCTCGCAGCGAATCGCGCAGCAGGCGATGTTCGTCTGCGAAAACCAGACGCGTCTGCCGCAGAAACTGCGCCAGATTAAAAACGTCCTGGCGCAGCGCGGAGGTGTCCTCCGGAATTCCCAAGGTGTAGAAGCGGCCCCCGGCGCGCGCCAGGTCGCGGCCAAAAGATGGCGGCTGGGCCACCGGTAAGGCCGGGGATTCCGGGTCAACATTGATGGGCGAAATATAGAGCTCGAACCGCGGATGAAACTGCTTGGCGAAGATGCGGAACATGCCGCGCGTAGAGACAATGTGCGGAATCAGCGGAAAGTCCGCCGTCATCCAGCCAGTCCATTCGCCTTGTGAAATCACCACCGGCGCATCGCCTACGCGGACCCGCGCCACCGGATTCACGGGATCCACATCGACTGCCAGGTTCACGCTGGCATAGGCGTGGTCCTTGCGCAGCGAATTCGGCGGGCCCTCGAGCGGCAGGATGACATGGCCGTCGGCTAACGCGACTTTCACGATCAGGCCGCCTGCCACCGGCCGCGAGATCTCTTCCGGATCGTCGGTGTAGAACGTGAACGTTCCCAGGGTTCCGCGCAGGTCCGGCGTGCCCATGCCGGCCAAAGCGCGGCCCACGGCCAGCGGCGGATAGTTGGTGGGCATCCGCATGATAGCCACCGGCACATGGCGCTGCGCGAGTGTCTGCCAGAATGCGGTGCCCCGCCGGAAAGAGATCACCCGGGCGCTGGAAAGCGGCAGGACGTAGGGTCCCAGGGGCAAGTAATGGCGCGGCTCTTCGGTCTCGCCCATGGACGAATAGAGTTGCATCGTGGCCGGGTCGCGCTGCACGAAATCGAAGATGCCGTGCGCGTCGGGGTCGCGGCCGGTGATAAAGCTGGACCAGGCCACCGGGCTCTGCGGCGGCATGGTCGTGCCCAGCCGGCTGAAACTGCCGCGCGCGCGCAACTGCGCCAGGTTCGGCAGGACGTCCCAGTGGCGTTCCACGAAACCGGGATCCATACCATCGACGCCCAGCACGATCACACGCGGCATGTGGGCCGGCTGGCGCTCCAGCCGGCACGCGGCGGCTCCGAGCGCCCCGATGCAGGCCAATGCGGCGAGAACGTTGCCGGCTTTCACTGGCGGCCTCTTGCGGCCGCTGCCAGGGGTCCCAAGCAACCTATATTAGCGTCAAGAACCGGGGCCCGGCGATTGCTATGATGGCGGCTGTAGCTTTGGGACCACTGAATGATCGGCGAAATTCTGGACGCCAAATATCGTATTGAAAAACAGCTCGGCGCGGGCGGCATGGGGAACGTCTACCTGGCCACGCATCTGTGGACTACGCGCGTGGTCGCCGTCAAGGTGATCGCCCCGCGGTGGGCGGCCGAACCGCAGTTTCTGGCCCGCTTCCAGCGCGAGGCGCAGGCGTGCGGCCGTCTGCGGCACCCCAACATCGTCAACGTCACGGATTTCGGAATCGCCAGGGAAGCCCACGGCGACATGCCCTACCTGGTCATGGAGTTTCTGGACGGCCAAACGCTCTCCGACTTCCAGAAATCGAATCCGCGGATCGCTTTGCCTCTGATCGCGGACCTGCTCGACCAGATCGGACTGGCCCTGACCGAGGCGCACCGGCACGGCATCGTGCACCGCGACCTGAAGCCCGACAACATCTGGCTGGAGCCGAACGGCCGCGGCGGGTACATCGTGAAAGTCCTCGATTTCGGCGTGGCTAAAATGAACCTGCTGGGCGATTGGGGATCGCCTTTGACCGAGCTTTCGGAAGCCAGGCCTCCCGCCACCGAGTCAGCCATGCCAAGCCTGCCGGACGACCAGACCGAGACGGCCCTGATCGCACCGCAGGAGACCCAGCCGTCCAAAGTCCCCACCCACGCCGATGAGACGGAAACCGTGGCCCTCGCGCGCACGCCCTCCAACCCCACGCCAGGTTCGCTCGACAGCAGCGCCGGCGGGCAGACCATGCCCGGCAGCCTGATCGGGACTCCGGCGTACATGTCGCCGGAGCAGGCCTTGGGGAGGGAGATCGATTTCCGCTCCGATATCTACAGCCTGGGCGTGGTGGCCTACTTCCTGGTTTGCGGTGAATTGCCCTTCACCGGAAAGCCGGGCGAGTTGTTCGAATTTCACCGCACCGGCAATCCCCCTCCCCCGGCCACCCTGCAAAAAATCCCGGGCGACGTCTCGGATGCGATCCTTGCCGGACTGGCGCGCGAACCTGCCGATCGCCCGCCCTCCGCTGTCCTGTTCGCGCAACGGTTCCACAACGCGGTGGATGCCGAATTCCTCGCGCTGCGCCGATCGAAGGCGTTCCTGATGCAGCACCTTGCCGCATACGCTCTCCTGCTCATCCCCATCTATAGCGTGATCATTTCGCTGACGGCCTTGCTGGGGACATTCAGCCGCTTGGTGATGCCCATCGCGGCGGTGCGCGTCGGATTGGTCGCGCTGCTGGCTGCCATCCTCTTCGTCCTCTCGGACAACGTCCTGCGCGCCTCGGCGGCGTTGATGGCCATGGATGAAAAGGTGCGCGTCAGGCGGCTCCTGGCGTTTCGGGTTTTCTGGAAGCTGGTCCGCAATACGCCGGCTCTCCTGAAGACACAGGCGCGATCGCTGTGGTTCTTCGCGCCGGACTGGATTGTCGGGGACTGCCTGTGGCCCGTCGTCTGCGTCGTGGAAAAACTCTCCGGACGGGCGGCGATCGAGCGTTCGCGTACTTTGATGACCGGCCTGCGATCCGCCGGGCGCGCGCTGGCCATCCGGCACCTGGCCTTGGCTGTGCTGGCCATTGCGGACGTTCTCAAATCGCTCAGTTTCCTCTGGCGCAACGGGCGCGTCGAGCAGCCCAATGTAGTCGTCACCGCGCTCTGGTTTCCCATATTCGCGTTGTACGCCGCGGCGCCGCTGTTTTTGTATGACCGGACGTCGGCCCACGAAGGCGGCCCGCTGCTGCAGTTAGACCGCACGCCGGAAGTGCGCATCACGGCGCGCGCGTTCTCGGTCAGCTCCATGATCTGGCTGGCCGCCGGACTGCTCTACCTGATCTACGAACCGGTCAAGATCTGGCTGTTCGGGGTGCGCTGAGGCCTGCGCGCCTATCCGTGCGCGTCCTGCGTGGCGCTCCGGCGGGTGAGTTCTTCGCGCGAAACGTTTTCGATGTGGGTGGCGATCCACCAGAAGTTGCCCGCCGGATCTTCGATGCCCGCGGTACGGTCGCCGTAGAATTCGTCCTTCGGCGGCCGTAACGATTTCGCGCCGGCATCCAGCGCCCGCTGATAGGTCGCGTCCGTATCCGGCACGTAGACGTGCGTGTTCAGCCGCATGGCCGCCCACTGGCTGTTGGCCTGTCCGAATTCGATGATGGCGCCGCCCAGGCGCATCTCCGCGTGCATGATGGCTCCGTCGGGCGTCTTGTGCACCGAGATCTGCTCGGCGCCAAACGCGCGCGCCAGGAAGTTCATGAAAGCCGGGCCGTCAGGCACCACAAAGTACGGCGTGACGGCTTGAAATCCCTCTGGAATGTAATTGACTGTCCCCATATGCTGATTCTGGACCAGGGCCGCGCCGGTTGTATTGTAAGGAATTGACCTACGGGTCAAAAGGTACGTGGTTCAGATGCTCGGTGCGAGACGCAAGATAAGCGGACGGTGTCAGCCCGGAGAACGCGCGGAAATCGTGGATGAAATGCGCCTGGTCGTAGTAGCCGCAGTCCGCCGCGACATGGGCCCACTCGATCGTGGGGGCCCGGCCCCCAATCGTCTGCACCGCGCTCTGGAAACGCCGGACGCGCGCGAAGACTTTCGGCGGCATACCCACCTCGTGCCGGAACAGCTCGATGAAACGCCTGGAGCTGATGCCGATGCCCTCCGCGATGCGCATCAGCGGCTGGCTGGGAGCCGTGCACAATTCGCCCAGCGCATACCCCACCGCGGGATGTCGCGCAAAGTCGCGCACGGCGCGGCTCAGCAGGTAGTTCTCGGCCTCTTCGAATTTAGCCGCATCGTTCGGCGCCGAGAGCACCCGGTCCCGCAGTTCGTCCGCGACGCGTCCCCAAAGGCAATCCAAACCGACCTCCTGGTCGTGCAGCTCGTCGAGCGGCATGCGCAAAAACGGCAGCATGCCGCCGGGTTTGAAGTGAAAGCCGAAGACTGCCACCTGGGTGGCCGTGTCGATAACGGAATACTCCGAGCGCGGCCCGCACAACAACACGCCGCGCGTGCCGCCCCGCCTCTCCCCCGTCGACCGGTCGTAAAGCGGAATACGATCGTCAATCAGGTTGACGATGATCTGCATGGAGCCATCCGGCAGGATCCGCTCGCGGGGATGCGGTCGCGGGCAGCCTTCCCACAGCCATAAAGTTTCAATAAAGCGATTAAGCGGCGGACGTGGCTTGTGGCGGACCAGCGGCATGATAAAACCCTCAGCCAGCAGCCGGCGAAACGCTGCCGGCGCATCCTTGCGCACGATCCTGGTCGCGCGCGCCGAAACTCCCCGGCGTGTCTGTGTGTTAATTCAATTGTAGCGGGTCCGCGGCAAAGCATCGTAAGGACCTTGAAACAATTCTGACAACTCGAGGTGGAGAGACTTTATGAGGACAGGAATGGCCGGAGTAGCCGTACTATTACTGGCCGCCGCCGCGCACGCGCAGACACCCGCGGTCAATGCGGGTGGAATCGTAAACGCCGGCAGTTACGCGTCCGGAGGCGTGGCGCCGGGATCTATCGTCTCCATCTTCGGCACCAACTTGGCCAACGGCTTGGTGCTGGCGTCCACTATCCCCTTGCCCATCGCGTTGGGTAATGTAAACTCGGTGACCTTCAACGGCGTGAATGCGCCCTTGTATTTCGTTTCGAACACGCAGATCAATGCGCAAGTGCCGTGGGACGTGCTGCCGTCCGGCACCGCCAGCGGCACGGCTTCCGTGGTCGTCACCACCAGTGCCGGCTCCTCCGCTTCGCAGACCGTCAGCATAGTCGCGGCTCTGCCCGGGATTTTTACGATCACCGCCAACGGGCTGGGCCAGGCCATCGCCACGGATAATACCGACGGCGCTCTGGCTACCGGCACGGTGGCGGGCGTCCTCTCCCATCCCATCAAGGTCGGCAGCTATCTCATCATCTGGTGCACCGGTTTGGGAGCGGGGGACCAGACGGTCCTCAGCGGCAGCAATACGGGCGGGGCCATCGTGAACACGATCTTGCGTCCCACCGTGTTGATCGGCGGCGTGCAGGCGACTTTCGTCTATTCGGTGCTCTCTCCGCAGTATGTAGGCGTGTACCAGGTCGGAGTGCAGGTGCCGGCCGGCACGCCCACCGGCGCTGCGATCACCTTGCAGCTCCAGGTGAACGGGATCAGTACCTCGAGCAAGGTATCCATCGAGGTCGCGCCCCCGCCCACCACCGCTGTCCAGACCAGTTGCACGCTCACCTCGATTTCGTGCGACGCCATCACCATCAATGGCGATCCGCCCGCCTCCGGCTCGTTCTCCGGCTACGCCGACGCCACCATCCGCCAGGATCCGCAGACCGGCACACTCTGGATGGCTTACTCCTATCTGCGCACCATCTCCCTGGGGACGCAGGGCATCGACACCCACGTCGCCAGCAGCACGGACGGCGGCAAAACCTGGTATTACCAGGGGACCCTGTACACCTCGCAGCCCGTGACCGACCCGATCACCGGAGGCAGCGACTACACCCATCACGAAGTGATGAATTTACTGCCGCAGGTGGTCAACGGTGTGACTTATTGGTATGGCATCCACTCCGTTTACTATGTGCCGGTGGGCGGCGGCGCAAGCCAGGTCGGTTACTCCAAGCGTTGGGAAATCGCGATGGCTCCTGGGACGGCCACCGGCGGGCCGATGGGGCTGGCCAACGCCACGCCCGAGTATCTGGGGCAGAACATCGACTTGTATCCGCAGCAGTTTCCGGTTACCACCAATCTCAGCGATCTGAATTCGCAAGTTAACGGTTGTGCGGAGTTTTTCGAGCCGGCCCTGGTCCTGTCGAACAACAATCTGTATCTGTTTATGAGCTGCATGCCGGCCAGCGGTCAGTCCGGCGCCTTCTACGCGGTCTTTTCCACTCCCGATCCGCAGGACCATCCGGGTAACTGGACTTGGAGCTACGTTCCGGAAGGAGGCAACCGGTTTGCCTCACTGAACGACGCCACCAATGCGGGTACCTTTCTGGGCGCGGCTGGCGCCACCTACATCACCCAAATGGATGTTGCGCCAGGCAAGAATCCGGGCCAACTGATTTCCGTCTTTACGGTCGCCTACAATGACGCGGCGGGGAAGCACAGCTACGGGTGCGTCGCCGCTGAATTGGCCGGCATTGCGCCGCCCGCGTTTGTGTACAACGATAGCGGGCAACTGCAAGTGGACGGCTATATCAAGAGCACGGATTCCCAGCCGGGCCCGGGCTCGTGCACTTACTCGCCGTATTCCGCAACTGGCATGATTATGGCTCATCTGCAGCAGAAGGGCGCGCCGCAGAACGGATCGTTCTATACCTTCCTGATGCAATCGGGCATTGCGCCGTAGCCGGCCGGCCGCCAGACACCTTGCGTTCCCGGCAGGAACGGCGGCCGCGCGCTAACCCACCTGGCCAGGAAAGGAACCCCGGCGATCCGGACTTCGGCTACCTGCGCATTCCGGCCAACCCGCCCTCGGTCACGCTCGGCGACTTGCGGCCAGGCAGGCACTCAGGAGATATCCTTACAGCACTCCGGGGCGCCGACTCCCTAAATCATGGTATCGGCGCCAGCGCCAGATTGTGAAACGATCTTAATGAAGGATGAGTCTCACATAGCGGATGGGCTCCGGAGGCCAATTCGATCTCGACCATGCCTTGGATGCCTACTTCGCGACCCTGCGTTCCTCGGCGCTGCGGAAGGTGCTGCAGCGCAGTGCGGAGCATTGGCCCGTCTACGCCGCGGTGACCGGCTCGGCCATGGCGATGGCTACCAGTGCGTCGGCGGCCATTCTCGCGGCCGGCACCCGAAGCACGCCGGTGGCCCCCGCGGCCAGTGTTTTGCCCGGAAAACCTCAATTCGCGAGCACCCAGAACCTGCCGTTAGTTGTTCGATCGGCGATCGCCCGGCAGCGTGCCCGCGAAGGACGGACCCCCGGCCCCGGCGCGTTGATCGATCGCGCCGCGCAGGAGCAACCCCCGGTAATCGCGCCCGGCGGCGTGGTTCCGATTTACGGTACGGAGAGTATCATTCAGCCCGGTGAGTGGGTCACGATCTATGGGAGCCATCTGGCGAATACGACTGCGCTCTGGGATGGCGACTTCCCCATTTCACTGGGCGGCACCAAAGTCGAGATCGATGGCAGACCGGCTTATCTGATGTACGTCAGTCCGGACCAGATCAACTTACAGGCGCCGGACGACACGGCTGCCGGCACCGTATCCGTAGTGGTAACTACAGCCGCCGGCAGCGCCGCCTCCACCGTGACGCTGAACCAGTTTGCGCCATCTTTCTGCCTGTTCGAGATGCCGGACGGCAAGACGGGATTCGTGGCCGGCATCATCCTGCGATCCAATCACTCGGGCGCGTATGGGGGCGGAACCTACGATATTCTCGGACCCACGGGAGACGTCCTCGGTTACTCCACCGTAGCCGCGCAGCCAGGCGATACCGTCGAGCTGTATGGCGTTGGCTTCGGCCCGACCACTCCTGCCGTGCCGGCTGGAAAAGCGTTCTCCGGCTCGGCGCCCGTCGACGATGGCGTCACAGTTTACATCAATAATGTCGGGGTGAAACCGACGTTCGTCGGCATTTCCAGCGCCGGATTGTACCAGATCAACCTGGTCGTACCCTCGGGTCTGGGCGATGGAGAGGTTCCTATCATGGCCATGGCCGGTGGCATGCAGACCGAGCCTAACGTCTTGTTTCCGGTGGCCGGGCCGACAGTCCCCGTTGGCAGCACCATCTTCTCCACTTTTCCAGGGGGGTCCGGCGGGCCCACTGGCGGATTTGGCGGCGGTTCTTTTGGCGGTTCCGGCGGAGGAGGATGGAGTGGTGGTGGCGGCGGCAGCGGCGGCGGCAGCGGCGGCGGTTCCGGCGGCGGATCGGTGGTCCCCACCCACCACCATAAGAAAAAGCACTACCGGCCCCGGCTGCAGTTTCCGCCGAAGTGACCCCCAACAGACCGGCACAAACCATGACCCGGCGCAAGGTTCTCCTGATTGGCTGGGACGCGGCCGACTGGAAAGTCATCCACCCGCTCCTGGACGCCGGGCAAATGCCCAACGTACGGCGCCTGGTCGATAACGGTTCCCACGGGCCCATCGCCACGCTGCACCCGCCCCTGTCCCCCATGCTGTGGACTTCGATCGCCACCGGCAAACGGCCGTTCAAGCACGGCATCCATGGGTTCTCGGAGCCCACCCCGGATGGACGCGGCGTGCAGCCGGTCACGAATCTTGCCCGCAAAACGAAAGCGCTGTGGAACATGCTTCATCAAAGCGGGCGGCGCAGCGTCGTCATCGGATGGTGGCCCAGCCACCCTGCCGAGCCGATCGACGGCGTCATGGTGTCGGATCATTACCACCGGGCCGACGGCCCGCTTGCGGAGGGCTGGCCGCTGATACCGCATGCGGTACACCCCGCCGAACTGGCCGGCACACTGGCGGATCTGCGGATGCACCCGGACCGTCTCACGCCGGCGATGGTGGAGCCCTTTATCCCCCTGGCGAGAGAGATCGACCAGGATCGTGACCCAAGGCTGGCGCTGTGCATGCGAACGCTCGCCGAAGCGATGAGTATACAGTCGGCCGCCACCTGGCTGCTGGACCATCAGCCCTGGGATTTCTTCGCGGTCTACTACGATGCCATCGATCACTTCTGTCACGGGTTCATGAAGTTTCATCCGCCCCGCCAGTCGTGGGTCGGGGAGCGCGACTTCGAGCTTTACCGGAATGTCGTTGCCATGGCTTATCGGTTCCACGACCGGATGCTGGGAGAACTGCTGGACAAAGCCGGCCCGGAAACCACAGTCGTGCTCCTGTCGGATCACGGTTTCCATCCGGACCACCTGCGTCCGGCGTCGATTCCCGACATTCCCGCGGGGCCGGCCGTCGAACATCGCCCGCTGGGCATCCTGGCGATCGGTGGGCCGGATATCCGGCAAGGCGAAAGGCTGCGCGGCGCTTCGGTCCTGGACGTCACCCCGACGATTCTGTCGATGTACGGCCTGCCGATAGGCGAAGATATGGACGGCAAAGTGCTGTCGCAGGTCTTCTTGCACGCGCCAGCGGTTTCGTTCATTCCGAGTTGGGACGAGGTGCCCGGACCGGACGGGCGTCATCCCCCGCACAAGCACTTCGATCCGCTGGCGGCGCACGAGGCCCTGGAGCGGATGATCGCGTTGGGATACATCAGCCAGCCGGATGAGAACCGCCAGACTGCCGTCGAGAAGACCATTCGTGAACTGCGTTACAATCTCGGCGAGGCTTACCAGGATGGCGGCCGGCACGCCGAAGCGTATGCCGTCTTCACCCAACTGTATGGCGCCGATCCCGATGAACAACGTTTCGCGGTGCGGCTGTTCGTCTCCTGTCAGGCCTTGGGGCTGCGTGAGGAGATGCGGCGGATTGTGGATGAGTTGAACGGACAGTTGCCTATCGGCGATTACTTGAAGGCCCAGGTGTTGACGGCCGAGAAGCGCTACCCCGAGGCCCTGGCCGAGCTCGAACGGGTCGCGGCGGCGCAACCTGCGCGGCCGGACGTTTTACTGCAGATCGCGGATCTCTACCGGCGGCTCGGCCGGCGCGACGACGCGCGGGAGGTCTACCGGAAAGCCCTGGAGATCGATCCCGACAGTGCGCAGGCGCATATCGGGTTATGCCGTCTGTCTCTGCGCCGCCGGCAATACGCCGACGCCGCCCGCTCGGCTTTGGAGGCGCTCGCCAGAGACGATCAGCACCCGCTGGCGCATTACCTGCTTGGGCGGGCCCTGGCGGGGATGCGCGAACCCACCCGGGCCGCCGAGGCTTTGCGCGCGGCGATCGCCGCGAATCCGAATTTTCCGATCGCGCACATCCGGCTGGCGGACCTGCTCGAAAAGCATCTGGGCGACGCCGGATCGGCCGCCGAGCACCGCCGCCTGGCACGCTGTATGCGAAGTGCCCGGGACCGGGATATCCCGCGTGAAGCAGAGATCCCGAACATCCCCGCCAGCGTGCCGTGTACCGCTGAGTCGGCGGAGATGCCGCCGCTCGCCGAATGCCTGACCGTGGTAACCGGCCTGCCCCGGTCGGGCACCTCCATGCTGATGCAGATGCTGGCCGCCGGCGGCATGCCGGTCCTCTCCGATGCCGCGCGTTCGGCGGACGAGGACAACCCCCGCGGCTACCTGGAATTTGCACCGGTAAAGAACCTGCTGAACGACTCCTCCTGCCTGTGGAAAGGTCGCGGAAAGGCGGTAAAGATCGTCGCGCCGCTGATTCCCGGCCTGCCGGACGGGCTACCCTGCTACGTGATTCTGATAGAACGTCATATCGAAGAAGTGCTCGATTCGCAGGAGCGCATGCTGGAACGTAAGAACCGGCCCCTCGAAACCGCGCCCGGGCACCGCCGCATTTTGCGGGAGGAATTCCAGCGCGTGCTGGCCCGGGTGAGGGCCATGCTGGCCGGCCGGCCGCATACGCGCCTGCTGGTCATCGCCCACCAGGACGCCATTTCCAGTCCATTGGCCACGGCTACGCGGGTGCACGAGTTCCTGGGGGGCAGCCTGGATTTGGTGAAAATGGCCGAAGCCATCGATCCGGCCTTGCACCGGAATCGCACGCCGGTCAAAACTTGTTGAGTTCTTCGGCCAGCGCCTTGGGGCCCTTCTTGCGGTACAGGTCCATCAGCCGCTGCTCCTCGGGCGAAGGTTGCAGGATGCCCAGAAGTTGGGCGCCGGCCAGCGAATCGTGGCCCGGAATCCAGACGGTGCCGTCGGCAAACTCGACCTGCCCGATGAAACCCTTGACGCCGGTGATCGACACCGGACCGCCTGCCTTGGAAATGTGCAGAGCCGTGTCCTGCAAGACCCGGCTGGTGCTGCCGGCCTTCAGGTTGAACTGGGGACCGGAAGCCGGCACGGAAGCGGCAACGAACTGATCGCCCTGCCGGTCCGTCAGGATCCAGCCGACTTCCACGTAGCGCACCTGCCGGTCGGTGAGATTGCGGACGTCAATCCGGGGATTGCGGGCTTCGTTCCCGGCGATCTCGGCCCAACCGGCCACCGGCTCGACCGGGGCGCCCGGGAAGTGCAGGAAGGCGAAACGCACATTGTGTTCGGCCGACGCGGCGGAACTGACCGACGGCCCGCGTGAGACCTGCACATCGAAGCGCGGGCGTTGCGCCTCGCGGCTCAAGCACTCGAGCATCGCCTGTTTCAGCCCGTCAACGCCGTGCGCTGCCAGAATGGATTTGAAATACTTGCGGTCGCGCTGCGCTTCCATCTCCCAGGCCGTCATCGAGCGGCGCGAATCCAACCGGTTGGGACCGTAGAACGAGAAATCCTGGAATAAAACACCGTCCAGGCTTACCTGTACCAGCGGTCCGTTCCCCATCTGCATCGGCCGCAGGAGCCGCAGGTTGATGTGTACCGGAAAATTCTGATTGGGCGCCACATCCAGGCTGGGAACCGATACGGAAGCCTTGCCGCCCGGAGTGACTTCCTGCGCCGCCACCAGCACCGTCACACCGCGGATCCGGTTCGGACTCGCGTTGCGCAGCGTGAGCGCCACGTCCAGATCCAGCACGATGGCGCTGCCGCGCTGGCTGGCATGCGATTCGCCCAGGTTCGCCGAGATCAAGGTGACCGGGGAATCCGGCGGCAGGTTGATCTTCACCGAGTTGTCGAGCGGGCGATCCTGGCCGTACGATGCAGCCAGGGCCGCCACGAAGAGAATCGCAAATCTACTGGACATAAACATCATTGATGGTTACGTGGCCATCGGCATCCACGTAGCCGGCCCGCATGGAGCCTTGCGCACCGGCCGAATAGGTCACGCTGTCGGATACTTCGTGTAGCAGGCTCAGGGCGTGTCCTCCCTGATCCAATTCGATCCCATTGGCGGTCGCCCGCAGAATGGTACTGCCGTTGGCGGCAGCCGGCGCGGCCGGCGGCATGGGACGCTGCAGGTACAGGCTGGCCACCAGGACCGCCATGGCGCCCGCGTAAGCCGTCAGCGCGCGCGCGCTAAAAGCCCGGGCCAACGTTCCCACCGGCGCTTCTCTGCGAACACATTCTCCGGCCGACAGGCCCAGGTGGATATTGGCCTTCATTTCATTCGCCAGCCGGTTCCATGAAATCGGCGGCAGTTCATTGAAATCCGCCAGACTTTCCGAAACCGCTGCAAATTCCTGCACCGCCCGGCGGCACTCCCGGCAGCCCGCCAGATGACGAGTGACGCGGAGGCGGCCAAACCAGCCGAGGTCCTGCCCGGCATACAGCGCCAGATCAGTTTCACTAGGGTGCGTCATGGCTTCCTCTTCTGCATATACTTCCGCAGTTTGGTGCGGGCATTGGCGATATGCGACCGTACGGTAGCCTTGGAGCAATCCAACATGCGCGCCACTTCCTCGGCGGGCAAACCCTCTACGTCGCGCAGCATCAGCGCGGCCCGCTCGCGGGCGGTCAGCAGCCGCAGGCCGTCTTCCAGGTAATCGTGCTGTTCGGAGCGCAGCAGAATCTGTTCGGGACTCTCGTCGTGACTTTCCGGAGCCGCGTCGATCTCACAGTATGCCACTCGCCCGCTCCGCCGCAGAAAGTCGATAGCCGTGTTGGTGGCGATGCGCGACAGCCAGTGCGCGGCTTTCTGCTCGTCCTTAAGCTGCTCCTGGCGCTGCAACGCTTTAATAAAAGCTTCCTGGGTCAGGTCCTGGGCGTCGGCGACATTTCCGACGATACGGTAAATCTGCACGAAAATCCGCCGTAAATGGCTGGAAACAAACCTATTTTGTCGGTCCAGGAGTTCCAGGCCAGGGTCGACGGCTTCGCTCATCAGGGCGTAAATTACGGCTTCCACAGTCCTATCAACATGACGTGGAAAGCTCCGAAACGTGGAATTCAAAGCGCACAGGTATATCCCGCGCGCGCGTCATCTCTGATTTTATCCCGGCCCGGTTGTATATTGGTGGTGGGTAGTCCTGGCTGAACGATGCGACCTGTTTCTGTAATTGGGATCGGCAAGACGCCATTCGGCGCGTTTGCCGACCGCGATCTGCGCTCCCTGGCCGTGGAGGCGGGTGAGAAATGCCTCCAAAACGGGCATGTGCCGCCGTCCTCGATCGATGCGTTTTTCCTGGGCAATTTTGCCGGCCCGTCGTTCGTCGGCCAGAACCATCTGGCGCCCTATGTCTCGACCGCTCTGGGAGTCCAGGGCGTACCGGCCACGCGCGTGGAGGCCGCCTGCGCCTCGAGCGGATCGGCCTTTTTCCATGCGTTTACGGGCGTGGCCAGTGGGGTGTACGATCTGGTCCTGGTAGTCGGCGTGGAGAAGATGACGTCTCAGAGTACGCCTAAAACTACGGAGATCCTGGCGTCGGCGGGCGATTGCTCCGGCGAAATCAAGGCCGGATCGACGTTCGCCTCGCTGTTTGCCATGATCGCGCGGCGGCACATGCACGACTTCGGCACCCGGCGCGAGCATCTGGCCGCGGTGGCGGTGAAGAACCACGCCAATGGCGCGCTGAACCCCGACGCCCACATGCGCAAAGTCATCACCCTGGAACAGGCGATGAACGGCAAGCCCATCGCCGACCCGCTGAACCTGTACGATTGTTCGCTGATCAGCGATGGCGCGGCGGCGGTCCTGCTGGCGCCGGCCGATCGCGCGCGGGACTACACCGATAAACCCGTCCGCGTGCTGGGAATTGCGCAGGCCTCCGACTTTGTGGCCTTGGACCAGAAGCCGGACATCACCACTTTTCCCGCCGTACGGCGCGCCTCGCAGAAGGCCTATCGCATGGCCGGCGTCGCGCCCGCGGACATCCAACTGGCGGAACTGCACGACTGTTTCACCATCGCCGAGATCATCGCCCTGGAGGATCTGGGATTCGTGCCGCGCGGCGAAGGCGGGCCTTACACCTTCGATGGCCACACCGCGCGCACGGGCGCCAAGCCCATCAATACCAGCGGCGGGTTGAAATCCAAGGGCCATCCGGTGGGCGCCACCGGCGTGGCTCAGATCTGCGATCTGGTGTTGCAGATGCGTTGCGAAGCCGGCGCGCGCCAGATGCCGCGCCATTCCCTGGGACTGGCGCAAAACCTGGGCGGTTCGGGGGCCACCTGCGTGGTCACCGTTCTGGGAACCCTATGAGCGGCGAAACCGGAACAGTGTACACCGAGACGGTGGTTTACCTGGCGCCCGAGGCGTTCGCCGCGGACGTGCCCTACCAGACGGCCATCGTGACACTGGATTCTGGCGGCCGCGTCACCGGCCGGATTTTGGGCGAGCGGGTCGCCATCGACGATCGCGTCACCCTGGTGGAAACCCGCGACGGCGTGCCGTTCTTCCGCAAATGAAGCTGGCTGAGCGCATGCAGCGGATTCAAATGGAATCCGCGTTCGACGTGCTGGCCCGCGCCCGCGCGCTCGAAGCCCGGGGCCGCAGCGTGATTCACCTGGAGATCGGCGAGCCCGACTTCCCGACCCCGCCGCATATCGTCGAAGCCGGCCAGCGCGCCCTGGCCGAAGGATGGACGCATTACGGCCCGACCCCCGGCTATCCGGAGTTGCGCGAGGCGGTGGCGGCGGACGTGTCCCGCCGGCGCGGCATTGCCGTAGGTCCGGAACACGTCTGCATAGTGCCCGGCGGCAAGCCCATGATCTTCTTTCCGATGCTGGCGCTGCTGGAACCCGGCGATGAGGTGGTCTATCCCAACCCCGGCTTTCCGATCTATGAGTCGATGATCCGCACCCTGGGCGCCACCCCCGTCCCCATACCGTTGCTCGAAAGCCGCGGCTTCTCGCTGGATCTGGACCTGCTCCACGACCGCCTCGGCCCGCGCACCAGGCTGCTCATTCTGAACTCTCCCGAGAATCCCACCGGCGGCGTGATTCCGCAAGACGACATGCGCGCCATCGCGGATATGGTCCGGGACCGCGACCTGATCGTGCTCTCGGATGAAATCTATTCGCGCATTTATTACGACGAGCCGCCGGTATCCATCGCGGGCTGCCCCGGCATGCTGGAGAAGACCATCGTCCTCGACGGCTTCTCCAAGACGTACGCCATGACCGGATGGCGTTTGGGCTACGGCGTGATGCCGGTATGGCTGGTGGACGCAATGACCAAGCTGCTGGTGAACTCGTGCTCCTGTACCGCGAGTTTCACGCAGCGCGCCGGCATCGCGGCACTCTGCGGTCCGCAGGCTCCCGTGGAAGCCATGGTGGACGAATTCCGGCGCCGCCGCGCGGCGTTCTGCGCCGGACTCAACCGCATTCCGGGATTTCGCTGCGCCCCTCCCGGCGGAGCCTTCTACGCCTTCGCCAACGTGCAAGGGACCGGGATGCCATCGAAGCAACTGGCCGATCTGCTGCTGGAGGAGGCCGGCGTCGCCGGCTTGAACGGCGGATCGTTCGGCGACTGCGGTGAAGGCTACATTCGGTTTAGCTATGCCAATTCGCTCGACAACCTGATCGAGGCAGTGGCACGTATCGGGAAGGCCGCCCGGCGCTGGGCATAAGCCCGCAGATCCGCTTCAGCCGGCCGTTTGGCCCTTATACCACTCGATGGTCAGCCGCAGTCCCTCTTCGAACGAGAACCGCGGCGCATGCCCCAGATCCGCAATCGCCGCTGTGGTATCCGCCTGCGAATCGTGTACGTCCCCTGGACGCGGTGGGCCGAATGCAGGCGGCATGTCTATTCCTTCGATCTTCTGCACCAGCCGCCAGGCTTCGTTGAGGGTGATCCGGCCGCCGTTGCCGCCGTTGTACATTTTTCCGCTGACGCCCGCCGCCCGGGCGGCTTTCAAATTCAGTTCCGCCACGTCCTCCACGTAAGTGAAATCGCGCGACTGCTCGCCGTCCCCGAAGATCACCGGCGCGCGGCGTTCCACGGCCGCCTTGATGAACAGCGACAGCACGCCCGAATACTGGCTGGAAGGATCCTGGCGCGGCCCGAAGACGTTGAAGTAGCGCAGCGACACCGTCTCCACGCCAAAGGTGGAGGCGAAGACCCGCGCATAATATTCGCCCACCAGCTTCTGCAGCGCGTAGGGAGATTTCGGGAGCGGCAGCATGCTCTCCACCTTCGGCAGCACTTCGGTATCGCCGTAGGCGGAGGACGAAGCCGCGTACACTACCCGCCGCACCCCGCCCGCCGACGCCGCGCGCAGCACGTTGAACGTGCCGTCGATGTTCACCTCGTGGGATGTCACCGGGTCGTCGATCGAGCGCGGCACCGACGGGATGGCCGCTTCGTGAAACACCAGGTCGGCGCCGCGCAGGATGGGGGCGATTTCGTCGTAATGGCGAATATCGGCCCGTTCCAGGGTGATCGCCCGGCGCACTTCGTCGAGATTCCTTTCGTAACCGGTGAGGAAATTATCCAGCACCACTACGTCCCGCGCGCCTTCCCGCAGCAGGGCGCGCACGATGGCGGACCCGATAAAGCCCGCGCCTCCGGTAACAACGTATTTGCTCATTGGGTTTTCAGATAGCGTAGCGAATCGCGGGCGATCGTTTCAGCGCCCGGCGTGAAGTCGAACACCTCCGCCGAGATCCAGCCCGCGTACTGGCGGCGGCGCAGCACGTCGAACAGCGCCCGGAAGTCGTACCTGCCGGTGCCGGGGTGGCGGCCATCCAGTTCGTTCACGTGAATATGCCGGATCAGATCGTAGTGCCGTGCGACGAGCGCGGAGTGCGGCTCCGTCTCGTCGATGGCATTGTGGCAATCGAACATCGTCCGCACGGCCGGGTGATCGATTTCGCGGACCAGCGCGGCGGCCTCGTCGAGTGAAGTAACCACGTCGCACTGGCCCACCGGCAGGGCCTCCATGAGAATCGTGACTCCCCGCTCCCGGGCTTGCGGCGCGACGGACGCGAAGCCCTCCACGAAATGCCGGGTGGCTTCGGTACGGCTCAGTCCTCCGGTGGTGCCGCGCTGCCGGGGTGAGCCGAAAACCAGGATGCCCTTCGGTCCCAGGTCCGCGCACAAGTCGATCAGGTGGCGGATATGCTGCCAGCTCCGGCCACGCAAAGCCGCGTCCGGCGTGGTGACATGCAGACCCTGGGGGCTGACCAGCAGCCAATGCAAGCCCACGAAACAGAGACCCTCGGAGGCCATGATGTCGCGGTATTCGCCGCGCTGTGCCGGTCCGATGGCGGCCGGATCCGCGGCCAGCGTAAAGGGCGCGATCTCGATGCCGTCGTAACCCGCCTGGCGGATCTCGCGGCAGGTATCGGCGAAGTCCCAACCTTCAAAAATCTCATTGCAGATGGCATGCTGCATTTAGCCTCTATTGTATCGGTTGGCTAAACGGGCCATCCAATTTCCCTTAACCTCAGCCAATATGGTATGCTCATTTCGTGGTTTTGCAGCCTCATCTGGATACTGCATCCGACGTCCCGCTCTACAGGCAACTATACGGCTACTTTAGCGCACTCATCCATTCCGGGAGGCTGGCCAAGGGCGAGCGCCTGCCGGCCACCCGCGAATTGGCTGGTTCACTTGGACTGAACCGGACCACCATTTCAGCCGCCTACGAACTGCTCGAATCCGAAGGTCTTATCACCGGCCAGGTGGGCCGGGGCAGTTTCGTGGCGGGCGCGGCGGCGCGCGGCATGTTCGACTGGGACGAACAGCTCAAAAGCTCGGCCGGCGTCATCCCGCCGGCGGCCGCTCCGTCAGGCCCGGACGCCATCACCTTCGCCACCTCCCGCCCATCCGAGCATCTCTTCCCCTTGGCCGCGCTGCGCGCCAGTTGCGAAGAAGTGATGGCCGGGCCGGATTTCGCGCACATCCTGCAACTCGGCTCGCCCAGCGGATACGAACCCTTGCGCCGGTACCTGCTGGATGCGGCCCGCGCGGAACAATTGGCCGGTCCCGAGGATGACGTGATTATCACCAACGGCTGCCAGCAGTCGCTGGATCTGCTGGGGCGCGTGCTGCTGCACCCGGGCGACAAGGTGGTTGTCGAAGATCCTGTTTACCCCGGGCTGAAGACCCTGTTTCAGGAAGCCGGAGCGCAACTGATCGGTGTGCCGGTGGGTCCGGCGGGCATGGACATTGCCGCGCTCGAAGGCGCGCTGGCGCGTGAGCGTCCGCGCATGATCATAGTGACTTCGAATTTTCAGAACCCCACCGGGGCCACACTGCCCACCGCGTCTCGCGCTGCCTTGTTGCGCGCCGCGCAGGCGGCGGGCGTGCCGCTGGTCGAAAACGACATCTATGGCGACCTCCGTTACCGCGGCGAACATCTGGCTCCCATCAAGAGTTCGTCCGATGGCGGCCATGTGGTCCTGCTGCGCAGCTTTTCGAAGATTACATTTCCGGGATTGCGCGTCGGCTGGGTGCTGGCGCCGCGCGCTCTGATCGCGCGGCTGGCGCAGTCGAAGCAACTGGCCGACCTGCACACCGATCAGCTCTCGCAAGCCGTGCTGTTGCGCTTCGCCGAGTCCGGGCGCCTGGCGGCGCATCGCACCCGTGTTTTGAAAGCCGGCGCCGAGCGCCTGGCCGCGGTGCTGGCCGCCTGCGAGCGCTACCTGCCCCCCGGTTCGCACATCACCCGTCCCCAGGGTGGCATGAATCTATGGGTGCGGCTGCCGGAACCGCTGGATGCCGGCGAGTTGCTGGCCCGCGCGCACCGCGAAAATGTCTCCTATCTGCCGGGCAAGTACTTCGCAGTGTCGCACTGGGAGCCCGGATCGTTGCGCTTGAGTTTCGCGGGTCTCACGCCGGAGGAGATCCGCCACGGCCTAGCCACGCTGGGCACGATTTTTTCAAGTGAGCTGGAGCGTACCCGCGCGCGCTACGCCGCGGAACCCGCGCCGGCTATGGTTTAGGAAGGAGTCGCATTATGTTGCTCGATGAAACGTTTCGCGTAAAAGTCGGTTTGGCGGAGATGCTGAAAGGCGGCGTCATTATGGACGTCACCAACGCCGAACAGGCGCTCATTGCCGAAAAAGCCGGCGCCGCCGCGGTCATGGCGCTGGAGCGCGTACCGGCGGATATCCGCAAAGAGGGCGGCGTGGCCCGCATGGCGCCCATCAACAAGATCCGCGAGATCATGCAGACGGTCAGCATTCCGGTCATGGCCAAGGCGCGCATCGGCCATTTCATGGAAGCGCGCATCCTGGAAGCGCTGGGCGTGGACTACATCGACGAGAGCGAAGTGCTGACGCCCGCCGACGAGGAGCACCACATCGCCAAGCGCGATTTCAAAGTGCCGTTCGTTTGCGGTGCGCGCAACCTGGGCGAAGCGTTGCGGCGCATCGCGGAGGGCGCGGCCATGATCCGCACCAAGGGCGAGGCCGGCTCGGGCAACATCGTGGAAGCCGTGCGGCACATGCGCACGATCCAAAAGGAGATGAAGCAGCTCACGGTGCTGGGCAAGGAAGAACTGGTGCATGCCTCGAAGGAGCTGCAGGCGCCGCTCGACCTGGTGGAATGGGTGGCCGAGCACGGCAGGCTGCCGGTGCCCAACTTCTCGGCGGGCGGCATCGCCACGCCGGCGGATGCGGCGCTGGTGATGCAGTTGGGCGCGGAAGCCACCTTCGTCGGCTCGGGGATCTTCAAGTCGTCCGATCCGGAGGCCCGCGCGCGCGCCATCGTACGCGCCACCACCTATTACAAAGATCCGGTGAAGCTGCTCGAAGCCAGCGAAGAACTCGGCATGGCCATGCCCGGCCTGGATATCTCCAAGCTCCCCGAAGGCGAGCTGTTGCAGACCCGGGGCTGGTAGATGCGGCGGGTCGGCGTACTGGCGCTACAAGGCGATTTCGAGGCGCACGGCCGCACCCTCGCCCGTCTGGGAGCCGATCCGGTTTTCGTGCGCACCGCCGCCGATCTGGACTCGCTCGACGGCCTGGTCCTCCCCGGCGGCGAAAGCACCACTATGCTCAAGCTGCTGCGCGAGGAAGGGCTGCTGGAGCCGGTCGCGGCATTCGGACGGCGGAAGCCGGTCTTCGGCACCTGCGCCGGAGCGATTCTGCTGGCGGCGGGCGTGTCGCACCCGGCGCAGGAGAGCCTGGGCCTCATGGACATCGATGTGGAGCGCAATGCCTATGGCCGCCAGATCGACAGCCGCGTGGCGCATCTGGCGCCGGAAGCCGAATTCGCGGCGCGCACGCACCATGGCGCCATGGAAGCGGTGTTCATTCGCGCGCCCGTAATCCGGCGCGTGGGCGCACAGGTGCATGTGCTGGCGCGCTATGAGGGCGACCCGGTCCTGGTGGAACAGGGGCCCCACCTGGTTGCCACCTTTCATCCGGAGCTGACGGAGGACTCACGGGTCCACGAGCTGTTCTTATCGAAGCTATGATGTGTGTTGACTGCCGTTCCATATCCCATGCCCCCCATCTCCAAAGCCCGGGTGCTATTCATCTGCATCGGCAACTCCTGCCGTAGCCAGATGGCGGAGGCATTCGCGCGCCGGTACGGCAGCGACGTCCTGATTCCCGCCAGCGCGGGCCTGGCGCCGGCCTTCATCATCGCCCCCGACACCATGCGGGCGATGGAAGACAAGGGCATCGACCTGCGCGATCAATTTCCGAAGAGCCTGCGACAGCTCGAACGCGCGCAGTTCGATGTGATCGTCAACATGAGCGGAATCGACCTGCCGCCCGAGCTGGCCGTCGGAGTACGCCGATGGGATGTGGCCGATCCCGTTGCCGAAGATTACGAAACGCATTGCCATATCCGCGATGAGATCGAAGGATTGGTAATGGACCTGATCCTGGAGTTGCGGCGCGGCGCGGCGGTCCGCCGGAGGCGTTGATGGACCAGTTCGCCTTCGACTTCACCCCGCAGCGGCGCGTCTATTCGGTCAGCGAACTGAACGCCGCCATCCGCGCCACGCTCGACCGCGAGTTCCCCGACGTCTGGGTCTCCGGCGAAATCTCCGGCGTCAAACTGGCCGCCAGCGGCCACTACTACTTCACGTTGAAGGAACGCGAGGCCCAGGTGCGGGCGGTGGCGTTCCGGTCGGCGCACCGTTTCTGGAAGTTCAAACCGCAGGACGGAATGGCGGTTCTGGCGCGCGGCCGCATCGACGTCTTCGAAGCCCGCGGCGAGTATCAGCTCATTGTCGAACTGCTCGAGCCGCAGGGTTACGGCGCTTTGCAGGTCGCGTTCGAACAGCTCAAGAAGAAGCTGGCCGCCGAGGGACTCTTCGCGGCGGCCCGCAAGCGGCCGTTGCCGCGGTATCCGCGGCGCATCGGCATCGTCACGTCGCCGCGCGGCGCGGTGATTTCGGATATGGTGCAGATCCTGTCGCGGCGCTTTCCGGGACTGCACATCCGGCTGTTTCCGGCCCTGGTGCAGGGCGACGGATCGGTGGAGGAGATCTGCCGCGGGCTGGACTATTTCAGCCGCGGCGGTTGGGCGGAACTGGTGATCGTGGCCCGCGGCGGCGGCTCGCTCGAAGACCTGTGGAGCTTCAATGAAGAAGCCGTGGCGCGAGCCATCGCCCGCTGCGCGGCGCCGGTGGTGTCGGCAGTGGGACATGAGACGGACGTGACTATCGCCGATTTCGTAGCCGACCTGCGCGCGCCAACGCCCTCCGCCGCCGCGGAGCTGATCGTCTGCACGCGCCGGGAGCTGCTGGACCGTATCGCCGCCCAGGAACAGAAGTTGGTGCACCACGTGCGCTACCGGCTGGCGGGGCTGGCGCGCCAGTGGCAGCAGCAGGGAATCGAGCGTCCTTTGGGGCTGCTGCACCGCGCTATGGGCCGCCAGGCGCAGCGGGTCGACGAGCTGGAGTTCCACCTGCGCGACCGGCTGCGTACTCTGCTGGAACGGGCGGCCCGGGCGCAACGCTCGCTCGCCGCGCGGCTGTATTATTTCGACCTGCGTCCGCGCTTCGCGGCGGACCGCCGCCGGCTGGACTCCGCCTACGCCGCCGCCTGTCAGTCCGCCCGCTGGCAACTGGCCCAACGCCGCGGCGCCGTGGAACGTCTTTCCGCCAAGCTGTCGCAGCTCAGCCCGCTGCTCATCCTGCAACGCGGCTACGCCATCGTTACCAACGATGCGGGCGCCATCGTGAAGGAGAGCCAGGCTGCTCCGCCAGGCTCCGCGATTCAGGTGCGCTTAGCCAGGGGCCGGCTGGATGCCACCGTGTCGGGCGCCCACGTGGTAACAGAATAGCGTGTCCTGCGCGCGTCAGATACAGAGACCAACGCGGCCCATATTTAGGTTATCCGGCAGTGCCACCCAGTTGCTTCTAATTCGGTGCCGCGAGCCGGGTCGAATTGGATGAAGTATATCCGCCGGATCCGTTCTCCTGTCGGTCGATACTGTCCAGGAATGATTGGGCCGCGGGGTAACCGGGACGGAGCCGGAGCGCTTCCATGAAATCGGCGCTGGCGCGTCTGGAGTCGTGCCGGTAGACCAGATGATAAGCTCCGGCGTACAGATGCGCTTCCGGATTGAGCGGACGCAGACGCGCGATTCGTTCCGCGACCTCCGTGGCTTTGTCGAACAGCCCGAGTTGGTGATATTCCGCGGCCAGAAAATCCAGGCGTGAATAGTCCTCCGGATTGGCGGCAATCTCTTCGTTCAGAATCTCGATGTACCAGAGGTTCCGTCTCCGCCGCGCCTCGCAGTCGGAGGAGAAGTCATGGTGAATGCAAATGCTGGTCGGTAACAGCCTCCCGCCTCCGGCGAGAATGGATGCGTCAACGGTTTCGTGAACCCGGCCGCGATAGCGATAGGCCGGCCGATTCGGGAACAGGCGCACAATGCGATCTGTTGTCGGCGCGGCTGGGCCGCGGTGGTAATTGAGACGCCGGAAATAGTATCCGGCGTTTTCGCCCCGCGCCATGAGATCGTGAATCAAAGGCACGCCTGCCGCATCCAGTGTTTCATCCGCGTCCAGCGCCAGGATCCAACGCCCGTTGGCTCGATCCAGGGCATGGTTGCGGGCTGCCGCGAAATCAACCACGGTGAAATCGAACGCGGCGATCTTCGCACCGTACTTTGAAGCAATCCTGACCGTCGCATCCGTCGAGCCGGTATCGGCGATGACCAGTTCGGGAGCCAGTTCACGGACTGAATTGAGACAGCGCGCAAGGGTGTTCTCTTCGTTTTTCACGATCATGCAGAGGCTCAATGCCGGGCGCGCAGTCGGGCTCATATTCGATCTTCAGCGGCACACCAGTCGGATGCCGATAGCCGTTAATGCTGGTGCGTCTGGGTTAACGCAAGGCAGCCGCCATAACAGTTTGCCTATTTTCAGTTGGATAGGATATGCCGGCCCATGGCTTTTTCTTGACAGCGGGTGCGGACCGTCAAATCCCTGACAGTAAGCCGACGTGCGCCGGAACCGGGGCCGCGTGCTTGAGTCAAGACTATGACTCCGTACTGCGGAGAGCGCTTATCCTTCCCTTTTCGGCCAAAGCTGCGGCCCAGGTGAATTCCAGGCCGACCCGGTATTTCGCCCCTTGCCGCCTGCAATAACGCACACTGGCGTTGCCCATCAGGCCGTAACTGGGCGCTTGCAGGTAGAGGTTCGAACGAGAGACAAATGGTACGCTGCACTCAATGCAAGCGCCATTTGCCGACACATCCAGGCAGTTAGCACGAACCGCGCGCGTTTCCCCTGAAGGAAGTTGCCATGACACCTGTACGGGACATGTCAGAGGAAACCGTTCCGCTCGACGAGCCTTCTGACTGGTCTGGCCGATCATAAGGTCTCAATATCTGCAACTTGAATGCCAGTTACCTGGCTGAGCGGACGAGGGCAATCCGGCCGTCCTGGTACCGGTGACGCCGGCCGAACTTGATTTTCGCCGGACGGCCGTCCTACCCTCGGATTCATGCGCACGCGACATGTTCTCGTAACCAGCCTGTTGCTGTTGGGGTCGGCGGTGCTGGCGCCGTCCTGCGGCAGAGCTCAAAGCAGTGACCCCACCTTCAAGTTGATCTATACGTTCCCCGGCGCGCCGGGCGCTATCCTGGCGAAATTCTGGTCGGCCGACAACCGGGGCGTGATCTACGGCTCGGGTCTGGCCGGTGGGGACAAAGAGTGCGCCTATTGCGGCACCGTGTTCCTGATGCAGCCTCCGGCCGGTTCCGGCGGTTCCTGGTCCCAGGTGACCATCTACGTGTTTCCCGGACACGGCGGCGGCTCCGAAGGCGGGCCCGTGGTGCCCGGCCCAAACCACGTAGTGTTTGGCGCATCTCTGTACGGAGGTCCCTCCGGCTGCGGTGAGTTGTATCGATTCCAGCAGGCCGGCGGTGCCTGGAAAGAGAACGTGATTCACAATTTCACCTGCACCGATGGCAGCTACGTCAATGGACTTGTCAGCGCCGGTGGTGTTCTCTACGGCACCACCGCGAACGGCGGAGCGTTCGGCTACGGCGAGATCTTCCAGGTCAACCCGCCCGCCTCCGGCGGAGGCGCCTACACGCTGACCGTCTTGTACAGTTTCACCGGCGGCGCCGACGGCGCGAACCCCACCGGTCTGATCCTGTGGAATGGCTCACTGTATGGCGGTACGACGGGCGGGGGCGCGGGTCCCTGCAACACCGGTCAACCTTCTCCGGGGTGCGGCACGATTTGGCAGTTAGCGCCGCCCGCGTCGGGGGACGCCTGGACCGAATCGACGCTTTACAGTTTTGCGGGCGGAGCCGATGGATCGTCGCCCACGTCGCTGGTGGCCGACGGTGGCGGCGGATTCTACGGTGTGGCCTGCGGCGCGAGTTGCGGATCCGCGGCCGGCCAGGGCGCCGTGTTCCAGTTGACTCCGGGACCGTGGACGGTCTCACCTTTGTACACTTTCGGCGGCCAACCTGACGGCGGACAGGGCCCTAACAGCATCGTGCCGGCAGGCAGCGGCGCCCTCGTCGGCACGACGGGTGGCGGCGGCAGCTATAACCACGGAACTGCGTTCCTGCTGAGTCCGCCAGCCGTTTCCGGCGGCGCCTGGACTGAGACCATCGTGCACGACTTTGGCTCCAAAAGCGGATCCAATCCCTCCGGCGTAGTGATGGGCGCCAAAGGCGTAGTGTACGGCGCGACCGCGCAGGCCGGCTCATCGAACGCCGGCACGGCGTTCCGCATTCAGCCCTGAAAGCCGCACGGGCCGTCCCGCCCGATTCATAATCGCCCCCGCGCGAACCTGCGTTCAGGCATAGTCGAATAGCGACATGAATCCGAAGTCCATGTGCAACTGCTGATGGCAGTGGAACAGCGTCTTGCCGGGATTGTCGGCCACGAAGTCGAACGCCAGTTCCTGGTATCCGCCAAGCATCACCACGTCCTTCATCACGCCCGCGGTGGACCTCCCGGCGAAACTGGTCAGCTCGAAACTGTGCCGGTGCAGGTGGAGCGGATGGATGTCATCACTGGCGTTGCGGAACTTCAGGCGGTATCGGCGGCCCTGCCGGATTGTGTAGACCGGTTTCAGCGTCTTCATCGAGAACGGAATGTCGTTGAGGGTCCACTGATTGAATCCGGCCAGCGCGCCATTGCGCTTGACGATGGTGAACTCCATGGTCTCGTCGGGCGCCGCCGGCGCGGTTGCTTTTCCGAACCGCGTGTAGTCCCAATGAAACGGCTTCGGCGCTATCCACTGCGGTTTGCCTCTTTGCCCGGCGTATTCGACCACGATGCCCATGCCATGCCCGCGGTCGTCGTCCGCCAGGTCGCCCATCAACCAGACTCCCGGACGGTTCATCTCCACGATCGCGGAGACACGCTCGGCCGTGCCGAGCCACAGCACCGGGACGTGCGCCGGCGTGGGAACAGCATTGCCATCCAGCGAAACGACGCGGAAGACATGGCCCGGTAGAGCCAGACTGCGGATCTCCGTGGCGCTGGCGTTGAGGACGTGGAATAGCACGCGCTCGCCCTGTTTCACACGGACGGGTTCGCCGTGCCCGCGCATACGGCCGTTGATGCAAAACAGCTCGTAGCCTACTTCGAAGCCCTTCGTCTTCACCCGCGCGTCCCGGTCCGCCTTCGCTCCCATCTCTTTGAGCGCCGGAATCATCCTTCCCGCCAGTGCGTCCTGGGCCATGTCGCCGCCCTGGCTGAACGACGGCAGAAACTCCTTCATCACCAGGAAGACCTCGCGATCGTAGGCGCCCGGATCGTTCTTCGGCTCAATGTAAACAGGGCCGGCCTGTCCCGTATAGGTGCCGCGATTGAGATCGCCGAAGGCAGCCACGTGGGTGTGATAGAAGCGAAAGCCGGAGGGCTTCGGCACGAACGAGATGCGTTGCGTACCATGTGCCGGGATGAAAGGCGTTCCTTCTTCCGAGGCGCCGTCCACCTCGCTGGGAATCATCTGCCCATGCCAGTGCAGCAGCTCCGGCGTATCCGTGTCGTTGTGAATCTCCACCACCACGCGCTGCCCCTCCCGCAGGCGAATCAGCGGGCCGGGAAACTGGCCGTTATACAGCGTGGTGGAGACGATATGTTCAGGCGAAAGCTCGGCGAGGCCGGTGGTGATGTGCACCGCATAATCCGGTTTCCCGGCGGGGGATTGACCGGCATGGGCGGCGGTGTCGGACCCGGCTCGCAACCATGGCGCCAGACCCGCATACTTGAGCACGGAACGGCGATCGATCTTCATAATTCATTTTCCTGCAAAGCTCTCCGCCCCAGCGGCCTTGAGACCGCTTCGCGGCGCTAACTCCGAAGTTTGTCACCGGGCAGCGTCCGGTATCCGCTGAGCCCGATGCCGATTCTGGTGCGCCAGGCCACGGTACACCCTTCTGCGATTCCAGTAGCCCAGTGAGCACGAAGTTAAAATCTCCGCTCGCGCGCCAGTTTCGTGGTTCCGGGGATAGGAACAATCCAGGGTTCTTGTGCCAGAAGCCAGGCGAGCGCTATCTGAGCCGCGGTCGCGTTCTTCCGCGCTGCCAAGGCGGCAATCATTTCTACCAAAGCTCGATTCGCCTTGCGTGCTTCCGGCGCCAGACGAGGGATACCGCTACGATTGTCCGGGTCGAACTGAGTGTCCTCGGTAACATCCCCGGTCAGAAATCCCCGGTGCCTGCGATCACTGGCAAAACACGCCAATCCGCTCGCCAAACACGCCAAAGGGCGTCATTGCTGCGGGACAGACGGGTTTTGCCGGCTAGAGGAGGGCGTCCCGAGTCTAGTTGAAGGTAGGTAGGCGGCGGTTGGCGCCGATTCGATAGAATCCGGTTGCCAAACTGAAATCCCGAAAGGAGCCTACCGCCGTGAAGAAACCATACCACATCGTCACTCGAGCGGCACGC